>NZ_KZ304954.1 GCF_002723615.1 Limimaricola cinnabarinus
GCCCGCACCACGCGCAGCGTGACGTTGATCCGCCCGCCGCCCGGGATCAGTGTCGAGGAGCCCTCGCGCAGCCGGTCGATGCCGTGATGCACCAGCCGCGCCGCGCCGGCCATCACCGCCACGTCGCCCGAGCGCAGCCAGAGCGAGGCGGTCGGGCCGCCCTTCTCGACCGAGCCGACGCGAAACAGCGCCTCGTCGCCAAGCGAGATCGACACCACCGGGAAGGAGAAATCCCCCTCGTCGCGATCCTGGTGCATCCCCATCCTCGCCCCTTCGCGGTAGAGGTTGACGAGGCAGCTGTCGGGATCGGCCTCCACGCCCGAGACCGCGCGCCAGACCGCCAGCACGCTGTCGGGGATCGGCGGCCAGGGCGCGCCCGTCTCGGGATGCACGGCCTCGTAGCGGTAGCCGCGCCGGTCGGCGACCCAGCCCAGCCGCCCGGCCGAGGTCATGCGCACGCTCATCGGCCCGCGCCGGGTCACGGGCCGCATCACCGGGGCGGCGCGCGCCACCTCGCGCAGATCGGCCAGCATCGCCGCCTGCGCCCCGGCTTCGATGAGGCCGGGCAGCACGCGCACCCCGCGCAGGTCGATCTCGGGCTCGCCCATGTGCCTTCCCCCGGCTTTGGTTCCATCCGCATCAGAAAATGGCGCTCTCGCACCACCTCTGCCAGTTGCAGCCCGAAAACGCCCTCCCTATATAGCCCAGTGATCCGCGACGGGCTCCAGTTCCGTCGCTTCTCTCCTGTCCGGGGCAGATGCCTCAACGGGTCCGCACCGGAAAACCGCCTAGAGCTAGAGGGTTTTGAACATGGCTAAAGTAATCGGCATCGACCTCGGGACCACCAACTCCTGCGTCGCGATCATGGACGGCTCGCAGCCCCGCGTGATCGAGAACTCCGAAGGCGCGCGCACCACGCCGTCGATCGTCGCCTTCACCGATGACGAGCGTCTGGTCGGCCAGCCCGCCAAGCGGCAGGCCGTCACCAACCCGTCCAACACCATCCACGCGGTCAAGCGCCTGATCGGCCGCCGCATGTCCGACGCCGCGGTCGAGAAGGACCGCAAGCTGGTCCCCTACACCATCGTCGACGGCGGCAATGGCGACGCCTGGGTCGAGGTGAAGGGCGAGAAGTACTCGCCGTCGCAGATCTCCGCCTTCACGCTGCAGAAGATGAAGGAAACCGCCGAATCCTATCTCGGCGAAGAGGTGACGCAGGCCGTCATCACCGTTCCCGCCTATTTCAACGACGCCCAGCGTCAGGCGACCAAGGACGCGGGCAAGATCGCCGGCCTCGAAGTGCTGCGCATCATCAACGAGCCGACCGCCGCGGCGCTGGCCTACGGCCTCGACAAGAAGGACAGCAAGACCATCGCCGTCTACGACCTCGGCGGCGGCACCTTCGACGTCACCATCCTCGAGATCGATGACGGTCTGTTCGAGGTGAAGTCGACCAATGGCGACACCTTCCTCGGTGGCGAAGACTTCGACATGCGGATCGTCAACTACCTCGCCGAGGAGTTCAAGAAGGAGCACGGCACCGACCTGACCGGCGACAAGATGGCGCTGCAGCGCCTGAAGGAAGCCGCCGAGAAGGCCAAGATCGAGCTGTCCTCCTCGAACCAGACCGAGATCAACCAGCCCTTCATCTCGATGGACGGCAAGACCGGCACGCCGCTGCACCTCGTCATGAAGCTGACCCGCGCCAAGCTGGAAAGCCTCGTGGGCGACCTGATCAAATCCTCGATGAAGCCCTGCCAGGCCGCGCTCAAGGATGCCGGCATCTCGACCTCCGAGATCGACGAGGTCGTGCTGGTCGGCGGCATGACCCGCATGCCCAAGGTGATCGAGGAGGTGACCAAGTTCTTCGGCAAGGAGCCGCACAAGGGCGTGAACCCCGACGAGGTCGTGGCGCTGGGCGCGGCGATCCAGGCCGGCGTGCTGCAGGGCGACGTCAAGGACGTGGTGCTTCTCGATGTGACCCCGCTGAGCCTCGGCATCGAGACGCTGGGTGGCGTGTTCACCCGTCTGATCGACCGCAACACCACGATCCCGACCAAGAAGAGCCAGATCTTCTCGACCGCCGAGGACAACCAGAACGCGGTGACCATCCGGGTCTTCCAGGGTGAGCGCGAGATGGCCCAGGACAACAAGATGCTGGGTCAGTTCAACCTCGAGAACATCCCGCCCGCGCCGCGCGGCATGCCGCAGATCGAGGTGACCTTCGACATCGACGCCAACGGCATCGTGTCGGTCTCGGCCAAGGACAAGGGCACCGGAAAGGAGCAGAAGATCACCATCCAGGCCTCGGGCGGTCTCACCGACGAGGACATCGAGAAGATGGTGCGCGAGGCGGAGGAGAACGCCGATGCCGACAAGCAGCGCCGCGATCTGGTCGAAGCCAGGAACCAGGCCGAGAGCCTGATCCACTCGACCGAGAAGTCGCTCGAGGAGCATTCCGACAAGGTCGATCCCTCGACCGTCGAGGCGATCGAGCTGGCCATCGCCGCGCTCAAGGACGAGCTGGACGGGGACAACCCCGAAAAGATCCGCTCGGGCATCCAGAACGTCTCCGAGGCCTCGATGAAGCTCGGCGAGGCGATCTACAAGGCCAGCCAGGAAGAGGCCGGCGAGGAAGAGCCGCAGGGCACGGACGCCAAGTCGAAGGATGCCGATGACGACGGTATCGTGGACGCCGACTTCGAGGATCTGGACGACGACAAGCGGAGCCGCTGAGGCGCCGCGCGAGCTCTAGTCCAAGGAGCCGGCCCGGCGACCGGGCCGGCTCCTTTCCGTTTCAAGAATGTTGGATGATCCCATGGCCAAACGCGACTATTACGAAACGCTCGGGGTCTCTAAGGGCGCCTCCGCCGACGAGATCAAGAAAGCCTATCGCCGCAAGGCCAAGGAGCTTCACCCCGACCGCAATTCCGACAATCCCAACGCCGAAGAGCAGTTCAAGGCCGCCAATGAGGCCTATGACGTCCTCAAGGACGCCGACAAGAAGGCCGCCTATGACCGCTACGGCCACGCCGCCTTCGAGGGCGGCATGGGCGGCGGTCGTCCGGGCGGCGGCGCGGGCGGCTTCCGCGGCCAGGGCGATTTCGCCTCGGCCTTCTCGGACGTGTTCGACGACCTGTTCGGCGATTTCATGGGCGGCCAGCGCGGCGGTGGCGGTCGCAGCCGGGCCGCGCGCGGCAACGATCTGCGCTACAACCTGCGCATCAGCCTCGAAGACGCCTTTGCCGGCATGCAGAAGACCGTGACGGTGCCCACCTCCGTCACCTGCGGCAAATGCTCGGGCTCGGGCGCCTCCGACGGCTCGGAGCCCGCCACCTGCCCGACCTGTTCGGGCATGGGCAAGGTGCGCGCGCAGCAGGGCTTCTTCACCGTCGAGCGCACCTGCCCGACCTGCAACGGCATCGGTCAGATCATCAAGGACCCTTGCCGGGTCTGCCAGGGCGCGGGCCGGGTCGAGAAGGAGAAATCCCTCTCGGTCAACATCCCCGCCGGTGTCGAGACCGGCACCCGCATCCGGCTCGCCGGCGAGGGCGAGGCCGGGCTCAGGGGCGGCCCCTCGGGCGATCTCTACATCTTCATCGACGTGGCCGAGCATCAGCTCTTCAAGCGCGACGGCCACGATCTCTATTGCCGCGTGCCCGTCTCCATGGCGACGGCGGCGCTGGGCGGCGACATCGAGGTGCCGACCATCGATGGCGGCAAGAGCCGCGTGAAGATCCCCGAGGGCAGCCAGTCGGGCCGGCAGATGCGGCTCAGGGGCAAGGGCATGCCCGCGCTCAGGGGTGGCCAGCGCGGCGAGATGTTCATCGAGCTCGCGGTCGAAACGCCGGTGAACCTCACCTCGCGCCAGCGCGAATTGCTGCGCGAATTCGACGAGGCGAGCGAGAAGAACAACCCCGAAAGCTCGAACTTCTTCTCCGCCGTGCGCGGATTCTGGGATTCGATGAAGGGCTGAGCCCGGCCCCCGCCGCTCTGGCGTTAAGCCTGCATTAACCATGCCCGCGAGACACTCGCGGGCATGGATTTCGACCCTTCATTCGCCGAGCGTTCCCTGCCCTTCGACCATGACGAGGTGGCCGAGGTCGCGCCGCTGCCGAAGGGGCGCATCCCCTCCTACATGGCCGATCATCGCCGCCGCTTGCGCGAGAGGTTCCTCTCGGGCGGGGCCGACGCCATGCCCGATTACGAGCTGCTGGAGCTTTTGCTGTTCCGCGCCATTCCGCGCCGCGACGTGAAGCCATTGGCGCGCCGCCTGATCGACGCCTTCGGCGATCTCAACCGCGTGCTCGCCGCGCCTGCGCCCCGGCTGTCGGAGATCGAGGGCGTCGGCCCGGCGGTGCTTTGCGAGATCAAGGTGGCCGAGGCGGTGGCGCACCGCATGGCCCGCGCCCGGGTGATCTCGCGTCCCGTGCTCTCGGGCTGGGAGCCGCTCCTGGACTACTGCCGCACCGTGATGGCGCATCGCGACACCGAGCAGTTCCGCGTGCTGTTCCTCGACCGGCGCAACGTGCTGATCGCCGACGAGGCGCAGGGGCGCGGCACGGTCGACCATGTGCCGGTCTATCCGCGCGAGGTGGTCAAGCGGGCGCTGGAGCTCAACGCCTCGGCGCTGATCCTCGTGCACAACCACCCCTCGGGCGACCCGACCCCTTCGCAGGCCGACATTACCATGACGGCACAGATCGAGGCGGCGGCGCGGGCGCTCGGGCTGGTGCTGCACGATCATCTCGTCATCGGCAAATCGCGCGAGACCAGCTTTCGCGCCGACGGGCTGCTCTAGTCCAGCGGCGCGACCCAAAGCTCGACCCGGCGGTTGATGCCGCGCCCGGTCGCGCTGTCGTCGCAGCCCATCGGCATCGCCTCGCCGAAGGCCGCCACATCGAGCGTCACCCCCGGCGGCAGCGCGCCGCCCAAAAGCGACAGCACCGCCGCGCGCACCGCCGTCGCGCGGTCGAGCGAGAGATCCTGATTGGCGACCGGCCCGCCGCGCCCGTCCGAAAAACCCGCGAGCAGCAGCGCGTCGCCATTGTGGCGCCCGTCGCGGATCGACTGGGCGAGCTGCACCACGCGGCTACGCGACACCGCGTCGAGCACGGCCTCCCCCGCCTCGAAGCGGAAGGTGGTGGAGAGCCTTTGATGCCCATCGAGGGTTTCGAGCATCCGCTGCAGATCCGCGAGCCCGACATCCTCCCCGGCCGACAGCACCGCGCCGGCCAGCCGCGCGCCCTGATCCTCGATCGGGATCGGGATCGGCGCCAGCCCGGTCACGCCGGCGCGGCGCAGCACCAGCTGCGCCTCCGCCGTGGCGATCCAGCCGAGAAAGGCTTCCGCCGCGTCGGGCAGGCGGCGCATCGGGCGGTAGAGCACGAGCGGCAAAGTCAGCGGGAAATCCCCGGTGGAGACGGTTTCGGGCCGCGCCGTGCTGCGCAGCCCGCATGGACCGCTCAGCGCCAGCGGCTGCGTCGCCCCCAACTGCCCGAAGGGCAGCATGCCGATCGCGCCGGGATCGGCCGCGACCGCCTCCGCCAGCGCCGCGGCATCGGGATGGCGGATCACCTCTTCGGACAGCGCGCGCCCCATCCCCTCGATCACCAGCGCCTCGAAGCCCTGCATCTGGCCGCTCGTCCCGGCCTCCAGATGCAGCCGCACCGGCCCCGCCGCGCCGCCCAGCCGCGACCAGTCGGCGATCTCGCCCGCAAAGAGCCGCGACAGCTGCGACAGCGACAGCGCGCGCAGATCATGGCCCGGCGCCACCACCGGCACCAGCGCATCGAGCCCGACGAGTTGCAGCCGCCCCGGCGCGTCGAGCCGCCCGAGCCCGGCATCGCGCGCCAATGACAGCTCCTCGGCATCGAGCAGCCGCTCGGCCATCGCCATGTCGGCCTCGTTGGCCAGCAGATCGGCAAAGCCGTCATCGGTCGAGGTCAGCCGGAACGAGATGCGCAGCCGCTCGCGCCCGGCGCTCTCCGCCGCGTCCGTCTCCTCGGCCCCTTCGGTCTCCCGCGGCAGGGCAAGGCTGTAGAGCGCGTGTCCGTCATCGGTCTCGATGCGGGCGGGCTCCCAGCCGCGGGCGCGGGCATAGCCCTCGACCAGCGCCGGCAGCACCAGCTCGCCCAGCCGCCCCGCCCCCGAAAGCCGCAGCTCGGGCACCCATGTCTCGGGATCGGGGCAGTCCGCCCCCTCGCAGATCACGCTCGCCAAGGGCAGCGTCAGTTCGCCATGTTCGGTGGCGATCCGCAGGTAGCGGCCGTCATAGCCCAGAAAGCTGCCCGTGAGGCTCAGCGAGCCGCTGCGCGAGGTCAGCCGCAGCCGGCCTTCGGGCTCCTGCGCGAAAGCCGCCTGCGGCGCAAGCGTCAGCGCGGCCCAGAGGGCCGCGCATCGCAGGATCTTTGCTGGAAAGAAAAATGGGGATCTGTCGGGCGTCATCTTGCCGCAAGTGTCAGCTCCGCCCCGAGATTTTGCAAGACGAGAAGCTCGCCCAGGGCCTCGCAGCCCGGAAGCGTGACTTCGAGGTCGAGGCTGGAGAGCCCGCCCGCGCCGTCGCTGCGCACCATCTCGGCCAGCACCGGCGCGCCGCAATTGCTCTCGGTGACCTCGATCTCGACGCGCAGGCTGCGCCTCTCCTCCGCCGGGGCGGAATAGACCTGCGCCAGCCGCGCCGCGGGGGCCGCGGCATGGCCCAACGCGGTCACCCGCGCCGCCATCGGCCCTGCCGCCTCGGGGGTCGAGAGGCCGAGGTCGCCCGCCCCGCCGGGCCGCCCGCCCGGGGCCAGCGCATGCAGCGAGACGCCATCGCTTTCGCGCCATTGCAGCGCCACGCGCTGCCATTCGGCCATGTCGGGCAGATCGACGCTGGCGATCGCGGTCTCGCCACCGGTTTCGGCCATGAAGACGGCGCTTTCAGCAAGGGCGGGAAACAGCGTCTCGGCCCGGCCCTGCGCGTCGGTGAGCAGGGTGACGCTGAGCCCCTGATGGCGCAGCACGACGCGCGCCTCGGGCGCGCAGGGCGCCTTGAGGCGCAGCGCGGCCATCGCGCCGGGGCGGGCCTCGGCCGAGAAGGACAAGGCGCAGGCGGCGCGGGCCTCCGGCACCGGCAGCCGGACCAGAGGCGCGGGCGCGCGCATCGGCACCGGCCTGTCGAAGGCGATGGCGGCGGGCGGGGCGGTCTCGGGCATCGGACCCACCATCATCGGCGGTTCGGGATAGGTGACGGGCAGGTCCACGGGGGTGGCGGAGGCGCGCGAGACGCCGGTCTGCATGAACTGGCCGATGGCCAGCGCCGCAGCGGCGCAGGCCCCGGCGGTGGCGAAAAAGCGCAATACGGCCATGACGTGCTCCTTACCCTTCTGCTGGCTCCAGCCTAGAGAAGGCAAAAGGCCGGCCTGCGACGGCAAGCCGGCCCCTTGGGGGAGTCATGCGGGCGAAATTGCGGCAGGCGCTTCAGATCCGCCCGTGGCAATGCTTGAACTTCTCGCCCGAGCCGCAGGGGCAGGGCCCGTTGCGCGAGGGCGAGCCCCAGCTTGCCGGGTCGTTCTCGTCGAAGCCCGGCGCCGGGGCGCGCGACGGCGCGGCAGCGGACGCATCAGCCCCGGCTCCGGCCATCTCGGGCGTCGCCGGTTGCGCGGCAGCCGAAGACGCGGCGGCGGCGGCGGGTGCCGCGGCCTTCGCGCCCTGTGTCGCAGCGCCCTGTGCGCCCGCGCCCGTGCCGGAGGCCTGGGCGCGGGCGGCCTGCGCCTGCATCGCGCGCTGCAGCATCGCCTGCTGCTCTTCCTTGGAGATCGGGCGCACCTGCGCCAGCTTCTCGGTCACCTCGGCGCGCAGCCCGTCGAGAAGGCCCTCGAACAGCTGGAAGCTCTCGGTCTTGTATTCGTTGAGCGGATCGCGCTGCGCATAGCCGCGAAAGCCCACCACGGAGCGCAGATGTTCGAGCATCAGCAGATGCTCGCGCCACTTGGCGTCAATGGTCTGCAACAGCACCTGCTTTTCGATGCTCTTCATGGTCTCGGGGCCGAAGGCCTCGGTCTTCTCGGCCATCAGCTTGTCGGAGGCCTCTTCGAGCCGCTCGCGGATCACCGCGTCGTCGACGCCCTCTTCCTGCGCCCATTTCATCACCGGCACGTCGATGCCGAGCCGCTGGATCGCCTGGGCATAGAGCCCTTCGGTGTCCCATTGGTCGGCATAGGCCTTGGGCGGGATATGGGTGGCGACGAGATCCTCGATCACCTGATGGCGCATGTCGGCGACGATCTCGCTCAGATCCTGCGCCTCCATGATCTCGCGGCGCTGGGAGAAGATCACCTTGCGCTGCTCGTTCATCACGTCGTCGTATTTCAGGAGCTGCTTGCGGATGTCGAAGTTGCGCCCCTCGACCTTGGCCTGCGCGCGCTCGAGCGACTTGTTCACCCAAGGGTGCACGATCGCCTCGCCTTCCTTCATGCCAAGACCGGCGAGCACCTTTTCCAGCCGCTCGGAGCCGAAGATCCGCATCAGGTCGTCTTCGAGCGACAGGAAGAAGGACGAGCGGCCCGGGTCGCCCTGACGGCCCGAGCGGCCGCGCAGCTGGTTGTCGATGCGGCGGCTCTCGTGGCGCTCGGTGGCGAGCACGAAGAGACCGCCCGCCTCGAGCACGGCCTTCTTCTCGTCGGCATGCTCGGCCTCGATCCGCGCGCGGATCTCGTCGGGGTTGGCCTCGGGATCGGCGGCCAGCGCCTCGAGCACCTTCAGCTCGACATTGCCGCCAAGCTGGATGTCGGTGCCGCGCCCGGCCATGTTGGTGGCGATGGTCACCGCGCCGAGCTTGCCCGCATCGGCAATGATCTGCGCCTCCTGCTCGTGCTGGCGGGCGTTCAGCACGTTGTGCCTGATGCCCTCCTTTTCGAGCATCTGGCTCAGGAACTCGGATTTCTCGATCGAGGTGGTGCCGACGAGGATCGGCTGGCGCTTTTCATGCGCCTCCTTGATCGCCTTGACCACGCCCTCGAACTTCTCGCGCGCGGTGCGGTAGACCTGATCATGCTCGTCGATCCGCTGGATCGGGCGATTGGTCGGCACCTCGACCACACCGAGGCGGTAGATCTCGAAGAACTCGTCGGCCTCGGTCAGCGCCGTGCCGGTCATGCCGGCGAGCTTGTCGTAGAGGCGGAAATAGTTCTGGAAGGTGACGGAGGCCAGCGTCACGTTCTCGGGCTGGATGTCCAGCTCCTCCTTGGCCTCGATCGCCTGGTGCAGGCCGTCCGACAAGCGGCGGCCCTGCATCATGCGGCCCGTGAACTCGTCGATCAGCACCGCCTGCCCGTCGCGGACGATGTAGTCCTTGTCGCGGGTGAAGAGCTTGTGCGCGCGAAGCCCCTGGTTGACGTGGTGCACGATGGTCGTGCTCTCGGGGTCGTAGAGCGTCTGGCCTTCGGGCAGGATGCCGAGCGCCTGCAGCCGCTCTTCGAGAAACTCGTTGCCCTCGTCGGTATAGGTGACCGAGCGGGTCTTTTCATCGAGCGTGTAATGCTCGTCGGTCAGGTCGGGGATCACCCGGTCGATGGTGCGGTAGAGGTCCGAGCGGTCCTCGCTCGGGCCGGAGATGATCAGCGGCGTGCGCGCCTCGTCGATCAGGATGCTGTCGGTCTCGTCGACGATCGCGAAGTTGTGGCCGCGCTGGTTCATCTGGCTCAGCTCGGACTTCATGTTGTCGCGCAGATAGTCGAAGCCCAGCTCGTTGTTGGTCGCATAGGTGATGTCGGCGGCGTAGGCGCCCTTCTTCTCGGCCTCGGGCTGCTGCGGATAGACCACGCCCGTGGTCAGGCCGAGCGCGCCATAGACCTTGCTCATCCATTCGGCGTCGCGCTTGGCGAGGTAGTCGTTGACGGTGACGACATGCACGCCCTTGCCCGACAGACCGTTGAGATAGGCCGGGAAGGTCGCGACCAGCGTCTTGCCCTCGCCGGTCTTCATCTCGGCGATGTTGCCCTGATGCAGGAAGATGCCGCCCATCAGCTGCGTGTCGAAGGCGCGAAGCCCCAGCGCCCGGCGCGCGGCCTCGCGGCAATTGGCGAAGGCCTCGGGCAGCAGGTGGTCGAGGCTCTCGCCCTTTTCGATCCGGTCCTTGAATTCCGCGGTCTTGGCCTTGAGGCCCTCGTCGTCGAGCGCCTGGAACTCGGGCTCGAGCGCGTTGATCTTGTCGATCAGCGGTCGCGTGGACTTGATCTTGCGGTCGTTCGGCGTGCCGAAGACCTTCTTGGCCAGCGATCCGATACCCAGCATTGGCGATTGTCTCCTGCCGTCGTCCATTGATCTGCAAGGAGGTCGCTTGTCGCCCCCGCATGTGGGGCATAGATAGGGCGCAAGTGCCGCCCTTTGCCAGCCCATCCGGCGATGTAAGGGGCGGGAGACCGAGTGTCAACGTCGCGCCCGGGATGCGGTCCCCGCGCGGCCAGGGAAGGAAACCACATGATCCGCACGCTGCCCGCCGCCGCCCTGATGGCCGGCCTCGCCTCCATGGCCTCCGCGCAGCAGGCCTCCGATGTCGTCGCCACCGTGAACGGCACCGAGATCACGCTGGGCGAGATGATCATCACCCGCAGCCAGCTGCCGCAGCAATACCAGCAGCTGCCGCCCGAGGCGCTGTTCCAGGGCATCCTCGACCAGCTCGTGCAGCAGCAGGTGCTGGCCGACACGCTCGACGAGACCCCGGCCCGCGTCGAATACGCGCTCGAGAACCAGCGCCGCTCGCTGCTCGCGGGCGAGGCGATCAACGCGATGATGACCGAAGAGGTCTCGGAGGAGGAGCTGCAGGCCGCCTATGACGAGGCCTTCGCCGATGCCGAGGCGACCAAGGAATACAATGCCAGCCACATCCTCGTGGAGACCGAGGAAGAGGCTGAGGCCGTGATGGAGCGGCTCGAGGCGGGCGAGGATTTCGCCGAAGTCGCCAAGGAGGTCTCGACCGATCCGGGCTCGGGCGCGCAGGGCGGCAGCCTCGGCTGGTTCGCCGATGGCATGATGGTCGCCCCGTTCCAGGAGGCGGTGGCGTCGCTGGAGACGGGCGAGACCACCGAGACCCCGGTCGAGACGCAGTTCGGCTTCCACATCGTCCGGCTCGACGACACCCGCACCCAGGAGCCGCCGGCGCTCGACGACGTGCGCGACGATCTCGCCAGCCAGATCCAGCAGGGCAAGATCGAGAGCCGCTTGGCCGAGCTCGAGAGCGACGCCGACGTCACCCGCCCCGATGAAGGCGCCTTCGACCCTGCGGTGCTGACCGATCTCGGTCTGCTCGAAGATGGCAACTGATCATGGCCGGTCCGGTCTCGCCCCTGGCGCCCGCCGCCTTTCCCGCCCTGCCCGAGATCGCGGGCCTGCGCTTCGCCTCGCTCGCGGCCGGGGTGCGATATGCGAACCGGACCGACGTGATGCTCGCCGAGCTGGCGGAGGGCTCGGCGGTGGCGGGGGTGTTCACGCGCTCCTCCACCCGCTCGGCCCCCGTCCGCGACTGCGAGGCCAAGATCGGCACACAGACCTCCCGCGCCGCCTTCCTCGTGAATTCGGGCAATTCCAACGCCTTCACCGGGGCTGCCGGAGAACGCTCCGTGGCCGAGATCTGCGCCGCCGTGGCGCAGGCCACCGGCATCGACGCGGACCGCGTCTATACCTCCTCGACCGGCGTGATCGGCGAGCCGCTGCCGCATGAGCGGATCGTGGCGAAGCTCGGTGAGCTGAACGCCGCGCTCGACCCTTCGGGCATCGAAGGCGCCGCGCGCGCCATCATGACCACCGACACCTTTCCCAAGGGCGCGACCGAAACGGTCGAGATCGGCGGGCGCGAGGTGAAGATCGTCGGCATCGCCAAGGGCTCGGGCATGATCGCGCCCGACATGGCGACGATGCTGGTCTACATCTTCACCGATGCGAAACACGACCAGCCCGCCTTGCAGAGCCTGCTGCGCGAGATCACCGACCGCACCTTCAACTGCATCACCGTCGACAGCGACACCTCGACCTCCGACACGCTGCTGATGGCCGCGACCGGGGCCTCGGGCGTGGACGCCACCGGCAACAGCGATTTTGCCGCCGGGCTGGAGCGCGTCATGCTCGACCTCGCGCATCAGGTGGTGCGCGACGGCGAGGGCGCGACCAAGTTCGTCGAGATCCGCGTCACCGGCGCGGCCTCCGACGCCGATGCGCGCAAGGTCGCCATGGCCACCGCCAATTCGCCACTGGTGAAGACCGCGATCGCGGGCGAGGACCCGAACTGGGGCCGCGTCGTCATGGCCGTGGGCAAGTCCGGCGCCGAGGCCGACCGCGACCGTCTCTCGATCCGCTTCGGCGATCTCCTCGTGGCCGAAAAGGGCTGGGTCAGCCCGTCCTACAGCGAGGAGAAGGCCGCCGCCTACATGAAGGGCGACGAGATCGTCATCGCCGTCGATCTCGGGCTGGGCACGGGCGAGGCCGTGGCCTGGACCTGCGATCTCACCCATCGCTACATCGAGATCAACGCCGACTACCGCTCGTGAAGATCGTCCTCGTTTCCGCCGTCGCCCTGATCGACGCCGATGGAAGGGTGCTGCTCGCGCAGCGCCCCGAGGGCAAGCCCATGGCCGGGCTGTGGGAGTTTCCGGGCGGCAAGGTCGAGCCGGGCGAAAGCCCCGAGGCGGCGCTGATCCGCGAGCTGCACGAGGAGCTGGGCATCGACACGCAGGAAAGCTGCCTCGCGCCGCTGACCTTCGCGAGCCACGCCTATGAGAGCTTTCACCTGCTGATGCCGCTCTTCGCCTGCCGCCGCTGGCAGGGCACGGTGCAGGGCCGCGAGAATCAGGATCTGGCATGGGTGCGCCCCAACCGGTTGCGCGACTATCCGATGCCGCCGGCCGACCTGCCGCTCATTCCCGTATTGCGCGACTGGCTGTAAGAGGCGCACATCCTCACCGATCCCGCACCGCGCAGGCGCGGCACATTTGGTTCCAATCCGTCTCACAAAAGCGTCACATGGAATAGGTTGTCCACCATTCAGAGCTTATAATGGACCTACGGCAGAGCTGAGGAGTCCATCATGCTGCAAACCATCATCATCGGTAGCTGCATTTCGGTGCAGGGTCTTTTGGTCAAGCAACTGGAAAACGGCCGGATGCTGATCCGCGTCGGCGAGCGCCTCTATGAGGGCCGCCCCGCCAATGCCCCGGCCGCAGCCGCCTGACGCCCTTTCGCGTACAGAGTTTCACGAGTGTCCGAACGCGAAAGGGACGGCCCATGCCGTCCCTTTTTCCGTTCAGCGGTGCGGCAGTCCGAGATTGCCGCCCGCCACCATCTGCGGCAGCCCGCGCGTACAGCTTCGCGCGCATCGAGCGTCCCGCCTGCCGGATGAAGGCCGGGCCGGGCCGCTCCGGGCCGCCCGGCGATCATCACCCGCTTCATGCGCAGTGCCCCGCGATGCGGAAGGCCCCGGTCAGGCCCAGACATGAAAAAGGGCGGCCCGAAGGCCGCCCCCTTGTCGCTCGATGGCGAAACCCGGATCAGAGCGAACGCTCGACCGATTCCCGCTCGAAGATCTCGATGACGTCGCCGGGGCGGATGTCCTCGTGGTTCTCGAAGGCCATGCCGCATTCCTGGCCCGACTGCACCTCGGACACTTCGTCCTTGAAGCGCTTCAGGGTCTTCAGCGTGCCCTCGTGGATCACGACGTTGTCGCGCAGCAGGCGGACACCGGCGGAGCGGCGCGCCACACCTTCGGTGACGAGGCAGCCCGCGACCTTGCCGACATTGGAGACCTTGAAGACCTCCTTGATGTTGGCATAGCCGATGAACTTCTCGCGGATCTCGTTCGACAGCAGGCCCGAGGCCGCCGCCTTCACGTCGTCCACGAGGTCGTAGATCACGCTGTAGTAGCGGATCTCGACGCCCTTCTGGTTCGCGGCCTGACGCGCCGGTGCATTGGCCCGGACGTTGAAGCCGAAGACCGGCGCACCCGACGCCTCGGCAAGGCCGATGTCGCTCTCGGTGATCGCGCCGACGCCCGAATGCAGCACCCGGACCCGGACCTCGTCATTGCCGATCTTCTCCATCGCCTGAACGATGGCCTCGGCCGAGCCCTGCACGTCCGACTTCACCACCACCGGCAGCTCGGAGACGTTCTTGTCGTCCTTGGCCTTGGCCATCAGCTGCTCGAGGCTGGTCGCGGCACCGGCGGCGGCGCGCTTCTCCTTGGCGGCGTTGGCGCGGTACTCGGCAATCTCGCGGGCCTGCGCCTCGGTCTCGACGACGTTGAGCACGTCGCCCGCCTCGGGCGTGCCGTTGAGACCCAGCACCTCGACCGGAACCGAGGGACCGGCCTCGTCGACGCGCTCGCCCTTGTCGTCCACCAGCGCGCGGACCTTGCCCCACTGCTCGCCCACGACGAAGATGTCGCCGCGCTTGAGCGTGCCGTTCTGCACGAGCACGGTCGCGACCGGGCCGCGGCCCACATCGAGCTGCGCCTCGATCACGGCGCCCTGCGCCGGACGGTTCGGGTTGGCCTTGAGCTCGAGGATCTCGGATTGCAGCGCGATCGCTTCGAGCAGCTGGTCGAGACCCTTGCCCGAAATCGCCGACACCTCGACATCCTGCACGTCGCCCGACATCTTCTCGACGATGACCTCGTGCTGAAGCAGGTCGGTGCGGACCTTGTCGGGGTTGGCCTCGTGCTTGTCGATCTTGTTGATCGCTACGATCATCGGCACCTTGGCGGCCTTGGCGTGGTTCAGCGCCTCGATGGTCTGCGGCATGACCGCGTCATCGGCCGCGACCACCAGAACCACGATGTCCGTCACATGCGCGCCGCGGGCCCGCATCGAGGTGAAGGCGGCGTGGCCCGGCGTGTCGAGGAAGGTCAGCCGCGTGCCATTGGCCGCGTCGACCTGGTAGGCGCCGATATGCTGGGTGATGCCACCGGCCTCGCCCGAGACGACCTTGGTCTTGCGGATCGCGTCCAGAAGCGAGGTCTTGCCGTGGTCGACATGGCCCATGACGGTGATGATCGGCGCGCGATCCTGCAGGTCCTCGGGCTTGTCCTTGACCTGCTCGATCACCTGCTCGACATCGGCGTCCGAGACACGGACGACGCGGTGGCCGAAATCCTCGATGATCAGCTCGGCGGTGTCGGCGTCGATCGACTGATTCTGGGTCGCCATGATGCCGTTCTGCATCAGCGCCTTGACCACGTCGGCCACGCGCTCGGCCATGCGATTGGCCAGCTCGCCCACGGTGATCACCTCGGGCAGCTGCACGTCGCGCGTCACCTTCTCGCGCTGGACGGGGCCGCCCATCGCCTTCTGGCGCGCGCGCTCCTGCTTGCGCTTCATCTGCGCCATGGAACGCTGGCGGCCGCCCTCGCCCGAGAGCGCCTGGTTCAGCGTCAGCTTGCCCGAGCGACGGTTGTCGCCGCCGCCCTTGCCGGCGGGCTTGGATTTCTTGTCGGCGCGGTCGCGGTCGCCGGCCTTGCGCGGGCCGGAGCCGGGGCGCGGGCCGCCGGCCGGGGCCTCGCCGGGCTGGGCCGGCTGGGCGGCGGGCTGCTGGGGCGCGGGCTGGGAGGCCTTGCGCGCGGCCTCGGCGGCCTCGCGCTTCTTGCGCTCCTCTTCCTCGGCCTTGGCCTTGAGCGCTTCCTCGCGCTCGCGGTCCTCGCGTTCCTTGGCCTCGATCTCGGCGCGGCGACGCTCGCGCTCGGCGGCGCGGGCGGCCTCCTCGGCGGCGCGCTTCTCGGCCTCTTCCGATTCGCGGGCACGGGCGAGCGCGAGCGCGCGCATGCGGCGCTCGAGTTCGGCCTCGCTGATGCCTGCCGGGCGCTTGGAGGGATCGCCCCTCACAACGCCGGTCGCGGCCGAGCCCTGCGCCGCGCCACCGGGCTTGGGCACCACGACGCGCTTGCGTTTGGTCTCGACCACGACGTTCTTGGTCCGGCCATGACTGAAGCTCTGCTTGACGTTCCCCGGACGGGACCCGTGCAGACCAAGAGGTTTCTTGCCGTCGGTATCGCTCATCAGATTTACATATCCTTCCCGGAGGCCGTATCGCCGCCGTTGCTCTCTCGCAGACCGCGCAGTTTCGCGGCCTCCTCTACAACACGGTCGCTGAGTCCGCCAGCCGCGAGCGCGCCGTGTATCACACTTTGCCGGCCGAAAGCCAAACCCAATTCATCCGAGGTCAGGCAGCCGTAATATCTTGCCCCCGTGGGGGTCCACAATTTGGTCTTGCCGCGCTCGGAGCCGTCCGAGGCCTGCAACAGCACGCGGACGTGATCGCCCGCGAGCGCCGATTTGACCTTTTCGAAGCCCGCGATGGCGAGCCCCGCCTTGCGCGCCAGCGCGATCAGATCGACCACGCGCCGCGCCTGCTGGCGCTCCACCTCCGCCGCGAGCCCCTCGGGCACCGTGACCGGCGCCTTGGCCGCGCGGGCGAACTGCCCGCGCCTGGCCGTCTCGATCACCGCCTTTTCGGCGATGACGTAGATCCCCCGCCCCGGCAGCTTGCCGAGGATGTCTGGGACCACCTGGCCGTCGGGGCCGATCACGAAGCGGATCAGACCGGATTTCGGCTGCACGTCACCCGTGACGATGCATTTCCGTTCCGGCCCGTCGGCCCGCTCCGCCTTCATTCCACCGCGACCCATCTCGTGTCTCAGGCCTCTTCCTCTTCGTCGCTCGCGGCCGCAGCCGCGGCCTCTTCGGCGGCCAGCTCGTCGGGATCGACCCAACCCAGCGCCACCCGCGCGGTCATCACCAGCTCCTGCGCCTCCTCGAGGCTGACCTCGAAGGGCTCCAGCACGCCGTCATCCTTCACGCGCTCGCCGTTCTGGGTGGTCCAGCCGCCGGCCAGCTCCCAGTCGGCGCAGGTCGCGAAGTCCTCGAGCGTCTTGACGCCGTCCTTGGCCAGCGCCTCGACCATCTGCGGGCTGAGGCCCGGAAAGCCGATCAGGCTGTCCTCGGCGCCCAGCTCGCGGGCGCGCTCCAGCGCGGCCTTGTTCTGGGCGTCGATGTAGTCGCGGGCGCGCGCCTGAAGCTCGGCGGCGGTGTCGCTGTCGACTCCGTCGATCACCAGAAGCTCGTCCTGATCGACATATGCGACCTCTTCGAGATTTGTGAACCCCTCGGAGACGAGAAGTTGCGCGAAGAACTCGTCGAGATCGAGCGTGTCCATGAACAGCTTGGTGCGGGTCTCGAACTCGGCCTGACGGCGCTTGCTCTCCTGCTCCTCGGTCATGATGTCGATGTCGAGCCCGGTGAGCTGGCTGGCCAGACGCACGTTCTGGCCGCGCCGGCCGATGGCGAGCGAGAGCTGCTCCTCGGGCACGACCACCTCGATCCGCTCGGCTTCCTCGTCGAACACGACCTTGGAGACCTCGGCGGGCTGCAGCGCGTTGACGAGGAAGGTCGGCATGTCCTCGTTCCACGGGATGATGTCGATCTTCTCGCCCTGAAGCTCGCCCACCACGGCCTGCACGCGGGAGCCGCGCATGCCGACGCAGGCGCCGACCGGGTCGATCGAGCCATCATAGGAGATCACGGCGATCTTGGCGCGGCTGCCGGGGTCGCGGGCCACCGACTTGATCTCGATGATGCCCTCGTAGATCTCGGGCACTTCCATCTTGAACAGCTCGGCCATGAATTCGGGCGCGGTGCGCGACAGGAAGATCTGCGGGCCGCGCACCTCGCGGCGCACATCCTTGACGTAGCAGCGGATGCGGTCGCCGGGGCGGTAGGCCTCGCGGCCGATCTTCTCGTTGCGGCGCAGCACCGCCTCGCCCGCGCCGGGAAGCTCGACGACGATGTTGCCGTATTCCTCGCGCTTGACGGTGGCGTTGATGATCGTGCCGGCGCGGTCCTTGAACTCCTCGTATTGCCGGTCGCGCTCGGCCTCGCGGACCTTCTGCAGGATCACCTGCTTGGCCGATTGCGCGGCGATGCGGCCCAGCTCGACGGGCGGCACCTCCTCCTCGAAGGTGTCGCCGACCTTGGGGTCGTCCATGTACTGGCGCGCCTGCTCGACGGTGAACTCGGCCTGGTAGTTCTCCAGATCCTCATCCTCGACCACGGTGCGCACGCGGGTGAAGCGGGCGCGGCCGGTCTTGCGGTCGATGCTGACGCGGATGTCCATCTCGGCGCCGTAGCGCGACTTGGCGGCCCGCGCGAGGCTCTCTTCCATCGCCTCGACCACGAGCGCGGGGTCGATCATCTTCTCGCGCGCCACCGCCTCGGCGGTCTGCAGAAGCTCCAGCTGGTTTGCGGACGTGATGGCCATCAGTCGTTCTCCTCATCACCATCAATGATGGTTTCAACATCGTCGAATTGGGTCTCGTCGATCTGCCCGGCATCCTTGCGGCTGCGCAGCACCTCGCGAATGAGATCGTCGGTCAGCACCAGCTTGGCGTCCGAGAGCCACTCGAACTTCAGCCCGATCGTGCCTTCCTCGATCTCGATCAGCACCTCGTCATCCTCGACGCCCTGAAGCTCGCCCTTGAAGCGGCGGCGGCCGTCGATCAGCTCCTCGGTCTCGATCTTGGCCTCGTAGCCCTTCCACTGCTCGAAATCCTTGAGCCGGGTCAGGGGCCGGTCGATGCCGGGCGAGGAAACCTCGAGCGTATAGGCGTCGAGAATCGGGTCCTCGACGTCGAGCACGGCCGAAACGGCGGTGGAGATCTGGCCGCATTCGTCGACCTCGATCGTGCCGTCGGGCTTCTGCGCCATGATCTGCAGCGTCGTGGACTTGCCCGACATCAGCCGCACGCGCACCAGCTCGAAGCCCATGTCGGCAATGACGGGCTCGATGATCTCCTGGACGCGGCGGTCGATCGCGGCCTTGGCGATGAGGTCGGACATGGGGTCCTCCAAGCACAAAAAAACGGGCCAGCGGCCCGTCGATCTTTCCCGGTGGGCGCCGGTTTCGAAGGCCGGCGCGCCGCTGTTCTGAAGGGCATATAGGGGTGTTGGCGCAAATAGGCAAGAGTGATCGCCTCGGCCCGCGTTTCGCCCGCGTTCCGACTGCCGCTCGAAGCGCCGCCCAAGGCCATGCGCGGCTTTGGGCGGCGGCTGCGGGCGGCGGCGGGCCCGGTCAGGCGTTGGCGCCGATGAACCAGGCATCCTTGTCGAGCGTGCGGCTGACTTCGGTGAAGAGATCGGCGGTGTCCTCGTCGCCCGCGTCGCCCGCTTCCTCCATCGCCTTGCGGACCTCGCCGCCGACGAAGACATAGCGTGCCTTCAGCTCCTCGACATGCTGCTTGATGTCGGAAAGCTCGACCGGGTAGGCATCCATCTGCGCCTTTTCGGCCGCGACCTCGACCGTGCCGCGGGCATAGCCGCCGAGGATCACGGCGCGCTCGGCCATCAGGTCCGCGCCCTCGCGCAGCCGGTCGGCCGCTTCGTCCAGAAGCTCGTGCACGCCGATGAAGCCCGGCCCCTTGAGGTTCCAATGCGCCTGCTTCACCGCCAGCGTCAGGGCCAGCATGTTGACGAGGTTCTTGTTGAGCAGGTCGACCATCTGCGTGCGGACGTCCTGGTTCAGCTCTCCTGCGAAATTCTCGGGCATGGGTATCCTCTCTCAAAGCGAGACTGCGTGCGTTGTGCATCCAACGCCCATATGACAGAGCGGTTCCTGTCGGCGCCGGGATCGGACCACCCCCCATCGGAC
The DNA here is from genome assembly GCF_002723615.1 of Limimaricola cinnabarinus. Classification (GTDB taxonomy): domain Bacteria; phylum Pseudomonadota; class Alphaproteobacteria; order Rhodobacterales; family Rhodobacteraceae; genus Limimaricola; species Limimaricola cinnabarinus_B. The sequence goes on from NZ_KZ304954.1 coordinate 19,663, forward strand.
CGCCGCCTGCCAACAGCGCCCGTCACCCCGCCGCCGCGGGCCGCCTGCCTTGCCCGGCGCGAAGCGGGACGCTTCGACAGCGCCTGTCGCTGCGCTATCTGGTGGTTGAACGGTGACAGGCCTCCCGCGGCCATGGCGGCCCGAAGCGGCGGGCGGCCCGGCGTATCGCAGGCCCCGGCCCCGGCCCCGGCCATCCACCTCTCCGAACAGCCCGCAAAGGACCCCCTCATGCAATCCCAGCTGATCGCCATCCTCATCCTCCTGCCGATCACGGTGGTCATCCTCCTGGCCGGCATCCACGAGTTCCGCCGCTACAAATCCGAGGGACGCGCGAATTACGGGCTCGCCTACGACGAGAAGACCGGCACGACCTATGTGACCGGCATCGCCGATGACGAGGAGGCCTTCGACCCCGAGGATTTCGACCCCAGCTCCTATGACGAGCTGAAGGCGAAGCGGGAAGAGGACGAGAGCGACGAGACCGGCGAGACCGGCAAAGGCTGAGGCTCCCGACCGGCCCCCCGCCCGAGGGGGCAAGCGCGCCTCACACGCGGCCCCGAACATCACCCCGGCCAATGGCCGCATGAAAACGCGCCGCCCGGGGGGGACGGCGCGTCGGGTCATGCGGCGGTGACGACGGCCCCGGTCAGGCCATCCACCACCGTTCGCAGATGCGGTTGCTGTCGAGATCGAACACGTTGCCGACCACATCCGGGTGGCCGAGCTTGGTGTTGTAGCCATCGACGAAGTTGGCATACATCGGGATCGCCGTCGCGCCCTCCTTGGAGCACAGGCGCTGCATCTCGTGATACATGTCGCGGCGCTTGTCGCTGTCGAGCTCGGCGCGGGCCTCCTTCAAGAGCGTCTGGAAGCGCTCATTCTCCCAATGCGTGTCGTTCCACGCGGCCCCCGTCTCGTAGCCCAGCGTGAACATCCAGTCCTCGGTCACGCGGCCCGACCAGTAGGAGGCGCACCACGGCTTCTTGATCCAGACATTGGACCAGTAGCCATCCGCCGGCTCCTGCACGACGTTGATGTCGATGCCGCAATCGCGGGCGCTGGCCTGATAGAGCAGGCCTGCGTCGATCGCGCCCGAGAAGGCGGCCTCGGAGACCGAAAGATCGATGCTCAGCCCGTCGAGACCGGCCTCCTTCAGCAGCGATTTCGACTTCTCCGGGTCGTAGTCGTTCTGTTCGAGATCGGCGAAGTAATACTGGTTCGCCGGGCCGATCGGGTGGTCGTTGGCGACCGCGCCATGGCCTTGCAGGATCTTCTCGACCAGCTCCTCGCGCCGCACCGCGTGCTTGAGCGCCTGGCGGACCTTGAGGTTGTCCATGGGGCTCAGGTCGGTGAGCATCGGGAAGGTGTAGTGCTGGTTGCCCGTCACCTCGTTGAGCGCGAGGTTGGGGTTGGCCTTCAAGAGCGGCTCGACCTGGAACTCGACATTGTTGACCGCGTCGACCTGCCCGGTCATCAGCGCCGTCATCCGGGCCGAGCCGTCATTGATCGCGATGACCTCGATCTGGTCGAACCAGCCCGCGCGGCCGTCCTTGTAATGGCCGTCGACGCGCGTGAGCAGCGTGCGCACGCCGGGATCGAAGCTCTCGACCTTGTAGAGGCCGGTGCCGATGCCCTGCGCGATCGCCTCCTCGACGTTCTCATGCGGATACATCAGCAGGTGATAATCCGACATCAGGAAGGGGAAGTCGGCGTTGCCCGCCTCCAGCGTGAACTGCACCTGATGCTCGCCGAGCTTCTTCATCTCGGTGATCGGCGCGACGATCGGGCGGGCGGCGGATTTCGCGTCCTCGTCGAGATGCAGCTTGAGCGAGGCGATCACGTCATCGGCGGTGAAGGGCGCGCCGTTGTGGAAGGTCACGCCCTGTCGCAGGTCGAAGGTCCAGGTCTTCGCGTCGGGGGTCGATTCCCACGAGGTCGCCAGCTCGCCCACCAGCTCGCCATTGGCGGCGATCTCGGTCAGGCAGTCGAACACCGCGCCATAGGCGGTGGTGATCATGTAGGTGTCCGAATGGGTGCGCCCGTCCCAGCTGTCGGAGGTGTTGGCCCCGGCGAGGCCGAGGCGCAGCGTGCCCCCGCGCGACTGGGCGCGCAGCGGCAGGCCGGTGACGGACAGAAGGCCCGCGGCGGCCCCGCTCCTGAGCAATCCGCGACGGCTGATCTGTGGCAGCATGATGGTCTCCCTCTTGGTTCCCTGCCCCTCTGGCGGGGGCCGATTCGTGCGATTCGCCTACATCTTACCCGTGGCCGCCTCGCCGAGATCCTCAACTCCGCGTTCGGCCAGAAGATTGTCGAGCCAGTCGGGGTCCATCTCGGGCACCGAGGACAAGAGCAGGTCGGTATAGGGGTGGTGCGGGGGCGTGAACATCTCGGTCTTGGGCCCCTGCTCGATCACCCGGCCCTCCTTCATCACCACCACCTCGTCGGCGATCGCCTTCACCGTGGCGAGGTCGTGGGTGATGAACATGTAGCTTAGCCCCAGCTCGTCCTGCAGCCGGGCCAGCAGCTTGAGGATGCCCTCGGCCACCAGCTGATCGAGCGCGCTCGTCACCTCGTCGCAGATGATCAGCCGCGGCTCGGCGGCAAGCGCGCGGGCGATGCCGACGCGCTGCTTCTGCCCGCCCGACAGCTCGCCCGGCAGGCGGTCGCGGTAGATCGCGGGATCGAGCTCGATCTGTTCCAGCAGCTCGTCGACGCGGGCGCGCAAGCGGCGGCCCCGGAGCCCGGAATAGAACCGCACCGGCCGGCCGATGATCTGCGCGATGCTCTGGCGCGGATTGAGCGCGGTGTCGGCCATCTGGTAGATCATCTGGATCTGCCGCAGCTGATCCTTCGACCGCTGGCGGTAGCTCGCGGGCAGCGGCTCGCCCTCGAAGCGCACCGCGCCGCCGCGCGGCGGCAAAAGCCCGGTGATGACCCGCGCGGTGGTCGATTTGCCCGAGCCGCTTTCGCCCACCACGGCGACGGTGCGGCCGGGATGGATGTCGAAGGAGACGTCTTCGAGCACCACCTGTTCGCCGTAAGCCGCCGTCACCCCCTCGACCGAGAGGATCGGCACGCTGTCCGGGCCGGGGGCGGGCTTTTCGGGGCGGTGAAAGCCGCGCACCGCCCAGAGCGAGCGGGTGTAGTCCTCGCGCGGATGCTCCAGCATCTCGCGCGTCGGCGCGGTCTCGACCTCGTCGCCCTTCAGCAGGACCTTGATGCGGTCCGCCATCTGGGCAACCACCGCGAGGTCGTGGGTGATGTAGATCGCCGAAGTGCCGAACTGGTCGACGATGTCGCGGATCGCGGCCAGAACCTCGATCTGCGTGGTCACGTCGAGCGCCGTCGTCGGCTCGTCGAAGATGATGAGATCGGGGCGGCAGGACATCGCCATCGCGGTCATCGCGCGCTGCAGCTGCCCGCCGGAGACCTGATGCGGGTAGCGGAAGCCGATCTCGTGGGGGTCGGGCAGGCGCAGCTTGGCATAGAGCTCGATCGCGTCCTCGACGCTTTCGCCGCGGTGCTGCACGCCGTGGCGCACCGGCGCCTCGACATGCTGGTCGATCAGCTTGTGGGCGGGGTTGAAGCTCGCCGCCGCCGATTGCGCGACATAGGCGATGCGGCGGCCCAGAAGCGAGCGCTTCTCCTCGGCCGAGGCATTCATCAGGTCGATGCCGTCGAACATCACCGAGCCGCCCGAGATCCGCACCCCGTCGCGCACATAGCCCATCGCGGCGAGGCCCAGCGTCGATTTGCCCGCCCCCGATTCCCCGATCAGCCCGAGCACCTCGCCCCGGCCCAGCGTCAGGTCGACGCCGTTGATGATCGGGTGCCACGCCTCGTCCGAGCGCCCCTCGATCCGAAGATCGCGAATGTCCAGCAGCGGCGTCATGATTTCAGCCCCGAGGAGCGGTGCAGCATCCAGTCCACCACGAAATTCACCCCCACGGTGAGCACCGCGATGGCAAGCGCGGGCAGCAGCGGCGCCAGCGCCACCATCGGCGCGAAGGCGGCGAAGTTGATGAACTGCGCGAGGTCGCGCACCATCGTGCCCCAGTCGGCCAGGGGCGGCTGGATGCCGACGCCGAGGAAGCTCAGCGAGGCGATGGTCAGGAAGACGAAGCAGAAGCGCAGGCCGAACTCGGCCAGAAGCGGCGCCATGGCGTTGGGCAGGATCTCTCGGAACACCAGATGCCCCATGCCCTCGCCGCGCAGTTTCGCGGCCTCGACATAATCCATCACCACGATGCCGATCCCGACCGCGCGGGCGAGGCGGAACACGCGGGTCGAGTCGATCACCGCGATGATCAACACCATGTAAAGCGTCATCAGCCCGCGCGCGCCATCGGCCCAGACGGAGGCGATGGTGAGCAGCAGAAGCGCGAAGATCAGCGAGGGGATCGCCATCAGCACGTCGACGCCGCGGCTCAGCAGCTGGTCGAGCCAGCCGCCGACGACCGCCGCCAGCAGCCCCAGCGCGCCGCCGAGAAAGAAGGCGAGAAGCGTCGTGGCAAAGGCCAGACCCACGGTGTTCTGCGCGCCGTAGATGAGGCGCGAGAGGATGTCGCGGCCGATCCGGTCGGTGCCGAGCGGAAAGGCCGGATCTCCGCCCATCGCCGGATCGCCCCCCGGCACGATGTTGGCCGCGCCCAGCACCGCCTCCTGCCCATGCGGCGCGATCCAGCCCGCAAAGATCGCGACGATGGCGTAGAGGATGATCACGAGGATGCCGAAGGCCGCCGTCAGCGGCATCCTGCGAAACTGCCGCTTCAGCCCGGCGGGCCCGATATGCCGCCCCGCGAGGCGGAAGAGATAGGCCGCGACGGCGCAGATCGCAAAGCCCATCACCGCCCAGCGGAAATAGACCGCGCCGGGCTTCATCCATAGCCAGACGCCGCCGATGATCGCGGCGAGCGCCAGCGCGTAGCCCAGCGCCTCGCCATAGGACATGTCGCGAAAGCGCGGGGCGTCGCCCGAGAGCCGGCGCGCGGCCCACAGGCCCGCCCGGGCCAGCGCCGCGATGACCGCGAGGGCCGTGACGATCCAGAGCCAGATGCTCATTTGGGGTGCCTCAGCCGCGGGTTGGAGACGATCGACAGGATGTCGGCCGTGAGGTTCAAAAGGATATAGGCGGCGGCGAAGATCAGGCAGCAGGCCTGCACCACCGGAATGTCACGCAGCTTCACGCTGTCGACGAAGAGCTGGCCGATGCCGGGATAGACGAAGACCACCTCGACCACGACGACGCCGGTGACGAGATATGCGAGGTTCAATGCCACCACGTTGACGATCGGCGCCAGCGCGTTCGGCAGCGCGTGGCGCAGGATCACCCGAAGCGGGCGCATCCCCTTCAGCCGCGCCATCTCGATATAGGGCTGGGCCATGAGGTTGAGGATCGCGGCGCGGGTCATCCGCATCATGTGCGCGGTGACGACGAGGGTGAGGGTCAGCGCCGGAAGCAGGGTCCTTTCCAGCCGCTCACCGAAGCTCATGCCGGGAAAGATGTTCGACAGCGACGGCAGCACCGGGTTCACCACCGCCAGAAGCAGGATCAGGATGTAGGCCACGAAGAATTCGGGGCTGGAGATCGAGGACAGCGTCGCGATGTTGGCGCCCTTGTCGAAGGGCGTGTCGCGCCAGAGCGCGGCGAGAATCCCGAGGCCCACCGCCAGCGGCACCGCGATCGCCGCCGTCACGCCTGCGAGGAACATGGTATTGGCAAAGCGCGGCGCGATCTGCGCCAGCACGGTGGCCGAAGGGTCGACCCGTCCCGTGAAGCTCGCGAAATTGGCCTGCGCGAAGCTGACGCCGAGATCGCCGCGCGCGGCATCCCACAGCCACCCGGCGTAGCGGACCGGCAAGGGCTGGTCGAGGCCGAGCTGGGTGCGGATGGCGGCCACGGCCTCGGGCGTCGCGGATTGTCCCAGCACGGCCTGCGCGAAATCGCCGGGCAGCAGGTTCACCGCTCCGAAAATCACCGCCGAGACGATCAGCAGCGTCAACAGGCCAAGCGCCAGACGCTGCAGGACGATCCTGATCACGCTCCCCAAGCTTTCGAGGTCTCCCCTGTGGCCCGAAACGGACCGCATCGGCGCGGTTTCGCGCCCTTCTTTGTTGGGGGCCTAGGTTAGCGACGCATGGAAATCTGTAAAGCCTTGTAAAGATTACGCTACGTCGCGCGTCCGAAGATCGGGCCGTCATTGCCGCGGCCCAAAGCGTCGGTCGCGCGCACCAGCTCGGCCGAAATCCCCGGCTCCGACAGCGCATGGCCCGCGCGCGGGATCATCCTGAGCGTCACGGCGGGCCAGAGCGCCGCCAGCCGGTGCGCGCCCGCGGGCGGGCAGATCATGTCGTAGCGCCCCTGCACGATCAGACCGGGGATCTGCGCGATCCGGTCCATCCGTTCGAGAATGCCCTGCCCCGGCGCGAGAAAGCCGCGATTGTGGAAATAATGGTTCTCCAGCCGGGCGAAGGCGCGGGCATATTCCGCCGGCCCCTCGCCCATCGGCCCGTCATTGTCGATCGAGGCGAGCGCGTTCTCCCAGCCCGCCCAGGCCCGCGCATGGCGCAGCTCGCAGCCGCCGTCGCCCGAAAACAGCCGCCGGTGATAGGCGGCGATGAGATCGTCATGCTCGTCTTCGGGGATCAGCCCGGCAAAGCGCGCCCAGAGCTCGGGCCAGAACTGCCCCGCGCCGCCGCCATAGAACCATTGCAGCTCGGGCTCGGTCATCAGGAACACGCCGCGCAGGATGAGGGCCGCGGCCCGCTCGGGGTGGGTCTGCGCATAGATCAGCGCCAGCGTCGCCCCCCATGAGCCGCCGAACAGCACCCATTTCCCGATCCCGAGCATCTCGCGGATATGCTCCATATCCGCCACGAGATGCCATGTCGTGTTGGCCTCGACGCTGGCATGCGGGCGCGAGCGGCCGCAGCCGCGCTGGTCGAACAGGATGACGCGCCATTGCGAGGCATCGAAATAGCGCCGCATCGCCGGGCTGCAGCCGCCGCCCGGCCCGCCATGCAGCACCACCACGGGCTTGCCATCGGGGTTGCCGCATTGCTCGACATAGATGCGATGCCCGTCGCCGACATCGACCATGCGCTGATCGAAAGGCTCGACGGGGGGGTGAAGATGCGCGATGGCGCGGCGGTGACCTGAGACCTTGTCCATGTCCGACCTATATAGGCACAAGAGCCATGCCGTCACCCGCCCGCGCCGAAGAAGGACCAGATCATGCCGCAGCCAGACGCCCCCCGCTCCACCATCGATGCCGAGGAGGTCGCCAAGTTCGAGGCGATGGCCGCCGAATGGTGGGACGAGAACGGCAAGTTCAAGCCGCTGCACATGCTCAACCCCTGCCGGCTGGGCTACATCACCGACCAGATCGCGGCGCAGTTCGGGCGCGACCTGTCGGCCAGGCAGCCCTTCGATGGGCTGCGCATTCTCGATATCGGCTGCGGCGGCGGGCTCTTGTGCGAGCCGATGGCGCGGCTCGGGGCTGAGGTGGTCGGTGCCGATGCGGCCCCTCGCAACATTCCCGTGGCGCGGCTCCATGCCGAACAATCGGGCCTCGAGATCGACTACCGCCACACCACCGCCGAGGACATGGCCGCGGCGGGCGAGCGCTTCGACGTGGTGCTCAACATGGAGGTGGTCGAGCATGTCGCCTCGCCGATCGACTATCTCACCGCCTGCCACGACCTGCTGCGCCCCGGCGGGCTGCACATCTGCTCCACCCTCAACCGCAACGCCAAGAGCTTCGGCATGGCGATCCTCGGGGCGGAATGGGTGATGCGCTGGCTGCCCAAGGGCACGCATGACTGGAAGAAGTTCATCACCCCCGACGAGCTCTTCGACCTGCTGAAGCGCGCAGGGTTCACCCCGGTGGACCGCAAGGGGATGGTGTTCAACCCGATCTCGTGGAGCTGGTCGCTGTCGGAGCGCGACCTGTCGGTGAACTACGTCACGGCGAGCCTGCGCCCCGAGCGGGTGACGCTCTAGGCCGAAGGGCGCGGATGGGGCTCTAATCCACGTCGGAGAGACGAAGCCGCAGCTCGCGCAGCACCGGCAGCGCCGCGCGGGCGCGCTCGACACCGACCCGCTCGACCACGTCCGAGACGATCGGCGTGATCGCGGCGACGGCGGCGTTGCGCGCCCCGAGCCCGGCGGGGCTGATCGCCACCAGCTTGCGCCGCGCATCGTCCCAATCGGGACGGATATGCACCCAGCCCGCCCATTCGAGCTTGCCCAGCGTGTTGGTCATCGCGCCGCGCGTCAGGTGGAAGGTTTTCGCAAGCTGCGCGGGCGTACGCTCGCCGCCCGAAAAGGCGAGGTGGTTGAGCACCGAGAAATGCGACAGCTCCATCCCCTTGGGCAGCACCTTGGACATGGTGTTGCGCGCCAGCTGGTCGACCGCGAGGATCTCGCTGAAGAGCGTGATGGCGAGGTTGTCGACAGGCTGGGTCATGCGGGTCCATCATAGGCGCGGTCATGGGTAAGCGCGGGAACGCGCTGCCGCGCTTGTGCCACCTCCGTCGGGTCCAGATCAACGATGGTGACGCCGCATGCCGTCCCGGCATCGGCCAGCACCTTGCCCCAAGGGTCCACCGCGAGGCTGTGACCCCATGTCTCGCGCACCCGTCCCGCGCTTGCGGGGTGCCGCCCGGTCTGTGCCGCCGCCAGCACGAAACAGCCGGTCTCGATCGCGCGGGCGCGCAGCAGCACCTCCCAATGCGCGGCGCCGGTGACAGGCGAGAAGGCCGACGGCACGAGGAGGATCGCCGCGCCCGCCTGCGCGAGATCACGGTAGAGATGCGCGAAGCGGACGTCGTAGCAGATCGTCAGCCCGAGCGGCGCCAGCGGCGTCTCGGCCAGCACCGCGCGGCCCCCGGGGCGGTAGCCGGCGCTTTCGCGGTAGGTCTCGGTCTCGCTCACCGCGACGTCGAACATGTGGATCTTGTCGTAGCGGGCGTGGATCGCGCCATCCGGCCCGATCAGCAGCGAGCGGTTGGCGAAGCGCCCGTCGGCATCGCCGGTCTTGACCGCGATGGAGCCCAGCGCCAGCCAGATCCCGGCCCGCGCCGCCTCCTCGCGCATCGCCGCGAGCATTCCATCCTCTGCCTCCGGGCGCAGCACCTCGTCCTGCCGCGCGCGGCTCGAAGAGACGCAGTTCGAGACCTCGGGCGTGCAGACCAGATCCGCCCCCTGCGCCACCGCCTCCCGGACCATCCCGCGCAGGGTTTCGGTGTTCTGCGCGGGATCGTCCGAGGCGGTGGTCTGCAAGAGCGCGGCGCGGATCACTTGCCCAGCATCGGGTCGAGCCCGCCGCGCCGGTCAAGCAGCGCCATGTCGTCATAGCCGCCGACATGGGTGCCGCCGATGAAGATCTGCGGCACGGTGCGGCCGCCATTGGCGCGGCGCTGCATCTCGGGGCGGCGGTCGGGATGGGCCACCACGTCGATCTCGGTATAGCTGACGCCCTTCTGCGCCAAGAGCCGCTTGGCGGCGTGGCAATAGCCGCAGGTGGGCGAGGTGTAGATCTCGATCTGGGGGGTCGCGTCGGGCATGTCCGGCCTCCGGAATTGGGGTGGTTTCCCCTGATCTAGGGGTCCGGGGCGGCGCGGGCCAGTGCCACGACGCAGATCGCGCGCGCGCCGGCGGCCCGCGCGGCCCGCGCGCAGGCGCCCAGCGTGGCGCCCGAGGTCAGCACGTCATCGACCAGAAGCACCATCCGTCCGCCCATCCGCACCCCGCGCCTTGGATGCGGCCGGATCGCGCCGTCGAGCGTGGCGCGCCGCGCCTCGGCGTCCTGCCCGGCGAGCGTGGCGGTGGCGCGGTGCCGCCAGAGCGCATCGGCGCAGACCTCGCGGCCCAGCGCGCGGGCGATGCGCGCGGCCAGCAGCGCCGACTGGTTGTAGCGCCGCCGCCAAAGCCGCCCGCGATGCAAGGGCACCGGCACGACCAGCGTGTCGGGCTCCGCCAGATCCGCCGCCGCCCGCGCCATCCACAGCCCCATGGGCCGTGCCAGATCGGTCCGGTCGGAATGCTTGAGCCCAAGCACCAGCCGCCGCGCACCATCGCGGTACTGCAGCACCGCGCGCGCCCGCCCCCATGGCGGCGGCGCGGCAAGGCAGGCGTCGCAGCGCAGATCGGGCTCCGCCTCGCCCGGCAGGGGCCGCGCGCAAAGATCGCACAGCGCGCCGCCAAGAAACGGCGTCTCGCGCCAGCAGGCGCCGCAAAGCGCGTGATCCGCCTCGGTCATATCGCCGCAGCCCATGCAGGCCGGGGGGTAGATCGCCCTCAGGACGCTTTGCATTCCCATCATCGCCCCCTATCTCGGGCGCATGTCACCGACCTCAGATCCGGCCCAGCGCCCCGCCCTGTTCGACCGCCCCGCCATCGCGCGCCACCGCGCCCGCGCCGCCCGCGCGCCAGCGCTGTTCCTGCAGGAGGCGGTGGCCGATGATGTCGAAGATAGGCTCGCGGAGGTTAACCGCGCCTTTACCGACGTGGCGGTGGTCACGCCCTGGCCCGATCTCTGGTCCCGCCGCCTGCCCCATGCGCGGATCATCCCCGATGACGAGACGCTCGATCTCGTCCCCGGCGCGCAGGATCTGGTCATTCACGCCATGGCGCTGCACTGGGCCGAGGACCCGATCGGCCAGCTCATCCAATGCGCCCGCGCGCTGCGCCCCGACGGGCTTTTGATCGCGACGCTGCTGGGCGGAGAGACGCTGTCGGAGCTGCGCACAGCCCTCACCGCCGCCGAAACCGCCGTTACAGGCGGGCTGTCGCCGCGCGTCGCCCCGATGGGCGAGATCCGCGATCTCGGCGCGCTGTTGCAGCGCGCGGGGCTGGCGCTGCCCGTGGCCGACGGCACACCCTATGACGTCAGCTACGAGACCCCGTTCCACCTGATGCGCGATTTGCGCGCCATGGGCGAGACCAACGCCATGGCCGGACGGCTGCGCCGCCCGACCCGGCGAACGGTGCTGGCCGAGGCGGCGCGGCTCTATGCCGAGACCAACAGCCGCGCCGATGGCCGCGTGGGCGCGCGGTTCGAGGTGATCACCCTGACCGGCTGGGCGCCCTCGGCCGACCAGCCGCAGCCGCTGCGCCGCGGCTCGGCCACGCACAGCCTCGAGGAAGCGCTGCGCCGCGCCCGCGACGAAAGCGCCGATTGACCCCGCCGCCCTCGTCTCAGACCCTGTTGCAGTGAGATGCCTTGTTGGCCGGGCCCGTAATCCCGCTACTTCGCTTCGATGGAACACCCGCCGAACGCCCGCCGAACGCCAGACCCGAGGACAGACGATGCTCGACGCGACCCGCCCGACCCATGCCCCCACCGATCACCCGGCCCTGCCGACATCGCGCGTGGGCATCCTCGTCGCCAATCTCGGCACGCCCGACGGCACCGATTACCGCTCCATGCGGCGCTACCTGTCGGAGTTTCTCTCCGATCGCCGCGTGGTCGACACGAATCCGCTGATCTGGCAGCCGATCCTGCAGGGCATCGTCCTGTCGAAGCGGCCGCAGAAATCCGGCGCGGCCTATCGCACGATCTGGAACGAGGAGCTGAACGAAAGCCCGCTGCGCACGATCACCCGCCAGCAGGCCGACGCGCTGCGCGCCCGGTTCGAGGCGGAATACGGCGAGGGCGTGCAGGTCGAGTTCTGCATGCGCTACGGCAATCCCTCGACCCGGTCGGTGGTGCGCCGCATGGTCGAGAATGGCTGCCGCAAGATCCTGTTCTTCCCGCTTTACCCGCATTACGCGGGCGCGACCTCGGCCACCGCCAATGACGCCTTCTTCAAGGCTCTCTCCAAGGAAAAGTGGCAGCCCACGGCCCGCGTGGTCGACCCCTATTTCGACCGGCCCGACTATATCGAGGCGCTGGCCAACTCGGTCCGCCGTGCGCATCCCACCCCCGAAAGCCGCCCCGAGGTGCTGGTCTGCTCCTATCACGGCCTGCCCAAGCGCTACCTGCTCGAAGGCGATCCCTATCATTGCCAGTGCCAGAAGACGACGCGGCTGTTGCGCGAGGCGCTGGGCTGGGAGGAGACGCGGGTCGTCACCACCTTCCAGTCGGTCTTCGGCCGCGAGGAATGGCTCAAGCCCTACACCGTCGAGGAGGTGGCCCGGCTGGCCAAGGAGGAGGGCGTGCGCAAGCTGTCGATCTGCGCCCCCGCCTTTTCGGCCGACTGCATCGAGACGCTCGAGGAGATCAACGAGGAGATCCGCGAGAGCTTCGAGCATGCGGGCGGGGAGAGCTTCACCTACATCCCCTGCCTCAACGATCATGCCGAGCATATCGACATGCTGGAGCGGGTGATCCGCGAGAATCTCTCGGGCTGGATCTGACACGAAGATGGGGCCTCACGGCCAGCCCTTTGCATGTCGTGGTGCGGGTGACCGATACCAAGGCTCCGAGTGGAATGCCCGCTCGGAGTTCTTGTCTGCTTCGCTTGCCGCTATCTGTAGGCAGCCGACCAATGAAAGGGCTGAAGCTCCGCGAGACGACGGAAATCGAGCTTGTTGTCAGGGTTCGTAACAGCGACGAACACGTCAGGACCCCAGAACCTGAGCCGTTCCTGGCAAATGCCACAGGGGCTGAGTATCTTGAAAGGCTTTCCTTCACACTCTCTGTAAATGCAAAGGCTATGAGTAACTGACTGATTCTGCTTGTGAGCTTCCAGGATGCCGCCGACTTCCATGCATAGGGAAAGAGCGTCCAACTCCACATCAGGCGCGACGCTGGTGATTATCTTGCCCGACATCAAGCGGATCGAAGCCGCGCCTCCCCAACCGGTTTCGTACCGGGCTTCTATGAGTTCAACGGCTGCTTGAAACAATTCTTCTTCGACGGTCATACCCCGACGATACAGGCTCTTCGAACGACAGCAAACTCCGCCGGGCGGACATCAAGCATGCATGGTTCCCGTAGGTTGTTCAGGACCCCGCGCTCGGGATACCTTTGCGCTTGCAAGAGCCTTCGCCGAAGGCCGCATCACGAATTCCGAGGGGCCGGGCCCTCCGGCCCCCTTTGTCATGCAGAGGTCCGGTCGCCTCAGATCAGCATGACCTGCGTGCCCACCTTCGACAGAACGAACAGCTCGGCGATATGCTCGTTGTAGAGACCGATGCAACCATTCGAGGAGCGCCGCCCGATCTTGCGCGTGTCATGCGTGCCGTGGATGCGGTAATACTGCCATGTCAGCCACAGCGCATGGGTGCCGAGCGGGTTGTCGGGACCGGCGGGGATGTATTCGGGCCATTCGGGATTGCGCTCGCGCATCGAGGGGGTGGGCCGCCAATCGGGGCCTTCGACCTTCTTGATGATCTCGGTCCGGCCCAGCCGGGTCAGATCCGCCGTCAGCGGCACCGAGCTGGGAAAGAGCCGGTAGACGCTCTCATCCTCGCTCCAGAAATGCAGCGCCCGGCTTTGCGTGTCGGCGAGGATCGCGCCGCCCCGCAGATCCGCGAAATAGGGCCGCCAGTCGAGCGCGCGAAAGCTCGACAGGTTGCGGCTGACGGCGCCCGAAAGGTCGCTCTCGATTTCGGTGGAGCCGGTCAATGCCAGCGCCGGGCTGGCGAGGGCGGTGGCGCCGAGTGCGGCGGTGGCGGCGAGGAAGCCGCGGCGGGTGGGGGCCTTGGGGTCGTGACCCATGCGAATCTCCGGCAAAGGGGGTGACGTCACGCCACTTGCGTAAGCCGCGCCCCCCTGTCGCGCAATCGGCCTCGCGCGGCGCTGGGCGGCGCGGCGCCGATCCCGTTTGCCCTGCCGCACCGCTGCCGCTAATCAGGCGCAAGTTCTGATTTTCACAGGTGACGCATGCAGCGACGCGAGCTCATTCTCGGCCTTCTTCTCACCGGTCTTTCGGCCTGCGCGGCCCCGTCGGGCCGGATCGGCCCCGACGGGCTGCCGTTGCCGCAGGTCTACCGCATCAAGCCCGAGGACGAGGCGCAGATCCCGTTCCGGATGCTCGACGCGGTCAACACGCTGCGCCGCGCGCGCGGGCTCTCCGCGCTCACGCTCAATGCGCAGCTCAACGCCGCCGCCGCGACCCATTCGCGCGACATGAGCATCCAGAACCGGCCCTGGCATTTCGGCTCGGACGGCTCCTCGCCGGTGGACCGGCTGCGGCGCGTGGGCTTCACCGGGCGGCTGGTGGGCGAGACGATCTCGGAAACCTACGAGACCGAGCTCGAGACCCTTGCCGCCTGGATGGAGGAGCCCGCCACGCGCGACGTGATCCTCGATCCGACCGCGACGCGCCTGGGGCTTGCGTGGTTCCAGGAGCCCGCCGGCAAGATCTGGTGGACCATGGTGCTCGGCGCCTGAGCCGTTCGGAGGGCCGCAGATGAAACAGGGGCGCCGCGGCGCCCCTTTTCGTGTTCGGTCATTCGGAAGCGTGCCGGGCTCAGGCCTTGACGAAGACGGGCGTATAATCGCCCACCATCGTATAGATCTCCTCGACCTCGTGGTTCATCACGGCGATGCAGCCCGCGGTCCAGTCCTTCTTGCCGACGACCTCCTCGGGCGTGCCGTGGATGAAGATCTCGCCACCGGGGCTGCGGCCATGGGCGGCGGCAAAGGCGCGGTCGCGGGCGTTGGGATAGGAGATGCCGACCGAGAGGTGATAGGCGCTCTGCGGGTTGCGGCGGTCGATGATGTAGGTGCCCTCGGGCGTCTTGCCGTCGCCCTCGAACCGCTTGTGCCCGACGGGGGCGAAACCGAGCTGGAACGGGTAGCTCTTCAGCGCGGTGTTGCCATGCATCAGATAGAGTTTGCGCCGCTCCTTGAAGGCCATGATCGAGGTGACCTGCGGCCCGTTGTAGCTCAGCATCTTGCTGCCCGAGCAGGCGGCGAGAAGCGCCGGCGCGGCGAGAAGGATCTTGCGTCTGTCGATGGTCATGCTGCCCATTGCCCCGGTCTGAAGCCGTTTCGCGATATCTAGCAAATCCGAAAAATCGCGCCTAGGGGCCAGCTTCTCGCGGCAGGGTTAGCCTCTGGTGAATCGTGTCGCCAACTCCACATGCGGCGACCAGCGGAATTGGTCGACCACGGTGACGGGGCCCATCTCGAACCCCTTCTCCACAAGGGTCTTCGCGTCTCGGGCAAAGCTCGCGGGGCTGCAGGAGACCATCGCGATCACGGGGATGTGAGATGCGGCCAGCGCCGCCACCTGCGCCTGCGCGCCCGCGCGGGGCGGGTCGATCACCGCGGCGTCGAATCGCGCCAGCTCATCGGGCAGCAGCGGCCGGCGGAACAGGTCGCGCGGCTCGGTCGTGATCCGCTTGAGCCCCGGCGCGCCGCGCCAGCCCCGGTCGAGTGCCGCGAGCATCGCGGCCTCGCCCTCCACGGCGTGGATCTCGGCCCGCTCGGCCAGGGGCAGCGAGAAGGTGCCGCAGCCCGCGAAGAGATCGACGATCCGCTCGGCCCCCGCGACGGCCCCGGTCACGCAATCCAGAAGCGCCGCCTCGCCATGCGCCGTGGCCTGCAGGAAGGCGCCGGGCGGCGGCACCACGCGGGCGCGGCCCATGCGCTGCACCGGCGGCTCCAGCTCGGCCACGATCTCCTCGGCCCAGACCAGCCGCGCCAGCCCCGCCTCGCGCGCGACCTCGGGCAAGGACAGGCGCAGCTCCTCGGTCAGCGGCTTGTCGGTGTCGATATGCAGGTCGGGGCCCGCCTCGCTGTCGGTCACGGTGAGCCCCGCCTCGCCCTTGCGCGAGGCGGCGAGCATGGCGATCCGCTCCAGCGCCGGGATCAGCGCGGTAAGCTCGGGCAGCAGCAGGCGGCAACCGGGCACCTCGATCACCGTGTCCGAGGCGCGGGCGTGAAAGCCCACCAGCGCGCCCTTCTTGGTGCGCCGCCCGGCGAGCCGGGCCCGCCTGCGGCTGTCGGCGGGAGAGGTGAGGACGCGGGCGATCTCGCCCTCCAGCCCTTGGGCGCGCAGCGCGGTGCGCACGATCTCCGCCTTCCAGCCTTCGACGAAGCCGTCGCTCGCATGCTGCATGGCGCAGCCGCCGCAGGCCTTGAAATGGCGACAGGGCGGCGCGACCCGCTCGGGCGAGGGCGTCACGATCTTCGGGCCGTCCTTCGAGAGTGTCACCACCTCGCCGGGCAGCACGCGCGGCACCAGCGTGCCGCCTTCGGTGCGGCCCATGCCGTGATGGGTCACCGATACGATGCTCACCTCGCCCTCGGGCGCGGGATCGGGCTGCGGGGTCTTCGGCGGCAGGGTCTCGGTCATGGCGTCATCCTCAGGCTTTATTCCGCGGCCTCCTGCCCGAGAAAGCCGCCCGATTGCCGGGCCCAGTATCGGGCATAGACCCCATCGCGCGCCAGCAGCGCCTCATGCGTGCCCTGCTCGACGATGCGGCCGCCCTCCATGACCACGATCCGGTCCATGCGCGCAATGGTCGAAAGCCGGTGCGCGATGGCAATGACGGTCTTTCCTTCCATCGCCTCCTCCAGCGCGGTCTGGATCTGCGCCTCCACCTCCGAATCGAGCGCCGAGGTCGCCTCGTCGAGCACGAGGATCGGCGCGTCCTTGAGCATGGCGCGCGCGATGGCGATGCGCTGGCGCTGCCCGCCCGAAAGTTTCACCCCGCGTTCGCCCAGATGCGCGTCATAGCCCCTGCGCCCCTTGGCATCCGCCAGATCGCGGATGAAGCCATGCGCCTCGGCCCGCCGCGCCGCGCGCTCGACCGCCTCCTGCCCGGCATCGGGGTAGCCGTAGCGGATGTTGTCGCGGGCCGAGCGGTTGAACATCGCGGTGTCCTGCGTGACCATGCCGATCTGGCGGCGCAGGCTTTCCTGCGTCACGCCCGAGATGTCCTGCCCGTCGATCTCGATCCGGCCCTGTTCCACGTCATAGAGCCGCAAGAGCGCCGCGACGAGCGTCGACTTGCCCGCGCCCGAAGCCCCGACGATGCCGATCTTTTCGCCCGGGGCGATGTCGAGATCGATGCCGCGCAGCCCCCCCGCGCCGCCGCCATAGGTGAAACGGACGCCGTCGAAGCGCACCCGCCCCTCGCGGACCTCGAGCGCATGCGCGCCCTCGCGGTCGGTCAGCCCATGCGCGGGCGAAAGCGTGTGGATCGCGTCCTCGACCTCGCCGAGATTGGAATACATCCCCATCAGGGTGAAGCTGACCCAGCCGGTCATCTGCGCCAACCTGAGAGAGATCGCGCCCGCGGCTGCGATGTCGCCCGCGCTGGCGCCGCCGCGGGTCCAGAACAGGAGCGTCGCCCCGGTGACGATCACCGGCAGCACGCCCGCCAGCGCCATCAGCCAGAACCGGAACCCCGCCGAGACCGCGCCGAAGCCCAGCGCCCGCTCGCGGTATTCATGCATCGCGCCCAGCGCCGCGTGGTCCTCATGCTCGGAATGGCCGAAGAGCTTCACGGTCTTGATGTTGGTGATGGTGTCGACGACCTGCCCCGTCACCATGGCGCGGGCCGAGGCGCGGGCAGTGGAGGAGGCGCGGATCTTGGGCATGTAGAGCCGGATCAACGCGACATAGCCCAGAAGCCAGAGCGTCAGCAGCCCCGCCGTCAGCCCGTCGATGGTCAGCAGGAGCGCCGCCGAGCCGATGAGCGAGGCCAGCGCGAAGAACACGGTCTGGATCGTGTCGACGGTGAGCTCGGTCGTGGCGCGCGCGGCCTGCATCTGCTTTTGCGCGATGCGGCCCGCGAAATCATTGTCGAAGAAGCTGACCGCCTGGCCCAGCGTGTGCCGGTGCAGCCGCGACAGCACCAGCGTATAGATCGAAGGCGAAAGCACCACGCTCTGCATCAGCCCCGACAGCCCCATGACAACGGGGCGCAAGAGGATGAAGAAGGCCGCGACGCCGAGCAGAAGCCCCGTATTGCCGGAAAAGAAGCCGCCCGGCTCCGAGGCCAGCGCCGTGTCGATCACCCGGCCGAGGATCAGCGCCGAGAGCACCTCCAGCACGCCCGCCGCCATGGAGATCGCGGCGCCGAGGCCGGTGACGGCGAAGCTGCCCGAGAGCGCCCAGCGCAGGAAATGCCACAGCGTGCCGGGGGGCGGGCCGTTCGCGGGGCGAAACGGCGCGATCAGGCGCGAGACATCGATCATTC
The DNA here is from genome assembly GCF_002723615.1 of Limimaricola cinnabarinus. Classification (GTDB taxonomy): domain Bacteria; phylum Pseudomonadota; class Alphaproteobacteria; order Rhodobacterales; family Rhodobacteraceae; genus Limimaricola; species Limimaricola cinnabarinus_B. The sequence continues at coordinate 37,769 of NZ_KZ304954.1, forward strand.
GGCAGCCTCCGTGGATTTCTTGTCGCGCGCGTCCAGCCCGAGAAAACCGCCCGACTGGCGCGTCCAGAACCGGGCATAGATGCCGCCCCGGGCGAGCAGCGCGTCATGCGTGCCGTCCTCGACGATCCGCCCCTCCTCCATCACCAGCACCCGGTCCATCCGGGCGATGGTCGAGAGGCGATGCGCGATGGCGATGACGGTCTTGCCCTCCATCATCTCGTGCAGGGTCGACTGGATCGCGGCCTCGACCTCGCTGTCGAGCGCCGAGGTCGCCTCGTCGAGCACGAGGATCGGCGCGTCCTTGAGGATCACGCGCGCAAGCGCGATGCGCTGGCGCTGACCGCCCGAGAGCTTCACGCCGCGCTCGCCCACCTGCGCGTCGTAGCCCGCGCGCCCTTCGCCATCGACGAGGTCGAGGATGAAGTCATGCGCCTCGGCCTGTTTCGCGGCGGCGATCATCTCGGCCTCGCTCGCCTCGGGTCGGCCATAGAGGATGTTCTCGCGCACCGAGCGGTGCAGGAGCGCGCTGTCTTGCTGCACCATGCCGATCGCCTGCCGCAGGCTGTCCTGGCTGACGCGGGCGATGTCCTGCCCGTCGATCTCGATCCGGCCCTGCTCGGGGTCGTAGAAGCGCAAGAGCAGCTTCACGAGGGTCGATTTGCCCGCCCCCGACGCGCCGACGAGGCCGATCTTCTGGCCTGCCGGGATGGTCAGGTCGAGCGGGCCGACGCCGCCCGCGTCGCGGCCATAGCGGTGGTTGAGACCCGACAGGGCGATCTCGCCGCGCGTCACGTTCAGCTGCCCGGCGCGCTCGTCATCGGTGAGGGTGATCGGCTGGGCGATGGTGCGCATGCCCTCGGCGATGACGCCGAGATTCTGGAAGAAGTTGGTCACCGCCCACATGATCCAGCCGGTCATGGCGTTGAGCCGCAGGCACAGCGCCGTGGCCGCCGCCACCACGCCGACGCTGGCAAAGCCCCCCGCCCAAAGCCAGATCGCCCAGCCGACCACGCCGACGATCAGCAGGCCGTTCAGCACCGAAAGCGACACGTCCATGATCGTGTAGAGCCGCATCTCGCGCTGGAAGGTGGCGCGGGCCTGTTCGATCACCTCGCGCGCGCCGTCGAGCTCGCGGTCGTGATGGGCGAACATCTTGACCGAATGGATGTTGGTATAGGTGTCGACCACCCGTCCCGTCACCGCGCTGCGCGCGTTCGAGGCGGCCTCGGAGGCCGGGCCGATCCGTTTCACGGTCCAGCGCATCAGCGCGGCATAGAGCGCGAACCACAGCAGGAGCGGCAGCAGCAGCCGCGGATCGGCGCCCCACAGGAGCACCGCGGCACCGGCGACATAGGCCAGCGCATAGGTGATCGCGTCGAAGACCTGGAACACCACCTCGCCCGCGGCGGGGGGCGTCTGCATGATGCGGTTGGCGATGCGGCCCGCGAAATCATTCTCGAACCAGCCCACGGACTGGCGCAGCACGTGCCGATGCGCCCGCCAGCGGACGGTGGTGCCGAAATTGGGCAGGATCGCGTTGTTCAGGAGCAGCACGCTCGCCGCCTGCAAGGCGGGCCTGAGCAGCAGGATGAAGGCCGCGACCGCGATCAGCTCGGCCCCGTGCTCGGCCAGCACCGCGCCCGGCGCGCCGCCGCTCAGCATGTCGACCAGCCGGCCCATATAGGCCAGGAGCCAGATCTCGACCACGGCGACCACCACCGACAGGATGCCGGTGATCCAGAAGACACGCGCGAAAGGCCGGGCATAGCCCTTCAGGAAGGGCCAGAGCCGGGTCGGTGGCGTATCGGTCTGCTCGTAGGGTCCGTAAGGATCGACGAGGCCTTCGAAGAAACGGAACATGGGACGCCTCGCTTGCGTGCCACCGGCATATAATCCGGATCGCCGCGAAGGAAAACGCAAGGCGGGATCTCCGCCCGCCGCTCAGGAGAGAAGCGCGTCCCGATCGAGCGCGAAGCCCGAGGCGATCCAGCGCGCCTCGATCTCGCGCAGCTTCTCGCCCAGCGCCGGGCCGCTATGCTCCGGCATCAGGTCGGCCGCCCTGACCGGCAGCCGGGCCTCTGCCCCGCCAAGGGCGGTTTCCCGTGAAACAGCGTCGATTTCGCGGCCCGACAGCGCCGCATTGAGCGCCAGCACGTCGAGCGCGCGCGCGGCCCCGAGCCGGTAGCCCAGCTCGCCCGGCCCCCAGCCCGCCTCCATCGCGTCGCGCAGGCTTTGCAGCGCCGCCTCCTGCGCCCGGCTGAGCCGCAGGCAGGGGCCGACATCCTCGCCGCCCACCAGCGCGAGGCGGCGGATCGGGTCGGGGTCGAGTCCGGCCTCCTCCTCGACATGCACCAGCACCGAAAGCGGATCGGAGGCGCCGCCCGGCAGCACCCGCATCAGCACCCCCGACATCGCCATGGAGGCCACGGCGGGCGCAGGGTCGGGGGCGGCCATCAGCTTGAGCATCTCCGCGCCGATCCGCTCGCGCGACAGCCCCTCTATCCCCTCGGCCAGCTCGGCGCAGGCGGCGAGCCCCTCGGCGTCGATGCCGCCCTCGGTCTCGCCATACCAGGCGAAGAAGCGGAAAAAGCGCAGGATGCGCAGGTAATCCTCGCGGATGCGCTCATGCGGCTCGCCGATGAAGCGCAGGTGCCGCGTCCTGAGATCCGAAAGGCCGGTGCCGAGCGGATCGGCCACCTCGCCCCGCGCATCGGCATAAAGCGCGTTCATCGTGAAATCGCGCCGCGCCGCATCCTCGGCGATCTCATCGGAATAGGCGACGGTGGCGCGCCGCCCGTCGGTCTCCACGTCGCGGCGAAAGGTGGTGACCTCGATCGGCGTGCCATGCGCGACGACGGTGATCGTGCCATGGTCGATGCCGGTCGGCACCGGCTTCAGCCAGGCCGCGCGTGCCAGCTCCATCACCCGCTCGGGCCGGGCATCGGTGGTCAGATCGAGATCGGAGACCGGCGCGCCCAGAAGCGCGTTGCGCACGCAGCCGCCGACGAACCAGGCTTGGTGGCCCGCCGTCTCCAGCATGTCCGTCACGGCACGCGCCGGTGCGGTGTCCAGCCAGTCCGCCTCGATCCGTTCGCTCATCGGTTCATCCTTTCGGCCAGGCTGCGCAGCATGCGCGCGGTCGCACCCCAGATGTAATAGGGGCCCCATGGCACCACATAGTAGTGCCGCCTGCGCCCCTGCCAACGCCGCCCCTCGATGCGAAACCGCGCCGGGTCGGTCACGTGCGACAGCGGCACCGAAAAGACCTCGGCCACCTCGCCCGCCTCCGGCACCGGCTCGAAGGCCCCGCGCAAAAGCCCGACCACCGGCGTCACCGAAAACCCCGTCACCGTCTCATGCGGCGGCAGGCTGCCCAGAACCTCGACCCGGCCGGGGGGCAGGCCGATCTCCTCATGCGCCTCGCGCAGCGCGGCCCCGGCGGGGCCGTCATCCACCGGCTCGACCTTGCCGCCCGGAAAGGCGATCTGGCCGGGGTGATGGCGCAGCTTCGCCGAACGCTTGGTCAGCAGAAGACGCGGCGCGCCGCCATCGAGATGGATGGCAGCGAGCACGCCCGCCTGCCGCAGGGCGCGGCCCTCGGGCACGGGCAGGCGCGGGTCGATGTCGTAATCCGACGAGGCGTCGCCCCGCCGCGCCAGCGCCCGCGCCAGCCGGGCCTCTATGCCCGCCTCAGCCCCGTCCACCGGCGGCCTTGCCCTCGGCTTCGGCCTCGGGGCTCTTGGCATCGGGCCCCTCGGTCGCCTCGAAGCCGAGCGTGTTGGGCGAGAATTCGTAATGCGCGCCGCAGAACTGGCAATCGGCGGTGACGATGCCCTCATCGGTGGTCATGTGCGCGATGTCCTTGGCCGAGTAGATCGACAGGCTCTGGCGCACCTTGGCCTCCGAACAGGTGCAGCCGAACTGCACCGGCTGCGTCTCGAACACCCGCGGCGCTTCCTCGTGGAACAGCCGCACCAAGAGGTCGGTCGGCGCCACGCTCGGCCCGATCAGCTCCAGCTGGTCGACCGTGTCCAAAAGCACGTTGGCGCGGGTCCAGTTCTCGCCCTCGTCCTCGTCGAGGATGTCGCGCGCCTCCAGAAGCCCGTCCTCGCCCGAGCCGCCCTCGGGATTGGCCAGCGGCGAGGCCTTGGGCATCTTCTGCAGCATCACGCCGCCCGCGCGCCAGCTCTCGCCCCGGCCCGGCTCGGTCGATTTGCCGAAGCTGAGCGAAAACCGGGTCGGCAGCTGCTCGGACTGCGCGAAATAGGTCTCGGCGCAGGAGGCGAGCGAATCTCCGGTGATCGGCGTGATCCCCTGGTAGGGCTGGTTGCCCTGCCCCTGGTCGATCAGGATCGCGAAGTAGCCCTTGCCGATCAGCGCGTAAGGATCGGCGCTCTCGTCGAGGCGGCTTTCGTCGAAGCTGGCCCAGGCGCGGATGCGCGCGGGCGCGCCGTCCTTGCTCGGGGCGTAGTAATCGGTGGCGATCAGCCGCGCGGGCCCGTCGCCGCGCACCTGCAGCGACAGCTTCCAGCGCAGCTTCATGGTCTGGCCGATCAGCGCGGTCAGAAGCGTCATCTCGGCCACCAGCGCCTCGATCCGGGCGGGGTAGTCATGCTGTTCGAGAACCCGGTCGAGCACGCCGTCGAGACGCGCGACCCGGCCGCGGATGTCGGACTGGTCGAGCTGGAAGGGCAGGACGGTGTCGTCCCAGGCAATGCGGGCGCCGAGGCTCATGGGGTTTCCTTGCGTGTCGGGGATGGGCATACCGCGACCATATAGGAAGCTTGCCCGGAGACAAAAAGGGATGATCCCGCGCTATGGCGAACAGGTAAGGCGCGGTCGGCGCTACAGGCACCGCGCCGGGGTCTATGCGATCCTGCAGCGCGGCGGCGACTGGCTGCTGACCTGCAAGGAAGACGACCCCGAGGACATCCAGCTTCCGGGCGGCGGCATCGATCCGGGCGAAAGCCCGCTCGCCGCGCTGCACCGCGAGGTGTTCGAGGAGACCGGCTGGCGCATCGGCGGCGCGCGCCGCCTCGGCGCGTTCCGCCGCTTCGTCTGGATGGGCGATTACGGCTATTGGGGCGAAAAGCTGTGCCATATCTACAGCGCCCGCCCCGTCCGCCCGCATGGCCCGCCCTCGGAGCCGGGGCACCGCGCGCTGTGGATGCCGGCCCGCGAGGCCGCGCCGCGTCTGGGCAATGCGGGCGACCGCGCCTTTGCCCGGGCCTTCGTCGCGGGCCGCCTGCCGCGCCTGCGCGGCCCGCGCTTGCCCCAAGGGTCGAAAGCCATTAACCCACGCCCCTGAACGCCCATACGGAGAATTGCCCATGGCCGCCCAGCCCGCCCCGAAGAAGGTCGTCCTCGCCTATTCCGGCGGCCTCGACACCTCGATCATCCTCAAATGGCTGCAGACCGAATATGGCTGCGAGGTGGTGACCTTCACCGCCGATCTCGGCCAGGGCGAGGAGCTGGAGCCCGCGCGCAAGAAGGCCGAGATGATGGGCGCCACCTCGATCCATATCGAAGACCTGCGCGAGGAATTCGTGCGCGACTTCGTCTTTCCGATGTTCCGCGCCAACGCGCTCTACGAAGGGCTCTACCTCCTGGGCACCTCGATCGCCCGCCCGCTCATCTCCAAGCGCCTCGTCGAGATCGCCGAGGCCGAGGGCGCCGACGCGGTGGCGCATGGCGCGACCGGCAAGGGCAACGACCAGGTGCGCTTCGAGCTGGCGGCCTACGCGCTCAACCCCGAGATCAAGGTGATCGCGCCGTGGCGCGAATGGGACCTGACCTCGCGCACCAAGCTTCTGGAGTTCGCCGAGCAGAACCAGATCCCGATCGCCAAGGACAAGCGCGGCGAAGCGCCCTTCTCGGTCGATGCGAACCTGCTGCACACCTCCTCCGAGGGCAAGGTGCTCGAAGACCCGGCCGACGAGGCGCCCGAATATGTCTACCAGCGCACCGTCGCGCCGGAGGACGCGCCGAACGAGCCCGAGATCATCGAGATCGGCTTCGAGAAGGGCGACGCGGTATCGATCAACGGCGAGGCGATGAGCCCGGCCACGATCCTCACCAGGCTCAACGAGCTGGGCGGCAAGCACGGGGTGGGGCGTCTCGACCTCGTGGAGAACCGCTTCGTCGGCATGAAGAGCCGCGGCATCTACGAGACGCCGGGCGGCACGGTGCTGCTTGAGGCGCATCGCGGCATCGAGCAGATCACGCTCGATTCCGGCGCGGGCCACCTCAAGGATTCGATCATGCCGCGCTATGCCGAGCTGATCTACAACGGCTTCTGGTTCAGCCCTGAGCGCGAGATGCTGCAGGCGCTGATCGACCGCAGCCAGGAGCACGTCACCGGCACCGTGCGGGTGAAGCTCTACAAGGGCTCCGCGCGCACCATCGCCCGCTGGTCGGACCACAGCCTCTATTCCGAGGCGCATGTGACCTTCGAGGAGGATGCGGGCGCCTATGACCAGGTCGACGCCAAGGGCTTCATCCAGCTCAACGCGCTGCGCCTGAAGCTTCTGGCCGCGCGCGACCGCCGGGTGAAGTGAGCGGTTCGGCGTCGCGCCATCGGGCGCGGCGCCGATCACGCAGCCTTGTCTTGCTCCGGGCGCCGCGCGGCGCAGCATTGGCGGGGACCGACAGGGAGACCCGCCATGACACGCAGACCGCTTCTCGCCCTCGCCGCCGCGCTCGCCCTCGGCGCGCCATTGGCCCATGCCCAATCCACCGAGACCATCACCGTCGCGGGCGGCTGTTTCTGGTGCGTCGAGGCCGATTTCGAAGGCGTCGATGGCGTGATCGAGGCGGTTTCGGGCTTTGCCGGCGGCACGACCGACAACCCGACCTACGAGGAGGTCACCGGCGGCGGCACCGGCCATTACGAGGCGGTGGAGATCACCTATGATCCGGCCCGCGTTGAGGCCCGTCAGCTCTACGACCTGTTCTTCCGCTCGATCGACCCGACCGATGCGGGCGGGCAGTTCTGCGATCGCGGCCCCTCCTACCGCACCGCGATCTTCGCCGATGCGGGCGACAGGGAGGCCGCCGAAGCCGCCAGGCAAGCCGCGCAGGCCGAGCTGGGCCAAGAGATCGTCACGCCGATCCTCGACGACGCGCCCTTCTACCCCGCCGATGCCTATCACCAGGACTACTACAAGAGCAACGAGCGTCTCGCCGTCTCATCGGTCGGGATCTTCGTCCCGAAATCCGAAGCCTACAAGCGCTACCGCTCGGGCTGCGGCCGCGATGCGCGGATCGTGGAGCTTTGGGGCGCGGAGGCGCCTTTCGTGAATTGAGGCTCTAAAGCAGCGCCGACAGGCTCTCGAAACGGGCGATGAAGGCCTCGCGCGCGGCGCGTGGCGGCCTGAGCCGGATCTCGAACCGCGCCGCCAGATCGCGGTCGACCCGCCCGAACAGCCTATCGGCCTCGCTTTCGGAAAACCCGGCGATGCGCACCGCTTCGAGCCAGGCCGAGAGCTTGTCGGCGCGCTTGATCCGGCGCTTGAGCTCGGCGGGCAACACCGCGGGCAGGCCGAAGCGCAGATGGATCGCGGCCGCGAGCCGCGCGTCGAGCGCGCCGTAGCCCGGACCCACCGCCGCCTTCACCGGCGAGATCATGTCGCCGATCACGTATTCGGGCGCGTCATGCAGCAGCGCGGCCAGCCTGTCGCGCGGCGAGGCCGAAGGCTGGCACAGCGCGAAGATCTCCTCGACCAGCAGCGAATGCTCGGCCACCGAATAGGCGAAGTCGCCGCGCGTCTGCCCGTTCCAGCGCGCCACGAAGGCCAGCCCATGCGCGATGTCCGAAATCTCGACATCCACCGGGGTCGGGTCGAGCAGATCGAGCCTGCGCCCCGAAAGCATCCGCTGCCACGCCCTGCCCTTCGCCATGCCGCTCATCTCCCCCCGGATCGCGGCATGGGCTAGCACGCCCGCCGGGCCGCGGACAATCGGCCGCCGTTACAGCGCCAGCAGCAGCGCCGCATAGAGCGCGGCCCCGAGCGCAAAGGCCCAAAGACGGCTTTCGCGCTCCTCGGGCAGCTCCTCCTTGATGACGTTGAGCACCACCGACCCGGCCAGAAAGCCGAAGCCCCCCGCGATCCAGGCTTCGGGGATCTCGTAGCCCAGGCTTGCCAGCCAGCCCGCCGCCACCGCGCCCGCGAGCAGCCAGCGCCCATGGCGCAGGTAGCGCGCCCCGTGATGGCCATAAAGCGCGCGGTCGTTGACCACGAAATGCAGCCCCAGCGCCCCGGCATAGAGCAGCATGCCGAAGACCCCCTCCTCGCGCAGCTGCTCCTCGAGCAGGTAGCCCACGAGGAAATTGTAAAGCGCAAAGCCGCCCAGATGCAGCCAGAAGGCGCCGGCCGGCGAGGTCGCACCGCGCTGCCCGGCCTGCTGCTGCGCCATCCGTTCCAGCGCGTAGAAGACGACGAGGCCGGTCAGCGCCATGAGATAGATCCATGGCGCGGAGCTTTCATGCGCGCCTGTTTCGTCGCCCGGTTCGAGCAGGCTCGAGAAATGCGAAAGCTCGGGCAGCAGGTGCACGAAGACATAGGCCACCGAAACGCCCCCCGCCGCCGACAGCCAGATGCTGCGCGGGGTATGGTCGAGAAACACCAGCTTGGGGCTGAACAGATGCACCGAGGCAAAGATCAGCACGACGAGCGCGGCGCCCGATTGGATCAGCGGTTCCATGCGGCCTCCCGGGTCGGATCCCCGTCTCAACCCGGCCCTGCTTGCCGGGTTCCTAAGGAAGTGGAGGGGATTCGCCGCATAGAAACCTTGCGTCGAATCGGCCCATGCGGCTATCTCCCCCCTGTCGGCCAGAAGGTCAGACCCCAGAGTTTCATGGTTCCGCCGGGTGGGAGTCCGCGGGTGAGACGGGGGGTGCTGGTCTGGTCAGTCGCCCCCCGATACCGCTTCAGAACAGCCCCAGAACGAGCCCCATCGCCGTGCAGCTCAGCGCCGCGTAGCCGCCATCGATCACCGCGAGCGACCAGGGCCGGTTCGAATAGCCGGTGTTGAGCGTGATCCAGGGCGCGATGAACAGCGCCCCCACCGCCAGCCCGCCAAAGGCCCCGCCGAGCCCGCTGTCGATCCTTGCTAGCCCGAAACCATAGCGCATCGTCGCCGCGATGATCAGCATCGCGATGAAGGAGACGAGATAGGGCAGAGGCGAGCCGCTGTTCTCGGGCTTGCCATCCGCGCCCAGCGGCACGCCCGAGGCGGCCATCCACGGCCCGGCCAGCGCCATGTACCAGACCGCGCCCAGCGCGAATGAGACGAGCGCCGCCAGCAGGATCGAGAGAAGTGCCATGTCAGGGTCCTTCGGTTTCCCCCAGCATGGCCCGAACCGGCCCGCGGCGCTAGGCGTCGGCCAGAGAACCCGCCAGCTCGTGGATCACGCGCCACTCATCCTCGGTCACCGGCTGCACCGAAAGCCGCGAATTGTTGACCAGCACCATCTGCGCCAGCCGCGGCTCGGTCTTGATCTCGTCGAGGCTCACCTCGCGCCCGAGCTTGTAGAGCGCGCGAATGTCGACGCATTCCCAGCGCGGATCATCCGCCTTGCTGTCGGGATGCACGGTGGCGCAGACCTCGACCACGCCCACCGCCGCCTTGCCGATGTTGGAGTGGTAGAAGAAGCCGCGATCGCCGATCTCCATCTCGCGCATGAAGTTGCGGGCCTGGTAGTTGCGGATCCCGTCCCACTCCTCGCCTTCATCGCCCTTGGCGACTTGCTGATCCCAGGACCAGACATTCGGCTCGGACTTGAACAGCCAGTAGCGCATCAGCCGATCACCTTCTTCCAGGCGCGGATCTCGACGCTCTCGAACAGCCCGGCGCGGGCATAGGGGTCGTTCCCGGCCCAAGCCTCCGCCGCCGTCCTGTCGGCCACGTCGAGGATCACCAGCGAGCCGTCCATCTCGCCATCCTCGCCCAGAAACGGCCCGGCCATCAGCACGACGCCGGTGGATTCGATGTATTCGAGATGCGCCTCGCGCGTGTCCTTGCGGATCTGCAGCGCGCCGGGCTTGTCGCGGGTGATGACGGCAAAGCTCATTCTCGTTCCTCCTTGAGGGGTCTGTTGATCAGCGCGTCGAGCGCCTGAAGCGGTGTGAGATCGCCCGCCACCATGCGCGCGGTCACCGCCGAGATCGGCAGGTCGAGCCCGCGCGCGGCGGCAAGGTCCGTGACGGCGCGCGCCGTGGCTGCGCCCTCGACCGTCATGTGGCTGTCGAACGCCTCGCCTCGGCCCAGCGCGAGGCCGTAGCGGTAGTTGCGCGACAGCTCGGACGAGCAGGTCAGGACGAGATCGCCGAAGCCCGACAGGCCCATCAGCGTCTCGGGCGCGGCCCCCAAGCTCGCGGCGAGGCGCTGCATCTCGGCAAAGCCGCGCGTCATCAGCGCGGCGCGGGCGCTGTCGCCAAGGCCTGCGCCGATGCAGGCGCCGCAGGCGATGGCGATGACGTTCTTGAGCGCGCCGCCCAGCTCCGCGCCGATCACGTCGGCGCTGCGATAGAGCCTGAGCGTCGGGGTGGAGAGCGCCTGCTGCAGCGCCGCGCCGCAGCCATCATCGGCGCAGGCCAGCGTCAGCGCCGTGGGCAGGCCGCGCGCGATATCGGCGGCAAAGCTCGGCCCGGTCAGCAGCGCGGGCGTGGCCGATGGCACCGCCTCGGAGATGATCGCGGTCTGGCCGGTGAGGCTGTGCAGGTCGATGCCCTTGGCGCAGGCGACGAGCACCTTGCCCGCGAGCGCGCCCGCGTGCTCGGTGACGAAGACCCGCGTCGCCTGCGCGGGCAGCGCCATGAGGATCGTGTCGCAGGCAAACAGGCTTGAAAGCTCCGAAACCGGCTCGATTCCCTCCGGCAGCTCGATCTCGGGCAGCCGCGCCACCCGGCGCGTGCGGCGCATCTCCTCGACCGCCTCCGCATCGCGCGCCCAAAGCGTCACCGCCTGCCCCGCCTGCGCCAGCGTCACCGCCAGCGCCGTCCCGAACGCGCCCGCCCCCGCGATCCCGATTCTCATGCCTTGGCCCCCTTCTTGCCCGATCCGATCATCGGCGCCGCGCGCGCATCGAGCGGCCAGCGCGGCCGGGCGGAAAGGCCGAGCCCGTCCGCCTCTCCCGCCGCGAGCCGCGCCAGCCCGGCATGGGCGATCATCGCGGCATTGTCCGTGCACAGGCTGAGCGGCGGAGCCGAAAACGCGACCCCGCGTTCGGCGCAGAGCGCCTGCAGCGCCGCGCGGATCGGCCCGTTGGCCGCCACGCCCCCGGCCACGGCCAGCGCCGGGCGCGCGGGCGCCAGTTCGAGATAGAGGTCGAGCGCGCGGCGGGTCTTCTCAGCGAGAATATCGACCACCGCCTGCTGGAAACTCGCGGCGAGATCGGCGCGCGCGCTTCGGGTCAGCCCGCCGGCCTGTGCCATCTCGGCATCGCGCGCGCGCAAGAGCGCCGTCTTCAGCCCCGAAAAGGACATGTCGCAGCCGGGCCGGTCCAGTAGCGGACGGGGCAGCGAAATCCGCTCCGCGTCGCCCTGCCGCGCCTCGGCTTCGACCGCCGGGCCTCCGGGCTGCGGCAGGCCGAGAAGCCGCGCGGTCTTGTCGAAGGCCTCGCCCGGCGCGTCGTCGATGGTGCCGCCCAGCCGGCGGAAGGCGTCCTCGCCCTCGACCACGAGAAACTGGCAATGCCCGCCAGAGACCAGCAGCATCAGATAGGGAAAATCGAGCCCGTCGGTCAGCCGCGGCGTCAGCGCGTGCCCCGCGAGATGATTGACCCCGATCAGCGGCAGGCCGGTCGCGGCCGACAGCCCCTTGGCCAGCATCACCCCCGACAGCACCCCGCCGATCAGCCCCGGCCCGGCGGTCACCGCGATCCCGTCGAGATCGCCCATGCCGAGACCGGCCTCCGAAAGCGCCGCCTCGACGCAGTGATCGAGCACCTCGGCATGGGCGCGCGCCGCGATCTCGGGCACGACGCCGCCGAACGCCGCATGCAGGTCGGCCTGACCGCGCACGATGGAGGACAGCACCCGCGGGCCGTCCTGCGTTTGGCGCACCACCGCCGCCGCGCTGTCGTCGCAGCTCGATTCGATGCCGAGAATGGTGAGTCCGGTCATGTCCGCCCCGCTTGCGCCCGCGCTCTGCGCAGCTACCATCCCGCTTCGCTTCGAACAATGCCGCGAGGGGAGTGACGCGATGACCGAACCGATGTTGCTGCTGACCCGACCCGAGCCCGCGGCGCGGCGGTTTCTCGCGGAGCTTGAGCTTGCCGCCGGGCGGCATGTGCCCGCGCTGATCGCACCCCTGCTTCGGATCGACGAGATGACCCCGCCGCGGCCCGAGCTTGCCCCCGCCGCGCTGATCCTGACATCGGAGCGCGGCGCGCGGGGTGCGGCGCGGATGGGCTATGCCGGTCTGCCCGCCTGGTGCGTCGGGCCGCGCACCGCGCAGGCGGCGCGGAGCGCGGGGCTGATCCCGCGCGAGGGCGGCGGCTTTGCCGAGGCGCTGCTCGCCGAGATCCTCGCCGCCCCCGACGAGGGCCCGCTCCTGCACCTGCGCGGCGATTACCAGCGCGGCGATCTGGTCGCCCGGCTGCGCGCGGCGGGCCGCGATTGCGCGCAGGCGGTGGTCTATGCCCAGTCGGCCCGCCCGGCCCCGGCCGAGGCGCGCGCGCTGCTCGACGGCACAGCGCCGGTCCTGGCCCCGGTCTTCTCGCCGCGCAGCGCCGCGCTGCTCGCCGGCTGCGCCCCCGTGGCGGCGCCTTTGACGCTGGTGGCGATCAGCGCGGCGGCGGCGGCGGCGCTGGCGCCGCTGGGTGGACGTGTCGTCACCGCCACGCGCCCGGACGCCGAGGCGATGATCGACGCAACCCTCGGCGCCCTTGCGACGTTCGGTAGCACGGACCCGGTGGGCGGCAGCAGCGCTTGAGGCCCCGCACGGGGCGGGCTAGGGTCTGCAAATGCCGTGGCGGCATGGATAAAACCGACACGGTCGGGGACGGAAGGGACAGGGCATTGGCACGCAAGACGACAGGCACCCCCGGCAGGCCGGCCGGCGCGAAGACGGGCACGAGGACGAATGGCAAGCCGGAGACGCCCGGCACGACGTCGAAAACAGGGCCACAGACGGGGCCGCAGAAAGGGCCACGGACCGAGCCGAAGACCGGCACGACGCCCGACCTCCCCGAGACCGCCGCCACGCCCCCGAAACCGAACGAACCGGATGACAAGGGCCCGGGCGCCGCGGCGCCCGAAGCTGCGTCCGCTCCAAAGACGGATGCCGCCGAAGGCCCGGCCAAGCCGCGCCCGGCAAGTGCTGCGGTCGATCTCGGCACGACCGCCCGCCCCGCCGCCGCCCCCGGCACGAGCGGGGTGCCCGCCGTCAAGCGCGCGACGCGAAGCGAGGAGACCGCCGGCGCCGAAACCGCACAGGCCAAACCCGCGCAGTCCAGCCCCGGACAGACCAGCCCCGCGCAGGCCAAGCCCGCCCCCTCGGAGGCCGCCGGCTCTAGCAAGCCGCGCGATCCCGCCACTGCCACCACAACACCGCCCCAGCCTGCGCCGCGCCGCTCCGGCGGGCTCGGCGCCGGGCTGATCGGCGGGCTGATCGGCGCGGGGCTGGTGCTCGGCGCGGGCTGGCTCTGGCTCGACCGCAACCCGCGCGCAGACGAGTTCGACACCCGCCTCGCCGCGCTGGAGCGCGACACCGCGCCCTTGGCCGACGAGATCGAGGGGCTGCGCGGCGAGACCGAAACCCGCCTGTCGGAGATCGACACCCGGCTCGGGGCGGCCGAGACCGGCCTGTCCGACATCGGCGCCCGGCTCGATGCGAGCGCGGACGACCTCGGCACCCGGCTTGCCGCGCTCGATGCCCGCCTGACCGAGACCGAGGCCAATGCCGGCCCCGACGGCACGCTGGCGCGCGAGGCCGTGGCCCGCTGGCAGGGAGAGGTCGACGCGCTGCGCGCCGATCTCGAAGCGCAGGCGCGGGAGATCGCCGCCATGGCCGAAGAGGCCGCGCAGCAGGTCAGCGAAGCCGAACGCACCGCCGAGCAGATCGAGGCCGAGGCCGCCGCCGTCGCCGCCCGCGCCCGCGCCCGCGCCACGCTGGCCGAGATCGAGGCGGCGCTGGAGACGGGCGAGCCCTATCCCGCCCTGCTCGAAGAGCTGCAGGCCACCGCGCCCGCCGAGATCCCGGCCGCGCTCACCGCGCCCGCATCCGAGGGCGTGGCCAGCCGCGCCGAGCTGATCGAGGCCTTTCCCGAACCCGCCCGCGCCGCGCTCGCCACCGCGCGGCGCGAGGGGCTCTCGGGCGAGGAGGGCGGCCGCGTCGCGGGCTTCTTCCGCGATACGCTGCAGCTGCGCTCGACCGCGCCGGGCGCTGGCGCCACCACCGATGCCGTGTTGTCGCGCGCCGAGGCCGCGCTGCGCGATGGCCGCCTGGCCGAGGCGCTCTCCGAGATCGAGGCGCTTCCCGAACCGGTCCGCGCGGCGATGTCCGACTGGATCGCCCCGGCCCGCACCCGTGCCGAGGCGCTCGCCGCCGCCGACACCCTGTCGCAATCCCTGACCGAGAACTGAGGCGCCGCACATGCTCCTGTCCCTGATCAAGATCCTGGCCTTCGTCGCTGTCGTCGCCGGCCTCACATGGGGTGCCGCGCGGCTCACCGACGTGACCGGCGGGGCCGAGATCGCCATGGCAGGCTACGAGGTCACCCTCGGGCCGCTCCAGCTCGTGCTGGCCATCGCCCTGCTCGCGCTGCTCGGCTGGCTGCTGTTCAAGGCGCTGGGCCTGCTGCTGGCCCTGGTGCATTTCATCAATGGCGACGACACCGCCGTCAGCCGCTGGTTCTCGCGCTCGCGCGAGCGCAAGGGCTACAAGGCGCTGGGCGACGGCATGATCGCGCTCGCCGCCGGCGAAGGCGAGACGGCGATGGCCAAGGGCCGCCGCGCCGAGCGCTACCTGCGCCGCCCCGACATCACCTCGATCCTCGTGGCGCAGGGCGCGGAGCTGACCGGCGACCGCAAGACCGCCGAGGGCGCCTATCGCGACCTGGTGAAGATCGACCGCACCCGCTTTGTCGGCATTCGCGGGCTGATGCGCCACCGTCTCGCCGAGGGCGACACCGACACGGCGATGAAGCTCGCGCAGAAGGCCTTCGAGATCAAGCCGCGCCATGTCGAGACGCAGGACACGCTCCTGCGGCTGCAGGCCGAGGCGCATGACTGGTCCGGCGCGCGCGCCACGCTCGACGCCAAGCGCCGCTCGGGCAGCCTGCCGCGCAATGTCGTCAAGCGGCGCGACGCGGTGCTGGCGCTGTCGGAGGCGCGCGACATCTTCGACGAGACCGCCAGCATCGAAGCGCGCGAGAAGGCGATCGAGGCCAACCGGCTCTCGCCCGGCCTGATCCCCGCCGCCGTGATGGCCGCGCGCAGCTACCTCGCCGTCGGCAACACGCGCTACGCCACGCGGGTGATCCGCAAGGCCTGGGAGATGGAGCCGCATCCCGACCTCGCGCAGGTCTTTGCCGAGATCGCCCCCGAGGAAGACCCCAAGGCCCGCCTCGGCCGCTTCGCGCCGCTGCTCAAGGCGCGGCCCGAACATGCGGAGACGCGCATGCTCGAAGCCGAGCTGCTGATCGCGGCCGAGCAGTTCAACGAGGCGCGCCGCGCGCTGGGCGATCTCGTCGAAACCGACCCGACCGCGCGGGTGCTGACGCTGATGGCGGCGATCGAACGCGGCCGCGGCGCCGATGACGCGGTGGTGCGCGGCTGGCTGGCGCGGGCGCTGACCGCGCCGCGCGGGCCGCAATGGGTCTGCGAGAACTGCCACAACGTGCATCCGCACTGGGAGCCGGTCTGCTCGAACTGCCACGCCTTCGACACGCTGGCCTGGACCCGCCCGGCCGAAAGCGGCACCACCCTGCCGCGCGGCACGGAGATGCTGCCGCTGATCGTCGGCGGTGGCGCGGGCGCTGCCGCGGCGGTGCCTGCGGTGCGCGAGGGCGCGGCCACGGCCTCGCCGCTGCCCGCGGACGAAACCGCCTCCCCCGCCCCGCGGGCCGAGGCGGTGAGTGAGGCCGAGATCGTCGAGCCCAAGGAGACGATCGCGCCCGAGCGGAGCGAGGCGGACGCCGTCACGCAGGGGCGAAAATAGCCCTTTTCCCTCCGGCGTCCGGGTGCTAAGAGGCGCCCGGGCGCCGCTGTAGCTCAGCTGGTAGAGCACGTCATTCGTAATGATGGGGTCGGGGGTTCGAGTCCCTTCAGCGGCACCACCGCCCAAGCGGACGAAAAAAGGGCGCACCCCTCGGGGCGCGCCCTTTTTCGTTTCAGCGAAGTGCCCCTAGCGCGGGCTGCGCTTGGCGAGGATGCGCTGCAGCGTGCGGCGGTGCATGCCCAACCGCCGCGCCGTTTCGCTCACATTGCGGTCGCACAGCTCGTAGACCCGCTGGATATGCTCCCAGCGCACCCGGTCGGCGCTCATCGGGTTTTCGGGCGGCGGCGGCAGCGCGTCGCCGCGCGCCAGAAGCGCATTGGTGACCTCGGTCGCGTCGGCGGGCTTGGAGAGGTAGTCGGTCGCGCCGATCTTCACCGCCGCGACGGCGGTGGCGATGGCGCCGTAGCCGGTCAGCACCACGATCCGCGCCTCGGGGCGGCTTTCGCGCAAGACCTCGACCACGTCGAGCCCGTTGCCGTCCTCGAGCCTGAGATCGACCACCGCATAGGCGGGCGGGCTCTGCGTGGCGACACGCCGCCCCTCCTCGACCGTGCCGGCGAGGGTGACCGCGAAGCCGCGCTTTTCCATCGCCTTGCCGAGACGCTTGAGAAAGGCCTCGTCGTCATCGACGAGCAGCAGGCTCGGATCGGGGCCGAGGTCGATCGCCTCTGCGTTCATGTCGGGATCTCCTCTTGCGCGTGCGGGAAACCTAGCGTCGCCCCCGGCGGGGTCAATCCACCGCCTCGACCAGGCAGGCGGTGCGGCGCGCCACTTCCTCGGGGCTGTCGTCGCGCTTGAAGAACTCCACCGTGCCCTCCTCGGGCAGCACCAGATAGGTCATCGTCTGGTGGTTCATCAGGTAGTAATCGGGGTCGTCATCGGCGCGGGCGTAATAGGTCGAATAGGCCTTGGCCGCGGCCTCGATCTGCGCCTCGCTGCCCGACAGCCCGACCATCTCGGGGTGCATGTTGGCGGCGTAATCCCCCATCACCTCGGGCGTGTCGCGCGTGGGGTCCACGGTGATGAAGACCGGCTGCGCCGCGATGCCGTGATCCTCGGCAAGGATGTCGACGGCCGCCGCGTTGCGGGCATTGTCGACCGGGCAGACATCCGGGCAGGAGGTATAGCCGAAATAGACGAGGCTCGGCTCGGTGATGACATCGGCATCGGTGACGGTGCGGCCCGCCCCGTCGAGCAGGGTGAAGGGCCCGCCGAGCTGGTCGAAGCCGCCGGCGACATTGCCGGTGCGGCAGGCGGCGAGACGGTCCGACGGGGCGAGGATCGTGGTGGCGACCAGGGCGCCGCCGACGATGGCGGCGACAGCGGCGGCGGCGGCGATGGCTACGGGGCGTTGCATGCGAACTCCTGTGAGACGGGGCGCCGCATTGATGGCGGTGCGCGGCGCACCTATCAATGGTCGTCATTGACGCACAAGCCGGAGCCGCGCCTTGCCCCTTCCCGATACCGAGCTGGCGATGCTGCGCGACCTGGGCCGGCGCAACAGGGTGCGGCT
Organism: Limimaricola cinnabarinus; assembly: GCF_002723615.1. Taxonomy (GTDB): domain Bacteria; phylum Pseudomonadota; class Alphaproteobacteria; order Rhodobacterales; family Rhodobacteraceae; genus Limimaricola; species Limimaricola cinnabarinus_B. The sequence goes on from NZ_KZ304954.1 coordinate 55,506, forward strand.
CAAGACCCAGATCCTGCTGCGCTGGATCGCGCTTGCGGGGCAGACCGCGGCGGCGCTGGTGGCAGCGCTGGTCTACGGGCTGGTGTTTCCCATCGGGCCGGTGGCGATCACCATCGGCGCGGCGGGCATCCTCAACCTGCTCGCCGGCTTTCTGCTGCCCGCGACGCGACGGCTGAGCGAGGGCGAATCGACCGCGATGCTGGTCTTCGACATCGCCCAGCTCTCGGTGCTGTTGTGGCTCACCGGCGGGCTCGACAACCCCTTCGCGCTCCTGATGCTGGCCCCGGTGACGATCTCGGCCACGATGCTGCGCCTGCCGGGCGTGCTGCTGATCAGCGGGCTGGCGCTCGCTTCGGTGACGGCGCTGTGGCTGTGGAACCGGCCGGTGCTGTCGCCGCAGATGGTGGCGCTGACCCTGCCCGAGCTTCTGCGCTTCGGCTTCTGGCTGGCGCTGGCGATCGGCATCACCTTCATCGCGCTCTACGTGCGGCGGGTGACGCTCGAGATGCAGGCGATGGGCGATGCGCTGGCCGCGACGCAGCTGGCGCTGGCGCGCGAGCAGAAGCTGACCGATCTGGGCGGCGTCGTCGCCGCCGCCGCGCATGAGATGGGCACGCCGCTGGCGACCATCACCCTGACCGCCTCGGAGCTGGTCGACGATCTGTCGGACAACCCCGAGCTTGCCGAGGACGCGGCGCTGATCCGCACGCAGGCGATGCGCTGCCGCGACATCCTGCGCTCCATGGGCCGGGCGGGCAAGGAGGACACGCATCTGCGCCAGGCCCCGCTCGAGGCGGTGGTGCGCGAGGCGGCCGAGCCGCATCTGGCGCGCGGGCGCGAGGTGGTCTTCGCGGTGGGGGCCGAGGCCGGCAACGGGGCGGGCGAGGAGCTGGAGGCGCAGCCGCTGATCCATCGCCGTCCCGAGATCGTGCACGGGCTGCGCAACCTGATCCAGAACGCCGTCGATTTCGCCGAAGGCCGGGTCGAGATCGACCTGTCCTGGACCGAGAGCAGCATCATGGTGAAGATCGAGGATGATGGGCCGGGCTTTCCGCCGGGGCTGATCGGCCGGATCGGCGATCCCTTCATGCGCTCGCGCCGCAGGCCGGGCTATGAGGGGATGGGGCTGGGGCTGTTCATCGCCAAGACGCTGCTGGAGCGTTCGGGCGCGCGTCTGAGCTTTGCCAATGGCGGCGAGAGGCTGCGCGCCAGCGGCGCCGCCGCGGGCGGGGCCATCGTCATGGTGGCCTGGCCGCGCCAGACGCTCGAAGCCGCCGCCACCGTCCGGCCCGCCAATCCACATTTCCTGCCCTGGGACGGCGCGCCCCGTAGTTAACCTCTGGTTAAGACTTCCTGACCAGTCTGGCACACACCCGCCACAGTTGCGTGCCCCCATGTTTTTTACACCGCCTGCCTCGTTGCTGATCGTGATCTTCGTGTCGACCCTTTCGGCGGCCGCGATCGTCTCCCTGATGACCTGGTGGCGCGACCCGAACCGACGCGACAGGGGGGCGGGCGAGGCCGGGCAGAGCATCTTTCTCTTCGATGGCGATTGCCTGATCGACGCCAGCCCTCCGGCGCGGCGGCTGCTCGACCGGCTCGACGGCATCGGCACGGAACGCGCCCGGCTCTGCGCCCTGCTCGAACACCGGTTTCCGGGGCTCGGCGCGCGGCTCGACGCGGTCGAGGGAGACGGCAATTTTCGCAGCGAAGCGCGCGGCGGGCTCGGGCGGATCGAGGTCGAGCATTGGAGCGGGCTGCTGCGGCTGACCCTCGATTCCAACCAGGAGGCCGCCGCCGTCATCGACGCGATCGCCTTCGCGGCGCTGCAAGACGAGCTCGAGACCTTGCGCTGCATCGGCGAAGACGCGCCGCAGCTGATCTGGAAGCTCGACGAGAGCGGCCGGCTGAGCTGGGCCAACAGGGCCTACATGGCGCTGGCCGAACGCATGACCCGCCCGCCCGGTGGCCGCTCCGACAGCCGGTCCGACGGCCCGCCGCGGGAGTCGGTCGGCTGGTCGCCCGAAGAGCTGTTCCAGGAGTTCGATTTCACCCCCGCCGGCCCGGATGCGGAAAGCTGCCGGGTCAATCTCGTCCTGCCCGGCGAGACCCGCCGCCGCTGGTACGAGATCACCCGGCTGCGGCGCGGCACCGAGCGGGTGCATTTCGCGCTGGAGATCACCGAGATCGTCGAGGCCGAGCAGGCCCGGCGCAAATTCGTGCAGACCCTGACCAAGACCTTCGCGCAGCTCGCCATCGGCCTTGCCATCTTCGATCGCGAGCGCAAGCTCGTCATGTTCAACCCCGCCTTCCACGACCTCACCGGCCTGCCGATCGCCTTTCTCAGCTCGCGCCCGCAGGTGCAGACCGTGCTCGACCGGCTGCGCGACGGCAACATGCTGCCCGAGCCCAAGGATTACGCCAGCTGGCGCGAGCAGGTCGCGGCGCTGGAGGCGGAGGCCGCGCGCGGCACCTATTGCGAGACCTGGTCGCTGCCCAGCGGCCAGACCTACCGCGTCACCGGGCGGCCGCATCCCGACGGGGCGGTGGCCTTCCTGTTCGAGGACATCACCGCCGAGATCTCGCTCACCCGGCATTTCCGCGCCCAGATCGACACCGGCCGCGCCGTGCTCGACACGCTGCCGGAGGCGATCGCCGTGTTCTCTGCGGGCGGGACGCGGCTTTTGCACAACAGCGCCTATGACGCGCTCTGGGGCGAGACCGGCTCCGACCTTGCCGAGACGGGGCTGACGGATGAGATCCGGCGCTGGCAGGGGATGCTCGCCCCGACCCCGGTGCTGGGCGAGCTGCGCGATTTCGTGGCCGCCTTCGGAGAGCGGGCCGAATGGAGCGACCAGCTGCGGCTGATCGACGGGCGCGGCCTGACCTGCCGCTTCACGCCGCTGCCCGGCGGCGCGACGCTGACCAGCTTTTCGCCCGAAATGCCAGACCGGCCCCGCATTGCCCTGCGCACCACCACGCTCGAGGAAGCCGGGCGCGAGAGCGAAGGGATGATCCGCCTGCAACGCGGCTGACCGGGCGTTTCGGCTTGCAGCAGGCCGCCCAGCGCCTAGTTTGCGGCCATGAGCCTGATCGCCGGACCCATAGCGCTTCGCGACGAATCGCACAGCCTCGCGCTGGCGCGCGCCCTCGCGCCGCATCTGCGCGCGGGCGACACGCTGCTGCTGTCGGGGCAGATCGGGGCGGGCAAGAGCTTTTTCGCCCGCGCGCTGATCCGCGCCCGCACCGGCAACCCCGACGAAGAGGTCCCCTCGCCCACCTTCACGCTGGTGCAAAGCTACGAGGCCCCGGGCGCGGAGATCTGGCATTGCGATCTCTACCGTCTGGGCGATCCCTTCGAGCTGGTCGAGCTGGGGCTCGAAGAGGCGCTGGGCCGGGCGATCTGCCTGATCGAATGGCCCGACCGGATGGGCGACATGGCCCCGCCCGAGGCGCTTTCGCTCGGCTTCGAGGCTCGGCCCGACACGCATATGCTCACCATGACAGGCAACGCGGCATGGCGCGCGCGGCTGGAGCCGGTGCTTGGCTGAGATCGCGCGCTTCCTCGCCCGGCACGGCCTGTCGGGCCATGCCCGGACGCCGCTGGCGGGCGATGCCTCGGCCCGGCGCTACGAGCGGCTGAGCGGGCCCTCGGGCGAGAGCTTGATCCTGATGATCTGCCCCGAGGACGGGCGGCCCGCGCTCGACGCCTTCGTCGCGCTGGCGCGCCACCTGTGCGGCCTCGGCCTCTGCGCCCCGGCAGTCCACGCGCTCGACCGCGAGGCGGGCCTCGCGGTGATCGAGGATCTCGGGCCCGTGCAGGTCGCGCAATGGGCCGAGCGCCACCCGCGCGACACGGCCCCCTACGAGACCGCGATCGACGTGCTGTCCCGGCTGCAGGCCGCGCCGCCGCCGGACGGGCTGGCGCATCTGACGCCGAAGATGGGCGCGGAGATGATCGCGCCCCTTGGCGAATGGTACGCCCCCGCGCTCGACCTCGCGCCGCTGCAATCGGGCCTGCGCGATGCGCTGGAGCGGCACGCGCCAGAGGCTTCGGTGCTGGCGCTCAGGGACTACCACGCCGAGAACCTGATCTGGCGGCCCGAACGCGCGGGCACCGACCGGATCGGCCTGCTCGATTTTCAGGACGCGCTCTGCGCGCCGCCCGAATACGATCTGGTCTCGCTTCTGCGCGACGCCCGCCGCGATGTGTCTGAAAGCTTGCGCGAGGAGATGATCGCGCGCTTCGCCGCCCGGACGGGGCGCGAGGCGCCAGCCGTCGCCGCCGCCTGCGCGGTGCTGGGGCTGCAGCGCAACCTGCGCATCCTTGGCATCTTCGCCCGGCTCGCCCGGCGCGACGGCAAGACCCGCTATCTCACGCTGATGCCCCGCGTCTGGGGCCAGATCCGCGCCGATCTGCGCCACCCCGCCCTGTCGGATCTCGCCCCCCACGCCGCCGCCATTCCCGCCCCCGAGGAGACCGCCACATGAGCCCGAACGGGATGCCCAGCGCCGTCATGATCTTTGCCGCCGGCCTCGGCCGCCGCATGGGGCCGCTCACCGCCCAGCGCCCCAAGCCGATGGTCGAGGTGGGCGGACGGCCCCTGATCGACCACGCGCTCGATCTCACCGCGCCGCTGATGCCGCTCCGGCGGGTCGTCAACCTGCACCACAAGGGCGAGGTGCTGCGCGACCATCTCGCGGGCCGCGACGTGATCCTGTCGGACGAGACCGAGCGCTTGCTGGAAACCGGCGGCGGGCTGAGAAAGGCGCGGCCCCTGCTCGGCCCCGGCCCGGTCTACACGCTCAATTCCGACGCCATCTGGTCGGGCCCCAACCCGCTTCTCGCACTGCGCCGCGCCTGGGACCCGGCGCGCATGGAGGCGCTTCTTCTGCTGCTGCCGCGCGAGAACGCGATGGGCCATACCGGGCAGGGCGATTTCATCGCGGCCCCCGACGGGCAGCTCACCCGCGGGCCGGGCCATGTCTATTCCGGCGCGCAGATCATCCTGCCCGACGGGCTCGACGCGATTGCCGAAGAAGCCTTCTCGCTGAACCTGCTGTGGAACGAGATCGCGGCGCGGGGGAAGCTCTACGGCGTGGTGCATGAGGGGCGCTGGTGCGATGTCGGCCGCCCCGATTGCATCCCGATCGCAGAATCGATGCTGCAGGGCGATCATGTCCTCTGAGACCTTTCCCGACGCCGGAACCGCCCATCTCTACGCCCTGCCCTGCGGCGTCGATTTCGCCGAAGGTCTGGTGGCTGGCTTGCGCGCGCGCTTTGGCGATCGGGGGCCCGAGGCGATGGCCCGCGTCACGGTCTATCTCGGCACCAACCGGATGCGCCGCCGGGTGCGCGACATCTTCGATCAGGGCCCCGCGACGCTGCTGCCGCGGCTGCGGCTGATCACCGATCTGGCGCTCGATCCCTTGGGGCCGGAGCTGCCGCTGCCGGTGGCGCCCCTGCGCCGCAGGCTGGAGCTGACGCAGCTCGTCTCGCGGCTGATCGAGGCGCAGCCCGATCTGGCACCCCGCGCCGCGCTCTACGATCTTTCCGACAGCCTCGCCGGGCTGATGGACGAGATGCAGGGCGAGGGCGTGTCGCCCGACGATATCGCGGGTCTCGACGTCACCGACCTTTCGGGCCACTGGGCGCGGTCCTTGCAGTTTCTCAACATCGTCAACATCTGGTTCGGCCCCGACGCCGCCCCCGACCGCGAGGCGCGCCAGCGCATGGCGGTGGAGCGCCTGATCGCCACATGGGCCGAGACGCCGCCTTCGGACCCGGTGATCGTCGCCGGTTCCACCGGCTCGCGCGGGGCGACGGCCATGTTCCTCGAAGCGGTGGCGCGACAGGAACAGGGCGCGGTGGTGCTGCCCGGCGTCGACATGAACCAGCCGCGCGAGGTCTGGGAGCGGCTCGACGAGGCGCTCGCCGCCGAGGATCACCCGCAGTTCCGCTTTCGCCGCATCCTGCGGATGCTCGGCATGGAGGCCGATGAGCTGCGGCTGTGGCACGACACGCCCGCGCCGTCGCCCGCGCGCAACAAGCTGGTCTCGCTGTCGCTGCGCCCGGCTCCGGTCACCGACCAGTGGCGCGACGAGGGGCCGGGCCTGGGCGATCTCGGCCCCGCGACCGAGGGGCTGACGCTTCTTGAAGCCCCCTCGCCCCGGATGGAGGCCGAGACCATCGCGCTGCGGATGCGCGCGGCGGTGGACGAGGGCAAGACCGTGGCGCTGGTGACCCCCGACCGGATGCTGACGCGGCAGGTCTCTGCCGCGCTCGACCGCTGGGATCTCGTGGCCGATGACAGCGCCGGCGTGCCGCTGCCGCTGACCCCGCCGGGGCGGTTCTTGCGGCTCGTGGCCGAGATCATGGGCGAACGGCCCGGGCCTTCGGCGATCCTGTCGCTCCTCAAGCACCCCTTGTGCCATTCGGGCCGCGACCGTGGCCCGCATCTCAGACGTGCCAGAGAGCTCGAACTTGAGCTACGAAGAAGAGGGGCAGCCTACCCCGATCCCCAACTACTCAAAGAGTGGGCCGTAAGAACCGCAGGTAAGAAGCCAGGGCGGATCGAATGGGCCGATTGGCTCTGCGAGGCGCTGGGCCTCGTGCCGGAGGCGGGCGACAAGCCGCTCTCGGGGCATCTGGACTGTCACCTCGCGCTTGCCGAATGCCTCGCCTCCGGGCCGGGGGCCGAGGGCAGCGGCGGGCTGTGGGACGAGGCGGCGGGCCGCGCGGCGCGGCAATGCTGCGACCGGCTGGCCGAACATGCCGAGGCCGCGGGCGAGATGGGCACGCGCGATTACCGCTCGCTGTTTCTGGGCGTGATGCGCCGGGTGGAGGTGCGCAATCCCGATATCGGCCACCCCCAGATCCTCATCCGCGGCACGCTGGAGGCGCGGGTGCAGGGCGCGGACCTGACGATCCTTGCCTCGATGAACGAAGGCTCATGGCCCGAGGCCCCGCCCGCCGATCCGTGGCTCAACCGCAAGATGCGGGCGCAGGCGGGGCTGTTGCTGCCCGAGCGCCGCATCGGGCTTTCGGCGCATGACTACCAGCAGGCCGTCGCGGTGCGCGAAGTCTGGATCACCCGTTCGACCCGCTCCTCGGACAGCGAGACGGTGCCGTCGCGCTGGATCAACCGGCTGACCAACCTGCTCGAGGGCCTGCCCGATCAGGGCGGGCGTGCCGCCTTGGCCGAGATGCGCGCCCGCGGGGCCGACTGGCTGGCGCGGGCCACCGCGCTTTCGGTGGCGCAGGCCCGCGTGGCCCCCGCGCCGCGCCCCTCGCCCCGCCCGCCCGTCGCGGCCCGGCCCGACCGGCTTTCGGTCACCGCGATCCGCACGCTGATCCGCGATCCTTACGCCATCTATGCGCGGAACGTGCTGCGGCTGCGCAGCCTCGATCCGCTGACGCCAGAGCCCGACGCCGCGCTGCGCGGCACGGTGCTGCACGAGGTGTTCGAGAAATTCCTGAAGGAGCGCCTCGCGCCCACCGATCCGCGCGCCAAGGCGCGGCTGATGGAGGTCACCGAGGAGGTGCTGGAGGCACAATGCCCCTGGCCCACCGTGCGCAGGCTCTGGATCGCCCGGATCGCCCGGATCAGCGACTGGTTCCTGACCACCGAGGCCGCGCGGCAGAAACGCGCCACGCCGCGCCATTTCGAGATCGACGGATCGGCGGTGATGAAGGATCTGAACTTCACCCTCACCGCGCAGGCCGACCGGATCGACGAAGGCCCCGAGGGGCTGCTGATCTACGACTACAAGACCGGCGCGCCGCCGACCAAGAGCCAGCAGAAGACCTTCGAGAAGCAGCTCCTGCTCGAGGCCGCGATAGCCGAGCATGGCTCTTTCGTGAGCAAGGCGGCGCAGGAGATCGAGGTGAGGGGCCGCGTCGCGGGCGCGGCCTATATCGGGCTGGCGGGCAAGGGCACGACCGTCGACGCGCCGCTCGACGAGATCCCTCCCGCGCAGGTCTGGGCCCAGCTGCGCGAGCTGATCGCGCGCTGGCAGGAGCCTGAGCGCGGCTATTCGGCCCGCATGGCGATGATGAGCGACAAGGACCGCAGCGATTACGACCACCTGTCGCGCTTCGGCGAATGGGATTTCTCGCACGAAGCCCGAGGGGAGGATGTCGGATGATCCGCGACGACGCGACAGAGCGACAGGTCCGCGCCGCCGATCCGGCCAGTTCCACTTGGCTTTCGGCCAATGCGGGGTCGGGCAAGACCCGCGTGCTGACCGACCGGGTGGCGCGGCTGCTCCTGGACGGCACCGATCCGCAGAACATCCTGTGCCTGACCTACACCAAGGCCGCCGCCTCGGAGATGCAGAACCGGCTGTTCAGGCGGCTTGGCGAATGGGCGATGATGGAGGACGGCGCGCTGCGCGAGGCGCTGGAGCGGCTCGGCACGCCGCAGGCGATCACGCTGCGCTCGGCCCGCACGCTGTTCGCCCGCGCGATCGAGACGCCGGGGGGCCTGCGCATCCAGACGATCCACTCCTTCTGCGCGGGCCTGCTCAGGCGCTTTCCGCTGGAGGCCGGGGTCAGCCCGCAATTCACCGAGATGGAGGACCGCACCGCGCAGCTTCTGCGCGCAGAAGTGGTCGATGCCATGGCGTCGGGGCCGGAGCGCGGCCTCGTCGATGCGTTGGCGCTGCAGGCCTCGGAGGGAGACTTCGACAAGCTGCTGATGGATATCACGGCGCGGCGCGAGACCTTTCTCACCGCGCCCGACGACGCGGCGCTGGCGCGCTATTTCGACCTGCCCGCCGGGCTGACGCTGGAGCGGTTCTACGACGTCTGTTTGGAGCCGGATGATTTCGACACGCTGGAGGCGCTCAGGCTCTTGCTGCGCAAGGGCGGTGTGACCGATCAGAAGGCGGCGGCCCGGCTCGACGCCGTGGATCTCAAGGCCGCCCCCGATGCCGCGCTGCTCGACCTTCTCGAAAGCCTCATGCTGTTCGGAGCCTCCGCCGCCGCGCCCTTCGGCGCGAAGATCGGCAAGTTTCCGACCAGGAAGCTGCGCGAGAGCGATCCCGCGCTGATCGAACGGCTCGACGATCTGATGGCGCGGATCGAGGAGGGGCGCGGCACGCGGCTGGCGCTGAACGCGCTGGACAAGACCCGCAGGCTCGACGCCTTCGCCCGCGCCTTCGTCCCGGCCTATGAGCGGCAGAAGCTCCTGCGCGGCATGCTCGATTTCGACGATCTGATCGGCAAGGCGCGCAGGCTGCTGACCGATCCGGCGGTGGCGCAATGGGTGCTGTTCCGGCTCGATGGCGGGATCGACCATATCCTCGTCGACGAGGCGCAGGACACGAGCCCGGCGCAATGGGCGGTGATCGAACGGCTGGCGCAGGAATTCGCCGCAGGCGAGGGCGCGCAGCCCGAACGCCGCCGCACCATCTTTGTCGTGGGCGACAAGAAGCAGTCGATCTATTCCTTCCAAGGTGCCGACCCCGAGGGCTTCGACCGGATGCAGGAGCATTTCCGCGCGCGGCTGGAAGCGGCGGGCGCGGGCCTGAACCGGCTCGATCTCGAACATTCCTTCCGCTCTTCCGAGGCGATCCTGCGCGCGGTGGATGCGACCTTCGTCGGCCCGCACCGCGAAGGCTTGGGTGGCGAGGTGCCGCACCGCGCCTTCAAGTCCGAGATGCCGGGCCGGGTCGATCTCTGGCCGCCGGTCGAAAAGCCCGAGGCCGAGACCGAGGAGCCCGACTGGACCGACCCGGTGGACCGCCCCGGAGAGACCGACCCGGCGGTGGTGCTCGCCCGCCGCATCGCCGACGAGATCGTGCGGATGAAGGCCCATGAGACGATCCCGGTCGAGCGCGGTCATTCGGGCGTCTATGACCGCCGCCCCGTCAGCGAGGGCGACGTGCTGATCCTCGTGCAGCGGCGCTCGGCGCTGTTTTCCGAGATCATCCGCGCCTGCAAGGCGGCGGGGCTCAATGTTGCCGGGGCCGACCGGCTGCGGATCGGCGGCGAGCTTGCGGTCAAGGACATCGCCGCGGTCCTGCGCTTTCTCGCGCTGCCCGAGGACGACCTGTCGCTTGCCTGCGCGCTGCGCTCGCCGCTTCTGGGCTGGAGCGAGGCCGATCTCTACCGCCTCGCTCATGGCCGCCCCGGCCATCTTTGGCCCCGGCTGAGGGAGGCGCGCGAGCGTTACCCCGAGACGCTGGCCCTGCTCGACGACATGCGCCGGCAGGCCGACTACCTGCGCCCCTATGACCTGATCAACCGGCTGCTCCTGCGCCATGACGGCCGCCGCCGCCTGCTTGCCCGGCTCGGCCCCGAGGCCGAGGACGGGATCGACGCGCTGCTGAGCCAGGCGCTCTCCTACGAGCAGGCGCAGGTGCCGGGTCTGACCGGCTTTCTCGAATGGCTGGAGACCGACGATCTGGAGATCAAGCGGCAGGCGGAATCCGCGGGCGACCGGCTGCGCGTGATGTCGGTGCATGGCGCCAAGGGGCTGGAGGCGCCGATCGTGATCCTGCCCGACGCCGCCAAGCGCCGGGTGGATCTGCGCGACAGGCTCTATGACGCGGGCGCGGCGCAGCTTTGGGCCGGGCCTGCCGCCGAGATGCCCGAGCCGATGCGCGCGCTGCGCGAGGGGCTGATCGAGGCGCAGGAGCGCGAGCGCCGCCGCCTGCTCTATGTGGCGATGACGCGGGCCGAAAGCTGGCTGATCCTCTGCGCGCCGGGCGATGTGGGCGAGGCGGGCGAGAGCTGGCACGCCACCGTGGCCGAAGGGCTCGAGCGGATCGGGGCGGCGCCCGCGCCGATGCCCGGCGGCGAGGGGCTGCGCTACGCGCATCTCGACTGGGCCTGCGGCGATCTGCTCGCCCCCCGCGCCGCCGCCGCCGCTTTGCCCGCGCCGCCCGCCTATCCACCCGTCGTCCTGCCCGAGGCGCAGGCCGCGACGCTCTCGCCCTCGGATCTCGGCGGGGCCAAGGTGATGCCGGGCGATGCGGGCGAGGAGACCGATGGCGAGACGGCGCGCGCGCGCGGCACGCTCATGCACCTGCTGCTCGAACACCTGCCCGCCCTGCCCGAGGACAGCCGCGCCGCCCAGGGCCGCCGTCTTCTGGCCAATGCCGAGGAGGCCGAGGGGCTCGACGAGACCGAGAGCCTGCTCACCGACGCGCTGGGCCTTCTGGCGGCCCCCGGTCTTGAGGCGGTCTTCGCCCCCGGCACGCTGGCCGAGGCCGGGATCACCGCCGCCCTGCCCGAGCTGGGCGGGCTGCGGCTGCATGGCGCGATCGACCGGCTGCTGATCGAGGCGGACCGCGTCACCGCCATCGACTTCAAGACCAACCGCGTGGCGCCTGAGCGCCCCGAGGACACGCCCGAGGGCATCCTGCGGCAGATGGGTGCTTATGCCGCGATGCTGGAGCAGCTCTGGCCCGGCCGCAGGGTCGAGGTGATGGTGCTGTGGACGGCGCGGGCGGCGCTGATGCCCCTGCCGCGCGATCTTGTCATGGCGGCCTTGCGCCGGGCCGCCCATTGACGCGCCAGGCCCGCGTCCTTACGTCTCTGATCCAACCCGAGACCCAAGGAGAGCCCCGATGGCCACCGTTGCAGTCAATGACGCCAATTTCGACGCCGAAGTGCGTCAGTCCGATGTCCCCGTCGTGGTGGATTTCTGGGCCGAGTGGTGCGGCCCCTGCAAGATGATCGGCCCCGCCCTCGAGGAGCTGTCCGAGGAGTATGGCGACAAGATCAAGATCGTGAAGGTCAATGTCGACGAGAACCCGAATTCGCCCGCCCAGCTCGGCGTGCGCGGCATTCCGGCCCTGTTCCTGTTCAAGGATGGCGAGATCGTCTCGAACCGCGCCGGCGCCGCCCCCAAGGCCGCGCTGAAGGGCTGGATCGACGAATCGGTCTGATCCTCGGACAAACGACGACGATCGAGGCGCCTTCGGGCGCCTTTTTCGTGCCTGATCCCCTGTCTGATCCGGGGCAAACTTGCCCTCGCCCGCCCCGGCCCCCATATCGGCCCGGATGGCGAAGGGGGCCCTCCCCTTCATCTTTCGACAAATACGCATGGCGCGCGGGTTCACCCGCGCCCGACAGGAGGCAAGATGAGCGACGAGTTTCCCGGCTGGCACGGCACGACCATCATCGGCGTGCGCAAGGGCGGCAAGGTGGTGATCGCCGGCGACGGGCAGGTGAGCCTCGGCCAGACCGTGATCAAGGGCACCGCGCGCAAGGTGCGCAGGCTGTCGCCCGGCGGCTACGATGTCATCGCCGGTTTCGCGGGCTCGACGGCGGATGCCTTCACCCTGCTGGAGCGGCTGGAAAAGAAGCTCGAAGCCACGCCCGGGCAGCTTGCCCGCGCCAGCGTCGAGCTTGCCAAGGACTGGCGCACCGACAAGTACCTGCAGAAGCTCGAGGCGATGCTGATCGTCTCGGATGGCAAGGATCTTCTGGTCATCACCGGCGCGGGCGACGTGCTCGAGCCCGAGCATGACGTCACCGCGATCGGCTCTGGCGGCAATTTCGCGCTCGCCGCGGGGCGCGCGATGATGGAGACCGATCTCGATGCCGAGGAGGTGGCGCGCCGCGCCATGGCGATCGCCTCCGACATCTGCGTCTACACCAACGGCAAGCTGACCGTGGAGACGCTCGAGGCCTGAGCCTCGCGTCTTCCCTCCCCATACGAAGGACAGTCCCATGAGCGACCTGACCCCCCGCGAGATCGTCTCCGAGCTCGACCGTTTCATCATCGGCCAGAAGGAGGCCAAGCGCGCCGTCGCCGTCGCCCTGCGCTCGCGCTGGCGGCGCAAGCAGCTCGGCGCGGATCTGCGCGACGAGGTGTATCCCAAGAACATCCTGATGATCGGCCCCACCGGCGTCGGCAAGACCGAGATCTCGCGCCGCCTGGCCAAGCTGGCGCAGGCCCCCTTCCTCAAGGTCGAGGCCACGAAATTCACCGAGGTCGGCTATGTCGGCCGCGACGTGGAGCAGATCATCCGCGATCTCGTCGAGGCCGCGATCTTCCAGACCCGCGAGCAGATGCGCGAGGAGGTGAAGTCCAAGGCGCATGAGGCGGCCGAGAACCGCGTCATCACCGCCATCGCCGGCACCGATGCGCGCGACCAGACGCGCGAGATGTTCCGTCGCAAGCTCAAGGGCGGCGAGCTCGACACCACGATGATCGAGATCGAGGTGACCGACAGCTCCAACCCGATGCAGGGCATGGACATCCCCGGCCAGCCCGGCGGCATGATGAATCTCGGCGACATCTTCGGCAAGGCGATGGGTGGCCGCAAGGTCAAGAAGCGCGTCACCGTGGCCGAGAGCTACGACCTCCTGATCGCCGACGAGGCCGACAAGCTTTTGGACGACGAGACGGTCACCAAGGCCGCGGTCGAGAACGTGGAGCAGAACGGCATCGTCTTTCTCGACGAGATCGACAAGGTCTGCGCCAAGTCGGATGCGCGCGGCGCGGATGTCAGCCGCGAGGGCGTGCAGCGCGACCTGCTGCCGCTGATCGAGGGCACCACCGTGACCACCAAGCACGGCCCGATCCGCACCGACCACATCCTGTTCATCGCGTCGGGCGCTTTTCACGTGGCCAAGCCCTCGGACCTTCTGCCCGAGCTTCAGGGCCGCCTGCCGATCCGGGTCGAGCTGCGCGCGCTGACCGAGGAGGATTTCGTCCGCATCCTGACCGAGACCGACAACGCGCTGACCCGCCAGTACACGGCGCTGATGGGCACCGAGGAGGTGACGGTCGAGTTCACGCCCGAGGGCATCGCGGCCTTGGCGCGGATCGCGGCGGAGGTGAACCGCTCGGTCGAGAATATCGGCGCGCGCAGGCTCTATACCGTGCTGGAACGGGTCTTCGAGGAGCTGAGCTTCACCGCGCCCGACCGCGCGGGCGAGACGATCACCGTCGACGAGGCCTTTGTCGAGGCGCATCTGGGCGAGCTGTCGCGCTCGACCGACCTGTCGCGCTACGTGCTCTAGACCTCGCGCCAGACCCCCTTGGTCTTGGCGAAGCGCGCGGTCTGGATGATCCCGAAGCGGGGCCGGTCCTCGGCCCCGTATCGCTCCACCTTGATCGCGTCGGGCGCGATGTGCAGCAGGTTGAAGTTGTTGGTCTCCTCGCGCAGCCGCGAGGACAGCCCCGTCCCCGCCTGCACCAGAAGCACGCCCGGCGCCGCGGTGAGCGGGGCGACGGCGGCGTTGTGCAGATGGCCCGAAAGCACCACGTCGGCGCCGCAGCGTCCGAGACAGGCGACGGCGGCGCGCGCGCCGCGCATCAGCCGCTTTTCGGTGCCCGGATCATGTTCGAGCGGGTGGTGCATCATCGCCAGATGGGTCCGACCGTCCTTCACCTCCGAGAACGCATCGCAGATCCGCCTTATGGTGCGCCGGCTGATCTTGCCCGACTGCCAGGCGAAGCGGTTGACGGTGTTGACCCCGACCAGCGCCACTTCCTCGTCGGCATATTCGGGTTCCAGATCCTCGCTGATGATCTTCTGGTAGCGGTGGAACGGCTTGACGAAGCGCAGCCACGGATTGTCGATCGGCGTGTCGTGATTGCCCGGCACGGTGAAGACCGGCGGCGTCAGCCGCGAGATGAACTCGGCGGCCTGGGCGAACTGGCTTTCGCGCGCGCGCTGGGTCAGGTCGCCGGAAAAGGCCACGAGATCGGGCGAAAGCGCGTTGATCGTCTCGATCAACGGATCGAGCAGGTCCTCGCGGGTGCGGCCGAAATGCAGGTCCGAGATATGCAGCACGCGCCTCATGCCGCGCGCCCGCCCGGCTGGACCTTGTCCTTCGCCTCCTCCGGCACGATCACCTCGAAGGCATCGCGGATCATCTCGAATTCCAGCGGCCCGCGCATGGTGAACTTCTCGCCGTCGCAGGCGACGAGCTGTTGCGCGCGCCTGAGATGGATCGTCAGCCGGTCGGTGCAGATCAGCTCGAAATCCTCGCCCAGCCGCATCTGCCGCACGGCAAGGCGCAGCGCGTCGGACAAGAGCCCCATCCGCCCCTCATTGGGCGCGACGAAGACCGAGAACTTGCCATCGCGGATGCAATCGGCGCCCTGCAGCCCGAAATGTTCGAGCTGAAAGGCCGAGCGCGCGGCAAAGACCAGCGGTGTGCGGAAGCGGCGGCGCTGCCCCTCGACCTCGATCTCGACCTTGAGCGGACGCCGGAACCGCCAGAAGGTCTTGAGCACCGACCAATGCGCGGCGATGCGGCGGCGGCCCCAGCGGCGATAGACGGTCTCGCGCTCCTTGAGGATGGCGGGATAGACACCGATGCTGGCATTGTTGAGAAAGAGCTGCCCGTTCACCGCGCCCAGATCGACCTTGCGGCGATGCCCGGCGGCGATGACGCGGGCCGCGCTTTCGGGGTCTTCGGGGATGCCGTAGCCACGGGCGAAGAAGTTGAAGGTGCCCAAGGGCAGGATGCCCAGCGCGCAGCCCGAGCCCCTAAGCGCCGAGGCGACGGCCATGATCGTGCCGTCGCCGCCCGCCGCGACCACGGTGCCGACGCCCTCGCCGACGGCCGCCTGCGCCGCCCCGGCGATGTCGCGGCCCTTGACGTGGCGCAGCTCGGCCTCGGGGCCGAGCACCTTCATCGCCCGGTCGATGGCCTCGGCTTCGCGGCTGTTGCGGCCCGAATGATCGTTGCAGATCACACGGATCCCGGCCCGGTCCGGGGTGGGTCGGGCAGCGATCGGATCGGACATGTCCGGTGGACTCCTTGCAGGCTTCGTCCCACAAACGCCTGGAGTCGGGGAAGGTTTCGATCCCCTTCATTGCCCCCGGCCCTGCCCCCCGGCCCCGTGACTTCGAAAGACGCCTGCATGAGCTTCCTGCGATTCCTGCGCGACAACGCGCCCTTCCTCGCCGCGGGCGCGCTGCTGAGCTTCGGCTCCTCCTTCGGCCAGACCTTCTTCGTCTCGATCTTCGCAGGCGAGATCCGCGCCGAATTCGGGCTGAGCCACGGCGCCTGGGGCGGGATCTACACGGCAGGCACGACGCTTTCGGCGCTGGCGATGATCTGGGCGGGCGGGCTGACCGACCGGTTTCGCGCGCGCCGCCTCGGCCCGGCGGCGATGGCGCTTCTGGGGCTGGGCTGCCTTGCCATGGCGCTGCTGCCGGGGGGCTGGGGCTGGGCGCTGGTGCCGGTGATCTTCGTGCTGCGCTTCGCGGGTCAGGGGATGATGGTCCATATCTCCGCCGTGGCCATGGCGCGCTGGTTCGCCGCCGGGCGGGGCAAGGCGCTGTCGGTCGCCTCGATGGGCGTGGCGCTGGGTCAGGCGGTGCTGCCGGTGCTCTTCGTGGCGGGGCTGGGGCTGGTGGACTGGCGCGCCCTGTGGGTCGTGGCCGCGGGGCTGTCCTTCCTCGCCATGCCGCCGGCTCTGGCGCTGCTGCGGCAGGAGCGGACGCCGCAGAGCATCGCGCAGGCGGGCCAGTCGTTCGGCATGGCCGGGCGGCACTGGACCCGCAACGCGGCGGTGACGCATTGGCTGTTCTGGCTGATCGTGCCCGCATTGCTCGGCCCGCCCGCATGGGGCACGGCGCTGTTCTTCCAGCAGGTGCATCTGTCGGAGCTGAAGCCCTGGAGCCTCGGGCAATGGGTGGCGCTGATGCCGCTCTTCACCGCGCTCACCATCGGCGCCAATTTCGCCACCGGCGCAGCACTCGACCGGTTCGGCACGGCGCGGCTGATGCCGTTCCTGATGGTTCCGTGGACGCTGGCCTTCCTCGTGCTCTCGCAGGCCGACGGGCTGGGCATGGCGGCGCTGGGCCTCGCGGTGCTCGGGATCGGCACCGGGGCGCAGGCGGTGCTGCCCGGCGCCTTCTGGGCCGAGTTCTACGGCACGCGCCATATCGGCGCGATCAAGTCGGCGGCGGCGGCGGTGATGGTCTTCGGCTCGGCGGTGGGACCGGGGGTCAGCGGGCTGCTGATCGACCGCGGCGTCGATTTCCCGGACCAGATGCTGGGCATCGCGGCCTATCTCGGCCTTGCCGGGCTGCTCGCCGCCTTTGGCGTGCGCCGCGCGGCGCGGCTCCTGCCCCGCGCGCAGGCGCAGCCCCGCGCCGCCTAGCGGGCGCGGCGCAGATAGACGTAATAGGCGCCGTCGCCGCCATGGCGGATATGCGCCGGGGTGATCTGCAGCACCGCCTGTCTGAGCGGCGACAGGCCGAGCCATTGCGGCACCTGATGGCGCAGCACCCCGTGGCGCACCGGCATCGGCGCCTCGTAGTCCTTTTCCCGGCCCTTGCCGGTGATCACCAGCACGAGCCGGCGGCCCATCGCCTGGCTCGACAGGATGAAGGCCACCAGCTCGGGATGCGCCTCGGACATGGTCATGCCGTGCAGGTCGAGCCGCGCCTCGGGCCTGAGCTTGCCGCGGGTCATGCGGCCATGCGCCTTGGCATCCATCGCCACCGGGGCGGCGCGCAGCCGGTCGCGCAGGCCGGGCAGGAGATCATCCTTGCGCGCGGTCTCGGCCTTCTGCCCGACCCTGAACCGGGGCAGCGGATCGAACGCCTCCGGGGGGGCGGGGTCCACGGGCTTGGGCGCGGGCTTGGCCTCGGGGGCGGGCGCGCGCGGCTTGCGCATCGGCGCGGCCTGTCGCGCGACGCTGTCCCACAGGGCCTTCTCCTCGGGCGACAGGTGCCGGGGCTTGCGCGCCATCAGGCCGGGTCGGCCAGCGTCTGGGGCAGCATGTCGAGCGCGCGCTGGATCGGCAGCAGCATCACCATCCGCCCGGTGTCGCGGGTCCGGCCCGCGCGCTTGCCCGCGAGCTTGCCGGTGCCGAAGAAGATGTCGGCGCGCTGGGCGCCCTTGATCGCCGATCCGGTGTCCTGCGCGATCATCAACCGGCGAAACCGGTCCTCGCCCTCGGTCTCGATCCAGACCGGCGCGCCGAGCGGCACGATCGACGGGTCCACCGCGATGCTGCGCAAGGGCGTGATCGAGCGGTTCATCGCGCCCAAGGGGCCGCGCTCGGGCGGGACCTCGTTCACCTCGCGGAAAAAGACGTAGGAGCGGTTGGTCCATAACAGCTCGCGCCCGTCGACCGGGTTGCGCCTGACCCATGAGCGGATCACGTCGGCCGACACTTGGTGCGGCTCGTAGATGCCGCGCGCGACCAGCTCCTGCCCGATCGAGGAATAGGGCTGGCGGTTAGCCGCGCCGTAACCGAGCCGGATCACCTGCCCCGATGGCAGCCGCACCCGGCCCGAACCCTGGATCTGCAAGAAGAACAGCTCGACCGGATCGACATAGGCGATCTCGAGCCCGCGCCCCTTGAGCGCGCCGCCTTCCTCGATCTGTTGCCGGGTGAGCCACGGCTCCTCGGAAGGCAGATCGTCGGGCACGCGGTAGACCGGGGCGACATGGCGCCCGTCGGGCACCTCGGAGCCGCGCAGCTCGGGCTCGTAATAGCCGGTGAAGAGCGCATCCGCCCCGTCCTCGACCATCACCGGCAGGAAGAACAGCTCGAAGAAGCTCCTGGCGTCCTCGGCCTCGCCCGCCACGCCGCACAGCGCCTGCCAATCGCGGTCGCGCAGGTCCCGGCAGGTTTCGAGAAAGGCGGTCAGCGCGGCGGCGTGGTCATCGGCGGCCCAGCCGTCGAGTTGCTGGAACCCCAGAAGCTTCGGGCTTGCCGCCGCGCCGAGCGGCAGCCCGAGGGCCAGCGCCAGTGCCGCCGCGCGCCGGATCATTCCCCGGTCGCCACCAGTTTCCAGTTGGGATCCTCGGTGCCCATCACGCGGCCGAAGGTCCAGACATCGCGCTGGCGCTTGATCTCGGAGGTCGAGCCCTCGACGATCTCGCCCGCGGCGTTGCGCACCACGTAAGTCAGCTCGCCGGTGAAGCGCACGGCGATCTCGCCCTCGCGCGTATCGGCATCGAAGCTCGCATCGCGCACCGCGACCTCGCCCAGACCGACGAAGGTCGCCTCGACCTTGAGCCCCTCGCGCTCGCGCGCGGCGACCACCTCGGCAAAGGCCTCGTGGACGTCATCGGAAAGAAACGGCTTCACGCTTTCGAGATCGCCGTTCTCGAAGGCCATGAGGATCATCTCGTACGCGCCGCGTGCCCCTTGCAGGAACTCGCTCAGGTTGAACGACGGATCCGCGGCCTTCATCGCGTAGAGCGCCTTGGCGGCGTCGCTGCCCTCGGGAACGTGATCGGTGATGTCGCGGTCGGGGCCGCCCTCGATCACCTCGAATTCGGGGCGCGCGCGGCGCTTTTCGGTCTGCGCGGGAAGGCTCGGCTTTTCGAAGCCCTCGCGCGTGCCCAGCACCCCGCGCAGCCGCAGGATCAGGAAGATGGCGATGCCTGCGAGCACCAGAAGCTGGATGATGGGAGAGTTCATTCGGCGCCTCATGTCAGCACGGGCCTCGCACCGGACCCATGTCGCACCTATGTAAGCCACGCGAACCTTCAAGTCCACCGACCCACCGGCGCGGATCGTCGCGGGGCGCGGGGACGCTCACAGACCTTCGGGAGACCGCCCATGTGGCTCTTCATCGCCTTCCTCGCCGTGCCGCTGATCGAGATCGGCCTGTTCATCCAGGTCGGCGGTCTGATCGGGCTCTGGCCGACGCTTCTCATCGTGGTGCTGACCGCGATCGCCGGGACCGCGCTGGTGCGCGGGCAGGGGCTTCAGGCGGTCGCCCGGCTCAAGCGGTCGATGTCCGAGCTGTCGGACCCTTCGCGCGCGCTGGCCGATGGCGCGATGATCCTGTTCGCGGGCGCGCTCTTGCTGACGCCGGGCTTCTTCACCGATGCCTGCGGCTTCGCGCTGCTGGTCCCGGCGGTGCGCGGCCGGGTGTTCAAGCTTTTGAAGGACCGGGTGAAGGTGGCGAGCTTCGAGATGGGCCAGCCGCCGCATGGCGCCCATCCCCGCCAACCGGGCGGCTATCCGGGCAGCCATGAGCGTCCGCGCGACACGGTGATCGACGGCGATTACCAGGAGCTGGGCGAGGGCCCGGCGCCGACGCATCCCTCGGGCTGGACCCGCCATTGAGGGGGGGCGCGGGGGCTGATAGATAAGGCCTAACTGACACCGGAGGATCCCAGATGACCGACACGCCCGACGCCCCCGCCAGCCCGCAGCCCGAAGGCCAGGCGCAACAGCAGCCCAAGGTGACGCAGCGCATCGTCGCGCAATATATCCGCGACATGTCCTTCGAGAACGCGCTGGCGCAGAAGGGCCTGTCGGGCGACCTGCAGCCCGAGGTCTCGGTTCAGGTCAACCTCGATGCGCGCAAGCGCGGCCAGGAAGGCCAGTACGAGGTCATCACCAAGCTCAACATCACCTCGAAGGCCAAGGAGTCGGGCGAGCCGCTGTTCATCTTCGAGATCGAATATGCCGGCGTGTTCCAGATCTCCGGCGTGCCGGACGACCAGCTGCACCCCTATCTGCTGATCGAATGCCCGCGCATGATCTTCCCCTATCTGCGCCGGATCGTGTCGGACGTGACCCGCGATGGCGGCTTCCCGCCGCTGAACCTCGAGCAGATCGACTTCCTGCAGCTTTACCGCAACGAGCTTCAGCGCCGCGCGCAGCAGCAGCAGGCCCAGAAGGCTGCCGAGGCCGAGCAGGGCCCGTCGGGCACCGCCTGAGGCCTAGCCGAACCTCTTCCAAAGCGCGTCGTCGCCCAGCTTGCCGATGAATTCGGCATGGGCGGCGGCCTCTTCCTCGGTGATCCGGGGAGGCAGCGGCGCGGATCGCGGACGCGGGCGCCATTCGGACTGCGCCGCATCATTGCCGCCTCCCTGCGCGACACCCAGCGCGAAATCGGGCTGCCGCCCGCCGATCAGCTCCAGATAGACCTCGGCCAGGATCTCGCTGTCGAGCAGCGCGCCGTGCAGCGTGCGCGCGCCGTTGTCGATGCCGAAGCGACGGCACAGCGCGTCGAGCGAGGCGGGCGAGCCGGGAAAGCGCTTGCGCGCGATGGCCAGCGTGTCGAGCGCGCGGTCCATCGGGATCCTGGGCTTGTTGACCCAGCCCAGCTCGGCGTTGAGGAATTTCATGTCGAAGGCGGCGTTGTGGATCACCAGCCGCGCATCGCCGATGAAATCGAGGAAATCCTGCGCGATGGCGGCGAATTTCGGCTTGTCGCGCAGGAAATCGTCGCCCAGCCCGTGCACCTCGAAGGCGCCCTTGGGCATGGAGCGTTCGGGGTTGATGTATTGGTGATAGGTCCGGCCCGTGGGCATATGGTTGAGCAGCTCGACCGCGCCGATCTCGACGATGCGGTCGCCCTCGGCGGGCTCGAAGCCGGTGGTTTCGGTGTCGAGTACGATCTCACGCATCGCGCAGCTCTCTCCTGATCCGGTCGATCACCTCTCGCACGGCGGCGCGGGCCGCGTCGAGTGTCACCGTCTCGATCAGGTAGTCGGCGCGGGCGCGTTTCTCAACATCCGGCATCTGCCGCGCGAGGATCGTATCGAGCTGCGCGCGCGTCATGCCGGGGCGGGCGAGCACGCGGGCGGCCTGCACTTCGGGCGGGGCGCTGACCACCACGACGGCGTCCATCTGCGCCTCGCCGCCGGTTTCGTAGAGCAGCGGGATGTCGAGCAGGGTGATATCGGCGCTCTGCGCCGCGACGAAGGCCTCGCGGTCTTCCTGCACCAGCGGATGCACGATGGCTTCGATGCGGGGCAGGGCGGCGGGATCGGCGGCGATGATGCGCTTGAGCGCGTCGCGTGAAACTGCCCCCTCGGCGACGGCTTCGGGGAAGGCCGCGCGCATCGGTTCCACGGCCGCACCGCCCGGCCCGTAGAGCCGGTGCACGGCGGCGTCGGCATCCCAGACCGGCAGGCCCTCATCGGCGAACATCGCCGCCGTCGTGGATTTGCCCATGCCGATCGAGCCCGTGAGGCCGAGGCGGAAGGTCACGCCAGCACCTTCGCGCGCAGCGCCTCCGTCACATTCGGCGTCGCGCCGAACCAGCGCTCGAAGCCCGGCACGGCCTGGTGCAGCAACATGCCGAGCCCGTCCACCGTGCGGCAGCCGCGGGCGCGCGCGGCGATCAGCATCGGCGTGTCGAGCGGGGTGTAGACGATATCGGTCGCCAGCGCCGAGGCGGGCAGGGCGGAGAGGTCGAGATCGAAGGGATCGGCGCCCGCCATGCCGAGCGATGTGGTGTTGACGAGGGTTGCCGCGCCCTCCAGCGCCGGGGCGGCCTCGGCCCAATCGACCACGCGGATCTTCGGCCCGAAGGCCTCGGCCAGCGCCTCGGCCCGGGCGCGGGTGCGATTGGCGAGCCGGATCTCGGGCGTGCCGGCCTCGATCAGCGCGTCGAGCACCGCGCGCGCGGCCCCGCCCGCGCCCAGCACCACCGCCGGACCGGCGCTTGCCGTCCAGTCGGGCGCGGAATGGCGCAGATTGGCGATGAAGCCATGGCCGTCGGTGTTGTCGGCATGGATGCCGTCCTCGCGGAAGGTCAGCGTGTTGGCCGCACCGATGCGCTTCGCGCGGTCGCTGACATGATCGGCGATCTGCAATGCCGCGAGCTTGTGCGGCAGCGTCACATTGGCGCCGCGAAATCCCATGCGGGGCAGGGTGCGAACGACATGGCCGAAATCATCCGGCTCCACGTGGAGCGGGGCGTAATGCCCCTCGATCCCCATCTCCGAGAGCCAATGCGCGAAAAGGCGCGGCGAGCGGGAATGGGCGATGGGGGCGCCGAGCACCCCCGCCAGCGGAATGCGATGCGCGCTCATCTGTCGAGATCTCCCCTCAGCACCAGCCAGTTTATCAGCTCGACCAGCGGCAGGCCCAGCACGGTGAAGTAATCGCCCATCACCCGCACGAAGAGGCGCACGCCCTCCTCCTCGAGCTTGTAGCCGCCCACCGAGTGGCGGATCGAGTCCCAGTTGCGGTCGACGTAATCGCGCAGGTAGCGCTCGGAGCATTTCGCCATGTCGAGCCGGACCACGCCGACATGGCGCCAGACCGGCTCCCCATCGAGGCAGACCACCGCCGCCGAAAGAAGCTGATGCGTGCGGCCCGACAGGCGGGTGAGCTGCTCGACCGCCTCATCGGGGCTTTCGGGCTTGGAGAAGACTTCGCCCCCGAGGTTCAGCACCTGATCGCAGCCGAGCACCAAGGCACCGGGGCGGCGGGCCGAGACCTTAAGCGCCTTCATCTCGGCGAGCTTGTCGGCGAGATCGCGCGGCGGCGCGCCTTCGGCCAGAAGCGCGGCCTTCAGCGCGGCTTCGTCGATGCGGGCCTTTTCGATCTCGAAGGGGATCGCGGCGCCCTTCAGCAGATTGGCGCGGATCCGGGATCCGGAGGCAAGGACGAGGTTTTGGGTCATGGCGGCCTGTGGACGACTCTAGGGAGGAATCGGGATCGAATCATGAGCACGACTCGGTGGAGAGTTGTGACCGCTGTCGCGACTCGGGACAAGCGGGGTGAGTCGCCGGTGCGACTCAGCGACTTATCCACTGGGGGCGAGAACAAGACGCAGTCTGGGGCCGATTGTGGGCAAAAGCGGGAGTCAAGCGCGCGACTCGGGGCTTCACAGCGGCAAGTCCTAAATTTTTTGCACTCTATAACAACGAGATAACCGATGTAGCCGAGTCGTTCCGAGTCCTCGTGGGAGTCGATCATCCTGTGGACGACTCTGGGGATGGGCGTTCAAACCCCGCTTATCCACCTCCCTACTACTCTCTTCATCTTTTCTTTTATCCTTATTCATTTGAGAAGGGGCCGGTCTGAGAAGGGGACCGAGATGACCGACCTGCTGGCTGCGGCCTATCCGTGGATAAAGACCGGACACATCCTGTCCTTCGTGGCGTGGATGGCTGGGATGTTCTACCTGCCGCGGCTCTTCGTCTATCACGCGGAGCGGGCAGAGAAGGGCTCGGAGCTCGATGAGACCTTCCAGATCATGGAAGCGAAGCTGCTGCGGCTGATCATGAGCCCGGCGATGATCTCGACCTGGATCTTCGGTCTTCTGCTGATCTCCACCGGGGTGGTCGACTGGTCGCAGCCCTGGCCCTGGATCAAGGCGGTGGCGGTGCTGGCGATGACGGGGATGCATGGCTGGCTGTCGAAGCGGCGCCGCGAGTTCGCGGCGGGCACCAACAGCCGCACCGGGCGGCAGTACCGCATCGCCAACGAGGTGCCGACGCTGCTTTTGCTGGTGATCGTGGTGGCGGTGGTGGTCCGCCCGTTCTGAGGGCCCCCCAGCAGCGTTGACGCGCGACTTGTCCACGCCTAAGACTTCTCCCCGCTTGCCCGTCCGGGCAAAGCGATTCCATTTTCACGACTGACAAGAGCGGCCCGAGGGCCGCCGCAGGATCGTTGCATGTCCCAGGACCGCCTGAATCTCGCCGACCTCAAGGCGCAGAGCCCGAAGGATCTTCTCTCCTTGGCCGAAGAGCTGGAGATCGAGAACGCCTCGACCATGCGCAAGGGCGACATGATGTTCGCCATTCTCAAGGAGCGCGCCGAGGAGGACTGGGTCATCGGCGGCGACGGCGTGCTCGAGGTGCTGCAGGACGGCTTCGGCTTCCTGCGCAGCCCCGAGGCGAACTACCTGCCGGGCCCCGACGACATCTATGTCTCGCCCGACATGATCCGCCAGTTTTCCCTGCGCACCGGCGATACGGTCGAGGGGGTGATCCAGGAGCCGAACGAGAACGAGCGCTACTTCGCGCTGGTCAGCGTCGAGAAGATCAACTTCGAGGCGCCCGAACGCGCGCGCCACAAGGTCGCCTTCGACAACCTGACGCCGCTCTACCCCGACGAGCGGCTGAAGATGGAGGTCGAAGAAGAAGCGGCGACCAAGGACCGCTCGGCGCGGATCATCGATCTCGTCTCGCCGATCGGCAAGGGGCAGCGCTCGCTCATCGTGGCGCCGCCGCGCACCGGCAAGACGGTGCTGTTGCAGAACATCGCCCATTCGATCGAGAAGAACCATCCCGAGTGCTATCTCATCGTGCTCTTGATCGACGAGCGGCCCGAGGAGGTCACCGACATGCAGCGCTCGGTCAAGGGCGAGGTCGTCTCCTCGACCTTCGACGAGCCCGCGACGCGGCACGTTGCCGTCTCCGAGATGGTGATCGAGAAAGCCAAGCGCCTCGTCGAGCACAAGCGCGACGTGGTGATCCTGCTCGATTCGATCACCCGCCTTGGCCGCGCGTTCAACACCACCGTGCCGTCTTCGGGCAAGGTGCTGACCGGCGGTGTCGATGCCAACGCGCTGCAGCGCCCGAAGCGGTTCTTCGGCGCGGCGCGCAACATCGAGGAGGGCGGCTCGCTCACCATCATCGCGACCGCGCTGATCGACACCGGCAGCCGGATGGACGAGGTGATCTTCGAGGAGTTCAAGGGGACGGGCAATTCGGAGATCGTGCTCGACCGCAAGGTTGCCGACAAGCGCGTCTTCCCGGCGATGGACATCCTCAAATCCGGCACCCGCAAGGAGGACCTGCTGGTCGAGAAGGTCGATCTGCAGAAGACCTATGTGCTGCGCCGCATCCTCAATCCGATGGGCACCACGGATGCGATCGAGTTCCTGATCTCGAAGCTGAAACAGACCAAGACCAATTCCGATTTCTTCGACTCGATGAACACCTGACGCGGAGCGCGGCGATGGATGTGGAGACGATCTACGCCTTGGCGACCGCGCGTGGCCGGGCAGGGGTCGCCGTGATCCGGATCTCGGGTCCCGCGGCGCATGGCGTGGCCGAACGGATGGCGGGGCCCTTGCCCCGGCATGGGCGGGGTCTGCGGCGGCTTCGGTCGGCCGAGGGCGAGGTTCTCGACGAGGCGCTGGTCCTGACCTTCGAGAAGGGGCGCAGCTTTACCGGGGCGCCGGTCGTCGAACTGCATCTGCATGGCAGCCGGGCGGTGATCAACGCCGTTCTGAATGAGCTTTCGGGGCAGCCGGAGCTGCGCCTGGCGCTCCCGGGCGAATTTACCCGCCAGGCGCTGGAAAACGGCCGGTTGGATCTTTCGCAGGTCGAAGGCTTGGCTGACCTTGTCGATGCGGAGACCGAAGCGCAGCGCCGTCAGGCGATGCGGGTGATGTCCGGCGGGCTGGGGCGGAAGGCCGATATCTGGAAGCGTGACCTTCTGCGCGCGATGGCGCTGCTGGAGGCGACCATCGACTTCGCCGATGAGGATGTCCCTGTCGATGTCACGCCGGAGGTGCTGGACCTGCTCTCGCGCTGCGAGACGGCGATGCGCGCGGAAGTCCAGGGGGTCGGGGCCGCGGAACGCATCAGGGATGGGTTCGAGGTCGCGATCATCGGCGCACCCAATATGGGAAAATCCACGCTTCTCAATCACTTGGCTGGCCGAGACGCCGCGATCATCTCGGACATACCGGGCACCACGCGCGATGTCATCGAGGTTCGGATGGATCTTCGTGGCTTGCCTGTCACCTTGCTCGATACGGCGGGGCTCAGGGATGCGGGTGACGAGATCGAAGCGATCGGGATTGCCCGGGCGAAGCAGCGTGCGGAGAATGCCGATATTCGCGTGCATCTTGTGACCGCCGAAGACTACAGGGATGGCGGCGATCATCCGAATGACCTTGTTCGGGTGGGGCTGGCGGATCGGGACCGATCCGGGCACCCCGGCATTTCCGGTCTGACCGGGCTGGGCGTGCCGGAACTGCTCGATGAAATTGCCAGTCGTCTCGAGAAGCGGAGCGAAGGGGCGGGGGTCGCGATTCGGGAGCGGCATCGCGAAGCCTTGCTTTCCGGCATTGCCGCTCTGGAAGAGTGCCGCTCCAAGGCGGAATCCTCCGATCTGCTCGATCTGGCGGCCGAAGACCTTCGGCTTGCCGTGCGCGCGCTTGACACTTTGGTGGGTCGGGTCGATGTGGAGGATGTCCTTGGCGAAATCTTCTCGAGCTTCTGCATCGGAAAATAGGGGTTGTTTCACGTGAAACACGGAACCTACGATATCATCGTGGTCGGCGGTGGGCATGCCGGCGTCGAAGCCGCAGCCATCGCTTGCCGCGTGGGGGCCAAGACGGCCCTGATCACCATGAAAGCCGCGACCATCGGCGCCATGTCCTGCAACCCCGCGATCGGGGGGCTTGGCAAGGGTCACTTGGTGCGCGAAGTCGATGCGCTGGATGGCCTTATGGGTCGTGTCGCCGATGCGGCAGGTATCCAGTTTCGGCTGCTCAACCGCAGGAAAGGGCCGGCGGTCCAAGGGCCGAGGTTGCAGGCCGACCGGGAAATCTACCGCAATACGATGCAGCGGGAGCTGGCGCAGATCGAGCTTCTTGACGTTCTCGAGGGCGAGGTTGCCGATCTCGAGTTGAAGCAGGGACGCGTGTCTGGCGTGATCCTGGCCGATGGATCGCATGTCGGGGCGGCCGCCGTCGTTCTGACCACCGGAACCTTCCTCGGCGGGGTTCTCCATTTCGGCGGAGAAACCCGCCCCGGCGGGCGGCTGGGCGATGCGGCGTCGAACCGACTTGCGGAGCGGATCAGGAGCCTCGACCTTCCGATGGGCCGGCTTAAGACCGGAACGCCCGCCCGCCTCGATGGGCGAAGCATCGACTGGGCGCGCTTGGAGTCTCAGCCCGGGGATGACGCGCCGGTCATGCTGTCGTTTCTGAACGACGCGCCGACGGCACGGCAGATTTCCTGCGGGATCACCCATACCAATCCGCAGGCCCATGAGATCATTCACGCCAATCTCGAAAAATCGGCGATGCATAGCGGAAATATCTCCGGTTCCGGTCCGCGCTACTGCCCCTCGATCGAAGACAAGGTCGTCCGTTTCGCCGAGAAGGACAGCCATCAGGTTTTCCTGGAGCCCGAGGGCCTCAACACCGACACGGTCTACCCGAACGGTATTTCTACCTCGCTTCCACTGGATGTTCAGGAAAGCTTCATCCGCAGCATGGTCGGTTTGGAGAATGCTCGGATCGAGCAACCCGGTTATGCCATCGAGTATGACTATATCGACCCGAGGGCGCTCGATTCCGGGTTGGAGCTGAAATCTCTGCCGGGGCTGTATCTGGCCGGGCAGATCAATGGAACGACGGGCTATGAAGAGGCGGCGGCGCAGGGCTGTGTTGCCGGGTCTTCTGCTGCTGCCGCCGCACTCGGTCTGCCCGGTTTGTCGTTTAGCCGAACGACCTCCTATATCGGCGTGATGATCGACGACCTGATCACCCGCGGCGTAACGGAGCCCTACCGCATGTTCACATCGCGGGCAGAGTTCCGTCTTTCATTGCGCGCTGACAATGCCGACCAAAGGCTATCGCCCGAGGGGCGGAAGGCCGGTTGCATCGGCGAAGCCCGCTGGGCGGCATTCTCGGCCAAGATGGACAAGTTGGAAGCAGGTCGCGCGGCCTTGTCCTCCGTCAAGTTCCCGGCCGCCGAACTGGCGCGCCGCGGTGCCAAGCTCAACCCGGAACGCCAAGCCAAGACGGGGATGGAAGCTCTTTCTCTGACGGATGTCGAGTTCTCGACCTTGGTCAATATGGCACCTGATCTGGGAGAGATCGAACCCGCAATCGGTGCGCAGATCAAGAACGAGGCCATTTACAGTGCCTATCTCAAGCGGCAGAGCCGCGATGCTGACGCGATCCGCCGCGACGAAGAGCGCAAGTTGCCCCGTGATCTCGATTATACAACCATTTCGGGGCTGTCGGCCGAGCTGCGCGACAAGCTTCAGAAGGCGCGCCCGGCTTCGGTGGGCGAGGCGGGGCGTATCGAGGGAATGACCGCCGCCGGTCTGCTGCTGCTGATGAATGTCAGTCGCAGGCTCGCGGCATGATGACGTCGGAAACTCCGCGGGCCCTCGACGAAATAAATGTTTCACGTGAAACAGATGCCCGTCTCGACGCATATGCCGCTCTCGTTCGGAAATGGTCCCGGTCGATCAACCTCGTGTCAAAGAACGATCTCGATCATGTCCGGGAACGCCATATCGAAGATTCGCTGCAACTGGCGTCCTTCCTGCCCAAAAACCGGGCCAATTGGCTCGATATAGGCTCGGGCGGCGGGTTTCCGGGGATCGTCATGGCCATCGTCGCCCGAGAACAGGCGCCGCAAACAAGGTTTGAATTGGTCGAAAGCGATGCGCGAAAGGCTGCCTTTCTTCGCACGGTCATCCGCGAATTGGAGTTGAACGCGACAGTGTCCTGCGAGCGTATCGAGGCGATGACGCCCCGCGCGGCCGATATCATGAGCGCCCGCGCCCTCGCACCGCTTGATATGCTGCTGTCCTATGCCGACAGGCATCTCGCCCCCGGTGGAACCTGCCTGTTCCTCAAAGGAAAAACCGTCGAGACCGAGATCCATGTCGCGCGCGAGAAATGGGCTTTCGATCTTTCCTCTTACGTCAGCCGCACAGATGCTTCCGCCCGCATGCTTTCCATAACTGGCATTCACCATGTCTGAAACCTGTCGCATCATAGCCTTGGCCAACCAGAAGGGCGGGGTCGGAAAGACAACCACCGCGATCAACCTTGGCGCCGCATTAGCCAAGGCCGGGAAGCGCGTTCTCTTGGTGGATATGGACCCGCAAGGCAATGCGTCGACCGGCCTGGGCCTCGCCGCAAGCGATCGAAGATCGACCAGCTACGATCTTCTTCTGGAGGACGAACCGGCCACCGCCGGCATCCACGGCACCCAGGTCGTGGGGCTCGACATCATTCCCGCCACGACCGATCTGAGCTCCGCCGATGTCGATCTCATTTCGTCGAAGGGCAGAAGCCGCAGCCTGCGCAACCGCCTTGCCGAGCTTCTGCGCGATCGGCCCGATTACGACTATGTCCTCATAGATTGCCCGCCCGCGCTGAACCTGCTGACCATCAACGCCATGGTCGCCGCAGGCTCGATCATCGTCCCGCTCCAGAGCGAGTTCTTCGCGCTCGAAGGTCTGTCGCAGCTCATGCTCACGCTGCGCGAAGTGCGGGCTTCGGCCAATGAGAACTTGCGGATCGAGGGCGTCGTCCTGACCATGTATGACCGCCGGAACAACCTCTCCCAGCAGGTGGAGGCCGACGCGCGTGGCACGCTGGGCGATCTCGTGTTCCGAACCGTCATCCCGCGCAACGTGCGCTTGAGCGAAGCGCCGTCTCATGCCATGCCGGTTCTCGATTACGATCCCGCCTGCGCGGGAAGCATGGCCTATCTCGAACTGGCTGCTGAAGTGATACAACGCGAAGGGTAGGGGTCGACATGGCCGAAAGACAAAAGACGCGCGGCTTGGGGCGGGGGCTCTCGGCGCTGATGGCCGATGTATCCCAGGACCAGACAGCCGCGGAAGAGGCGAGGCGCCCCGATATGATGGTTCCGATCGAAAGAATCCGTCCCAACCCCGATCAGCCGCGCCGTCATTTCGACGAAACGGCGCTCGAGGAGCTGGCCGCATCCATTCGCGAAAAAGGCGTGATCCAGCCGCTCATCGTGCGCCGTGACCCGTCCCGTGAGGGCCATTTCGAGATCGTTGCAGGCGAACGTCGCTGGCGCGCCTCGCAGCTCGCCAAGCTGCACGAACTGCCCGTCCTGATCCGCGAATACAGCGACACCGAGGTTCTCGAAGTCGCCATCATCGAGAACATCCAGCGCGCCGATCTCAACGCCATCGACGAGGCCGCGGGCTACCGGCAGCTCATGGACCGTTTCGGCCATACCCAGGAGCAGCTCGCCAGCGCCCTTGGCAAAAGCCGCAGCCATATCGCCAACCTGATGCGCCTGTTGTCTCTGCCCGAAGACGTGCAAGAGATGCTGACCTCCGGCCAGCTGACCGCGGGACATGCGCGAACCCTCGTCGGAAACGAGCAGGCGTCCAGCCTCGCGCGGCAGATCCTGCTCAAGGGAATGTCCGTCCGCGATGCGGAATCGCTGGTGCGCAAACCGGGCAAGGCCCCATCCCCCCGCGCCGCGCGCAAATCCGGCAAGGATGCCGACACGGTGCAGATCGAGAGCGATCTCTCGGCAACGCTCAAGATGCCGGTGAGCATAGATCACGATGCCCATGGCGAAGGCGGCAAGGTCACGCTGCGTTACCGCGACCTCGCCCAGCTCGATGATCTGTTGCGGCTGCTATCGGGGAACTGACCAAGCTTCAGGCCAGAAGCTCGCGCAGAATCCCGTTGAGAACAGGTCGCCCGGCAGGCGTCGCAGCAAGCCGGTCGCCTCTGCGGTGCAGCAGCCCGAGCTCCGCCAAACCGTCGACATTGGTGTCGAATGCAGTCAGTCCATCGACCAGTTCGGGCGAAAGCTCGATGCCCTCGCTGAGCCGAAGCCCCATCATCAGAGCCTCTTCCTGGCATTCAAGCGGCGTCAACAGCGACCGGTCAAGCTCGCCGCCCGAACCGGTCTCGACACCCTTCAGCCAAGCGCCGGGAGCTTTCGGAGCCTCGGTCGCCCAGCGTCCGACATCAAAGGTCAGACGGCCATGCGCGCCCGGCCCGATGCCGAGCCAGTCTCCGGCCCGCCAGTAGATCAGGTTGTGCCGGCTTTCCGCGCCCGACACGGCATGGTTCGAAATCTCATAGGCGGGTAGCCCCGCGGCAGAGGCAAGCTTCTGCGTAATCTCATACATGTCTGCCGCGTGGTCTTCGTCAGGCAGACCGCGAAGACCGCCGCGCGCCAGACGATCCCCGAAGGCCGTCCCGTCCTCCACCGTCAGCTGGTAGAGCGACAGGTGATCGGCGCAAAGCCCGAGCGCACGTTGCAGCTCGGCGGCCCAGTCTTCCGGTGTCTGGTCCTGCCGGGCATAAATGAGATCGAAGCTGACCCGCTCGAAGGCAGATCGGGCGATATCGAAGGCCTGCAGGCCTTCATCGACACTATGCAGGCGTCCGAGCCGCTTCAGATCGGCATCGTTCAGCGCCTGCATCCCCATGGAGACACGGTTGACCCCGGCCGTCCTGTAGCCCGCAAAGCGGTCCGCCTCGATCGAGGTGGGGTTCGCCTCCAAGGTCACTTCGAAATCATTGCGCAGCCGCCAGCGCCGTCCGATCCGATCGAGGATCTGCCCGACGATCCGCGGCTCCATGAGGCTCGGCGTGCCGCCACCGAAGAAGACCGATCCGAGGATCCGGTCTCCGGTCTCTTCGGCCAGCCGGTCGATCTCCTTAAGATAGGCCGCGGCCCAGCGGTCCTGATCGATCGACTGCGCCACATGGCTGTTGAAGTCGCAATAGGGACACTTCGCCTGGCAGAAGGGCCAATGCAGATAGAGCCCGAACCCGCCCCGCTGCCAGTTCTGCAAGGTCTCAGCCAAAACAGCCTCGAAGCTTTTCCACGGCGCGCGCGCGGTGGCTCATCGCGTTCTTCGTATCGGCATCCATCTGCGCAAAGGTGACGTCGTGCCCCTCGGGGACGAAGATCGGGTCGTAGCCATGCCCGCGCGCCCCGCGCATGGGCCAGATCACCTCGCCCCCGGCATGGCCTTCGAAGATCTCCTCGTGCCCGTCGGGCCAGGCCAGTACGAGCGTGCAGCAGAACCGCGCGCGGTGCGGCGCCGGGGCGCCGGAGGCCAGGAGCTCGTCATGCACCCGCTTCATGGCAATGTCAAAATCGCGGCCTTCGCCGGTTTCGGCCCAATCGGCGGTATGAACGCCGGGGCGTCCACCCAGGTCAAAGACCTCCAGCCCGCTGTCATCGGCAAGCGCCGGCAGACCGGTCGCCGCCACCGCCGCGCGCGCCTTGATGCGGGCATTGCCGACAAAGGTCGTTTCGGTCTCCTCGGGTTCGGGCAGGCCATGGTCGGCATTGCCCGTCACGGTAACGCCGAAGGGCGACAGAAGCGCGCGAAACTCGTCGAGCTTGCCCGCGTTATGCGTGGCGACGACAAGCGACGTCTCGGTGAACCGGCGCATCAGGCCACCGCCCCGAGCTGCTTGCGGGCCAGCTCGGCGCAGCCCGCTTCCGCCAGATCGAGAAGCTGCCCCATCTGCTCGCGTGAAAAGGTCGAGCCTTCGGCCGACATCTGCACCTCGATCAGCCGCGCGCCCGACATGACGAAGTTTCCGTCGACACCCGCTTCGCTGTCCTCGGGATAGTCGAGATCGAGCACGGGTTGCCCGGCATAGAGACCGCAGCTCACCGCGGAGACCGGATCGGCCAGCGGATCGGTCTTGACCAGCCCCGCGGTCATCAGCTTCTGCACTGCCAGTTTCATGGCCACCCAGCCGCCGGTGATCGCCGCGCAGCGCGTGCCGCCATCGGCCTGGATCACGTCGCAATCGATGGTGATCTGCCGCTCGCCCAGAGCGTGGAAATCGACGCCCGCGCGCAAGCTGCGCCCGATCAGGCGCTGGATCTCCTGCGTGCGGCCCGATTGCGCCGCCTTGGCCTCGCGCCGCATGCGGCTGTTGGTGGCGCGCGGCAGCATGCCGTATTCCGCCGTGACCCAGCCCTGGCCCGAATTGCGCCTGAAGGGCGGGACGCGCTCTTCCACGGTGGCGGTGCAGATCACATGGGTATGGCCGACGCGGATCAGGCAGGAGCCTTCCGCATGGCGGTTGAAGCCCGTTTCGATCTCGACGTCGCGCAGCGCGTCATTGGTCCGGCCGGAGGGGCGCATGGTCTCATCCTTTCATGTATCGGGCTTGCGCATACGCCTTGCCCGCCCCAAATCCAAGGCCGGCCCAAGTCCAGACCGACCCAAATCCAACATGGGCATGGGCCCGCATTGACCTTGGCCCGGTGCCGCCCCTAATGTGCCGTGCCCCCATGAGGACCCGAGCCCGCGATGCCAGACAGATCGCCCCGAATCGAGGATATGAACGACCGCTCCCGCGAGGTGTTCCGCCGCGTGGTCGAGGGCTATCTCGAAACCGGCGCCCCCGTCGGCTCGCGCAGCCTGACGCGCCACATGTCCGAGAAGGTCTCGGCCGCGACGATCCGCAACACCATGCAGGATCTCGAACATCTGGGCCTTCTGGGGAGCCCGCATGTCAGCGCCGGCCGCATCCCGACCCAGTCGGGGCTGCGCATGTTCGTCGACGGGCTGCTCGAGGTCGGCGATCTTGATGGCGAGGACAGGCGCCGCATCGACCGCTCTATGGAGGAGGCCGATGGCGACGTGGCCGCGTTGCTCGACCGGGTGGGCCATGCGCTGTCGGGGATCACCCATGGCGCCTCGCTGGTGCTGACGCCCAAGCACGAGGCGCCGATCAAGCATGTCGAGTTCGTCTCGCTGGCGCCCGAGCGCGCCCTCGTCGTGCTGGTCTTCGCCGATGGCCATGTCGAGAACCGCATCTTCACCCCGCCCGCCGGTCAGACGCCCTCCTCGATGCGCGAGGCCGCGAATTTCCTCAATGCCATCGCCGGGGGGCACACGCTGCGCGAACTGGCGGGCGTGATCTCGCGCGAGATCGCGGCGCGGCGGCAGGAGATCGACCGGCTCGCCGCAGATCTGGTCGAATCCGGTCTCGCCACATGGGTCAATCCGGGCGAGCAGGGCGAAAGACTGATCGTGCGGGGACGCGGCAATCTTCTGGGCGAGACCGCCGAGGCCGAGGATCTCGACCGGATCCGATCGCTCTTCGACGATCTCGAACGCAAGCGCGATCTGGCGCAGTTCCTCGATCTGGCCGAGGAGGGCGACGGGGTGCGCATCTTCATCGGCTCCGAGAACAAGCTTTTCTCACTTTCGGGTTCCTCTCTGGTCGTTTCTCCTTATATGAACGCCGACCGTAAGATCATCGGCGCCGTGGGCGTCATCGGCCCGACCCGTCTCAATTACGGGCGGATCGTGCCCATCGTGGACTACACAGCACAGCTGGTCGGGCGCCTCGTCTCCGACCGCTCCTGAAGGGAAAGACAGCAAATGGCAGAGCAAGACGAACCGCGCAGCCTCGACGAGCTGGCCGCAGAGGTCGACGAAAACGGCGAGGTGAGCGCCGAAGCCGCCGAAGGCTCGGACGATCTGGAGATTCTCAAGCGCGAACGCGACGAGATCCGCGACCGCTTCATCCGCGCGCTGGCCGATGCCGAGAACACCCGCAAGCGGGCCGAGCGCGACCGGCGCGAGGCCGAGAATTACGGCGGCTCCAAGCTCGCGCGTGATCTGCTTCCGGTGCATGACAATCTCGAGCGCGCGCTCGGCGCGATCGCCGAAGACCAGCGCGAGGCGCAAAAGGCGCTGATCGAGGGGATCGAGCTGACCATGCGCGAGCTTCTGAGCGTCTTCAAGAAGCACGGCATCCACCCGGTCGCGCCGCAGGTCGGCGACAAGTTCGACCCGCAGGTGCATCAGGCGATGTTCGAGGCCCCGGTGCCGGGGACCAAGGCGGGCGAGATCATCCAGGTCGCGGCGCAAGGCTTCCTGCTGCACGATCGGCTGCTGCGCCCGGCGCAGGTCGGCGTGTCTTCCTTTAAGGAAAGCTGATAATTTTCCGGAACTTCCGGGCCGCCTGCCCGTTGGTGGGGCAAGTGATATTTGAACGGTTTCAAAGGCGCGGCCCTCAGGGCCGCGCCTTTCTTTTTGCCGTCATGACGAGGCAGAGGGCAAAAGCCCCCGCAGCTCGTAGAGCAGCTCCAGCGCCTCGCGCGGCGAAAGCTCGTCCGGCTGCACCCCGCGCAGCCGCTCCTCGACCGGCGAGGCGGCCGCAGGGCCGGGCTGCGGCGCCGGCGGCACGGCGGCGAAGAGCGGCAGATCGTCGATCAGCGCCTGCCGCGCCCCGCGGCCCGGCCCCTCGCTCTCGCCTTGTTCGAGCGCCTGAAGCACCACCCGCGCGCGGTCGACCACCGAAGCCGGCAGCCCCGCCAGCCGCGCCACCTGCACGCCGTAGCTGCGATCCGCCGTGCCGCGGCGCACCTCGTGCAAAAAGATCACCTCGCCCTGCCATTCGCGCACCGCGACCGTGGCCGTCGCCACGCCGTCGAGCTTGGCGGCAAGCTGGGTCATCTCGTGGTAATGGGTGGCAAAGATGCCGCGGCAGCGATTGACCTCGTGCAGATGCTCCAGCACCGCCCAGGCGATCGACAGCCCGTCATAGGTCGCCGTGCCGCGCCCGATCTCGTCGAGGATGACCAGCGCGCGGTCATCGGCCTGGTTGAGGATCGCCGCCGTCTCGACCATCTCGACCATGAAGGTCGAGCGCCCCCGCGCCAGATCGTCCGACGCGCCGACCCGGCTGAAGATCTGGCTGACGATGCCGATATGCGCCGCAGCCGCGGGCACGAAGCTGCCGATCTGCGCCAGAACGGCGATCAGCGCGTTCTGCCGCAGGAAGGTCGATTTGCCCGCCATGTTGGGCCCGGTGAGCAGCCACAAGGGCGCGTCGCCCAGATCGCAATCATTGCCGACAAAGCTCTCACCGGCCCGGCGCAGAGCCTGTTCCACCACCGGATGCCGCCCGGCCTCCACGTGAAACGCGCGGCTGTCGTCGAGCCGGGGGCGGCACCAGTCGGCGCCGCGCGCCAGATCGGCAAGGCCACAGGCCAGATCGATCTCCGACAGCGCCCGCGCGAGCTGGCCCAAGGGTCCGGCGGCGTCGAGAATCGAGCCTTTCAGCCTGTCGAAGACCCGCTTTTCCAGCTCCAGCGCATGGCCGCCCGCATTGAGGATGCGGGTTTCGATCTCGTTGAGCTCGACCGTGGTGAAGCGGACCTGGTTCGCCGTGGTCTGGCGGTGGATGAAGCGCTCCGAATGCGGCGGGGCGAGCATCTTGGCGGCATGGGTGGCCGTGGTCTCGATGAAGTAGCCCAGCACGTTGTTGTGCTTGATCTTCAGGCTCTGGATGCCGGTCTCGGCGGCATACTCCGCCTGCATCCCCGCGATCACGCCGCGCCCCTCGTCGCGCAGGCGCCGCGCCTCGTCGAGCTCCTCGTCATAGCCCGAGGCGACAAAGCCGCCATCGCGCGCCAGAAGCGGCGGCTCGGCCACCAGCGCCTGGTCGAGCAGCTCGTGCAGCGCCGCATGCCCCGACAGATCGCGCACCGCTTCGGCCAGCGGGGCGGGCAGGTCGCGCCCTTCGGCCAGCGCGCCGATCTCGTCGGCGACGTCGAGCGTCGCGCGGATCGCCGCCATGTCGCGCGGGCCGCCCCGGTCGAGTGCGAGGCGCGACAGCGCCCGGTCGAGATCATGCGCGCCGCGCAGATGGCGGCGCAGATCCTCGCGCAGCCGGTCCTCGCCCACCAGATGCGCCACCGTTTCCTGCCGCGCCGAAATGGTGTCGAGATTGCACGAGGGCGAGGCCACGCGCCGCTCCAGAAGCCGCGCGCCGCCCGCCGTCACGGTGCGGTCGATTGCATGCAGGAGCGAGCCGTCGCGCCCGCCGCCCATCGCATGGGTCAGCTCCAGCGAGCGGCGCGTCGCGGCGTCGATCCGCATCGCCGACATCCGCGCCTCCTGCTGCGGCGGGCGCAGAAGCGGCAGCTTGCCCTTCTGCGTCAGCTCCAGATACTCGACCAGCGCCGCCATGGCGGAGATCTCGGCGCGCGAGAACGATCCGAAGGCGTCGAGCGAGGCGACCTGCCACAGCGCGGCGAGCCGCTTCGCTCCGCCCGCGCTGTCGAAGGCGCCCCGGTGCAGCGGCGTGACCGAAAGATCGAAGCCCTCCGTGACCTCGCCGAGCGCCTGCTCCATGCTGTCCTCGACCAGAAGCTCGCGCGGGGTAAGCCGCGCCAGCTCCGGGCCCAGCGCCAGCCTCTCGCAGCCCAGCACCGACAGCGCGCCGGTGGAGATGTCGACCCAGGCCAGGGCGCAATCCTCGCGCAGTTCGGAGAAGGCGGCGAGGAAATTGTGCCGCCGCGCGTCCAGAAGGCTCTCCTCGGTCAGCGTGCCGGGGGTGACGAGGCGCACCACGTCGCGCTTCACCACCGATTTCGAGCCGCGCTTCTTGGCCTCCGCCGGGTCTTCGAGCTGCTCGGCGATGGCCACGCGAAAGCCCTTGCGGATGAGCGTGAGAAGATAGCTCTCGGCCGCATGGACGGGGACGCCGCACATGGCGATGTCCTGCCCCATATGCTTGCCGCGCTTGGTCAGCGCGATGTCGAGCGCCTCTGCCGCCGCCACCGCGTCGTCGAAGAACATCTCGTAGAAATCGCCCATCCGGTAGAACAGCAGCGCGTCGCCATGCGCCGCCTTGATCTCCAGATACTGCGCCATCATCGGCGTCACGGTGCCGGCTTGCGTGTTCATGCGTCTCTCCCGGGGGTGCAGCGGCGCGACACTAGCTTTTGCGGGCTCCGTGCGAAACCCCGCAGCCGCGCTGACGCTAGGGCGTTGCGCCGCGCCGCAGCATCCCGCTATGCCTGTCCGTCCAAAGGCAGGAGGGACGACAGAATGGCCAAACCCCGTTTCACGCGCGAGGACGCGCTGAACTTCCACGAGGCCCCCAGCCCGGGCAAGTGGGAGGTGACGGCCACTGTCCCCATGACCACCCAGCGCGACCTGAGCCTCGCCTACAGCCCAGGCGTCGCCATCCCCTGCGAAGCGATCGCCCAGGCGCCGGAGACCGCCTATGACTACACCAACAAGGGCAACCTCGTCGCGGTGATCTCGAACGGCACCGCCGTTCTGGGCCTCGGCAATCTCGGCGCGCTGGCCTCCAAGCCGGTGATGGAGGGCAAGTCGGTGCTGTTCAAGCGCTTCGCCGACGTGAACTCGATCGACCTCGAGCTCGACACCGAGGATGCGGACGCCTTCTGCGAAGCGGTGAAGCTGATGGGGCCGAGCTTCGGCGGCATCAATCTCGAGGACATCAAGGCGCCCGAATGCTTCATCATCGAGCAGCGCCTGAAGGAAGAGATGGACATCCCCGTCTTTCATGACGACCAGCACGGGACGGCGGTGATCTGCGCCGCCGGCCTGATCAACGCGCTGCACATCTCGGGCAAGAAGATCGAGGATGTGCGCATCGTGCTCAATGGCGCGGGTGCCGCGGGCATCGCCTGTCTCGAACTGCTGAAGGCGATGGGCGCGCAGCACGACAACTGCATCATGTGCGACACCAAGGGCGTGATCTGGCAGGGCCGCAGCGAGGGCATGAACCAGTGGAAATCGGCCCATGCCGCCGACACCCCGCTCAGGACGCTCGAAGAGGCGATGGACGGGGCCGACGTGTTTCTCGGCGTCTCGGCCAAGGGGGCGGTGACGCAGGCGATGGTGAAGTCCATGGCGCCGAACCCGGTGATCTTCGCCATGGCCAACCCCGACCCCGAGATCACGCCCGAGGAGGCGCATGAGGTGCGCGAGGACGCGATCGTGGCGACCGGGCGCTCGGACTACCCCAACCAGGTCAACAACGTGCTGGGCTTTCCCTACCTCTTCCGCGGCGCGCTCGACATCCACGCCCGCGCGATCAACGACGAGATGAAGATCGCCTGCGCCGAGGCGCTGGCCGCGCTGGCGCGCGAGGAGGTGCCCGACGAGGTGGCCGTCGCCTATGGCCAGAAGCTGAGCTTCGGGCGCGACTACATCATCCCGACGCCCTTCGACCCGCGGCTCATTCACCGCATTCCCCCCGCCGTCGCCCGCGCCGGCATGGAGACCGGCGTGGCGCGGCGCGAGATCGAGGACATGCAGCAATACGAGCACGCGCTGATGGGCCGGATGGACCCGACGGCCAGCGTGCTGCGCGGCCTCAACGCCCGCGCCCGCGCGGCGCAGGCCACCATGATCTTCGCCGAGGGCGACGATCCGCGGGTGCTGCGCGCCGCGGTGCAGTACCAGCGTTCGGGCTTCGGCAAGGCGTTGGTGGTGGGGCGCGAGGCCGACGTGGCCGAGAAGCTCGCCGCCGAGGGCATGGCCGAAGCGGCCTCCGAGCTTGAGGTCGTCAACGCCGCCAACACGCCCCATCTCGATACCTACAAGGCGTTTCTCTACAAGCGGTTGCAGCGCAAGGGGCTCGACCAGCACGACATCCACCGCCTCGCCGGGCGCGACAGGCATGTCTTTGCCGCGCTGATGCTGGCGCATGGGCATGGCGACGGCATGATCACCGGTGCCACTCGCAAATCGGCGCATGTGATGGAGCTGGTGAACCACGTCTTCGACGCAGGCCCCCATGACGGCGCGGTCGGCGTTTCGGTGGTGATGCATAACGGGCGGATCGTGCTCATCGCCGATACCTTGGTGCATGAATGGCCCGACGAGGAGGATCTCGCCGACATCGCGACGCAGGGCGCGCAGGTGGCGCGTGAGCTGGGGCTGGAGCCGCGTGTCGCCTTCGTCAGCTTCTCGACCTTCGGCTACCCGGTCTCCGAGCGTGCGACCAAGATGCATGTGGCGGCTTCGGTGCTCGATCGCCGCGGGGTCGATTTCGAATATGAGGGCGAGATGACCGTCGATGTCGCGCTGAACGCACGCGGGCAGGAGAACTATCCCTTCTCGCGGCTCACCGGCCCGGCCAACGTGCTTGTGGTCCCGGCGCGGCACTCGGCCTCGATCTCCGTGAAGCTGATGCAGGAGATGGCGGGGGCCACGGTGATCGGCCCGATCCTGTCCGGCGTCGACAAGCCGATCCAGATCTGCTCGACCGTCTCGACCGTGAACGACATCGTCAACATGGCCGTCATGGCCGCTTGCAAGGCGAGGCGCGCATGATCTGGAACCTGGGCTCGATCAATGCCGATCACGTCTATGCGGTGCCGCATATCCCCGCGCCGGGCGAGACGCTGGCCGCGACCGCGCTGACCTACGGGCTGGGCGGCAAGGGGGCGAACATGTCGGTGGCGGCGGCGCGCGCGGGCGCGCGGATCGCGCATCTGGGGGCCGTGGGCGCCGATGGCGGCTGGATGGTCGAACGGCTGGAGAGCTACGGCGTCGATTGCGCCCATGTGCAGCGCCGCGAAGGGCCGTCGGGCCATGCGATCATCGCCGTCGATGCACGGGCCGAGAACGCCATCACGCTCTTTCCCGGCGCCAATCGCGAGATCGATCTCGACGCCGTGAAACAGGCTCTGGACAAGGCCGATCCGGGCGATCTGCTCATCACGCAAAACGAGACCAACGGCCAGGTCGAGGCGGCGGCGCAGGCGCGGGCGCGCGGGCTCAGGGTCGTCTATGCCGCCGCCCCCTTCGAGGCCGGGGCGGTGCGTGCGGTGCTGCCGCATCTCGATCTTCTGGTGCTCAACGAGGTCGAGGCGCAGCAGCTCTCGCAGGCGCTGGGCACGCCGATCGAGGAGCTGCCGGTGCCGCAGGTGGTGGTGACGCTGGGCGCCGCGGGCTGCGACTGGATCGAGACGGCGACCGGCGCGCGGCACCATGTCGATGCGCCGCGCGTCGAGGCGGTCGACACCACCGGCGCGGGCGACACCTTCACCGGCTACCTGCTCGCCGGGCTGTCCGAGGGGCTGGAGATGCAAGCGGCGCTGAAGCTGGCCACGCAAGCGGGCGCGCTCAAGGTCGGGCGGCACGGCGCGGCCGATGCGATCCCCTCGCGCGAGGAGGTCGCGCAAGCGGCGTTCTGAGGGCGCGCGCGGCGGTCATCATGCAGGATTTCGTCTTCTCCGACCCTTGGGCGCTTCTGGCGGGCTGCGTCGCGGTGGTGCTGGTCGGGCTTTCCAAGGGGGGCCTGGGCGGCGCTCTGGCGCTCCTGGGCGTGCCGATCATGGCGCTGGCGATCCCGCCGGTGCAGGCGGCGGGCATCCTGCTGCCGATCCTTCTGGTGATGGACGCGATCAGCCTCTGGGCCTGGCGCGGGCAGTATCACATGGCGACCCTGAAGCGGATGCTGCCCGGCGCGGCGCTGGGCATCGGCATCGGCTGGCTGACGGCAGCGCTGGTGTCGGATGCGATGGTGCGGCTGATCGTCGGGGTGGTGGCGTTGGCCTTCTCGGCGCGCTGGCTCCTCTCGGGGCAGACCCGCCGCGCCGCGCCCCGGCCGCAGAACGCGGCCCGCGCCTCGCTCTGGGCGACGCTGGCGGGCTATACCAGCTTCGTCGCCCATGCGGGCGGCCCGCCCTTTCAGGTCTATGCGCTGCCGCTCAGGCTCGATCCAAAGCTCTTCACCGGCACCAGCGTGATCTTCTTCGCGGTGGTCAACCTCATCAAGGTGATCCCCTACGCCGCGCTGGGCCAGTTCGACGCCACCAATCTCATCGCCGCCGCGGCGCTGCTGCCGCTGGCGGTGGTGGCGACGCTGTCGGGCGCGTGGGTGGTCCGCCGGATGCGGGCCGAGATCTTCTACCCGGTGATGTATGTCATGGTGGTGCTCGTCGGTCTCAGATTGTGTTGGGAGGGCCTCTTTGCGCCCATTTAGGCTCGATCGGGCTTTGACAGCGCGGGCCGGGGCCGCGCATTCTGCTTCATCGAATGCCAAGGCCAGACCGGCAGGCCATCGAAAGGTCCACTCATGCAGATCTCCGTCAGCCTCGCGCCCCCCTCTGATCCCGGCCCCGGGACCGGCCCCGTCACGGTCGGCTGGTGTCTGAGCGAAACCAAGGGCGGCCTGATCTACGCCCCGCCCGAGCGGGTCCGCTCGACCGATCTCGACCGGCGCCACGCCAAGTCGGCCTCGCGCTGCCCGGCGGTGATCAATCTCGAAAGCCGCTATTTCCTGATCCGCTGCCCCTTCGACATCAATGTCGGCTTCGACCGCGACGAGAAGGGCGCGCCGCGCCTGCGCAACCTGAGCGGCCCGGCAAGCGCGATCCGCGGCTCCAAGCTCGGCGAAAAGCTGCATGTCGTCTCGGAGGCCGAATGGCGCCACAAGGGCGTGCCAACGCTGCAGCTGGCGCTGCCTTACGTCTTCCTGTGCGACGCGCCGGTCTATCTCAGCCAGGTCTCGCCCTTCATGCACTACACCCCGAACCCGCTGCCCGGCACGATCTTCGGCGGGCGCTTTCCGATCAATGTCTGGCCGCGGCCCCTGATGTGGGCCTTCGAATGGCACGAGCCCGAAAAGCCCCTGAAGATCTCGCGCGGGGACCCGCTGTTCTATGTCGGCTTCGAGACGATGCCGCAGGATCGCGGGGTGGCGATGGTCGAGGCGCAGCGCACGCCCGAACTCGTGGAATATCTCGAGCTGATCTCGGGCGCGGTGAACTACGTCAACCAGACCTTCTCGCTGTTCGAGGCGGCCGAGGCCCGCCGCCCCGAGACGCTGGTCACCCCGGTGGCGCGCCGATCGCGCGGCACCTGAACGCGGCCCCCATGCCCGCCCGGCGGCGCGGCAGCGATCCCGCGCCCGCGCGCCGCTTTGTCCCCCTTGGCAACAGCCCCGCCCGGCGCCGCGCGCCGGCGGCGGCGCGCCCGCGCTACACCTCGGATTAACGCCGCCGCGCTATCGCCTGTCCCGGGGGCCATCCAGGGCCGAGGGGGAGCTGCATGTCCGGACAGAACGCGCCGATCATCATCAAACGCAAGAAGGTCATCGCCGGGGGCGGGCATCATGGCGGCGCCTGGAAGGTGGCCTATGCCGATTTCGTCACCGCCATGATGGCCTTCTTCATGCTGATGTGGCTGCTCAACGCCACCACCGAGCAGCAGCGCAAGGGGCTGGCCGACTACTTCGCGCCGACCATCGCGATCAGCCGCACCTCCGCCGGCGGCGCCGACGTGCTCAACGGCGACACGCTGCACCAGAGCGACGCGCTGAGCCAGTCGGGC
Source organism: Limimaricola cinnabarinus (assembly GCF_002723615.1). GTDB lineage: Bacteria > Pseudomonadota > Alphaproteobacteria > Rhodobacterales > Rhodobacteraceae > Limimaricola > Limimaricola cinnabarinus_B. The sequence continues at coordinate 99,014 of NZ_KZ304954.1, forward strand.
ACCGGCTCCAACATGGGGCTGCGCGGGGCCGTGCCGCCCGACCGAAGCCCGCCGCGCCTGCGCCCGGGCGAGGGCGCGGCGGCGGCCGAGGTGGCGGCGCTGCGCGAGATCGAGGAGATGCTGCTCGGCCGCGGCGGCGAGAGCCTCGTGGCGCGCAAGGCGCTGCGCCACGTGGTGACGAAGCTGACCGACGAGGGGCTGGTGATCGAGATCTTCGCCCGGCCCGGCGCGCCGATCTTTCCGCCCGGCGACACCGTGCCATTGCCGGTCACCCGGGCGCTGCTGGGCCTGGTGGCGCAGACCGCCGCGCTGGTCGACAACCCGGTCGCGGTTTCGGCCCATCTGGCCGCGCGCCCCGTCGTTCTGGCCGACAACCCGGTCTGGCGGCTTTCCTCTGGCCGGGCCGAGGCGGCGCGCGACGCGCTCGAGGCGGCGGGTCTGGCGCCGTCGCGGATGCGCCGCGTCACCGGCCTCGGCGATCGCAGCCCCGCCGCCGACGGCCCCGCCGCGCCGCGCAGCGACCGCCTCGAGATCACGCTGCTGCGGCGGCATTAGCACCGTCTTAAGCCTGTTGCTCTAGGCCATCGGGCAACCCTGTTCTCCCGTCTCAGCGGAAAGGTCCTTCATGACGATCTCCTCCTCCCTCAGCGCCGGTGTCTCCGGCCTCGCAGCCAATGCCCACCGGCTGGCCACGATCTCGGACAACATCGCCAATTCCGCCACTTACGGCTATCGCCGCGCGGTCACCGATTTCCATTCGCTGGTGATGGGCAATGATTCGGGGCGCTACGTGGCCGGCGGCGTCTCGGCCACCTCGCAAAGGCTGATCGACGAGAGCGGCGCGCTCTCCTCGACCACCAACCCGACCGACCTCGCGGTGCGCGGGCGCGGCTTTCTGCCGGTCAGCTCCTCGGTCATGGCGGGCGAGCGCGGCAGCGAGGATTTCCGCCTGACCACCACCGGCTCGTTCCGCGCCGACGAGGACGGCTACCTGCGCACCCCCGACGGGCAGACGCTGCTGGGCTGGCCGGCCGAGCTCGACGGTTCGATCGGCACCTATCCGCGCGACACCGCCAGCGGGCTGCAACCGGTGCGCGTGCCCGCGGGCGAGCTGTCTGGCATCGCCACCACCGAGGTGACGCTCGCCGTGAACCTGCCCGCAACCGAAACGCAAGAGGAGTCGCTCGGCCTGCCCGAGGAGCTGACGGTCGAATATTACGACAATCTCGGCACCACCCAGCAGCTCGGCCTGACCTTCACCCCGACCGTTCCGGCCGCCGGCGCGCCGCCGAGCAACGAATGGACCCTGCAGATCACCGACGGGGCCTCGGCCGACGCGGTGGTGGGCGAATACACGCTGGTCTTCGACGACAGCCGCGGCGCGGGCGGCAGCCTCGCCACGATGACCGCCATCACCGGCGGCCCCTTCGACCCCGCGACCGGCACGTTCAGCATCGACGTGGCCGGCGGCCCGATCGAGATGGATGTCGGCCTGCCCGGCGTCTCGGGCGGGCTGTCGCAGCTGGCGGGCGTCTTCGCGCCGCTCTCGGTCGGGCGCGACGGGGCGGCGACCGGCAACCTGACCTCGGTGGAGGTCGATCCGGGCGGCTTCGTCCATGCCTATTACGACAATGGCGAGAGCCGCCGCATCTACCAGGTGCCGCTCGTCGACGTCGCCAATTCCAACGGGCTGGAAACGCATGACGGCCAATCCTACTCGCTGACCCGCGAAAGCGGCGAGATGCTGTTGTGGAACGCGGGCGACGGGCCGACCGGCGACATCGTCGGCTTCGCGCGCGAGGAATCGACCGTCGACGTCGCCTCCGAGCTGACCCAGCTGATCCAGACGCAGCGCGCCTATTCCTCTAACGCCAAGGTGATCCAGACCGTCGAGTTGTCCTTGGCCGAGGAGACCGACTTGCCGGTCGAGATCTCGGTCTGGGTCTTGGAGAGATCGGAGTTGATCCCCTTGAGGGTCTGCAGCGCGACCATCGCGCCGTTGTTGGTCAGAATGCTGGACATGTGTGTGTGGTCCTAAAGCTCGGCGGCCATCGCACGCCGGGTTTCGATCAAGACCCCGGCTGGCGGGGCTGCTGACAGCCGTACTGACTATGCGCGGACCGGAGGGTTCCCCCCGCCGCATTTCGGTGCATCCCGGTTCGGGAGACGGGGCCTTTGTGACAGGCCGGGTTTAAGCGGGGCCTAACGCCAGAGGGGAAATGCGACGCATTCGATTCGAACCTGCCCCGGTTCAGGCCTTGTGCCGCAGCGCGCGGCCCGGCGCGGGCGCCGCCTCGGCCCGGCCCTCGCGGTCATAGGTGGCAAAGCCGCCGCGCGCGGCGCGCAGCGCCCGCGCCCGGGCCTGCCCCTCGCGCAGCCCCGCGAGCGCGGCTTCGAGCAGGCGCGCCACATGGGCGAGATCGCGTTCGAGATCGGCGAGGGCGGCGGGCGCGCCGGTCTCGGCCAGCTCCTTCTCCAGCTCTGCCATGACGGCGCGCTTGGGCGAGACCAGCGCGCCCAGCTCGGCCATGTCGCCCGCCAGCAGCGCCGCCTTCTCGCGCGCGAGCAGGGCCGCGAGCCGCATCGTCGCGGGGCCGCTCATCGCGCGGCCTTCGACAGGCCGGCATAGAGCCGCTCGGCAAGGCCGATCCCGCCCGCCTCGACCATCCGCTCGGCCTGGGCCTGAAACAGGAAGGAGCGGAACTGCTCCTCTCCCGCGCCGCCGCCGAAGCCGGTCTCCGGGGCGCCGGGATCGGACAGGCGCAGAAGCTCGGAGAGAAAGCCGGTCTCGAGCGCTTTGGCGGCCTGCCACGCCGGATCGTCCGGCGCGGCACCGCCCCTTGGCGCCGCGCCGGCGGGGCCGGGGCGGGGGAGAGGGGCGGCAATCGGCGAAAGGTCGAAAGGGGTCATGGGCGCGTTCCTTTGGAATGGCGACGCGCCCGACAATCCGCCGGGCCGGTAAATATACGGTAAGCCTTCTCTGTCATCTTGCCCCCGAGCCGCCGCCCGGAAAGGACCGTGCATGTTCAACCCGCTTCCTTCGGGGTACCACGCAGCCCCGATGCCGGTCCGGTCCGATGTTGCCGCCGAATCGGCGCTTCAGACGGATTTCTCGGCCCTGTTCGCAAGGATGCGGGCGGGGGCCGTGCAGGGGCCGGTGCCGGGCGTCGTTCCCCTGACCGACGGCCCGGCTGCGCGACCGGAGGAGGGACGCGCAGAGCAGGCGCTTTCCGCAGATGACGAAGGCGCATGGCCGGGCGGTGAGATGGCTGATTCGGAAGAGGAGCCTGGCCCCGTTGCCCTGCGCCCTGTGCCTTTCGGGAAGACAGGCGCGGCGTCCGCTCTCATGCCGTCCGATGCCCCCGGCTTGCCCCGGCCGAGCGCGCGCGCCCTGCCGGATGCGCTGCCCGGCGACGGGGGCGTTGGCGGGGCGGGCCCTGGCGCGCTCGAATGGCCCATATCCTCTCACCTCCCGGTGGCGCGAGAGGCTTTGCCTGCAAAGCCAGCCGTTCGGTCAACGGAGCGGGGCGCGCAGGCGCCAATGGAAGGTGACGCGCGGCGTGCTACGCTCGAAAGCGTCGCATCGGCCCCCTCGCATGGGCCGCCATACGCCCCTTTGCCCGTCCTCGTGCCCCGGGCAATCGCGGCGCCGGTGGCCGAAACGTCGGGCGGCCCGATGACAGGGCAGGGCGGCGATGAGGCCCGCGTGGTGTCTGCGCCGGTTCCGAAGGTGATGCCCGATCCGGTGGGGATGCCGGGGGGCGAGGTTCGGCCCGATCAAGCAGCGCGCCGGGAAATCGGTCCGGCTGCGCATGTCGGAGGGGGGCGGGGCGATGATCCCGGTCCCGTGATGAGGCACCACGCGCTGCCTGCTGTGCCGGCGCACCTTGAAGGAGCGCCGGCGTTGCCCGGGCGGGCCGATGTTCCATTGGGGGTGGCGTCGGTTTCGCCTGTGCCTCGCGGGGCGCAGGCGGAGGGGGGGCTTCCGCTGCGACCGGCGGCGGCCAACCTGCCGGGTGTCGCGGCACACGCGAAACTGCGCGTCAGCGATGCGCGGCCCATCCGGCAAGAGATGGCGATGGATGCCGGGGCGCGCGCGGTCCAGCCGGAGCGGGCATTGCCTCACATCGCTTTCGGTTCGCCCCCCGAGGCTGACCGGCAGGCGCCGATTGCGCGCGAGGCGGGGTCTTTCTCCATGGTTCGGGCGCCGGGGGGCATCGGCCAGCCGGAGGAGGGGGGCGAGCCGGGTTTGCCGGAGCCACGCGCTGCGCGGCTGGTGCCAGCGCCGGTTTCCTCGGTGGCGTGGCCGATGCGGGATGCCTCCCTTCCTCCGGCTCCAAACGGCGAGAACCCGCGTCCGGCTGCGATATCTTCAAGCACGGAGAAGACCATTTCGCGCGATGATGATGCCGCAAGACCCGAGCCGCGCGCCGTGCGATCCCGCGCTGTGGGCGAGGGGCGATCCAGCGCCGTGCCGCCGCGCGCCGGTTTCGTGACTTCGGAGGTTTCGACCGGGCAGCCGGTCGTGGAAGGGGCACGTTTCGAAGCCTTTTCTGCCATGAGGCAGGGCAAGGGGAGAGAGGCGGTACCGCCTGCGGGGGCGGAGGCCAGCGCAAGGAATACATGGCCCGTTTCGCGCATCGAGGGCTCATATGCGGACCGGCCCGCGCCGTGGCGTGAGTTGGACTTGCCCGGCGGCGGGCTTGCGCGAATGGCGGCCTTGCCCCCGGAGCGGTCCGATGCCTTGCCCCGGCCAGATCGCGCCGCGGTGGTCGAGCCCACCCAGGCGCGGGCCCCGGCGCTTGCCGCCACGCCGCCCGGCGATGTCAGGCCATGGCCCGTGAAGCCGGTGCCTGACGTAACGGCGCGGCCCGCCATGCAGGCCGCTCCGATCATGGCGCCTTCACCCGCGCCTGATCCGCGAGGCGAGCCACCCGCCCCCCAAGCCTCTTTGGGCGAAGCGGGGGGCTTCGAAGCGGCGCTGCCCGGCCCTTCAGCCACGATGGCGGTCGATCGCGCGCCCGGGGCCGATCCGCGGCCCGGGCCGGGGCCGTCGAGCCCGCCGCCGGTGGCGCAGCAGCTCGCCGCCGCGATCACCGGCACGGCCGAGGGGCGGATCGAGATCCGGCTCGATCCGGAGGAGCTTGGCCGCGTCGCGCTGCAGCTGCAGACCGATGGCGACAGGATCAGCCTCGTCATCACCGCCGAGCGGTCCGAGACCTCGGAGCTGCTGCGCCGCCACCTGCACGAGCTGGCGCAGGACTTCCGGGCGATGGGCTATCGCTCGGTCGATCTCGGTTTTGGCGGGCAGAATGGCGCGCATGACCGGAGCGGCGGCGCGGAGCGCGCCCGATCCGGCGCCGGGGCTGGGCCGCCATTACAGGACGCGGAGGACGAGACCCCCGCCGCGCCCATCCCTTCATCCGGCCCCGTCGGCGCCGGTCTCGATCTTCGCATGTAGGAGTTCAGCATGACCCTCATTTCGGATGCCGCCACGGCCAACACGATGCCTGCTCCGACGACCGGCGGTGCGGGCACGGACAGCGCCTCGGATTTCGACATGTTCCTGACGATGCTCACCGCGCAGATCCGCAACCAGGACCCGCTGGAGCCGATGGATTCGGCCGATTACGCGGTGCAGCTCGCCACCTTCTCGGGCGTTGAGCAGCAGGTGAAGACCAATGACGCGCTCGCCGCATTGGCGGCGGGGATGAATGCGGGCGGCCTGTCCGACATCGCGGGCTGGGTCGGGCGCGAGGCGCGCGCGCCGATGCCCGCGCTGTTCGACGGCGCGCCGATCCCGCTCGAGCTCGAGACGCAGATCGGCGCCGATGCGGGCGAACTGGTGGTGACGGACGCCACGGGGCGCGAAGTTGCCCGGCGGGCCGTGCCGGCGGGGGCGCAGGGCCTCGATTGGACCGGGGTGGATTCGGATGGCTACACCCTGCCCGACGGCGCCTATGGCTTCGAGCTGGTGAGCCTTGCCGAGGGCGAGGAGATCGGGCGCGCGGTGGTCGAGACCTATGGGCGGGTGCGCGAGGTGCGGCTTGGCGAGGCGGGGCCGATGCTGGTGATCGAGGGGGGCGGCGAGGTGGCCTCGGGCGCGGTCACCGCGCTGCGCGAGGCGCTCTAGACCAGCGAGGCAACCCAGCCCGCCGCCGCCGTCAGCGCCGCCCCCACGGCGATCCAGCCGATCGGCGGCAGATCGCGGCGGCGCGGCTCGGGCTCGGGGTGGGACTGGCGCACCAGCGCCGCCTCGGCCAGGGCGGGCAGGCGCGGGCCGAAGCGCGAGAGCACCTGCACCGTGCGCCCCAGATCGCGGGCCACGGCCTTGGGGCCGATGCTTTCGCGGATGTAATCCTCGACCACCGGGCGCGAGGCTTCCCAGATGTTGATATGCGGATCGAGCGTGCGCGCCACGCCCTCGACCACCACCATGGTGCGCTGCAGGAGAATCAGCTCGGTGCGGGTTTCCATACCGAAGCGCTCGGTCACCTCGAACAGGTAGTTCAAGAGCCGCGCCATGGAGATCCGGCTCGCATCCATGCCGAAGATCGGCTCGCCCACGGCGCGCAGCGCGGAGGCGAAGGCGTCCACGTCGCGGTCGGCGGGGACGTAGCCCGCTTCGAAATGCACCTCGGCGACGCGGCGGTAATCCTTGCGGATGAAGCCGAAGATGATCTCGGCATAGACCCGGCGGGTGTATTCGTCGATCCGCCCCATGATCCCGAAATCGAGCGCGATCAGCGTGCCGTCGGGGCCGACCTTGAGGTTGCCCTGATGCATGTCGCCGTGAAAGTAGCCGTCGCGCAGCGCATGGGCGAGAAAGAGCTGCAGCACGCGGGCGGCGAGGCGCTTGCGGTCATGGCCCGCGGCGTCGATCTGCGCCACCTCGGCCGCGCCGATGCCATTGATCCAGCCCATCGTCATGACGCGGCGGCCCGAGAGATGCCAGCGCAGCACCGGCACCTCGAAGCCCTCATCCTTGGCGGTGTTGGCGGAAAATTCGGCCGCCGAGGCCGCTTCGAGCCGCAGGTCGAGCTCGCCCAGCACCACGCTTTCGAAATGCGCGATGACCTCGACCGGCCGCAGCCGGCGCGAGGCGGGCGAGAGCCGCTCGATCATCCGCGCGGCGAAATAGAAGGCCTCGATGTCGCGGCGGAAGGCCTTTTCGATGCCCGGGCGCAGCACCTTGACCGCCACCGTCTCGCCCGTCTCGGCCAGCTTGGCGCGGTGCACCTGCGCGATGGAGGCGGCGGCGACGGGCTCCGAGAACTCGGAAAACAGCCGGTCCACCGGCTGGCCCAGCTCGATCGCGATCGCGCGCTTGGCCTGCGCGGTGGGAAAGGGCGGCAGGCTGTCTTGCAGCACGCGCAGCTGCACGGCAAGCTCGTCGCCCACCACGTCCGGTCTGGTCGAGAGGATCTGGCCGAACTTGATATAGGCCGGGCCCAGAGCGGTGATGGCGCGGGTGGCGGGCGGCATGGCCGGATCGCCCTCGTAGCCGAGCCAGCGGAAGGGCGCGGCGAAGAGCCGGATCGCCACGCGCAGGGGCTTCGGCGCGTCCATCGCGTCGAGCACCACGGCCATCGCGCCGGTGCGCTCGAAGGTGGCGCCGGTGCGGATCAGCCGGACGAGGTTGTGCGGCCCCCTCAGAGCTTCCATCCCGAATGCAGGCAGGCGACGCCCATGGTGAGGTTGCGATACTTCGCCTGCTCGAAGCCCGCCGCCTCGACCATGCCGAGAAAGCTCTCCTGATTAGGAAAGCGGCGGATCGATTCCACGAGATACTGGTAGCTGTCGCGGTCATTGGCGATGAGCTGGCCCATCGCGGGGATGATGTTGAAGCTGTAGAGGTCGTAGACCTTCTGCATCATCTCGTTGGGGATCTGGCTGAACTCGAGCACCATCAGCCGCCCGCCGGGGCGCAGCACGCGGTAGGCCTCGTCGAGCGCCTTTTGCGGGCGGGTGACGTTCCTGATGCCGAAGCTGATCGTGTAGACGTCGAAGCTGTTGTCGGGAAAGGGCAGGGCCATGGCGTCGCCCACCACCCAGTCGAGGCTCTCCTCCAGCCGCTCGGCCTCGGCCCGCTTGCGGCCCTCGACCAGCATGGATTCGGTCAGGTCGCAGACCGTGGCATGGCCGCGCCCGGCGCGCTTGAGAAAGCGGAACGACACGTCGCCCGTGCCGCCGGCCACGTCGAGCAGGCGCTGGCCGGGGCGCGGCGCCAGCCAATCCATCATCGCGTCCTTCCACAGCCGGTGGACGCCGCCCGACATGACGTCGTTCATCACGTCGTAGCGCGAGGCCACGGAGGTGAAGACGCCGCGCACGCGCTCGGCCTTTTCGTCCTCGCGCACCGTCTGGTAGCCGAAATGGGTGGTCTGGTCTTCGCTCAAGGGTCTTGTCCCGTGCCGCTGCGATGCCTTGATAGGGCTCAATGGCGGCATATAGGCCGCGCCGGACGAAAGAAAGAACCCATGCCCGAATTGCCGGAGGTCGAGACGGTTCGCCGCGGGCTCGTGCCCGCGATGGAGGGGGCGGTGATCGAAGCCGCCCATGTGAACCGGCCCGACCTGCGCTGGCCCTTTCCCGAAAGGATGGCCGAGCGGCTGACGGGGCAGCGGGTGGAGCGGCTGCGGCGACGCTCGAAATACATCCTCGCGGATCTGGAGAGCGGCGAGACGCTGATCGTGCATCTGGGCATGTCGGGGCGGATGACCGTCTCGGGCGTGAAGCTCGGTCGGTTTCACGTGGATCACCCGGCGCCCGCCAAGCACGACCATGTGGTGCTGGAGATGGCGGGCGGCGCGCGGGTGACCTTCAACGATCCGCGGCGCTTCGGGGCGATGGACCTCGCCCCGACCGACGGGCTCGACGACCACCGCCTGCTGCGTGGGATCGGGCCGGAGCCCTTGGGCAACCGCTTCGACGCGGCCTATCTCGTCGAGCGGCTCAAGGGGCGGATGGTGCCGATCAAGACGGCGCTGCTGGATCAGAAGATCGTGGCGGGGCTTGGCAATATCTATGTCTGCGAGGTGCTGCACCGCGCAGGCATCGATCCGCGCCGCAAGGCGGGGCGGATCTCGGCGGCGCGGGTGGCCTCATTGGTGCCGCTCATCCGCGTGGTGCTGGAGGAGGCGATCGCCTCGGGCGGCTCCTCGCTCAAGGATTACCGGCAGGCGGATGGCGCGATGGGCTATTTCCAGCATGGCTTCCGGGTCTATGACCGCGAGGGCGCGGCCTGCGGCACCGCGGAGTGCGGCGGCGCGGTGGAGCGGATCGTGCAGTCGGGGCGTTCCACCTTCCTGTGCCCGCGCTGCCAGAGGTGACTTGAATGCCCGCGGCGCGCGCGGCAGGTTTCGCCAAAGCACCGGAGACGCCCCATGGCCTACAGCACCATCCTCGTCGAAACCGCCGACGACATCGCCACCATCACGCTCAACCGCCCCGAGGCGATGAACGCCATCAACTCGACGCTGCTGCGCGAGCTGGTGGCCGCGCTGGAGGAAGCCGACCGCTCCGACAAGGTGCGCTGCATCGTGCTCACCGGCTCTGACAAGGCCTTTGCCGCCGGCGCCGACGTGGCCGAAATGGCGGAGCTGAGCTTTGTCGAGATGTATCGCCGCGCGCTCTATGCGGGCGACATGGCGCGGCTGGCGCAGACCCGCAAACCGATCATCGCCGCCGTTTCGGGCTATGCGCTGGGCGGCGGCTGCGAGCTGGCCATGGCCTGCGATTTCATCATCGCCGCCGACAGCGCCAAGTTCGGCCAGCCCGAAGTCAATCTCGGCATCATGGCGGGGATGGGCGGCAGCCAGAGGCTGACCCGCGCCGTGGGCAAGGCCAAGGCGATGGACATGCACCTCACGGGCCGCTTCATGTCGGCCGAGGAGGCCGAGCGCGCAGGCCTCGTGAGCCGGGTGGTGCCCGCGCGCCAGCTTGCGGGCGAGGCGCGCGCCGCGGCCGAGAAGATCGCCGAGAAGAGCCAGCTTTCGGTGCTCGCCATCAAGGACGCGGTGAACCGCAGCCAGGAGGTCGGGCTTTCGGAGGGGCTGGCCTATGAGCGGCGGCTGTTCGAGGCGCTGTTCTCGACCGAGGACCAGGCCGAGGGCATGGCCGCCTTCCGCGAAAAGCGCGAACCGCAATACCGCGACCGGTGAGCGGCGCGACAGAGGCTGTGGAAAAGACGGCGCGGCAGGTTGACTAGCGGGCGACTCGGCCTTAGAGACGCGGCTTCAGAACAGTTACCCCGCAAGTGGATTCTCGACACATGGCCAACACGCCCCAGTCCAAGAAGCGCGCTCGCCAGAACGAGCGCCGCTTCGCGATCAACAAGATGCGCCGGTCGCGCATCCGCACCTTCCTGCGCAAGGTCGAGGAGGCGATCGCCTCCGGCCAGCAGGACGCCGCCCAGGCCGCCCTGCGCGAAGCTCAGCCCGAGCTGATGCGCGGCGTCACCAAGGGTGTGGTGCACAAGAACACCGCCGCCCGCAAGATGTCGCGGCTGTCGTCGCGCGTGAAGGCGCTCGCCGCCTGATCTTGCCGAAAGGCCGATGAATGCAAGGGGGTGCTCCGAAAGGGGCGCCCCCTTTTTCGTGTCTCGTGAAAGGGGCCGGGCGGCGCCGAATCCTTGTCTCCCGGTGGGGTGCGAATGGCTGCCATGCGTCTTCGGAATGGCGATTCCCGGAGGCTTCCGGGGAGAGAAATCCGCAATGAGGTCAAGAGCATCGCGGTATCTTGGCACCTCATTGCCGCTGCGACACGGCGCGGAATCGCCGGGCGTGGCCGGGGCGGCGCTGTCAAGTTCGGGCGCAGCGACAGGCGGGCCAAATCGGGGCCGATGTGACCCGCCCGCCCGGCATTGCGCCCCGGCCCTTAGGATTCAGGGGAGTCGCGAAACCCCGCCGGATTCGATCTCGCGGAGTCTCCCGTCAAGCGCGTTGTTCGGTTGATGAGATCCGAGCGCAGGGGCTAACTTGTCCCTGCGATTCACATCGTTCCTGGGGGAACATGGACGAGTCGACGCCACGATGGTCCGAAGGCCAGCTGCACGGCCGAATGATCGGATCCGCGACGAGGTGTCAGCTCTCTTGAGCGTGACGGGCGCACGGCCTTGGCCGTGATATTCGCCGTCTCGCGCTTGTCTGCATTGCGTCCGCCGCTTTGGCGGGCGTCACTGCCGTCATGTCCCGATCCCGGGCCGAACTGCATGAGCGGATCGGCGGCATTGCCGTCTGTCCGTTCGGGCTCGGAGGTTAGGTCAGTCCGGTGCGGACCGGCGTCGGCGCTTGCGCGGCGGCGGCCGCACGAGCTGTGCCTGAATGTGAGGCGCAAGGCCGGGCGCGGCGGGCGCGTCCGGGTGACGATGAAGGCAGGTCGGGGACAGGTCATGACGAACGAAATCTGGGTACGGGTCAGCGAAGAGCTCAAGCAGACGGTGGGCGCCAACAACCACACCACCTGGATCGCGCCGCTGCGCTTCGAGGAGCTGGTCGACGGTGTCGCCCGCTTCCACGTGCCCACCACCTTCCATGGCAACTACGTCCTTCAGAACTTCGGCGACCAGATCCTGACGCAGCTGGCCCGCGCCGGCATCACCGTGCAGCGCCTGATCTTCGCCCAGTCCGCCAATGCCGCCGCCGCGCCGCGCCCCGCCGCGCCGCAGCAAGCGGCCCCCGCCCAGATCGCCGAGGAGGACGACGCCACCCCCTCGGCCACGCTCGACCCGCGCTTCACCTTCGACCGCTTCGTCGTCGGCAAGCCCAACGAGATGGCCCATGCCGCCGCGCGCCGCATCGCCGAGGGCGGCAGCCTCGGATTCAACCCGCTTTTCCTTTATGGCGGCGTGGGCTTGGGCAAGACGCACCTGATGCACGCCATCGGCCACGAGCTGAAGGCCAGCCAGCCGCATCTCAAGGTCGTGCTCACCTCCGCCGAGCAGTTCATGTATCGCTTCATCACCGCGCTGCGCGACAAGCGCATGATGGACTTCAAGCAGCTGTTCCGCTCGGTCGACGTGCTCATGGTCGATGACATCCAGTTCCTCGGCGGCAAGGATTCCACGCAAGAAGAGTTCTTCCACACCTTCAACGCGCTGATCGACGCCGGAAAACGGATCATCATCTCGGCCGACCGTGCGCCGGGCGCGATGAAGGACGTGGAGGAGCGGATCACCTCGCGCATGGGGTCGGGGCTGGTGGTCGATCTCTTTCCGACCGATTTCGAGCTGCGCGTCGGCATCCTTCAGGCCAAGGCCGACTATTACCGCGCGCAATATCCCGGCATCGTGGTCCAGCCCGGCGTGTTCGAATTCCTCGCCCAGCGCATCTCCAACAATGTCCGCGTGCTCGAAGGCGCGCTGACGCGGCTTTTTGCCTTCGCCTCGCTGGTGGGGCGCGAGATCTCGCTCGAGATGACGCAGGACTGCCTCGCCGACATCCTGCGCGCCTCGGACCGCAAGATCACCGTCGAGGAAATCCAGCGCCGCGTGTCGGAGCATTACAACATTCGCCTCAGCGACATGATCGGGCCCAAGCGGGTGCGCAACTATGCCCGGCCGCGGCAGGTGGCGATGTACCTGTCGAAGAAGCTGACCTCGCGCTCCCTGCCCGAGATCGGCCGCCGCTTCGGCGGGCGCGACCACACCACCGTCATGCACGGGGTGCGCAAGATCGAGGAGCTGAAATCCACCGACAGCCAGATCGCCGACGATATCGAACTGCTGCGCCGCGCGCTCGAGGAGTAATGCCGCGCCTCCGGCGCGAGGAATGACGCCACGCACCGCTGCCGAAATCGCTTGAGAACGGGCGGAAAACAGGTAGTTTTCCAGTCCCGGCCCCGGTCGGCGACAACAGCGGAGCGAAGCACATGAAATTCTCGATCGAACGCGGCGTTCTGCTCAAGGCCGTCGCACAGGCCCAGTCGGTCGTCGAACGGCGCAACACCATCCCGATCCTCGCCAACGTGCTGATCGAGGCCACGGGCGGCGAGGTGCGCTTCCGCGCGACCGATCTCGACATCGAGGTCGTGGACCGTGCCGCCGCCACCGTCGACACCGAGGGCGCGACCACCGTCGCCGCGGTGCTCCTCAACGAGATCGTGCGCAAGCTGCCCGACGGGGCGCTGGTCACGCTCACCGATCAGGGCGGCAATGGCCGGCTGACCATCGAGGCGGGGCGCTCGAACTTCCAGCTCGCGACCCTGCCCAAGGAAGACTTCCCGGTCATGGCTTCCTCGGAATACGAGGCGAGCTTCACCGCGCCTGCGCCGGTGCTGCGCCGCCTCTTCGACAAGGCCAAGTTCGCCATCTCCACCGAGGAGACGCGCTACTACCTCAACGGCGTCTACATGCATGTGGCCGAGGGCGATGGCGGGCGCGTGCTGCGCTGCGTCGCCACCGACGGGCACCGCCTTGCCCGGATCGACGCCGAGCTGCCCGAGGGGGCCGAGAAGATGGCCGGGGTCATCGTGCCGCGCAAGACCGTGAACGAGCTGCGCAAGCTGCTCGACGACGACGAGGCGCAGATCGAGGTCTCGGTCAGCGAGACCAAGGTGCGATTCGTCACTCCCTCGATCACCCTGACCTCCAAGGTCATCGACGGCACCTTCCCCGATTACAGCCGGGTGATTCCGCAAAACAATCAGAAGCGGCTCGAAGTCGATGCCAGCGAATTCGCCAAGGCGGTCGACCGAGTCGCCACCGTCAGCTCCGAGCGGTCGCGCGCGGTCAAGCTCTCGCTCGAAGAGGACCGGCTGGTGCTTTCGGTCAATGCCCCCGATTCGGGCGCGGCCGAGGAGGAGCTCGCCGTGGCCTATGGCGACGAGCGGCTGGAGATCGGCTTCAACGCGAAATACCTGCAGGAGATCGCCAATCAGGTCGACCGCGAGAACGCGGTGTTCCTGTTCAACTCCTCGGGCGATCCGACCCTGATGCGCGAGGGCGACGACACCTCGGCCGTCTATGTCGTCATGCCGATGCGCGTGTGACGCGGGCGGGATTTGCGTATTTGAAGAAAGATGAAGGGGAGGGTCGCGCGTGAGGGCGGCCGTCACCGCGCTCGAGCTGTCGCATTTCCGCTCGCACAAGCGGGCGCGGCTCGCGCTCGACGGGCGGCCCGTCGCCATCCACGGCCCCAACGGCGCGGGCAAGACCAACCTGATCGAGGCCGTCTCGCTGCTCTCCCCGGGGCGGGGGATGCGCCGGGCGGGGGCCGAGGAAATCGCGCGCCGGCCCGAGCGGCTGGGGTGGAAGGTGCTTGCCTCGGTCGAGGCCGAGGGCGCGCCGCACGAGATCGAGACGCGCGCCGAGGCCGGGCAGAGCCGGGCCGTGCGGATCGACGACAAGACCGTGCCGCAGGTGGCGCTGGCGCGGGTGCTGCGGGTGCTGTGGCTGGTGCCCTCGATGGACCGGCTCTGGATCGAGGCGGCCGAGGGACGCCGCCGGTTTCTCGACCGCGCGGTGCTCAGCTTCGAGCCCGGCCATGCCGAGGCGGTGCTCGACTATGAAAAGGCGATGCGTGAGCGCAACCGGCTCTTGAAGGACGGGGTGCGTGACGCGCATTGGTACGGCGCGCTGGAAGGGCGCATGGCCGAGGCGGGAGAGGCGATCGGCAGCGCGCGCCGCGCCGCGATCGCCCGGCTCATGGCCGCGCAGGACGAGACCGAAACCGCCTTTCCCACCGCCGACCTCGCGCTGTGCTACCCCGACGAGACGCCCGAGGAGGCCGAAGGGCTGCGCGCGGCCCTAGCCGCGATGCGAAGCCGCGACATGGCGGCGGGGCGCACGCTGATCGGCCCGCACCGCGCCGATCTCGACGCGCTGTGGCGCGCCAAGGGGGTGGCCGCGCGCGATGCCTCGACCGGCGAGCAGAAGGCGCTGCTCATCTCGCTCATCCTCGCCAATGCCCGGGCACTGGCGGCCATGGGCGGCGCGCCGCCCGTGCTGCTGCTCGACGAGGTGGCGGCGCATCTCGACACGCGCCGCCGCGCGGCGCTCTATGACGAGATCTGCGCGCTCGGGCTGCAGGCCTTCATGACCGGCACCGAACCGGGGCTGTTCGAGGCCCTGGGCGACCGCGCACAGCGCATCGAAGTCACCGAGACCGCCGGTGTTTCGCAGATCAGGGACGAGACATGACGCCTTGGGGGTGAACCCGGACGCCCTTGGGGTGGACGACCTTACGCCCGATGCCGGTCCGGGCCGCGCGGGCCGCATCCCGACCTTGCCGCCAGCGCCCGGGCGGGCCGGTCTCTGGGCCATCGCGGCGCCGGTCGGCATGGGGCTGCTCATACCCCTATTATGGCGCAAAATATGGGGGAAAATCGTGACATCCCCCACCATAGGTCGTATATTCCGCGGGTAACGTCCCGAGGATTTCCCCCATGGCTGAACCCGCTTTGCAACCCAACGCCTACGGCGCCGATTCCATCAAGGTTCTCAAGGGCCTGGATGCGGTCCGCAAGCGTCCGGGCATGTATATCGGCGACACCGATGACGGCTCGGGCCTGCACCACATGGTCTACGAGGTCGTCGATAACGGCATCGACGAGGCGCTGGCCGGTCATGCCGATTTCGTGCAGGTCAAGATCCACGCCGACAACTCGGTCAGCGTGCGCGACAACGGCCGCGGCATCCCCACCGACATGCACCGCGAGGAGGGCGTCTCCGCGGCCGAGGTCATCATGACCCAGCTGCATGCGGGCGGCAAATTCGACCAGAACTCCTACAAGGTGTCGGGCGGCCTGCACGGTGTCGGCGTCTCGGTGGTCAACGCGCTGTCGGATTGGCTGGAGCTCAGGATCTGGCGCGATGGCAAGGAACACGTCGCCCGCTTCGAGCGCGGCGAGACCGTCAAGCATCTCGAGGTGGTGGGCGAGACCGAGCAGACCGGCACCGAGGTCCGCTTCCTCGCCTCGACCGACACCTTTTCCAATCTCGACTACGAGTTCTCCATTCTGGAAAAGCGCCTGCGCGAGCTGGCCTTTCTCAATTCCGGCGTGCGCATCATCCTCGAGGATGACCGTCCGGCGCAGCCGCTGCACACCGAGCTCTTCTACGAAGGCGGCGTGCGCGAATTCGTGAAGTATCTCGACCGTTCCAAGCATGCCGTCATGCCCGAGCCGATCTGGATCGAGGGCGAGAAGGACGGCATCGGCATCGAGGTGGCGATGTGGTGGAACGATACCTTCCACGAAACCGTGCTGCCCTTCACCAACAACATCCCGCAGCGCGATGGCGGCACCCACATGGCGGGCTTCCGCGGCGCGCTGACCCGGACCATCAACGCCTATGCGCAATCCTCCGGCATCGCCAAGAAGGAGAAGGTGAGCTTCACCGGCGACGACGCGCGCGAGGGGCTCACTTGCGTGCTTTCGGTGAAGGTGCCGGATCCGAAATTCTCGTCGCAGACCAAGGACAAGCTCGTCTCGTCGGAGGTGCGCCCGGCGGTCGAGAACCTCGTGGGCGAGAAGCTCTCCGAGTGGTTCGAGGAAAACCCCACCATCGCCAAGCAGGTCGTCGGCAAGATCATCGAGGCGGCGCTGGCGCGCGAGGCCGCGCGCAAGGCGCGCGAGCTCACCCGCCGCAAGACCGCGATGGACGTGAACTTCCTCGCCGGCAAGCTCAAGGATTGCTCCGAAAAGGACCCCTCCAAGACCGAGGTCTTCCTCGTCGAGGGGGATTCGGCGGGCGGCTCTGCCCAGACGGGCCGTGACCGCGGCACGCAGGCGATCCTGCCGCTCAAGGGCAAGATCCTCAACGTCGAGCGCGCGCGCTTCGACCGGATGCTCTCATCCCAGGAGATCGGCAACCTCGTCATGGCGCTCGGCACCGGCATCGGCCGCGACGAGTTCGACATCAGCAAGCTGCGCTACCACAAGATCGTCATCATGACCGACGCCGACGTGGACGGCGCGCATATCCGGACGCTGCTCCTGACCTTCTTCTTCCGGCAGATGCCGGAGCTGATCGAGGCGGGGCACCTCTACATCGCCCAGCCGCCGCTCTACAAGGTGACGCGCGGCAAGTCCGAGGTCTATCTCAAGGACCAGGCCTCGATGGACGACTACCTGATCCATCAGGGCGTGGAGGGCGCCTCATTGCGGCTTGGCACCGGCGAGGAGATCACCGGCAACGACCTGCTGCGCGTGGTCGAGGAGGCGCGCCAGCTGCGCCGGGTGCTCGATGCCTTCCCGACCCATTACCCGCGCCACATCCTCGAACAGGCGGCGATCTCGGGCGCCTTCGTGCCCGGCGCGGTCGATGCCGACCTGCAGGGCGTGGCCGACAAGGTGGCCCGCCGCCTCGACCTGATCGCGCTCGAATACGAGCGCGGCTGGCAGGGGCGGATCACCCAGGATCACGGCATCCGGCTGGCGCGCATCCTGCGCGGGGTCGAGGAGGTGCGCACGCTCGACGGGCCGATGCTGCGCTCGGGCGAGGCGCGCAAGACCGGCAGCTTCACCAAGTCGCTGCAGGAAATCTACGACCTTCCCGCGACGCTGGTGCGCAAGGACCGCCACCAGCTGATCCACGGCCCGCTCGATCTGCTCGCCGCGATTCTCGAAGAGGGCCAGCGCGGCCTGACGCTGCAGCGCTACAAGGGCCTCGGGGAGATGAACCCCGCCCAGCTGTGGGAAACCACGCTCGACCCGGAGGCGCGCACGCTCCTGCAGGTGAAGATCGAGGATTCGACCGAGGCCGACGATCTTTTCACCAAGCTGATGGGCGACGTGGTCGAGCCGCGCCGCGACTTCATCCAGCAGAACGCGCTCAACGTCGAGCACCTCGATTTCTGACGCAACGACGGGGGTGAATTCCCCCGTCGGTGTTCTATCTTGCGGGCTTGACCGCCGCGCCCGCCATGCGGGTGCGGCGCACAAGCAGCGAGGATGCGCATCACATGAGCGATCAGGCCCATCGCAGCGCGAAGGCGAACGAGACGCACCGCCAGCAATTCGAAAGCGCCCGCCAGGATGCGGAGCGCATGGATCTGGGTGCCGAATCCGGCGTGCTGTTCGAACAGGCCATGGTGCAGACCCGCATGGCCGTCGCGCTGGCCGATCCCAACCGCGAGGATGCGCCGCTGGTCTTCGTCAACCGCGCCTTCCGCGAGCTCACCGGATATCCCGAGGAAGAGATCATCGGCCGCAATTGCCGCTTCCTGCAGGGGGAGGGCACCGATCCCGGCCAGGTGCGCAAGCTGCGCGAGGCGATCGAGAACGAGGATGTCGTGATCGTCGAGCTGCTGAATTACCGCAAGGACGGCACGCCGTTCTGGAACGCGCTGCATCTGGGGCCGATCTACAATGCCGACGGCTCGCTGCGCTACATCTTCGGCTCGCAATGGGACGTGACGGATGTCCATGCCGCGCGCGCCGACGAAAAGCACGCGCGGATGATGGAGCGCGAGATCAGCCACCGCATGAAGAACATGTTCGCGGTGATCTCCTCGATCGTGACCATGACCGGCAAGCTCGATGCCGCCGAGGGGCTGGCCGAGAAGATCAATGCCCGCATCCGCTCGCTCGGGCGCGCGCATGAGGCGATGCTGGAGGTCTCCTTCACCGACGGGCCGACCGACCCGACCAAGCTGTTTCGCGACCTGCTGCAGCCCTATGCGCCCGGCGGCGCGGGCAGCGTCACCCTCGATGGCGGCAAGGTGCCGCTCGACAGCAATGTCGTCTCGCTGCTGGCGCTGTCGCTGCACGAGCTGGCGATCAACGCGGTCAAGCACGGCGCCTATTCGGTACCCGAAGGGCATGTCCGGCTCGATTGGAGCGTGATCGACGGGCCGGAGGGCGAGCCGCAGCTCAGGCTCGGCTGGACCGAGACCGGCGGGCCCGCGCCGCGCGACGGCGCCCGGCGCGAGGGCGTCGGCATGACCATCATCTCGCGCATGCTCGCGCTCGGCGATGGCGAGATCGCCTATGACTGGCGCCCCGAAGGGCTGCATGTCGACATTCACTTTCCGACCAGCCTGTGAGGCACTGATGAATCAAATGGACCCTCAGCTTTGCGCCGGCCTCGGCACATTGGCCGGCAAGACCATCCTCGTCGTCGAGGATGAGGTGCTGATCGCCATGGACATCAACGAATGCCTCGAGGAGGCGGGCGCGAAAGTGCTCTATGGCCGCAACCTGCGGCAGGGGATGAAGCAGCTCGACCACGAGATCGACGTGGCGCTGCTCGATGTCTCGCTGGGCCACAGCGAAACCTGCCTGCCGATCGCCGAGGCGCTGCGCGACCGCGGCGTGCCCTTCGTGCTGCATTCGGGCGATCTGCAGCGCCTTGGCGAGACGATCTCCAGCATCGGTGCGCCGGTCTTGGAAAAGCCCTGCGACGTGGCCGTGATCCGCGGGGCGCTCCTCAAGGCGCTCGCCTCGCGCTAGGTCGAATCGGCGGCGCGGCTCGGGCGCACTTCAAGGTTGCGGCCCCGGAGGAGCTGAAAGCCCCTCCGGCTGAAGGGTGCTGCGCCGGGCGGCGCCGATCATGGTGATGGCCGGAAATTGCAATTCGCACGACCGTCAACGGCTTGGGGCTGCATCCCGCCGCGAGAAATGGTTCCAAAAGGCCAATTCTGACTCGAAAAACCGCGTATTGTTGCCGAATTGTGCAAAATCGCGTAATCTATGGGGACCGGACCATGGAGGCAGCCCCATACGACAGGCGCCATGGCCGGACCATCCTTTGTTGAACCGTCCCTTCACCGGAGCCGCATCGGCACCGGGGAAAGCGCTCTTTACCAGTTGATTGGATACATCATGAAAAGCCTGTCTCTGGCGAGCGGTGTGTTTTGTGCCGCCCTGGCCCTCCCCTCATTCGTCACGGCGCAGGAGACGCCGGGCTATTTCGACGGCGTGATCTCCACGTTGACGCAGAACGGCTACCGCGAGGCCCGGCTGGTCGACGCCGGAACGCGCCGCATCGTGGCCTTCGACGCCTATGGCAGCGAGGTCTCGCTGACCATCCATCCCCGCAACGGCAGCATCGAAAGCTGGGATTACGTCAACCTGCGCGATCGGTGATCGCCCCGGCACGAGGAAAGGAAAACGCCATGACACATATCGTTCGCATGAGTGTGACGCTCGGCCTTCTGGCGGCCGCGACGCTCGCGCAGGCGCAACCCATGCCACGGCAGATGCAGGATTTCGCGGCCCTCGGCTGGACGATCCAGGGCCATGTGGGCCAGGCCGAGGGGCAGGAGAGGATGCTGGTGCGCGATGCCCAGGGGCAGGACCGGATCGCGGTGCTGCACTCCTATTCGGGCCTGATCACCTATGAGATGGCGCCGCATCCGGCGGAACGCTGAGCCATCCCGCCTTGGAAGAGAAGGGGCGGCCCCGGTGGCCGCCCCCGATCCCGTCTCAGCCCTTCTTCAGGGCCTTCTGGCCGAGCGCCTCGGCGATCTGCACCGCGTTGAGCGCGGCACCCTTGCGCAGGTTGTCGGAGACGCACCACAGGTTCAGCCCGTTCTCGATCGTGCTGTCCTGCCGGATGCGGGAGATGAAGGTGGCGAAATCGCCCACGCATTCGACCGGCGTGACGTAGCCGCCGTCTTCGCGCTTGTCGACGACCATGATGCCCGGCGCCTCGCGCAGGATGTCGCGCGCCTCGTCCTCGTCGAGAAACTCCTCGAACTCGATGTTGAGCGCCTCGGAATGGCCGACGAAGACCGGCACGCGCACGCAGGTCGCGGTGAGCTTGATCGAGGGGTCGAGGATCTTCTTGGTCTCGACGACCATCTTCCACTCTTCCTTGGTGCCGCCATCTTCCATGAAGACGTCGATATGCGGGATCACGTTGAAGGCGATCTGGCGCGGATAGACGGAAGGTTCCACCTCCTGACCGGGGACATACATGCCCTTGGTCTGGTTCCACAGCTCGTCGATCGCCTCCTTGCCGGTGCCGGAGACCGACTGGTAGGTCGAGACGACGACCCGCTTGATCTTCGCGCGGTCATGCAGCGGCTTCAGCGCCACCACCATCTGCGCGGTCGAGCAGTTGGGGTTGGCGATGATGTTCTTCTTGGAATAGCCCAGCACCGCGTCGGCGTTGACCTCGGGCACCACCAGCGGCACGTCGGGATCCATCCGGTAGAGCGAGGAGTTGTCGATCACCACGCAGCCCTGCGAGGCGGCCTTGGGCGCGTATTCCTTGGTCGCCTCCGAGCCGATGGCGAAAAGCGCCATGTCCCAGCCGGTGAAGTCGAATGTGGCGAGGTCCTGGGTTTTCAAAGTTCGGTCGCCGAAGCTCACCTCGGTGCCGAGCGAGCGGCGGCTGGCGAGAACGGCGATTTCCTCGATCGGAAACGCGCGCTCGTCGAGGATGTTGAGCATTTCGCGACCCACGTTGCCCGTGGCGCCGACGACGACGACCTTGTAGCCCATGTTCTGGAGCCTCCTGAAAGTTCGTGCGGTCCCTACACGTTTCGCCACGGAAGGGAAAGCGCCCGGGGGCGGTTCATGTGGCGTGATGTGGGAAAAACTGGTCGGAGTGAGAGGATTCGAACCTCCGACCCCCTGCTCCCGAAGCAGGTGCGCTACCAGGCTGCGCTACACTCCGACCGTGGCGCCGACCTAACGCCTCGCGCCGGGCTTTGCAAGAGGGTGCGCGCGCTCAATCCGCGCGGAAGCGTCCGGGCCGCAGAAACCGCTTGAGCACGCTGGCGCGAGGCGCGGAGCCGCTTTCCCAGCGCAGCCGGGTCTGCAGCACCGGCCGATGCGCCGAGCGGCCGCCGCGCCCCTCGCGCACCACGATGTAGAGCCCCGAGGCGATGATGATGCCCGCGCCGAGCATGGTCGGCCCGTCGGGCAGCTCGTCGAAGAACAGCGCGCCGTAGAGCGTGGCCCAGATGATCTGGCTGTATTGCATCGGCGCGACCACGACCGCCTCGCCGGTGGAATAGGCCGCGACCATGATCCGCCCGCCGATCCAGCCCAGAGCCGAGATCACCGCGATCAGCCCGAAATCCGAGATCGGCATCGGCTTGTAGACGAAGGCCAGCGCCATCCCCATCAGCACGAAATTGGCGATCATCGGGTAGAGCAGCAGCACCACGGGCCGCTCCTCATGGCCGATCTTGCGCACCACGATCGAGGCGGTCGAGCCGCCCACCGCCACGCCCAGCGCCGCGAGATGGCCCAGCGACAGCTCGGTCTGGCCGGGGCGCAGCACCACCAGAACGCCCGCGAGCCCCACCAGCACCGCCGCCCAGCGGTGGATGCCGACGGTCTCGCCCAGCACCGGGATCGCCAGCACGGTGATCAGCAGCGGCGTGGCGAAGATCAGCGCGTAGACCTGCGCCAATGGCAGGGCCGAGAAGGCATAGAAGGCGGAGGTGGCGGTGAGGAAGCCCGCGGCGGTGCGCAGCGCGACCCACCACGGGTGGCGCGGCCTCAGCGTGCCGGGTTCGGGATCGCCGATGATCATCACCAGCGCCAGCGGAAAGGCGAGCGTGACCGAGAAGAAGATCAGCTGGACCGGCGAGTAGCCGCTGCCCAGAAGCTTGATGACCGTGTCATGGGTGGCGAAGACGCCAAAGGAAACGAGCGCGAACAGCGCGCCTTTCGCGTTGTTGCCCATGCGTGTTCTCCCGGCCGGTTGATGCTCTCGACATCACCCTTGGCCGAGCCCGCGGCCCGATGCAAGGCGGCGGGGAAGGGGGCCGGGCGGATGCGCCGCCCGGCCACCGGCTCACAGCGAGGCGTCGAGCGCCGCGAGGATGGCGTCGCCCATCTCGGCGGTGGAGATCGGGCTGCCGCCCTCGGGGCCGAGCAGGTCGCCGGTGCGCAGCCCGTCGGCCAGCACCTTTTCGACCGCCTTTTCCAGCCGCTCGGCCTCGGCGCCCTGATCGAAGCTGTAGCGCAGCGCCATGGCAAAGGAGAGGATGCAGGCGATCGGGTTGGCCTTGCCCTGTCCCGCGATGTCGGGGGCGGAGCCATGCACCGGCTCGTAGAGCGCCTTGGGGCGGCCATTGGCCATCGGTGCGCCAAGCGAGGCGGAGGGCAGCATGCCGAGCGAGCCGGTGAGCATCGCGGCGGCGTCCGACAGCAGGTCGCCGAACAGGTTGTCGGTGACGATCACGTCGAACTGCTTGGGCCAGCGGCAGAGCTGCATCGCGCCCGCATCGGCATACATGTGGCTCAGCTCGACATCGGGGTATTCGGCCTGGTGGATCTCGGTCACCACGTCGCGCCACAGCACGCCCGATTCCATGACATTGGCCTTCTCCATCGAGCAGACCTTGTTGTTGCGGCGGCGGGCCAGCTCGAAGGCCGAGCGCGCGACGCGGGCGATCTCGCTTTCGGTGTAGCGCTGGGTGTTGATGCCGACGCGCTCGTTGCCCTCCTTGTGGACGCCGCGCGGCTCGCCGAAATAGACGCCCGAGGTCAGCTCGCGCACGATCACGATGTCGAGCCCGGCGACCACGTCGCGCTTGAGCGAGGAGAAATCGGCCAGCGCGTCGAAGCACTGGGCGGGGCGCAGGTTGGCGTAAAGGTCCATCTCCTTGCGCAGGCGCAGCAGGCCGCGCTCGGGCTTTTGGGAGAAGTCGAGCGTGTCGTATTTCGGCCCGCCCACGGCGCCCAGAAGCACGGCATCGGCGTTTTGCGCCTTTTCCATCGTGGCGTCGGTGAGCGGCGTGCCATGCGTGTCGAAGGCGATGCCGCCGACGAGGTCTTCCTCGACGTCGAAGGCGAGGTCGCGCTTCTCGCCATACCAGCCGATGATCTTCTTCACCTCGTTCATGACTTCGGGGCCGATGCCGTCGCCGGCGAGGATCAGAAGGGAAGGATTGGACACTTTGGCGCTCCGGGTTGAAACGAATGGAATGCCGATGCGGTAGCCTCTGGCCGCCGCAGGGTCAAGTTCGGGGCGGGCGCGAAAGGATCTGCCGCGCGGCTTTCGGGGGGCGGTTCTAGTCGAGCAGCAGGTCGACCCAGACCAGCCGGTGCGCCGAGGCGCGCGTGGCGGCCTCGGCCAGATCGCCCGCCTCGGGCCAGACCACGCCCGCGCCGAGGACGGCGAGCCCCTCGCGCGAGGGCAGGACGTAATCCACGCGCAGGTTGCCCGGGCCCTCGGGCGGCGCGCTCCAATCGGCGGTGTCGAGCGCCGGCTCGCCCGCATGCGCCGCGTCGGCGGCGGCGCGGGCGCCGGGGCTTTCGGGGCGCGCATCCTGCAGGCGCGGATCGGCGAGCAGGGCGCGCATCGTCTCGCGCCGTCCCGCGCCATCGGCGGGGTCGAGATTGGCCAGCCCGAGGATCGCGAAGGGAGGTTTCGGGGGCGGGCCGAGATCGCCGTCCATGAACCGCTGCCAGAGCCGGATCTCGTCGCGGTTGCGCAGCCCGTTGGCGTCCTCCGGCCCGTCGAAGACCGGCGGCGTCGCGGCGAAGGCCATGAGGGTGAGCGGCCCGTCGGGCGTGCGCGCCGTCACCACCCAGTGCCCGGTGCTCGACAGGCGGCGCGCGGCCTGCGCCTCGGCCGAAGGGAAGGGCGCGCCGCCGCGCGCGGGCTGCTCCGCGCCGGGCAGGTCGCGCCACAAGAGCGGGGTGAAGTCGCGCCTGAGGTCGAGCGGGTGGCGCGACATGAGCGCCATCGCGCCCTCGCCGGTGAAGCGGCCATAGCCCTGCGCATCGCGCGCGCGACCGGTCCGGCCATCGCCGTCGAGATCATGGCCCGAGGCGCGGCCCGCATTCGACGGCAGGGCGATGAGATGGGGGTAATCCGGCCCGCCCGCATCGCGCAGCAGCGCCGCGAATGCCGCGAGGGCCGCGCCCTGCGCGTCGTGATCGAAACCGGTCAGCAGCAGGATGTCGGGCGCGGCATGGGCGATGACGCGGGCGGCGTCCTGCACCTGCGCCTCATCGCGGCGGATGTCGCGCAGCAGCAGGCCGGGGCCGTCACGGCCCAGATCCGGGGCATAGGTGGCAAGGCGGAGCGGCTCGGCGCTGGCGGAAAGGGGGGCCGCGAGCAGGGCGGCAAGGGCAGAAAGGGCGGCAGGCAGGGCGCGGTGGCGCGCCGCCTGCCTCACGCCGGGATCAGCCCGGCCTCGCGCGCGGAGGCGCGTTCGCGCTGGGCGCCGATCATCTCGGCCACGCGCTGCAGCGCGACGCCGCGCATCAGAAGGCTCGCCGGCAGGAAGGCCCAACAGGTCATGGTCCAGATCAGCGTATGCGGGTTCGACAGGTCGAGCGGGCCGAGCAGCGGCGCGCCGAGCGACAGCAGCGCCGGGATCACGAAGGGCAGCAGGAAGCCCAGCACGAGGTTGAACTGCCCGTCGCGGCGCAGGCGCCAGATCACGTCCGGCCCGGCGGTCGGGTCGAAGGTGGGCAGGTTGATCCAGACGTTGAAATGGCCCGAGCGCATCGGCCAGCCGCGATAGCGCAGCAGCCCGGCAAAGGTCACCAGCGAGCCGAGCGAAAGCAGGTAGCTCAGCGCCGCGCTGGCGCGGACCTGTTCGGTCAGCGCGGCGGGCGCGCCGTCGGGCAGGGTCAGCATGACGAGGCGCACGGGCGAATAGGGGATGTCGAGCAGCTGGCCCAACCCCGCGCCCAGCGTGGTGACCAGCGCCGCGATGGGCGCGGCTTCGGCCCCGTCGCGCAGCAGCACCGACAGCAGGAACACCGACAGCGCCGCGGCCAGAAAGCGGATGCGGTTGAAGGGCGGCGCGTCGCGGAATTCGACGAGGCTCGGCGAGAGCGAGGTGTATTCGACCACCGTGAAGAGCCCCGCGCCCAGCGCCACGAGAGCGACGATTTCCGGTGTGCCCGAACCGCCTGTCTGCAGCAGCATGGAGGGGGTTGCGATCATCAACACCACCAGCGCCGCCCGCAGGAGTCCTCCTGTCAGTCGCGTGACCATAGTTTGCCCATTTCTACGCCGAGCGGCCACGTTTCGATGTCGCGGCTCTGTACCGACGTGCCTCGGTCCTCGCGGACCCGATTGCCTCAATCCTGCCACTATTTGTGCCCTTTCCCGATGAAGGCAGCAACGACTGTTTTCCAACAAGCCGTTGAACTGCGGCGCTTTTGCGACGGGTCGGGCACGGCAATGAAGCGATAATGCGGCAAATCCCCCAAGATCGCAGGTTTGTCGATCCTTCATGTGGTGGTGAATGAGGGCCAATCCACCATATGGGGGGACCTTGGGCTGACCCTACGGCACGATCCGGCCATATGGGGCCGGATATGCAAGAGGCGGCCCCGAAAGGCCGCCTCATTCCTGTCCGAATCCGGCGATGAGCCGGTGCCCGGAAAGCTCAGACCCAGGGGCGCGCCTGGCCCGCCTGCGCCTCGAAACTGTCGATCGCGCCGGCCTTCTCCATGGTCAGGCCGATATCGTCGAGCCCCTCGAGCAGGCAGTGCTTGCGGAAGGGATCGACCTCGAAGGAGAAGCTTTCGCCCTCGGAGGTGGTCACCGTCTGGTTTTCCAGATCGATGTCGAGCCGGGCGTTGGAGCCCTTCTCGGCATCCTTCATCAGCACGTCGATCTGCTCTTGCGGCAGGGTGATCGGCAGGATGCCGTTCTTGAAGCAGTTGTTGAAGAAGATGTCCGCGAAGGAGGTCGAGATCACGCATTTGATCCCGAAATCCTTGATCGCCCAGGGCGCGTGCTCGCGCGAGGAGCCGCAGCCGAAATTGTCGCCCGCGACGATGATCTCGGCATTGCGGTAGGCCGGCTTGTTGAGCACGAAATCGGGGATCTCGTTGCCCGCGTCGTCATAGCGCATCTCGGCGAAGAGGTTCACCCCGAGCCCCGACCGCTTGATGGTCTTGAGGAACTGCTTGGGGATGATCATGTCCGTGTCGATGTTGACCAGCGGCATGGGGGCGGCGACGCCCGAGAAGCTTTCGAACTTGTCCATCACATGATCTCCCGCACGTCGGTCAAATGTCCGGTGATCGCGGCGGCCGCCGCCATCGCCGGGCTCATCAAATGGGTCCGCCCGCCGCGGCCCTGCCGGCCCTCGAAATTGCGGTTCGAGGTCGCGGCGCAGCGCTCGCCGGGGGCGAGCTGGTCGGGGTTCATGGCAAGGCACATCGAGCAGCCCGCGAGGCGCCACTCGAAGCCCGCCTCCTTGAAGATCTCGGCCAGGCCCTCTTCCTCGGCCTGTGCGCGCACGAGGCCCGAGCCGGGCACGACCATGGCGCGCATGCCGTCCTTGACCTTCTTGCCCTTGAGGATCGCGGCCGCGGCGCGCAGATCCTCGATCCGGCCATTGGTGCAGGAGCCGATGAAGACCGTGTCGATCTCGATCTCGCTGAGCTTCTGACCGGCCTTGAGCCCCATGTAATCGAGCGCGCGCCGGGCGGCGTCGGCCTTGCCGCCCTTGAAGCTTTCGGGCGCGGGCACGACATCGGTGATCGGCAGCACGTCCTCGGGCGAGGTGCCCCAGGTGACCAGCGGCGCGATCTCCTCGCCGGGGATGGTGATGACCTTGTCCCAATGGGCGTCGTCGTCGGAATGGAGCGTCTTCCACCATTCCATCGCCGCCTCCCACTGCGCGCCCTTGGGCGCGTGGGGCCGGCCCTTGACGTAGTCGAAGGTGGTCTGGTCGGGCGCGATCAGACCGGCGCGGGCGCCGCCCTCGATCGCCATGTTGCAGACCGTCATCCGGCCTTCCATCGACAGCGAGCGGATCGCCTCGCCGCAATATTCGATCACGTAACCGGTGCCGCCCGCCGTGCCGGTGCGGCCGATCACCGCCATGGTGATGTCCTTGGCGGTGACGCCCGGCGCGAGCCGGCCGGTGATCTCCACCTTCATGTTCTTGGACTTGGACTGGATCAGCGTCTGGGTGGCGAGCACGTGCTCGACCTCCGAGGTGCCGATGCCATGCGCCAGCGCGCCGAAGGCGCCATGCGTCGCGGTGTGGCTGTCGCCGCAGACCACGGTCATGCCCGGCAGGGTCCAGCCCTGCTCGGGGCCGACGATGTGGACGATGCCCTGGCGGATGTCGGAGACGGGATAGTAGTTGATGCCGAAATCGCGCGCGTTCCTGTCGAGCGCCTCGACCTGGATGCGGCTGTCCTCGTTCTCGATGACCTTGTCGCGGCCTTCGGTGGTCGGCACGTTGTGGTCCGGCACGGCGATGGTCTTTTCGGGCGCGCGCACCTGGCGGCCGGCCATGCGCAGCCCTTCGAAGGCCTGCGGGCTGGTGACCTCGTGCACGAGGTGGCGGTCGATGTAGAGCAGGCTGGAGCCGTCCTCGGCCTCGTGGACGAGATGCGCGTCCCAGATCTTGTCGTAGAGTGTCTTGCCGGTCATGGGAGATGTCCTCTTGCGGCTGGATGATGGTGACAAGGCGCGATGGCGCGCCCGCAGGGGTCGATCGGGCGCGCGGTCGCGCCCCGCCGCGTCAAAGCCGCGCGAGGATCGTGCAGGTCGCGCCGAAGAACCGCCAGGGCAGCCGCGCGCGATCGTCCATGTCGAAGACCCGTGTCATGCGGCCGGGATACTCTTTCGGACCCTGCGGCACAAGAGCCTCGCGCGGCTGGACCGGGGCGGGGCGGCGCTACATGCTGCGAAGGCAGGCGGAGGCAGGACGGAGCGCGGAATGGAGCCGGAAACGGGGGGCGAGGCGGCGGCGGAGACCGCCGAGGAGATCGCGGCGCAGGCGGCCGAGGCGCCGGAGGTGATCGCCGCCGCCGCCAGCGATTTCGGCGAGCGGCTCGTGAGCGATGCCGAGCGGGTGGCGCAGGGCGTGATGCAGCCCTGGAACGCCTGGCAGCTCCTGATCGTGCTGGCGGCCTTCGCCCTCGCGCATCTGGGCCGGGCCTGGCTCGCGCCGAAGCTGCATCGCTGGATGCGCGGGCGGGCGAACTGGCCGCGCTGGCGGATGCGCTACGCGGTGACGCTGCACCGGCGGCTGCGCGCGGTGCTCTTCGTGGCGCTGTTGTGGCTCATGGTCGCGGTGCTGCGGCAGCTCGACCCTTCGGGCGGGGCGGCGGTGCTGCGCATCGCGGCCAACCTCGCCACCGGCTGGCTCATCGTGGCGCTGGTGGCGCGGCTGATCTCCAACCCGCTGCTGCGCGGCATCGTGCGCTATGGCGCCTGGACCTGGATCACCCTGCGCATCCTCGACCTGACGGAAGAGACGGCGCGGCTGCTCGACAGCCTTGCCATCCAGACCGGCGATCTGCGCCTTTCGGTGCTTCTGGCGCTCAAGGCGGCGCTGGTGCTGGGGGTGGCCTTCTTCGTGGCGCGGCTCCTGGCGCGCAGCTCGGCCCACCGGATCGAGAGCAACCGCGAGATCAGCCCCTCGATGCAGGTGCTGGCGGTCAAGCTCAGCCAGCTGCTCTTTTACGGCATCGCCGTCTTCGTCGGGCTGCGCGCGGTGGGGGTGGACCTGACCGGGCTTGCGGTGCTGTCGGGCGCGATCGGGGTGGGCTTGGGCTTCGGCCTGCAAAAGGTGGTGTCGAACCTCGTTTCGGGGCTGATCATCCTGATGGACAAGTCGATCAAGCCCGGCGACGTGATCTCGGTGGGCCAGACCTTCGGCTGGATCTCGACGCTGGGGGCGCGCTACGCCAGCGTCGTCACCCGCGACGGCAAGGAATACCTCATTCCGAACGAGGACCTGATCACCACGCAGGTCGTCAACTGGACCCATTCCAACAACTCGGTGCGCATCGACATAGATTTCGGCACCTCCTATGGCGACGATCCGCATCTCGTCCGGCGGGTGGCGGTGCAGGCGGCGGCGGGTTGCGGCCGGGTGCTGGCGCAGCCCGTCCCGGTCTGCCATATCACCGCCTTCGGCGATTCGAGCGTGGACTACACCCTGCGCTTCTGGATCGACGACGCGAAGGCGGGGCTGGTCAATATCCGCGGCGACGTGTTCCTCGCCCTGTGGGACGCGTTCAAGGCCGAGGGCATCTCGATTCCCTTCCCGCAGCGCGAGGTGCGGATGCTCGACGGCTCGGCCCTGCGCGTCGCGCAAACCCCCGCCGAAGTGACGGCGCGAGAGGGGCGGGATCGTTGAAAAAGAGCCCTCCTCTTGCTACATTGGAACCATGCCCGGCGCCGGGGCAAAGTCGGCGGCGTGAAACCGGAGGATGATGACCTGTCCCTTTCCACCCAAGCGGCACAAGCCGCTCCCCAGGGCGCGGGCCTGATGGCCGGGGCGCCCTCCGCGACGAGCGAAAAGCTGCTGGCAGCGATCCTCGTCTCCCTCGATGACGACAAGGCCGAAGAGGTCGTGCAGATCGATCTGCGCGGGCGCTCCGAGATGGGCGATTACATGGTGATCGCCTCGGGCCGCTCCTCGCGCCAGGTCGCCGCCATCGCCGAACACCTGACCGACAAGCTCAAGCAGGAGTACGGCGTGCTCTCGAAGACCGAGGGCAAGGAGACCGGCGACTGGGTGCTGATCGACACCGGCGACGTGATCGTGCACGTGTTCCGTCCCGAGGTGCGCGAGTTCTACCAGCTGGAGAAGATGTGGGCGCCCCAGGGGGCGGCCGCCGACGCCTTCCGCTGATGCGCGTCAGGATCTGCGCGGTGGGCCGGATGAAATCCGGCCCCGAACGCGCGCTGGTCGACGACTACACCACCCGGTTCGACCGGACCGGGCGGGCGCTGGGCCTCGGACCTCTCACCATCAGCGAAGTCGACGACCGCAAGGGCGGCGGCATGGCCGCCGAGGCCGCCCTGCTGGAGCGCGCCATCCCGAACGGGGCCGTGATCTGCGCAATGGACGAGCGCGGCCGCGAGATGACCTCGCCCGATTTCGCGAAGATGCTGGCGGGCTGGCGCGATGCGGGCCGCTCCGATCTGGCCTTCGTGATCGGCGGCGCCGACGGGATCGACCCCGCCCTGCGCGCCCGCGCCGACGCCATGCTCTCTTTCGGCCCGATGGTCTGGCCGCACATGCTGGTGCGCGCCATGCTGACCGAACAGCTCTACCGCGCCGCCTCGATCCTTGCCGGATCGCCCTATCACCGGGTCTGAGACGGTCTTCGAGACGGCCCGCGAGACTGGTCACAAGACGGGCCTTCGGTGGACAAGCGCGCCGCTTTGGCTCAGGACTGGGCCCGAGTTTTGAGCGAAGGGGCTTTTTCCGATGGCGACACCCAAACCCGTGGTCCTGTGCATCCTCGACGGCTGGGGCCTGCGCGCCGAGCGGGAGGGCAACGCGCCCGCTCTGGCCCGGACCCCGGCCTTCGACCGGATCATGCAAGGCCCCAACGCGACGCTGACCACGCATGGACCGGATGTCGGCCTGCCCTCGGGCCAGATGGGCAATTCCGAGGTCGGCCACACCAATATCGGCGCGGGCCGCGTCGTCGCCATGGATCTCGGTCAGATCGACCTCGCGATCGAGGACGGCTCCTTCCACGACATGGAGGCGATCGAGAGCTTCGCGAAGACCTTGCAGGATTCGGGCGGCACGGCGCATCTCTTCGGCGTGGTCTCGGATGGCGGCGTGCATGGCCATCTCGATCATATCGTCGCGGCGGCGAAGGCGCTGCGCGACCGAAACGTGGCCGTGACCATCCACGCCATCACCGACGGGCGCGACGTCGCGCCCTCCTCGGCGGATGCCTATGTCGAGGATCTGCAGGAGAAGCTGCCCGAGGGCACCAGGATCGCCACCGTGATCGGGCGCTACTTCGCCATGGACCGCGACACCCGCTGGGACCGGGTGAAGACCGCCTATGACGCCATCGTCCGGGGCGAGGGGCCGACCGCCGCCGACCCGCTTTCGGCGGTGAAGGCCGCGTGGGAGGCGGGCAAGACCGACGAGTTCATCCCCGCCACGGTGATCGAGGGCTACGAGGGCATGCAGCCGCAGGACGGGCTGTTCTGCCTCAACTTCCGCGCCGACCGGGCGCGCGAGATCCTCGCCGCCATTGCGGACCCGGCCTTCGACGGCTTCGATCGCGGCGAAGCCCCGGCGCTGGCCGCGCGGCTCGGCATGGTGGAGTATTCCGACCGCCACGTGGACTGGTACGAGACGGTGTTTCCCAAGCGCGACATCGTCAACACGCTGGGCGCATGGGTGGCTGCGAAGGGCCTCACGCAGTTCCGCCTCGCCGAGACCGAGAAATACCCGCATGTCACCTTCTTCCTCAATGGCGGCAAGGAGGAGCCCGAGGCGGGCGAGGACCGCTTCATGCCGAAATCGCCCAATGTCGCGACCTATGACATGCAGCCCGAGATGTCGGCGGGCGAGGTGACGGACGCCTTCGTCGGCGCGATCGAGAAGGGCTATGACCTGATCGTCACCAACTTCGCCAACCCCGACATGGTCGGCCATACCGGCGATCTCGACGCCGCGATCGCGGCCTGCGAGGCGGTGGATCGGGGGCTGGCCAAGGTCTGCGAGGCGCTGGAAAAGGCGGGCGGCGCGATGATCGTGACCGCCGATCACGGCAATTGCGAGATGATGATCGACCCCGAGACGGGCGGCGCGCATACCTCGCACACGCTGAACCCGGTGCCGGTGGCGCTGTTCGGCGGGCCGGAGGGCGCGGCCTTGCGCGACGGGCGGCTCGCCGATCTCGCACCGACGCTGCTCGATCTCATGGGGCTCGACCTGCCGCCCGAGATGACCGGGCGCAGCCTCATCGGATGAGGGCGGCGCTTTTCCTCGCGCTGGCGCTCTTCGCCGCGCCCGCCGCGGCGCAGGACACGGCCCGGGCGGCGGAGGCGGCCGCCGACCGGCTTGCCGCGGCGTCCGAGCAGCTTGCCGCGGCGCAGGCCTCGCGCGACCGGGTCGCCGCCCTCACGGAGACGGTGCGCGCCTATGAGGCGGGGCTCGCCTCCCTGCGCGACGGCCTGCGCCGCGCCGCGATCCGCGAGCGCAGCATCGCGGTCGAGCTCGAGGCCCGGCGCGACCGGATCGCCGCACTCCTCGCCGCGCTGCAATCGATCTCGCAGACGCCCGCGCCCGTCTTGATGCTGCATCCCGGCGGCGCGCTGGGCACGGCGCGTGCCGGTCTCATCGCCTCGGAGGTGACGCCCGCATTGCAGGCCGAGGCGCAGGCGCTGCGCGCCGATCTGCAGGAGGCCGCCGATCTTGCCGCCTTGCAGCAAAGCGCCATCGGCACGCTGGAGGAAGGGCTGGCGGGCGCGCAGACCGCGCGCAGCGCCCTGTCGAAGGCGATCTCGGACCGGACCGACCTGCCCAGGCGCTTTACCGAAAACCCGGTGGCGACGGCGTTGCTGCTGGCCTCGACCGACACGCTCGATGCCTTTGCCTCGGGGCTGGCGCGGACCATCGACGCGGAGCTGTCGGGCAGCGCGCCGGACGCCACCGCGCGCAAGGGGGAGATCCCGCTGCCGGTGCAGGGGCAGGTGCTGCGCGGCTTTGGCGCGGCCGATGCGGCGGGCGTCGCCCGGCCCGGCCTCGTCATCGCCACCGCGCCGCGCGGGCTGGTTTCCACCCCCGTCGCCGCGACCTTGCGGTTTCGCGGCGAGCTGCTCGATTACGGCAATGTCGCGATCCTCGAGCCCGCCGCCGGGGTGCTGGTGATTCTCGCCGGTCTGGCCGAGGTCTTCGGCGAGACGGGAGAGATCCTTCCCGAAGGCGCGGCGGTGGGGCTGATGGGCGGAGACCCGCCCGCTTCGCACGAAATCTTGACCGAAACGGCGCAGGGCGGTGGCGCACCGCAGACGGAAACGCTTTATCTGGAAGTGCGGGAGGGGGATGTCCCCGTCGACCCCGCCACATGGTTCGCCACCGGTTGAAGGTCGGTCGCGGAGCCGATGAAGGCCCGGCGCGGCGCGCCGGAAGCAGGAGAAAGGGCGCGCATGAGGAAACTGGTATTGGCGGCATTGGGCGGAACCGCCCTCGGTCTTGCCGTCACGACGCAGGTCGCGGGGCCGCTGGTGGCCCAGGAGGCCGAGCGCAACGCCAGCGTCTACGAGCAGCTCGACCTGTTCGGCGACATCTTCGAGCGGATCCGCGCCGAATATGTCGAGGAGGTCGACGAGGGCGAGCTGGTCGAGGCCGCGATCAACGGCATGCTGACCTCGCTCGATCCGCATTCGAGCTACCTGTCGCCCGAGGACGCCGCCGACATGCGCACCCAGACGCGCGGCGAGTTCGGCGGTCTCGGGATCGAGGTCACGCAGGAGGACGGCGTCGTCAAGGTCGTCTCGCCGATGGACGGCACCCCGGCCGATGCCGCGGGCATCCTCGCGGGCGACTACATCACCGCCGTCGATGGCGAGAGCGTGCTCGGCCTGACGCTCGACGACGCGGTGGACCTGATGCGCGGGCCGGTCGGCTCGGAGATCATCATCACCGTGGTGCGCGAGGGCGAGGACGAGCCCTTCGACGTCTCGATCATCCGCGACACGATCAAGCTCAACGCCGTGCGCGCCCGCACCGAGGGCGAGACCATCGTGATGCGCGTCACCACCTTCAACGACCAGACCTTCCCCGATCTGAAATCGGGGCTGGCCGAGGAGATCGAGAAGGCCGGCGGGCTCGATCAGGTCAATGGCGTGGTGCTCGACCTGCGCAACAACCCCGGCGGGCTGCTCAACCAGGCGATCTACGTCTCCGACGCCTTCCTCGAGGCGGGCGAGATCGTCTCGACCCGTGGCCGCGACGTGGTCCAGTCCGATCGCAACAATGCCACCCCCGGCGACCTGATCGACGGCAAGCCGATGGTGGTGCTGATCAATGGCGGCTCGGCCTCGGCCTCCGAGATCGTCGCGGGCGCGCTGCAGGATCACCGCCGCGCCATCGTCGTCGGCACCCAGAGCTTCGGCAAGGGCTCGGTCCAGACGGTGATGCCGCTTCGGGGCGAGGGCGCGATGCGGCTGACCACCGCGCGCTACTACACCCCCTCGGGCCGCTCGATCCAGGCGCTGGGCATCTCGCCCGACATCATCGTCGAGCAGCCGCGCCCCGAACCGGTCGACGAAAGCGCCGAGGAGGAGACGCCGCGCCTGCTGCGCTCCGAGGCCGATCTGCGCGGCAGCCTCGACAATGACAGCCTGAGCGAGGACGAGATCAAGCAGCTCGAGGAGGACCGCGAGCGGGCCGAGAAGGCCGCGGAGCTGCGCGAGCAGGATTACCAGCTCGCCTATGCGATCGACATCCTCAAGGGGCTCTCGGCGCTCGGCCCGCGCGCCTTGCCCGATCCCGAGCAACGCGCCGAGGCGGAGGACGCCCCCCAGTGAGACCCGCCTCGATCGCCGCCCTGCCGTTTCGCCCCTGCGTC
This sequence comes from Limimaricola cinnabarinus, assembly GCF_002723615.1. GTDB lineage: Bacteria > Pseudomonadota > Alphaproteobacteria > Rhodobacterales > Rhodobacteraceae > Limimaricola > Limimaricola cinnabarinus_B. The sequence goes on from NZ_KZ304954.1 coordinate 134,195, forward strand.
GGGGTGATGCTCGTCAATGCCGAGGGGCAGGTCTTCGTCGGTCAGCGGATCGACCGCGACCGCGATGCCTGGCAGATGCCGCAGGGCGGCATCGACCCGGGCGAGAACGTGACCACCGCCGCGCTGCGCGAGCTGGGCGAGGAGACCGGCGTGACGCCCGACAAGGTGATCATGGTGGCCCAGACCGAGGAGCCGCTGCATTACGACCTGCCCGTCGACGTGGTGCCGCATATCTGGGGCGGCCGCTATCGCGGCCAGGCCCAGACATGGGTGCTGATGCGGTTCACGGGGCAGGATTCGGACATCGACATCGCCACCGACCACCCGGAGTTCAGCGCATGGAAATGGATCGACCCCGCCGAGCTGGTCTCGGCCATCGTGCCCTTCAAGCGGCGCGTCTACGAACAGGTGCTGGAGCGGCTCGGGCCTTTGGTCTGAGCCTTGCACTGAGCGCGGCGGCGGCGCAGCCCGCCGCCGCGCTGTCCTGCCTCGTGCCCGATCCCCTTCGCAGCTTTGCCGAGATCGACGCGGCACCCGAGACCTACCGCGCCTATATCGGCCGCTTTGCCTTCGACGCCTCGAAGCTGCCCCGAATGCAGGCCCCGGCCGATATCGACATGACCTCTGCGCCGATCCCGGCGGATTTCGAAGGCCACCAGCTCGGGCCGACCGGCTTCGACACGGTGATCGAGACGGCGATGATCCTGCAGCCCTCCTGCGCCGGGCCGTGGTGCGGCGCGCTCGTGCCCGGCGAGGAGGTGCTGGTCTTCGCGCGGGTCGAGGAAGGCGCGCTCATCGTCGATCTGGAGCCTTGCCCCGGCAAGGTGCAGGCCGCGCCGGATGCCGAAACCCGTGAAAAGCTGGCCGCCTGCATGCGCGGCGAGGATTGCGCCCCGGCCGAATGAAAAGGGCCACCCCGCAGGGTGGCCCATCTCTCAGCGCAGCCGCTTCAGGAGATCCTCGGAGGCGAAGCCGTCCACCGGCAGCCCGTTGGCCTGCTGGTAGCGGCGGATCGCGGCGATGGAGTTCGGGCCGATGATGCCGTCGGCGCCGCCGGTGTCGTAGCCCAGCGCGGTCAGGCGGCGCTGCAGCTCGGCCTTCTCGGCCCGCTTGAGCGCCCGGCCCGTCATCATCTTGGTCCTGAGCGGCCCCGCCCCCGCGATCCGGTCGCCCAGATGGCCCACGCCGATCGCATAGGCGTCGGCGGCGTTGTAGCGCTTGATGACGTCGAAATTGCGGAAGGTCATGAAGGCCGCGCCCTGCGCGCCCTCTGGCACGAGGATCTCGGCGGCGCCGAAATCGCCGATCTGCCCGCCTGTCGCCGCGCGCACGCCGAGCGCCTGCCATTCGGCGGCGCTCTTCTTCGTGCCGCCGGCGAGGCCGTAATTGAAGCCCGCGGGCAGCACCACCTCCACGCCCCAGGGCTGGTTCTGCCGCCAGCCGAAATTCGACAGGTATTTCGCGGTCGAGGCGAGGCCGTCGGTCGGATCGTCCGACCAGATGTCGCGCCGACCGTCGCCGCGGAAATCGGCGGCATAGGCCTCGTAGCTCGTGGGAATGAACTGGGTATGGCCCATCGCCCCGGCCCAGCTTCCGGTCATCTCGGAGGGCGCCACGTCGCCGTTTTGCAGGATCTTCAGCGCCGAGGTGAGCTGCTGTTCGAAGAAGCGGCCGCGGCGGCCCTCATAGGCCAGCGTGGCGAGCGCCGAGACGACGGGGATCTCGCCCCTGCGCTTGCCGAAATTGCTCTCCATGCCCCAGACGGCGAGCACCGTCTCGCGGTCCACGCCGTAGCGCGCCTCGATCTCCGACAGCAGGGTCGAATATTGCGACAGCATGGCGCGGCCCGTCTCGACGCGGGTGTCGGAGGCGGCGGTGGAAAGATATTCGCCCAGCGTCTTGGTGAACTCGGCCTGGTTGCGGTCCTTTTCGATCACGCCGGGGATGTAGCCCGCATCGGCGAAGGCGCGCTCGAAGGTCGCGCCGGAGACGCCCGCCGACAACGCGCGGGAGCGGTAGCCGCCGACCCAGTTGGAAAAGCCTGCATTGGGTCGGGGTCGCATCGAATCGTCCATCTGTTCCGCGCGCGCCGGTGGCCGGAGCGAAGTGTCGAGCGGGCCCGAGACCGCCCCGCAGGACGCCAGAGCCGCAAGTGCGAAGCCCAGAAGGCCCGCTCGTCCGAGAGTCGTCAAGTTCCGCACGCTTTGCTCCCCTTGCAATTGTGGCAGCTCTACCGCGATCCGAAGCGGAGCGGCAGCGGGGGAGGCCGGGGTGCAGCAAAGATCCGCCGAGCCGCGCCTCATGCGGGAAGCGGCCCGCCCGCGCGGATCATCTCGGCATGGGCGCGGGCGATCTCGGCGTCGCGGCCCGCGCCCAAAAGCGCCATGACGCGGCCATCCTTGACGTAGCGGGCGACGAAATCGCCCGTGGCTTCGCCATCCATGCGGATCTCGTCCCAGCCCTCGGCATGGCCGAGATAGCGGTATTGCCGCCCCAGCGCGGTCCAGAAGAAGGGCACGTCGATCTCGCCCTCGGGCTTGCCCAGCATCGCCCGCGCCGCGCGTGCGCCATGCTGGCGCGCGACGCGCCAATGCTCGATCCGAACGGGGCCCCATGGCGTCGGCACACGCGCCACGTCGCCCGCCGCCCAGACGTCCTCCAGCCCCTCGACCGCGAGGTCGGGGCCGGTGCGCAGCCCGCCATCCTGCTGAGGCGAAAGCCCCGCGATGTCGGTGGCCGGGCGCACGCCGATGGCGAGCAGCGCGAGGTCGGCATCGAGCGTCTCGCCGTTCTCCAGCCGCACCGCGGAGACCTGCCCCTCGCCCTCGAAGCCCGCGACCTTCGCGCCGGTGACGAAGCGGACGCCCTTGGCCTCGTGCTCGGCCCGGATCGCGCGGCCGATCTCTTCGCCGACCACCTTGGCGAGCGGCACCTCCTCGCGCAGCGCGACGGTCACGTCGAGCCCGCGCTTGGCGAGGCTCAGCGCCGCTTCGAGCCCGATGAAGCCGCCGCCGATGAGGACGGCGCGGCTTGCCTTGCCCGCCGCCTTGGCGAGCAGCTCGCCCTGCTGGCGCGAGCGCAGGTGATGGAGACCGCCGAGATCCGCGCCGGGCAGGTCGAGCAGGTTGGCGGTGCCGCCGGTGGCGATCAGCAGTGAATCGTAGCCCTGCGTCGCGCCGGTGTCGGTGCGGATCTCGCGGGCGGCGGCGTCGATTTCGGCCACATGCCCCTCGACAAGGTCGATGTCGCGCTCGGCCAGCGCCTGCGGAGAGGTGATGGTGAGGTGGCGCGGCAGATCGCCCGTGGCCAGCACCCCCTTGCTCAGAAGCGTCCGGTCATAGGGCGACTGGCCTTCGGGCGAGATCATCGTGATCGCCCCCTCGAACCCTTCCTCGCGCAGCGTCAGCGCGCAGGCATCGGCGGCGGCACCCGTCCCTGCGATCACCACGCGGCGGCTCTTGTCGCCCGCGCGGACATGCGGCGGGGCGGGGTGCGGCTCGGCGTTCTCGGGCAGCTCGACGAGCACATGGCCGTCGCGGTGTTCGACTTCGTAGCGGCGCAGGTCGCCATGGCCCGGCGGCTGGGTCTGCCTGCCGGATGAGACGTCGAAACAGGCATGGTGGAAGGCGCAGATCAGCCGGTCGCCGTCGAGATGGCCCTTGGAAAGCGGCAGGCCGAAATGCGGGCAGGCATGGGCGAGGGCGGTGACCTCGTTCCCGCGCCGGATCACGAGGATCGCGGTGTCGCCGGCCATGACCTTGAGCGGGCGGTTCTCTTCGAGATCCGCAAGTGCGCCGATGTCGTGCTGTGCCATTGCTTGCCCCTTCGCCGGTTGCCCATTGGGCGAACCGGCGAGGGGAGGGGGAGTTCCACGCGGGGCGGATCAGCGGCGGCGCGTGACCTTGCGCTTTTCCTTCTTGGCCTTCGCCGCCGCCTTCTTCTTGGCGACGCCGGCCTTGCGGCGCGGCGGCTTGCCGGGGCGGCGCGAGGGGCCGCGTTCGAGCCCCGCGCCCTCGATCTCCACCAGCTCGGCGATCAGCCCGCCCGAGATCGGCGCCGCCTCGACCAGACGCGCCACGACGCGCTGGCCCAGCGCGACCACCCGGCCGCTATCCGAGCCCATGAGCGTCTGGTCCTCGGCGTCGTAATGGAAGAACTCCGCCCCCAGCGAGCGGATCGGCACCAGCGCGTCGGCGCCGGTCTCGTCGAGCTTCACGAAGACGCCGAAGCGGGCGATGCCACTGATCCGGCCCGAAAGCTCCGCGCCGATCCGGTCGGACATGAAGGCCGCGAGGTAGCGGTCGGTGGTGTCGCGCTCGGCCAGCATCGAGCGGCGCTCGGTGTCGGAGATGTGCTTGGCGGTCTCGTCGAGGCGTTCGAGGTCGTGGTCGCTCAGCCCGTCCTTGCCCCAACCATGCGCCGAGATCAGGCCGCGATGCACGATCAGGTCGGAGTAGCGCCGGATCGGCGAGGTGAAATGCGCGTAGTCCCTGAGCGCGAGGCCGAAATGGCCGAAATTCTCGGCGTTGTAATAGGCCTGCGTCATCGAGCGCAGCGTGGCGAGATTTATCAGCTCGTCCTGTTCGGTGCCCTCGGCCTGCGCCAGAAGCCGGTTGAGATGCGCGGTCTTGAGCACCTGCCCCTTGGCCAATGTGAGCCCCGATCCCTTCACCACCTCGCGCAGCGCGTCGAGCTTGTCGGGGTTGGGCTCCTCGTGGACGCGGAACAGGAGCGGCTGGCGCTTGGCGATCAGCGTCTCGGCGGCGCAGACATTGGCCAGCACCATGAATTCCTCGATCAGCCGATGCGCGTCGAGCCGCTCCTTGAAGGAGATCGAGGCGACCTGTCCCATCTCGTTCAGCTCGATCCGCCGCTCGGGCAGGTCGAGCTCCAAGGGTTGGCGCCGCTCGCGCGCCTTCTTCAAAGCGGCGTAAGCGGCCCAGAGCGGGCGCAGCACCGGATCGAGCATGGTGGCGGCGCGGTCGGTCGGATTGCCGTCGATCGCGCTTTGCGCCTCCTCGTAGGACATCGAAGCCGCCGAGCGCATCAGCGCGCGTTCGAAGCGATGGCCGATCTTCTCGCCTTCGGCGTCGATGCGGATGCGCGCGACGATCACCGCGCGCGGCACGCCCTCGTGCAGGGAGCACAGGTCGCCCGAGAGCCGGTCGGGCAGCATCGGCACGACGCGGTCGGGGAAATAGGAGGAATTGCCGCGCTTGCGCGCCTCGCGGTCCAGCTCGGAGCCGGGGGTGACGTAATGGGCCACGTCGGCGATGGCGACCCAGAGGATGTGTCCGCCCTCATTGTCGGGCGCGTCGTCCGGCTGGGCGAGGACGGCGTCGTCATGGTCGCGCGCATCCGACGGGTCGATGGTGATCAACGGCAGCTCGCGCAGGTCGGTGCGGCCCTTGAGGCCCGCGGGCTTCATGGCGTCGGCCTCGGCGAGGACCTGATCGGGGAAATGATCGGGAATGCCGTGCTGGTGGATCGCGATGAGCGAGACGGCGCGCGGCGCGGTCGGATCGCCCAGCCGCGACATGATCCGCGCCTTGGGGAGGCCCATCCTGCCCTTGGGGCCCGCCTGCTCGGCCTCTACCAGCTCGCCATCCCTGGCGCCGTGCTCGGCCCCTTCGGGGACGATCCACTGCTTGTCCACGCCCTTGTCGACCGGCACGATGCGGCCGCCCTCCGAGCCCTTCTTGAAGACGCCGAGGATGCGCAGCGGGTTGGTGCCGATCTTGCGGATGAGGCGGGCGGTGTAGTCCTGATCCTCGCCCGGCGTGGCGGTCAGCTTGGCGAGGATGCGGTCGCCCGCGCCGAGGCTCGCATCGCTCTCGCGCGGCAGGATCAGCACGCGCGGCTCCTCGCCCTCGCCGTGCCATTCGAGCGGGCGCGCCCAGAGATCGCCATCGGCGTCGGGCGGCAGCACCGAGAGGACCGAGACGGGGGGCAGGCGGTCCGGGTCGCGGTAGGACTTGCGCTTCTTCTGGAGGTGCCCCTCCTCCTCGAGTTCGCGCAGCATGCGCTTGAGGTCGATCCGCGCGGCGCCCTTGATGCCGAAGGCACGGGCGATGTCGCGTTTCGCGGTCTGGGTCGGGTTGTCGGAGATCCATTGCAGGATCTCCTCGCGGGAGGGCAATCTGTTCATGCGCAGCAGGTAGCACGCGCATGGGGGGTCGTCACGCGATCCCGGATGACGCCCTAGCGATCGAGCCGCTTTTCCATGTCGCGATGCGGGATGCCCGCGTCGTCATATTCGGGGCCATAGGCGCTGTAGCCGAGCTTTTCATAGAAGGGCAGGGCATGGGTCTGGGCCGAGAGATAGAGCCGGGTGATGCCCGGGCGCGAGCGCAGCGCCTCCTCGGCCTGCCGCATGATCGCGGCACCGAGGCCCGTGCCGCGATGCGTCCGCAGCACCGCGACGCGGCCGATCTTGCCGGTCTCGCCACGTACGAGCAGCCGCGCGGTGCCCACGGGCGCGCCGTCGCAGGTGGCGATGAGGTGGATCGCTTCGGCGTCGAGCCCGTCCATCTCGTCTTCTTCGGAGACGTTCTGCTCCTCGATGAAGACGGTGCGGCGCAGCGCGTGGCAATGGGTAAGGTCGGTGGTCTCGGAAATCTCGTGTTTCACGTGAAGTAGCTTTCGAGAATGCGGGTATAGACGGATTTCAGCCGATGGATCTGCTCGATCTCTACCCGCTCGTCGACCTGGTGCATGGTCTGGCCGACAAGGCCGAACTCGACCACCGGGCAGTGATTTTTCACGAAGCGCGCATCCGAGGTGCCGCCCGTGGTCGAGAGCACGGGCTTGAGCCCCGTCTCGGCCTCGACCGCCCGCGATACCATCGCCGACAACTCGCCCGGCGGCGTCACGAAGGCCTCGCCCGAGACCTTCATGTCGATGCCGATCTCGACCTCGAACTCCTCGGCGACCCAGCGCGCCTCGGCCCAGAGCCATTCCTTCAGGCTTTCGGCCGAATGCAGGTCGTTGAAGCGGATGTTGAGCGTGGCGCGGGTCTGGCGCGGGATCACGTTGGTCGCCGGGTTGCCGGTGTCCATGCTGACCACGGCCAGGGTCGAGGCGTCGAAATGATCGGTGCCCTGGTCGAGCGCATGGGTCGAGAGCCGGTCCACCAGCCGCGCCATGGCCGGGATCGGGTTGTTGGCGCGGTGCGGATAGGCGGCGTGGCCCTGCACGCCGGTCACCGTGACGAAGGCGTTGAGCGAGCCGCGCCGGCCGATCTTGATCATCTCGCCGAAGGTTTCGGGGCAGGTCGGCTCGCCGACGAGGCACATCCGCATCCGCTCGCCCGTCTCGTCCATCCAGTCGAGCAGCGCCGCCGTGCCGTCGATGCCGGGGCCTTCCTCGTCGCCGGTGATGGTCAGGATCACCGCGCCCTCGGGCGGGGTGGCCTGCACGAAATCGATGGCGGCGGCGACGAAGGCCGCGACGCCCGATTTCATGTCGCAGGCGCCGCGCCCGTAGAGCTGGCCGTCCTTTTCCTCGGCGCCGAAGGGATCGACCGACCAGTCGTCGCGGTTGCCCACCGGCACCACGTCGGTATGGCCGTTGAAGCCGAAGCTCTTCTCCGCGTCCTTCTCGCCCCAGCGGGCAAAGAGGTTCGACACGCCGCCGCGATCGACGCGGGTGCAGTCGAAACCGGCCCGCTCCAGCATCTCCTGCAGCAGCACCAGCGCGCCGCCCTCCTCCGGCGTGACCGAGGCGCAGCGGATCAGCCGCGCGGTCAGCTCTGCGGGGTCTGTGGTCTGTGGCATCCGCTCACTCCTTGGGGGCAGGGCAAGGCGTAGCGCGGGGGCGGGGCGGTTTCAATCGACCGCGTTCAATGAACCGTGTCGCCGCCGCCCTTGGCGTCTTCGAAGAAGGGCGTCATCTGCGCCACGATGACCGAGTTTTCCTCGAGCGCGCGGCCCATGAGCGCGCGCTCCTCCTCGTCGATGTCGTGGCCTTCGGCGAGGCGCTCGTCGAGCGTGCCGTAGCCGGTGACGTCGAGCGGCGCGAGATCGGCCTGCTTGAGAATGGCGACGGTCTCGCGCACCGCCTCGGCCTCGTCCACGCCAGAGGCGTAGCACATCAGCGCGGCGCCGGTGGCGCCCTTTGGCAGCCCGTCGCCCGATCTGCGCCCGACCTCGACCAGCAGCGTGTAGACCTGCTGCACCCGCTTGGGCTTGTCCTGCTTATCGGCCATGCGCCTCTCCCTCATCCGGTCCGCCCGCAGGTGGCACCCCGGACCCGGATGCGCAAGACCCCGCGCCATCCGGGGCGCGGGGTCCTTGGCTCCGATCTCGCGGCGCGGTCAGCCGCGCTTGCCGCGCACCATCCGGGCGAGGAAGATCAGGATGCACGCGCCGATGAAGCCCGCGATGAGCGACCCCCAGAAGCCGACGAGGCCCTCGCCCATGACCAGGGCCAGCAGCCAGTTGAACAGCAGCGCGCCGAGGATGCCGATGATGATGTTCATCAACAGCCCCATATCCGCCTTCATCACCTTCTCGGCCAGCCATCCGGCGATCGCGCCGATGATGATGGTCATGAACCAACCCACACCCGTCATGTCGTCACTCCGTACCTGTCGCCCGGTCCATCCGGGCTGTCGAAGCGGCAACGAACCGCTCACGAAATCGTTCCCACCCCCCGGGGCTCAGCCCAGCACCTCGATCGTCGCCGCGATGGCATAGACCGCCAGCATGGCGACGCTCTCGAAACCGATCCGCGCCGGGCCCTGGCGCTGCCGCGCGATCAGCCCGGCCAGCAGGATGCCGGTCATCAGGAGCCCGGTGCCGAGCCAGTAGAGATCGGTCGTGCCGACCGCGTGGTAGAGCGAGCCCTCGCGCAGGCTCACATCCGAGGCGACGAGGAACAGCGTGTCGAAGGTGTTGCCGCCGATGATGCCGCCCACGGCGAGCTGCAGCGCGCCGCGCCGCACCGCGACGATGGTGGTGACGAATTCGGGCAGCGAGGTCACCACGGCGGTGATCAGCGAACCGACGAGGCTGGAACGCAGGCCGAAGCGTTCGATGAAGGTGCCGCCGACCTGGCTGATGACCCATCCGCCGAGCCCCATCACCGCGACCAGCCCCGCGAAGCGCAGCGCCGGGCCCATGGCGGAGCGGCTCGCCTCGTCCTCGTCCTCGGGTTCGTCGGTGCGGGTTTCGGAGGTCATCACCGGGCGCCACATCGGCTCTTCGGAGACGCGGGCCGAGACGCGCAGCCCGTAGAGATAGGTGAGAAACAGCGCCACCGAGACGGGATGCACGCCGAAATAGGCGATCTCGGGCCCGGCGATGGCGGAAAGCGGCAGGCTGAGCAGGATGATCAGCATCACCGCCTGGAACAGGTTGGCGGGCTCGGCGGCGGCGTGTTCGAGATTGGCGCGGCGATAGATCAGGTCGGCGATGGCGAGAAACAGCGTCTGCGCCGCGATCCCGCCCACCGCGTTGGAAAAGGCGAAGGAGGCGTTGCCGTCGAGCGCCGCGTTGACCGAGACGACCACGCCCGCGAGCGAGGTCGCGCCGCCCAGGATGATGCCGCCCGCCATCGCCTCGCCCATGCGGGTCCGGTCGGCGATGATGTCGGCCAGCGCCGTGGCGCGGATCGAGGAGATGATGACGGCCGCGCCCGCGAGGGCAAAGACGAGGAGGAGAAGCGGGAGGGGCAGGTTCGCGATCATGGCGTCCCAAGCCCTCCGGCGGGGCGGGGGTTCCGCCGCCGACGCGAAAGGGGGCGCCGAAGCGCCCCCTGCCCGTGTCGCATCTGCCGCGGCTCAGTCGCGCAGCAGCTCGTTGATCCCGGTCTTGGAGCGGGTCTGGGCGTCGACCTTCTTGACGATCACCGCGCAGTAGAGGTTCACCCCGCCCTTCGAGGGCAGCGAGCCCGAGACCACGACCGAGTAGGGCGGGATCTCGCCATAGGAGACCTCGCCGGTCTCGCGATCGAAGATCTTGGTGGACTTGCCGATATAGACGCCCATGCCGAGCACCGAGCCCTCGCGCACGATGCAGCCCTCGACCACCTCGGAGCGCGCGCCGATGAAGCAGTTGTCCTCGATGATGGTCGGGTCGGCCTGCAAGGGCTCCAGCACGCCGCCGATGCCGACGCCGCCCGAGAGGTGCACGTTTCGGCCGATCTGGGCGCAGGAGCCGACCGTGGCCCAGGTGTCGACCATGGTGCCCTGATCGACATAGGCGCCGAGATTGACGAAGGAGGGCATCAGCACCACGCCCGGCGCGATATAGGCCGATTTGCGCACCACGGCGTTCGGGACGGCGCGAAAGCCCGCGTCGCGCCAGCGGTTCTCGCCCCAGCCGGCGAACTTGCTGTCGACCTTGTCCCACCAGCCGCCGCCCTGCGGGCCGCCGGGCTGCATTTCCATGTCCTTGATGCGAAAGCCCAGCAGAACGGCCTTCTTGGCCCACTGGTTCACGTGCCAGTCGTCCCCGCGCTTTTCGGCGACGCGCAGCGCGCCCGAATCGAGCGCGTTCAGCGTGTCCTCGATCGCCTCGCGGGTCTCGCCGCCGGTCGCGGGGGTGATCGTGTCGCGCGCCTCCCAGGCGGCCTCGATCGCGGTTTCGAGCTGGGCGGTGTCGGTATCGGCCATGGGTCGGGCTCCGGTTTGTGATGCGGCTCGGGGGCGGCTATAGACCGGATGCGGCAATCGGCGCAACGCGCCCCAGGGTAAGGGACAGGCATGACCAAGGACAGACGACACCTGATGCGCGACAGCCAGGAGGACCAGCGCACGGCCGGGCAGGTGCCCCAGACGCCGCAGACCATGTCACCCTCCTATCGGCTGGCCTTCACCGACGAGGAATTCCTGCTGCGCGACGAGCTGCGCCCGGTGCGCTGGCAGCTGGAGCTGATGAAGCCCGAGCTCCTGATGAACGAGGCGGGGGTGAACTCGACCGTGGTGCTGTTCGGCGGCGCGCGCATCCCCGAGCCGGCGCAAAAGCATGCGGCGCGCACGCAGACGCTGGCCGACCTCTCGGCCTTCTACGAGGAGGCGCGCGCCTTCGCGCGGCGCGTCACCGAATGGTCGCTGAGCGAGGGTGGCACCGAGAACGTCATCGTCACGGGCGGCGGCCCCGGCGTGATGGAGGCGGGCAACCGCGGCGCCGAGGAGGCGGGCGGCCGCTCGGTGGGCCTCAACATCGTGCTGCCGCACGAGCAGGCGCCCAACGCCTATGTGACGCCGGAGCTCGCGTTCAACTTCCACTACTTCGCGATCCGCAAGATGCATTTCCTGATGCGCGCCAAGGCGGTCTGCGTGTTTCCCGGCGGCTTCGGCACGCTCGACGAGCTGTTCGAGACGCTGACGCTGATCCAGACGGGCCGGATGAAGCGCGTGCCCTTCCTGCTCTTCGGGCGCGCCTTCTGGGAGAAGATCGTGAACTGGGAGGCGCTGGCCGAGGCGGGCACCATCGCCGACGAGGATCTTCAGCTCTTCAAGTTCGTGGAGACCGCCGACGAGGCCTTCGAAGCGATGCGCAGCTGGACCCATGCGGGCGAGCGGCGCGAGCATATTCCCGGCCGCAGGGAATGAGCCCCGGCGTCGGGATTTGCGTATTTGAAGAAAGATGAAAGGGAAGGGGCGCGCATGGCATCGGGCCGGGCGCGCCCCTTTGGTTCATCTTTCCATAAATACGCATGGCCCACCGCTGGCCATGGCCGCGCCGTTTAGGCCTTGGAGAGTTCCGAGCCGCTCTTGAGCACCTCGTCGCCATCCTCCTGCTCGATCAGATAGGCGGGCTCCTCCTCGCTGGCGTTGCGGGTGATCTCGGAGCCCTTGATCTTGCGGGTGATCTTCTGGGTGTAGACCTTGGTGACCTTGCCGGTCCCGGTGCCATTGGCCCAGTTCCACGACACCTTGTCGCCTGTCGAATAGCTCATGGCCGTGCGCCCCCTCTGGATGCACGGCCAACCCTTCGGCGCGGCCGGAGGTTCCTCAGGCGGTCGCGCGGGGCACCGGGCGCGCGGCGGGGCGGCCGGGCTGGGCGGCGCGGGCCTGCGTCGCCGATTGCGCCAGCATGCGCAGCTCGGCCTGGTTGCGCCCGATCCGCATGCGCAGCGCCTCGGGCAGCTCCTCGGCGGTCTTGCCCTGGGCCTGCGCCGCAAGCTCGCGGGTCTGCGCCATCAGCGCCGTCGCCCGCATCTCGCGATTCGCCTTCGACTGAGCAGGCACGAGGAACATCGGCGTCAGCGTCTTCAGCTCGGGCTTTTCGGCCATCAGCGCCTCGTGGCCCGCCCGGTCCACGATCTCGGTGATCTCGTGATGAAAGCCGACCTGACCGGGCACGAGGACATAGGCCTGCAGGTTGCGGCTGGCATTGCGCAGGCGCAGCACCGAATGCTCGACATGCATCTTCAGCGTGAAGGAGGCGACCGGCTTCAGCGGATCGAATGCCTTGGGCAGCACCTTTTGCGGCAGCCCCAGAAGCCGCGCCATCGCCTTGAGCACGTCGATCGAGGATTTCACGCCCAGCGCTTTGAGAAAGCGCTCGCCCGAGGTCTTCGAGGCGCTCTCGTTCTTTTCGAGCTGCGCACCTTTCGGCACGTAAAAGGAGATGCCGTTGGCGAGCGGGATGGCGCCGGCCTTGGTCACCGGGCCGGTGGGCTGGCCCTCCTGCGCGCGGCCGTCCCAGGCATAGACATCGCGCCACACCGCGCGCGCGACGATCGGATCGCCGAGGATCGCCTCGCGCAGATCCCCCTCCACCGCCGTCACGTCGAACTCGATCCCGTTGAGCTTGATCTTCACCGCTCTCTCCCCCTCGGTGGCGCCGGTTTGTCCCGCGCGCCTTATCCCTGAACTTCGGCCGCGATCTGCGCGCGGCTCTTGCGCTGGCGCTCGGTCGCGGATTTCAGCTGGCCGCAGGCGGCCATGATGTCCTCGCCGCGCGGCGTGCGGATCGGGCTGGCATAGCCCGCCTTGTAGATGATGTCGGCGAAGGCCCGGATCCGGTTGTTCGAGGACCGCTCATAGGGCGAGCCGGGCCATTCGTTGAAGGGGATCAGGTTGATCTTCGCCGGGATGCCCTCGATCAGCTTGACCAGGCGGCGCGCATCCTCGTCGCTGTCGTTCACGTCCTTCAGCATCACGTATTCGAAGGTGATCCGCTCGGAGTTCGACAGCCGCGGATAGGCTTTCAGCGCCTCCAGAAGCTTTTCGATGTTCCACTTCTTGTTGATCGGCACCAGCTTGTCGCGCACCTCGTCGGTGGTGGCATGGAAGCTCACCGCGAGCATGCAGCCGATCTCTTCCGCCGTGCGCGCGATCTCGGGCACGACGCCTGAGGTCGAAAGCGTGATCCGGCGGCGCGACAGGGCGATGCCCTCGCCATCCATGGCGATCTGCATCGCGTCGCGCACGCCCTCGAAATTGTAGAGCGGCTCGCCCATGCCCATCAGCACGATGTTCGACAGGAGCCTGCGCTCTTCCTTGGGCACGCCCGGGCGCGGCCATTCGGCGAGGTCGTCGCGCACGATCATCACCTGGCCGATGATCTCGCCCGGCGTCAGGTTGCGCACCAGCTTCTGGGTGCCGGTGTGGCAAAAGGAGCAGGTCAGCGTGCAGCCGACCTGGGAGGAGATGCACAGCGTGCCGCGCTCATCCTCGGGGATGTAGACCGTCTCGACCTCGTGGCCGCCCGCGATGCGGACGAGATACTTGCGCGTGCCGTCGGTCGAGACCTGTTTGGAGACGATCTCGGGCAGCTCGATCACGAAATTCGCGGCCAGAAGCTCGCGATAGGGCTTGGCGAGGTTGGTCATCTCGTCGAAGCTGCGCACGCCCCAGTGGTAGATCCACTGCCAGAGCTGGTTCACCCGCATCTTGACCTGCTTTTCCGGCGTGCCGGCGGCGAGCAGCGCCTCGCGCAGCGCCGGCCGCGTCAGCCCGACGAGGTTGGGCAGGCCCTCGCGCGCCTTGCGCGGGATGGTCATCATGTCCTGGGTGATCGGTGCGGTCGGGGTGGCGGGGGCGGTCATCGGAAATACCTCGGGGCCGGGGGTGCCCGGCTCATATGGGAAAGCGGGCCCGGTCATCAAGGAAAACCGGCCCCGCTTTCGGTGCAACGTGCCGCGCCCGGCGGGCGCGTATCTTCAGCTGGCGCAGCGCTTGGAGGCCTCTTCCACCGCCGCGGTGAAGCCCAGAAGCGAGAAGGTGTCCTGGGTCTTGGTGCCGCGGCCCGACATGCCGGTCACGACCGCCTCGGCGCCGCGCTTCATCGCGGCGACGATCTCGGCGTCGTCCTGCGGCGTCGCGGGCCAGGCCCAGTCGCCCTCGGTGAAGAGCTGGTAGTCATTGCCGCCGACCTCGAGCGTCACGGTCGAGCCGGAGGCGAAGGGATAGCCGCCGGTGAAGGTCACCTGGCCGTTCACGCCCTGGGCGGGGCGGTAGAACACGAAGAGCAGCGTCTCGCCGCGGTTCACCGTGACCGGCTGGCCGCCCTTGGTGTTGAGCTGGCTCTTGGGGGCCGAGACGCCGAAGCATTCGACCGGGTCGGTTTCCTGAAACACGCTCCAGTCGGTTTCCGCGGCGACGCGGTTCGACGCCTCCTGCGCGGCGGCGCTCGTGGCGGCGGCGGCGATCACCGCGCCTGCCGACAGGGACCCGATCGCGCGGAATAGTCGTGACATCATGTAGCAGCCTCCAGCTGTCTGGCCTCTTTGGATGCCCCCGGCGCCTTTTCGACTGGAAGGGGCGGGTTCAACTCGATGAACAGAGGCTTATCAAGATTCCCGCCCCGTGGGAAAGCCCCGCCCGGTCACATGTCTGCGCGGATATCCGCGCAGAAAGAGGGCACGGCGCCCCGAAAGGGGAACCGTGCTCCATCCGCCACGCAGGCCCCGAGGGGCGCGGCCCGCCCCGATCGGGGCGGGGGCGGTCACATCTCGATGGCTTCGCAGACCTCGACGCGGCCGCCATCCTCGACCATCGGGCAGCCCTTGGCCATCTCGATCGCAGCGTCGATGTCGGGCGCGGTGACGATGGTGTAGCCATAGGCCGGGTCGGCGCCGCCATCCCCGGTCACGCCGTCCCGGCTCACGGTGTGGGATTTGCCCGCCGGCGCGCCCTCGTCGGCGATATTGTCGCGGATGCCGTCCATCCAGCCCTGCCAGCGCGCCATCGCCTCCCGGCCCGCCTCCTCGCCTTCGGGCATGGTCATGCCATTGCCGTGATAGATATACATGAAACGCTTGTCGGCCATGTCGGTCTCCCCCGGATGACGGGGCGATGCTGCCCCTGCGTCAGTCTCGGTCAGATGGCCGATTCGAGCAAGATCAAATAGTGAACATTTCCTTGCGGTAGCCCTGGATGTAGAGCAGCGCCGTCAGGTCGCCGTGGTTCACGCGGACCTCGCATTGCTCGGCCACCACGGGCTTGGCGTGCAGCGCCACGCCCGTCCCCGCGAGCCCCAGCATGCCCAGATCATTGGCGCCGTCGCCCACGGCGATGACGTCGTCGGGCGTGAGGCCGAGCCGGGCGGTGATTTCGTGCAGCGCCTGCACCTTGGCCTCGCGCCCCAGAATCGGGCGCGCCACGTCGCCGGTGAGCCTGCCGCCCGAGGCCAGCAGCGTGTTGGCGCGGTGCTCGTCGAAGCCCAGCGCTTCGGCCACCTTTTCGGTAAAGGCGGTGAAGCCGCCCGAGACCAGCGCCGCGTGGCCGCCATTGGCCTTCATCGTCGCGATCAGTTCGCGCCCGCCGGACATGTGGGTGATCCGGCTTTCCAGAACGCGGGCGATCACCGTCTCGTCGAGATCCTCCAGGAGCCCGACCCGCTCGATCAGCGCGCCTTCGAAATCGAGCTCGCCATTCATCGCCCGCTTGGTGATCTCGGCCACGCGCTCGCCCACACCCGCCTCGGCGGCCAGCTCGTCGATGCATTCCTGCTCGATCATGGTGCTGTCCATGTCGGCGAGCAGCATCTTCTTGCGCCGGGTTTCGGTCTTCTGGATCACCAGATCGACGCCGCTCTTCTGCAGCTCGGCCCAGACATCCCAGCGGTTGGAGGGCACCTCGGGCATGCCGAACTCCACCGCCTCGCCGGGGGCGAGCCAGTCGAGCGGCGCGCCGCCCCATGCGCTGCGGAGATTCTCGGCAAGCTGCGGATCGAGCCGGGTGCCGGGGGCGGAGAGGAGAAGCGCGGTGAACATGGGCGAAAGTTTCCGATAGTGGCGCGGGAATGCCCGCTTGCGACATTTGGCGCTGCCTTAGCGGCAATTTGCATGTTGTGAAAGCGCGGGGCAGGGCGTATCTGCGGCGGCGGGACACCTCTCCCCAACGAGAGGCGCTTATCTGCAAGGATACCAGCAATGGCAAACACGACTCCGGACACCCGTCCGGCCAATCCGCGTTTTTCCTCCGGCCCCTGCGCCAAACCCCCCCATTGGAGCCTCGACAAGCTCGCCGACGCGCCGCTTGGCCGCTCGCACCGCGCCGCCATCGGCAAGGGCAAGCTCGCCGCCGCGATCGACGAGACGCGCGAGATCCTCGGCGTGCCCGATGATTACCGCATCGGCATCGTGCCCGCCTCGGACACCGGCGCCGTCGAGATGGCGATGTGGTCGATGCTCGGCGCGCGCCCCGCGACCATGGTCGCGTGGGAAAGCTTCGGCGCGGGCTGGGTCACGGATGTCGTGAAGCAGCTCAAGATCGAGGCCGAGGTGAAGACCGCCGAGTACGGCCAGATCGTCGATTTCGCCGAGATCGACTTCGACACCGACGTCGTCTTCACCTGGAACGGCACCACCTCGGGCGTGCGCGTACCGAACGGCGACGCGATCCCCGAGGGCCGCGAAGGCCTGACCATCTGCGACGCCACCTCCGCCGCCTTCGCGCAGGACCTGCCCTGGGACAAGCTCGATGTCGTGACCTTCTCCTGGCAGAAGGTGATGGGCGGCGAGGCGGCGCATGGCATGCTGATCCTCTCCCCCCGCGCGGTCGAGCGGCTGGAAAGCTACACGCCCGCTTGGCCGCTGCCCAAGATCTTCCGTATGACCAAGAGCGGCAAGCTGATCGAAGGCATCTTCAAGGGCGAGACGATCAACACGCCCTCGATGCTCTGCGTCGAGGATTACCTCGTGGCGCTCGACTGGGCGCGCGAGGTGGGCGGTCTCGAAGGGCTTAAGGCCCGCGCGAATGCCAATGCGCAGGCCATCTGGGATTTCTGCGACGCGCGGCCCTGGATCGCCAACCTCGCCGAGGACGAGGCGACCCGCTCGAACACCTCCGTCTGCCTGAAGTTCACCGATGATCGCATCAAGGACGGCGCGGCGTTCGCCAAGGCGGTCGCCAAGCGGCTGGAGGGTGAGGGCATCGCCCTCGACATCGGCGCCTATCGCGACGCGCCCGCCGGCCTGCGCATCTGGTGCGGCGCCACGGTCGAGACGAGCGATATCGAGGCGATGCTGCCCTGGCTCGACTGGGCCTTCGAGGCCGAGATCGCGGCGCAGGCCGAAGCCGCCTGATCCCCTTACCGGGGCGCGCGAGACGCGCCCCGCATCCCCCCCATTCCCCGGACGCATTCCGTCCGACCGCCACAGGAGCATCCAAATGCCCAAGGTTCTCATTTCCGACGCCCTCTCCGACGCCGCCGTGCAGATCTTCCGCGATCGCGGCATCGAGGTCGACTTCCAGCCCAAGCTCGGCAAGGACAAGGAGAAGCTCGCCGAGATCATCGGCGATTACGACGGCCTCGCCATCCGCTCGGCCACCAAGGCGACCGAGAAGCTGATCGAGCGCGCGGCCAACCTCAAGGTGATCGGCCGCGCCGGGATCGGCGTCGACAATGTCGATATCCCGGCCGCGTCGAAGAAGGGCATCATCGTGATGAACACGCCCTTCGGCAACTCGATCACCACCGCCGAGCACGCCATCTCCATGCTGATGGCCGTGGCGCGCCAGATCCCCGAGGCCAACGCCTCGACCCATGCAGGCAAGTGGGAAAAGTCGCGCTTCATGGGCGTCGAGGTCACCGGCAAGACGCTCGGCGTGATCGGCGCGGGCAATATCGGCTCGATCGTGATCGACCGCGCGCATGGGCTCAAGATGAAGGTCGTGGCCTATGACCCCTTCCTGTCGGAAGAGCGCGCCGCGCAGATCGGCGTCGAGAAGGTCGAGCTCGACGAGCTTCTGGGCCGCGCGGATTTCATCACGCTGCACGTGCCGCTGACCGACCAGACGAAGAACATCCTGTCCAAGGAGAACATCGCCAAGCTCAAGCCGGGCGTGCGCATCGTCAACTGCGCCCGCGGCGGGCTGGTGGACGAGGCGGCGCTTGCCGAGGCGATCACCGAAGGCCGGGTCGCCGGTGCGGCCTTCGACGTCTTTGCCGAAGAGCCCGCGACCGCCTCGCCGCTGTTCAACCTGCCCAACGTCGTCGTCACGCCGCATCTGGGCGCCGCGACGAGCGAGGCGCAGGAGAACGTGGCGCTGCAGGTGGCCGAGCAGATGTCGGACTACCTGCTGACGGGGGCCGTGACCAACGCGATCAACATGCCCTCGATCAGCGCCGAAGAGGCCAAGGTCATGGGGCCGTGGATCGGCCTGTCGGGCCATCTGGGCAACTTCATCGGCCAGATGACCGACGAGCCGGTCAAGTCGATCAACATCCTCTATGACGGCGTCGTCTCGGAGATGAACCTCGCCGCGCTGAACTCGGCGCTGGTCGCGGGGATCATGCGCAAGGTGAACCCGGACGTGAACATGGTCTCGGCCCCGGTGATCGCCAAGGAGCGCGGCATCCAGATCTCGACCACCAAGCAGGACCAGTCGGGCACCTTCGATGGCTACGTCAAGGTGACCGTGACCACCGACAAGCGCGAGCGTTCGGTCGCGGGCACGGTGTTCTCGGACGGCAAGCCGCGCTTCATCCAGATCAAGGGCATCAACATCGACGCCGAGATCGGCCGCCACATGGTCTATACCACCAACAAGGACGTGCCGGGCATCATCGGCGTGTTGGGCACCACCATGGGCGAGAGCGGCGTGAACATCGCCAACTTCACCCTGGGCCGCAACGACCGCGCCGGAGAGGCGATCGCCATCCTCTATGCCGACGAGGCGGTCCCGGAGGCAGTGCTGCAAAAGCTGCGCGACACCGGCAAGTTCCAGCAGGTCAAGACGCTGACCTTCGACGTCGAGGAGTGATCCTTCCGAAAGTCACAGGACACGGGGCAGGGGGCCGCGGTTGCACGCCGCGGCCCCTTCGTCGTTCCCGGCCCCGGCGCCGCGGCATGCGTATTTGAAGAAAGATGAAAGGGGAGGCGCGCCCCTTGGTTCATCTTTCTCCAAATACGCAGATCCCGCCCGCGCGGCCGGGCGCACCGCTTCCCGCGCTGGCGCCGGCGCTGTAGAGAGGCCCGCATGAGCACCCGTTTCGACACCATCCCCGCCTTTCTCGACCACGGTTTCGACGACGTGATCGACGTGCGCAGCCCGGCCGAATTCGCCGAGGACCACGTGCCCGGCGCGATCAACCTGCCCGTCCTGTCGAATGCCGAGCGGGCCGAGGTCGGCACGATCTACAAGCAGGTCTCGCCCTTCGACGCGCGCAAGATCGGCGCGGCGATCGTCTCGCGCAACGCCGCCGACCACATCGCGGGGCCGCTGGCGGACCGCGAATATCGCTGGCGGCCCTTGGTCTATTGCTGGCGCGGCGGGCAGCGTTCGAATTCCTTCGCCTCGATCCTGAGCCAGATCGGCTGGCGCGCCGAGGTGGTCGAAGGCGGCTACCAGACATGGCGCCGCCTCGTGCATACGGCGCTCTATGACGCGGCGCTGCCGCACCGTTTCGTGCTGCTCGACGGCTTCACCGGCACCGCCAAGACCGCGCTTCTGCCGCTGGTGGAGGGGCGCGGCGGTCAGGTGCTCGATCTCGAAGGGCTGGCGGGTCATCGCGGCTCTCTCTTGGGCGGCGATCCCGCCGAGCAGCCCGCGCAGAAGGGCTTTGAGAGCCGGCTTGCCCAGCGCCTCGCGCGGCTCGATCCCGAACGCCCGATCCTTGTCGAGGCCGAAAGCTCCAAGATCGGCCGCATCACCCTGCCGCCCGCGCTCTGGGCGCTGATGACCCGCGCGCCGCGGATCGAGATCACCGCGCCGATCGAGGCGCGCGCCCGTTTTCTCGCGCAGGCCTACGCGGATGTCAGCGCCGATCCCGCCCGGCTTTCGGGGCTGCTCGACCAGCTGCGTGCCCATCGCGGCCACGAGGTGGTGAATGGCTGGCAGAAGCTTCTGGCCGAGGGGCGCATGGTCGAGCTGTCGGCGGCGCTGATGGTTGAGCATTACGACCCGGCCTATGCCCGCTCGCGCGCCGCGCATGAGCCGGTCTTCTCGGCCCATGTGGCGGCCGACACGCTCGATGCGGCGGGGCTTGAGCGGGCGGCGGATGAGATCGTGGCGGCGATGCGCGGCATTTGACGGCGCAGGGCGCATGGGCTTACCTCGGCCGGGCACGGACCAGAGGAGACGCCCATGCGCCCGGCCAACGAGGCATTGATCGTCATCGACATGCAGAACGATTTCTGCCCCGGCGGCGCGCTGGCGGTGGCGGAGGGCGACGCGATCGTTCCCGGCATCAACGCGCTGATGGAGGAATTCCGCGCCGTGGTGCTGACGCAGGACTGGCACCCCGCCGATCATCTCTCCTTTGCCAGCCAGCACGCCGGCGCGGCACCGATGACGATGACGACGATGCCTTACGGCCCGCAGGTGCTCTGGCCCGATCACTGCGTGCAGGGCAGCCCCGGCGCGGCGTTTCACCCCGATCTGCGCACTGACGCCGACCTCATCATCCGCAAGGGGTTTCGCCGCGAGATCGACAGCTACTCGGCCTTCTTCGAGAACGACCACGAGACGCCCACAGGGCTGCATGGCTACCTTTCCGAGCGCGGCATCACCGCGATCACGCTCGTGGGGCTCGCCACCGATTTCTGCGTGAACTACTCGGCGCTCGACGGGGCCCGGCTCGGCTACGCGGTGACGGTCGATGAGCGCCTGTCGCGCGGCATCGATCTCGATGGCTCGCTCGATGCGGCGCGGCGGGCCATGGCGGGGGCGGGGGTGACGCTCGTCTGAAGCCCCCGGGCCGGGCGGCGCGGCTTGCCAAGGCGCGGGGCGGTTGGTTTAACCGCCCCTGATGCGGCTCTGCGCATCGGTAGGGCGGAGCATGCCGTGTATATCCTTGGACTGGCGACGATGGGGGCGAGCGCGGCCTGCCTGTTTCGCGACGGCACGCTCATCGCCGCCGTCGAGGAGGAGCGGCTGAGCCGGATCAAGAACGACGGCGCCTTTCCGAGCCGGGCCATCGCCGAATGCCTGCGGATCGCGGGGATCGGCATTGGGGATGTCCACGAGATCGCCGTCTACTGGCAGCCCTGGCGCCTGCGCCGCCGGGTGCTCGGCACGCTGGGCAAGGGCCTGGGCGGGGCGGATGCGATGCGCGGCGTGGCCTCGCGCGTCAATGCCTTCTTCCTGCGCCGCGCGCCCGACGCCGCGCGCCCCGAGGATGGCGGCTCCTGGCGTCACCTGTTCCGGCTGCGCGCGATGATTGCGCGCGAGATCGGGCCGACCCGCGCCCGCATCCGGTTTCACGACCACCATGCCAGCCATCAGCGCTATGCCGAGGCGATGATCGACCCCGGCGAGCTGATCTCGCTGAGCTATGATGGCGGCGGCGAAAGCGCCTCGACCGTGGTTACGGTGGTGGGCGAGGGCGGGCGCAAGCGGGTCTCGACCCATGACTGGCCCAATTCTCTGGGCCATTTCTATTCGACCTTCACCGGCTATCTCGGCTTTCGGATGCTCGAGGGCGAATACAAGATGATGGGGCTCGCGCCCTATGGCACGCCGCGCTGGAAGGAGGCGCTGCTCGAACATGTGCTGAAGCTGGAGCCGGGCGGGCGCTACCGGCTCGACACCCGGCTGTGCGATTATCACGCAGCACTTCAGGGCCGGTTCCCGGCGCGGCTGGCCGAGCTGTTCTGCGCTCCGCGCGCGCCCGACGAGCCGCCGAGCACGGATCACATCGACCTCGCCGCCAGCGTGCAGGCGGCGCAGGAGGCCGCGCTCGACCATATCCTCGCGCCGCTGCGCGACAGCCACCCGCAGATCCGCCGCCTCGTCGTCTCCGGCGGCTGCGCGCTCAACGTCACCGCCAATGGCAAGCTGATCGAGAGCGGCCGCTTCGACCGCGTCGCCATCCCGCCCGCGCCGCATGATGCGGGCTGCGCCATCGGCGCGGCGATGCTGAGCCTGCCCACCGGCGTCGATACCGTGTCGCTGCGCAGCCCCTATCTCGGCGCGGGCTTCACCGCCGCCGAGATCGAGGAGGCGCTCGCGCCGCATCTCCTGCGGTTGCCGGAACCGCTCTCCGACGAGGATCTCGTCGAACAGGTGGCCGCGCTTTTGGAGGAGGGGCGGATTGTCGCCTGGTTCCAGGGCCGGGCCGAGTTCGGCCCGCGCGCCCTGGGCGCGCGCTCCTTCCTTGCCGATCCGCGCCGCGACGAGATCCGCGAGGACATCAACGCCAAGATCAAGAAGCGCGAGTTGTTCCGCCCCTTTGCCCCTTCGGTGACCGAAGAGGCCGCGCCCGATTTCTTCGAGATCGACCAGCCCAGCCCCTACATGAACATCGTCTCGAAGGTGCGCCCCGCGCGGCGCTCCGAGATCCCGGCGGTGACCCATACCGACGGCACCGCGCGGGTGCATGCGGTTCCGCGCGCAGCCAACCCGCTCTATCACGCGCTCTTGTCGGAGTTCGGCCGCCGCAGCGGCGTGCCGGTGCTGCTCAACACCTCGTTCAACATCCAGGAGCCGATCGTCTACGATCCGGGCCAGGCGCTCGCCACCTTCCGCGCCTCGGGCGTCGATGCGCTGGCGATCGGGCCCTATCTCGTGACGCGGGACATGCTGGCGTGAGCGGCATGTTCCTCAGCATCGATTTCGAGGATCTCGCGCATGACATGAAGCGCGATCTCGGGCTGTGGAAGACCGGCCCGCTGCGCATCGACGGGCTCTGGCGGGGTTTCGAGGCGATCGAGGCCTTTCTTCAGGCGCAGGGCGGCGCGCGCGTCACCTTCTTCTGCACCGGCATCATCGCCGAGCAGGCCCCCGATCTCATCGCCCATATCGCAAGCCGCGGCCATGAGATCGCCTGCCACGCGCATCACCACGAAACGCTCGACCAGCTGGAGACGGCGGAGGTCGACCGGGTGCTGGGCCGCGCCAAGACGCTGCTGGAGGCGGCGGCCAACCGCGAGGTCACCGGCTTTCGCGCGCCGAGGTTCCGGATCGACAGGACCGGCCCCGCGCAATACCGCCTCGTCGAGCGCCGCTTTGCCTATGACAGCTCGCTCAATGCGGGGTCGGTGGCGCAGGTGGCGGCGTTTCGCGCGGCGATGGGGCTTTCGACGCTGCGGCTGCTGCCGATCTTTCGCGCCCCTGCCGTGCCGGGCCTGCCGCCGCTCAATCTCGGTGGCAGCTACTTCAAGCTCTTTCCCGCCCGCGTGGCCGAGCGGCTGGTGGCCGGGGCGCAGGCCGCGGGCTTCACGCCGCATGTCTACCTGCACCCTTTCGAGTTTCTCAGCTCCGGCGCCTTCGAACTGAGGCTGGCCGAGCTTGCCCCCCTGGGCCGCCGCAGGCAGCTCTACTGGCGCGCGCGACAGGCGCAATGGCACCGCATCGGCAATGCCGGCCTGCCTGCAAAGCTTGGCCGCTTCGTCTCCACCCTCGGCCTCGGGGGGCGTTTGTGCGACAATCTCGACGCCGCCGATCCGCTGGCCGCCTGAAGGAAGATCCATGGTCGACATCGCCACCCGCGTCTGGAACCACAAGTGGAAGATCGACCCGATCGTCCGCTCCCTGATCGACACCGATTTCTACAAGCTGCTGATGTGCCAATCGGTGTTTCGCAATCACCGCGACACGAATGTCACCTTTTCGCTCATCAACCGCACCAGATCCATCCGCCTCGCCGAGCTGATCGACGAGGGCGAGCTGCGCGAGCAGCTCGACCATATCCGCTCGCTTTCGCTCAGCCGCGGCGAAAGCACATGGCTGCGCGGCAACACCTTCTATGGCAAGCGGCAGATGTTCACGCCCGAATTCATGGAGTGGTTCGAGAACCTCCGCCTGCCGCCCTACCATCTCGAAAAGCGCGACGGGCAATACGAGCTGACCTTCGAGGGCAAATGGCCCGAGGTCATGCTGTGGGAGATCCCGGCGCTGGCGGTGCTGATGGAGATGCGCTCGCGCGCCGTGCTCGACGACATGGGCCGGTTCGAGCTTCAGGTGCTCTATGCCCGCGCCATGACCCGCACATGGGAAAAGGTCGAGCGGCTGCGCGGCACGCCCGGCCTGCGCATCGCCGATTTCGGCACCCGGCGGCGGCACAGCTTTCTCTGGCAGGACTGGTGCGTGCAGGCGATGCTCGAAGGCATGGGCCCGGCCTTCACCGGCACCTCGAACTGCCTGATCGCCAAGAACCGCGATCTGGAGGCCATCGGCACCAATGCCCATGAGCTGCCCATGGTCTATGCAGCACTTGCCGAGACCGACGCCGCGCTGGCCGAGGCGCCCTACAAGGTGCTGGCCGACTGGCACGACGAGCACGAGGGCAACCTGCGCGTCATCCTGCCCGACACCTACGGCACCGAGGGCTTCCTGAGCCGCGCACCCGACTGGCTCGCCGGCTGGACCGGCATCCGCATCGATTCGGGCGATCCGGCGACCGGTGCCGAAACGGCGATCCGCTGGTGGCAGGAGCGCGGCGAGGACCCGCGCGACAAGCTGGTGATCTTTTCCGACGGGCTCGACGCCGACAAGATCCTCGATCTGCATGCGCGCTTTTCGGGCCGGGTGCGGGTCAGCTTCGGCTGGGGCACCATGCTGACCAACGATTTCAAGGGGCTGGCGGGCGACGCGCTCGCGCCCTTCTCTCTGGTCTGCAAGGCCATCGCCGCCGAGGGGCGGCCCACCGTGAAGCTTTCGGACAACCCCGAAAAGGCGATGGGGCCGCCCTCCGAGATCGCCCGCTACAAGCGCGTCTTCGGCGTCGGCCCGCAGGACGCCATTCCCGTCACCGTCTGACCCCCATCGAAAGGGCTTTCCCATGTCGCTTCCGCTCTTCGTCCAGATCCGCTGCACCCCCGGCACCACCTACAAGGTGGCCGACGCCATCGCCCTGAAGGAAATCCACTCCGAGCTCTACTCGACCTCGGGCGCGTTTGATCTTCTGGTGAAAATTTATGTGCCGGAGGGCGAGGATATCGGGATGTATCTCAACGAGCATCTGATGGGCATCGAGGGGATCGAGCGGACGCTGACGACGCAGACGTTTCGGGTGTTTTGAGTCTTTCATAGTGGCGGGTTCAGCACACCCTTTGGTTGTTTCGTTTTTGTTTCAGCCTTTTGTCGATAAAGTCATAGATATTAGATAAGTCCTCGAAAAAATCGAGGTGATCTAAGTGAAGATATCAGCAATCAAGGTTAAAGGATACCGCACTGTTAAGGATGAGTTGGAGCTCCCGTGCCAATCCTCCTTAACACTAGTAGGGCCAAATAACTCTGGAAAGACTAATACTCTGAGGGCTATACGTAGTTTCTTCACTGGATACGAGAACGAGCTTGGATATAACTACGAGCGCGATCTATGTAAGGGCAGCAGGCCAAACAGAAGACCAACATTCAACTCGGCATTTCTGATATAGATGAAGTGGAAGACGCTGAAGTTTTAGAAGCTGTACGCCAAGTTCGAGATCGCTTGGGCGTAACTTCCGGATCGGATAGGGAGATAACACTCTATCTAAGTTTTTCGGAAAGGTCCAATCCGTCTTATAGGGTTTTTCAGAATACGAAGCGCCCCAAGGGGGCGGAAGGAACGGCTTACTCAAGGGCCGAGCGCCAACTGTTCAACTTGGTGCTGTCCAAAATATCTGTTCATTATATACCATCTGAGAAAAGTGTTCAGCAGCTCTATAAAGATTTGGTGCAGCCGTTTTTGTTTGACACTGCATTCGAGGTGGTGAGGCCGCATCTGGACCAGATTGAACGCCGTCTTTCCGAAGTTTCGGACGAAGTAAATGAAAGTTTGCGCTGCGTAGGATTAGAGAAATATACTACATCATTCCACGTCCCGTCGGCAGCTCGAGATTTTATGAGGGCTGTAAGGTTTAATATTGCAGATGATAATAAGACGGAGATTTTTGATAAAGGGATGGGAGTACAGTCAGTGGCGCTGCTCAGTGCCTTCTGTTGGATTTCGAGGAAGGAGAAAGAAGCCGGAAAGACGGTGCTATGGTTGATGGAGGAGCCGGAGTCCTACCTGCATCCTGAGCTTGTTGGGCAAAGTGAAGGTTTGATGAGAAGGCTAAGTGAAAACTCCCAAGTTATTCTTACTACCCATTCTCTCGGCTTTGTTCCTCAGGATCCTTCCCGCGTATTAGGGTTGGACCTAAAATCCGGTTGGACAACCTCTACTAAATTTCGAACTTATCACGAAGCTACAGCACATATTCGAAGATCTCTTGGTGTAAGGTTCTCAGACTATTACAATCTTTCGAGGTACAACCTTCTAGTCGAAGGGGAAACTGATAGGGGCTACATAGATCACGTTCTGAAGTGCTTGCAGGAGATTCCAGAATACTCCGAGAGATACTCAGTCGTGTTTTCTAGTGATTTTTCGATGCAAGACTTTGGTGGGGTTCGCGGGGTCGAGGGGTTCTTGAGATCCACGTTTTCATTCATTCGTTCGGAGCGTGCGGTTGTCGCTTTGTTTGATGGAGATGAAGCTGGTCAAAAGGCCTATCGTGCTCTTCAAGGCTACTTCGGGAAGAAGCAAGTGCCGTTTGAGTCGAATAGAAACTTCGTTGTTGTGCGAGATCGGTTTGATATTGAAGGTTTGCTGCCAGACTCTTGGGTCGCGAGGGTTCATAAAGACCACCCGACTTGGTTTGAAAGCTATTCTTTAGATGCGCAGGGTTTGCTACTGCCATTTAAGGTGGCTGACAGTAGGAAAAATAGCTTTTTGAATGTGTTTAAGGAAATGGCGACGTCGAGCAACTTGGACGACTGGGTCGAGAGATGGTTGCCTGTTTTGGATGCCATTGAGCGCGCTTTGGTGGCCGAGCATGAACGGTTGAAGGCCTGATTGAGTGTTCTTCTAAAGCTTAGATCAAACAAAGCTTTCCTATATTCAATTTTTCGGACTAGTAGGCCCTTTCCGCAACGCCTTCACCTCCCCCCGCTGCTTCTTCGCCTCCAGCCGCCGACGCACCGAACCCTTGGTGGGCTTCGTCGGCACTCGTCGCTTCGGCACATGCACTGCCGCACGGATCAATTCGGCCAGCCGCTCGCGGGCGATCTCGCGGTTGCGGGGCTGGTGGCGGGTGTCCTGGACGAAGATCACCACCGCGCCGTCATTGGTCCAGCGCCGCCCGGCGAGCCGTCTGAGCCTCCGCTTGACCGGATCGGGCAGGTTGGGCGAGCGCTCCGCCTCGAAGCGCAGCTCCACGGCCGTGCTGACCTTGTTGACGTTCTGCCCGCCGGGGCCGGAGGCGCGGGTGAACTGCTCGGTCAGCTCCCAATCCTCGATCGTGATGCGGTCGTCGATCCTCAGCATGCGTCCCTCCCGGCCTTCGCCCCACAGATAGCGCGGGGCCGCGCGACATACAAAAAGGGCCGTTCCCGGCGATGGGGAACGACCCTTCGAAGTTCAGGAGGTGGGTCGGTTAGACCGAGATCCACCTGGGGTCACCAGCGGCCAAGGGCTGCCTCAGCCACGCACTCCCCAAGCTGTCCCGACACATTTCTCCAATACCCTTCTCGACACTGGATCACCTCCTTTCAGTTGGTTTCGCCTGTTCCAAAGCTGGCACGGAAGCGCGCGTCGTCAAACAGAAATTCACGAGAGGTGACGCTTGGGAAACCGGGGTGTGGCGCAGGGGCCGACAGCCCGACCCGGATCAATCCTCCACCGCGTATTCGACGAGCTCCGTGGTCTGGAAGAAGCGGAAATTGTCATCCGAGATCATGGTGAGCCGGATCCGGCCCAGATCGTCGCGCCAGACCGAGAGACCTTCGAGATTGTCATGCACGCCGAGACCGGTCTCCAGAAGCACCTCCTCGCCCGTGCCGTCGGGGGCGAAGCGGCGCACCCGGCTGCGAAAGCCGATGCCGGCGAAATCGCGCTCCAGCACGTAGAGATTGCCGTCGGGGCCGAAATCGGCCCCGGTGACGAGAAAGGCACCGCGGCGCGGGATGGAGAAGGGGATCGTCCATTGCCCGTCCTTCCAGCGATAGACCGGAAAGGGCCGGTCGAGCCGGCCCGAGCGTTCGGGCATGGTATAGAGCGCGCCCTCCGCGTCGATCGCCAGCGCCTCAAGCGCGCTGTTGAACTGCATCTGCGGAAAGGCCTGGGGACGGGGCAGGACTTCCGGGCCGCGGGGCCCGGTTTCCGAACGCACCCGCGCCTTGCCCTCGAACGAGATCCAGCGCCGCCCATCCGCGCCGATCGCCAGCCCCTCGCTGTCGGCGAGATGGCCGGTCATGATCCCCTCGCGCCCCGAGCGCAG
This sequence comes from Limimaricola cinnabarinus, assembly GCF_002723615.1. Taxonomy (GTDB): domain Bacteria; phylum Pseudomonadota; class Alphaproteobacteria; order Rhodobacterales; family Rhodobacteraceae; genus Limimaricola; species Limimaricola cinnabarinus_B. The sequence continues at coordinate 162,779 of NZ_KZ304954.1, forward strand.
CGGCTCGGAGCGCAGGATCTCGACCCCGGTGATGCGGCCCGCCTCGTCGCGGAGGAGGCGCCCGTCGACGATCCGCGCGCGGTCGCTGATGGTGACGAAGCCGCGCCCGTCCTCGTCGATCTCGAGCGCGGAAAACCCGCCCGAGCCGTGCGCTTCCTCGGGCCAGACATGGCTGCCGATGTAGTCGGCGCTTTGCTGCGAGGGCGCCCCGCCCGAGAGCAGGGCCGCCAGAACCATGGCTTTCATGCGCTCACTCGCTCGCCAACACGGAGGCGCATTGGCCGGGCAGGTCGGCCATGGTGATCTCGCGCTTGGGCTTGGGTGGGGGCGCGTCCGGGTCGGGGGCGGGCGGGTTCAGGATGTTGGCCTGCCATTCGCGCGCCTGATCGCAGCCATCGCCCGGCGGCGGCGGCTCCTGCGGCTCGCAGCTCGCATCGCCGGGCAGGCAGTTCAGCCGCACGTGGAAATGCGTGTTGTGCCCGTACCAGGGGCGGACCTTCCTGAGCCAGTCGCGGTTGCCGGTCTCGGCGTCGCACATCGCCACCTTGGCGCCCGGAAAGATGAAGATCCGCGCCGTGCGCGGGTCCGAGGCCGCGGCCTTCACGAGCGCCATGTGCTGCGGGGTCCAGCTGTCGTTGGCATAGGCGCCGCCGCGGGCCTGCATGTTGGTCGAGGATATCGCCTCGCGCTCGGCCCGGCTCAGATCGAGCCGGTCGGTGCGGCGCAGCCAGATGTCGGCGTCGATGCCGGTCTGGTGGCTGGCATGGCCGGTCAGCATCGGGCCGCCGCGCGGCTGGCTCAGATCGCCCACATAGATGCCGTTCCAGCCGGGCAGCTTCGCGGCTTCGCGCGACAGGTCCTGCAGGAAGTCGATCGTCTCGGGCTGGGCCCAGTTGCGGTTGCGCGACAGGCGCATCGCCTGCCATGTCGGCCCGGTTTCGGGCAGCTGCACGGCACCGGCCTGACAGCCCTTGGAATAGAAGCCGATCGATTCGGGGCGCTGGGACGAGCCGGTCGGGACATGGCCGAAGAGCTTCTTGGCGATGCGGCTGTCATCCGCGTTCTGCGAGGATATGACGGCGCGCGGCGCGGGCGGCTCGCTGTCGCAGGCGGCGAGAAGGCCGAAGCCCAGCAGGGCGGCGGCAAGGGGGCGGATCATGCTGCTCGGTCTCCGTTCTTGTTGACCCACCCTAGCAGAAACAGCGCCAATGCGAACAGGGCGATCACCGGGACCAGCCCGGCGCGCACCGATCCGCTCATCCACGTGGCGAAGGTGATCGCCATCGGCGCGAGAAAGGCGGTGGCCCGCCCCGACAGCGCGAAAAGCCCGAAGGCTTCGGTCGCGCGGGCCGGGTCGGCATGGCGGACCATCAGGCTGCGCGAGGCGGCATAGAGCGCGCCGCCCGCGCCGCCGATCAGCGCGCCGCAGACATAGAACAGGATGTCGGGCAGCTTCGAGCCGGGCGCGAGCGCGACGCCGAACAGGCTGTCGCGGTTCATCGAGACGACCAGCACCGAGACCGCGATCAGCACCCAGACCGAGGCGCGGATCACCGGCTTGGGGCCTGTCCGCGCATCCGCCAGCCCGCCCGCCCATGTCAGCACCGCCGCCGCCACCGCGCCGATGATGCCGAACACGCCGATCTCGATCACCGACCAGCCGAGCACCAGCGTGGCATAGAGCCCGCCGAAGGCGTAGATCGCGGCGAGCGCGTCGCGGTAGAGCATCGAAGCCGCGAGAAAGGCGGCAAGGCTCGGGCGGCGCATCACGTCGCGCAGCGTTTCGGCCAGCCGGGCGGCGATCAGGCGCGGCGTCACCCGCGCCCGCGCCACCGGCCCCGCATCGCGCACCCAGGCGAAGAAGGGGATGATGAAGACCGCGTACCACGCCGCGATGATCGGCCCCGTGGCCCGCGTGCCCTCGCGCATCTCCGGGTCGAGCCCGAGCGCGGGCGGGTGGCCAAGGAGTGTCACGCCCGCCGCGTTCTCGGCGAACAGCAGCAGCACGAGGATCAGCGACATCACCCCGCCCCAATAGCCCACGCCGCGCCCGAGCCGGAGATCCGTCCGATCATCGGCCCGGTGGCGAGCGAGGGCAGCAGCGCGTTGTTGACGTTGGTCGCCGATTCGGCGGCGACGAAGCCCGCGAAGAACAGCACCAGCGCCGGGATCAGCATCGCCCCGTCGGGCTCCAGCACCCAAAGCGACGCGGCGCAGATCACGGCGATGACCGAAAACCCCGCGATCCACGGCATCCGCCGCCCCGAGGCATCGGCCAGCGCACCCAGCACCGGCGCGGTAAAGGCGATGACGAGCCCGGCCACGGTCTGCCCCGTGCCCCACAGCGATTGCGCCGCCGCATCGGCCTCGGCCGGGGAAAGCCCTTCGCGGGCAAAGCGCGCCGTGGCCACGGCGGCGAAATAGGGGCCGAAGATGAAGGTCAGGCCGAGCGTGGCATAGGGCTGCTGCGCCAGATCGAAGATCATCCAGCCCCAGATCCGTTTCCTGCCCGCCATCGCCGATCCCCGTCCTGTTCGGGCGGATCAGACAGCGGCGCGGCGGAACTGTCCACGCCCCGGCGCGGATTTCGGCCCGGCTGCGTCCGGCTTGCGCGCCATTGCCGGGGATGGCGCCCGCCATCGGCCTCGGGATTTGCGTATTTGAAGAAAGATGAAAGGGAAGGCGCGCCCCCTGGTTCATCTTTCTCCAAATACGCATGGCGAAGCATCGGCCCCGGAGCGCCCCTTCGGGTCGAAGGCGCGCGGGCGGCAGACGACCCTATTCCGCCGCCATCGCCTCCGCGCTCGCATCCGCCATGGGTGGCCAGGGGCGCTCGGCCTCGGCCCGGACCCAATCGGCGATCCAGTCGGGCATGGGGGGCGAGGCCGGGTTCTGCCCCAGCGCCTCCATCAGCCGCGCCGGGTTCACCACGCCGCCCTTCTTGCGGTCGGTGATGGCGAGCCGCACCAGCGCGTGGCTGGTGCATTCGCCGTCGGCGCGAAACATGCCCTGCTCGGTATAGACATAGCGGTCGTCCCAGCAAATGGCGCGGCTGCGCATGGTCAGCCGGGCAAAGCCCTGCACCCGGCGGCGATAGCGCACCGAAACGCCCGCCACCGCCATGCCCCAGCCGTTCCGACGCAGCCCGCCGATCACGCCGATCCGCTGCGACAGCGGCATCCGGCCAAGGTCGAACAGCGTCAGCGTCCGGCCGTTGTTCAGCTCGTTCCAGAAGTCGAGATCCCAGGGCATCACGACATGCCGGCTCTCATGCGTGCCGGTGATGGGCAGGGGGGCGTCCTTGCGGTGGCGCCTGAACTGCCAGAACATGCGGATGAAGGGATACATCGAGAACTCCGAGGGCGAGGATTGCCGCGCAAGTTGCGCGAGGGTGACGGGCGCGTCAACGGGTGACGCGAAAGCACCCATGGTCGCAAGGCGGGCCTTCGGGATTGCTCTTGGGGGTCTGGCTCCTTACCTGTCATGCGACCCAAAGAAGCCCCGGACGGACCGCCCCATGACCTCGCTCTTCCAGATCCTGATGCTCATCCTCGACATCGCGACCTTCTTCATCTTCGCGCATTTCATCATGAGCTGGCTGATCAGCTTCCAGGTGCTGAACCTGCGCCAGCCGCTGGTGGCGCAGATCTGGGACGGTCTGACCCGCCTTTTGGAGCCGCTCTACGCGCCGGTGCGCCGCATCCTGCCGCAGATGGGCGGGCTCGACCTCGCGCCGCTGGTGGTGCTCGTGGGCATCTACGCGCTCGAGATCATCCTGAGAAACAACGCCGCCGCGTTCTACTGAGGCGCGGCCCCGGCCTCCGCGCCGGGATGCCGCCCATGGCAGGACCGAAGCACACCCGCGCCGCGCCCTCCGGGGCACGGCGCTGACCCATCCGAAGCGAGACCCCGATGAGCCCAGCGACCCATCTGCGCGATGTCTTCGGCTTTGACGCCTTCCGCCCCGGGCAGGAGGAAATCGTCGATGCCGTGGCGGCGGGGCACGACGTGCTGGCGATCATGCCCACGGGGGGCGGCAAATCGCTGTGCTACCAGCTGCCCGCGCTGGTGCGCGAGGGCGTGACGGTGGTGATCTCGCCGCTGATCGCGCTGATGCGCGACCAGGTGCGCGGCCTGCGCGAGGCGGGCGTCGAGGCGGGCGCGCTGACCTCGGGCAACATGCCCGAGGAGACCGACGCGGTGCTGGCCGCGCTCCGCGAGGGACGGCTTAAGCTCCTTTACATGGCGCCGGAGCGGCTCGCCTCGGGGGCGACCGTGCCGCTCCTGCAGCGCGCGGGCGCCTCGCTCATCGCCGTGGACGAGGCGCATTGCGTCAGCCAGTGGGGGCATGATTTCCGGCCCGATTACCTGCGCATCGGCGATCTCAAGCGCCAGCTCGGCGTGCCGCTCGCGGCCTTCACCGCCACCGCCGACGCCGAAACGCGCGAGGAGATCGTCCAGAAGCTGTTCGAAGGCCAACAGCCCGAGACCTTCCTGCGCGGCTTCGACCGGCCCAACATCCACCTCGCATTCGCCGTCAAGGACAGCCCGCGACGGCAGATCCTCGATTTCGCCGACCGGCGGCGCGGCCAGTCCGGCATCGTCTATTGCGGCACCCGCGCCAAGACCGAGGCGCTGGCCGCCGCGCTGCGCGAGGCGGGACATTCGGCGCTGCACTATCACGGCGGCATGGAGGCGGGCGACCGGCGCGAGGCCGAGACGCGCTTTCAGCAGGAAGACGGGCTCATCGTCGCCGCCACCGTCGCCTTCGGCATGGGCATCGACAAGCCCGATATCCGCTGGGTCGCGCATGCCGACCTGCCCAAATCCATCGAGGCCTATTACCAGGAGATCGGCCGCGCGGGCCGCGACGGCGCGCCGTCGGAGACGCTGACCCTCTATGGCCCCGACGACATCCGCTACCGCCGCCAGCAGATCGACGAGGGGCTCGCCCCGCCCGAGCGCCGCGCCGCCGATCACGGGAGGCTCAACGCGCTTCTGGGTCTGGCCGAGGCGCTCGATTGCCGCCGCCGGGTGCTCTTGGGCTATTTCGGCGAAGCGCCCGAGGCCGCCTGCGGCCATTGCGACCTGTGCGACAAGCCGCCCGAGATCTTCGATGCGACCCAGCCGGTGCGCATGGCGCTCTCCGCCGCGCTCAGGACCGACGAACGTTTCGGCGCGGGCCACCTGATCGACATCGTCATGGGCAACGCCACCGAGAAGGTACGCCAGCGCGGCCATGAGGACCTGCCGACCTTCGGCGTCGGCAAGGGGCACTCCAAGGCGCAGTGGCAGGCGATCTTCCGGCAGATCATGGGCCGCGACCTGATGCGCCCCGACCCCGAGCGCCATGGCGCGCTCAGGATGACCGAGGCGGCAAGGCCGATCCTGCGTGGCGAGGAGAGCATCACGCTGCGCAAGGACACGATCAAATCCGCACGCTCCGGCCCGAAGGTGCGCGAGATGGTGTCAGAAGAGGACGCTCCGCTGCTTTCCGCGCTCAAGGCCAAGCGGCGCGCGCTGGCCGAGGCGGCGAGCCTGCCCGCCTATATCATCTTCACCGACCGCACCCTGATCGAGATGGCCGAAAGAAAGCCCGCCACGCTCGATGAGATGGCCCGGATCGGCGGCGTCGGGGCCAAGAAGCTCGAAAGCTACGGGCGCGCCTTTCTTGCCGTGATCACCGGCGAGGCAGAGGAGGTCCACCCGGCGCGGCGCAAGCTCGCCACCCGCGGCGCGGGCTCGCTCTATGACCGGCTGATGGCGGCGCAGGCCGAGCTGCTGCGCGGGCCGGACGGGCATGACAAGCCGATGAGCTGCTCGGCCAAGGAGCTGGCGCGGGTCGCCTCCGCGCATCCGCGCGACATGGCCGACATGGAGCGGCTTCTGGGCGCGCGCCATGCCGAACGCTTCGGCGCGGCCTTCCTGCGGGTGTTCGAAGAGGCGGCCGACGAGGCCTGACCAGACCGCGCAGACGCCGCGCGATCGTGGACAGCATGGCGAAGCCCGTGCCAACATCCTGCAACCCCAGCAGGAGAGTTCCGCGATGACCGGCACCACCGTCGCCAGCGTGATCTGGCACAGGCTCGACCGCGACGGCACCGATCGCTGCCGCCTTGCCCGGCTCGACGAGGGCTGGCTGATCGTCGGCCATGCGCGCTGGGACGAGGCGGGCGAGACGGCGGCGCTCGATTACGCGCTGCGCTGCGATGCGGGTTGGCGCTGCCTTTCGGCGGATGTGACCGGGCTGCACGGCGCGCGGCCCATCGCCTGCCGGATCGTCCGGCAGGAGGAGGGCTTCGCGATCGAGGGGCAGGCACCGGTGCCCGGCACCGATCTCGATCTCGGCTTCACCCCGGCCTGGATGCTGGTGCCGCTGAACCGGCTCGACCTGCCGCAGGCGCGCCCTTTCGAAATCAAGACCGCGCGGCTGCGCGCCACGGATGGCGGGCGGCTGGAGCCGCTGGGGCACAGCTTCGCCCGTGTCCGGGAGGGCATGGATCACGCGATCCCGGCGCTGGGCCGGGATGCGCGGCTGCGGCTGCATGAGAGCGGCTTTCTCATCGAGGACCCGGGCCTGTGGCGCGGCGCGGTGACGCCGGAAGGGTGAGGCGGGCGGGGGAACCCCGGCTTGCCGGCGTCGGTTGAGCCGGGATTGTCCGAGCGTCCGAAGGATCCCCCCGATGCAACTCCAACTCGACGTCAATGGCGAGCGCCATGCGCTCGACCTCGATCCGCGCACCTCGCTGCTCGACGCGCTGCGCGATCACCTCGGCCTCACTGGCTCCAAGAAGGGCTGCGATCACGGCCAGTGCGGCGCCTGCACCGTCATCGTCGAGGGGCGGCGCATCAATTCCTGCCTGACGCTGGCCTGCATGCATGAGGGCGACGAGATCACCACCGTCGAGGGGCTGGGCGCGCCGGACGATCTTTCGCCGCTGCAGCGCGCCTTCGTCGAGCATGACGGCTATCAATGCGGCTACTGCACCCCGGGGCAGATCTGCTCGGCCACCGCCATGCTGGGCGAGATCGAGAAGGGCTGGCCCAGCAATGTCACCGAGGATCTGGAGGCGCAGGTCGAGGCCTCGATCGAGGAGATCTCCGAGCGGATGAGCGGCAATCTGTGCCGCTGCTCCTGCTACCCGGGCATCGTCGATGCGATCCGGCAGGTCGCGAAAGAGGAGGCAGGGGCATGAGGGCCTTCGATTACATCCGCGCGGGCGACACGGCGCAGGCGGTCCGCGAAGGGGCGGGGCAGGAGACGCGCTTCATCGCCGGGGGCACCAATCTTCTCGATCTTATGAAGCTGGAGGTGATGGCGCCCGAGCGGATCGTCGACATCACCCGGCTCGATCTCGGCGGGATCGAGGAGACGCAGGATGGCGGGCTTAGGATCGGCGCGCTGGTCACCAATTCCGACCTCGCCGCCGATGCGCGCGTGCGCCGCGGCTGGCCGGTGCTGAGCCGGGCGCTGCTGGCGGGCGCGAGCGGCCAGCTCAGGAACAAGGCGACCACGGGCGGCAACCTGCTGCAGCGCACGCGCTGCTATTACTTCTACGACCGGGGCGAGCCCTGCAACAAGCGCGAGCCGGGATCGGGCTGCGCCGCGATGGGCGGCACGAACCGCATCCTTGCGATCCTGGGCACCTCGGAGCATTGCATCGCCACCCATCCCTCGGACATGGCCGTCGCCATGCGGGCCTTGGGCGCGCGGGTCGAGGTCGAGGGGCAGGACGGCACGCGCGAGATCGCGCTCGATGCGTTCTACCGCCTCCCGGCCGACACGCCGCATATCGAGACGGTGCTGGCGCCGGGCGAGCTGATCACCGCCGTGATCCTGCCCGCGCCTGCCGGTGGCCGGCAGATCTACCGCAAGGTGCGCGATCGCTCCTCCTATGCCTTCGCGCTCGTCTCCGTCGCCGCGGTGGTGGAGGTCGAGAATGGCCGGATCGCCAAGGCGCAGCTCGCCTTCGGGGGCTTGGGCCCGATGCCGTGGCGCGATGCAAAGGTGGAAAAGGCGCTCGTCGGAGAGGCCCCGTCGCCCGCGCTGTTCGACCGCGCCGCCGACATCCTGCTCGCCGAGGCCAGGGGCCATGGCGGCAATGATTTCAAGATCCCCCTGACGCGGCGCACCCTCGCCGCCGTCCTGAGCCAGGCGACGGAGGCCGCAGCATGAGTTTGGAAACCACGCGCCAGCTGAAGCACGACACCCCCGACCATGACCGCCGCCTCGACGGCATGGCCCAGGGCGTGCTCGGCACCGACATGGACCGTCCCGAAGGCCCGCTCAAGGTCTCGGGCCGCGCCACCTATGCTGCCGAGAGTCGCCCCGAGGGCATGGCCCATGGCTATCTCGTGCGCGCCGCCACGATCGGGCGGATCACCGGCTCGAACGCCGAGGCCATCCGCGCCATGCCCGGCGTGCTGCATGTGCTCGAGGACGAGCGGATGATCCGCAACGCGGCGCAGGGCATGGCCGGACAATCCCCGGTGCAAAAGCAGGGGCAGTCCTGGTATGTCGGCCAGCCCGTGGCCTGCGTCGTGGCCGAGACATTCGAGCAGGCGCGCCACGCCGCGCAGGCGATGATGGTGACGATCGAGCCCGACGGCACCCATGTCTTCGACGCCGAGGCCGAAGGGGCCGAGATCGACACGCCGGAAAAGAAGCAGGTCTCGCAGGGCGATCTCGACAGCGCCATGGCCCAAGCCGCCTTCTCGATCGACCATGATTACCACACGCCCTCGATGTCGAGCGCCGCGATGGAGCCGCATGCCTCGATCGCCCAGTGGGACGATGAGGGCCGGGTGACGCTGCGCGGCTCCTACCAGCTCTTGCGCTTCAACAAGAATGAGCTTGCCGACGTGCTGGGCGTTGCGCCCGACAAGGTGCGCATCCTGTCGCCCTATGTCGGCGGCGGCTTCGGCTCCAAGCTCGGCCTTGCGCCCGAGGCGGTGGCCGCGGCGCTGGCCGCGCAGGCGCTGGGCCGGCCCGTGCGGGTGGTGCTGCACCGTCGGCAGGTGTTCGAGACGGTCACGCGCCGCTCGGAGACGAAGCAGCGCATCCGGCTCGCCTGCGACGCGGATGGCAAGCTGACCGGGATCGGGCACGAGAACCTCGTGAGCCAGCTTCCGGGTGAGGTGTTTTCCGAGCCGGTGGCGCAGGGCACGCATTTCCAATACGCGGCCCCCAACCGGGTCGTGGGCCACAACATCGCCCGCATCCGCCGCTCCGCCGCCGGATCGGTGCGCGCGCCGGGCGAGGCGGTGGGCGTCACCGCCTTCGAGATCGCGGTGGACGAACTGGCCAAATCCGCGGGCATCGACCCGCTGGAGTTCCGGCTCAGGAACGTGCCCGACAAGCACCCCGAGAACGGCAAGCCGTTTTCCTCCTCGACCATGGAGGCGACGCTGCGCGAGGGGGCGAGGCGCTTTGGCTGGCAGCACAGCCAGCCGCGCCAGCGGCGCGAGGGCGAATGGTGGATCGGCACCGGCATGGCGGGCGCGGTGCGGGTCAACATGATGATCGAGGCGCATGCGCGGGTGGTGCTGACCGGCACCGGCGCGCGGGTCGAATGCGACATGACCGACATCGGCACCGGCTCCTACGCGATCCTGACGCAGGTCGCGGCCGAGATGCTGGGCTTCGCGCCCGCGCAGGTCGAGACGGTGCTGGGCGACACCGACCTGCCGCCCGCCTCGGGCTCCGGCGGCAGCTTCGGCGCGGCTTCGACCTCCACCGCCGTCTATCTCGCCTGCATGGAGCTGCGCGAGCGGCTGGCGGCGAAGATCGGCGTCAAGGAGACCGAGCTGACGCTGAAGGACGGGGTGGCGACCCATGAGAACCGCCAGACGCCTCTGGCGGAGGTGTTGGGCGATGAGGAATGGCGCGCGCTGGGCCACCTCAAGCCCGGCCGCGCCGGGCGGGAGGTGCGGCAGGCGACATGGGGCGCGATCTTCGCCGAGGTGGCGGTGAGCGACGTGACCGGCGAGACGCGGGTGCGCCGCATGGACGGCACCTTCGCCGCGGGCCGCATCCTCAATCTCAAGACCGCGCGCTCGCAATGCCATGGCGGCATGATCTGGGGCATCGGCCTCGCGCTGACCGAGGCGCTGGAGCACGATCCGCGCGACGGCCACATGGTCAACCGCGATCTGGCCGAATACCACCTGCCGGTGAATCTCGACGTGCCGCAGCTCGGCGTGCATTTCATCGAGGAGCGCGACGACTGGGCCAACCCGCTTCAGGCCAAGGGCATCGGCGAGCTGTCGATCTGCGGCGCGGGCGCGGCGGTGGTCAATGCCATCGAGAACGCTTGCGGCGTGCGGGTGCGCCGCCTGCCCGCGACGCTCGATCAGGTGATGGAGGGGTTGATCGCGCAGGGCTGAGTCCCGGTTTTGCAAGGCGAAAATCGCCCCGTTCCGACACGATGACGTGTCGGGACGGGGATTGGATGCCCCGCTCCGGCCATATATCTGCTAGGATGATCGGAGCATCGGTCGCTTACGGGTTCAGGGGGATCTCGATGAATTGGCTGGCGCGAAGCATGGCGGTGATGGCGGGGCTGGGGCTCTGGACGATCCCGGCGCAGGCGCAGGACGCGGCCGAGGGCGAACGGCAGTTCGGCCGGCAATGCGTCTCCTGCCACGTGGTACGCACACCGGAGGGCGAGGTTCTGGCCGGGCGCAACGCGCGCACCGGCCCCAACCTGCATGGCATCGAAGGCCGGGTGATCGGATCGGTCGAGGATTTCCGCTACGGCGATGCGATGGACCGGATGCGCGAGCGGGGCGTCACCTGGACCGAAGAGCGCTTCACGGCCTATGTGCAGGACCCGACCGCCTGGCTGCGCGCGGCGCTCGACGACCGGCGCGCGCGCGGCAAGATGGCCTTCCGGGTCCGCGATCCGCAGGCCGCCGCCGACATCTATGCCTATCTCGAAACCCTCGCCTCCCGGCAGCAGGCCGAGAGGGGCGATTGAGCCGCGCTCACAGCGCGAGGCGGTGCTCGGCGAGATAGATCGCAAGCCAGGGCGTGTAGCGTTCGGGCCGCGCCGCGACATCGGCGCGCAGCGCCTCGAACGTCATCCAGGCGGTGCGCTGGACCTCGGCCGGATCGGGGGCGGGGCGGGGTTCCTCCGCAAGCTCGGCCACGAAGACCTCGACCAGCTCGTGCTCGATCAGCTCCGTGCCCACCGGGGCGCGGTATTCGATCTGCCCCAAGGGCCGCAGCGGCAGCCCCCGCAGCCCCAGCTCCTCGCCCAGGCGGCGGCTTGCGCAGTCCTGCGCGGCCTCGCCCCAGCGCGGATGGGTGCAGCAGCTGTTGGTCCACAGCCCCGGCGTGTGATACTTGCCCGCCGCGCGCTGCTGGAGCAGCGTGCGCCCGTTCCAGTTCACGAAGACGCTGATCGCCGGGTGCCGCAACCCGCGCCGATGCACCTCGATCTTGTCGACCGGCACCAGCCGGTCGCCCTCCCAGGCCGGGATCTCGATCTCGTCGCGCGGGTCGGTCATCCGGGGTCTCCTACGGGGCAGGTGATGCGATCAGAAGACCGGGGCGGTCTCGACCGGGGCGGGGCGCGTCTGCACCACCATCCGCGCAGCGGTGGCGTCGCAGGAGACGGTGACGAAATCGCCCTCGTCGCGAAAGCGCACGATCCGGCTGTCGGAGGTCTCGGCCAGCACCGCGGGCGTCTGGCCGATCCGCGCGGCGGTCTCGTCGATCCGCGACAGGCATTCGGAAAAGCCCATCGGCACCGTCTGGTCCGCCGGCGGGGGCACGAGCCTGCCTTCGCAGGCCGCCAGCACCGCCAATGCCGCAAGCCCGGCCATGCCGCGCGCCTTCGATCCGATCATGCCTCGTCTCCCTCGGGTGATACCGGCGGCAGACTGCCCCGGCTTCGCTGCGAGGTCCAGACCGGTTCGCCCAGCCCCCGCCGGGCGCGGTCAGCCCGCCGCCCCCTCGCGCAGCAGCGCCGCGAAGCTCGCCTGCACCGTGCGCTTGGTGAAGGGCTTCTTCAGGATGACCGCGCCGGGATAGGCCTCGGATATCCCGGCCGTCTCGCCATAGCCCGTCGCCAGAAGGAACGGCACGCCGCGCGCCTGCAGCGCCTCGGCCACCGGGACCGAGGTCTCGTGACCGAGATTGACGTCGAGCAGGGCGATGTCGAAGGCCCCGTCCTCGATCAGCCGCAACGCCTCGCCCACGCCGCTCGCCGTGGCCACGTCGTCGCAGCCCAACTCGGTCAGGATGTCGGCGCCATCCATGGCGATGATCATGTTGTCCTCGACGATCAGCGCCCGCCCGGAGAGCCGGATCGGCAGCTCTTCGGGCGCGGCCCGCTCGGTCGCCCCGGCGGCGGGCGCGGCCCGTTCGGGCGCGCTCGTCACGAAGCGGGCCGGCACCTTGAAGCTGGCCTCCGTCCCGGCCAGCGCGAAGCGCAGCTCCGCCGCCCCGCCCAGCTCGAAGGGGATCGCGCGCTCGATCACGGTGGTGCCGAAGCCGCGCCCCTTGGGCGCCTTCACCGCCGCACCGCCGCGCTCGCGCCATTCGATCCCGAGCGCGCCGTCTTCGTGCCGCGACAGCATCACCTCCACCCGCCCATGCGGCTGCTTGAGCGCGCCGTATTTCGCGGCGTTGGTGACCATCTCGTGCATCACCAGCGCGAGGGTCGAGAAGGCCTCGGGCGAGAGCAGCACATCCGCGCCTTTGATGCGCACCCGGTCGGCCCCGGTGGCGACGAAGGCGGTCGCCTCCGTCTCGATCAGCTCGCGCAGCGAGGCGGCCTGCCATTCCGTGCCGGTCAGCTGGTCATGCGCCCGCGCCAGCGCGTCGATGCGCCCGTCGAGGATGCGGCCGTAATCCTCGACCGAGGTGACGTTGGAGCCGCTTTGCGACACCAGGCCGCGCACGAGGTTGAGGATGTTGCGCACCCGGTGGTTCAGCTCGGCGATCAGCAGCTCCTGTCGTTCCTGCGCCCGCTTGCGCTCGGCGATCGAATCATCGGCGATCTTGAGCACCACTTCGAGCAGCGTGATGCGGATCGTCTCGGCGGCGGCGATCTCGCTGTCGCTCCATGGCACGCTCTGGTTGCGCACCGTCTCGGTCCAGGCGGCAAAGCTCTTGCGCGGGGTGAGCCTGAGCCCGTTCGGCCCCGGCTGCGCGGGCTTGTTGGGATCGCCCGCCCAGGTCACCTGCTGCACCTGTTCGCGGCGAAACAGCACGATGTAGTCGCGCGGGCCGCGGCTGATCGGCAAGGAGAGCAGCCCCGCCGCGCGCTCGACGAAGCCGTCGGCCTCGGGGTAGCTGTCGATCAGCCGGTCGGTTTCGTGCACCCGCCCCGCCGCCACGCCGTGCAGGTGGCGCAAGAGCCCCATGAACTCCTCATAGGTGGGGGTCGAGCCCTGGGCGTGGAAGCGGTCGCCGATCCAGATGGCGATGCCGTCGAAGGGGATCACCTCGCCGATCGCTTGGGCGATGGCGTCGAAATTGCGCGAGATGGCGACGGGGTCGGCCATCTGCTCGACCAGCCCGGCATGCAGCTGGCGCGCCTGCAGGGTCTGGCGGCGCTCGGTCTCGGTCTCGACGGCGGCGATCTCGTAGGCGAAGAGCTGGGTGAACAGCTCCACCGCCGAACGCTTTTCGTAATCGATGTAATGCGGCGTGTTGTTGTGGCAGGCGATCAGCCCCCACAGCTTGCCCTCGCGCAGGATCGAGACCGACATCGAGGCGGCCACGCCCATGTTGCGCAGATATTCGAGATGGATGGGCGAGACCGCCCGCGTCACCGAAAGCGACAGGTCGAGCGGCGCGCCCTCCGGGGTCTGCGGCGGCAGGATCGGCTGCGGCTCCGCATCCACGTCCTTGATCAGCCGGATCGGGTTGCGCAGGTAGAGCGCGCGCGCCTGCCGGGGGATGTCGCTGGCCGGAAAGCGCAGGTCGAGAAACGGCGTCATGCCCGGCGCGGCGGCCTCGGCGATCACCCGGCCGCTGTCATCGGGCTGGAACTGGTAGATCATGACCCGGTCGAAGCCGGTCATCGCCCGCATCGCGCGCGCCGCCTCGCGCGCCATGGCGGGGATCTCGCGGCGGCGGCGCACCCGCGCCAGCAGCGGCTGCACCAGCGACATCTCGTCATGCATCGCCCGCGTCGATTTGGGCTCGAACTCGAACAGGTAGCCCGGCCCCGACATGTGCACCGAAAGATCGAACAGCCGCCCGTCCTCGAACAGGTCGAGCCCGTAGATCCGCGCCGCCCCGGTGTCCTGACCCAGCATCTGGATCCGGCCGCGCAGGTAATGCACCACCTCGCGCGGGAACAGTTCGGGAAAGCGCGCGCCGATCGTGGCCTCGACATCGAGCCCGAGCATCTCGCCGATATTGGCCGAGACATGCCCGACGCTCCAGTCTTCGCCCACGGCGATCAGGCAGCCATAGGGCTGCACATGGCCGAGAAACTGGATCTGCTCGCGATCGCAATTGCTCAGTTCCACCGTCTCGACGGGCGCGGTCTCGGGCATTCAGGCTATCCGTTCGTTTTGGGGGGCGGGGGCGGGAGTAAGGGCAGGGGCGCTGCGCCGGGCCGCATGGCCCGCCGACAGGAAGAGTTCAAACAGCCGTCCGGCCTCGGCCAGATCGGCATCCGCCTCCGCGCCCCGGGCCGGGCGCGCCCCGGCCTCGTCGCAAAAGCCGCGCCACTGATCGGTGAGCGGCGGCAGCGACAGGTAGGCCCCAGCCGCCCGCAGGCAAGGATCGGTCGCGGCCTGCCACCTGCGGCGCAACAGCTGGCTGCCCAGCCGCGAGCCGAGCAGCACGTAGTCCTGCGCGCCGGGGCGATGCAGCACCAGCGGCGGCAGCCGCGGCGGGGCCGGGGCGTCGAGCCGGGCGAGATCCGCGTCGATCGCCGCGATCATCCGGTCGAGCAGGGGCCGGCCCGTGCGCCCGCCCGGCGCGGGACGGATCGCCGCGAAGGCGGCGCGGTGCGCCCGCAGAAACAGGCTCAGCCCGGGCCGGGACGATACATCGAGATCCGAAAAGAACCGGTCGAGCCGTTCATGGGAGGGGGCGAGATCCGCGCGCAGGCGCTGTCGCAAGCTTCGATCCGGGGTCAATTCGGTCTGCATCCTCGTCGTTTCGCCCCCCTTTGCGGGGGCATCCATGTGGATCTGGCCCGGCGGCCGCCTCATCACAAGGGCCTCCCGCCCCGCCTTCCGGGCGGGAAGCGGCGCTCGCGGCATCGCCGCTGTTTCCCGCCGCCCCGATCGGCCTAGCTAGGCCAGCATGCTGCTCGAACTGCGCGACATCAAGAAAAGCTTCACCGGCGCCGAGGGGCCGGTGCCGGTGCTGCGCGGCGTCGATCTCGCGCTCGGCGCGGGCGAAAGCCTCGCGCTGACGGGCGAGAGCGGCTCGGGCAAATCGACGCTGCTGCATCTCGTGGGCGGGCTTGATCGGCCCGATTCCGGGCGCATCACCGTCGCAGGCGAGGATGTCACCGCGCTCGATGACCGGGGCCGGGCGGCGCTCCGGCGCGGCACGGTGGGGGTGGTGTTCCAGCAGTTCAACCTCATCCCCTCGCTCGACATCGCCGCCAACATCGCCTTTCAGGCGCGGCTCGCCGGGCGGCACGATGCCGCCTTGGCGCAGGATCTGGCCGAGCGGCTGGGGCTGGCCGCGCATCTGTCGAAATATCCCGAGCAGCTCTCGGGCGGCCAGCAGCAGCGCACCGCCATCGCCCGCGCGCTTGCCGCGCGGCCGCGCCTCGTTCTGGCCGACGAGCCGACCGGCAATCTCGACGAGGCCACCGCCGAAGCGGTGCTGGGCGCGATGCTCGAGCTTGTGGCCGAGACGGGCGCGGCGCTTCTGATGGTGACCCATTCGGCCCATCACGCGGCGCGGATGGGGCGGCGGCTGCATCTGCGGGCGGGGCGCATCGCGTGAACCGGGCCGTGCTTCTCGCGCTGCTGTCGCATTGGCGCCGCGCGCCGTTGCAGCTTTTCACGCTGATCGCGGGGCTGGCGCTGGCGACGGGGCTGTGGTCGGGGGTGCAGGCGATCAATGCCGAGGCGCGCGCCAGCTACGACGCCGCGGCCGCGACGCTGGGCGAGGGGCGCTTTGCCCGGATCGAGGCGGCGGCGGGCGGGGAGATCCCGCGCGCGCGCTACGTCGCGCTGCGCCGGGCGGGCTGGCAGGTCAGCCCGGTGGTGCAGGGGCGGCTCGGGCCGCTGCGGCTGGTCGGGATCGACCCCTTGACCGCCCCGGGCGAAATCGCGCCGGTATCCGAAGGGGCCGACATCTCGGCCTTCCTGACCGGCGGCGGGCAGGTCTTCGGCCGGGCGGAGGCGCTGGAGATGCTGCCCGAAATCGACGCCGTGCCGGTGGTGGCGCCCGAGGTCGCGCCGAACACGGTGATCACCGACATCTCGGTGGCGCTGCGGCTGCTCGACCGGGAGGGGATCGACGCGCTGCTGGTGGACCCCGAGCAGCCGCAAGGCCGCCCCGCGCTGGAGGAGGTCGCCCCCGGTCTCAGCCTGCGCGCCCCGCAGGCGGGCTCCGAGGTCGGGCGGCTGACCGACAGCTTCCATCTCAACCTCACGGCCTTCGGCCTTCTGTGCTTCGCCGTCGGCATCTTCATCGTGCATGGCGCGGTGGGCCTCGCCTTCGAGCAGCGCCGCCCGGTGCTGCGCACCATGCGGGCGCTGGGCGTGCCCTTGGGCCGGCTGGTGGGGCTGATGCTGGCCGAGATGGCGGCGCTGGCGCTGATCGCGGGCAGCCTCGGCGTGGGCTTGGGCTGGCTTCTGGCCTCACAGCTGCTGCCGGACGTGGCGGCGACGCTGCGCGGGCTCTACGGGGCGGAGGTGGCGGGCGGGCTGACGCTGCGCCCCTCATGGTGGCTCTCTGGTCTCGGTCTGGCGCTGGCCGGAACCGGGCTCGCCGCCGGGGCGGCGCTGTGGCGCATCGCGACCATGCCGCTTCTGGCGGCGGGCGGGCGGCGCGCCTGGGCCATGGCCGAGGCGCGCGGCGCGCTCTGGCAGGGGGCGGCGGCGCTGGCGCTCTTCGCTCTGGCCACCGGGCTGGCGCTGTGGGGCGAGGGGCTGGTGGCGGGCTTCGCGCTTCTGGGCGCGGGGCTGGTGGCCGCTGCGCTGGCTTTGCCTCTGGTGCTGGGCGCGGTGCTGGCGGGCGCGGCGCGGCTGGCGCGCGGCGCGCTCGCGCAATGGTTCTGGGCCGACACGCGCCAGCAGCTGCCGGGGCTGTCGCTGGCGCTGATGGCGCTCTTGCTGGCGATGGCGGCGAATATCGGCGTCTCGACCATGGTGGGCTCGTTCCGCCAGACCTTCACCGGCTTTCTCGACCAGCGCCTTGCGCCCGAGCTTTATGTCGAGACCGCCGATGACGCGGAGGCCCGCGCCATCGCCGCATTCCTCGCGCCGAGGGTCCGCTCGGTGCTGCCATTGGCCTCGGTCGAGACCGAGATCGCCGGTCAGCCCGCCGAGATGAACCTCGCGCGGCCCGATCCGACCTATCCCGAGAACTGGCGCTTCCTGCAATCGGTCGAGCGGCCATGGCAGCGGCTGGCGGCGCGCGAGGGCGCGCTGATCAACGAGCAGCTCGCCCGCCGCGCGGGGCTGGGACTTGGCGATCCGCTCCGCCTCGGCCCCGACACCACGCTGCCGGTGCTGGGCATCTATGGCGATTACGGCAACCCGGTGGGGCAGGTGATCGTGACCGAGGCGCTGTTCGCCGAACTGCATCCCGGGATCGTGCCGCGCCGCTTCGGCCTGCGCCTCGATCCCGACCGCGTGCCCGAGATCCGCGCGGCGCTTGAGGGCCGGGGCCTGCCGCCCGGCGCGATCACCGATCAGGCGGCGCTCAAGCGGTTCTCGCTGCAGGTCTTCGAGCGCACCTTCGCGGTCACGGCGGCGCTCAACGTGCTGACGCTGGCCGTCGCGGGCTTTGCGATCCTGATGTCGCTGCTGACGCTGGCGGCGTTGCGGCTGCCGCAGCTCGCGCCGGTCTGGGCGCTGGGGCTGACCCGCCGCCGCCTCGCCGCGCTGGAGATGGCGCGCGCGGTGCTGCTGGCGGCGCTGACCGCGCTTCTGGCGCTGCCCTTGGGGCTGGCGCTGGCCTGGGTGCTGCTCTCGGTCGTCAATGTCGCGGCCTTTGGCTGGCGGCTGCCGATGTTCGTCTTCCCGGCGGCCTATGGCTGGCTGGGGCTTTTCGCGCTTCTGGCCGCCGCGGCCGCGGCGCTTTGGCCCGCCATCCGGCTGGCGCGCACGCCGCCGGCCGTGCTCCTGGGGGTGTTTGCCAGTGAACGCTAGGATCCTGCTTCTGCTGTGCCTGCCCGCCGCCGCGCAGGCGCAGGGCTTTGCCGGGCTGGGCGGCGCGGCGGAGGGCTTTGCCCTGCCCGAGCGGGGCCGCGCGCTGTCCTTTCCCGCCGATCACGGCGCGCATCCCGCGTTCCGGATCGAATGGTGGTACGTCACCGCCAATCTCGAAACCCCCGACGGCACCCCCTACGGGCTGCAATGGACGCTGTTCCGCTCCGCCCTCGCGCCGCGCGACACCCGAGGCTGGGACAGCCCGCAGCTCTGGCTCGGCCATGCGGCGGTCACCTCCGCCGAGACGCACCACTATACCCAGCGCCTCGCGCGCGGCGGCATCGGGCAGGCCGGGGTCGAACCCGCGCCCTTCGAGGCCTGGATCGACGATTGGCGCATGGCGGGGCCGGATTTTGACGATCTCACCCTCTCGGCCTCGGGCCCGGAATTCTCCTACGAGGTGACGCTCGACGCGCAGGGGCCGTTGGTGCGGCATGGCGAGGCGGGGTTCTCGGTCAAATCGGCCGAGGGGCAGGCGAGTCACTATTATTCGCAGCCTTTCTTCACGGCCCGGGGCACGCTGCACCTGCCCGAAGGGCCGGTCGAGGTGAGCGGCAGCGCCTGGTTCGACCATGAATGGTCCTCTCAGCCGCTGTCGGACCGACAGACCGGCTGGGACTGGTTTTCGCTGTCTTTCGAGAGCGGCGCCAAGCTCATGGGGTTTCAGCTTCGCGAGGCGGAGGCGGCGGGTTACAGTTATGCCAGCTGGATCGCGCCGGACGGGGCGCTGACCCCCTATGTCGAAGCCTTCGAGGCCGAACCGCTGGAGACGGTCGATCTCGACGGGATCGAGGTGCCGGTGCGCTGGGCGGTGCGGCTGCCGCAGGAGGGCGTCGCGGTCGAGGTGGAGGCGCTGAACGCGGGCGCCTGGAACGCGCTGTCGCCGCCCTATTGGGAGGGGCCGGTGACGGTTTCGGGGAGTCATGTGGGCGAAGGGTATCTGGAGATGACGGGCTATGAGTGACATCACGACGCTGGCGGGGCTTCTCGGCCTCGCGCGCGAGCGCATCACCGCCGGTCTGGGCGACCGCGACGCCGCCGCCCGCCTGCCGGTGCTGGCCACCCGCGACGCGCAGGGCTGGCCCTCGGCCCGGACCATGGTGCTCAGGGGCTTCGACGCGCGGGACTGGACGCTCGACATCCATTCGGATGCCGACGCGGCCAAGGTGCTGCAGCTCACCGACGGGCCGCGCGCCGCGATCCATGTCTGGGACGCGGAGGCGAGCCTGCAGATCCGCATGCGCGCCCATGTCGTGCGGTTGCCGCATGATGAGGAGAAGGGGCTCTGGGAGGAGGTGCCCGAGCCCGCGCGCGCGCAATATGGCGCGGTGCCGCCGCCCGGCACCCCCATCGCCGCCGCCGATGCCTGGCATCCCAACCCGCGCCCCGCGCGTTTCGCGGTGCTGCGCGCGCGGGTGCTGCGGGTCGAGCTTCTGCATGTCGGCGAGATCCACCGCCGTGCGCGATACGAGCGCGAGGAGGGCTGGCAGGGCAGCTGGCTGGTGCCGTGACCATGCGCCGCTCTGGCATGGCCCGGCGCGGCGGGGTAGAGCGCCGCGCATGATGCCTCTCCTCCCCCTGACCCGAGACCTCGTGCTGATCGGCGGCGGTCATACCCATGCGCTGCTGCTGCGCCGCTGGGGCATGGACCCGCTGCCCGGCGTGCGGCTGACGCTGGTCGATCCCGGCCCGCTCACCGCCTATTCGGGCATGCTGCCGGGCTATATCGCCGGGCATTACGACGCCGACGCCCCGCAGATCGATCTCGTCCGGCTGGCGCGCTTCGCCGGGGCGCGGCTGGTGATCGGCCGGGCCGAGGGGCTCGATCTTTCGGCGCGCGAGGTGGTGGTGGGCGATCGGCGGATCGGCTTCGACGTGGCCTCGCTCGACATCGGCGTGACCAGCCGGATGCCGCAGGTCGAGGGTTTTGCCGCGCATGGCGTCCCGGCCAAGCCGCTGGGGCGGCTCGCGCGCGCCTGGGAAGGTTTTCGCGCGGGCGAGGGCCGGGCTCATGTCGCGGTGATCGGCGGCGGCATCGCGGGGGCGGAGCTTGCCATGGCGGCGGCGCATGGGCTGCGCCATCGCGGCGCGCGCGTGACGGTGATCGAGCGCGACCGGCTTCTGCCCGAGGCCAGCGACGGCGCGCGCCGCCTCGTGCGCAACCGGATGAGCGAACTGGGCGTCACGGTGATCGAGGGGGCCGAGGCGGCGCGCATCGAGGCCGACCGGGTATGCCTCGATGACGGGCGCGAGATGGCCTCGAACTTCACCATCGGCGCGGCGGGGGCGCGGCCGCAGGGCTGGCTCGCGCAGACGGGGCTGTCGCTCACCGATGGCTTCGTCGATGTCGGACCGACCCTGCAAAGCAGCGCGGCGCGCGTCTTCGCGGCGGGCGATTGCGCGCATATGACCCATGATCCGCGCCCCAAGGCCGGGGTCTACGCGGTGCGGCAGGCGCCGGTGCTGTTCAACAATCTGCGCGCCGCGCTTTCGGGCGGGGCCATGCGCGATTACCGCCCGCAAGGGGACTATCTCAAGCTCGTCTCGCTGGGCGGCAAGTCGGCCATGGCCGAGAAATGGGGCCGCGCCGTGGCCCACCCGACGCTCTGGGCCTGGAAGGACCGGATCGACCGCAAGTTCATGAAGAAGCTCTCGGACCTGCCCGAGATGGCCGCGCCGAAGCTGCCCCATCCGGTGGCCGAGGGCGTGGTCGAGGCGCTGGGCGACAAGCCGATGTGCGGCGGTTGCGGCGCCAAGGTCGGGCGCGGCGCGCTGCGCGAGGTGCTGGCGGGGCTGCCCGCGCGCACCCGCGCCGACGTGCGGCCGCTGCCGGGCGACGATGCCGGGCTGATCCTCACCGGCGGGGCGCGGCAGGTGATCTCGACCGACCACCTGCGCGCCTTTGTCGAGGACCCGCAGCTGATGACCCGGATCGCGGCGATCCACGCGCTGGGCGATGTCTGGGCGATGGGCGCGAAACCGCAGGCCGCGACGGTCAGCCTAATCCTGCCGCGCATGAGCGCCGAGATGCAGCGCCGCAGCATGGCCGAGATCATGGCGGCGGCGCGCAAGGTGATGGACGCCGCGGGGGCGCATATCCTCGGCGGGCACAGCTCGCTCGGCTCGGAGCTGACGGTGGGCTTCACCGTCACCGGCCTTTGCGAGAACGAGCCGGTGACGCTGGCGGGCGCGCGCCCCGGTGCCGTGCTGATCCTGACCAAGCCGATCGGCTCGGGCACGATCCTCGCCGCCGAGATGGCGCGCGCCGCACCGGGCCGGGCAGTGGCGCGGGCCTGGGAGACGATGGTGCAGGGGCAGGCGCGCGCCTCCGAGATCCTGAAGCGCGCGCAGGCGATGACCGACGTGACCGGCTTCGGCCTTGCCGGGCACCTCTCGGGGATCTGCGAGGCCTCGGGCTGCGGCGCGGAGCTGCGGGTCGCGGATGTGCCGCTGATGGAGGGCGCGCTGGAGCTGGCCGAGGCCGGCATCCGCTCCACGCTTTTCGCCGACAACATGTCGGGCGCAGGCGCGGTGATCATGGGAGCGGGCGGCGCGCGGGCCGATCTGATGTTCGACCCGCAGACCGCGGGCGGGCTCCTTGCCGCCGTGGAGCCCGACCGGGCCGGGGAGCTGCTGGCCGAGCTGCGCGCGGCGGGCTACCCGGCGGCGCGGATCGGGCGGATGGTCGAGGGGGCGGGGCTGAAGCTGGTGTGAGCGGCCCGGCCTTGCGCCGCGCCGCGCGCGGGCCTAAGCCCTCGCGCCATGTTCACCGTCGCCGCCCTCTATCATTTCGCCCCGCTGCCCGACGCCCCCGCGCGCCGCGAGGCGCTGCTCGAATTCTGCGCCGCGCGCGGGCTGCTCGGCACGCTGATCCTCGCCCATGAGGGGATCAACGGCACCGTCGCCGCGCCCGAGCGCGCCGCGATCCTCGATCTCGTCGCGCAACTGCGCGGCTGGCCGGGCTTCGAAGGGCTCGAATGGAAGGAAAGCGCCGCCGAGACCGCGCCCTTCCGCCGTCTCAAGATCCGGCTCAAGCGCGAGATCGTCACCATGGGCCAGCCCGGCGTCGACCCGCTGGGGCAGGTCGGTGCTCATGTCGATCCCGCCGAATGGAACGCGCTGATCGCGGCACCCGACGTCGCGGTGATCGACACGCGCAATGGCTACGAGGTCGCGGTCGGCAGCTTCGAGGGCGCGGTCGATCCGGGCACGCGGAGCTTCCGCGAGTTTCCCGACTGGTGGGAGGCCAACCGCGAAGCGCTCGCCGGCAAGCGCATCGCCATGTTCTGCACGGGCGGCATCCGCTGCGAGAAATCGACCTCCTTTCTCAAGGCGCAGGGCGTCGAGGAGGTCTATCACCTCAAGGGCGGCGTGCTGAAATACCTCGAGGAGGTGCCGCCCGAAGAGAGCCTGTGGCGCGGCGAATGCTTCGTCTTCGACGAGCGCGTCGCGGTGGGCCACGGGCTCGCCCCCGGCTCCCACCTGCTGTGCCGGGCCTGCCGGATGCCGGTCTCGCCCGAGGCCACGCGCGATCCGGCCTATGTCGAGGGCATCTCCTGCCCCGGCTGCATCGAGACGCGCTCGGACGCCGACCGCGCCCGCTATGCCGAGCGGCAGCGGCAGATGGGCGGCTGACCCCCCTACACCTTGGCCCGGCGGACCGCTAAGCAGGCGGTATGGATGATGTCGTCATGTATCTGCGCGGCCTCGTGCCGGGCCGCCGCGCCGTGCTCGCCCTGGCCATCGGCGCGGTCTCGGGCTGGCTCGCGGCGCTGGCGGGCATGCCGCTGCCCTGGATGCTGGGTCCGATGATCGGCAACACGCTGGCGGCGATCCTGTCGCTGCCCATTCGCGGGCCGGACCGGCTGCGGCCGCTGGTGATCCCGGTGATCGGGGTGATGCTCGGCTCGGCCATGACGCCCGAGATGTTCGACGCCGCCGGGCGATATGCCACGAGCTTCGCGCTGCTTCTGCCGTTCCTCGGCGTGACGGCCTTCGTCTCCTACGCGATCTACCGCCGGGTGGGGCGCTACGATCCGGTCACCGCCTTCTTCTCGGCCATGCCGGGCGGGCTCAACGACATGCTGATCCTCGGCGGTGCCGCGGGCGGCAACGAAAAGCGCATCGCGCTGGCCCATGCGGCGCGGGTGCTGCTCGTCATCCTCTTCGTGGTGCTGTTTTACGGCTACGCGCTCGACGTCAGCTCGACCGAGGTGGCGCGCGGCACCGCCGCCTCGGCGCTCACGCCGCTCGACTGGGCGCTTCTGGCGGGTGCGGCCATCGCCGGCGTGCCGCTGGGCCGGGCCTTGC
This sequence comes from Limimaricola cinnabarinus, assembly GCF_002723615.1. Lineage (GTDB taxonomy): Bacteria > Pseudomonadota > Alphaproteobacteria > Rhodobacterales > Rhodobacteraceae > Limimaricola > Limimaricola cinnabarinus_B. Next base: position 186,461 of record NZ_KZ304954.1, read on the forward strand.
GCCTGCCCGCGCCGCAGATCACCGGGCCGATGGCGCTCAGCGGCGCGCTGCATCTCGCAGGGCTCGTCACCGTGGCGCCGCCGGGCTTTCTCATCGTGATCGCGCAGGTGGTGATCGGCACGGTGATCGGCTGCCGCTTCATCGGGGTGAGTGCCAGGCAGATCGGGCGCGACCTGTCGCTGGGCGCGCTGTCCTCGGTGGCGATGATCGCGGTGGCGGTGGGGTTCGCCGCGCTGCTCACCGCGATCACCGGCCTGCCGCTGTCCCTGAGTTTCCTGGGCTATTCGCCGGGCGGGCTCACCGAGATGAGCCTGCTCGCGCTCGCCATGGGGCAGGACGTGGCCTATGTCTCCGTCCTGCACCTCGTGCGGATCATGCTGGTGATCTTCGCCGCGCAGCCGGTGTTCAAGGCCACGCGGCGCAAGGATCAGAGCGGGACGAAGGCGCCGCGCTCGGGGTCGTAGCTTTCGAGCCCGCCCGCGCCGATATCGGTCCACAGCCCGTGCAGGGTGAGCTTGCCGCTCTCGACCGCTTCCTTCACGAAGGGAAAGGTCATCAGGTTCTCGAGCGAGACCAGCACGCCCTCCTTTTCGAGCGCGGCCACGCGCTCGGCCTCCGTGCCTTCGGGCAGGCGGGCATGGCCGGGGCGCAAGAGGTCCATCCAGCGGCCCACGAAGCTGGTCTTCTCGTCGAGCGCGGGGGCCTTGCCCTCGCACATGTCGTAGCAGCCCTTCACGCCGCCGCAGCTCGAATGGCCGATCACGATCAGATGCGGCACCTTGAGCGCGGTCACCGCGTATTCGATCGCCGCCGAGGTGCCGTGCTGGTTGCCGTCGGGGGCATAGGGCGGCACGAGGTTGGCGATGTTGCGATGCAGGAAGAACTCGCCCGGATCGGCGCCGAAGATCGCGGTTACATGCACCCGGCTGTCGCAGCAGGAGATGACCATGGCGCGCGGGTGCTGGCCCTCATCGGCCAGCTTGCGAAACCAGGCGCTGTTCTCGGAATAGGCGGTCGCCTTCCAGCCATGATAACGCTTCACGAGGTAGTCGGGGAGGGGTCTGGCGATGGTCATGTCGGTCTCCATGCGTCGTCATGTCGCGAATAAGCGCAATTGCAATGAGATTCGAGACATATCTCGCCCCGCGCGCAACGATTTCGGAACGGATGGCTGCCTAGGATCGGGGCATGAGCTGTCCTGACACACGCCCCGCCCCGCATGCGCTCGTGCCGCTGATGCCGCTGCCCGAGCCTTCGCCACAGGCGCTGCTGCGCGCCCGATTGCTGGCCGCGCTTGGCGGCGGGGCCCGGCGCGGCCCGCCACCCTCGGTCGAATTGCGCACCCGGATGATGCGGCTCGAGGCGCATCTCGCGGCCTGCGCCTTCGGCAGGCTGCGCGCCGATGCGCGGGGGCTGCGCCGCCTCGCCCTGCGGCTTGGCCTGTCGGAGATGGCGCGGGTCGCGGCCAGCGTCGAGGAGTGCGCGGCGCGGGGCGATGCCGCCGCATTGGGCGCCACGGTGGCACGGCTCGGCGCTGCGGCGCCGGGGCGCTGAGCGCGCTGCGCCGCTCGGGCTGACGCGCGATCCCGGTTGCGGCGGCGGTGCAGTGGGCTAGTCTCGCCCCCCATACACCGCCCCGACACACCGCCCCCAAGGAGCCGCGCCATGCCCCACCGCGATTTCGCCACCGGCGATGCCGATGCCCTGCCGCTGCGGCTCGTTGCGCCAGAGACGCTCGACGCCGCGCTCGAGGCGCTGCCCGAGGTCGCCCGGGGCTGGGCGCGGGCGCAGGGCTTCAAGGCGGGGGCGGGCGCCGTGCTGGCGCTGCCCGACGCCAAGGGCGGGCTCTGGGGCGCGCTGGTCGGCCTTGGCGACGAGACGGCCCGCAGGCGGGGGCGCTTCATCGCGGCATCCGCCGCGTCGAAGCTGCCCGAGGGAACATATGCGCTCGACCCCGCCACCGACCCCGCCCTCGCCGCCGAGACGGCGCTGGGCTGGCTGCTGGAGAGCTACCGCTTCGACCGCTATGCCGAGCAATTCGCGCCCAAGGCCCGGCTGGTGGCCCCCGAAGGCATCGATGCCGAGCGCATCCGCGCCATCGCGGCGGGCGAGGCGCTGACCCGCGACCTGATCAATACCCCGGCCTCCGACATGGGCCCCGCCGATCTCGAAGCCGCCGCCGCCGGGCTTGCCGAAGAGTTCGGCGCGCGCATGGCGGTGACGCGGGGCGAGGATCTGCTGGCGGGCAACCTGCCGCTGATCCACACCGTGGGCCGCGCCGCCGCGCCCGACCGCGCGCCGCGGCTGATCGACATGCGCTGGGGCGATCAGGGCCCCACGCTGACGCTGGTCGGCAAGGGCGTGTGCTTCGACACCGGCGGGCTCAACCTCAAGCCCGGCGGCTCGATGGCGCTGATGAAAAAGGACATGGGCGGCGCGGCCACGGTGCTGGGGCTGGCGCGGATGATCATGGCGCTGGGGCTGAAGATCCGGCTGCGCGTGCTGATCCCGGCGGTGGAGAACTCGGTCTCCGCCGATGCCTTCCGCCCCGGCGACATCCTCGCCTCGCGCAAGGGGCTCACGGTCGAGAACAACAACACCGACGCCGAGGGGCGGCTGGTGCTCGCCGACGCGCTGGCGCTGGGGGCGGAGGAAAGCCCCGATCTGATGATCTCCATGGCGACGCTGACGGGTGCCGCGCGGGTCGCGGTCGGCCCCGATCTCGCGCCCTTCTACACCGATGCCGACGAAGACGCGGCCGCGATCGCGCGGGCGGCGGCGCGGGTGGCCGACCCGGTCTGGCGGATGCCGTTTCACGACCCCTACGAGCCCCTGATCGAGCCCGGCATCGCCGATCTCGACAACGCGCCCTCGGGCGGCATGGCGGGCTCGGTCACCGCGGCGCTGTTCCTGCGCCGCTTTGCCGAGGGCACGCGCTACGCGCATTTCGATATCTATGGCTGGAACCCGAGGCCCGCCCCGGCGCGCCCCAAGGGCGGCGTCGGCATGGGGGCGCGGGCGCTTCTCGAGGCGATGCCCGATCTTCTGGGGCTGGCATGAGCGCCATGGACCGCCGCCTGACCCCTGCCAATGGCCGCGTCGCAGCGCTGGAGCTGGCGGGGCGCGTTGCGGCCGAGCGCTACGTGCCGGGGCAGGGCGCGCGGGTGCTGCGCCCGGTCGTGGACCTCCTGGCCGAACCGGGCGGCGCGCGCGAGCGGCAGCTTCTCACGGGCGAGGGCGTCGAGCTCTTCGAGACGCATGAGGGCTGGGCCTTCATCCGCGCCGCGCGCGACGGCTATTGCGGCTATGTCGAGGAAGCGGCGCTGGGCGAGGCGCGCGCCGCGACCCATTTCGTCGCCACCCCGGCCACGCATCTCTATGCCGAGGAAAGCATCAAGTCGCCCGACCTCGCGCATCTGAGCTTCGGCAGCCGGATCACCGTGCTGCACGAACGGCGCGAGCTGTTCGAGACGCCCGAGGGCTTCATCCCGAAAAAGCATTTGCGCGAGATCGACCGCCCGTTTTCGGACCCGGTGACGGTGGCGCAGATGTTCTTCGGCACGCCCTATCTCTGGGGCGGTAATTCGCGGATGGGCATCGACTGCTCGGGGCTGGTGCAGGCGGCGCTTCTGGCCTGCGGCATTCCCTGTCCCGGCGACAGCGACCTGCAGGAGGCGCTGGGCCGCGAGGTGGAAGGCGAGGCGCAGCGCGGCGATCTGTGGTTCTGGAAGGGCCATGTGGCGATGCTGGTCGATGGCGAGACGATGATTCACGCCAACGGCCACGCCATGGCCGTGACCTATGAGGATGCGAAAAAGGCCGCGCTTCGGATCGAGGCGCAGGGCGGCGGGCCGGTGACGCATCGGCGCAGGCTCTGAAGCCTATTCGATCACCCGGAAGCGGCGCGCCTCGAAGACCTTGAGCACCTGTCTCAGGTCGTCGCCGCGCCGGAGCACCTGCCCCTCGGGCCCGATCACCGAGAACTGCCCCTGCCTGTGACGCAGCTTGGGGCGTTTTTCGATCCGGTAGAGCGGCGTCTCGGCGGTGCGGCGAAAGACGGAGAAGATGGCCATCTCGCGCAAGGAGGAAATGGCGTAATCGCGCCACTCCCCGGCGGCGACCATGCGGCCATAGACCGAGAGGATCGGCCCCAGCTCGGTCCGGTGAAAGGCGACCTGCTCGGGCAGGCGGCCGGGAAACGGCGTGGGAGGCTGCAGCGTCATGAGTTCAGAGTTACGCGCGCGGGGCGGTATTTCAAGTGCGACATGCTTACCTCCGGCTGCGCCACGCGATTGCCGCGAAATCTCCGCCGGCCCGACCCGGTCGCACCGCATCCGCGCCGCGACTCGCTGGCACAAGAGGGGGCAGCGGCAGGCACCCCGCCCCTTCGTGGCGATAACAGCCCCCACCTGACCCGCGGCGGGGCGGGGCCTGTTCGCGAAGCCGACCCGTCCCGCACGCGGCGCGACCGCATGCGGGACGGTTTCGGCCCTCTCTCCTCCAAAGTCTCAGCCGCAATAGATGCGCGTGATCCGCTCCATGGCGTCGATCTCGAAATTGATCCGCTCGGGCACGAAATCCATCGTCGCCAGATCTCCGGGCCGCAGGATGCGCACTTGGCCGAGGATCAGCTCGCGCTCCAGCGCGGTGGCGGGCGCCCCGATGAGGGACTGCCGGGCTTCGGCACCGCAGGCGCCGGGATCGGCCGGGGCGGGGCGTGGATCGGGGGGCTGCGCGACAGGCGCGCAGGCGGCGAGCAGGAGGGGCAGGATCAGGTATCGCATGGGGCCGAGCCTGACGCGCGGCGCGGCCCCGCACAAGAGGGCCGGGCCATTGATCTCGCCCGCGCTTTCCGCGACCCTGCCGGCCAAAGCGCGCCGCATTCCGGCGCGCGCCATCACGGAGGTCATCCCATGCGCACACGTGCCGCCGTCGCCCTAGAGGCCGGAAAGCCGCTCGAAATCATGGAGGTCAATCTCGACGGCCCCAAGGCCGGTGAGGTCATGGTCGAGATCAAGGCCACCGGCATCTGCCATACCGACGAATTCACCCTGTCGGGCGCCGATCCCGAGGGGCTGTTCCCGGCGATCCTCGGCCATGAGGGCGCGGGCGTGGTCGTCGAGGTGGGCGAGGGCGTGACCTCTTTGAAGAAGGGCGACCACGTCATCCCGCTCTACACGCCCGAATGCCGGCAATGCCCCTCCTGCCTGAGCCAGAAGACCAACCTGTGCACCTCGATCCGGGGAACGCAAGGCCAGGGGCTGATGCCCGACGGCTCCTCGCGCTTCTCGACGCTCGATGGCGACCCGATCCTGCACTACATGGGCTGCTCGACCTTTTCCAACCACACCGTGCTGCCCGAGATCGCGCTCGCCAAGGTGCGCGAGGACGCGCCCTTCGACAAGATCTGCTATATCGGCTGCGGCGTCACCACCGGGGTCGGCGCGGTGATCAACACCGCGCAGGTCGAGATCGGCTCGACGGCGGTGGTGTTCGGCCTGGGCGGCATCGGCCTCAACGTGATCCAGGGGCTGAAGCTCGCCGGTGCGGACATGATCATCGGCGTCGATCTCAACGAGGACAAGAAGGAGTGGGGCGAGCGCTTCGGCATGACCCATTTCGTCAATCCCAAGGAGATCGACGGCGACATCGTCGCGCATCTCGTCAACATGACCAAGCGGCGCGACGACCTGATCGGCGGCGCGGACTACACCTTCGACTGCACCGGCAACGTCACCGTCATGCGGCAGGCGCTGGAGAGCGCGCATCGCGGCTGGGGCGTCTCGGTGGTGATCGGCGTGGCCCCCGCCGGGGCCGAGATCTCGACCCGTCCCTTCCAGCTCGTCACCGGGCGCACCTGGAAAGGCACGGCCTTCGGCGGCGCGCGGGGCCGGACGGACGTGCCGAAGATCGTGGATTGGTACATGGAGGGGAAGATCGAGATCGACCCGATGATCACCCATCAGCTCAAGCTCGACGAGATCAACAAGGGCTTCGACCTGATGCATGCGGGCGAGAGCATCCGCTCGGTCGTGGTCTACTGATCCCTGCCCCCGGGGGCCCGGCTTGACGCCGGGCCCCGGGGGCGCGACAGGCGGGGTGACCCGCCACAGGAGGCCCGACATGCCCGAGACCCGTCCGCTCTACGCCGTGCTGATCGACGCCGACAACATCCCCGCGCGCTTCGCCAAGCCGATCCTCAAGGAGATCACCTCCTTCGGCGAGCCGGCGCTGCGCCGCGTCTATGGCGACTGGTCGGCCGACCGGCTCAAGGGCTGGGCCGACAATGTCCGCGCGCTGGGGCTCGTCGCGCATCAGGAGACCGCCAACACCAAGGGCAAGAACGCCTCCGACATCGGCCTCGTGATCGACGCGATGGACATCCTGCACACGGGGCGCTTCGACGGCTTCGTGCTGGTCTCCTCGGACAGCGATTTCACCGCGCTGGCCAACCGCATCCGCGAGCAGGGGCTCGACGTGATCGGCATCGGCGAGGCCAAGGCGCCGGAATCCTTGCGCAATGTCTGCAACCGCTTCGTGCTGATCGAGAACATCATGGACGAGCCGGTGGCCGCCAAGCCGGGCCAGCCGCAAAGCGAGGGCGAGACGCCCGCGCCGGTGGGCAAGAAGCCGCCCCTCGAAGCGGTGCCGCTGATCCTGCGCGCGATGGACAAGATCGAGCAGGATGACGACGAGTGGTATCCGCTCGGGCCGATCGGCCAGTACATCACCGCCGACAACCCCGATTTCGACGTGCGCAGCTATGGCAAGCGCAAGCTGTCGGACCTCGTGCTCGACCTCAAGCGCTTCGAGACCCGCAAGCAGGGCAACCAGCTGCAGGTGCGGCGCAAGGACTGAGCCCCGCAGGAGGGCTTGCGGGATCCAGTCGGGAGTCTAGATTGGAATCGTTCTAAAAAGGAGCGTTGCCATGATTCCCGGCCTGCCCTCGCGCCGCCGCTTCTCGGATCTGAGCGAGCAGGAGATCCTCGCGCTGGCGATTTCCTCCGAGGAGGACGATGCGCGCATCTACCGGCTTTATGCCGAGCGGCTGCGCGCGGATTTCCCGGCTTCGGCGGCGGTCTTCGACGGCATGGCCGCCGAGGAGGACGACCACCGCCGCCAGCTCATCGCGCTGCACCGCGACCGCTTCGGCGAGGTTATCCCGCTCATTCGGCGCGAACATGTGGCGGGGTTCCATGCCCGCCGGCCGGTCTGGCTTATGGAAAATCTCGGGCTGGAGACGATCCGCGCGCAGGCCGCGCAGATGGAGCGCGAGGCGGGCGCCTTCTATGCCCGCGCCGCCGCCCATGCGCGCGACGCCGCGACGCGCGCGCTTCTGGGCGACCTTGCCGCCGCCGAGGCCGGGCATCAGGAGACGGCGCATGCGCTGGAGGAAGAGCACCTCACCGAGGATGCGCGCCATGACGAGGACCACGCGGCGCGGCGGCAATTCGTGCTGACCTATGTGCAGCCCGGCCTTGCGGGGCTGATGGACGGCTCGGTCTCGACGCTGGCACCGATCTTCGCCACCGCCTTCGCCACGCAGGACACGCATACGACATTCCTCGTCGGCCTCGCCGCCAGCGTCGGGGCGGGCATCTCGATGGGCTTCACCGAGGCGGCGTCGGATGACGGGCAGCTCTCGGGGCGCGGCTCGCCGGTGAAACGCGGCCTGGCCACCGGCATCATGACCACGGTGGGAGGCCTGGGCCACGCGCTGCCCTATCTCATCCCGCATTTCTGGACCGCGACGATCACCGCCATCATCATCGTCTTCGTCGAGCTTTGGGCCATCGCCTGGATTCAGAGCCGCTACATGGACACGCCCTTCTTCCGCGCCGCCTTTCAGGTGGTTCTGGGCGGGGCGCTGGTCTTTGCCGCGGGCGTGCTGATCGGCGGCGGGTGAGGCGGGTTGCGCCCGGCTTGGGCTTTGGCGAAACTGCCGCTTCGCAGGGGGAGGGCGCGATGAGAGACGAGACCGGAACCTACAGGCCGACCGCGCTGCCGCGCCGCCCCGAGATGGACGACGCCGCGATGCAGGCGGCGGCCCGCGCGCATCACGACGCCATGGCGACGCGCCACAGCGTGCGCGAATTTTCCGACCGCCCCGTGCCGCGCGCGGTGATCGAGACCGCCATCGCCACCGCCGGGCGCGCGCCTTCGGGGGCCAATCAGCAGCCCTGGCATTTCGTGGCGATCTCGGACCCGGCGATGAAGGCCAGGATCCGCGCCGCCGCCGAGGAGGAGGAGCGCGCCTTCTATGGCGGTGGCGCGCCCGATGAATGGATCGCGGCGCTGGAGCCGATCGGCACGGGGGCGTCCAAGCCGCATCTCGAGGTCGCGCCCTGGCTCATCGTGGTCTTCGGCCAGCGCTGGGGCACGCGCGAGGACGGCTCGCGCTACAAGCATTACTACGTCCCCGAAAGCGTGGGGCTCTCCACCGGCTTTTTGATCGGGGCGCTGCACCTGTCGGGGCTGTCGGTGCTGACCCATACGCCCAGCCCGATGAAGTTCCTCACCGATCTGTGCCGGCGGCCCGTGGCCGAAAAGCCGGTGATGATCCTCGCGGTGGGCCACCCCGCCGCCGATGCCACCGTTCCGGCCGCGGCCCGGATAAAGAAACCGCTCGAAGAGATCCTCACCGTGATCTCGGAGAATATGGAGACGACATGAAGACGATCAGCGAAAACACCTGTTTCGGCGGCGTGCAGGGGGTCTATTCCCATGCCAGCGAGGTTACCGGCACCGAAATGACCTTCGGCCTGTTCCTGCCCGTCGAGGCGCAGGAAGGCCCTGTGCCGGTGCTGTGGGTCCTGTCGGGCCTCACCTGCACCCATGAGAACGCGATGACCAAGGCCGGCGCGCAGCGCTGGGCCGCCGAGCAGGGCATCGCCCTGGTCTTTCCCGACACCTCGCCACGGGGCGAGGGCGTGGCCGATGACGACAGCTTCGACATGGGGCAGGGGGCGGGGTTCTATCTCAACGCCACCCAGGACCCTTGGGCCAAGCACTACCGGATGTGGGACTACGTCGCCGAGGAGCTGCCCGCGCTGCTCGAAGGGCAGTTCGCCATCGACGAGGGGCGCCAGTCGATCACCGGCCACTCGATGGGCGGGCATGGCGCGCTGACCATGGCGATGCGGCTGCCGGGGCGGTACCGCTCGGTCTCGGCCTTCGCGCCGATCTGCCACCCGACGCAGAGCGAGTGGGGTCGCCGCCAGTTCACCGCCTATCTCGGCGAGGACGAGGCCGCATGGGCGCGCCACGACGCGACGCTGCTGATGGCCAAGACCGGCTTCGACGGGCCGCTCCTGATCGACACCGGCACCGCCGACCAGTTCGGCGACAAGCTCGGCACCGAAGCCTTTGCCAAGGCCATGGCCGAGCGCCGCCAGCCCGGCACGCTCAGGCTGCAGAAGGGCTATGACCACAGCTATTTCTTCGTCTCCTCCTTCATGGAGGATCACGTCGATTTCCATGCGCAGGCGCTCTGGTCATGATCTATGTCGATGCCGATGCCTGCCCGGTGAAGGGGGAGTGCGAGACGGTCGGCACGCGCCACAAGGTCAAGGTGGCGATCGTCTCGAATGGCGGGCTGCGCCCCTCGCAGAACCCCTATGTCGAGACCGTCATCGTCCCCGAGGGGCCGGACGTGGCCGACATGTGGATCGCCGACCGCGCCAGGCCGGGCGACGTGGTGATCACCAATGACATCCCGCTCGCGGCGAAATGCGTGGAGGCCGGGGCGCAGGTGCTCAAGCACAATGGCGAGCCGCTGACGGCGGCCAATATCGGCAACGTGCTGGCCACCCGCGACCTGATGGCCGACATCCGCGCCGCCGATCCGTTCCGGCAGGGCGGCGGCCGCGGCTTCACCAAATCCGACCGCTCGCGCTTTCTCGACGCGCTGGAGCGGGCGCTGCGCAAGGCAAGGACCGAAGGGGCGGGCTCATGAGCGTCGAAGCGGTCGTCTTCGACATCGGCAACGTGCTGATCGAGTGGAACCCCGAGCGGGTCTATGATGCCGAGATCGGGCCGGAGGCGCGGGCCGAGCTGTTCGCCGCCGTCGACCTGCACGGCATGAACGAGAAGGTCGATCTGGGCGAGAACTTCCACGGGCAGGTCTCGGCGCTGGCCCGCGCGCATCCCGAGCGCGCCGCCGAGATCATGCTCTGGCACGACCGCTGGATCGAGATGGCGAGCCCCGAGATCCCGCGCTCCGGGCGGCTCCTGCGGGCACTCAAGGCGCGCGGCGTGCCGGTCTTCGCCCTGTCCAATTTCGGGGTCGAGACCTTCGAGATCGCCCGCGCGCATTACCCCGTCTTTTCGGAGTTCGACGCGCTCTTCGTCTCGGGCCATCTGCGCATGGCCAAGCCCGACGCGCCGATCTACGAGCGGCTGGAGCGCGAGACCGGCGTGGCGCCAAAGCGGCTTCTCTTCACCGATGACCGCGAAGACAACATCGCCGCCGCCCATGCGCGCGGCTGGCAGACGCATCACTTCACCGGCCCCGATGGGCTGGCCGAGAAGCTGGTGGCCGAGGGGCTGCTCACCGCCGAGGAGGCCGCATGACCGAGATCGTCCCATTCGAGGCCGAGGAAAAGCTCGACTGGATCGCCATGGCCCGCGCGATCGAGGCCGGGCACGATCTGCCGCCCGCGCAGGTCACCGACACCTTCCTCTACCGCGGCGAGGACACGCTGCTCAACCGCTCCGCGTGGATAGAGGGGCTGGGCATCGCCGTGAAGGTCGCGACGATCTTTCCGGGCAATGAGGGCCCGAGCATCAACGGCGCGGTGAACCTTCTTTCCGACACGGATGGCACGCTGGAGGCGGTGGTGGATTTCCATCTCGTCACCAAGTGGAAGACCGCCGCCGACAGCCTCTTGGGCGCGATGAAGCTGGCCCGGCCCGACAGCCGGGAGATCCTGATCGTCGGCGCGGGCAACGTCGCATCCTCGCTGCGCGAGGCTTACGGCACGGCCTTCCCCGAGGCGCGCTTCACCGTCTGGAACCGCTCGCGCGAGGGCGCGGAGCGGCTCTGCGCGCAGCACCCGGATATCGAGATCGCCGACGACCTCGAACAGGCCGTGGGCCGCGCCGACATCGTCACCTGCGCGACCATGGCGAAGGCGCCGGTGGTGCATGGCGACTGGCTCAGGCCCGGCACCCATCTCGACCTGATCGGGGCCTTCACGCCGCATATGCGCGAGGCCGACGACCGGGCCTTGCAGCGGGCGCGGATCTTCGTGGACAGCCGGGCGACGACGCTCGACCATATAGGCGAGCTGAAGATCCCGCTCGAGGCGGGGGCAATCGCGCGCGAGGATGTGGTGGCGGAGTTCTCCGAGCCGGAGGCGTTCCGGCGCGAAAGCGACGAGGAGATCACGCTGTTCAAGAATGGCGGCGGGGCGCATCTCGACCTGATGGTCGCGCGGCACATCCTCGATCGCTGGCGAGGCTAGTCCGCGAGCCCCGGCTCGTCGAGCAGCGTCCGGCCCATCCGGTCCTCGACCTCGATCACCCACAGATCGGGGTCGAAGCGGCGCTGCTTCTCGATGCTGGCATCGACCTCCGCCTCGTCGCCCTCGGCCAGCACAATCCATGTCCGCGCCCCGGTCATCAGGTCGAGGCTGCGCTGATGAAGCCGCGCCCGCCCGTCGAGCGTGTTGGACTTCACCAGCACCGCGCCCGCCGTCTCGTCGCCTTTCGCGGTGACGAAGACCGGGATGTCCGACAGCCTGAGCCGCGCGAGATAGGCCGAGACCCAGATGCCCGTGGCGAGCCGCGGCTCAGCCATTCCCGTCCTTGAAATCGAGCCCCATCTCGGAATAGCGCTCGCGCTCCTCGAGCCAGTTCGGGCGCACCTTCACTTGCAGGAACAGATGCACCTTGCGGCCGAGGAACTCCGCCAGCTCCTCGCGGGCGGCCTTGGACACCGCCTTGATCGTCTCGCCGCTCTTGCCCAGCACGATGCCCTTGTGGCCCTCGCGCGCGACGTAGATCATCTGGTCGACGCGGGCCGAGCCGTCGTCGCGCTCCTGCCAGCTCTCGGTTTCGACCGTGAGCTCATAGGGCAGCTCCTGGTGCAGCCTGAGCGTCAGCTTCTCGCGCGTCATCTCGGCGGCGATCATCCGCAGGGGCAGGTCGGCGAGCTGGTCCTCGGGGTAGAGCCACGGGCTCTCGGGCATCTGCTCGGCCAGCCAGGCCTTCAGGTCTGCCGCGCCATGGCCGCGCTCGGCCGAGATCATGAAGGTCTTCACGAAGGGATGCGCGTCGTTGAGATCCTGGGTGAGCTTCAGGAGCGCCTCGGATTTCACCTTGTCGATCTTGTTGATCGCGAGCGCGACGGGCTTGGAGCCGAGGCGGTCTGGCAGAGCTTCGAGGATCGCGCGCACGCCGTCGGTGATGCCGCGATGCGCCTCGACCAGAAGCACCACCATGTCGGCATCGGCCACGCCGCTCCACGCGGCGGCGACCATGGCGCGGTCGAGCCTGCGGCGCGGGCGGAACAGGCCCGGCGTGTCGACGAAGACGATCTGCGCGCGCCCCTCCATCGCGACGCCGCGGATGCGGGCGCGGGTCGTCTGCACCTTGTGGGTGACGATCGACACCTTGGCCCCGACCATGCGGTTCAGAAGCGTCGACTTGCCGGCATTGGGCTCGCCGATCAGCGCGACATAGCCCGCGCTGGTCGGGGCGTCGGTCCCGTCGCCGCCCACCGGCGCGCCGGGAAGATCGTCGCCTACCGGCGCGCCGGGCAGGTCGTCCCGGCTTTCCTCGCCCTCGGGCGTCTCGTCATGCTGGCTCATTCGCTCACCCGTTTCAAAAGCGCGGCCGCCGCCGCCTGTTCCGCCTGCCGCTTCGACCCGGCGGTGGCGCTTTCCGATGGCCCCGAGGCCAGCGTCACCTCGATCGTGAAGACCGGCGCGTGGTCCGGCCCCTCGCGTCCCGTCTCGGCATAGGCGGGCGGCGGCTCGCCGCGGGCCTGCGCCCATTCCTGCAAGGCGGTCTTGGGGTCGCGCGCGTCTTCCTCGACCCGGTTGACCCGGTCGCCCCAGAGCGTGCGCACCACGCGGCGCGCCGCCTCGAAGCCCGCATCGAGATAAACGGCGGCGATCACCGCCTCCATCGCATCCGCGAGCAGCGCCTCCTTGCGGCGACCGCCCGATTTCATCTCCGAGCGGCCCAGCCGCAGCACCGTGCCGATCTCGATCTCGCGCGCCACCTCGGCGCAGGTCTCGCGGCGCACCAGCGCGTTGAAGCGCGGGGCGATCTGCCCCTCGGTGGCGCTGCGGTCGGCTTCGAGCAGCGCTTCGGCCATGACGAGGCCCAGCACCCGGTCGCCCAGAAACTCCAGCCGCTGGTTGTCGTCGCGCATCGGCCCGGAGATCGAGCCGTGCGTGACGGCGCGCGACAGAAGCTCGGGGCGCGCGAAGTCGTGCCCCAGCCGGCCCGCGAAGGCGCGCAGTTCGGCCGAGAGCTTCACTCGACCGCCTTGAAGAAGCGGTCCGAGCGCCAGGTCCAGAAGGCCAGCATCGAGCGCCCGGCAGAGGAGAACATGATCCGGTCGGCCCGGCCGACGAGATCCTCGAACGGCACGAAGCCCACGCCGCGCGCGTTCTGCGGCACGCGGCTGTCGGTCGAATTGTCGCGGTTGTCGCCCATGAAGAACAGGTGCCCCTCGGGAACGGTGTAGACCCCGGTATTGTCGGAGGACTGGGTGCCGATGTCGAGGATGTCGTGGCTGCGACCGCCCGGCAGCGTTTCGGTGTAGCGGGTCTTTTCGCAGGTGGCGCCCATGCCGACCGCGCCGTTGCGGCAGCGCGGCAGAAGGCCTTGCGGCCCCTGCCGCTCCATCACCTCGGTAAAGGTGCCCGCGGGCTCCAGCCCGACCGCCTCGTCATTGATGAAGAGCCGCCCCTCGCGGACCTGGATCCGGTCGCCGGGCAGGCCGATGGCGCGCTTGATGAAATCCTCGCCCGTCACCGGATGGCGGAACACCACCACGTCGCCGCGCTCGGGGTATTCGCCCCACAGCCGGTCATTGTCGCCCTTGGCCCAGCCGCAGACATCCTCGGCCGAGATGTCGACGCCGAGCGAGGCCAGCCGCACCGAGGGGCACGACGCGTAGGAATAGCCATAGGCCATCTTGTTGACGAAGAGGAAATCGCCGATCAGCAGCGTGTCCTTCATCGAGCCCGAGGGGATCCAGAAGGGCTGGAAGAACAGGGTGCGGAAGATGCCCGCGATCAGCAGCGCCCAGAACACCGTCTTGACGGTTTCCCAGACGCTGTGGACGAAGCCCTGCTTCTCGGTGTCGGATCTGCTGGCCATGCGGAACGGTCCCTCGGGGTTTCGGGGCTACATGCGGGGGGCGGGGGGATGAGTCAAGAAAACCGCCGAAGGCTCCGTCTAGCGCGCGCGATGGCGCAAGGCCAGCCCCGTGACCGCCGATCCCGAAATCGCCCCCGGCGCGCGCGGCGCCCTGTGGCTCAATGCCCCGTCAATGGCCGCGCCTCGATCACCACGAAGGCCTGCGCCCAGGGGTGATCGTCGGTCAGGGTGACATGGATGATCGCCTCGTGCCCGGCCGGGGTCATGGCCGCGAGCCGGTCCTTCGCCCAACCGGTGACCTCCATCACCGGCTGGCCGGTCGCGAGGTTGGAGACCGCCATGTCCTTCCATGCGATGCCCATGCGAAGCCCGGTGCCGAGCGCCTTGGAGCAGGCCTCCTTGGCGGCCCAGCGCTTGGCATAGGTGCCCGCCACGTCGCGCCGCCGTTCGGCCTTGGCCTGCTCGACATCGGTGAAGACGCGGTTGCGGAACCGGTCGCCATGGCGCTCCAGCACGCCGGCGATGCGGTCGATATTCGCGAGATCGGTGCCGATGCCGAGGATCATGCGCCTTGGGTAGCGATTGGCGCGGCCCGAGGCAAGCGGGGCGCAATGGACGTGAAAACGCCGCCCCCCGGGATGGGGGGCGGCGCTTTCGGAACCGAAAAGGACGCGGGATCAGGCCGCGTGGCGGCTCTTTTCCGAACGGGCCTCGTTGAGCGCCTTTTCGACATCGGCGCGCTGGCTCGACAGGAAGCTCCATTCCGGCTTGCCGGCGGTCGCCTCGATCGCGTCGTCATAGACCTTCAGGAGCTGCTCTTCGCCGCTGATGATCTCGTCATAGACGGCTTCGTCATTGCCGGTCAGCGAATCCTTGAGCGACAGCCAGCCGCGATGCGCCGCCGCGGCGGTCGAGCCGCTCTCGCTCACATCGACGCCCTCGGCACCGAGCTGGCGGTGGATCACGGTGTGGAACTCCTCGCGCTCGGCGATGCGGCGGTCGAAGAAGCCGACGAAGCCGCGCTCGTCCTTCACCTCCTCGCGCGAGCGCTTGTAGCCGTCGCGGCTGTCGATGACGCGGGTGTGGAGCTTCTTGATGGTGTCGAGATGGTCGGCCATGAATGCCTCCTTGAGTGGTGGGTGCCCCCTCGGGGGCCGCTTGTCGATACAACGCAAAGCCGCCGCGATCGGTCCGTGATTCGCGGGATTTTTCGGGGTGATTCCCCATGAAAAAAAGGCGCCCGGGGGTCCCGGGCGCCTTGGCGAAGCAAAGATGATGCAGCCTGCGGATCAGTTGTTCGTCGCGGCTTCGGTGTTCTCTTCGGCCTCTTCGGCCGCATCTTCGGCGATGTCTTCCGCCTCTTCCGCGGCATCTTCGCGGGTCTCTTCGATGTCCTCGGCCGCGTCCTCGGCGGCTTCGGCCGCATCTTCCGAAACATCGTTCATGTCACTGTCACCCGTGCCCGAGGTGGCGATGCCGTTCTCGGCCGCCTGCTCCTGGGTGATCGAGCAGACGCTTTCCCCGGTGCCCTGGAAATCCCGGGCGATCACGTTGGCGTCGACGTCGCAGACATTGGCGGCCACGCCGATCGGGGCCTGAACGGTATTGCCGTCGAGCGAGAGGTTCACGAGGCCGTTCTGCTGGCCATTGTTGCCGTCGTTCGAGGCATTGTCGTTGTTGCCGTTGCCGTTGCCGTTGCCGTTGCCGTTGCCGTTGCCGTTGTTCCCGGTGTCGATGCCGTTCTGCGCAGCGGTTTCCTGGTCGATCTCGCAGGCGGTCTTGTCGGTGCCGGCGAAGTCGCTCGACAGCACGTTCACGTCGAGATCGCAGACATTGGCGGCGACATCGACGGGAACCTGCACGGTGTTGTCGTCGACCGAGAGGTTGACGAGGCCTTCCTGGCCCTGGGCGAAGGCGCCCGAAGCGGCGACGGTGAGCGCGGCGGCGGCGACGAGGCTCTTGGACTTCATGATCATGATCGTTCCTTTCCTCCGATGTTCATGACCGGCCGGGCAGGGGGGGGGGGTGAGTGGGCCCGGCCGGTCTCGGTGGGCAGAACGGCGAAGACGGGCGCATGTTCCGGGGGCGGATGGCACCGGGCGCGCGGCGCGGCGATGCTGTGCGGAAAGCCGCCACCGCCTCGGCAGATCCTTGCGAGATCGGCACTTCGGGCGGAGGGGGCGGCAATCGTGATCGCCCGGACGGGGAACAAATCTAGCGCAACACCCGCCGGGCGGCTTCCATCCGGCGGCGCATTTCGGCGATGGCGGGGGAGAGCCCGCGAAAGATCGCCTCGCCGATCAGGAAATGCCCGATATTGAGCTCGCGGATCTCGGGCAGCCCCGCGACGGGGCCGACCGTGTCATAGGTCAGCCCGTGGCCGGCATGCACCTCCAGCCCGAGGTCGTGGGCATGGGTCGCCATCTCGGTGATCCTGGCCAACTCGGCGTCGCGCGTGGCGATGTCGCCCGCGGCATGGGCGTCGCAATAGGCCCCCGTATGCAGCTCCACCACCTGCGCGCCGATGCGCGCGGCGGCGTCGATCTGCGGCCGGTCGGCGGCGATGAAGATCGACACCCGGCAGCCCGCATCGCGCAAGGGCGCTATGAAATGCGCCAGCCGGTTCTCGTCCTTCGCCACTTCGAGCCCGCCCTCGGTGGTGCGCTCCTCGCGCTTTTCGGGGACGATGCAGACGGCGTGCGGGCGGTGGCGCAGCGCGATGGCCTGCATCTCCTGCGTAGCGGCCATCTCGAAGTTGAGCGGCAGCTTCAGCGCCGCCATCAGCGCCTCAATATCGGCGTCCGAGATATGGCGGCGATCCTCGCGCAGATGCGCGGTGATGCCGTCGGCGCCCGCCTCCTCGGCCAGCTTGGCGGCCCGCACGGGCGAGGGGGTGTCGCCGCCGCGCGCGTTGCGCACCGTGGCCACGTGGTCGATGTTCACGCCGAGTCTGAGGTCCGTCATGGGCAGGTCTCCTTCGGGCGCGAGCCTATCCCGGTCCGGGGCCCTCGTCAGCCGCGGATTCGGGATTTTTTCCCAAGGCTTGAAGCTTGGTGCGCAGCTTGCGGCGGCGGCGGTTCTGATAGGCGGCGATCACCGGCACGAAGAGCCAGTAGCAGGCGAAGGCCGAGATCAGACCGGGCAGGATGCCGCCCACGAGATAGGGCAGGAACACCTGGTGATAGAACAGCCCCAACCCGTGCCAATCGGCGCGTTCGGGGCCGAACAGCGCCCCGAAATTATGCCACAGATCCTCGCCCGCGGCGGCGAACTTGCCCATCAGCGAGGTTTCGATCCCGCGGCCGGGCGGATGGCCGAGGATGAAATGGCCGGTCTGCAGCGCCACCACGCCGATCGGCACATAGGTGAGCGGATTGCCGAAGAAGGTGCCCAGAAGCGAGGCGAACATGTTGCCCCGCCCGATCTTGGCGAAGATCAGGGCGATCACGAAATGCAGCCCGTAGAAGGGGGTCCAGCTGGCCAGCACGCCCGCGAAGATGCCGCGGCCGATCTTTTCGGGCGTGTCGGGCAGGCGCTGCAGCCGGTGCTTGACGTAGCCGAAGGCGCGGCGCCAGCCGCCGCGCGGATAGAGGACCTCGGCCACCGCGCGGCCCACCGATCGCCTGTCGCGCCGCTTGAAGACCATAGCGCCCCCGATCAGCCCTCGGCCGGAGCCGGGGGCACCTGTTGATGGGTCTGGGATTGCGTCTGGGTCTGGGGCAGGGCGCGGGACGGATCGCGGTGCCGTTCGATCGAGGAGACATGGGTCTCGGCTTCGAGCGCGGTCATCACCCGGTGCAGATGCTCGGCGTCGCGCAGGTCGATATCGACGAGGATGCGGTAGAAATCGGGCTTGCGGTCGAGAAAGGTCATGTCGGAGATATTGGCCGACTGCTCGCCGATCAGCGTGCAGATCCGCCCCAGCACGCCCGCATCGTTGGTCAGCGTCAGGTCGAGGCTGACTGTGTTGACGGCGGCATGGGTGCCCTCCTGCCAGCGCAGGTCGACCCAGCGCTCGGGCTGCTCCTCGTAATGGGCGAGCGCGGGGCAGTCGATGGTGTGGATCACCACGCCCTGACCGCGGAAGGTGATGCCGACGATCCGCTCGCCCGGCACCGGCTGGCAGCAGGGCGCGCGGCGAAAGCTCTGCCCCGCGGCAAGACCGGCGACGGCGCGCTCCTGCGCGATCTCGTGCGCATCGCCATTGGCGACGAGCTCGGGATAGAGCGCCTGCACCACCTCGCGGGTGGTCAGGTCGGCCGAGCCGAGCCGCGCCAGAAGCTCGGTGGCGCTTTCGAGCCCCAGCGTCTTGGCGGCGGTGCGCAGCGCCTTGTCGGTGGCGCGGCGGCCGACATTCTCGAAGGCCACGCGGATGAGCTCGGAGCCAAGCTTGACGAAGCGCTCGCGGTCCTCCTCGCGCAAGCTCCGGCGGATCGCCGCCTTGGCGCGCCCGGTGACCGCGATCTCGATCCAGCTCGCCTGCGGGCGCTGCCCGTCGGCGGTGATGATCTCGACCGACTGGCCGTTCTTGAGCCTCGTCCAGAGCGGCACGCGCAGACCGTCGACCTTGGCGCCGACGCAGGCGGAGCCGATCCGCGTATGGATCGCGAAGGCGAAGTCGATCGGCGTCGCGCCGCGCGGCAGCTTGATCACCTCGCCCTTGGGCGTGAAGCAGAACACCTGGTCCTGATACATCTCGAGCTTCACGGCCTCGAGGAAATCCTCGTCGTCATGGCCTGTCTCCAGCCGCTCGGTCAGCTGCGCGATCCAGCGCGCGGGATCGACGGCAAAGCGGTTCTCGACCCGAAGACCGTCGCGGTAGGACCAATGCGCCGCCACCCCCGTCTCGGCCACCTCGTGCATCTCGCGGGTGCGGATCTGCACCTCGACGCGCTTGCCGTCGCGGCCCGAGACGGTGGTGTGGATCGAGCGGTAGCCATTGGATTTCGGCTGGCTGATGTAATCCTTGAACCGGCCCGGCACGGCGCGCCAGCGCTGGTGGATCACGCCGAGGACGCGGTAGGCGTCGGCCTCGCTGTCGGTGATGACGCGAAAGCCGTAGATGTCGGAGAGCCGCGAGAAGCCCTGATCCTTCTCCTGCATCTTGCGCCAGATCGAATAGGGCTTCTTGGCGCGGCCGAAGAGATCGGCGCGGATGCCCGCGCGGTCGAGCTCCAGCCGCATGTCGG
Organism: Limimaricola cinnabarinus; assembly: GCF_002723615.1. Lineage (GTDB taxonomy): Bacteria > Pseudomonadota > Alphaproteobacteria > Rhodobacterales > Rhodobacteraceae > Limimaricola > Limimaricola cinnabarinus_B. The sequence goes on from NZ_KZ304954.1 coordinate 205,987, forward strand.
TGGTGATCCGCTCGACGACGTCGCCCGCTTCCTTCTGGAGCATGATGAAGCGGCGGATGATCGAGTTGCGCGCCTCGGGGTTGAGCACCTGGAAGGAGAGGTCCTCGAGTTCCTCGCGCATCCACTGCATGCCCATCCGGCCCGCCAGCGGCGCGTAGATCTCCATCGTCTCGCGCGCCTTCTGGGCCTGCTTCTCGGGCTTCATCGAGCGGATGGTGCGCATGTTGTGAAGCCGGTCGGCGAGCTTGACCAGCGTGACCCGCAGATCGCGCGAGGTCGCCATGAACAGCTTGCGGAAATTCTCGGCCTGCTTGGTGCGGGTCGAGGAGAGCTGCAGGTTGGTCAGCTTGGTGACGCCATCGACCAGCTCGGCGATCTCGCGGCCGAAGCGCTTTTCGACATCCGAAAAGGAGGCGCGGGTGTCCTCGATCGTGTCGTGCAGGAGCGCGGTGACGATCGTGGCGTCGTCCATCTGCTGCTTGGACAGGATCACCGCGACGGCGACGGGATGCATGAAATAGGGCTCGCCCGACTTGCGGAACTGCCCCTCATGCATCTCTTCGCCGAAAGCGTAGGCGTCGCGGATCAGCGCGTCGCGGGTGACCGGGTTGTAGCTGCGGACCAGAGCGATCAGCTCGTCTGCGGTTGTCATCTGGGCATCCTACCCCCCGGCCTTGGCGGGCTGCGTTCAGCCCTCTTTTTGCACCTGCATGAGCTCGCGCAGCAGGCGCTCTTCGCTCATGTCGTCCTGGGCCGGCTTGTCGGCCTCCTGGCTCATCAGGAGCGACATCGAATCGGCCTCGGGCTCGTCGACCTCGATCTGGGTCTGATGCGCCTCGATCATCCGCTCGCGCAGATCGTCGGCCTGCTGGGTCTCGTCGGCGATCTCGCGCAGCGCGACGACGGGGTTCTTGTCGTTGTCGCGGGCGACGGTGAGCGGCGCGCCGGAGGTGATTTCGCGGGCGCGATGCGCGGCGAGCATCACCAGCTCGAACCGGTTCGGAACCTTGTCAACGCAATCTTCGACTGTCACGCGGGCCATCGGACGACTCCCATCTGAGGTTGGGCAAAGGACCGCCGCACGCGGAATCGCGCGGCTCGGCCTCGAAAGCGCACGCATACCGCTCCCGGCGGGGAAAGACAAGCCGGAGGCTCAGCCGAGCGGCTCCAGCCCCTCATGCGCCGCGGCGGGCAGCCCGTCGCGCATCCGCGTCACCGTAAGCCCGGTGACCGGGTGACGCCAATCGGGCGCGACCTCGGCCAGCGGCACCAGCACGAAGCCGCGATCCTGAAGCCGCGGATGCGGCAGGATCAGCGCCTCGGGCGTCTCGCGCATCTGTCGCTCCAGCGGCAGATCGCGCCAGCGCGCCCAACCGGCGCGGTCGGGCAACACCTCCTCGCCATGCGCCAGAAGGTCGAGATCGAGGCTGCGCGCTCCCCAGCGGCGCTGCCGTTCGCGGCCAAAGCGCGCTTCGATGGCGTGCAGGGCCTCGAGCAGCGCGGGCGCCGAAAGCGGCGTGTCCAGCGCCATGGCGGCATTGACGAAATCGGGGCCGCTGCCGGCGGGAAAGGCGGGGCTGCGCCACAGCCGGCTGCAGCGCGCATTGCGGCCCAGCGCCGCGATCTCGACCATCGCGGCGCGCAGGCTCGCTGCCGGGCCGCCCTGCGGGGCGGGGGCGTTGGCGCCCAGCGCGATCAGGGCCGGGCGGGCCGGTGCGGCGGCATCCTGCGCGCCGGGGGGGAGCATGCTCATGCGATGCGATCCTTGTTCTCGAATGCGAAGCCGGGCAGGAAGAGTTTGCGCCTGCCTGCCATTTTGCAGGCCGGGCCCAGCCATGGCCCGCCATGGCGATATTCAGCAAGGGATTTTCGCGCAATGTTTTATCACGACGAACGCCTCGCGCTTTTCATCGACGGCGCCAACCTGCACGCGACGGGCAAGGCGCTGGGTTTCGACATCGACTACCGGCTGCTGCGGCAGGAATTCATGCGCAGGGGCCGGCTGGTGCGGGCCTATTACTACACCGCGCTTCTGGAGGGCGATGAATACTCGCCGATCCGGCCATTGGTGGACTGGCTGCAATATAACGGCTTCACCATGCGCACCAAGCCCGCGCGCGAGTTCACCGACGCGCAGGGCCGGCGCAAGATCAAGGGCAACATGGATGTCGAGCTGGCGGTCGACGCGCTCGATCTGGCGGAACGGATCGACCATGCGGTGCTGTTCTCGGGCGACGGTGATTTCCGCCCGCTGGCCGAGGCGCTGCAGCGGCGCGGCGTGCGGGTTTCGGTGGTCTCCTCGGTGCGATCGAGCCCGTCGATGATCTCCGACGAACTGCGCCGACAGGCCGACAATTTCATCGATCTCGAAGAGCTGCGCGACGTGGTGGGCCGGGCCGCGCGCCCGCACCAGCCGCGCGACCGGGCCGAGCAGGGCGACTGACCGCCGCCCTTCGAGAGCGGGCGCTGGACCTCGGGCCGGGGAATGCTTAGCTGTGCGGGGCAACGCATGCGACCGGCCAAGCGCGCCCCGGAGGCTCTTCGATGACCGACACCACACTGCCGCCCCTGACCTTGCACCTCGCCGCGCCGCGCGGCTTTTGCGCGGGCGTGGACCGCGCGATCAAGATCGTCGAGATGGCGCTCGAGAAATGGGGCGCGCCGGTCTATGTGCGCCACGAGATCGTGCACAACCGCTATGTCGTCGACGATCTGCGCGCCAAGGGCGCGGTCTTCGTCGAGGAGCTCGACGAGGCGCCGGACGACCGGCCCGTCATCTTCTCGGCGCATGGCGTCGCCAAATCCGTGCCCGCCGAGGCCGCGCGGCGCGAGATGATCCAGGTGGATGCCACCTGCCCGCTGGTCACCAAGGTCCATAACGAGGCGGCGCGCCATTCGGCCGAGGGGCTGCAGATGATCATGATCGGCCATGCCGGTCACCCCGAGACGGTCGGCACGATGGGCCAGCTGCCCGAGGGCGAGGTGCTCTTGGTCGAGACCGAGGCCGATGTCGCCACGGTCGAGGTGCGCGATCCCGAACGCCTCGCCTTCGTGACCCAGACCACGCTTTCGGTCGATGACACGGCGGGCATCGTCGCGGCGCTCAGGGCGCGTTTTCCGGCGATCAAGGGGCCGGGCAAGGAAGACATCTGCTACGCCACCACCAATCGGCAGGAGGCGGTGAAGGCGATGGCCCCCGATTGCGACGCGCTTCTCGTGGTCGGCGCGCCCAATTCCTCGAACTCCAAGCGCCTCGTCGAGGTCGGCGCCAAGGCGGGCTGCGGCTATGCGCAGCTGGTGCAGCGTGCCGCCGATATCGACTGGCGCGCGCTGGGCGGCATCCGCTCCCTGGGGGTGACGGCGGGGGCGAGCGCGCCGGAGGTGCTGGTCAACGAGGTGATCGACGCCTTTCGCGCCCGCTACGACGTCACCGTGAATCTGGTCGAGACGGCGCAGGAGAATGTCGAGTTCAAGGTGCCGCGCATCCTGCGCGCGCCCGCGTGATCCCGCGCGCGCCACTGCTCCTTGGCCTTGCCGGGGTGCTGCCCTTCGCTTGGGGGGCGCTGACAACATGGTTTCCGGGTCTCGCCCCCGGCTGGCTGCCCCAACGCCTCGTCGGGCCCTATGCGCAGGTCTTCTACGGCAGCGTGATCCTGAGTTTCATGTCGGGCGTCTTGTGGGGTTTCGCCACCAAGGCCGAAACCCGCATCGCCGCGATCGGCTACGCCGTCTCGGTGATCCCTGCGCTCTGGGTGGCCTTCTTCGTCGGCGGCGGCTGGGAGCGGTCCAGCCTCGTGCTGATCGCGGGCTTCGTCGGGCTTCTGGCGCTCGATGCGGGCTTCCAGCGCCGCGGCCTCGCGCCGGAATGGTGGCTGCGCCTGCGGCTGCTGCTCACCGGCCTCGTCGTGATCTGCCTGGCGCTGCCGCTGCTCTGAAGGCGCGCCCCTATGGTTCATCTTTCTTCAAATACGCAAATCCGGCGCTGACCGCGTGCGCAGGGCCACAAGTGGCGCCTGCCGGCAGCGGCGGGATCTGCGTATTTCAGGAAAGATGAAGGGGAAGGGGCGCGCCCTGAGGCCCGCCCCGCCCTGTCTTACTGCTGTTCGGACTGGGCGCCGGATTTCGGCTTGGCCTTGCCGAGATCGGGCTTCTGGCCCAGCGGCTCGGGCTTGTCCTTCTTCGAAAAGGTCCCGCGCCCGTCGAGCGAGGGGCCCGAGGTCCAGCGGCCCTCGGGGGTCGGCTCGTCGAGCGAGGTGTTGAGGAAGTAGTAGCTGTGCTCGGTCGCCTCGTGCTCGGTCGGGGTGGAGTTCGGGATCGGCAGGGCGCTTTCCCAGCCGCCCAGCTCCTCGATCACCGCGAGCCATTGCTGCTGGTGCATGGTGTCGCGCGCGATCAGGAAGGAGAGCATGTCCTTCATGCCCGCGTCGTCGGTCATGTTGTAGAGCCGCGAGGCCAGCACCCTTCCGCCCGATTCGGCGGTGGCGTTGGCCATCATGTCGGCGGCAAGGTTGCCGGTGGCGTAGACATGGCTCATGTCGAAAGGCACGCCATTGGCGTTGACCGGCATCGCCGAAAGGCCCGAGGACAGGATATGGCGCGGGTTCATGCCGCCCAGGATCGCGTGGACGACCGGGTCCTTGGCGGCCTCGTCCTGCACCTCCACGGGCGCGCCTTCGAGGTTGAGCGCCACGGCATGGCCGAGAAACTCGATATGGCTCAGCTCCTCGGTCGCGGTCATCATCAGCATGTCGCGGTACTTGGCATCGCCGCGCGCGCCCATCGCCTGAAAGAAATACTGCATGGCAACGCGAATTTCGCCCTCGATGCCGCCGATCGCCTGCTGGAGATGCTTGGCGAAGGCGGGCGAGGGCTTGTCGACGCGGACGTTGTACTGGAGCTTGGAGGAATGGTGGAACATGGGAATGGCCTCGGGTTTCGGTTAAGTCACCGGGCGGAAACGACCGATGGGGGAGGGTGGGTTCCCCATGGCGCGTTGCCGGACGGCGAAGCTTCGCCTAAAGGGGACGCCCGATCCCCCCTGACCAAGGATGCCGCGCATGGCCAAGATCTTCGCCTTCACCGATGGCGCCTGCTCGGGCAATCCCGGCCCCGGCGGCTGGGGCGCGCTGTTGCAGACCAAGGAGGGCGAGGCCGTCAGCAAGGAGCGCGAGCTCAAGGGCGGCGAGGCGATGACCACCAACAACCGCATGGAGCTGATGGCCGCGATCTCGGCGCTCGAGGCGCTGGCCAAGCCCACGCGGCTTACCGTCGTGACCGACAGCGCCTATGTGAAGGGGGGCATCACCGAATGGATGGCGGGATGGAAGCGCAAGGGCTGGAAGACCTCGACCGGCAAGCCGGTGAAGAACGAGGATCTGTGGCGCAGGCTCGACGAGGCGGCGGCGCGGCACGACGTGACATGGCAATGGGTCAAGGGCCATGCCGGCCATCCCGAGAACGAGCGCGCCGACGCGCTGGCGCGCGCGGGCATGGCGCCCTTCAAGCCGGGCCGCGCCAAAGCCTGAACCCTGACCTGAACCCTGACCTGAGACGCGCATGATCGAATGGCGCGAGGAGGGCGCGCTTTTGCGGGTGCGCCGCCATGGCGAGGGCTCGGCCATCGTCGAGGTCTTCACCCGCGGCCACGGGCTGCATGCGGGCGTGGTCCGCGGCGGCGGCTCGCGCCGCATCGCGCCGCTGTTGCAGCCCGGCGCGCAGCTCGACCTGACATGGAAGGCGCGGCTGGGCGAGCATCTGGGCAATTTCACCTTCGAGCCCCTCCGCTCGCGCGCGGCGCAGGTGATGGGGGATCGTCTGGCGCTGTCAGGGCTCAATGCCGTCGCAGCACTTCTCGTCACCGTGCTGCCCGAGCGCGACCCGCATGCGCCGCTCTACGACCGGACCATGGCGCTGCTCGACCTTCTGGGCGAGAGCGAGGTCTGGCCGCTGGCCTATCTGCATTGGGAGCTGGCGCTTCTTGAGGAGATGGGCTTCGCGCTCGATCTTGGCCGCTGCGCCGTCACCGGCGCGACCGAGGGGCTGGAGCTGGTCAGCCCCAGATCGGGCCGCGCGGTCAGCCGGGCGGGGGCGGGGGAATGGGCGTCGAAGCTGCTGCCGCTGCCGCCGGTGCTGCGCGGCGAGGGGGATGCGGGGGCGGCGGACATCGTGGTGGCGCTGCGCACCACCGGCTGGTTCATCGAGCACCGGCTTGTGCCGGGCTCGGGCGACCGGCCTTTGCCGCCCGCGCGCGGGCGGCTGATCGAGGCGATCGAAAGGGCGGGCTGAGCCCCCTTGCCGGGGCCGCGCTTTCCGGCCACCACTGCGGCGACCGGTAATTCCATGAGAGCCGCATGTATCCCTTCGCCGAGCTGATGCCGCCGCAGCTTTTGCTGCTCTCGACCCTCGTGGGCGTCGGCGCGGGCATCGTGAAGGGCATGGTGGGCTTCGCCATGCCGATGATCATGATCTCGGCGCTGTCGCTGTTTTTGCCGCCCGAGCTGGCGCTCGCCGCGCTGATCGGGCCGACGCTGGTAGCCAATGGCATGCAGGCGCTGCGGCAGGGCGGGCGCGCCGCGCTCTCCACCGTGAAGCGGTTTCGTACCTATCTCGTCGCGGGCGGGCTGATGCTGGCGCTTTCGGCGCAGCTCGTCCGGGTGCTCTCGGCCGAGGCGCTGTTCTTGCTGATCGGCGCGCCGGTCTCGGCCTTTGCCCTCCTTCAGCTTTCGGGCTGGAAGCCCAAGGTGCCGGAAAAGTCCCGCGCGCTCGAAGCCGCGATCGGCGGGTTTTCGGGCTTTGTCGGGGGCGTCTCGGGCGTCTGGGGGCCGCCGACGGTGGCCTATCTCACCGCGATCGACACGCCCAAGGGCGATTCGATCCGGGTGCAGGGGGTGATCTACGGGCTCGGCGCGGTGGCGCTGTCTGGCGCGCATCTGCAATCGGGGGTGCTCAATGGCGCGACGCTGCCGTTTTCGCTCTTCATGATCCTGCCCGCAGTGGCGGGGATGTGGCTCGGCGGGCTGGCGCATGACCGGATCGACCAGAAGGCGTTCAGGCATGTGACGCTGATCGTGCTTCTGGTCGCCGGGCTGAACCTCGTGCGGCGCGCGGTGTTCTGAAGCGCGGTCCTCAGAGAACGAAGACGCGGTTGGGATGCAGCTCCGGCCCCATCATGCGGCCCACCGCCACGGCGCGGCCCTCATGCGCGGCCCAGGCCTCTTCGCCGTAATCGAGGCCCGAGGCGATCACCGGCGCCGGGTTGCCGTTCCTGAGCCGCCCCGCGGCCTCGGCCGAGCAGGTGACGCGCGGCAGGTCGGCGAGCCCGTCTTCGAGCGGGCGCAGGAAACGGTCGAGCGCCTCGGATTTCGCCTCCGCCTCGATCTCGCGAAGCGTCACGCCATCCCCGGCGGCGAACGGCCCCGACCAGACCCGGCGCAGCTCGCGCACATGGCCGAGGCAGCCGAGCTTTTCGCCCAGATCGCGCGCGATGGAGCGCACATAGCCGCCCTTGCCGCAGACCATTTCCAGCTTGGCGTGATCGGCATCCGCGCGCTCCAGAAGGATCAGGCTCTCGACCCAGAGCGGACGCGCGGCCAGCTCCACCTCCTCGCCCGCGCGCGCCTTGGCATAGGCGCGCTGGCCGTCGATCTTCACCGCCGAAAAGGCGGGCGGCACCTGTTCGATATCGCCGACGAAGGAGTGCAGCGCCTCCTTGATCTCGGCATCCGTGGGACGGGCGTCGGAGCGCGCGATCACCTCGCCATCGGCATCGTCGGTGTTGGTCGCCGCACCGAAGGTCACGGTGAACTCGTAGGCCTTGAGCGCATCGGTGATGAAGGGCACGGTCTTGGTGGCCTCGCCCAGCGCCACGGCGAGCACGCCGGTGGCATCCGGGTCGAGCGTGCCGGCATGGCCCGCCTTCTTGGCGTCGAAGGCCCATTTGACCTTGTTGACCACCGCCGTGGAGGTCATGCCCGCGGGCTTGTCCACCACCAGCCAGCCCGAGATGTCGCGGCCCTTGCGCTTGCGTGCCATAAAAGGCCCCCTTCGTTCCTGCGAGGCGCGCGGCCTAGCCGCCGGGGCGGTCCGCGTCAACGGGCGAGAGCACGCCGACGATCGGCCCCATGGCAAAGCCGAAATCCGACCGGTTCAGCCCCGGCGCGTGCAAGCGGCTGACATTGCCGTCGAAATAGAGCGCCTGCGGCAGATCGAGGCGGTCGCGGAAGAACGAGCCGAACTCGTAAAAGGTCACCGGCTGGTTGGCGATGACAAAGACCGCGCGGTCGCCCTCCTCGGTGGTGCCGACGCCGTTGCGGACATGGCGCGAGGTGCTGTCGGGCAGAAAGCGCGGATGCAGCTCGCCATCGATCACCAGCATCGGCCCCGATTGCGTGGCATAGCGGCATTCGGGCGCCTCGGCCTCGTAGGCCAGCGTCTCGATCGCGCGCGCGGTGCCCTCGCCGATGCAGAACACGCCGTTGGGCAGCATGCCGAAATTGCCCGGACCGGCATTGGTGACGAGGCGCATCACCTCCTCGCCCTCTTCGAGATACTGGCCCACGGGGCGGCGGTCGGGGTGATACATGCCCGCATTCATCGCGAAGGTCAGCGCCCGCCCCTCGGCCTGCCGGTCGATCTCCTGAAAGCTGCCGTAAAGCCCGCCATTCTCGTCGGTGAGAAACAGCCGCAGATCGTCGGTCGCGGGATCGACCTCGCAGACCGTGTAGGACAGCCCCTCATGGTCGACATCCTCGCAAACCTGCGCCTGGCCGGCCAGCGGCCACGTGCAGGCGGCGGCGAGCCCCAGCGCGGCCAGCCCGAGGCGCGGGGTCATTCCCCGTCCTCCTCCGGGGCGCGGTCGGCGGCCTCGACGTCGCGGCGGACCTTTTCGTCCGACAGAAGGCGGCGGGTCTCGTCCATCCGGTCGAAGGTGCGGTCGATCTCGAATTTGAGATCGGGCGCGTGCTTGAGCTTCATGGTCCGCGCCAGCTGGTGGCGGATCTCGGGCTTGGCGCGCCTGAGCGCGTCGAGCATCACCGTCTCGTCGCCGCCGCCCAAGGGCAGCACGAAGCAGGTGGCGCGCTTGAGATCGGGCGTGGCGCGCACCTCGCCCACGGTGATCGACATGGCCGAGAGCTCGGGCTCGTGCAGGTCGCCCCGGCTTAGAAGCTCGGACAGGCTGCGGCGGATCAGTTCGCCCACGCGCAGCTGGCGCTGCGAGGGGCCACGGGGCTCGGAGGAACGGGATTTGCTCATGCGGCTCCATCTAGTCTTCGCAAGCGGGCTTGCCAAGCGGGCGCGGGCCGCGCGAGACAGGGGCGGGCTTTGAGAGGACAGGCGCATGACCGAGACGACACCGGGGATCGTGATCATGGGGGCGGCGGGCCGGATGGGCCGGATGCTGGTGCAGGCGGTCTGCGACAGCGACCAGGCCCGGCTTGCCGGGGCCGTGGTGCGCGAGGGGCATGACTGGGTCGGGCAGGATGTGGGCCACGCCATGGGCGGCCCGGCGATGGGGGTGATCGCCACCTCCGATCCGCTCGAGGCGATGGCCCGCGCGCAAGGGGTGATCGACTTCACCACGCCGGAGACCACGCTCGAGATCGCGCATCTGGCGGCACAGGCCCGCGCGGTGCATGTCATCGGCACCACCGGCTTCACCGACGCCCAGATCGAGAAGCTGGTGCCGGCCTCGCGGCATTGCACGCAGATCCGCGCCGGCAATATGAGCCTCGGGGTGAACCTGCTGACCGGTCTGACCGGCATGGTCGCCGCCGCGCTGGACGAGGGCTGGGACATCGAGGTGGTCGAGGCGCATCACAACCAGAAGGCCGACGCGCCCTCGGGCACGGCCCTGATGCTGGGCGAGGCGGCGGCCAAGGCGCGCGGCGTGACGCTGTCGCAGGTCGCCGACCGGGGCCGCGACGGCATCACCGGCGCGCGAACCGAGGGGCATATCGGCTTTTCGGCGATTCGCGGCGGCGACATCGTCGGCGAGCACGACGTGATCTTCGCCGGAAAGGGCGAGCGGATCGTGCTGCGCCACATGGCGACCGACCGGATGATCTTTGCGCGCGGCGCGCTGCGCGCCGTGCTGTGGGGGCAGGGGCGGCCGCCGGGCCAGCACGACATGATCGACGTGCTGGGGCTCGGCCGCTGAGCCTTCAGAAGTCGATGGCGAGGCCCTGCTTTTCCCAATCGCCGTAGCGCACCGGCTCGGGGCCGTCGCGGCCGCCGAGCTCGGTCGGCAGCTGCGCGGCCTTGTCGAGCGCCTCGCGGCGGGCGCGGGCCTCCTCGAGCGCCCGGCGGGCGGCGGGCGGCAGATCGGTGGCAGAGGTCTGGTCGGCCATGGCGGCTCTCCTGATGCGCGCCGGGCAGGGCGGCGCTTGTGCGGCGGATGCTCGGGATATACGTGCTGAGCCGTCTCCAACAACCCCCGGACCCGCCATGACACAGCCCCGCACGGCCCCAGATGACGGCATCGCCGCGCGCCGCGCCGCGCTGCATCTCGTCGAACAGGCGACGGGCGGCCAGCGCCTCCTGTCGGAAACCATCGGCGCGGGCGCGCTGGAGCGGCTCTCGCCGCCCGACCGTGCCCGCGCCCAGCGCCTCGCCACCGCGACGCTGCGCCAGCTGCCGCGCGCCGACCGGGCGCTGAAGCCCTATCTCGCGAAGCAGCCGCCGCTGGCTGTGCGCAACGCGCTCAGGCTCGGCGTGGTCGAGATCATGGAGGGCGCCGCCCCGCACGGGGTGGTCAACGCCATGGTGCAGATCATGTCCCGCGGCAAGCGCACCCAGAGCTACAAGGGCCTCGTCAACGCGGTGCTGCGCAAGCTTGGCGACCAGCCGCCCGAGGCCTTCGCCAAGCTGCCGGTGCCCAAGCTGCCGAACTGGCTGCGCGGCCCGCTTGTCGCGGCCTGGGGGCGCCGGGCGGTCGAGGCGATGGAGGCGGTGCAGGCCGAGACCCCGCCGCTCGACCTGACCGCGAAGGGCGATCCGGCGGCGCTGGCCGAGGCGCTGGGCGGCGCGCTCCTGCCCACGGGCGCGGTGCGGCTGCATGATGCGGGGCAGGTCTCGGCGCTGCCGGGCTTCGAGGCGGGCGAGTGGTGGGTGCAGGACGCCGCCGCGGCGCTGGCGGCGCGGGTGCTCGACGCCAGGCCCGGCGAGCGCGTGCTCGACATGTGCGCGGCACCGGGCGGCAAGACCATGCAGCTCGCGGCCACGGGCGCGGAGGTCACCGCGCTCGATCTGTCGGAGACGCGGCTCGGGCGGCTGCGCGAGAATCTCGACCGCACCGGCCTTGTGGCGCGGGTCGTGCAGGGCGATGCGCTGGAGTTCGACGAGGCAGGCTATGACGCGATCCTGCTCGACGCGCCCTGTTCGGCCACCGGCACGATCCGCCGCCACTCGGACCTGCCGCATGCCAAGGACGGGGCGGAGTTCGGCGCGCTGATCGAGTTGCAGGCCGAGATGATCGACCACGCTCTGGGGCTCTTGAAGCCCGGCGGGCGGCTGGTCTTCTGCACCTGCTCGCTGCTGCCCGACGAGGGCGAGGTGCAGGTCGAGGAGGCGCTGGAGCGCCATGCGGGGCTGCAAAACGACCTCGCGGCGCTGGAGCGCCCGGGCATCGAACCCGGCTGGATCGGCGCGGAGGGGCTGCGGCTGCGGCCCGATTACTGGGCCGAGCGGGGCGGCATGGACGGCTTCTTCATCGCCTGCCTGAGGCCCGGCGCGCGCGACGGGTGACAAGCCACCCCGCCGGGGCCTAGCATGGCGCCGAACGGGGCGAGGGGGGTGATGGCCGATGGGGCGCCTGCAGCGCGGATGGGGGATCGAGCGGCTGCGCTGGCACGCCGACGCCCGCGCGCCCGTGCCCGAGGCGCTGGCCCGCCCGGCCCCGCCGGACGGGCGCGGCCTCGCGTCGCGGGGGCGCGAACTTCTGGCCGAGCGTCACCTGCGCGGCGGGCAGATCGTGGCGGCGCAGGGGCGCATGATCTGGACGCTCGGCCCCGAGACCGACCCCGACGGCATCGCGCTGCACCGCTTCGGCTGGCTCGAAGACCTCGCGGCGCTGGGCGGGCCGGCGGCGCGCGATCTCGCATGGAACTGGCTGCGCGACTGGATCGCGCGCTACGGGCAGGGGCGGGGGCCGGGCTGGGCGCCGGACATCGTGGCGGCGCGGCTGTCCTGTCTCGTCGCACAGGCGGGCTGGCTGTCGGAGGGGGCTTCCCCGCGCGCCGACATGCCGGCGCTCCTGCGCAGCATGACGCTGCAATCGCGCTGGCTGGCGCGGCATTGGCGCCGCGCCGAGGCCGGGCCCGACCAGATCCTCTGCCTCGTGGCGCTGCTGCGGGCGGAAACGGCGCTGCATGGCGCACCGCGCCAGCCCGCGCGCTGCGCGCCGATGCTGGGGCAGGCGGCGGCGCGGGCGATCGGACCCGATGGCGCGATCGCCTCGCGCAACCCCGAGGCGCTGTCTGAGCTGCTGGGCGGGCTGGTCGAGGCGGCGGCGCTGCTCGGGTCGGCCACCACCCCCGCCCAGCGCGAGGCCATGGCGCGCGCGGCGCGGCTCTTGCGGGCGCTGCGCCATGCCGATGGCGGGCTCGCGCGGTTTCACGGCGGCGGGCGCGGGACCGAGGGGCAGCCCGAGCGCGCGCTTCTGGGCGCGGACGTGGCACCTGGCCCGCCGCCCGCGGGGCTCTGCATGGGCTTTGCCCGGCTCGCGGCGGGGCGCAGCACCGTGATCCTCGACGCGGCGCCGCCGCCCAGCGGGCCGCGCGCCTGGGCGGCCCATGCCTCGACGCTGGCCTTCGAGATGACCAGCGGGCGGCGGCCCCTGATCGTCGGCTGCGGCGCGGGCGCGCATCACGGCCCCGACTGGCGCCGCGCCGGGCGGGCGACGCTGTCGCATTCGACGCTCTGCCTCGAAGGGCTCTCCTCGGCCCGGCTCGGGCGCGGCCCGGAAGGGACGGAGCCGCTGACGGAGGGGCCGCGCGAGGTCTTGGCGCACATGACCCGCGCCGACGGGGTGCCGCGCATCGAGGCCAGCCACGACGCCTGGCGCGCGGGCTTCGGGCTGACCCATGACCGGCGGCTCGGGCTTGGCCGGGGCGGCCAGGCGCTGGTGGGCGAGGATCTCCTGACCACGCTCGGCCCCGCCGATGAGCGCGCCTTCGACGCGGCGAGCCGCGCGGGCCCCGATCCGGGCGTGGCCTTCACCATCCGCTTTCACCTGCATCCCGATGCCGAATGCGAACTCGACCCGAAGGGCCGGCAGGCGCGGCTGCGGCTGCGCTCGGGCGAGCTTTGGGTGCTGTCGCATGATGGCGGCGCGCGGCTGGCGCTGGCGCCGTCGGTCTATCTCGAAAAGAGCCAGCCCCGGCCGGTGCCGACGCAACAGGTGGTTTTATCCGGCCGCGCGATGGCCTATGCGACCCTCGTCCGTTGGTCGCTCCTGCGATCGGGCGATGCCGTGCCGACCTTGCGCGACCTGTGGCGCGCGAAGGGCGATCCGGCATGAGACCGGCGGATCAGGACCAGGAAGGACGATCCATGACCTCGCTTGCCCCGCTGCGCCGCGCGCTGCTCTCCGTTTCCGACAAGACCGGCCTCGTCGAGCTGGCCCGCGCGCTCGATGCCCGCGGCGTCGAGCTGCTCTCCACCGGCGGCTCCGCGCGCACGCTGCGCGAGGCGGGGCTGCCCGTGCGCGACGTGGCCGAGGTCACCGGTTTTCCCGAGATGATGGATGGCCGGGTCAAGACGCTGCACCCCAAGGTGCATGGCGGCCTCCTGGCCGTGCGCTCGGATGAAGGCCATGTCGCGGCGATGCAGGAGCACGCCATCCCGGCGATCGACCTGCTGGTGGTGAACCTCTACCCCTTCGAGGAGACGGTGGCGAAGGGCGGCGATTACGAGACTTGCATCGAGAACATCGACATCGGCGGCCCGGCGATGATCCGCGCCGCCGCCAAGAACCACGCCGATGTCTGCGTGGTCACCGATGTCGAGGATTACGAGGCGCTGCTTGCGGAGCTTGAGCGCAACGACGGCCAGACCGATCTGCCCTTCCGCAAGCGCCTCGCCCAGACCGCCTATGCCCGCACCGCCGCCTATGATGCCGCCGTCAGCACATGGATGGCCGCGGCCATCGGCGAGGAAGCCCCGCGCCGCCGCGCCTTTGCCGGCACGCTCGCCCAGACGCTGCGCTATGGCGAGAACCCGCATCAGAACGCGGCCTTCTACACCGATGGCACGAACCGCCCCGGCGTCGCCACCGCCGCCCAGATCCAGGGCAAGGCGCTGAGCTACAACAACATCAACGACACCGACGCCGCCTATGAGCTGGTGGCCGAGTTCGGCGGCGACGCGCCTGCCTGCGCCATCATCAAGCACGCCAATCCCTGCGGCGTCGCCACCGGCAAAACGCTCAAGGAAGCCTATGCGCGCGCCTTCGACTGCGACCGCACTTCCGCCTTCGGCGGCATCGTGGCGCTCAACCGCCCGCTCGACGGCGCGACCGCCGAGGAGATCGCCAAGATCTTCACCGAGGTGGTCATCGCGCCCGGCGCCGATGACGACGCCCGCGCCATCTTCGCCGCCAAGAAGAACCTGCGGCTTCTCGTCACCGACGCGCTGCCCGATCCGCGCAGCCCCCGGCTGGCCTACCGGCAGGTCGCAGGCGGGCTTCTGGTGCAGGACCACGATTCGGGCTTCGTGACGCGCGAGGACCTGAAGGTCGCCACCAAGCGCGCGCCCTCGGCGCAGGAGCTCGACGACCTGATGTTCGCCTGGACCGTGGCGCGCCACGTGAAATCCAACGCCATCGTCTATGCCAAGGACGGCCAGACCGTCGGCGTCGGCGCGGGCCAGATGAGCCGGCTCGATAGCGCGCTGATCGCCGCCGCCAAGGCGGGCCGCATGGGCGAGGCGCTGGGCCTCGCCGAAAGCCCGGCCAAGGGTTCGGTCGTGGCCTCGGACGCCTTCTTCCCCTTTGCCGATGGGCTGATGGAGGCGGCGGGCGCGGGCGTGACGGCGGTGATCCAGCCCGGCGGCTCGATGCGCGACGCCGAGGTGATCGCGGCGGCGGACGAGGCGGGTCTGGCGATGGTGCTGACCGGCATGCGGCACTTCCGTCATTGAGGAGCGCATGATGCGGCTGACCCTCTGGACCGGCTTTTGGGTGTTTCTCGTCGATCAGGCGACGAAATACCTCGTGGTGCACGCGCTGGGGCTGATGGACCGGCTCCACCTGGACGTGATCCCCGGCGTGCTGAGCTTTCGCATGGCCTGGAACAAGGGCGTCAATTTCGGCCTCTTCGCCGGGTTCGACATGCGCTGGGCGCTGATCGGCCTCGCGCTGGCGATCTCGGCGGCGGTGCTGGTCTGGATCGCGCGCGATGGCGGCGGGCGCATGGCGCGGATCTCGGCGGGGCTTCTGGTCGGCGGCGCGCTGGGCAACGTGATCGACCGGGTGCTCTATGGCGCGGTGGCCGATTTCCTCAACGTCACCTGCTGCGGCATAAACAACCCCTATGCCTTCAACGTCGCCGATATCGCCATCTTCCTGGGCGCGGTGGGGCTCGTGCTGTTCGGCGGCGACAAGGCGCAGCCCCGGCGGCGGCCCGGCCATGACGGCGCGGGGCCGCGCGCCAAGCGCGGCACAAAGAGCCCGTGACCCGGCGCGAAAGCTGCGCTAGGCAGGGGGTCGGACGACAGGGACAGGGACGACGCATGCGACTGGCACTGGCCGCGGGGCTGACCGCGCTGACACTCGCGGGCTGCGCGGGGGGCGATGGCTCGGGCGGGCCCGACCCCTCCCTCGTGGCGCCGCAACAGCCGCTCGAGATTCCCGCGCGGCTCGACCTGCCGCCGCCCGCGCCGGGCGTGGCGAACCGCGCCGATCCCGACCCCGGCGCCATCGCGCTGCGGCAGGCCGCGGGCCGGGGCGCGCTTCGGCCGCCTTTCTGACCGCTCGCGCCCGCTCACGAAGCCGTGGCGGTGCTTGCGGCGGCCGGTCCGCGCCGTAGGTTGGGCGCAGCGAAGGAGGCACCCCATGCTGCGCAGACTGGCCCTGTCCGTTCCCCTCATGCTGGCGACACCGGCGCTGGCGATGACGGAGGCCGTGACGACCTACACCCTCGACAACGGTCTCGACGTGGTGGTGATCGAGGATCACCGCGCCCCCGTGGTCACCCAGATGCTGTGGTACCGCGTCGGCTCCGCCGACGAGCCGCAGGGCGCCTCGGGCGTGGCGCATTTCCTCGAACACCTGATGTTCAAGGCGACCGAGAACATGGAGGCGGGCGAGTTCTCCGCCACCGTCGCCGCCAATGGCGGCTCCGACAATGCCTTCACCTCGACCGATTACACCGCCTATTACCAGCGCGTCGCCGCCGACCGCCTGCCATTGATGATGCAGATGGAGGCCGACCGCATGAACAATTTGCGCCTGACCGACGAGGACATCGAAACCGAGCGGCAGGTGATCGTCGAGGAGCGCAACCAGCGGGTCGAGAGCAACCCCGGCGCATTGGCGCGCGAGCAGATGACCGCCGCGCAATATCTCAACCACCCCTACGGCGCGCCGGTGATCGGCTGGATGCACGAGATCGAGGGGCTGGGCCGCGACGAGGTGCGCGAGGTCTACGAGACCTATTATTCGCCCAATGACGCGATCCTCGTGGTCGCGGGCGACGTGGAGCCCGAAGAGGTGCTTGCGCTGGCCGAGGAACATTACGGCCCGATCCCGGCCGAGCCCGAGCTGCCCGAGCGGATCCGCCCGCAGGAGCCGCCGCAGCGCGCGCCGCGCCATCTCACCTATGAAGACGCCCGCGTCTCCCAGCCCTATCTCAGCCGCGGCTACCTCGCGCCCGAGCGCGACGCGGGCGATCAGCGGGCCGCCGCCGCGCTGACCTATCTCGCCGAGATCCTCGGCGGCTCCTCCTTCACCTCGGTGCTGGGCGAGGAGCTGGTGTTCGAGCGCGACATCGCGCTGCATGCGGGCGCGGGCTACGAGGGCAAGTCGCTCGACGACACCACCTTCTCGCTCTCGGTCGTGCCCAAGCCCGGCGTCACGCTCGACGCGGCCGAGGCGGCGCTCGACGAGGTGCTGGCCGGGTTTCTCGACACCGGCCCGAGCGAGGAGCAGATGAAGCGCATCCGCACCAAGCTGCGCGCCTCCGAGATCTATGCCCGCGATTCGGTCGAGGGGCTGGCGCGGCGCTACGGCGCGGCGCTGAGCCAGGGGCTGACGGTGGAGGACGTGGCCGACTGGCCCGAAATCCTGCAATCGGTCACCGCCGACGAGGTGCGCGACGCCGCGCGCGCGCTCTTCGATCCGGACCGGAGCGTCACCCTGCATGTCGTGCCCAGCCGCGAAGAGGCCCTGAAATGATCCGCATCCTGAGCCTGACTCTCGCCCTCTGCGCCACCGTCGCCGGTACCGCCCGGGCCGAGGTCGCGATCGAGATCGAGGAGGTGACCTCGCCCGGCGGCATCACCGCATGGCTGGTCGAGGACCACACCATCCCCTTCACCGCGCTGGAGATCCGCTTCGAGGGCGGCACCTCGCTCGACGAGCCCGACAGCCTCGGCGCGGTGAACCTGATGACCGGCCTTCTGGAGGAGGGCGCGGGCGAGATGGAGGCGCGCGAATTCCAGGCCGCGCGCGAGGATCTCGGGGCGAGCTTCTCCTTCGACGTGGGCAGCGACACGCTCAGCGTCTCGGCCCGGATGCTGACCGAGAACCGCGCGGCGGCGGTCGATCTGCTGCGCGAGGCGCTGGTCGCGCCGCGCTTCGACCCGGTCGCCATCGAGCGGGTGCGCGGGCAGGTACAGTCGATCCTGGCGCAGGACGCGCAGAACCCGCGCCGCCTCGCCAGCCGCGCCTTCTACGAGGCGGCCTTCGGCGATCACCCTTACGGGCGGCCCGACAACGGCACGCCCGAGAGCGTCGCCGCGCTCACGCGCGCGGATCTCCTTGCCGCGCATGAGGCGGCGCTGACCCGCGAGAACGTGCATGTCGGCGCGGTGGGCGACATCACGCCCGAGGAGCTGGGCGCGCTGCTCGACGAGCTTCTGGGCGATCTGCCCGAGGAGGGGCCCGAGCTTCCCGGCCATGTCGAGTTCGGCCTCGCGGGCGGGGTCGAGGTGATCGACTATCCGACGCCGCAATCGGTGGCGCTGTTCGGCCAGCCCGGGCTCGAGCGCGAGGACGAGGATTTCTTCGCGGCCTACATCCTCAACCACATCCTCGGCGGCGGCGGGTTCGAGAGCCGGCTGATGACGGAGCTGCGCGAGAAGCGCGGGCTGACCTATGGCATCAGCACCGATCTGGTGCCCTTGGAAAACGCCGAGTTCTGGATCGGCTCCGTCGCCTCGGCCAATGACCGTATGGCCACCGCGATCGAGGTGATCCGCGACGAATGGGCGCGCATCGCCGAGGAGGGCGTGACGCAAGACGAGCTCGACGCCGCCCAGACCTATCTCACCGGGGAATACCCGCTGCGCTTCGACGGCAATGGCCAGATCGCGGGCATCCTCGTCGGCATGCAGGTCACCGGCCTGCCGCAAAGCTACGTCACCGAGCGCAACGAGTTCATCGAGGCGGTGACGCTCGAGGAGATCAACCGCGTCGCCGCCGAGCGGGTCGACCCGGAGGCGCTGCATTTCGTGGTGGTGGGCCGCCCCGAGGGGCTGGACGGGGCGCAGGTGCTGCAGGCCCCGCGCGTGATCTTGCCCGAGGTGGTGCTGCCCGAAGCGGTCCCGGCGGCGCGGTGAGCCCCCTCGCGCGGGCCGGGCGGGCCGTGCTAGTCTCGGCCCCATGACGCTGCAAGAGACCCCACCGCCCCCGCGCCCCGTGATCCGCCAGCTCGACGAGGCGGCGATCAACCGCATCGCCGCCGGCGAGGTGGTCGAGCGGCCCGCCTCGGCGGTCAAGGAGCTCGTCGAGAACGCGCTCGACGCGGGCGCGCGGCGGATCGAGGTCACCATCGCCGCCGGCGGCAAGCGGCTCATCCGCATCAAGGATGACGGCTGCGGCATGACGCCCGATGAGCTGCCGCTGGCGCTGGCGCGCCACGCCACATCGAAGATCGACGGCTCGGATTTGCTGGCAATCCACTCCTTCGGCTTTCGCGGCGAGGCGCTGGCCTCTCTGGGCGCGGTCGGGCGGCTGGTGCTCACCTCGCGCGCCCATGGCCACGAGGCGGCGGCGATCAGGGTCGAGGGCGGGCGGCTCGGCCCGGTCACCCCGGCCGCGCTGGAGCGCGGCACGGTGGTCGAGCTGCGCGACCTGTTTCACGCCACCCCCGCCCGGCTCAAATTCATGCGCTCCGACCGGGCCGAGGGGCAGGCGCTCGCCGAGGCGCTGCGCCGCCTGGCCATGGCCGAACCGCATGTCGCCTTCTCCTTGCGCGACGCGACCGAGGGGCGCGACCGCGAGATCTTTCGCGTCGATGCCGAGACGGGCGACCCGGTGGAGGCGCTGGGCCGCCGCCTCGCCGCCATTCTGGGGCGCGAGTTCCACGACAACGCGCTGCCCGTGGATGGCAGCCGCGAGGGGCTGCACCTCACCGGCTTCGCCGCGCTGCCGACCTATTCGCGCGGGGCGGGGGTGAGCCAACACGTCTTCGTCAATGGCCGCCCCGTGACCGACCGGCAGCTCACCGGCGCGCTGCGCGCGGCCTACATGGATTTCCTGTCGCGCGACCGCTTTCCCGCCGCGGCGCTCTTCGTCGAATGCGATCCGCATCTCGTGGACGTCAACGTCCACCCGGCGAAATCCGAGGTGCGGTTCCGCGACCCGCAGGCGGTGCGCGGGCTGATCGTCTCGACCATCCGCGCGGCGCTGTCGGGCGCGGGGCACCGCGCCTCGACCACCGTGGCGCAGGAGACGCTGGGCATGATGCGGCCCGGCCCGGCGGCGGAGCGGGCGGGCGATGCGGGCGGGCTGATCGACGAGGAGGACCGCCCCGCGGGCGGCGGCGCGCCCGCGCGGGTCTACCAGATGGACCGCCCCTCGATGCGGGCGATGCAGGTGGCGCGCGCGGGGCAGGCGCCGGGCATGGGCGAATCAAGCTTCGGCTTCGAGACCGCGCCGCCCGCCATGCCCGCGCGTTTGCCGGGAACCGAGACCCCCTCGGCGCGGGTCGAGCCCGAGGCCGAGAGCGGCGCGGAAGCGCTGCCACTCGGGGCGGCGCGCGCGCAGCTGCACGGCAACTGGATCGTGGCGCAGACCGAGACCGGCATGGTGCTCGTGGATCAGCACGCCGCGCATGAGCGGCTGGTCTATGAGCGGCTGAAGCGGCAGATGGCCGAGACCGGCGTGGCGGCGCAGGCGCTCTTGGTGCCCGAGATCGTCGATCTCGGCGCAGGTGCGGCGCGGCTGCTGGAGGCGGCGGAGGAGCTTTCGACGCTCGGCCTGAGCATCGAATCCTTCGGCCCCGGCACGGTGGCGGTGCGCGAGACGCCCGCCATGCTGGGGCGGATCGACGCAGGCGCGCTGTTGCGCGACATTCTCGACGAGCTCGAGGATCTCGACGCCTCGACCGCGCTGCCCGCCCGGCTCGACGCGATCCTGAGCCGGGTGGCCTGCCACGGCTCGGTCCGCTCGGGCCGCCGCATGCGGGCCGAGGAGATGAACGCGCTGTTGCGCGAGATGGAGGCGACGCCGGGCTCGGGCCAGTGCAATCATGGCCGCCCCACCTATGTCGAGCTGCAACTGTCGGACATCGAGAAGCTCTTCGGGCGACGCTGAGCTTGCTTGTCGGGGAGAAGCTCACCTCTAAGTGAAGGCGAGGCGCGGAACGAGGAGCGGTGCGATGCGAGTGGGAATCAAGATCGGGGGCGTCCTCGCGGCGCTGATGCTGGCGGGTTGCGCCGATTTCGGGCCACGGGCGATGCCTTTGCTCGAATCGGTGGCGCTGCCGCCGGTGCTGCCGCCGGACGCGGAACTGCGCGCGCTGCCCGAGCCAGAGCCCTTCGCCGCCGAATATACCGAGAATCCCTTCGAGATGGGGCCGGTCTCGGTGATCGCGCCGGATCGGCGCGGCGCCATGGCGACATGGCAGCTGATCCCCTGCCGGGAGGGACGCGCCATCTGCGTCGATGGCCATGCCGGGCAGCTTTCGGTCGCGGGCGAAACCTATGTGGTGAGCGGCGTGCACGGGATGAGCTTTCACCTGATGACCGGCGGCGAGGGCTTCGTGACCCGCTCGGGCGGCGGCAAATTCGCCGACCGGCAGGTGCCGCTGGCCTGGGAGCATGTCCCCGCGATCGAGCCTTCGGCGCTGCGCGAGGCGCGCGCGCCGGCGGGTCGCACGATCCCCATGAAGTGACGCATCGAGGGGTTTCGCCGCGGCGTGCCGATCGTTAAGGAGGGGGCGACGAAGCCCTAAGTGGCCGGAACGGTAGGTGGCGCGGCGGTCGACCCAGACAGGGGACCAAGGTGCTGCGTCGTCCTCGCATCGCCGCGATCCTCGCGGCGAGCGCCGGCCATTGCCAGATCGAGAGGTCCGCGATGCGCCATATCCTCCTGCCGACCACCGCCCTCATGGCCGCCCCCGGCGCGGCCCTCGCCCATCCCGGCCACGTGGCCGATGTCGCCGGCCACGACCACTGGGTCGCGGGCGCGGCGATCGGCGTCGCCATCGCGCTGGGCCTGTGGGGCGCGCTCAGGGGCGGACGCAAGGAGGACGAGCCCGCCGAGACGGAAGCCGAGGATCAGGGCGACGAGGCCCGGGCGTGAGCGCGCCCAAGACAGGCCCGGGCGTGAGCGCGCCCAAGACTGGCGTGATGATCTGCGGCCATGGCTCGCGCAGCCAGTCGGCGGTCGACGAGTTCGCGGTGCTGGCCGAAAAGCTGCCCGCGCTGCTGCCGCCCGACTGGCCGGTGGAATACGGCTATCTCGAATTCGCCAACCCGGTGATCCGCGACGGGCTCGACCGGCTGCGCGAGCAGGGCTGCACCCGCATCCTCGCCGTGCCGGGCATGCTCTTCGCGGCGATGCACGCCAAGAACGACATCCCGACCGTGCTCAATACCTATGCCAAGAAGCACGGCATCGAGATCACCTATGGCCGCGAGCTCGGGGTCGATCCGCGCATGGTCGCCGCCGCCGCCGACCGGATTCAGAGCGCGCTCGATGCCAACCCGTCGGACGTGCCGATGCACGAGACCTGCCTCGTGGTGATCGGCCGCGGGGCCTCCGATCCCGACGCCAATGGCAACGTCTCCAAGATCGCGCGGCTCTTGTGGGAGGGCATGGGCTTCGGCTGGTGCGAGACCGGCTATTCCGGCGTCACCTTTCCTCTGGTCGAGCCCTGCCTCGAACATGTGGCGCGCTTGGGCTACCGCCGCGTGGTGGTGTTCCCCTACTTCCTCTTCTCCGGCATCCTGATCGACCGGATCTACGGCTTCACCGACCAGGTGGCCGAGGCGCATCCCGAGCTGGAGATCGTCAAGGCGCCTTACTTGGGCGACCACCCGGAGGTGATGAACACCTTTGCCGAGCGCGTGACCGAGCTGGTGGGCGACGCCGTGCCGCCGACCTGCGGCATGTGCAAGTACCGCACGCAGGTTCTGGGCTTCGAGGCCGAGGTCGGCGCGGTGCAGGAAAGCCATCACCACCATGTCGAGGGGCAGGGGGCGAATGCGCCGGGCTCCAACGTCGCCGATTGCGCGCTCTGCGCCGATTTCTGCACCGGCATGTGCCGGCTTGATGCGCAGGCGCAGCATGATCACGCCCATGCGCATGGTCTGCCGCACGACCATCACCACGATCACGGGCATCATCACCATCACCACGGGCATGACCACGATCACGACCATCACCACGCACCCTATCCGCAGGCCGATCACCCGCTCGGGCCGCTCAGCGTGCTGAAGTCGCGCAAGTGAGCCTCGCCCCTTCCCGCACAAGCACAGCCGCCGGTGTCCACCGCGCGGCAAGGAGGGCCTGATGCGCCCCTATGAGACCGATCCCGCGAAGATCTACGCCCAGAGCTTCGCCACCGTGCGCGCCGAGGCGCGGCTCGATCGCTTCCCCGAGGATCTCCAGCCGATGGTGATCCGGCTGATCCATGCCTGCGGCATGGTCGAGATCGCCGACAGGCTGGCCTTTTCGCCCCATGCCATGGCGGCGGGGCGCGCGGCGCTGGCCTCGGGCGCGCCGGTCTTGTGCGATTGCGAGATGGTCGCGGCGGGGGTCATCCGGCGGCATCTGCCGGACACCGAGATCGCGGTGACGCTGAACGACCCGCGCGTGCCCGACATGGCGAAGGATCTCGGCACCACCCGCTCGGCGGCCGCCGTCGATCTGTGGCGCGACCGGATCGAGGGCGCGGTGGTGGCCGTGGGCAACGCGCCCACCGCGCTGTTCCACCTTCTGGAGCGGCTCGATCAGGGCTGGCCGAAACCGGCGCTGATCTTCGGCTTTCCGGTGGGCTTCGTCGGTGCGGCGGAATCCAAGGCCGAGCTGGCGGCGGACCCGCGCGGCTGCGATTTCGTCGCGCTCAGGGGCCGCAAGGGCGGCTCTGCCATGGCCTCGGCGGCGGTGAACGCGCTGGCCAACGGCATTTCGGAGGAAAAGCCATGAACGCGGTCGCAGCAGAGGAGCCCTGGCTCCACGTCGTCGGCATCGGCGAGGACGGGATGGACGGGCTTCTGCCCGCGACCCGCGCCGTGGTCGAGGCGGCCGAGATCATCTTCGGCGGCGAACGGCATCACGAGCTGGCGGGCGCGGTCGGCGCCGAGCGCGTCGCATGGCCCAGCCCCTTCGACGCGCTGATCGAAAAGCTCGAAAGCTACAAGGGCCGCCGCGTCGTGGTGCTCGCCACCGGCGATCCGCTGTGGTTCTCGGTCGGCGCGCGGATCGGCCGGGCGATCCCGGCATCGGAGGTCGTCTATCATCCGCAGGTCTCGGCCTTCCAGCTCGCCTCCGCCCGCATGGGCTGGAGCCTCGCGGATGTCGAAACGCTGACCGTGCATGGCCGCCCCGTGGAGCAGATGATCGCCTTCATCCAGCCGCAGGCGCGGCTCCTGATCCTCACCACCGGCTCCGAGACGCCCGGCCAGATCGCCCGCTTCCTGACCGAGCGCGGCTTCGGCCAGAGCCCGATGACGGTGCTGGCCAATATGGGCGGCGAGGAGGAGGCGCGCTTCGACGGGGTGGCGGAGGACTGGGACCACGAGGTGCCCGCCTTCAACACGCTGGCCGTCGATTGCGTCGCGGCCCCCGATGCCGCGCTGATCCCGCGCGTGCCGGGGCTCGACGACAGCCTCTTCGTCTCGGACGGCACCATGACCAAGCGCGAGCTGCGCGCCGCGACGCTCGCCAAGCTGATGCCGATGCGCGGCGCGCTGTTGTGGGACATCGGCACCGGCTCGGGCTCGGTCGCGATCGAATGGATGCGCGCGGCGCGCTACGCGGGGGCCATCGGCATCGAACCGCGCGCCGACCGCCGGGCGATGGCGGCGGCCAACGCGCTGGCGCTCGGCACGCCGCGGCTGCGGCTGGTGGAGGGCGAAGCGCCCGCGGCACTCGACGGGCTGCCCGCGCCGGATGCGATCTTCGTCGGTGGCGGGCTTTCGGCAGAGGTGTTCGAGGCGGCATGGTCTGCGCTGCGCCCGCTGGGGCGGCTCGTGGCCAACGCGGTGACGCTGGAGAGCGAGGCAGCGCTTATCGCGCTGCATGCCGCGCATGGCGGCGATCTGGTGCGGATCTCGGTTGCGCGCGCGGCCCCAGTGGGCCGGCTCACCGGCTGGAAACCGGCGATGCCGGTGATGCAATGGAGCCTGATCAAGCGATGAGCGGCACGCTGTATGGCGTGGGGCTCGGCCCCGGCGCGCCCGACCTGATCACCCTGCGCGCCGCGCGGCTGATCGAGGCCGCGCGCGTCATCGCCTACCCGACGCTGGCGGGCGGCGCGAGCTTCGCCCGCTCGATCGCCGCCGGCCTCATCGCGCCCGACGCGCGCGAGATCGCCATGGACGTGCCGATGACGGTGGAGCGCGGCCCGGCGCAGGCGGCCTATGACGCGGGCGCGGCAAGGATCGCCCACGTGCTGGAGGCGGGCGAGGACGTGGTCTGCCTGTGCGAGGGCGACCCGTTCTTCTACGGCTCCTTCATGTATCTCTTCGCGCGGCTGGCGGGTCGCCACCGGGTCGAGATCGTGCCCGGCGTCACCTCGCTCACCGCCGCCGCCGCCGCCGCGCGCCGCCCGCTCGCCGCGCGCAACGAGCGACTGACAGTGTTGCCGGGACCCTTGCCCGAGGCCGAGCTGCGCGCCCGGATCGAGGGCGCGGAAAGCGTCGCGATCATGAAGCTGGGCCGCCATTTCCCGAAGGTGCGCGCCGTGATCGACGCGCTCGGCCTGACCGCCCATGCCACTTACGTCGAGCGCGCCACGCTGGAGGCCGAAGTGGTTCGCCCGCTGGCCGAGGCGCCCGATACCGCCCCCTATTTCTCGATGATCATCCTCACGAAGGGAGCCGATCCTTGGCTGTGACCCCCGTTGTTCTCGCCCTCTCCCGCTCGGGCGAACCCGTGGCCCGCAAGCTGGCCGAGGCGCTGGATGCGCCGCTGCATGGCCGCGAGGGGCGGGTCGAGGCCGCCGACGCCTTCTTTGCCGATGCGCTGGAGCATGCGCGCGACCTTTTCGCCGCCGGTCATGCGGTGGTGGGCGTCTGCGCCTCCGGCATCCTGATCCGCGCCGTCGCGCCGCAGCTCTCCGACAAGCGCGCCGAGCCGCCGGTGATCTCGGTTTCCGATGACGGGCGCGTGGTGGTGCCGCTTTTGGGCGGCCATCGCGGCGCGAACCGTCTGGCGAAACGCATCGCCGAAGCGCTGGACGCCACCGCCGCCGTCACCACCGCCGGCGACGTGGTGCTCGGCGTCGCGCTCGATGAGCCGCCCGCGGGCTACCGGCTGGTGAACCCCGAGGACGCCAAGGGCGCGATGGCGGCGCTCCTGTCGGGCGGCGGCGCGACCGTCACGGGCGACGCGCCATGGCTGACCGACCTGCCGCAGGGCGACGCGCTGAGGATCACCGTCTCTGAAGCGCCGCAGCAGGGGCTCGGGCCGGAGCATCTTCACTTCGCGCCGCAACGCGCCGTGCTGGGGCTCGGCTGCGCCCGCAACTGCCCGCCCGAGGAACTCGCGGCACTCGCCCGCGAAACCCTCGCCGAGGCCGGGATCGCGCCGCAGGCCGTGCAGGCCGTGGCCTCGATCGACCTCAAGGCCGACGAGCCCGCGATCCTCGATGTTTCACGTGTAATCGGCGTGCCGCTGCGGCTCTTCTCCGCCGCCGAGCTGGAGGCCGAGACGCCCCGCCTCGCCACCCCCTCCGAGGTGGTCTTCGCCGAGGTCGGCTGTCACGGCGTCTCCGAAGGGGCGGCGCTGGCGCAGGCCGGGGCGGACGCCACCCTCGCCGTCACCAAGCGCAAGACCGCCAACGCCACTTGCGCGCTGGCGCTCGCCCCCGCACCGATCACCGAGCTGCGCGGTCGCCGCCGCGGGCGGCTCTCGGTCGTTGGCATCGGGCCGGGCCAGTCGGGCTGGCGCACACCCGAGGCCAGCCGCCTCATCACCCAGGCCGAGGAGCTGGTGGGCTACGGGCGCTATATCGACCTGCTGGGACCGCTCGCCGCCGGAAAACCCCGCGCCGATTTCCCGCTGGGCGGCGAGGAAGACCGCTGCCGCTACGCGCTCGAACGCGCCGCCGAGGGGCGCGACGTGGCGCTGATCTGCTCGGGCGATGCGGGCATCTATGCCATGGGGGCGCTGGTCTTCGAACTGCTGGGCCGCGACCGAGACAAGGGCGGCGTCTCGGACGCCGCGCGCCGCATCGAGGTCACCTGCACACCCGGCGTCTCGGCGCTGCAGGCCGCAGCCGCCCGCGCCGGTGCGCCGCTGGGCCACGATTTCTGCGCCATCTCGCTGTCGGACCTGCTCACCCCGCGCGAGGACATCGTGAAACGGCTGCATGCCGCGGCTGGGGGCGATTTCGTCATTGCCTTCTACAATCCGGTTTCCAAGCGCCGCCGCACGCTCCTGGCCGAGGCGCGCGAGATCCTGCTGGAGCATCGCCCGGCCGACACGCCTGTGCTGCTGGCCTCCTCGCTGGGCCGCCCCGAGGAAGAGATCCGCTACCGGCGGCTCGACGAGCTTGAGGTCGACGAGGTCGACATGCTGACCGTCGTGCTCGTGGGCTCCTCGCAGTCGAAGCTGGTCGAACTGGGCGAGGGGCCGCGCATGGTGACGCCGCGCGGCTACGCCAGGAAGATCGATGCGCGCTGAAGGCGCGGCGCGGCGGATGACGCCGGGCGCCATGCGTATTTTGGGAAAGATGAACGGGGGACGCGCCCAATGACCGTCTATTTCATCGGGGCCGGGCCGGGCGACCCGGAGCTTCTGACGCTCAAGGCCGCGCGGCTCATCGCGGCCTGCCCGGTCTGCCTCTATGCGGGCTCGCTGGTGCCCGAAGAGGTCGTGGCGGGCGCGCCCCAAGGCGCGCGCGTTCTCGACACGGCACCCATGACGCTCGACGAGACCCATGCCGAGATCCTCGCGGCGCATCGGCGCGGCGAGGATGTCGCGCGGGTGCATTCGGGCGACCCTTCGCTCTACGGCGCCATCGCCGAGCAGATCCGCAGGCTGAAAGCCGACGGCATCGCCTACGAGATCGTGCCGGGCGTGCCCGCCTACACCGCCGCCGCCGCCGCGCTGGGGCAGGAGCTGACCATCCCCGCGCTGGCGCAATCCATCGTGCTCACCCGCATGTCGATGAAATCGACCGCCATGCCCGAAGGCGAGACGCTGGAGAACTTCGCCGCCACCGGCACCACGCTGGCCATCCATCTCGGCATCCGGGCGCTGCGCGATATCGAGCGGCGGCTGACGCCCTTCTACGGCGCCGATTGCCCGGTCGCCGTGGTCTACCGCGCCAGCTGGCCCGACCAGCAGGTGATCCGCGGCACGCTGTCGGACATCCACGCCAAGGTGCGCGCGGCCAAGCTCACCCGCACCGCGCTCATCCTCGTGGGCCCGGCGCTGGGCGAGGAGCAGGGCTTTCCCGACAGCGCGCTCTACGACCCGGCGCAGCCGCATGTCCTGCGCCCCAAGGCGCGCGGCTGAAGAGAATTTTCCACGAACGTCGCTTGAAATTTACATTTCCCTGCGCAGGATGGGGGCAGGGGAGATGCGAGATGACCGAATATCTGACCAAGGACCTGCAGGACGCCCTGGAAGCCGCGCGCCGCGCCGCGCAGCGCCGCTCGGCCCGGCTTTGCGTGCATGACGGCGAAGAGATCCACCCGGTGCTGCGCATGTGGGAGACGGGCTTCGCCCTCGCGGCCAAGGACGCGCCGATCCTGCATGGCTTCGTCGATCTCTATGACGGGCCGCGCCATCTCTACCAATGCCTCGTCATGACCTCGCGCGACGAGGAGGGCGAGCGGGTCTACGAGTTCAAGCGCCACAGCCGCGTCGCCGACAGCGCGCCCGTCGATTTCGAGCGGACGGAGGCGGAGCCCGCGCTCAGGCTGCCCCGCCTCTGAGGCGCTACTGCAGGTCGGAAAACGCCGCCTGCAGCCGCGAGACGGCCTCCTTCACCCGCGCGCGCGGCGTCGCGATGTTGAACCGCTGAAAGCTCTCGCCGCCCCGCCCGAAGCTGGTGCCGTGATTCACGGCGATCTTCGCATCGCCCTCGATCCGCCGAAGCACCTCCTCGCGGCTCATGCCGGTGCCCAAAAAATCCACCCATTCGAGATAGGTGGATTCGAGCGTCATGGGTGACACGCCGGGGATTTTGCCCACGCCCTCCTCGAACAGGCGGCGATTGCCGTCAAGATAGCCGCGCAGCGCCTCCAGCCAGTCCACCCCCTCGGGCGACATCGCCACCGTCGCCATGGCGAGGCCGAAGGAGTTGGGCGAAAGGCCCAGCGCCCGCATCCGGGCCGAGAACCGCGCCTTGAGCGCGGGGTCCGAGATGATGACATTGCCGATATGCGCGCCCGCGATGTTGAAGGTCTTGGTCGTCGCGGTCAGCATCACCAGCCGGTCGGCCACGCCCTCGATCCGGGTCATCGCGGTATGTGTCACGCCCGGCATGGTCAGGTCGCAATGGATCTCGTCGGAGACGAGGATCAGATCGTGCCGCCGCGCGAAGGCGGCCCAGCCCTCAAGCTCGGCCCGGCTCCAGACCCGGCCGCCGGGGTTTTGCGGCGAACACAGGATCATCATCTTCTCGCGCCCGGTCATCATCGCGTCCCAGGCGTCGAAATCGGGCACGTAGCGGCCGTGATCCATGGCCAGCGGACATTCGACCACCTCGCGCCCCGCCGCGCGGATCACCCGCGCGAAGGCGTGGTAGACCGGGGTGAACAGCACCACGCCGTCGCCCGGTTCGGTCCAGGCATCGACGCAGAGCCCCGTGGCATTGACGAGGCCGTGCGTGGTGAAGATGTCGCCCGCATCGGGCCGCCAGCCATGGCGGCGGTCCATCCACCAGCCGATCGCCTCGCGCTGCGCATCATCCGAGGCGGCGTAGCCATAGATGCCATGCGCGGCCATGCCTTCGACCGCGCGCTGCACGCAGGCGGGCGGGCGGAAATCCATGTCCGCGACCCACATGGCGATGCCCTCGTCGGGGCTCACGCCATAGACCGGCTCCATGCTGTCCCACTTGGAGCAATTGGTGCCGCGCCGGTCGATGATCTCGTCGAAATCGGGGGCGGCGGGGGGCATGGGGCTCATGGCGGTCTCCTGTTGGTCGCGGGGCGGAGGCTGCACGCGCCGCGCGGGGCGCGCAAGGGGCCGCGTGTTGCCATGCGCGCCGCTTCGCCCTAGATCGGCGCCATGACATTGCGCCCCATCCTCATTCACCCCGACCCGCGCCTGAAGACGCTGGCCGAGCCGGTGCCCGCCATCACCGACGAGATCCGCCGTCTCGCCGACGACATGTTAGAGACCATGTATGACGCGCCGGGCATCGGTCTCGCCGCGCCGCAGATCGGCAAGCTCAGCCGCCTGCTCGTCATGGACGCCACCAAGGAGGACGAGGGCGCGGCCCGGCCCATGGTGCTGGTCAACCCGAAGGTGACATGGGAATCCGAGGCGCGCTCGGTCTATGAGGAGGGCTGCCTGTCGATCCCCGAGCAGTTCGCCGATGTCGAGCGCCCGGCCGAGGTCGAGGTCGAATGGCTCGGCCTCGACGGCAAGACCCATTCCGAGCGCTTCGACGGGCTTTGGGCCACCTGCGTGCAGCACGAGATCGACCATCTCGATGGCCGGCTCTTCATCGATTATCTCAAGCCGATGAAGCGGCAGATGATCACCCGCAAGATGGTCAAGCTCAAGCGCGAGCGGGCGCGCGGCTGATGGCCGTGCTCGACATCGTCCTTCACCCCGCCCCGGTGCTGCGCAGCACCGCGCAGCCGGTGAAACTGTTCGACGCGACGCTGTCGCAGCTTGCCGCCGACATGATCGAGACGATGTATGCCGCCGGCGGCCGCGGCCTCGCCGCGCCGCAGGTGAGCCTGCCGATGCGGATCTTCGTGACGGATGTGGAATGGAAGGCCGGCGATCCCGCACCCCGGGTCTTCGTGAATCCCGAGATCGCCGCCGCCTCGGACGAAACCGTGCTGCGCGAGGAGGGGTGCCTCTCGATCCCCGACACGCCCTGCCGCGTCCGCCGCCCCGCCCGCGTCACGCTGAACTGGCAGGATCTCAACGGTCTGGGCCACGAGGCCGAATTCGGCGGGATCGAGGCCACCTGCATCCAGCACGAGCTCGATCATCTGAACGGTATTCTCTGCATCGACCGCCACGAAGAGGAAGACCTCGCATGACCCGCCCCTTCCTGCGCTGGCCGCATGCCACGCTGCGCAAGCCCGCCGCCCCCGTCGAGGCGATCACCGACGAGATCCGCGCGCTGTGGGACGAGATGATCGACGCGATGGACGCGATGCCCGGCGTCGGCCTCGCGGCACCCCAGATCGGCGTGAGCCTGCGGCTTGCCGTGGTCGATGCCTCTGACGGGCGCGGGCAGGCGGTGCGCATGGCCAACCCCGAGATCCTGCACGAAAGCGCGCAGCTGCGCGAGCACGAGGAAGCCTCGCCCAACCTGCCCGGCGTCTCGGCGGTGATCTCGCGGCCGCGCGCGGTGACGGCGCGGTTTCTCAACGAGGCGGGCGAGATCGAGGAGCGCGATTTCGTCGGGCTCTGGGCCACATCGCTGCAGCACCAGATCGACCATCTGGAGGGGCGGATGTATTTCGACCGGCTGAGCCGGCTGAAGCGCGACCGGCTGGTCGCCAAGGCAAGGAAGTTCTCCTGATGCGCATCGTCTTCATGGGCACGCCCGACTTCTCCGTTGTCGCACTCGACGCGCTTGTGCGTGCGGGCCACGATATCGCCTGCGTCTATACCCAGCCGCCGCGCCCGGCAGGGCGGGGCAAGAAACCCCGGCCCTCGGCCGTGCAGGCCCGCGCCGAGGCGCTGGGGCTCTCGGTGCGCCACCCGGTCTCGCTCAGGAACGAGGCGGCGCAGGCCGAGTTCGCCGCCTTGAACGCCGACATCGCCGTGGTCGTGGCCTATGGTCTCATCCTGCCGCAGGCGGTGCTCGATGCGCCGAAGCATGGCTGCCTCAACATCCACGCCTCGCTGCTGCCGCGCTGGCGCGGCGCCGCGCCGATCCAGCGCGCGATCATGGAGGGCGACAACGAGACCGGTGTCTGCATCATGCAGATGGAGGCCGGGCTCGACACCGGCCCGGTGCTTTTGCGCGAGACGACGCCGATCGGCGCGACCGACACCGCGTCGGACCTGCATGACGAGCTGGCGCGAATGGGCGGGCGGCTCGTGGTCGAGACGCTGCGCCGTCTGGACGAGCTGCGCCCCGAGCCGCAGCCCGAGCGCGGCGTCACCTATGCCACGAAGATCGACAAGGCCGAGGCGCGGATCGACTGGACCCGCACCGCCGCCCATGTCGCGCGGCAGGTCAACGCGCTGTCGCCCTTTCCGGGCGCGTGGTGCATGGCGAAAGGCGAGCGGCTGAAGATCCTGCGCGCCGCCTCCGGCCCGGGTGAGGGCGCGCCCGGCGCGCGGATCGGCCCAGCGACCGTCGCCTGCGCCGATGGCGCGGTGGAGCTGCTGGAAATCCAGCGCGAGGGCCGCAAGCCGATGCCGGCGGATGAGGCGCTCAGGGGCAAGGCCCTGCCCGACAGGCTCGGCTGACCCGCCGGGCGCCGCGCCCCTCGTTCATCTTTCTTCAAATACGCATGGCGCCCGGCCGGCCAACGGAGCGCCGGGTGGACATGGAGCGATTTACGTATTTGAAGAAAGATGAAGGGGATCAGCGCCGGACGATCAGCCGTGCGCCCGGGGTCACGCGCTGCGCCAGCCAGATCAGATCCGCCCGCGCGAAGGCGACGCAGCCCTCGGTCGGATAGCCCGGGCGGCGGCGCTGGTGCAAAAAGATGGCGGAGCCTTCGTTCGGCCTGCCACCCTCGTTCCAATCCGTGACCAGAACGATGTCGTAAAGCGGATCGGCCCGGCGCAGCGTCTCGAAGCTGGCGGGGTAGGGGGCGCGGACATGGCTGTTGTAGGCGGGATCGCCGGAGGCGTCCGACCACAGGTCGCCCGGGCGGATCGGCTCGGCCCAGGGCTGCGGCGCGGGCAGGCGGTCGGGGCGGTAGAGCATGCCGGTAATGCGGTGTTCGCCCACCGGCGTCGCGCCGTCGCCCTCGCGCTTGTCCGCGCGGATGCCGCCCCGGCCGATCGAACAGGGCAGGTGGCGGCCCATGAAGCGCAGGCCGCGCCGGGTGAGGACGAGATCGGCGGGGGAGAAGATCACAGCAGGTGCCCCGACTTGGCGGCTTTGGTGGCGAGGTAGTGGTGGTTGTGCAGCCCTTCGCCCACCTTGAGCGGCACCCGCGCCTCGACCGCGATGCCCGCCTCCTCCATGCGGGCGATCTTGTTGGGGTTGTTGGTCAGAAGGCGGATGCGGCTGAAGCCAAGCCGCTTGAGAATCTCGGCGCCGATGCGGAAATCGCGCTCGTCATCCTCGAAGCCGAGCCGGTGGTTGGCCTCGACCGTGTCGAAGCCCTGATCCTGCAGGCTGTAGGCGCGCATCTTGTTGGCCAGCCCGATGCCGCGGCCCTCCTGGTTGAGGTAAAGGAGCACGCCTTCGCCCGCCGCGCCCATCTGGTCGAGCGCGGCGTGCAGCTGCGGGCCGCAATCGCATTTGAGCGAGCCCAGCACGTCGCCGGTGAAGCAGGCCGAATGCAGCCGCACCAGAGGCGCGCCGTCGCGGGCGGGACGGCCCACCTCGACCGCGTAATGCTCCTCGCCGCCATCGCCGGGGCGAAACACGTGCAGGCGGCCCTTCTCGGCCGCCTCCATCGGCAGGCGGGCGGCGGCGACGGGGGCATAGGCGGGGGTGATCGCGGGCGGCAGCGGCAGGTCGAGCCGCGTCAGCTCATGCGTGCGCGCGAAGCCCGCGGCATCGTCGAGCGGCAGCACCAAGGCGGCGGGCAGGAGACGGGCCGCCTTGACCAGCGCGATCGCAGCGCGGTGGGTGTCGGCGGAGCCCTCGCGCAGCGTCTTCAAAGGCCCCTTCATCGGCGTGTCAAGATCGCCCGCCGGGTCGGCCACCGCCCGCACCCAGGCGGCATCGGCATCCTGCGGCAGCACCACCCGTGCGATGTCCTCGTCATAGGCGCGCGCGCGCAGCGTCACCGCGCGCCGCCCCGTCACCGCGAGCACCGGCGCCCCGCCCATGGCGCGCAGCGCCGCCAGCCGCTCGGGCCGGACCGCCTCCGCCGCCAGCACCAGCGCGCCCGGCCCGTCGCCTAAGACCACCGGCACCCCGAGGCGCAGATCGGCCAGCGCGCGGGCGCGGCGCTCGACGGGGTCGGGGCGAAAGGGCATGGGCGCATCCTCGCGGCAGGCCGGGACGCCCCGGCACGGGGGGCGACTGTAACATTTCGGAGGGGGGCGACAACTCGGTGTGAGAGATCGACACGAAACTTGAGCCACACGTGATCGTTACACATCTGTGGAGCCGGTAGCTCATGGAGGCGTCGAGATGGCACAAGTGAAGAAGATCCTTTTGGTCGATGACGAGGACGACCTGCGCGAAGCGCTGAGCGAACAGCTCGTCATGACCGAGGATTTCGACGTCTTCGAGGCGGGCAACGGCCAGGAGGCCATGGCGCAGGCCAAGGCCGGGCTGTTCGATCTGGTGATCCTCGATGTCGGCCTGCCCGACACCGACGGGCGCGAGCTGTGCCGGGTGATGCGCAAGCAGGGCGTCAAATGCCCGATCATCATGCTCACCGGCCATGACAGCGACAGCGACACCATCCTCGGCCTCGACGCGGGCGCCAACGACTACATCACCAAGCCGTTCAAGTTTCCGGTGCTGCTCGCCCGGATCCGCGCCCAGCTCAGGACGCATGAGCAATCCGAGGACGCGGTGTTCCAGCTCGGCCCCTACAGCTTCCGCCCCGCGCAGAAGCTTCTGGTGGCGGAGGATGACCGCAAGATCCGCCTGACCGAGAAGGAGACGAACATCCTCAAGTTCCTCTACCGCGCCTCCGAGGGCGTGGTGCCGCGCGACGTGCTCCTGCACGAAGTCTGGGGCTACAATGCCGGGGTGACCACCCACACGCTCGAGACGCATATCTACCGGCTGCGCCAGAAGATCGAGCCCGACCCCTCGAACGCGCGGCTTCTGGTGACCGAATCCGGCGGCTATCGGCTGGTGGCCTGATATCTGCCGGAACCGGCGCGGCGGATGCGCGTTTGGCACACGAAGCCCCCCGTGGCGGGGTCACGCCACATACCTCCCTGTTGGACTTCGCCGGGCCTCGTGCCCGGCTTTTCTTTGCCCGCGGCAAGACCGTGCGCCCGCCGCAGTCGCGCGGTCGTGAGCGCGGCCAGAGGGGGGCTGGGGCAGGGCGGCGGGGCGCGTTAGGCTGGCTTCAGACCCCCGAGGAGTTCTTCATGCCCCTGTTTCGTCCGCTCATGCTCGTTCTCGTCGCCGCGCTCGTCGCACCGCTCGCGGCCCATGCCGAGACCGAGACGCTGCGGGTGCGCAACCGCTCCGGCGTCGATCTGGTGCGGATGTTCGCCTCTCCGGTGACGGACGAATACTGGCGCGACGACCTGCTGGGGCAATACGTGGTGCCCTCGGGGGGCAATGCCGACGTCACCATCCGCAACGTCTCAGAATGTCTCTACGACCTGCTGCTGCTGTTCTCGGACGGCGCGGTGGTGCCCGACAGGGTCGATGTCTGCGCTTCCGAAAGCTACACGATCGAGCCCTGAGGGCGGGGCGGGTGGCCTTCGCGGGAACAAGGGTCTAGGCAGGCCCGGCCCCGAACCGGAGACCGCCGATGCCCTTCACGCTCTGCACATGGAACATCAACTCGGTCCGCCTGCGCGAGACGCTGGTGAGCCGTCTTCTGCAGGAGGAGGGGCCCGACGTTCTGTGCCTGCAGGAATGCAAGAGCCCGGTCGAGAAGATCCCGCTCGAGGCGTTTCGCGCGCTGGGCTACGGCCACATGATCGCGCGCGGGCAAAAGGGCTATAACGGCGTGGCCATCCTGTCGCGCCTGCCGATCGAGGAGGTCTGCGCGCATGACCACGCGGGTCTCGGCCATGCCCGCCACATCTGCGGGCGGCTGGAGAACGGCGTGACGATCCACAACTTCTACGTCCCGGCGGGCGGCGACGAGCCCGACCGCGAGAAGAACGAGAAGTTCGGCCAGAAGCTCGACTACCTCACCCATATGCGCGACGATTTCCACGCCAACCGGCCCGAGCGCGCGATCCTCGTGGGCGATCTCAACATCGCCCCGCGCGAGGACGACGTGTGGAGCCACAAGCAGCTCTCCAAGGTCGTCAGCCACACGCCCATCGAGATCGAGCATCTCGCGCAGGTGCAGGACAGCGGCGACTGGGTCGACGTGACGCGGCAGGACATCCCCGAGGGGCAGCTCTATTCGTGGTGGTCGTATCGCGCCAGGGATTGGGAGGCCGCCGACCGGGGCCGCAGGCTCGACCATGTCTGGGCGACCTCCGACATCGCGAGCGCCGCGCATGGCAGCCGGGTGCTGAAATCGGCGCGCGGCTGGGAAAAGCCCTCGGACCACGCGCCGGTCTTCGCCAGCTTCGACCTCTGAGGGGCTTGGCGCGGCCGCGCCGCGCGCACATATAGTCACCTCGAAACATTGCCCCGCCCGACAAAGAGGGGGGCCGCACATCACAGCAGGAGCCCATCATGCTCGGTCTCAACGACAGCGCCCCCGCCGCCCCCGCCAAGGACGACCTGATCCGCGAAGGCTCCGACGCGACCTTCATGAAGGACGTGGTCGAAGCCTCGAAGACCGTGCCGGTGATCGTCGATTTCTGGGCGCCGTGGTGCGGCCCGTGCAAGACGCTGGGCCCGGCGCTGGAAGCGGCGGTCCAGAAGGCCGGTGGCAAGGTCAGGATGGTCAAGATCGACGTCGACCGGAACCAGGCCGTCGCGGGCCAGCTGCAGGTGCAGTCGATCCCGACCGTCTATGCCTTCTGGCAGGGCCAGCCGGTCGACGGCTTTCAGGGCGCGCTGCCCGGCTCGGAGATCGAGGCCTTCGTGAACAAGCTCGTGGCGCTGGGCGGCGGCGAGGAGGATGGCGGGCTCGCCGAGGCGATCGAGGCGGCGCAGGCGATGCTCGACGAGGGCGACGCCACGGGGGCTGCGGAGGTGTTCGGCGCGATCCTGCAGGAGGACGACAAGAACGCCGCCGCCTATGCCGGGCTGGCGCGCGCGCATCTGGCGATGGATCAGGTCGACCAGGCCGAGGCGGTGCTCAACGGCGCGCCCGCCGAGATCGGCCGCACGCCCGAGATCGACGCCGCCTTCGCGCAGATCGCGCTGGCACGGCAGGCCAGCAATGCGGGCCCCGTGGCCGAGCTGCGCGGCCGCGTCGAGGCCGATCCCGCGGATCTTCAGGCGCGCTACGACCTCGCCACCGCGCTGCAGGCCAATGGCGAGACCGCCGAGGCGGTGGACGAGCTTCTGGAGATCTTCCGCCGCGACCGCGAATGGAACGACGCCGCCGCCAAGACCCAGCTCTTCACCATCTTCGAGGCGCTGCCCGCCAAGGACCCGATCGCGCTCTCCGGCCGGCGCCGCCTGTCGTCGATGATATTTGCCTGAGCGGTACGGCAGGCTAGGTCGCCTCGCATGATGACTGGCGTGGACCTTCCCGAGACGATTCCGGTGTTTCCGCTTCCCGGCGCGCTGCTCTTGCCGCGCGCCCGCCTGCCGCTGCACATCTTCGAACCGCGCTATCTCGCGCTGATCGAGGACGTGATGAAGACGCCGCATCGGCTCATGGGGATGATCCAGCCCTACGAATCGGCGGCGGGCGACACCCGGCTGCACGCCATCGGCTGCGCCGGGCGGCTCACCGCCTTTTCCGAGACCGAGGATGGGCGCTACATGATCACCCTCTCGGGGATCTCGCGCTTTCGGGTGCGCCACGAGGTCGAGGGCTTCATGCCCTATCGGCGCTGCGAGGTAAGCTGGGACGGCTTCGACCGCGATCGCGGCGCGGTGGAATCCGACCCCGGCCTGCAGCGCGAGAGCTTCCTCGCGCTTCTGGCAAAGTTCTTCGAGGAGCACGGCCTTTCGACCGACTGGGAGAGCCTGGAGGAGGCCGAGGACGAGCTTCTGATCAATTCTCTGTCGATGCTCTGCCCGTTCGAGAGCGAGGAGCGGCAGGCGCTTCTGGAGGCGCCGACGCTGGTCGAGCGGCGCGAGACCCTGACCACGCTGATCGAGTTCGCCCTGCGCGGCGGCTCAGGCGAAGAGGTGATGCAATGAGCGACGATCCCAACCTTCCGGGCGACGAGCCGCCCAGCCCGGTCCCGCCGGTGGACCCGATCCCCGACCCCCAGCCCGATCCGCGCGCCGGGCGCGCCGCCTTCGACCGGCGCATGCTCGAAGCCCTCGTCTGCCCGCAGACACAGGCGCAGCTGAGCTATGACGCCGAGCGGCAGGAGCTGGTCAGCCGCGCGGCCAACCTCGCCTATCCGATCCGGGGCGGCATCCCGGTGATGCTGGCCGACGAGGCGCGCCCGCTCGAATAAGGGCTCAGCGCATCAGCTCGGGCAGCTCCCCGGTCAGCCCCGCCGCCTCTCGGATCATGGCGCGGCGCAGCGGGCCGATGGCGCCCAGCGCCCCCATCCCGGCATCGCGCGCCAGCCGCAAAAGCGGGTTGTCGTTGGAAAACAGCCGCGTGGTGAGGTCGGTGGTCGCCGCCATCGTCGCCGTGTCAAAGCGCCGCCAGCGGGCGTAGCGCTCCAGCACCAGCGCGCTGCCCGTGTCCTCGCCGCGCGCGCGCGCCTCGCGCAGCACCTGCGCCAGCGCCGCCACGTCGCGCAGACCGGCGTTGAGCCCCTGTCCCGCGACGGGGTGCAGCCCATGCGCCGCATCGCCCACCAACGCCACGCGCGGCGCGGTGAAACGCTCGGCGAGGCTGAGCCCGAGCGGGAACAGCCCGCGCGCGCCGATCAGCGAAATCTGCCCGAGGAAATTGCCGAAGGCCGGGCGCAGCGCATCGAGAAAGGCGTCCTCCTCCAGCGCGGCGAGCCTTTCGGCCCGCGCGGTCCGCTCGCTCCAGACGATGGAGGCGCGGTTGCCGGTGAGCGGCAGGATCGCCAGCGGCCCGCCCGGCATGAAGAACTGATGCGCGATGCCCTTGTGCGGCAGCTCGTGCTCGACGGCGCAGGTCACGGCGCTCTGGCCGTAGCCCCAGCCATGCCGCCGGATGCCCGCCCGCGCGGCGGTGCCGCTCTCGCGCCCGTCGCAGCCCACGAGCAGCCCCGCGCGCAAGCTCTCGCCCGAGCCGAGCGTGACCGCGATGCCGCCCGGCCCGCTCTCCTGCGCGACCACCGTCTCGGGCGCGCGCAGGCGGATGCCCTCCGCGGATTTGAGCGCGAGGCCGAGGGCGGCGCGCAGATGCCGGTCCTCGACCATGTGGCCCATCGCGCCATCCTCGATCTCGGCCGAATCGAAATGCAGCCACCACGGGGCAGGGCCCTCGCCCGCGCGCCCGTCGGTGACCTTGATCTCCGACATCTCCTGCGCCTTTGCAGCGAGCCTGTCCCACACCCCGAGCCGCGCCAGCATCCGTCGCCCGCCCGCCGCGATGGCATAGGCGCGCCCGTCGAAGCCGCCGGCCTTGCGCCGTGGCGGTGCCGCGTCGATGAGGGTGACGGTCAGCCCCGCGCGGGCGAGGGCGAGGGCCAGCACCGGGCCGTTGAGACCGCCGCCCAGTATGAGAATGTCGCTGTCATGATCCATGGCGCTGACTATGGGGCGAGGGGCGCGATTGTCCATGCGCCAGAATGCCCGCGCCCGCCGCCGCCGCACCGGAACGACGCGGCGCGAGGGGGAGGGGATGCCGCGCCCCAAGCTGTCGCAGCTTCGGCGGGAAAGACACATGCAAGGCGGGCCGGGGGCGAATGCTGGACATCGTCCTGCCCGCGCGGGTAGTTTCGTGCCAAGAGGGGCACCGGCATGACCCCCGTTCATGAGGCAGCAATGGATTTCCCCGATCGGTTCTCGGACCTACCGGATTACGCGTTTCCGCGCCTGCGGAGCCTGCTTGATTCGCACAAGCCCGGCGGCGCGCCGCTGGCGATGACCATCGGCGAACCGCAGCACCCCTATCCCGACTGGGTCGGCCCGACCATCGCCGAGGCCGCGACGGGCTTTGGCAAGTATCCGGTCAACGAGGGCTCGGAGATGCTCCTGGGCGCGATCTCGGGCTGGATCTCGCGGCGCTACGCGGTCGATCTGCCCAAGGAGCGGCTGCTGGCGCTCAACGGCACGCGCGAGGGGCTCTACAACGCCGCCATGGCGCTGTGCCCCGAGGCGAAAGGCGGCGCGCGCCCGCTGGTGCTGATGCCCAACCCCTTCTACCAGGTCTATGCCGTGGCCGCGCTCTCTGTCGGCGCAAAGCCGGTCTACCTGCCCGCCACGCGAGAGACGGGCTTTCTGCCCGATCTCGACGCCATCCCCGCCGAGACGCTGGACCGCACGGCGATCTTCTATCTCTGCTCGCCCTCGAATCCGCAGGGCGCGGTGGCCTCCGAAAGCTATCTCGAACGGCTGATGGAACTGGCCGAGCGGCATGATTTCCGCGTCTTCGCCGATGAATGCTATTCCGAGATCTGGCGCGACACACCGCCGCCCGGCGCGCTCGCCGTGGCGCAGGCCATGGGCGCGGACCCCGAGCGGCTGGTGGTGTTCAACTCGCTGTCCAAGCGGTCGAACCTGCCGGGCCTACGCGCGGGCTTCGCCGCGGGCGGCCCCGAATCGATCCGCCGGATGCGCCAGCTGCGCAACTATGCCGGCGCGCCGCTGCCGCTGCCCTTGCAGGCGGTGGCCGCCAAGGCCTGGTCCGACGAGGACCATGTCATCGAGAACCGCGCGCTCTATGCCGCGAAATACGACATCGCCGACAAGGTGCTGGGCGATCTGCCCGGCTACGCCGCGCCCGAGGCCGGGTTCTTCTTGTGGCTGCCGGTCGAGGATGGCGAGGCGGCGACATTGAAGCTGTGGCGCGAGACGGGGGTGCGGGTGCTGCCCGGCGCCTATCTGGGGCGCGACGTGAACGGAGAAAATCCCGGAAAGGGATATGTCAGGGTCGCCATGGTGGCCCCGGCCAACGAGATGCAGCGCGGGCTCAAGACGCTCCGCGCCTGCCTCTACGACTGAGCGAGAGGACGAGCGAGATGGCGTATCAGACGAGGGGGCGCGAGCCTCTGCTGGACAGCAACACGCAGGCGGCGCTGGAAAAGCGCGGCAAGGAGCTGCTCGGGCTGGCGCTGATCGCCGTGGGGCTGATGATCGCGATGATGATCGGCTCCTATTCGCCCGACGACCCGAACTGGATGCTGGCCTCGGACGCGCCGGTGCAGAACTGGCTCGGGCGCTTCGGCGCCTCGGTGGCGCAGCCGATCGTGATGATCGTCGGGCGCGGGGCGTGGATGCTGCCCCTGGTGTTCCTGACCTGGGGCGGGCGGCTGCTCCTGCACCGGGGCGAGGAGCGGGCGATGTCGCGGCTCACCTTCGCGCCGATCGTCGTGGCGCTGGCGGCGGTCTTCGCCGCGACGCTGACGCCCCCCGAGGGCTGGAGCCACAGCTTCGGTCTGGGCGGCCTGTTCGGTGACACGGTGCTGGGCCTGCTGCTCACGGTGCTGCCCTTCGGCGCGGGCCTCGGGGTGAACCTGCTGGCGCTGCTTTTGGGCGCGGGCACGCTCGCCGCCGCGGCCTTCGTCACCGGCTTCACCCGCGAGGAGACCCGCGGGCTGTGGCAGATGTTCCTTCTGGGGCTGGTGATGGCCTATGCGCTGGGGCTGCGGCTGATGGGGCGCGGCGCGACGGTGTCGATGCGCGCGGCCGAGGTGCTGCGCGGCCGCATCGGTGACGAGATCGAGGCGCGGCGCGAGCAGATGCGCCGCGACGCCGACCTCGCCGCCGAGGAAGAGGCCGCCGCGCGCGCCGTGCCCGAACCGAGCCAGACCCAGCGGGTCTCGGCGGTGGTGCGCGCCCATGCCGCCAAGCGCATGGCCGCCTCCGCCCCTTCGGAGGCTCTGGCCTATGGGCCCGAGGAGGATGAGGCGCTGATCGAGGAGACGGCACCGGCGCGGCGCATGCCGCCCGCCGTCACGCGGGTCGCGCCGCGCAACATGCCGCCCGCGCCCCCCGTGCCGCCCGCCCCGCCGATGGAGGCGCAGCATGGCGGCTGGGCCGACGAGGCCCGGCCCGAGGAGGCGTGGTCCGATGAGACATGGCCCCAGAGCGCCCGCGCCGAAGCCGATTGGCCCGAGACCGATCCGCGCGAAGATGACATCGCCGCGACCGGCTGGGACGGATCGGCCGAGCCCGCGCAGCAGGCCGCCCCGGCGCGCCGCCTGCCGCCCGCGCCGCCCGGCAC
>NZ_KZ304955.1:0-134038 GCF_002723615.1 Limimaricola cinnabarinus
TCGCGCAGCGCGGCGTTGTAAGCGGACCAGTTCGTAGTGCGATAGCAGGCAGGCATGGGCTTCGTCATGCCGCCCACCTAAGCGGCTGATCCGCTGTGTGAACCATAAGGCGGGGAGTTCTGCAACAACGCCACCTCGGCCTTGAACAGGCCGATGACGCTTTCTGCGAGCTCCTTGATCCGGGCCTTCTCCGCGCTGGTCGGTCCGGCCTCCTTGCCCGTGTTACGTTGCGCCTGCTTGTACCAGACCCGCAGGCTGTCAGACGAACAGCCCAGCTTCTGAGCCATGTCGCGCACCGCCGCCGATCGGCCGCGGTAACTTTCCAGATGATCCTCGACCATCTGCACTGCCCGCTCGCGAAACTCGGCCGAGTACGAGCCTGTCATATGCGTCTTCCTGTCCATAAAGAGCAATCCTTCGAGAGTTCTGCTCTCCGGGCAACCCGGGGCGGTTCAGGGCTTCGGCACGGCATGGCCGCAAGGCCGGGGTGTGGCCTGCTTTTGGGAAACTGGACGGCCGGATCCTGTCCCAGGATCGGGGAGGACCCTAGTCCAACGGTCGGCGCAAGGCTCCGTTTCGCCCGGTGCCCCGCCGCTTGTGCGCAGGGGTCATCACATTGGTGGAACAGCGCCCGGAGGTTGTCGTTGGGGCAGCATCACGGAGAAGGAGGACGAGAGATGACATTTCGTGCTGCAATTGCCCGGTCCACCGCCCTTGCCACGCTGCTGGCGCTTCCCTTGGGGGGGCTGCCCGCCACTGCCCAGCAGGATGACGCATCGCAGGCGCAGACCACGCAGGAAAAGATTGCCCAGGCCGACGCCCCCGACACCGCCGAAACCGACACCGCCCTGACCGAGGGCGCGATGGGCGGCCCCGACGCGGTGGTCGTCACCGTGGGGGATGCCGAGATCCTCGGCTCCGACGTGATGCGCGCGATCGGCGCATTGCCGCAGCCCATGCGCGCGCAGCCCGCCGAGATGCTGCTGCCGATGGCTCTCCAGCAACTCGTGCTGCGCGAGCTGATCCTCGACCGGGCGCGCAGCGAGAACCTCGTCGACGATCCAGACTTTGCCGCCATGGCCGATCAGGCCACCGCCGAAGCCGAGGAGAACGCGCTTGTGCAGTTCTGGCTGCAACGCGAGATGGCGGATGCCACCAGCGATGAGGCCGTGAACACGGCCTATGAACAGATCACCCGAAACGCGCAGGGCGAGGTGCCGGCGCTCGAGATGGTGCGCCCGCAGATCGAGCAGGAACTGCAGCGCCGCGAGATGACGCGGATACGCGCCGACCTGCAGGCGCAGGGGCCCGAAATCACCTTTGCCGGGCAATCGCCGGATGAGGCGGCCTATGACGACGGCTCGTTCTGCACCGCCGATTATGCGCCCGAAGGCGATGCGACGCAGCAGGCCGGGTCGGAGTTCGCCGAGATGGATCTCGACGGCGACGGCATGGTCTCGCAGCAGGAATATGCCAAGTGCCGCATGGCTGCCGCCGGGGAATGACGTCTCGCGGCCCGAAAGGTCGCTGGCCGTGAAGACGCCACGGGGCAGGGCGGTGGCCTGCCCCGTGGCATTCTCTTCGCCCCCCCGCCCGAATGCGGGCCGGGCCCAACCGGAACATCGTATGACCGGCAGCATCCTTGCCTTCAACATCGGCTCATCCAGCATGAAGTTCGCCGCGTTTTCGCGCGGCTCCGGCGCGCCCGGCCTGCTGCTGAGAGGCGGTCTCGACGACAGCACCGATGAAGG
The DNA here is from genome assembly GCF_002723615.1 of Limimaricola cinnabarinus. Classification (GTDB taxonomy): domain Bacteria; phylum Pseudomonadota; class Alphaproteobacteria; order Rhodobacterales; family Rhodobacteraceae; genus Limimaricola; species Limimaricola cinnabarinus_B. The sequence goes on from NZ_KZ304955.1 coordinate 1,752, forward strand.
CGTGGTGCTGCAGGACGAGCAGGGCGCCGACCTGCCGCCGCTCGATCTGCCACAAGGGCCGAACCGCCGCGACGTGGTGCTTGCGCTCGCAAGGCGGCTGAAGACGGAGTTGCCGGGGCCTCTCACGGTCGGGCACCGGGTCGTGCATGGCGGCGGGCGCTTTGCGGCGCCGGTCATGCTCGATGCCGAGACGGAAGGTGAGCTGCGCGGCTCCACGCCCTTCGCGCCGCTGCATCAGGGGGCCAATCTCGACGCGGCGGGCTGGCTGCGCCGCGCGCATCCCGATCTCGTGCAGATCGCCGTGTTCGACGACGCGTTTCATGCCGCCATGCCGGAGGTCGCGCGCCGCCTGCCGCTGCCCGGCGACGTCGCCCACGGGCTGCGGCGGCACGGGTTTCACGGGCTGTCCTATGCCTCGGTCGCGCGGCAGATGGCGGGGCTGTCGGAGGCGAGACGCGTGATCGCGGCGCATCTGGCGGGCGGCGCGAGCCTGTGCGCCCTGCTGGATGGCAGGAGCGTCGATACGACGATGGGGCTGACGCCGCTCGACGGAATGATGATGGGCACGCGCTCGGGTGCGCTCGATCCCGGGGCGCTGCTCTACCTGATGAAGCGCGACGGACTTGGCGCGGAGGAGATGGAGGAGCTGCTCTATCGCCGCTCGGGTCTGAAGGGCGTGTTGGGCATCAGCGCGGATCTGCGCGATCTCTTCGCCTCGAAGGACAGGGCGGCCGCGCGGGCGATCGACCTCTACTGCCATCTGCTCACCCGCCATGTCGGCGCGATGGCGGCCAGCCTCGGCGGTGTCGACGCGCTGGTCTTCACCGGCGGCGCGGGGCAGGGGCAGCCGGAAATCAGGGCCCGGGTCTGCGAAAGGCTGGGCTGGCTCGGTCTCGCGCTCGACGGGGCCGCCAATGCCCGAAGCGCGATGCTGATCTCGGCACCGGACAGCCGGATCGAGGTCCGGGTGCTGCCCGCCGAGGAAGAAGCCGAGATCGCCCGCGCCGTGGAAGACTGTCTGAAAGGGAACGAGAGATGAGCGACGAGTTGGATCATGTCGATGCCTGGTGGCGGGCCGCCAACTACCTATCGGCGGCGCAGATCTACCTGCTCGACAACCCGCTGCTGCACGAGCCGCTGCGCCCCGCGCACATCAAGCCGAGGCTCCTTGGGCATTGGGGGACCTCGCCGGGGCTGAACTTCGTCTATGCCCATCTCAACCGGGTGATCCGGGCACGCGATCTCGAGATGATCTTCATCGCCGGGCCCGGCCATGGCGGCCCTGCGGTGCTGGCCAACACTTGGCTCGAAGGCAGCTATGGCGAGACCTATCCCGAGATCGGTTTCGGCGAGGACGGCCTGCGCCGCTTCGTGCGGCAGTTCTCCTTTCCGGGCGGCGTGCCGAGCCATGCCGCGCCCGAGACGCCGGGCTCGATCCATGAGGGCGGGGAGCTGGGCTACAGCCTGATGCACGCCCATGGCGCGGCTTTCGACAACCCGGATCTGCACGTGGCCTGCGTGATCGGCGACGGCGAGGCCGAGACCGGGCCGCTCGCGGCAAGCTGGCCCTCGATCCGCTTCGTCGACGCGGCGCGCGACGGGGCGGTGCTGCCGATCCTGCATCTCAACGGCTACCGGATCGCCGGGCCGACGGTGATGGGCCGCATGCCGGACGAAGCGCTCGACGCGCTGTTTCGCGGCCATGGCTACGCGCCGGTCTTCGTCTCCGGCGACGATCCGGCGCGGATGCATGGCGAGATGGCCGCCGCGCTGGATGCGGCCTTCGACCGGATCGCCGCGATCCAGCGCGCGGCGCGGTCGGGGGAGGCCGACCCGGCGGAGACCCCGCGCTGGCCGCTGATCATCCTGCGCAGCCCCAAGGGCTGGACCGGACCGAAGGAGGTGGACGGCGCGCCGGTCGAGGGCACGCACCGGGCGCATCAGGTGCCGCTGCCCGGCGTGCGCGAAAACGAGGCGCATCTGCGCCAGCTCGAGGCCTGGCTGCGCAGCTACCGCCCCGAGGAGCTTTTTGCGGATGGCGCGCCGAGCCCAAAGATCCGGGCGCTCGCGCCTCAAGGCGCGCGGCGCATGGGCGCGCATCCGGCGGCCAATGGTGGAAAGCTCTTGCGCCCGCTCGACCTGCCCGCCCTGTCGGTGGCGGAGGTCGAGGTGCCGGCCCCCGGCGCGGCGCAGGCCAGCGCCAACCGCGCGCTCGGGGTCTGGCTGCGCGAGCTGATGCGCGCCAACCCCGACAATTTCCGCCTGTTCGGCCCCGACGAGACGGAGAGCAACAAGCTCGACACCGTGTTCGAGGCAAGCGGGCGCAAGGCCACCGGCGCCGTGATCGACAGCGATGCCGACCTCGCCGCCGACGGGCGGGTGATGGAGGTGCTGTCCGAGCATCTGTGCCAGGGCTGGCTTGAAGGGTATCTGCTCACCGGGCGACACGGGCTGTTCAACAGCTACGAGGCCTTCATCCCTATCGCCGGCTCGATGCTCAACCAGTTTGCCAAATGGCTTCGGGTGAGCCGGGAGCTGCACTGGCGCGCGCCGCTGGCCTCCTTGAACTACCTGCTGACGTCGCATGTCTGGCGGCAGGACCATAACGGCTTCAGCCATCAGGATCCCGGCTTCCTCGACCATGTCGCCTCGAAAGGCGCGAAGGTCGCGCGGATCTGGCTGCCCCCGGATGCCAATTCCCTGTTGCAGGTGGCGCGAAGCTGTCTCGAAAGCCGCGACCGGGTGAACGTCATCGTCTCGGGCAAGCACGAGGAGAGCCAATGGTTGTCGCCCGAGGCGGCGCGCGCGCATTGCGCGGCCGGGATCGGCATCTGGGACTGGGCCTCGGACGCGGGTGATCCGGGCGTGGTCATGGCCTGCGCGGGAGATGTGCCGACACAGGAGACCCTCGCCGCCGTCGCCCTCCTGCGCGAGCGGTTGCCGGATCTTCCCCTGCGCGTGGTGAACGTGGTCGACCTCATGGCCCTGCAGCCGCCACCGCGCAATCCGGACGGGCTGCCGGAAAAGCGATACGACGCGCTGTTCACGACAGATCGCCCGGTGATCTTCGCCTTTCACGGCTATCCCGGCCTCGTTCACGAGCTGTCCTGCAAGCGGCGCAACCATGCAAACATCCATGTTCACGGCTACCGGGAGAGCGGCACCACCACCACGCCCTTCGACATGGTGGTGCGCAACGGGCTCGACCGGTTTCACCTGACGCTGGCGGCGCTGCGCCGGTCCGGTCGGAAGGACGGGGCGGCCGAGGCATTGGCCGCGCATTGCCGTGACCGGCTGGCGGCGCATGAGCGCCATATCCGCGAGACGGGCACGGATCTGCCGGAGATCGACGCATGGAGATGGCCGGGCGAATGAACGGGCGGGCGGCACTGCACGAAGGTTGTCACTGCCTGTGCTGCCGCCGACGCGCGAGTGCGATGTGCGGTCGATGGGTTGCGAAGCAGCGGGCAGGTGATGGGTGTCGCATGAGGCAGGCAGATAAGAGCGAGCCCAGTGTCACACCGCTCACCAGATCTGGCCGAGCATCTTCAGAACCGCACCCATGTTGAGCCCGGACCCCGCGCGCAGCCGAACCTCATAGGTTGCGGCCGGCGCCTCGGCTTCGGCCAACACGCGCATGAGCCGCGTCTCGACCTACGCCGTGAGCAGACGTCGCGCCAGATCCGGCGCGGCAGCGGCGGTCAGGATCTCGGCGCTGGGGGTGATGTCGTCAAGCTCGGCCGCCACCGCCTTCGACGCGCCGCCAATGCGCCGAAACCTCATCGCCCCAGGCTTCGTTGCCCTGAAAGGCGAGAGGCATCAGCCGTTGAACGGCCGTCAGCTCGCGCTTCGCGGAGAAGCGTCTCGTACCGCCGGCCAAGGTCCCGTCGTCGCCGGCTTTATGGGTGCGCGCCGACGAGGCCGGGGCTTCCGTCGCGCCTGGTGTCGTAATCCTTTTGTCGTCCATCTCGTACTCCCCTGATCCAGAGAAATGGTGCTACGGACTGTCTCAAGAAACCGTGCCCCAACCCACCCGAGTTCTCCCTCGGCATGTGCCGAAATCACGTGGACGGTCTTGCGGCTGCGCATCGGCCCTTCCTTCGTTTCAATCGAGCCATGCCGGCGGACCGGCTGGGGCGCGTCCGTTCAGCGCCGTCTCCACGCAGTCGGAAAGGCTGCCGAAGCGCACGCCGCGGCCCGACAACCCCGGCGCGTAGTGGGCGTATTTGCCTGAATTGGTCATCAGCACCCGCGCCGTCGGCGGAAACACCGGCTCGACGATCGAACACCAGCAGATGTCGGGGACGACCCGAACACCCGCCGTCTCGAGCGTCGACAGCGTGCCGCACTCCTTGATCGCCTCAAACGTGCCGGGACCCACGGTGACGACGGTCGCGGTCGTCTCAAGGCAGCGCCGCCCATCGAGCAGCTTGGCCACCCGCCGGCATTCGGCGGCCGAGAAATGAGGGCTGCCGAAGGCGACCAGATCGACCGTCTCTTCGGCCGCGTTGAACTGGTGCCAGACCTGCGCGAGCTCCTTGGCGCCGACCTGGAGCCGATCCGCCTCCGGCGCGACATGGGACGCCTCGGGCGTGTGCCCGGCGACGTGCAGCATCGGTGCGGCCGAGCTGGTGCCGAAGGCCGCGCAGAGCGCCTTCAGGTCGTCCTCGTTCGGCCGCGCATGTTCCAGCCCGGTGAGCAGCGGGATCCGGTCCGGCGACAGTTTGCCGGCGAGATAGCCGAGCATCGGCCAGAGCGCCTCGTCATGGTCCGGGGGCAGATCGACCGCGATGACGCGGCGCGCGACGCGTTCCGCGTCGAGATAGACGCTGGACAGCGGCGCGCGGCCGGTCATGGCGATGCACAGGTCGAGAAAATCGGGATGCTTGACGCTGCGCGCGCCGATCACGCTGTTGGCATAGATCACCGCGTTCGACTCGGCCCAGGCGATGAACTCTCCCCGCGCCGGCCGGTCGTCGAGCTGATAGGGCGCGCAGGTGAAACTCGGCTGCGCGCCCATCGCCACATAGGCGTCGGCCAGCCGGGCCGCCGGGCCGCCGAAATCGGGCGCCACGCCCTGGCTTTGCCAATTGCCCCGATCCACCGAGATGGCGTTCATGGTCGTGGGCAGGCGCACCTTCGCCCCCTGTTCCAGCATCGCCTCGGCGAAGCGCAGATTGGCGGGGCTGGCATAGATGCAGCCGTCGATATGGGCACGGCTCACCCCGACGAGGCTGCGCGCGCCCTGCACGAGGGCCATGGTGCAGACCGTTTCCATCGCGAATTGCATGGCCGGGCCTTCGCTACCCTGCAGCATCGCGCGGTCGGTCTCCTCCATCTCCAGCCCGTCGGGCGCGACCGGATCGAGCCGCAGGCGCAGATCCCCCGCTCGGAGTTGGGTTTCCTCGATCCCGACCCGGCCTTGTCGCGACACCGCGTCATAGCCCACCGCATCGAGCCGCAGCACCGGCAGGGACTGGCCGAACATGCGCGAGGCGATCAACGCGCCCAGCGTCAGAATGTCCTCGGAATCCCGAAACACGAGCGCGGCGGGCGCATGGCCGTTCAGCGCCAGCTCCAACAGCACGCCGCTGCCGGTGCACGAGCCCCGGCTCGTCGGCATCATCACCACCCGGCCCGCGAGGCTTTCGCCGTGCTGGGGGTGATGTGTGTCGATGATCCGGCCGCTGGCCGGGTCCACCCCGCCCCAGAAGCTCAACCCTTCCGACAGCACGAGCACCGGAGCCTCGGCCCGGCCCGCGACGATGCAGAGCGTCATGATGCCTCCTCCCGGATCACGTGACGACGAAGCCATGCGTTCGCCGATGAAGATGGTATTGTAACCGGTCAGCCGCGCTCAGCCCGCGATGGCGGCCGGCCGGCCAGCTCGGTCCGAGCCTCGATTCGCACCCGGAACAGCGAGCCGATGATGCTTTCGAAAGGGCGCCTGCTGGATGACCCGCGACGAGGCGAGCGGCAGCACGTCGCTGAAGGCGAAGGCCCCGGCATTGCCCGCGCTCGCGCCTGCCGAACGCCCCCCGGTCGATCACGCGGACCTTCAGCCCGCGCGCTTGGGCAGCGAGAGCAATCGACCGGCCCACGACCCCGGCACCGATGAGGACGATTATCCCGTTCCATCAGCGCACGTTCGACAGGAACTCGCGGGTTTCGGGCCGCTCGGGCGCGCCGAAGATCTGGTCGGGCGCGCCGATCTCGGCCATGACGCCTTTGTGAAAGAACGCGACGCGATGCGAGACGTCGCGCGCGAAGTTCATCTCGTGAGTCACGCAGATCATCGTCATGCCCTCCTCGGCCAGCAGCTTGAGCGTATCGAGCACCTCGCCGACCAGCTGCGGATCGAGCGCGGAGGTCACCTCGTCGAACAGGATGTAGTCGGGCGACATCGCCAGCGCGCGCGCGATCGCCATGCGCTGCTGCTGTCCGCCCGACAGGCGGCCGGGATAGACCTTGAGCTTGTCACCAAGCCCGACATGGCCGAGCTGGCGCGCCGCGATTTCCTCGGCCTCGCCACGCGACTTGCCCAACACCTTGCGCAGCGCCAGGGTCACGTTCTCCAGCACCGTGAGATGCGGAAAGGCGTTGAACTGCTGAAACACGATGCCGATCTTGCGGCGCAGCCGGTTCAGATCGGTCGAGGCGGCATGCACCTCGGTACCGTCGACGACGATCCGGCCCGTGTTGATCGGCTCCAGCCCGTTGATGCAGGTCAGCAAGGTCGACTTGCCGGAGCCGGATCCGCCGATCACGGAGACGACCTCGCCTTTCTCGACGGTCAGGTCGATGCCCTTGAGCACCTCCAGGGCGCCGAAGGATTTATGCACGTTTTCGATTTCAATCATTCTCTTGCCACCGTCTTTCGAGATGGGCGCCGAAGCGGGCGATGGGAAAGCTCAGCGCGAAATAGATCGCGCCGGCAACGAGCAGGATGAACATCGGCTCCTGCAACCGCGTCACCAGGATCTGCGAGGCGCGCAGCAACTCGATCAGACCCAGCCAGAGTATCAGGGCGCTGTCCTTCATCACCCCCAGCGTCAGGCCGATCCAGCTCGGCAGGCCGACGCGCAGCGCCATGGGAAAGACGATCTGCGTCATGTCCTGCCCCCATGTCATGCCCAGCGAGCGAGCCGCGCGGCGGGTCACCTTGGGCACCGCCTCGATCGCGCCGCGCACGATCTCGGTGCAATAGGCCGATGTATAGAGCGCCAGCACGATGCAGGACGTGACGAAGGGCGAAATCTGGAACCCGGCGATGGCCTGTAGCGCGTTGGCGAGAATGAGTTGGATCAGCAGCGGCACCGAGCGGAAGATGTCGAGCACGAAGATGAGCGGCAAGGTGATCCATGGCCTGACCTGGCTGCGGATCACGCCGAACAGAAGGCCCAGAACCGTGCCCCCCGTCACCGCGAATGCCGTGACCGCGAGCGTGACCCCCGCCCCTTTCAGCATGAACCAGACGTCGTTGAGAGTGAGGCTGGTGTCGAACATGTTCTCCCCTCCCCGTCAGTAACGGAACATGCGCCATGCGGCGAGCCGCGACGCCAGCATCACCGCCTTGGCGATGACGTAATAGATCACCGCCGCGAGAGCGAAGAACTCGAAGGTGCGGAAGCTGCGCGCGTTGAGGTCCTGCGTGACGCCGGCGAGGTCGGTGTTCATCCCTACCGTGACACCGAGCGATGTCATCAGGATTGCCCAGACCGTCTGGTTCATTGTCGGCAGGAAGGAGATGCGCAGCATCTGCGGCATGACGATCAGCCGAAACGCCTGGGCCTGTCCCATGCCGAGCGAGCGTCCGGCCCGGATCTGCGTGTCCGGGATCGCGCGCAGCGCACCGCGGAAGGTCTCGGACAGATAGCCGGCATTGTTGAACGCGATACCGGCGAGCAGCGCGGCAAACGGGCTCAGATAGATCCCGAAGGAGCCGAGTCCGAAATGCGCCATGTAGATTTGGAACAGCGCCGGCGTGTTGCGGGCTACCTCGACCCAGGCCGTGGCCGGCGCGCGCAGCCAGCGCGAGGCGGAATTGCGCGCCACCGCAAGGATCACGGCGAACGTCATGCCGATGAGCATCGACAGGACCGCAATCTGCAGTGTGACCAGCGCCCCATCGAGCATCTCCGGCAAGGCGCGGAAGGCCTGCCGCCACTGAAAGGTATAGTTGAACATCGGGCTCTCCGCTCGAAACGGTCAACGGATCGGGGGCACTCGAAGGGCGCCCCCGATCCGGCTCAGCGATAGACCTTTTCGATTACCAGGTCGGGCGCCGTGTCGTTGACCCATTTTTCATAGAGTTCCGCATAGCGGCCCGTGCGAACCTGCTGGTTCACGAAGAGATCGAGATAGTTGAGAAGGCCGTATTCATTACGCAGCGTGATCAGGCCAACATAGTCGACATCATAGGGCGCCTCCCCGGCGATCGTCAGCCCCTCGAACTTGCCACTTTCAATGATCGAGGACGCCACGGTCGAGGTGACAATGGTGGCATCGATCTGGCCTTGCGACAGGGCTAGGAACACATCGGCCTGGCTCTGATACGGACGGAAGCTGCCATCCCCCCATTCATCGACATCGGCCTCGAGGGCGATCGCCTCGTAGGTGCCGGCCACCGATCCCACCGTGCGCCCTTCGAGCGCGTCGAAATCCGAGATGCCCGCATCCTCGCGGGTGAGAACGACGTTGGTGAACGCGAAATAGGGGATGCTGAAGCCCACCGTCTTGGCGCGTTCGAGCGTATCGGAGGTCGAGGCTACGCCGATATCGGCGCGGCCGGATACCAAGGCCGGGATGCGGTCGGGGAACGGCGTTTCCACGATTTCCGCCTCCACACCAAGCGCCGCCGCGAGATCATTGCAGTAGTCGACGTCGAAACCGACCGGCTCGTTATTGGCGTCGCGCGAGCCCATCGGCGGGAAGTCCAGCACGACGGCGCAACGCAGCGTGCCCGATGAGATGATGTCATCGAGCTTGTCCGCTTGAACCGGGCCGGCAACCAGAGCCGCGGCCAGAAGGCCTGCGGGAAAACGGTAGAATGTCATTTGATGCTCTCTGCTGGTGGGTAGGTGCCCGTCTGTTGGCGACGAGTCTGGATACAGATAATTACAGATACCAATACAAGTAAAATACAATATTTATACATGTAGCAGTTTTTTTTTGTCGACATTTTCGGGGGTCTTGATGATGATGAGTTGGGTCGCCCCTCCTGACGGCACTTGTGCCACGATGGCCCGGATCGGATCAGGAAGGTTGAGCTATGATGAAGGACGTACCAATCATCGGCATCGACTTGGCCAAGCAGGTGTTCCAGCTTCACGGAGCGACCGCCGACAGCGAAGTCGTCTTTCGAGAGAAGCTGTCGCGCAATCAGTTCGTGGCATTCATGGAGGCACATCCTCCTTGCCGCGTCGCGATGGAGGCGTGCGCCACGGCTCACCACTGGGCTCGCACTTTGATGGGTTTCGGCCATGAGGTGCGGCTGACCTTCCGGCTCCCATGCGCCAGATGGCGCGACTTTGTCTGAACCAGATCGCCGATTTGTCTCGTCGCATCGAGGAGATCGACGCTCAGATATCGGCGGCCAGCCGGCCATCGCGTTTTTCCGCGCGCATGCAGAAGATGCCCGGTGTTGGTCCCGTGACCGCCATGGCCCCGGCTGCCTTCGCACCACCGATGGAGAGCTTCCGGCGAGGCCGCGCCAATGGCGCCACACCCGCTCCGTTTCTCACGTCAGCTTTCTCTCACCCGACCCCGCGCAAGCACGTCACCTGCGCGGGGAGTGTGATCTTAGGCCCAGACGTTGGGCAGCAGCGCGTTGGGGACGTTCTGGAAGCTCACGGGGCGCAGGAAGCGGCGGATCGCCATCGTGCCCACCGAGGTGCCCGAGAAGGTGGTCGCAGGGTAGGGGCCGCCATGCACCATGGCATCACCGACTTCCACACCCGTGGGGAAGCCGTTGACCAGCAGACGCCCGGCCTTGCGTTCCAGAATGCTGACAAGCCGCCTGGCCACGTCGGTGTCGGCGTCGTCCATGTGCAGGGTGCAGGTCAACTGCCCGGCGAGCTCTTGGGCAAGCTGTTCCATCTCGTCCAGATCGGTGACACGTACGACGATGCCCAACGGCCCGAACACCTCATGGGACAGGTCGGGGTTCGCGCGCCAGTCCGCACCGGTGGTCACGAAAAGGGAGGGGGCGGCGGTGCGGCCGTCGCACTGTTTCGACAGGACGCTGCTCACGGCACCGGTGGCGACCACGGCATCCCGGCCGCTGCGGTAGGCCTCGGCGATTCCGTCGGTGAGCATGGTTTGGCCTTCGACCTTGTCCAGGGCCTTGGCGGCGGCCGCGATGAAGGCGTCGGCCTCGGGCCCGTCCAGCATCACGACCACACCGGGGCTGGTGCAGAACTGGCCCACGCCCATGGTCAGCGACCCGGCCCAGCCTTCGCCCAAGGCGGCGGCGCGGTCGGACATGGCGTTGGGCAGCAGGAACATCGGGTTCACGGAGCCGAGCTCGCCGAAGAAGGGGATCGGCTCGGGGCGGGCGGCGCAAAGATCATAGAGCGCGCGGCCCCCGCGCAGGGAACCGGTGAAGCCCGCGGCCCGGATCAGGGGATGTTCCACGAGCGCCTTGCCAACTTCGAGCGAGCCGCCGTGAACCATCGAGAAAGTGCCCGGATGCAGGTCGCATTTCGCCACGGCGGCGGTGATCGCGTCGGCTACCAGCTCGGCGGTCGCGGGGTGCGCTTCGTGGCCCTTCACGACCACGGGACAGCCCGCCGCCAGCGCCGAGGCGGTGTCGCCCCCGGCGGTGGAGAAGGCCAGCGGGAAGTTCGAGGCACCGAAGACCGCGACCGGGCCGATGGGACGCTGGATCAGCTTCAGATCCGGGCGCGGGAGCGGTTCGCGGTCGGGCAGCGCGGTGTCGTGCCGCCGGTCAAGGTAGTCGCCCTTGCGGATGTGCTCGGCGAACATGCGCAACTGGCCGATGGTGCGGCCGCGCTCACCCTCAAGCCGGGCGGTGGGCAGGCCGGTTTCGGCGTGGCCCATCTCGGTGATCTCGGCGCCGCGGGCGTCGATCTCGCCGGCGATGGTCTCAAGGAACCGGGCGCGGGTTTCGGAGCCGGTGTTGCCGTAGTCGACAAACGCCGCGTCAGCCGCGCGTACGGCGCGGTCGATCAGCGCGGAGTTGCCAGCGGCGAAGGACTGGCCCTCACCCGCGATGGGCGAGGAGGTGAACCGCGCGTCTGCGTCGACCTGTTCGCCTGCGATCAGGTGTTTGCCGTGGGGCGTATAGGTCATGTATCTCTCCTGTTAGGTCGGATTTTCGGGTGGCCCGGCGGGCCGATCGTCTCAGGTCACCACGAAGCCGTGCGCATAGGGGTCACGGTCGTCGATGAAAATGGTGTTGATGCCGGTCTGGCGCGCCCAACCTCCGATGGAGGGGATGATCGCATCCCGGTCGCCCACCTTGGCGGCGGCTTCGACGCGCCCCTTGAACAGGCTGCCGATGATGCTTTCGTGGACGAAGTCATCCCCCACCATCAATGAACCCCGCGCCGCCAGATGCGCCATGCGCGCCGAGGTGCCGGTGCCGCAGGGCGAGCGGTCGATCGCCTTGTCGCCATAAAACACCGCGTTTCGAGCATGGGCGTCGTCCCGCATCGGCGCGCCGGTCCACAGGATGTGCGACAACCCGTTGATGGCGGGGTTTTCGGGGTGTTCGAACCTGTAGGCGTCGTTCAGGGCGCGGCGCAACTCGGGGCTGTAGCCCACGAGCTCCCCGGCGGTGTAATCGGCCATGTCGCGGAAATTCTCCTGCGGTTCCACGATGGCATAGAAATTGCCGCCATAGGCCACGTCGACGGTCACCTTGCCCAGACCCTCGACCTCGGCCACGAGCCCTTCGGCATAGAGGAAGGCCGGCACATTGGTCAGGCGGACCTCTTCCACGAAGCGCCCTTCCTGCCGGTATTCGACGGTGACCAGACCGGCGGGCGTGTCAAGCCGCAGCTTGCCCGGCTCCCGCGGGGTGACAAGACCGTTTTCCAGCGCCATGGTGACGGTGCCAATGGTGCCGTGGCCGCACATGGGCAGGCAGCCCGAAGTTTCGATGAAAAGCACCGCCACGTCGCAATCGTCGCGCGTGGGCGGATAGAGGATCGCGCCGGACATCATGTCGTGGCCGCGCGGCTCGAACATCAGGCCCGTGCGGATCCAGTCATAGTCGGCAAGAAAATGGGCGCGCTTCTCGATCATGTTGGCGCCCTCAAGACAGGGGCCGCCTCCCGCTACCAGGCGCACGGGGTTGCCACAAGTGTGGCCGTCGAAACAAGAAAAACTGTGGTTGGTCATGGTCTGTCTTTCAGAAAACGCTGTGGCGCGAATGGCGTCAGATCAAGGGCAGGGGGGCGTCCGGCGACCAGATCGGCCACCAGTTCGGCGGTGCCCGCCGATTGGGTCAGCCCCAGATGCCCATGCCCGAAGGTCAGCACCAGATCGGGGTGGCGCGGGGCCGCGCCGATCACCGGCAGGCTGTCGGGCATGGAGGGCCGGAACCCCATCCACGTCACGCCGCCCGCGGTGTCGAGCTCGGGCAGGAAATCGCGCGCCTTGTCGAGCAGGATCTGCGCCCGTTTCATGTTCGGAGGCAGGTCAAGCCCGCCCAGCTCGACCGCGCCGCCGACGCGCAGGCCGTCGCCGATGCGGGTCACGACGAAACCGTGGGACGAGAATGTCAGATGCGTCCGCAGATCAAAGGCGCTGGCCGGCAATGTGGTGTTGTAGCCGCGCTCGGTCTCTAGCGGCAGCTTGAGGCCAAGGGGCCGCAGCAGGGTGTTGGACTGCGCCCCGGCGGCCAGCACGACCTTGTCGAACTGCGCCGTACCGTTGTCGTGCGTCACGGTCACGCCCGGCCCGCTGGTGTCGAGCCCGCGCACTGCCACTTGCAGGATCTCGCCTCCACCCGCGACCACACGTTCGGCCAGGGTCTTGACCCAAAGCTCCGGATCGGTGGTGTTGAACCAGTCGGGGGTGAACACGGCCGAGGTGAACTGCGGATTGAGGCCGGGCTGCACCTCGCGGATTGCCTCGTGCGAGGTGAGGGTTTCAAAGCGGATGCCCGCCGCGGCGCGTTCGTCCCAGCCGGGTTTGGCGGCGGCAAGTTGGCGCGGGCTGTCGTAAAGCTGAAGCTGGCCCTCGTGACGGATCAGATCATGCATGTCATGGGCTTCGAGCACCCGGTCGAGGGCCTGCGCGGAGAGTTGCATCATCGCGGTCTGGGCGTCCCGTGCGGCGGCGTAGCGGTGCGGAGACGAGGCCCCGGCAAACCGCAGCAGCCACGGCAGGAGTTTCAGCGCATAGGCCGGACGGATCGAAAGCGGGCCCAGAGGATCAAGCAGCCATTTCGGCGCTTGCTTCCAGATGCCCGGGATGGCCAGCGGGATGATGTCGGCAAAGGCAAAGGCTCCCGCGTTCCCCCGCGACGCACCCTGGGCCACCCCGTCGGGGTCGAATAGGGTGACGTGATGCCCGTCGCGCATCAGGGCCTGCGCGACGCTGACCCCGATCACTCCTGCACCGACAATCCCTATGCGCATGGGCCACCTCTCGTCCTCATTGCCTCATGTCTTATCGGTCCCGACTCTCTATGTCGACACAAATAATACATTTGGCAATTTCCCATGGGCTCGCATAAAACCGGCAGCGATACTGGTTTTGCACGGGACGGATTGATGAGCGCAGCGAGTAGCGTGAATGGAGCAAAAAGCAAGCACGGGCGCAAGCGGGGTTCCGGCGTCGCGGTGGTCTATGAGACCCTGCGGCGGGAGATCATTGATCTGACGCTGGCACCGGGCAGCCCCATCGACGAAGTGCAGCTTTCCGAACGGTTCGAAATGTCGCGCACCCCCGTGCGCGAGGCTCTGGTGCGGCTGGCGGCGGAAAACCTGATAACGATCCTGACCAACCGCGCCACGGTCGTCTCGCAGATCGATTTCGTCAACATGCCGGCCTTCTTCGATGCGCTGACGCTAATGTACCGTGTCACCACACGGGGGGCGGCGGAAAACCGGACGGAGGCCGATCTTGAAAAGATCCGTAAGCTGCAGGCCGCCTTCGCGCGCAGCGTCGACTCAAGCGACGCGCTCGAGATGATCTCGACCAACCGCGACTTTCATTATGGCATCGCCGAAGCGGGCCGGAACAAGTATTACATCAACCTGTTCGCCCAGTTGCTCGATGACGGGTTGCGCATCCTGCGGTTGTATTACTCGTCATTCAATGATGAATTGCCGCGCGAGTACGTAACCGAACATGATGGCCTGATCGACGCGATCGCGCGGCAGGATGTAGAGGCGGCAGACGCCCTTGCCCTGGCCCATGCGGACCAGATCGTGAAACAAATCCAGTCCTACGTCGCCGCCGACCGTCGCACCAGTACCGGGCTGGCGCTTTAGAACGCCTGGTGAAACTGAGGTGGTCCCCATTTCCTGGACAAGTTCGCGGCGCTGCTGAGCTTGCCTGTTGATCATGCCGCCGCTTTCAAGCCGGGGCCCGCATGGGCCTCGGCCGGTGTTCGTCCACCGAGCGCCGTGTGAGGCCGCTCAGTGTTGTAGAAATCGATCCACCTTCCGATACCCGCCCGGGCCGCCGAGCCGGTCTCGAACGCGTTCAGATAGGCGCACTCGTATTTCAGGGGCCGCCATAGGCGCTCGATCATGACGTTATCCATCCAGCGTCCACGGCCGTCCATCGAGATCTTCACCGTTGCGTCCAGCAAAAGCTGGGTGAAGCGCGGGCTGGTGAATTGGCTGCCTTGATCTGAGTTGAAGATCTTCGGCAGCCCGTGGCGCTGCATCGCGTCCTCCAACGCCTCGATGCAGAACTCGACATCCATCGTGTTTGACAGCCGCCAGGAGAGAACGCGGCGCGTCGCCCGATCCATGATCGCGACGAGATGAAGAAAGCCCCTTTGCATCGGAATGCAGGTGATATCCGCGCACCAGACCTGGTTCGGTCGGTCGATCACCCTGCCGCGCAGCAGGTAAGGCCATCTGCGGTGCTCCGGGTGGGGCATGGTGGTGCGTGGCCTCTGGCAGACCGCGCGTCGATCAGCTTCATCAGCGCGAGGTTCAGCGAGCTCTCCTCCTGTCTCAGCCCATACCAGGCCGAGCGGCTGATGCCGATCAACGCGTATTGTCGACTGACGGCCAAGGCGGGGTGCCGAGGTTCGATCATCTCTCGCCTCCGGGCCACGCTCACCGGCCGGAGGCTTTGGCCAAAAAATCGCGCTCGACCACGCGCTGCCCGATCTTCGTGTGAAGTTTCTCGATCTGACGCTCCTTCTCGGCGGCGTGCGCTCCGGCCTTGCCAGAGAATTTCCCGGCCATGCCCGCGAGCGCTTGGCGCTTCCAGGCATTGATTGCCGTCTGATGCACGCCGTGCTTCGCCACCAGTTCTGCGACCGTCGCCTCACCCCTTATGGCCTCGAAGGCCACCTTCGCCTTGAACTCGGCGCTGTAGTTCTTCCGTTTGCCAGCCACGCTGTTCGTCCTCGTCATCCTTGGCGACAAGCCTGGCAGTGGGTCAGGATTTCGGGGGCCATCTCAAAGTCATCATCACTGCGGTCGGACGAAAATTCGTCAATATCGCCAACGCTCCATGCAAAGCGCGCAAACCATGGAGCTTTCTAGGCGCCTGACGGAAACAGTTGCCAGGTCGACGTACCGGCAAAGCGACGAAACCCACTTCAGAACAGAGACTTGGCAAGGGAGCCCGAAGTGGGGCGGCCTGTGCGGCAAGGGGTGCGGGCCAATCGTGATCGCGCCGCCGCCGCGTCGGGTTGACAGAATATGCGTCTCGTATAATCATTGTCGACAATAATAGCATAAAGGGAGAGAATTGTATGATCACGTCTTTCGACGGGGCACGCCGGGCGGCCTTTGCAAGCACAGCCGTAGCGCTGGTAATGGCCGGGGCGATGCCCGCCTTGGCCCAGGGACAGGATGGCGGCGTTCTGCGCATTCTCGGCTCCGGCGATCTGGGCCGGCTGGACCCGATGACCGTCGCCACCGTGATCGACAACAACTTCGTGCGCGCCACGGCTCGCACCCTGATCAGCTACGAAAGCTCGATGGACGAAGACGCGCGCATCGCGCCCAAGGCCGACCTTGCGACCGAAGTGCCGGAGCCGTCCAACGACGGGCTGACCTACACCTTCACCCTGCGTGACGGCATCACTTGGGACGCGCCCGACGGCGCCCGCCCCATCGTCGCCGAAGATTTCGAACGCGGCCTCAAGCGGACCTGCAACCCCTTGCTCGGCACGCCGTTCCTGACCTACTACGTCTCGCTGATCGAAGGCATGGACACGTTCTGTGATGGCTTCGCCGAGGTCGAGCCGACTGTCGGGGCCATGAAGGACTACATCCAGAACAACGACATCTCCGGCATCGAGACCCCGGACGAGGACACGGTGGTGTTCAACCTGACCGAAGAGGCCGGCGACTTCATCTACATGCTCTCGCTCTCTGCAGCGGCGCCTGCGCCGGTCGAGGTTCTGGACTACCTGCCCGACAGCCCCGAATACCGCGAGAACTTCATCTCGTCCGGGCCTTACACATTGGCCGAGAATATCCCCGACGTGCAGACCCGTCTGGTCCGCAACCCCTCCTGGAATCCTGATAGCGACCCGCTGCGCGCAGGCTACGTCGACGAGATCGAGCTGACCTTCGGGCTTCAGGCCGATGCGGCGATCCAGCAGATCCAGGCCGGTGACGCCGATATGCTCTACGACATCCTTGTGCCGCCGGCGCTGATCCCGATGTTGCAGGCCACCGGCGACGACAAGCTGGTCGCGATCTCGACCGGGCGCACGGCCTTCATCTTCATCAACACCAAGTCCTCCAACGCGGACGGGGCACTGGCCGATCTGCGGGTGCGTCAGGCGCTCAACTATGCGATCAACAAGGCCGCCGTTGTGCAGCAGCTGGGCGGGCCCTTCGTGGCCGCACCCCAGAACGGGATCTTCGGACCCGGTCTGCTGGGCTATCACGATTTCGACCTCTACCCTTCCGAGGATGCCAAGGGCGATCCCGAAAAGGCCCGCGAACTGTTGGCCGAGGCGGGATATCCCGACGGGATCAGCCTGAAGATGCCGTTCCGCAACCTCAACAACGAAAGCGCCATCGCGCAGACGTTGCAGGCGAGCTTCGCCGAGGCCGGTATCGAGATCGAGCTGATCCCCGTCTCTGCTGCGGACTACTACTCCAAGTATATGACCAACCCGCAGAACACGACCGACGGCGCATGGGACATCGCCCCGGTGAGCTGGTCGCCCGACTGGGCCGGCGGGGCCGCGCGCTCGGTCTTCCAGCCGCAGTTTAGCTATGACGGCCGGCACCAGACCTACAACTACACCGACTACAACAACGATGAGGCGAACGCCCGCGCCAAGGAAGCGATCAACGCCACCTCCGTCGAAGAGGCCGCGCGCCTGTGGGGTGAGGTCGATGAGATCGTGATGGCCGACGCACCGGTGGCGCCGTTCATCTCGCAGAACGTGGTCGTCTATCACAGCGACGCGGTCGAGAATTTCGAGCCCTACGCCCTGGGCGCGAATGGTGACTGGACCAACGTCTGGCTCGATCGCTGATCTGCGCTGATCGACAGGGGCGCGCCGCAGGCTTTGTGGCGCGCCTCTTCTTCTTCCCCCTTCCCTCGAAGCAGCCCCAAGGACCCGCCATGCCGTTGATCGAGGCGCGCAACATCTCCATCCGCATTCCCACCGAAGACGGCGTCGTTCATGCGGCCCGCAACCTGTCCTTCACGGTCGAGGCCGGCAGCCTGTTCGGCATCGCCGGGGAAAGCGGATCGGGCAAGAGCGTCCTGATCCAGGCGATCATGGGGCTGTTGCCGCAGGCGGAGATCGAGGGCGAATGCCTGTTTCAGGGGCAGGACCTTCTGGCGATGTCGCAAGAAGAGTTGCGGGCCCTGCGCGGGCGCCAGATCGGCATGGTCTTTCAGGACCCGTTGTCGAGCCTGCACCCCTACTATAGTATCGGCCGCCAGATCACCGAGGTGATCCACACCCATGAGGACGTGTCGAACGCCGAGGCACGGCGCCGTGCGGCAGAGATGCTTGAAAAAGTCGGGATCGTGAATGCCGCCGCACGGCTCGACGATTTCCCGCACCAGTTTTCCGGCGGCATGCGTCAGCGCGTGATGATCGCCATGGCGCTGATCCTCGAACCGCCGCTGATCTTCGCCGATGAGCCGACGACTGCGCTGGACGTGACCGTGCAGGCGCAGATCATGGAATTGCTCAAGCGGATGTGCGACGAGCTTGGCGTGACCATCGTGATGATCACCCACGATCTGGGGCTGCTGTCTTCGGTCGCGGACCGGGTGATGATCCTTTATGCCGGCCACCGGTTGGAGCTCGGCCCCGCCAGCGCCGTGTTCGGCACGCCGACACATCCCTACACCCAAGGCTTGCTGCTGTCCTCGCCGGGCATTTCCGGCCCGGATGAGCCCTTGATGTCGATCCCCGGACGCCCGCCCAGCCTGCTGACCACGCCCCGGGGCTGCATCTTCGCGCCGCGCTGCCCGCAGGTGCAAGAGATTTGCCGCACGCCACCGCCGGTGCGCGAATATGCCGACGGTAGCGCGGCACTTTGCCATTTCGAACCCGTGCCCCACGATATGGAGGCGCTGAGCCATGCGCACCGCGCCACCGATGCAACCGAGGCCGCTCCGCTGGTGTCGATCCGGGGGCTGACCAAGACCTACCGCATCGCGTCGGGCTTTGCGCGTACCCGTGAATTGCAGGTCATCAAGGGCATCGATCTGGACGTGATCCGGGGCGAAACGCTGGGTCTCGTGGGAGAATCCGGCTGCGGGAAATCCACCCTTGCGCGGATTGTCGCGGGCCTTGAGCCCGCCACCGGCGGCGAGGTGGATTTCGACGGCTCGCGCCTGTCCGACGTTTCGGGACGGGAGTGGCGCGAGTTGCGCAAACGGGTGCAGATCGTGTTTCAGGACCCCTATGGCTCGCTCAACCCGCGCCGCCGCGTGGGCGCGATCATCGGCGCGCCGCTGAAGATTCACGGGCTGGCGCAGGGGGGCGCGCTCAAGGACGAAGTACGGAGGCTCATGGGCCTCGTGGGGTTGAACCCGGAACACTACAACCGTTTCCCCAACGAGTTTTCCGGCGGCCAGCGGCAGCGCATCGGCATCGCACGCGCGCTGGCTCTCAAACCCGATCTGATGATCTTCGACGAACCTGTCTCGGCGCTCGATGTCTCGATCCAGGCGCAGATCCTCAACCTGATCCGCGAGCTGCAAGAGGAGCTGAACCTCACCAGCCTGTTCATTTCCCACGACCTGACCGTGGTGCGCCACATGTGCGACCGGATCGCGGTGATGAACGGTGGGCGGATCATCGAGCTGGAAGAGGCGGGCATGATCTTCGCCGCCCCGCGTAAGGATTACACCCGCACCCTGCTGGCGGCATCCCATGTACCGCCTCGTCCTGCCGCGCCCGACCATCGAAAGCTGATTGCAACCTTGCCACAACAGGGGGCCGTGTGATGGGACAGTTCCAGACCCGCAGCCGGAAAGCCGCCACCGAAGCCCAAACCGCCGAGGCCGAGGACGCGCCGGTGGTCGTGCAGCGCTCGTCGGCGTCGCTGACGTTCCGGCGGCTGGCCCACGATCCGGCGAGCGTCATCGCCTTTATGTTCATCATCGCGCTGGTGGCCTTTGCCGTGGGCGCGCCGCTGGTCGAAGCCTGGACCGGCCACGGGCCGATCGAGCAATACCGCGAAACCGCCTTGTCGCCGGTGGGCTTGCCCGTGGGGCCAAACGCCGAGTTCCTGCTGGGCGGGGACCAGCTGGGCCGCGACGTTCTAGTGCGCATCGCTTATGGCGCGCGGGTGTCGCTGCTGGTGGGTGTGCTTGCCTCGCTTCTGGCGGCGACCATTGGCGTCACCGTGGGCATGCTCGCTGGCTACTTCGGCGGTTGGGTCGACGTGGTGCTGGGCCGGCTGATGGATCTGGTGATGTCCGTGCCGTTTCTGCTGTGCGCGCTGGCGCTGGTGTCGGTGTTCGGGCCGTCCTTGCCACTGTCGGTCTCGGTCATCGTGTTCTTCAGCTGGACGACCATCGGCCGTGTGATCCGCGCAGAGACGACATCCCTCGTGCGGCGGGAGTTCGTGCAGGCGAGCCGCTCGCTCGGGGCGGGGCACGGCTACATCCTGCTGCGGGACATTCTGCCGAACCTCGCGCTCACGATCATCATCTACACGACCATGCTGATCCCGAATGCGATCGTGTTCGAGGCGACGCTGTCCTATCTGGGGATGGGCATCGTGCCACCGACACCGTCTTGGGGCGGGATGCTGGCCGAGGCGGGCGCGAACTCGATCTATCTGGTGGCGTGGTGGCTGGTGGTCTTCCCCGGTCTGGCGCTGCTGGCCTCAACGCTGGCGTTCAACATTCTGGGCGACGGGTTGCGCGATGCGCTGGACCCGTCCGCACGCGGCCGCGCGGTGCTGCGCAAGAAGAAATTGACGAAGGGATAAGACATGATTGCGTTTCTTATCAAACGGTTGACCTTCGGTGTGTTCGTTCTGTTGTCGCTCAGCCTGTTCGTCTTCTTCCTGTTCTTCGTGGCCCCCGGCGATCCGGCCCGCGTTGTGGCGGGCGACAAGGCCCCCGAGGCACAGCTGCAGCAGGTACGCGAGAATCTCGGCCTTGATCGGCCCATGCCCGAACAATATCTGCGTTTCGTGACCCGCGCCGCCCAAGGTGATCTGGGCTTTTCCTATCGCAATCGACAGCCGGTCACCGATCTGATCATGCGACGGATTCCGGTCACCGTGTCGCTGGTGTTTGGCGGCGTGCTGTTCTGGCTGGCGCTGGGGGTGCCCATCGGCATCATCTCGGCGCGCAATCCAGGCACGTGGAAGGACAGGCTGGGGCAGGTCTTCATCCTGCTGGGCCTGTCGTTTCCGACCTTCGTTCTGGGGATGCTGGCGCTTTATACGCTGTATTTCCTGCCGCGCACCGCAGGTTTCACCCTGTTCCCGCCCGGCGGCTACGCGCCGTTTCTGGAGAACCCCGCCAAATGGGCCTGGCATCTGGCCCTGCCCTGGACCACGCTGGCGCTGGTCGTGGCGGCGATCTATGCGCGCCTGACGCGGGGCCAGCTTCTGCAGGTGCTCGGCGAGGATTACATCCGCACCGCCCGCGCCAAGGGCCTGACCGAACGGCGGGTCGTCTATCGCCACGGGATGCGCGCGACGCTGACGCCGCTGGTCACGCAACTGGGAGCCGATATCGCGGTGCTTCTGGGCGGGGTGATCGTCATCGAACAGGTGTTCGGCCTGCAGGGGGTCGGCGCGCTGGCCGTGCAGGCGGTGCAGAACCAGGACCGGCCGATCATCATCGGCGTGGTCATGCTGGGCGGGCTGTTCATCGTCACAACCAACCTGATCGTTGATCTGCTTTATGCAGCGCTTGATCCGCGGGTCAGGTAAATTTCACTTTCATTACAGGCAGGCAAACCGATGCAACGAATTCCCGGCTATGACACGCGCGACCGGATGGTCGATGTTCGCCTGGACTGGGACAAGCCCGACGGCCCGACGATCGAGGTCTTCGCGCGTGAGGTGACGGCCCCGGGCCGGATGCAGGAGGATCTGCCGGTGCTGGTGTTCCTGCAAGGCGGGCCGGGGGGCAAATCCCCGCGACCCAACCGCGGCCCGGCCTGGCTTGATGTGGCCACGAGGCGCCATCGCGTGCTGTTGCTGGACCAGCGCGGCACAGGCCGGTCAACCCCGGTGCAGGGCCGTCAGTTCGCCGCCATGGGGGCCGAAGAGGGCGCGGATTACCTGTCGTGCCTGCGGGCAGACAGCGTGGTGAAGGACTGCGAGCACATCCGCAAGACGCTGTTTGACGGCAAGCCGTGGTTCACGCTGGGACAAAGTTACGGCGGGTTCTTGACCCTGTCCTATCTGTCCCACGCGCCCGAGGGGCTGGCGGGCTGTTACGTCACCGGCGGTCTGGCGGGGGTCAAGGCCGATGCAGCGACGATCTATCGCCACACCTATCCCCGCGTGGCCCACAAGAACGCGCTCTATTTCAACCGCTACCCCGGCGATCGCGCCAAGGTGGACCGCCTCGCCGACCGGCTGGCGCGGGGCGATGTGCGCCTGCCCGATGGGGACGTGCTGAGCGTGCGGCGGCTGCAATATCTCGGGATGGAGCTGGGCACCGTCGAGGGGTTTGAGACGTTGCACTGGCTGCTGGATGAAGCCTTTGCCGCCGATGGCGAAGTGTCGGACAGTTTCCTGGGCGCGGTGCGCGGCATGACCGCCTTTGACGACAACCCCCTGTTTGCCGCGATTCACGAAGGGATCTACGGGCAGGGCGGCGCGCGTACTGGCTGGGCCGCCGAACAGCTGCTGTCCGAATTCCCGGCCTTCGCCGACGACGCCCGCCCGCTGCTGTTCACCGGAGAGATGATCTATCCGTGGATGTTCGACGACATCCGCGCGCTGCGGCCTTTCAAACCGGCCGCTGAAGCGCTGGCGCAGCGGCCGCTGGATGCGCCGCTTTACGATCATGCCCGTCTGGCCGAAAACGCGGTTCCGGTCTGGGCGGCGGTCTATGCCGACGACATGTATGTGGACATGAGCCTGTCCATGCAGACCGCCCGTGACGTGGGCAACGTGCGGGTCTGGCTGACCAACGAATACGAACACAACGGATTGCGTCACACCGGTCGCGTTCTGGAGCATCTCTTTGCGATGGAGGACTCACTCGATGGACATGCATACCTTGGTTGATCACGGCACCCGCCTTGCCGGCCTGCGCGACTGGATCGCGGGGCAGGGGCTGGACGGCGTGATCCTGACCAGCGCCGATGCCTTCCAAAACGAGGACGCGCCAGAGCATGATCGCGACATTGCCTGGCTCACCGGCTTTACCGGCACGCTCGCCCATGCGCTGGTGATGGCCGAGGGCGCGGTGTTTCTGGTCGACGGGCGCTACGGCATTCAGGCGACGCAGCAGGTGGACGGGGCCGACTGGACCTTCGGCCACATCCATGACGCGCCGCTGGGGGACTGGCTGCGTGACCGTGCCGCAGCCCGCAACATCGGCTATGATCCGATGCGGTGGAGCGTGGCGCAGATGGAGAGGCTGCGCGACAAGGCTGGGACGGCGACGCTGACACCCTGCGACGACCCCTTCGATGCAATCTGGAGCGACCGGCCCGCGATGCCGCAAGCTCCGCTGCGCGCGATGCCCGAGGCGGAAGCGGGCCGCAGTGCCGGCGACAAGCTGCAATGGGTGGCGCAGGCGTTGGACGGGCTTGGCGCCGGGGTCTGGGTCGAAACGCGGCCCGACAACATCGCTTGGCTGTTCAACATGCGCGGGGGCGACGTGGCGATGAACCCGCTGCCCCTGTCCTTTGCCGCCATCACCGCCGAGGGCGCGGCCCATTGGTTCATCGACCCGTTCAAGTGCAAGGACATCCGGCCCGAAGGTGTGATCCTCCACCCCATCGAGGTCTTTATTCCCTGGCTGAAGGATCAGACCGTGGCCTGCGCCTTCGACCCCGCCTTCACGCCGGACGCGGTCGAACAGGCCTTGGGTGAGAGCCGTCATGCGAAGGGCCTCGTGACCATCGAAAAGGCGCTGAAGACCCGGGCGGAACTCGACGGGTTCCGCCGGGCGCATCTGGACGACGCCGTGGCCATGGCGCATTTCGGCCACTGGCTGTCAGAGGTGATGCGCGGGGAGGACCGGCCGGATGAATCCGCTGCCGCCGCCCAGCTCGAAAGCTTCCGCGCCCGATCGGACGCGTATCAGGAGCCGAGCTTTGTCACCATCGCCGCGACCGGCGGCAATGCGGCGATGTGCCATTACCACCCGCCTGCACAGGGCTCGGCCCGCCTGTCGCGCGACGCCGTCTTCCTGTGCGATTCCGGCGGTCAATACGCCGGCGGCACCACCGATGTGACGCGGACCTATGCCTTCGCCCCGGTGGGCGACGAGGTGCGCCGCATCGCCACGGCGGTCCTGCGCGGGTTCATCGCCCTGTCGCGGGCGCAATTCCCCGACGGGACGATGCCGCACCAGATCGACGCGCTGGCACGGGCGCCGCTGTGGGACATGGGGCTGGATTACGATCACGGCACCGGTCACAACGTCGGTCACAATCTACTGGTGCATGAACACCCCCACCGGATCGGACAAAAACCCAACCCGTTCCCGCTTCGATCGGGCCATGTTCTGACCCTCGAACCGGGGTTCTACGAGGCGGACGTCTGGGGCATTCGCGTGGAAAATCAGGTCGAAGTGGTCGCACGGGATGCGGGCTTTATCGGATTCGATCCGATGACGCTGGTGCCGATTGACCTCGGTCTTTATGACCTCGACGCCCTGGACGCCGGAGAGCGGGGCTGGATCGACAGCTATCACGCGCGGGTGCGTGAGGCTGTTGCACCGCTCCTGTCCGGAGCGGTGCGGGACTGGTTGATCGCGGCGACGGCACCCCTGGATCAGCGCGCGCCCCAGCTGTCCGAGAGCCGGTAGCCGCGCGGCCAGGGATCATCGGGATCCAGCATGTGCTGATGGGTCCCGGTGATCCAGCCCCGGCCCGAGATTTCGGGGCGAATGCCGGTCCGGTCGCCGATTTTCGCATCGCCCAGGATACGGCCCGAAAAGGTCGAGCCGATCAGCGATTCCGCCGTTAGCCTGTCGTCCGGCCCCATTTTCCCCCGCGCCGACAAAAGCGCCATACGCGCCGAGAGCGCCGTGCCCGTGGGGGAGCGGTCAACCTTGCCGGGGCGGATCGCCACCGCCTGACGGCTGCGCATTCCGTTCTCGTCGTGGCCCATCGGACCGGCGAACAGGCAGAAGGAATAGTGGTTCCAGTCCGGGTTCGTCGGGTGGCGGAAGGGCAGGGCCTTGGTTGCGGCCTCGGTGATCTTCACGCCCATGCGGGCAATCTTGTGCGCCTCATCCTCGACCAGCGACAGGCCAAGCGCTTCGGCGTCCACGACCACGAAGCTGTCTCCGCCATAGGCGGTGTCGACGGTCAGCGTGCCGATGCCCTCGACCTCGAGCGTGGCATCCAGCCGGTCTGCATAGCTGGGCAGGTTCTCGACAAAGATGCGCTGCGCCTTGCCGCCGGAACATTCCGCGCGGACCTGAACCAGACCGCCCGGCGCTTCGAGCACCATTTCCGTCACCGGCTCCTGCATCGGCACCAGCCCGCTGTCGAGCAGCACAGTGGAGACGCAGATGCTGTTGGAGCCGGACATCGGCGGCGTGTCCTCGGGTTCCATGATGATAAAAGCCGCATCGGCGCGGGGGTCCTTGGGCGGCACCAGAAGGTTCACGTGCCGGAAGACACCGCCGCGCGGTTCATTGAGGACGAAGTCGCGCAGCGTGCCGTCCCGTTCGATCCGGCGGGATTGCTCCCAGATCGTGTCACCGGGTGGCGGGGCCACGCCGCCGACGATGACATCGCCGACTTCGCCTTCCGCATGGGCGGATATGATATGAACGATCTTGCTGCTGCGCATGGGTCCTCCGACTAAAGCCCGCGGACCGGCAAGGTCGTGCCAGTCCTGTCGAACAGGACCCTAGGATGGGGCCCGGATGTTGTCGACATAAAAAATACTAGCTTGCTGAATGACCCCCGCCCGCCTATCCAGTTCACGAAGTATCCCAAGGGTAAAGGAGGGTCGGATGTCTCATGAGTTGGTTTCGGTCGAGGCGTTGACCGAGCGGGTCGAAGCGATTTTCGTCACGGGCGGGTTTTCGGCGGATCACGCGGCCGCCCTTGGCCGGGCGATCGTCGCGGGAGAGCGGGACGGGTGCAAGTCCCACGGCATCTACCGCATCGCGGGCTGTCTGCGTACGCTGGAAGCGGGCAAGGTCGTGCCCGACGCCGATCCGGAGGTGGCAGAACCGGACGGGGTCATCATTCGGGTGGACGCCAAGGGCGGGTTTTCGAACCTTGCGTTCGCGCGCGGGCTCCCGGTGCTGGCCGAGCAGGCGCGCAAAAGCGGTTTGGCCGCGCTGGTGATCAACGACTGCGTGCATTTCGCGGCGCTCTGGCCCGAGATCGAGGACATCACCGCCGAAGGGCTGGCAGGGATGGCCATGTGCCCCAGCTACGCCACCGTCGCGCCGGTCGGCGGCACCGAGCCCTTGCTCGGCACGAACCCCTTCGCCTTCGGCTGGCCGCGCGAGGGCAAGAGCCCTTACGTTTTCGACTTCGCCACCAGCGTCGTCGCCCGGGGCGAGATCGAGCTTTATCGCCGCGCCGGCAATCCCCTGCCCGAGGGCTGGGCGTTGGACGCCGACGGCCAGCCCACCACCAGCCCCGAAGCCGCACTGGACGGGGCGATGCTGCCCTTCGGCGGGCACAAGGGGTCGGCGATCTCGACGATGATCGAATTGCTGGCAGGCGCATTGATCGGGGATTTCACCTCGGACAAGGCGCTGGAGTGGCTCGGCACGACGACGATCGCCCCCCGCCATGGTGAGCTTGTCCTCGCCTTCGATCCCGAGCGTTTCGCAGGGGGCCGCGCCGATCCGCGCGCGACGGCAGAAGCCTTTATCGGCGCGATCGAAGGGCAGGGCGCGCGCCTGCCCGGCCAGCGCCGTTTCGCCGCCCGGGCCGAAGCCCTGCGCGACGGGATTCCCCTGACCAAGGCCGAGCTGGACGAACTCGACCGGCTGGAAAAAGAAGGCGCGGCTCGAGCGGCCACGCCTCGTTGATCGTTTCCTGAACAAGATCGGACCAGACACCCGCAGGGGTGTCCGGTTTTCGCATCAGGCCGCTTTGGACCACTCGGCATACCACGTCTTGAACAGGTCATACTGGACGTCGGCAAAGGCGCGCTGCGCATCGCTCAGCTCATCGGTCTCATTGAAGTGCAGGCGGTATTCCTCGTTCCCGCCGCGCACCATCAGGTGCTTGTAGTAGAGCACGAGGTCGCCTTCCTCGTCGAACTTGGACAAGACATAAAGCGCCTGCTCAAGCTCTTGCGCGCGGCGGCGGGCGTCCACGTCACCCTTGGCGGCTTTCTGCGACAGCTCGACCAGATGCAGCACTTCCTTGGGCAGCACATTGCCGATCCCGGTGATCGCACCAGTCGCGCCGCAATTGACGAAGCCGTGGAACACGGTGGTGTCGACGCCGACCATCAGCGTCACGTCGGGGTTGCCGCTCGAGATATGCTCGGCCGCATAGGTGAGGGCCGCCTTGCCGCCGAATTCCTTGAAACCAACGAGGTTCGGGTGCTCGCTCTTGAGGGCAAAGAACAGGTCCGCGCCGGTGGAGAAGCCGTAGTGGGGCGAGTTGTAGATCACCGCTGGCAGGTCGGGGGCGGCAGACAGGATCGCCTTGAAGTGCGCCTTTTGTGCAGGGATCGACGCGCCGCGCGACATCACGCGGGGAATCAGCATCAGACCGGCCGCGCCGACGCGGGCGGCGTGGGCGGCGTGTTCGGCGGCAATCCTGGTGTTCACGGCACCGGTGCCGACGACAACCTTGAGGCCCGCCTTCACCAGGGCTTCCACGCCCTGCATGCGTTGCTCGTCGGTCAGCAGGGGCCAGTCGCCCATGGAGCCGCAATAGACGACAGCGGACATGCCTGCATTTACAAGCTCACGCCCCTTGCGGACGAGCGCATCGAAATCGGGGGTGCGATCCTCTCTGCAAGGGGTCATCAGTGCTGGCATGGTGCCAGTGAAAACAGCATTGTCCATCCGTCATTCCTTTATTCTACGGCATCGCCTCAATAATCCGTCCCCGTTTACGGGGCCACGGCATCGGGTTCCGGCTTACATAAGCCTGTTGCATACTCAATGTCGACAAAAAAATCGGACAGAGTATTTTATCTGTGCGCGGCTGCGGTGTTGATGCGCCCGGGGTTGGGTCTCGGATCATCCTCGTGAATCTCCCGCGTGCGGGCGGCCAGCAGCAGATGGACCAGCGGCCCGAGCACCGCCGACACGAGAGAGGTCTTCACGAAATCGCCGCGCATCGCCTCGACCGGGGCATTGCCGTTCATTCCCATGACCGACATCAGCACGGCGACGGTCAGGATCAGCATGCCCGCCATCGCGCCGGTTTGCAGCACCATCCGGAAGCCGAAGAAACAGGTCGGCCACATCGCCCCCACATGGACCACGGGCATCGGGCGCAACTGTTCGACGCACCACGTCATGACATGGACAAGCAGGATCATCACCACCGGCGCTGCGAGCATCCGCGCCGGGCTGAACGTCCCGCGCTGCGCCACGATCAGCCCCACGGGCAAGGCGGCAAGGATCGGCGGTAGCGCCGGGTTGAGGATCGGGATCGTCGCAAAGGTCAGCGCCAGACGCACCGCGTACAGCGGATCCTCGGAGAGAACGGAGCGCGGGGTGACATACATTGCGGCGGCCTGGGCGATCGGGTTGCCGGTGCCGCTGCCATAGTCGACCGCATGCACCTTGCCGCCGACGCGCACGGCGTCGGACAAGTTCTCCATCCCGCCGGCCGGCTCGATCCGCACGGGGATCTGCCACGCCGGTTCGAACCGGCGGTTCGCGGTCTGGTTCACCACCAGACCGCCCTGGGCATTGCGGCCCGGATTGATGCCCCAGGCGATGCTCTCGACCCGCCCCTCGAGGATCCGCCCCGGCAGCGCGTCGAACAGAAGATGCGCAGGCTCGCCCGGATCGACCTGCTGCAACGGGTTCTCGCGCAGATCCACCGTGATCCAGGCGGCGCCGGAGTCGATGAAGGTCAGGGCGGGTTTCCCGCCGCCGATATACTGCCCCTCCGACAGGGTGACATTGGTGACCACGCCCAGATGCGGCGCGCGCATGATGGTCGAGGCCAGATCATACTGCGCGCGCTCCAACTGCGCCTGCGCCGCGACCAGAGACGCGCTTGACGCGCTGATATTCTGCGCTGTCGTGGGAAGGTTGGCTTCGGCCTGTGCCGGAACAAGCTCGAGGGGGCGGGGGCCGAGTTCGAACAGCACGTCGCCCGCTTCGACCACCGCGTCGTCGGCCACCACCACCCGGGTGATTTCGCCGGGCAGGCGGGCGGCGATCTGCACCACATGGGCCGAGACGATTTCCCGCGATGTGGCGGGCGCCATCGGTCGCTGAGCGCATGGATCGCGATCAGCACAAGCAGCAGAAGGACGACCACAAGGGCGATCTTGCCCGCCGGATTGCTGGCTGGCGTCTCGACGGGGTTGACGGTGTCGGGGCCTGGGGGCGGCGGCGGCCTTGCTGTCCGGGGCGCGCGTTCAAGGGGAATGTCCCGCGCCGCCGAGGAAGATGTGCGCCACGCGGTCGCCTGCGCCAAGGCCGAACGCCGGAAGGCCGAAAATGCGGCAGCCTTGGAAAGCTCCAACTCCTACGTCGAAGCCCACGACGCGCCCTTGGCGCGGTTCCGCCCGTTCTGATGACGCGGTTCGATGTATTCGCCAATCCGGTGCTCCAGGTGGAGGGCGAGCCGGTCGTCTCGGTCGCACAATTCATCGCCGCCGTGCCCGTCACGATCCTCAGCCAGCCGGTCGCCCGTTTCGACGCGGCGCCTGAGGCCATCACCTATGCTTTGGACATGCTGACCTGAGGCTTCTAGCGGCCGAACAGCGAGAAATGGGGCTGAAATCGCTTTGCGGTCCTGCTGAACCGGCAAGCGGAACATCCTGCCCCTGGTGTTGTGCAAATGTGGTCCGCTCAACGCAGTCATCGGCGTTGACTATGTGGCGAAGGAAGGAATGGACCAAGGCACGCCAAGGGAATGGCGTGCCCCGGGGCTTAACCCTGGTGGCCGTAAACCTCACGCGCGCGCTCTGGCGTCAGGTATTCGTCACGGATGTCCCGCGCGAGGTCTTCGGCGCTGCGTTTCGCCGGGTCCCCGAAGCCACCGCCGTTGCCGGTCACGACGCGGATCACATCGTCGGTGTTCACTTCGACATTGGTCGCAAAAGCATGGCGTTCGGAGCTGCCATCGGTGCGCAGAACCTCGACGTAGTTGCACGAGCCATCACGCCCGCCATTGACACCCCACGGCGGAATGCGCGAGCGGGTGTAGCCCACCGACAGGAAATTGTTGTCGGCCCGGACGCGGTAATGCACGTCGATCCCTTTTCCGCCCCGCCATTGGCCCTCACCTCCCAGTTCGGGGTTGAGCGCGACCTGATCCACGGTCAGCCCATAGCGAGCTTCGGCCACTTCTGCGGGGCAGTTGAAGGTTTCGCCATGGAACCCCGAGAACTGGCCGGAGGGACCGTCGTTCCCCTGCCAGGCCCCCCAGCCGCCGACCTGGGGTTCGACGATGGTGTAATGCCGCCCGGTGTCCGGGTGGGGGCCGCCCACTACGGTGCCGCAGATCGACGCGAAGTTGCCCGCGGGCACGACGCCGGGAAAATGGTGGGCCAGGGCACGCAGCAGCATGTCGAAGAGCCGGATCTCGACCTCGGAATAATAGCCCAAGGCCCCGGGTTCCTGAACGTGGAAGATGGTGCCTGGCGTGGTCTTGACCGTGAGCGGGCGGAAAAAGCCACCATTGCCCGGCGCGTCCGGATCGGTGAAGGACTTGAACGCCAGTTGCACGGCAATCTCGGTTCCCTCGCGCGAGGAGTTGGAAGAGCCGGCCTGTGCCGGATTGTCCGTGAGATCGACAAGAAATTCATCCTTGCTGATGGTGATCTCGACCTTGTGGATCTGGCCCGAGTCCTGCTCTTCCTCGAAGCTGTAGGTGCCTTCAGGCAGTGTCTTGAGCGCGGCGCGGGCGCGGGTTTCGCCGAAGTCCATGAAATCGGCAATCGCGGCTTCGAAGATATCGGTGCCGTATTTTTCAATGATCTCGAGGACGCGACGTTCGCCGATCCGCAAGCCCGCGATGCCGGCCCAAAGATCCCCCCGCAGGTAATCGGGCAGCCGCGTGTTGACATAAAGAATGTCAAACACCGCCTTGTTTTCCTCGCCCCTGTCGAACAGCTTCACTGCCGGAATGCGCACGCCTTCCTGGAAGATTTCGGTGGCATCCGACGACATGGACCCCGGCACCATGCCGCCCACGTCGTTCCAGTGGGCGATATTGGCGACCCAAGCGACCAGACGACCTTCGGAGAAGACCGGAGAGGCCAGAACCATATCGTTGAGATGGCTGACGCCGCCGTAATAGGGATCGTTGGTTGCAAAAAGGTCACCGGGGCGGATGTCGTCCAGCGGAAACTTCTGCAGGATGCCGTGGATTGCCTTGTCGAGAACGCCGATGAACGCGGGAATGCCCGCCCCCGAGGCCGCGATTTCGCCCTTGGCATCTAGGATCGACGTCGAAAGGTCGAGCACCTCGTAGATGATCGCGCTCATCGAGGTTTTCACCTGGGCGACGAACATCTCGTCTGCCACGGCCTGAATTCCGTTCTGGATGATGTCGAAGGTGACGGGATCATGGGTGAACGTATCTTGCTTTGTCATGGGTCAGCTCCGCGTTTCGATATGGATGTTGCCGAAATCGTCGATCGACACGGTGTTGCCGGGGTGGACCACCACCGTCGTGCCGGGATCTTCGATGATGGCCGGGCCTGCAAAGGTCATGCCGGGTTCAAGCTTCTCGCCGTTGTAGATGGTGGCGACATGAGTGCCCTCGGTGGCATAGTCGACCTCACGCTCGCCCTTCATCGCATCGGCCAGGGCAGCGCCGCTTTTGGGAAGGGGCACGATTTCCAGTTTGCCGACCTCGCTTGCGGCGATCAGATGGATGCCGGTGATCTCGACGGCCGCGTCCAGCGTGTAGGTGTATTCGCGTTTGTAACGGACGTGGAACTCGGCAACCATTTTCTGCAACGTCTCGACGGTCACCGGGCCGGCCGGGATCGGAACCTCGACGCCGAATTCCTGGTTCTGGTAGCGGCAGCGGATCAGCGGTGACAGCTGCACGGCATCCCGCGCCACTCCTTCGCGCCCCAGCTCTTCGCGGGCCAGCTCCATCGTGTGATGCAGCAGGCTATCCAGAGCTTCATGGTCGTCGGCGTCCTGAAGCTTGGTCACGAAATAATCGCGCCGCAGGTCCGACATCATCATGCCCCACGCCGAGAAGACGGGCGCGCCGCGGGGCACGACCACCTTCTTGACGCCCAGTTCCTGGCCCAAGGCCACACCGTGCATCGGTCCGCCGCCGCCAAAGACGACAAGGGTGAAGTCGCGCGGGTCATAGCCGCGGTTCACGGAGACGAGCTTGAGCGCGTTGACCATGTTGGAGTTGGCGATGCGCACGATGCCGCGCGCGGCTTCGGCGGGGCTGACGCCAAGCTCGCCGGAAAGTTTCTCGAAACCTCTTTCCATAGCGGCCATGTCCGCTTCGACGGTGCCCCCGCAGAAGTAGTCCTTGTTGA
Source organism: Limimaricola cinnabarinus (assembly GCF_002723615.1). Taxonomy (GTDB): domain Bacteria; phylum Pseudomonadota; class Alphaproteobacteria; order Rhodobacterales; family Rhodobacteraceae; genus Limimaricola; species Limimaricola cinnabarinus_B. The sequence continues at coordinate 34,199 of NZ_KZ304955.1, forward strand.
TCCGGCCAAGGGCAAGGTTCGCGTCCGTCGTTGTCACGTTCTCGCCGCCGCGCCCGTATGAGGCCGGCCCGGGCGAGGCGCCGGCGGATTGCGGACCCACGTGCATCTTGCCGAAATCATCCACCCAAGCGATCGAACCGCCCCCGTTGCCGATCTCGACCAGGTCGACCACCGGCACCATGATCGGATAGCCGGCGGACTTGCCGTTGCGCTCGATCCAGTAGTCGGTCTTGATCTTGACCTGATGCTTTTCGATAAGCGAGCATTTCGCCGTGGTGCCGCCGATATCCAGCGCCAGAATGTTCGGCTCTCCGATGATGCGGCCCAGCTCTGCCGCGCCCCAGAAGCCCGAGGCCGGACCGCTTTCGACCATGGTGATTGGCACCGCTTTCGTCGCCTCGAGCGAGTCAACGCCGCAGTTGGACTGCATGATATAAAGCCGGCCCTTGTAGCCTCCTTCGGTCAGCCCGGTTTCGAGCTTCTCAAGATAGCGCTGCGCCTTGGGCTGGACGAAGGCCGACAGGATCGTGGTGTTGGTGCGCTCATACTCGCGCCACTCGCGGGTGATCTGGTGCGAGGCGACCACCGCGACCTCGGGCCAGCGCTTTGCCACCTCCTGGGCAAGGGCTTCTTCATGGGCGGTGTTGGTATAGGCGTGCAGCAGGCAGATGGCGACCGCCTCGATCCCTTCGGCGCGGAACAGATCAAGGGTTTCATCCAGCCCGTCGAATGACAGGGGCGTGACCTCGTTGCCTTGATAATCCATGCGGCCGACGATCTCGCGCCGCAGGTAACGTGGCACGAAGGGCGTGGGCTTCTTGTACATCAGGTTGAAGAAGTCGGGCCGGTTGCCACGTCCGATTTCCAGTACGTCGCGGAAGCCCCTGGTGGTGATCAGGCCGACCTTGGCACCCTTGCGCTCGGTTAGCGCGTTAATCACGACGGTGGTGCCGTGGGTGAACATGTCGACCGCATCGACATCGACCGCGCCCCGCTCGAGCACGTTGAGGACGCCCTGCTCGAAGTTCGGCGGCGTGGTGTCGGATTTCGCGGTGCGCACGGTCTGCACGCCGGTCAAGGTGTCGGTTTCGAAATAGACCAGATCGGTAAAGGTTCCGCCGACGTCGGTCGACACACGGGTGACGGTATTGTCCATTTTGTGACCTTCTTGTTCAGAGTGATGGGACCGGATGCGGCGCACCGCATCCGGGATTGTGTGGCACCGTCCGGGATCAGCGGCTGCGCGAGGCCGAGGCCGCAAGGGCCACGGCCACGACGATGATCACGCCGGTCGTCAGATCCTTGAAGAACGGATTGACGTTGAGGATGTTGAACCCGTTGCCAATCAGCGCGATCAGCAGCACGCCCGACACCGACCGCCAGACCGCGCCCGAGCCGCCCATGATCGATGTGCCCCCTAGGATCACCGCCGCGATGGCCTCGAGCTCGAGCCCCATGCCGGCCTGCGGTTCCGCCATGGAAATGCGCGACACGGCAATGACACCGGCAAGGCCCGCCGCCCCGCCCGACAGGCAGAACGTCATGATCTTGATCAGATTGGTGCGGATGCCCGAGAGCAGCGCCGCCTCTTCGTTGCCGCCCACGGCAAAGACCTTGCGCCCGAACGTCGTGCGGTTGAGCAGGAACATCATCAGAAGCATGAAGAGGACAAGGACGATGACGGCCACGTTGACCATGCCGATCCGCTCCCGTCCCAGCCATGAGAATTCGGCGATCCGCACGGGGATCAAGGCGCCCCCGGTGATCAGGATGGCCACGCCGCGATAAACAAGGCTGGTGGCCAAGGTGACCAGAAAGGAATGCACGCCAAAGCCGGTGATGATAAGGCCGTTGATGGCCCCAAGTCCCAGCCCGATCACGGGCCCGGCGAGGATCGCCAGATAGGGATCGACGTTGATCGCGATATAGCCGGCCGACACCGAGGCCACGCCGAAGATCGCGCCGGTGGACAGATCGAAGCCGCCACCGATGATCACAAGCGTCAGGGCGCAGGCGATGATCGCCAGCGGTGCGGATTGATTGAGGATGTTGAGCAGGTTGCGCGCTGTGAAGAAGCTGTCCGAGGCGAAGCTCAACCCGATGAGCAGCGCAACGATGATGATCAGCACTCCGTATTGCTGGGCGAATTGTCCGACGCTTGCGCGGGTGATCTTCGGGTCTGGCTTGTCTGTCAAATAGGTGTCGGTCATGCGATGATTCTCTCTGGGCTTGACGGGTCCGCGCCTTGTTCGTGAAATATTCGGTTCAGCGCCTCATCGACGTTCAGATCGGCGCAGGAGGCTTCGGCAAAAATGCGGCCTCCGCTCATGAGGTAGCCGCGGTGTGACAGGTTGATGACTTCCTCGATCTCGGAAGAGATCAGCAAGATCGCCGTGCCCGCCTCCGCCATCTCGACGATGAATTCGTGAATGCGCTGTCGTGCGCCGATGTCGACGCCGCGGCTCGGCTCGTCGAGGATGAGGAGCCGGGGTGTCTCGACCGCCCATTTCGACAGCAGAACCTTTTGCTGGTTGCCGCCCGAGTAGAACGCCACATCCCCGTCGACGCGCCGGGGGACAATGCCGAAATGATCGATCATCCGTTCCACCCGCGCCCGTTCGCGGCGCGGATTCAGCACACCGTAGCGCGAGATCTTGTCCAGCGAGGCAAGGCTGACATTGGGACGGGTCGTCTGGGTCAGGACGAGCCCCTGTTTGCGCCGGTCCTCGGGAACAAGGGCCAGGCCCTGCTGCACGGCCTTGTTGATCGTCAGGCGATCCTGATCCTGTCCATCAAGCAGATAGGAGCCCGAGGTGATCCGGTCGGCGCCGAAAAGGACGCGCCCGATCTCGCTGCGGCCGGACCCGACAAGTCCGATCAGCCCGACAATCTCACCGGGGCGGATCGTGAGCGATACGCCGTCAAGGCCCGTGTCGCTGCAAACCTCCTTCAGCTCCACCAGTGGCGGCACTGCGGCAGCGGGCGCGGCGGGCAGGGCCGGCCACGAGATCTCGGAGGCCTGTCCGAGCATCGAGTCGACCAGGGACTGCTTGGTCTCTCCGGCCATGGAATCCGTGTGGATCACCCGGCCGTCGCGCATGACGGTGACCCGGTCACAGTTGGCAATGATATGATCCAGAAAGTGGCTGACATAGATGATGGTCTTGCCGCGGGCTTTGAGCCGCGCGATCAGCGCGTGCAGGCGCTCCGCTTCGTCCTCGGTCAGCGACGACGTCGGCTCGTCCATGATGATGATCCGCGCCTCGCGCGCGACGGCGCGCATGATTTCGACCTTCTGGCGCTCGGCGATGCGCAGCCGCGCGACCTTGGCATGGGGGTCGAGCCCGAACTGGCAGGTTTCCTCAAGCGCACGGAACCGCGCGAGGTCGCCTTGAACCAGAACGCCCGCATACTGGCTTTCAAGGCCGAGAAAGACGTTCTGCAAGACGGTCAGTTCGGGCACCAGCTGCAATTCCTGATGGATCATCGCGACGCCGCGTTGCAGCGCATCGCGGGGTGAAAAGCGGCTTACGGTTTCGCCGTTGATCTCGACCGTGCCTTCATCGGCGGCATAATACCCGCCGATGATCTTCCCCACGCTCGATTTTCCGGCCCCGTTCTCGCCCACCAGCGCGTGAACCGATCCTTGCAGAAAATCGATCGAGATGTCGTTGAGGATGCGGGTCTTGCCGAAGCTCTTGGCCACGCCGCGCATCCGTACTGCGATTTCTGTGTCCGTCATGCCGGCCCCTCCCTTTGGGTCGACCGGCCCGCACCGTGGCAGGCCGGTCGATGCGGTCGTCTCAGCCCTGCCACTCGGCTTCGAACTCGGGGTTCTCGAGCAGCCACTCATGGGTCACGATCGCAGGCACGTCCCCCAGCGTGGACTCGTCGATCCAGGGCTCGACCTCTTCGCCGGTAACCGAGGCCACGAGAGCGTGGAGTGCCGCTTCGCCGATGGAGCGGGGCAGCATGGCGATGGTCGAATCCCACTGGCCCGCGCGGATGGCATCGGTCGCAATCTGGTTCAGGCCGCCGCCGGTCACGTAGATCTCTTCCAGATCCAGCCCGGCATCGAGGATCGCGATCTCTGCCCCCATGAGGTGCTGATCCGCATTGGACAGCAGGACGTCCAGATCCGGGTTCGCCTGCAGGATGTCCTGCATCGCGTTGAGCGAGGTGTCAGGGCTGTAGTTGCCTTCGCCGGTTGCGACGATTTCGATGTTGTCATGGGCGCCCAGAACGCTCTGGTAGGCCTCATACCGCACATTGTCGAAGGGGAAGACGAGCTGCCCGATCAGGATGACAACCTTGCAGGGGTCGCGGTCCTCGCAGAACTCGACGACCTCTTCCGCCTGTTTGGTCGCGCCGATTGCGGGGTCCGAGGCCACGGTGGTCACCAAGCCCTCGACCTGTGGCTGCATGTTCGACAGGTCCGGGCCGATGGGGAACAGCGTGGCGGCAACCTTGACCCCTGCGGCGGTCGCCTCTTCCAGTGCGGTTGCGATGCCGACCGTGTCGTTCGGCGTCACGACCATTCCGTCAAACCTTCCACCGGCGACAAGGTCCTCGACCTGCGTAAACTGGACCGGAGCGGAAAATTCACCGTCGAAGATCTCGACGGAGACATTGTCATACTCGGCCGCGGCACGCTGGATGCCGTCATAGATCGACTGGTTGAAACCGTTCTGGCTGGACGAGGCAAGATAGGCGATCGAAATCTGATCGTCTTGCGCAAGCGCCGCCACCGGCGATAGGGCCGTGGTGAGGGCCGCGAGTTTCATGATATTCTTCAATGGTTTGATCTCCTTGTTGGTGGTTGGTGATTTCGGTTTCGAGGGTCAGGCGCGCTCCATCACGGCGTCGGCCTCGGGAACTGACGCGGTGAGCGTCTCGTCGCGCGCGGTGAGAAGGAAACACAGGGTGACAATCGGCTGCCACGCCAGCGCCGCGGCAATCTTCTCGCCGGTGAAATGTCCGGCCGGTGCGAGCATGTTGATCGTGCCGATCACCTTGCCATCGACAACGGCGGGCAGGTTCATGTTGCTTTCGAAGCCAAGCGCTTGGATCTTGCGCCAGTCGAAGAACACCTCGGCGATCTGCTCGATCCGGCTGGTGACGAAGGGCTGGGCATTCTCCAGAACGGTCGTGAAGAACAGGTTCCGGTCGATCTGCTTGTAGTTGCCGACGGGATAGGCCTCGGAGTTGTCGGAATGGATCCGGCGGCTGCGCATGTTCTCAAGGTCGAAGATCGACGCGCTGGTGAGCTTCGAGCCCACGTCGCGGTTGAGGCCGCGGACCACATATCGCAACAGCGCCCGTGCGCTCTCCGGCCCGGCCAGAAGGGTCTGAATATGGCTCATGTCATAGGGCAGGGCGGTCATGCGGCGGCCTTCTTTGGAAATTGGCGGGCCATACGCCCGGATTTGATCACGCAGGTTAGGTGATGTTCGGGTCTGCCAAGGATGGTGACATCGTCGAACGGATCGCCGTCGATCACGATCATGTCGGCGCGGGCCCCGGCGGCAATGACGCCGATTTCCCCTTCCTGCTGGCACAGGCGGGCGGCGATGCGGGTCGCGCTGTCGATGATCTCTGCCGGAGTCAGGACACGGGCCAGAAGGTCGAATTCCATGCCGCCATATTTGCGCAGCTCGCCCAGAAGATCGGTGCCAAAGGCCATCGGCAGGCCGGCGTCGCGCATGATCCCCAGGCTTTCGATGCCTGCGTCGCGGACGACGTCGATCTTCGCCTGAGACGCGGCATCAAGGCCAAGCGCGGCCCCCTCCACCTTGAGCCCCTCATAGGCGACAAGCGTCGGCACGGCGATGCAGCCGGCCTCGGCGGCCCGCCGGGCGGTTTCGGGCCGGATCAGATTGCAATGCTCCAGCGAATGAACGCCCAGATCGACGCAGCGTCGGATCGCGTCGTCGTGATAGACATGGGCGGCGACGTAGGTGTTGGCGTTACGGGCTTCTTCGACCATCGCGCGAATTTCGGCATCCGAATACTGCAGCGCATCGATCGGATCGTTCGGAGAGGAGACCCCGCCATTGGCCATCACCTTGATGAACTTGGCCCCCTCCTTGAGCATCTTGCGGCAGGTGCGGCGGACCTCATCCACGCCATCAACCAGAACCCCCATGTTGCCCAGCCGCCAGCCAAGCGCGTCTGGGCGCACGTCGCTGCGCGCGCGCAGGTCCGTGTGGCCGCCGGTCATCGACAGGCCTTTGCCGCAGATGACCAGATCCGGGCCGTCGATGTGCCCTTCTTGCACGGCGCGCACCAGTCCCAGATCAGCGCCACCAAGATCGCGGACCGTGGTAAAGCCCTGATCCAGCTTCTCGCGCATGATCGCGCCGGCCCGGAACGCCGCAAGCGAGTCCGGCGCGATGGCGTTGTCCCAAAGGTTCAGACTGTGGGCCACCACATGAAAATGCGCGTCGATCAGACCGGGCATCAACGTCTTGCCCGCAATATCGTAGGGGGTCGCGGCGGCGGGGGCGGGCACGCCGACGGAAGCGATCCGATCTCCCTCGACAACGACGGTCGTCGGTTCCGTCAGCCTCCCGGTTTCAAGGTCGGGAAGACGGGCATTGATAAAGGCGGTGGCGGTCATCGGAGCTACTTTGCTTGAAAGGAAAGGGCACGAGGGCGGGGTCAGGTCGGAAGCGGGTGGCCGAGGTCGAGCGCCGAGGTCGAAAGATCGACCGCGTCGGCCGCCACGGGCACGAGGGAGTGTTGAATGATCTGCAGGATGTCCGCGATCTGCTCGCCGACGATCCGGTTGCAGGCTGCGGTGTCCTTGACGTCGATCGCGGCGAAAAGGTCGCGGTGCAGATCGGCCTGCCGGTGCAGGTCCGCGGCAGAGGCATAGGGAAAATAGAGCAGCAGCATCGTCCGCCGCCCGGCATCGAGACATTGCAGGTAGTAGCGGGCAAGAAAGAAGTTCTTCGCCAGATCGGCATAGCCGCGCTGGAGCTGCAGCAGGGCCAGCGCGGTGTCGAGCTCGCTTGCGTGGCCAATGGTATCGGTCAACGCCCGGACCCGGTCCTGCATCATCGGCGTGTCGACTGGGATTTCGGCCCGGCTGAGGTGCTGTGACAAGGCGCGACCAAGGATCAACCAGGTGTCGAGCATCTCGCGCAGCTGGTGCATGGTGAGCGGCTCGACAATGCAGGAGCGGTTCGGCAACACCTTCACGAGGCGCTCTCCGGACAGCATCAGGATCGCTTCGCGCACCGGGGTCCGGGACAGTTCGAACGATTTTGCAATCGCGGTTTCATCAAGCGCGCTGCCCGGTTCGCGCTTCAATGTAAGGATCTCTTCGCGCAGCGCCTGATAGACCGTCACGGCGCCGCGCTTGCGCGTTCCGCTGGTCGGGCCTGTCGTGCTCTCGCCCTTTTTCGTCACCTGCCACACCTCCCTTGCGCCGCCGATTCGCAAGCATCGTAGCCGGGATAAAGTTTGCATAACAAGATTGTATAATATTTGAATTCAGGCAGAATCGATAGTTGCGTGCGGGCGGGGCTACCGGACGCATTCGGTCGGCCACGGCAGACGGGGGCGGCTCGAGGGCGGAAAGCGCGAAGTGGAGGGCCGCTCATGCGGAGTGTGGGGCAAGGGCGCAGGGGTGCTTCTTTGGGGTGCAGCCCAGTTCATCCGTGGCGTGAAGCGCCCTCAAATGCGCCATGGCCGGCCGCCCTGCTTACCCTACCGGCCTGCATGCGCAGCGCCAAAGGGTTGCGGGCCGTTGCCGGGCGCGGACATGGCGCGGAGGCCGCTGAAGGGTCACCGCGCCCTTCTGCATTTAACGTCGCGGGCGAGGTTGCGACTCGGCCGGCGCCGCAATCGCAGCGCAATGCCGACTGAACGGCGCAAACTGGCTTCCCGAACCCCTGTCGCCGGTACGCGCCGTCATTCGCACGAAGAAAGAGGCATGAAACCTGTTGCGCATATCGATGAGCGCGTGCTGACGGTTGGCTCGGGGAGCATGCCGAAGCCTTCCCCGATCGGCTACCGCACGACGAACTGGTCCGGCTACGATGCGGCGGGGCGCAAGCGCGGCCCGCTGTCGGTCTGGTTCGATCCCGAGATGGTCAGGCAGGCCGGCAAGACCGGCAAACGTGGCCGATCCGAGACCTTTTCGGACGCTGCGATCCAGACATGCCTCACCCTGAAAGTGCTTTTCGGTCTGTCCCTTCGGCAGACGGTCGGGCTGGTTGAAAGCCTGATCCCAGATGGCGGGCCCGACGGCGAGTATGGGCCGAGCGCGTGCCCTGCGGGCCCTTCCGACACGGAGAACGACGCCCTCGGGGCGCCGCTCGACCGCCTTGGTCGCCGGTTATCAGCCGAGGTGCGCGCGCAGCATCCAGGCAAATTTCTCATGGGTCCGCCCGCGTTCGATGGCGAGATCCTCGGTCAAAGTATCACCGTGATTGGCTGCGAGTTCGCCAAGACCCCCCAGCGTAGCAGCAATGGTCTCCTGCGCTTTCATCAGAATGTCGACCATTTCGCGATCGCTTTGGTGGCCGTCATGCTCTTCTACCTTTGATCGCGCGAGCATGCCGGCAAGTTTGCCCTCGGCATGCTCGTTCAGGGCGCGGATACGCTCGGCAAGATCGTCCTGCGCCTGAAAGTGATCCTCGTAGATCTCCTGGAACAGACGATGGAGTTCACCGAAAGCCATGCCGGTGACGTTCCAGTGGAAGTTCTGGGCGAGCATGGTGGTGACCGCGGTCTCGGCCACGCTCTGGTTCAGCGCCTCGGCGATCTCCTTCCGAGCGTCGGGGCTCAACTCGATGGCAGGCTGTGTCATGACGCAATCCTTTCCAGCTTCGGGGATGCCGGATCATCTGTCGCGTCCGCCAAGCGTGTCAACGCGTCACTATCGGACGCGACACGAGCGACCAGGTGAACCAGAGACCGTCGGACCTGCGCTGGCACGCGGCTGTGCAACAGGAATGTGGCGCTGGTCAGGTCGTCGTCGCGCAGAGCGGCGATCAGGCGCAGCAGCCAGCTTTCGTCGAAGGACAGCGCTCGAGCGGTCGGTCGGTAAAAGCGGGGGGAGCGGCCGAGCGTTTCACCCAACGTCCGGATCAAAGCATCGAGCACGGTTTCCGGCGGAATGTCCCGCCGAGTGCCAACCATGGCGCAGGCCTGCGCCAGTTCGATCCGGCTCCGCGACCGGCAACGCAGTGCGGACAGGCGTATCCGGGCAAGCAGCTGCCGGTCCTTGGACTCCCATGAAGCTCGCTGGTCGCTGTCAGGGACGACGCGAGGGTCGGAGGCGGCGAGGAACATAGTTTCATCCAGGTTCAGTGTCGGTCGAGCATCTTGTTTCCCGAAGATGCCCATCGGGCATCACGTCGAAAAAGGGGATGGATAGACATCGGCGTCTGTCGCTCCTTCATCCGGCTCCCTCATACCCGACCAATATTGTCAGTCAACTTGTTTAATCCGACAGATTTGCTTAGGCATGAGTCGCAACAGAGGCAGAGTATGACCAGACACGACAATTCAGACGCCTCCGAAGAGAGCGCTGCACCTCGGCTTCGTGTGGCGGGTGTCTCGGTCGGCTATGGGGACGCGCCGATCGTCCGCGGCGTCTCGCTTGAGGTGCCGGACGGTGCCCTGACCGTGCTGATCGGGCCGAACGGCTCCGGCAAATCCACGCTCATGAAGGCAATGGCCCGTGTCCTGCCTGTCAGCAGCGGGGAAATCCGGCTCGATGGCCGTCCCATCGGGGCCATGCCGACGCGCGAGGTCGCCAAGCAACTTGCCCTGCTGCCGCAGGGACCGATCGCCCCGGAGGGGCTGCGCGTGCGCGAGTTGGTGGCGCAGGGGCGCTTTCCGCACCAGTCGCTTCTGCGGCAATGGTCACGCCGGGACGCCGAGGCCGTCGATGCCGCGATGCGGGCCGCGGATGTGATCCAGTTCGCCGATCGGCCCCTGTCGGACCTTTCGGGCGGCCAACGCCAGCGCTGCTGGATCGCCATGGTTCTTGCGCAGGAAACGGGCATCCTGCTGCTGGACGAACCGACGACCTTCCTCGACCTCAAGGTGCAGGTCGAGCTGATGCGCCTGCTGCGGCGCATCGCGAAGGAGGAAGGGCGCAGCCTGGTCGTCGTCCTGCACGAGCTCAACGTCGCGGCCGCTTTCGCCGATCATCTCGTCATGATGAAAGAGGGCCGCATCCGCGCCGAGGGCTCCGTGGAGCGCGTCTTTACCGCCGAGACCCTGCGGGAGGTCTTCGGCTTTGAGGCGAACGTGCTGCGTGATCCCGCGAGCGGCCGGCCGGTCTGCGTGCCGATCGTCGGCCCCGTCGAGGCCCCCCTGCCCTGGATGGCTGCGCAATGACGGCGCGTCCGGGCCACCCGACGCCCCGCCGCACCGTCCTTGTGCCGCTGCTGGCCCTCGCCGCGCTCGCGTTTGTCCTTGCATGGCACATCTCGGTCGGGGCCAGGCCCATTCCTCTCGCGGTCGTGGCCGAGGCGCTGCTGTCTTACGATGCCTCGGTCTTCGAGCACGTGGTGATCGTCGATCTGCGCCTGCCGCGCGCGCTTCTGGCGGCGATGGTCGGCGCCGCGCTCGCGGTGTCGGGCGCGCTCATGCAGGGCGTGACGCGCAACCCGCTGGCCGATCCGGGCATCCTCGGGCTGCTGATCGGCGCCTCCTTTGCGGTGGTGCTCGTCGTGGGGGTGTTCGATCTTGCCGCGCCCGCCCTGATCCCGCTCGTCGCGGCCCTCGGGGCGGTCACTGCCGCCGCGGCCGTGTGGGGCATCGCCTCGGCCGCGCCGGGCGGGGCGATGCCGCTTACCCTGGTGCTTTCGGGCGCGGCGATCACGGCCTTTCTCGCCGCACTCGTGACCATCGCCAACCTGCTCGACGAGCAGAGCTTCGAACAGCTGCGGGTCTGGATGACCGGATCGCTCGCGGGCGCGCAAGGCGGCGTCATTCGCTGGGTCTTGCCCTGGTTCGGCGTCGGTCTCGCCGTCGCCTTCGCCATCGCGCGGCAGATCACCGCGCTCGCGATGGGCGAAGAGACGGCCCTGGGGCTGGGAATGAATGTCGGGCGGCTGAAAGCGCTCGCTTTGTTCGCCGTGGTGGCGCTGACCGCCGCCGCCGTGGCCATGGCCGGACCGATGGGTTTCGTGGGTCTGGTGGTGCCCCATGCCGTGCGTCTGCTCGCGGGACAGGACTACCGCCGGATCGTGCCCTGGTCGGCCATTGCCGGAGCCGGCTATCTCCTCGTCGTGGATGTGGCCGCGCGGATGGTTCTGGCCCCGGTCGAGATCTCGACCGGCCTCGTCACCGCCCTGCTCGGCGCGCCGATCTTCGTCTGGCTGGTGAGGGCACGGCTGTGAGCGCGGGGCTTCTCGTCCGGCTCGACGGGCCGGTCACCTATGCCCTGCCGATCCGGGCCATGGGCGTGCTGGCGGCTTTGCTGGGCATGATCTGTGCCCTTCTGCTCGGCAGCCTGATGGCGGGCAGCTATCCGCTCGATGCGGGCGATGTCCTCGCGACCCTCGCCGGTCGGGCGCCGTCGGAAATGGCGCAGACGGTAGTCTGGCAATTTCGCTTTCCGCGCGGTCTCGCCGCGCTCGCCGCCGGAGCTCTGCTGGCCCTTTCGGGCGCGACGCTTCAGAACGTCACGCGCAATCCGCTGGCCGATCCCTCGCTGGTCGGGGTGAGCCAGGGCGCGGGGCTTGCCGTCGTCGCGGCGGTCGTGGCCTGGCCCGAACTGCCGCAGGCGATGCGACCCGTGCTTGCCTTTGGCGGCGCACTCGCGGTGGCCGCGCTGATCCAGGGGATCGCCATGCGAAGATCGGGTGGCGCGACGATGCGCTTCATCCTGACCGGTATCGGCGTCGCGGCCTTCATCTCCGCGCTGACCTCGGCCTTTCTGACCTACGGGCAGATCGACCGCGCGCTTTCGGCCCTTGGCTGGCTTGCGGGGTCCGTTCACGCCGCGGGCTGGAGCGAAGTGGCGGTTCTGGGCGGCGTGTTTCTTTGCCTCGCGCCCGCGCTGGTCGCGGCGTCCCGCCCGATGGCGGCGATGCGCATGGGGCCGGAGATGGCGGTGGGCCTCGGGCTGCGGGTCGACCGGACCCGAATGGCGCTCGTCACGCTGTCCGTGGCCCTCGCCGCGGCGGCCGTGGCGATGGTCGGGCCGATCGGCTTCGTCGGCCTCGTCGCACCGCATCTGGCCCACCGGCTGGCGCGGTCCGGCGTCGGGCTGCACCTCGCCCTTTCGGCGGCGGCCGGGGCGCTTCTCGTGGGCGCGGCGGATCTTGCCGGCCGCATTGTCTTCGCCCCCGTCCAGATCCCGGCAGGTCTCGTGACGGCCCTCATCGGCGTGCCGCTCTTCGTGTGGCTCCTTCTGCGCAGCCAAACGAGGGCAAGCTTATGACAACCATGATGCGACAGGGCCCTGCCGGGTCCCGATCCCGAAACGCCGCGACGCAGGTCCATCCCGCCTGCCCCGATGTCGCGACATGGGCGGCGCGCCTGCCCCGGCTGCGCGATGCCTATTCGGCCCATCTGCATGCCGGCACCACGCCCCGAGAGGCCCTTCGCCTCGACGCGCCGGACACGGGCCTCGTGGAGGCATGGCTCACCGCCGAGGCACAGGCGCAGAAGGGCGCCGACGACAAGCTTGCCGCGGCCTATCTGCTGGGCCGGATCGCCTTCGCCGTCTGCGAGGTGCTCGCCGCCCTTGCGCTGGAGGGCCTGCAACCCGCGCGTCTCGCCCCCGATGCGGTGGCGCTGACCGGCCGCCGCGCCCTGTGGCATCTCGATGGGCAAAGCGGCGAAGGCCGCGCCTATGACATCGTGCTTGCCGAGGCCCGTCTCGTGCCTTGCAGCGCGCCCTCCGCGGTGCTGGGTGCGGCGCTGCCCGAACTCTTCGCGCCACTCGTCCGGCATCTCGTCCCTCGCTCGGGCCTGTCGCGGGGGGCGCTGTGGCGGCTCGTCGGCGATGCCCTGTCGGGCGCGCTCCTGTTGCAGGGCAAGCATGCCGGGCGAGCGGAGGAGGCCATGGAGATCGCCGATGCGGTCCTGCGCGATCGCGAGAGCCCGCTCCATTCCCGCCAGACCGGCTTCTTCCGGATCGATCTGCCCGAACGGCCCGATATCGCCGAATGGTTCAGGGCACGGGGCGGCTGCTGCCGCTACTACACGACCGAGGGCGGCGCATATTGTTCGACCTGCGTCCTGCGCGATTCCAAAAGCCGCGAAGCGCTGCTGCGCGCCCATCTGCGCCGCAAGCACGGGCTGGAGGAGACGTGACGGCTTCTCCCCATCGAGACGGCCGCGCCCCCTCGCCCAGGCGGGCGCAAGACCAGCCACAATGCCCTCTCATGCCCAGATCCCGGCCTGTCGCCGCCGCGCGTGCCACCGGCCGGGCCCGAAACCCGATCCAGAAAACCCGGAGAAGACCATGCTTCGCCTGACGACAGCCATGTCCACCCTCATCGGCCTTGCAGGGCCGGTATTCGCGCAAGAATACCCCCTGACCATCGAGCACAAGTTCGGAACGACGCTGATCGAGGAGGCGCCCGAGCGCGTGGCCTCGCTCGACTATGCCGGGGCCGACGATCTGCTGGCGCTCGGCGTCCAGCCCGTGACCATCCGGCACTGGTATGGCGACTATCCCCGCTCGGTCTGGCCCTGGGCCGAGCCGCTGCTCGAAGGCACCCCGACGATCCTGCGCGGCCAGATCGATTTCGAAGCGGTCGCCGCCGCCGAGCCCGAGGTGATCGTTGCCCTGTGGTCCGGCATCACGGTCGAGGAATACGAGCGGCTGAGCCTGATCGCGCCGGTTGTCGCGGTCCCGGACGGTGTCGGCGATTACGCCCTCCCATGGGACGAGCGTGCGCGCCTGACCGGCCAGGCCGTCGGCCGCGAGGCGGAGGCCGAGGCCCGGATCGAGGCAATCGAGGCCGAACTGGAGGCCGCCGCCGAGGCCCATCCCGACTGGACCGGCAAGACCGCCGCCGTCGCCCATATGTGGAACGGCGATCTGGGCGCCTACACCTCGAACGACGTGCGCCCGCAGCTGCTCGCCGAGCTCGGTTTCGAGACGCCGCAGGCGATCGATGATCTGATCGTCGGCAACGAATTCGCGGTCAACTTTTCCCCCGAGGATCTTTCGCCGATCGACACCGATCTTCTCGTCTGGCTACCCGAGGAGGGAAACAGACAGCCGATCCTCGGCCTGCCCGCCCGCCAGTTCCTCGATGTCACCCAAGAGGGCGGCGAGGTCTTTCTCGACGAGGAGTTGATTGGCGCGTTCTCGCACGCATCGCTCCTGTCGATCCCCTACGCCATGGAGCGGTTTGTCCCGCTGATCGAGACCGCTCTTGATGGTGGCCCCGCGGCACCCGCCGATGCGAACTGAGCATGCGACAAGGAGAGTTTTCATGAAGCATCTCGCCACCATGGCCCTGATCGCGGCAACAGCCCCTGCGGTCGCGCAAGGAGCCCGCACCGTCATCGACGACACCGGAGCCGAAGTCACCTTGCCCGCCAATCCGCAGCGGATCGTGTCGCTGCATGACACCTCGCTGACGGTCGCCCTGCTGGAACTGGGAATGGAGCCGGTCGGCTCGCATGGCCGGACCCGCGCGGACGGCACACCCTATATCCGCTCCTCCGCCACGGCGACCGGAACGGATTTCGACAACTCAGGGATCGCTTTCGTCGGCAACCTGCCCGCCGATGAGGAGCGCGTGGCCGCGGCCGATCCCGACCTGATCGTGACGACGAGTTGGCAGACGGCCGATGTGGACCGACTGCGCCAGATCGCCCCGACCTATGTCTTCGACATCGCGACGGCGGATGATTTCGATGTCTACGCCAGGCTGGCCGAGATCACCGGCCGCGATGATCGGTTGGCCGCGCTCGAAGCGCGCTATGAGGCTCAGCTCGACCTGATCCGCAGCCAGGTCGACACGGAGGCCCTGCGGGTCGCGGTCATCCAGGGTCATGAGGGCGAGCTGCTGGTCTGGAACACCTATGGCACGCTCGGAAAGGTCCTGCGGGACGCAGGCTTCCAGTTCCCGGAGATCGTCGACGCCATCGAGGGCAACCAGCGACAGAGCTTTTCCGCCGAGATGCTGCCGCGGTTCGACGTGGACATGATCTTCGTCACCTACCGCGCCGACCGCGGCGAAACGGTGGCCGATGCCAAAGCCGCGCTGGAGAGCGTTCTGCCGTCGTGGTGCGATGCGCTGCATGCCTGTCGCGAGAACCAAGTGGTCTACCTGCCGCGCTCGCTGGCCTCGACTTCGACCTATGACGCGGCCAGCACGCTTGCCTATACCGTTCTGAGCCATGTGGACGGGCGCGATTTGACAGTGATGCCGGATCAACCTCGGTAACGGGCAAAAGGCGCTACCCGGGAAGCGGACGTCGCAGCATGAAGAGGAGGCGCAGCTCAGAGCAGGAGCGGCATCGAGGGTTGACTACCTCAACCCTGGCCATGCTGGGCATGACCCACCCAGCATGGTTCTGTCCGCTTCAGTTCCTGTCCGATAACCCTTCTGTTATCCGCCACAGAAGCGACAGGTCGAACCGCCTGCCACAGCCCACCTCATCCGACCGCATGATTGCAGCAGCAGTTCGAGCCCGCAAAACCGGGGCTAGCCACACATGATGCAACCGCCCCCGGCTGTCAGGCGCGGTATCAGCGAGCGGCAGGGGCAGGCAGGATCGCCTCTCCTCGACCGCGAAGGCCAGCATCTCGCGGACCAGATCTCCAACAGTCTGCTTTTTTACCCGTTCGAGCAGAGCCATTCTCTCGTCAGTCATCGGCCGCTGCGCGAGCAGACTGGCCGAAGCCACCATGACGAAGCAGGATCCCTGCCTGTCAGCGTTCCCATAGCCTTCGGCAAGCCGCATCAACGGCGGCATGAAGCAGAAGCGTCAGGACCGCGAGAACGATCAGTGCGGCGAACATCAGATCGATCTTCGCGCGGCCATTCGCCAGCAGCATCAGGTAACCCAGCCCCCGGGACGCGCCCACCCACTCGCCGATGATCGCGCCGATGGGGGCATAGACGGCGGCGAGGCGCAGACCTGAGGCGAAGCCGGGCAGGGCGGCCGGCACCCTGACGCGCCACAGGACGCGCGCAGGGGTGGCGTTCATGACGCGGGCAAGCTCGAGCCAGGCAGGTGGGGTGCGCATCAGCGCGTCGAAGAATGCGGAAGTGACGGGAAAGTAGATGATGAGTAGCGCCATTGCGACCTTGGACCAGAGCCCGTAGCCCAGCCAGAGCGTCAGGATCGGCGCCAATGCGAAGACCGGCACGGCTTGGCTGAAGACCAGCATCGGGCGCAGGATCGAGCGGGCGAGCGGTGAGGCGGTGAGCAGGATCGCCGACGCGAAGCCGAGGACCGCGCCGAGCCCGAGCCCGAGCAGGACCTCGAGCGCCGTGATCAGCGCATGCTCTGCGATCAGCGCCCGGCTGGACCACAGGGTCGCGAAGACCAGGCCCGGGCCGGGCAGGATGAAACGGGGCAATTCGGCCAGCGTGACGAGCGCCTGCCAGAGCAGAAGAGCCGTAAGCGCGACGCCGCCGATGCGGGCGGCCCGTCTCATCGGGTGTCCATCAGCAGCCGCAGCAGGCGACCTTGGAAGGCGAGCGTGCCCGGCGCGTCGTAGAGGCGGGGCGTCGAGGCCTCCGGCGGAGGGAAAGAGGCGATGCCGGCTCGCGTCATCAGCAGGATGGTCTGTCCCAACCGGGCGGCCTCGGCGGCGTCGTGGGTGACATGCAGGACCGTGCGGCCGGCCAGCAGCTCGGTCGCCAGATCCTGCATCTGGGCTCGCGACCGAGCGTCGAGCGCCGAGAAGGGTTCGTCCAGCAGCACGACAGGGCGATCCTCCATCAGTGTCCGGGCGAGCGCCACCCGCTGCCGCTGCCCGCCGGACAGGGCGTGCGGGCGCTTGTCGGCATGCTCGGACAGCCCGACACGCCCCAGAATTTCGCGCGCCCGGTCCCGCCCTGGCGATGTGCCCCTCAGGCGGGCGCCGAGGGTGACATTGGCGGTCGCGTCCAGCCAGGGCATCAGCAGATCGCTTTGCCCCATAAGGGCGACCCGGCCGTCCAGTCGCACCCCATCCTCGGCCACCGCCTCGCCGTCAAAGGCGATCCCGTCGCCAAGTCCGGCGAACAGTCGCAGCACCGTCGACTTGCCGACGCCCGAAGGGCCGAGCAGGCAGGTCCACTCCCCGGCGGGCGCCCTGAGGGACAGCGGGCCGAAGATCGGCGCAGCGCCGATCTTCGCACGGCCGGACAGGCGCAGCGCGGGCGCATCGCTCATCCGGCCAGACCCATGCTCCAGAAGCCGATTTCGAGCCGCGTCGCCGTCTCGAAGCGGTCCCGGAGGCGAGGCCAGCGGGGGCTCTCTTGGGGTGCGGGTCCGAGGCGGCGGGCGACCGCCGTGTCAATCAGCGTGCCGACGTTGCGGCAGGTGCGCTGGTAGTCCTCTCCGGCATAGGTCGCGATCCAGTCAGCAAAAGGCGTCTCGCCCGCCTCTTTCGCCAGCCGCGCCCCGATCTCGCCATAGCCCAGCACGCACGGCGCGAGGGCCGCCATCAGGTCGAGGAAATCGCCCGAATGGCCCGCATCGAGCACATAGCGGGTATACGCGATGTTCTGCGGCGCCTCGCTTGCTGCGAAGAGCTGCGTTTCCGGGATGCCCTCCGCGGCGCAGGTCTCAATATGCAGGCGCATCTCGTCATGCATCAGGGCGTGGACGGTTGCGGCACAGGCGCGCATTTCGTCCAGCGTCTCGGCCTTGGTCACGGCCAGCGCCCATGCGCGAGAGAAGTGGATGAGAAAGAGGTAGTCCTGCACGAGGTAGCGCAGGAAAGCCTCACGCGGGAGCGTGCCGTCCCTCATCCCCTCGACGAAGGCATGGCGGGTATAGTCTCGCCATGCCCCACCAGCCGCGGACCGCCACAGCGGGAAAATCTCGCCGTAGCTCATTGCGCCCCCAGATCGACTGCGAGGGTGGCGACAGGGCGCGCCCCCTGAACCAGCCCGGCCTCGTTCAGGAAGCTCTCGAAGCGGGCATATCGGCCCTCGTCCAGTGCTTCGGGACGCAGGGCGAAGCGCGGGATCGTGTCGGCCCAGGCCCGCTCGTTCAGCTCGTCCTGCAATTCGGCAAACGCGCCCGAGAAGATATCCCAGCTCTCCTGAGGGTAATTGACGATGAACTGCGTGGCCTTCTCCGTCGCGGCAAGAAAGCGGCTGATCTTGTCCGTATCCATCGTCTCGGGGTTGGCAATGTAAATCAGTTCGTCATATGTCGGCACGCCCTGTTCCTCGGGGTAGAAGCAGCGGCCGGGGACGCCCTCGATCTCCATCTGGTTGAGTTCGAAATTGCGGAAGGCGCCGATGACGGCATCGACCTGCCCTGACATGAGCGCGGGCGAGAGGGACCAGTTGACGTTGACCGGCTCGACATCCGCGGTCCCAAGTCCCGCCTGGCCCAGCATCGCCGACAACAACGCCTCCTCGAAGCCCGAGACGGAGAACCCGACCTTGCGGCCCTCCAGATCCGCAATCTCGTCAATCGGCCCGTCCTCCAGCACCAGCAGGCAGTTGAGCGGCGTTGCGACCAGCGTTCCCACGCGGACAAGCGGCATTCCCTCGGCCACCTGAAGGTGCAGTTGCGGCTGGTAGGAGATGGCGAGCTCGGCGCGCCCGGCGGCGGCCATCTTGGGCGGATCGGCGGGATCGGCGGGAGCGATCACTTCGACCTTCAGCCCGGCATCGGCAAAGTAGCCCTGCTCCTGCGCGATGATGATGGGTCCGTGGTCGGGGTTCACGAACCAGTCGAGCACGACTGTCATCTCGTCTTGCGCCACGGCGGGTGTGGCGGCGAGCAGGGCGAGGGTGGTCAGTCTGCCTATCATGGGGTCTCTCCGGTTGGGTCGCCCAGGGCGACGAGGTAAATCTCTCCGTTCCAGACGCCGGCGAGCCGCTCGGCCGCAGCCCAAGAGCGCAGGCCCGAGCGGCAGCAGAGCACCGCGCGCTGGCCGGCAGCAGGAACGGGTCCGTCCGGCCCGAAAGCCGTGACGGGCAGGCGGCGGGCCGAGGGGCGCACCAGCGGCGCCTCCGTTTCGGCCCGCAGGTCGATGAGGAAATCCGTCTCGGCGATCTCTGACGGGGCGAGAAACCGGGGCCGACGGGCCGGCTCGGCCGCGCCGTGGAAGCAAAAGCCGCCGAAACGGAAACTCCTCGCATCGAAGGTGACGAGCTGGCCCAGCGGGGAGGGTTGAAGCCCGGTGAGCAGCGCCAGCGTCACCTGTGCCTGAAGCGCGCCGATGACGCCGACCACCGGCCCGAGCACGCCATCCTCGGCGCAGGACCCGAGACGCTGCGGCAGGTCGGGAAAGACCGCCCGCAGACTCGGGGCGCCGCCGCAGAAGGCGCCCACATAGCCTTCCAGCCCGATGACAGAGGCGCTGACCAGCGGCCGGCTGGCGGCCTGGCAGGTATCGGACAGGATGTAGCTTGCCGCAAAGCTGTCGGCGCAGTCGAGGACCAGGTCGGTATCTTGGCGCAACGCGTCGGCGTTGCCGGGATCAAGTGCCGCGACGACGGGCTCGACATGGATCGCGGGGTTGAGCGCTGCGACGGCCCCGGCCGCCGCCTCGGCCTTGGGCCGTCCGATATCGGTCTCGCGGAACAGCGTCTGGCGATGAAGATTGGTCACCTCCACCCGGTCGGGATCTACAAGCCGGATGCGACCGACGCCTGCGCCGCCCAGATATTGCAGCACCGGCGCCGCAAGCCCGCCCGCCCCCACGACAAGCACATGCGCCTCTTGCAGCCGAGCCTGCCCCTCCTGCCCGAATTCGGGCACGGCGATCTGACGGGCGTAGCGGGTCATCGCGTTGCCTCGATCCATTCACGCAGGCGGCCTTCGGAATCGTCGTTCAAGGTGATGTCGGTGACGGCAGAGACGATATCGGCCCCTGCCTCGAATGCATGTGTCGCGCGCTCGGGCGTCATCCCGCCGATGGCGACAAGGGGCAGGTCGCCCACCAAGCGTTTCCACTCGGTCACGCGCTCCAGGCCCTGCTGCTCCCACTTCATCTTCTTGAGGATCGTGGGATGGACCGGGCCGAGTGCCACGTAATCGGGTGAGAGCGAAAGCGCGCGGTCGAGTTCCGCGTGATCGTGAGTGCTGATGCCCAGCTTCAGGCAGGCCCGCCGGATCGCGGGCAGATCGGCGGTGTCCAGATCCTCCTGTCCCAGATGCACCCAGTCGCATCCCTCGTCGATGGCGATCCGCCAGTGATCGTTCACCACGAGCACTGCCCCTTGCGACCGGCACAGGGCCTGCGCCCGCGCCACCACCGACCGCAATTCGGGCTCGGGAATGTCCTTGATGCGAAGCTGCACCAGCGTCACGCCGAGGGGCAGCATGCGCTCAAGCCATTCGACGCCGTCGAAGATCGGATAGAAGCGGTCGAGTTTCATTCCAGAAACGCCTTTCCGACGACGGGGGTCGAGGGCGCTGCCATGTCGCGCGGCTCCATCGGGTCGGCCTGAAAGGCGAGGCGTCCCGCTTCGACGGCGCGGGCAAAGCCCTCGGCCATCGCCGCCGGATCCCCTGCCTTCGCGACGGCGGTGTTCAGCAGAACCGCGTCATAGCCCATCTCCATCGCCGTCGCCGCCTGGCTGGGCAGGCCGAGCCCCGCGTCGACGACCATCGGCACGTCCGGGAATTGCGCCCTGAGCGTGCGCAGCCCGTAGACGTTCGTCAGCCCCAGTCCGGTGCCGATCGGCGCGCCCCAGGGCATCAGCACCTCGCAGCCGACCGAGAGGAGGCGATCGGCCAGCACCACATCCTCGGTGGTGTAGGGAAACACGCAAAACCCGTCTTCCGTCAGAATGCGCGCGGCTTCGACCAGACCGAAGGGGTCGGGTTGGAGCGTGTCGGCATGGCCGATCACCTCGAGCTTGATCCAGGAGGTGTCGAACAGCTCGCGCGCCATCTGCGCCGTCGTTACGGCCTCGCGGACCGAATGGCATCCCGCGGTATTGGGCAGGAGCGTCACGCCCAGATCGCGCACCAGTTCCCAGAACGCGGCACCGGCCCGCTCTCCGCCGGCCTCGCGCCGGACAGAGACGGTGGCGATGCCGGCGCCGGAGCGACGAAAGGCGTCTGCCAGCACGGCAGGCGACGGATACTGCGCCGTGCCCAGCATCAGGCGCGAGCCGATCTCGGTTTCGTAGAGCCGCATCTCAACCCCCCTGCCGTGGCGTGACGATCTCGAGCCGGTCTCCGGGGGACAGGACCGTCATCCCGCGCGCCGTTGCCGGCACGAAGTTTTCATTGATGGCGGTGGCGACTTTCGCCCCGCCGTAGCCAAGCTCGTCCAGCACCGCAGCGAGCGTGTCGGCCCGCACCTCGGTTGCGGTTCCGTTAATCGTGATCTTCATGCCAGAACTCCGGTTTGGTGCCTTCGCAGGCGGCCTCCACCGCCATTCGTGCCAGGGCGGGCCCGAGCAGGAAGCCGTGGCGAAAGAGGCCATTGACGTGGATCGTCTGGCCCTGCCTGCAAAGGCGGGGCAGGTTGTCGGGAAAGGCGGGGCGGGCATCGACGCCGATTTCCACAAGCTCTGCCTCGCCGAAGGCCGGGTGCAGGGCATAGGCGGCCGAAAGCAGTTCGAGGACCGAGCGGACACTACGGTGGCGGTCGTCGCTCTCGATCTGGGTCGCGCCAAGCATGAACAGCCCCTCCGCGCGCGGGACGACGTAGAGCGGGAAGCGCGGATGGAGCAGCCGGACGGGACGTGACAGCCGGATGTCGGCGCTGCGCAGGATTGCCATCTCGCCCTTTACCCCGCGTAGGTCGGGCAGCATGTCCCGTGCCGCCAGCCCGCGGCAGTCGAATGTCAGGCCATCGGGGTGGCCAGGCTCTGCGACGAAGGCAACGCCGTTCCGTTCCAGGCGGTCGCGCAGATGCGCAAGCGCCGCTCGCGGAGCGAGATGCGCCTCCCCCGGCACGTGCAGCGCGCGGTCGAAGCGGCCGATGAGGTCCGGCTCCAGCGCGGCAAGGCCCTCGGCATCGAGACGCTTGTGCCTCTCCGTGCGCCGCGCGAACCGATCAAGTTCCCGCCGGTCGCGGCCGAGTGCCACGACAATAGTCCCGCGGCGGTCGACCGCCGCCCCCTGCCGTTCCCACCAACCGGCCGCCTCCTGACCCAGCCGAACCACCGGCTCCTCTGCCGCCTCGCCTTCGCAGAACGGGGCCAGCATCCCCCCGGCCCACCACGAGCAGCCATGCGGGCCTGGCCGGGGCGCGGGGTCGAAGACCGTTACCTCGCAGCCCCGAGCGACCAGTTCCGCCGCCACGCAAAGCCCGGCGACGCCAGCCCCGAGAACGCGCGCCTGCCTCATGTCCAAGCCTCGTGGAAGTGATGCACGGGGCCGTGACCCTTGCCGATCCCAAGCCTGTCGGCCGCGCGGATCGCGCCGTGCAGCCAGGCCTGCGCCCGACCGACCGCCGCCTCGACGTCGGTTCCCTTCGCCAACTCGGCCGCGATGGCCGACGAAAGGCTGCATCCCGTGCCGTGGGTATTGCGTGTCGCCAATCGCGACTGCTCCAGCGCGACGACGTTGGAAGTTGTCACCAGCCAGTCGATGCAGCTTTCAGTTTCGGCATGGCCGCCCTTCATCACGACGGCCCGTGCGCCCAACTCAAGCAGTGCCCGGCCTTGCGCGATCGTCTCCTCGGCGGTCCGGGCCTGTGTACGGCCCAGCAGGCGCGCGGCCTCGGGCAGGTTCGGCGTCAGCACGTCGGCGCGGGGCAGCAGCCTGTGGATCAACGCATCTTCGGCGGTTTCGGTCAACAGAGGGTCCCCCGACTTCGCGACCATCACCGGATCGAGCACGACGGGCCCGCGATAGCCCTTGATGGCCGCAGCGACTGCGACGGCGATCTCTGGCGAAGCCAGCATCCCGATCTTGATGGCCTGCGGCGGAATGTCGTCCAGCACGGCAGCGATCTGGCCCGAGACGACGGCGGGCGAGACCGCCTCGACGGCAAAGACACCGCGGGTGTTCTGCGCGGTGATCGCGGTGATCGCGCTGGTGCCGTAAATCCCGAGGGCCGAGAAAGTCTTCAAATCGGCCTGTATGCCCGCGCCTCCGCCGCTGTCGGAGCCGGCGATGGTCAGTGCAGATCGATGTGGCATCAACGCTTACTCCTCCGGCGAGGGGAGGAGGGAGGAAAGGCGGCCACGGTCGCGCACGCCGATTCCTGCTCCGTTTCCTACGCCGGTATTGCCCGGTTCAGGTTCAATGGGTTGGCTCACGCCTCTCAGCCCCAGACGGGGCACCCCAACGGATTTGGTGAGGGCTTAGCAGGCAGTCAGCCGAACTACAACATGCCGGGGCCTTGTTGCGCAAATTTCCTGCTGACCGGACTTCCCCTTTCCCCGGGGGCGTTGATGATGTGACCGCCCCCCGACGGCATCGGTGTGCCAAGATGGGTCTGCAACAATCCACATTGGAAGACGGCCATGTCGGAAGACACCATATTTTGTCTCGATCATTCCGCCTTCATCGGGCGAAGAACCTGTTTCAGGTACATGGAGCTGATGGTTCCGGCCGCGCGGTCCTCCGTGAGAAGCTGCACCGGGTCCGGGTTCTGTCCGTCTTCAGCCAGGTGCCGACCTGCCTCGTCGTCATGGAAGCTTGGACCGGTGCCTGCGGTCAGGTGAACTCCGATGGTTTTATCGTTCTCAGCTCAGCCGCCGGAAACGCTTGGCCGAAACCTCCGGTTTCGGACGGTCGCGTTCTCTGGCGGCAGAGCACAGGCAGGTGCGGCCCCTCAGTCGAGCCGCACCATGCGCCCCTCGCGCCAGGACAGGTCGGCCGCGTCGGCCAGAAGCTGCGCGCGCAGCCCGTCCGCGAGGCTCGGGGAAATCGCGCGCCCCTGCGCCACGCAATCCACGAAATGCCGCATCTCGGCGGCATAGGCCGCGGCGTAGCGTTCGAGGAAGAAGTCCTGCGCGGGCGCGCGCGTGAAACCCTGCGGCCCGGCCATCTCGACCGTGTCGCGCAGCATGTTGTCGGCGCGCAGCATCGCCTTGGCGCCATGCACCTCGATCCGCTGGTCGTAGCCATAGCTCGCGCGGCGCGAGTTGGAGATCTGGCAGATCCGGCCCGAGGCTGTGGTCAGCGTCACCGCCGCCGTGTCGGCATCGCCCATCGCGCCGATCTCGGGATCGACCAGCGCCGCGCCGACGGCATAGACCGTTACCGGCTCCTCGCCCAGCAGGAAGCGCGCCATGTCGAGATCGTGGATCATCATGTCCCGAAAGATGCCGCCCGAGCCTTCGATATAGGCGGGCGGCGGCGGGCTGGGGTCGCGCGACAGGATCGTCACCATCTCCACCGCGCCGATCTCATCCGCCGCGATGCGCGCGCCGATGGCGGCGAAGTTCGGATCGAAGCGGCGGTTGAAGGCGGTCATGAAGGGCACGCCCGCCGCCTCGACCGCCGCCATACAGGCGCGGATGCGCTCGGCCGAAAGATCCACCGGCTTTTCGCACAGGATCGCCTTGCCCGCGCGGGCGGCGGCGTGGATCAGGTCGTAATGCGTATGGGTCGGCGTGCCGATCACCACCGCATCGACGCCTGCATCCGCGATCAGCGCCTCGGCATCCATCGCCCGTGCGCCGCAGCTTTCGGCCAGCGCCTGCGCCGCCTCCGGCATGGCATCGGCCACGGCGGCAACGCGCGCGCCCTCCATCGCGGCCAGCGAGGCGGCATGGACCCGGCCGATGCGGCCGCAGCCCAAAATCCCGACATTCAGCATCTCATGCTCCCTTGAAATCACGCAGCACGCGCCGCGTGGCGGCGACGAGCGGCTCGTGCAGTTGCGACAGGATCACCACCCGGTCGAAGCTCTCGGCATCGCGCGCCAGCGCCTCGCGCAGCTCGCGCCCGAACACCATGCGCAGCTCGGTGCCGATGTTGAACTTGGCGATGCGCGAGTGGCGCGCCAGCGCCCGGCGCTGCGCCGCGGGCACGCCCGAGCCGCCATGGATCACCAGGGGCACCTCGCACAGCGCCTCGATCTCGCGGATGCGGGCCTCGTCGAGCCCGCCCTCGCCGCCGCGCTGCAGATGCGTGTTGCCGACCGAGATCGCCATGGCATCGACGGATGTTTCGCGCGCGAAACATGCGGCCTCCTCCGGGTCCGTCCCGGCCGAGCCCTCGCCGCCCGCATAGCCGACAAAGCCGATCTCGCCCTCGCAGGAGACGCCGGCCTCATGCGCCATGCGCGCGATGGCGGCGGTCTGCGCGATGTTCTCCTCGAGCGGCAGGCGCGAGCCGTCGAACATCACCGAGGTGAAGCCCGCCGCGATCGCCGCGCGGCATTCTTCTTCGGTGTAGCCATGGTCGAGATGCGCCACCACCGGCACCGAGGTCGTCTCGGCTAGATGGCGGAACATCGCGCCCAGCACGGGCAGCGGCGTGTGCTTGCGGCAGGACGGCCCGGCCTGAAGGATCACCGGCACACCCTCGGCCTCGGCGGCGGCGACATAGGCGCGCATGTCCTCCCAGCCCAGCGTGACGAGACCGGCCACGGCGTGGCCGTTTCGCAGCGCGGGCTGCAGGACGTCGGAAAGCGTGGCGAGGGTCATTTGAACTTGGCCACCATGTCCATGATCCCGGGGATCGTGTGCAGCTGCTCGGCATGGGTCGGCTGGAAATACTGCTTGAGGCTGCGCTGGCTCAGACCGCCGAGGATGGTGAAGTAGTACATCTCGTAGCCCGGCAGCACCGCGCAGGGATGATAGCCCTTGTCGATCAGGATCGTGGAGCCGTTCACGATGTGATAGGCGTCGCCCGGCTCGTTGTCCTCGCGCTGGAGCATCTGCAGCCCCGAGCCGTAATCGGGGCGGAAGCGGAAATTGTAGGTCTCGTCGTGGCGGGTCTCGATCATCTCGCCATCCTCGCCGCGCCGGTCGGTGTCGTGCTTGTGGCTGGGAAAGCCCGACCAGCCGCCCTGCCCCACGGTGTAAAGCTCGCTCACCAGCAGGCGGCCCACCTTGTCATGCTGCTTGGCGCCGAGGATGTGCTTGATCTTGCGATGCGTCTTGGTGTCGTCGGAGCCGTATTGCACCACGTCGAGCTCGGCCTCGCGCACGTCGAAGGGCTCGAGCACCCGGTCGTATTTCGCGCCCGCGATGAAGACCTCCGTGGCCTCGCTGCGGCAGGTGATGCGGGCCTGCGCGCCGACGGGAACATAGACGCCCTCGGGCTCGCCATCCCAGACATCGACGCCGCGGCGACCGAGCTTTTCGAAGCCCATGCCCTCGACATCGACATCGACGGTGCCGGTCGCGGGCACGATGCAGGTCTCGTAGCCCGGCACGGCATAGTCGAAGCTTTCGCCCTGCTTCAGCTTGACGATGTTGAAATAGTTGAGCGGCACCAGATCGTGCTCGGCATCGACGATGGGCTGGTTGCGGTTGTCATGGGGTGCGATGTGCATGGGATGTCCTTTCAGCCTTGCGTGGGGCCGGAATGGGTGTCGAGAAAGGCCTTGAGTTCGGCCTTGTCGGGCATGGCGGGGGCGCAGCCGGGCTTGGCCACGACGATCGAGGCGCAGGCCGAGCCGCGCAGCACCGCCTCGCGCAAGGGGCGGCCTTCGGTGAGGCTCGCGATCAGCCCGGCCATGAAGCTGTCGCCCGCGCCGGTGGGTTTGAGCGCGTCCACCTCGTAGATGCCGGTGCGCAGCTCCTCGCCGCCCGCGAAGGTCACCGCGCCCTCGTGGCCCATCTTGTAGACCACGAGATCGGCCGCCTTCGAGAGCGCGCGGGCATGGGCGAAGCCCTTGTCGATCCCGCCCGCCATGAAGCCGAATTCCTCGTCATTGCCGACGATCACGTCCGACAGGCTGCCCGCGCGAGACAGCACCTCGGCGGCGACCTGCGGCGAGGGCCAGCTGTAGGGGCGGTAATCCACGTCGAAGATCACCGGCAGCCCGGCCGCGCGCGCCAGTTCGAAGGCGCGGAAGGCAGCCGCGCGCGAGGGTTCGGCGGCAAAGACCGTGCCGGCGGTGATCACCGCGTCGAAAGCGGTGTAATCCACCGCCTCGACATCCGCGAGCTCCATGCGGAAATCGGCGGCATTGTTGCGGTAGATGACGCTCTGGTGCTCGTCGACGCGCGCCTCGACGAGGGCGAGCGAGGTGCGCTCCTCGCCCCGCACCCGGCGCACATGGCGGCGGTCGATGCCGTAGGCGTCGAGCTGGTCCTCGCAATACCAGCCCACCGCGTCGTCCGACACGCAGGTCACCAGCGAGGCGCTGCAGCCGAGCTTCACCAGACCGGCGGCGATATTGGCCGAGCTGCCGCCCATCGAGACCATCATCTCGCGCGCCGCGCGGGTGCGGGTGCCGGGCGGCGTCGGTGTGAGATCCATGCCGACCCGGCCGATCACCAGAAAGCGGCGTCCCTTCAATCTCTCCAGCATCACACCCCCCGCCTCTGGCGGGAGCGGCCCCGTTCCTGGTTTTCGTGGCCCGCGCGGACCTTGTCGTTCGTCGTGACCTCCGGCGTGCCGACCTCCCACCAGGCGTGGCCCTGCGCGGTCCAGCCGTCATAGGCATCGACCTTCATGACGATGACCTGGCTGCGATCGGATGCCTGCGCACGGCGGAACGCCTCGCCCAGCTCGGCCGGGTTTTCGACCGTCACCGCCTCGGCGCCCTGCGCCCTCGCATGGGCCTCGAAATCGACGGCGAAGGGCTCGGGGATGGTCGGACAATCGGCGAGCAGGTTGTTGAAGCTCTCATTGCCGGTGTTGTTCTGCAGCTTGTTGATGACCGCGAAACCGCCATTGTCGAGCACCAGCACGATCAGCTTTTTTCGGCTCAGAACAGAGGAGTAGAGATCGCTGTTCATCATCATGTAGGAGCCGTCGCCGATGAAGACGATGGTGTCGCGCTCGGGCTCGCGCTGCTCCTGGGCGATCCGCGCGCCCCAGGCGCCCGAGATCTCGTAGCCCATGCAGGAAAAGCCGAACTCGACATCGACCGTGCCGATATCCAGCGTGCGCCAGTTCGCGGTGACCTCGGCCGGAAGCCCGCCTGCCGCCGCCACGATCCGGTCGCGCTCGTGGCACAGCTCGTTCACCACGCCGATCGCCTGCGCGTAGGAGTTGGGGCCATTGCCGGGCTTCACGTTCCGGGCCACGTAGGCGTCCCAGTCGCGCCGCTCGGCCTGTGCCTCTTCCACCCATTCGGCGGGGGCGGCGTAATCGAGCCCCCGCCCCAGCGCCTCCAGCGACCGCTTCGCATCGCCCACGACGGGCAGCGCGCGGTGTTTGCCCGCATCGTGCCGTGCGGCGTTGATCGCCACGATCTGCGCGCCTGCGTCGAAGGCGGTCCAGGAGCCGGTGGTGAAATCCTGAAGCCGCGTGCCGACCGCGAGGATCACATCCGCCTTTTGCGCGATGGCATTGGCGCTGTCGGAGCCGGTGACGCCGATGGGGCCGATGTTGAACGGGTGGTCCGCCAGAAGGTTCGCCCGCCCCGCGATGGTCTCGACCACCGGGATGCGATGCGCCTCGGCAAAGGCGGCAAGGTCTTCGGCCGCGCGGGAATACTGCACGCCGCCGCCGGCGATGATCATCGGGCGCTTTGCCGCAAGCAATGCCGCGCGCGCATCCGCGATCTCGGCCTCGTCGGGGGCGATGCGGCGGATGCGGTGGATCTTCTTCTCGAACAGCTCTTGGGGGAAATCCCAGGCCCAACCCTGCACGTCCTGCGGCAGGCCGATGAAGGCCGGGCCGCAATCGGCCGGATCGAGCATCGTGGCCAGCGCGGCGGGCAGCGACTGGATCACCTGCGCGGGGTGGGTGATCCGGTCCCAGTAGCGCACCACCGGCTTGAAGGCATCGTTCACGCCGAAGGTCGGGTCGCCGTAATTCTCCATCTGCTGCAGCACCGGGTCGGGTAGCCGGGTGAGGAAGCCGTCGCCGCACAGCATCAGCATCGGCAACCGGTTGGCATGCGCAAGGCCCGCGGCGGTGAGCAGGTTCATCGTGCCGGGACCGGCGCTGGCGGTGCAGAACATGAAGCGCTGGCGCAGCCACTGCTTGGCGTAACCGGCGGCGGCAAAGCCCATGCCCTGTTCGTTCTGGCCCCGATACAGCGGCAGCTCCTCCTGCATGCCGTGCAGCGCCTCGCCGAGGCAGGTGACGTTGCCATGGCCGAAGATGCCGAATCCGCCACCGCAGACGCGCAGCTCCTCCCCGTCGATCTCGATATACTGGCTGGCCAGCCAGCGGATGATGGCCTGTGCCGTGGTCAGGCGGATGGTGCCTTGTATCGACGTCATTCGTGCGAATCCTCCCTGGAAAATTCCGGCCCCTGTATTTCCGATCCCTGCCGAAATCATGCTTGCGAGATATCTAGACCTACGATACATCTTTTGCAACCGGTTGCAAAAGCAAAAAGCATGGGGAGGGCGATGATGGCACGGATCGGGATCGGCATTCTGGGCGGCGGCTACATGGGCAAGGCGCATGCGGTGGCCATGTCGTCGGTCGGCGCGATCTTCGACACCGCGCTCAAGCCCCGGCTCGAGATGGTCTGCGCGACCAGCCCTGAGAGCGCCGAGCGCTACCGCGCCGCCTACGGCTTCGAGCGCGGCACCGATGATTGGCGCGCGCTGGTCGATGATCCGAAGGTCGAGGCCGTGGTGATCGCCACGCCGCAGGAAACCCACCGCGAGATCGCCGAGGCCGCCTTTGCGCTCGGCAAGCCGGTGTTCTGCGAAAAGCCGCTTGGTGCCTCGCTCGAGGACAGCGCCGCGATGGTGGCCGCCGCCGAGGCCGCGGGCGCGGTCAACATGGTGGGGTTCAACTACATCCGCACGCCCGCGAGCCAGTTCGCCCGGCAATTGATCGCCCAAGGCGCGATCGGCGAGATCACCTGGTTTCGCGGTGAGCATACCGAGGATTTCTACGCCGATCCCGAGGCCCCGGCCACGTGGCGCACCACCGGCATGGCCAATGGCACGATGGGCGATCTCGCGCCGCACATGATCAACGGTGCGCTGGCGCTGATGGGGCCGATCTCGCGCGTCATGGGCACCCATGAGACGGTGCATCGCAGCCGCCCCGGGGGCGAGGTCAGCAATGACGACCACGCGCAGCTCATGTGCCGCTTTGGCAATGGCGCCATGGGGCAGATGTATTTCAGCCGCGTCGCGACCGGGCGCAAGATGGGCTACGCCTACGAGATCACCGGCACCAAGGGTGCGATCCGCTTCGATCAGGAGGATCAGAACGCGCTCTGGCTCTACCGGATGGAGGGGCCCGAGGCGACGCGCGGCTTCACCAAGATCCTGACCGGCCCGGCCCATCCCGATTACGCCCCCTTCTGCCAGGGGCCGGGGCATGGCACCGGCTATCAGGACCAGATCATCATCGAGGCCAAGGACTTCCTGACCGCGATCGCGCAAGGCAAGCCGCTCTGGCCCAGCTTCCGCGACGGGCACGAGGTCAACCGGGTGATCGCCGCGACGCTGGCCTCGGCGCGAGACGAGGCCTGGAAAGACCTCACAGATTTCTGAGAACGGGAGACATCGAGACATGAGCATCAGAATTGGCAACGCGCCGTGCTCCTGGGGCGTGGAGTTCGCCGCCGATCCGCGCAATCCGTCCTGGCAGCACGTGCTCGAGGAATGCGCCGCCGCGGGCTACAAGGGGATCGAGCTTGGCCCGGTGGGCTTCATGCCCGAGGAGCCGGAGATCCTGCGCGAGGGGCTGGAGCGGCACGGCTTGGAGCTCATCGGCGGGGTGGTGTTTCGCCCCTATCACGACCCCGACGCCTGGGACGACGTGCTCGACGCCACCCACCGCACGGCGAAGGCGCTGAAGGCGCATGGCGCGCAGCATCTGGTGCTGATCGACTCGATCTCGCCGCGCCGCGCGCCGACCGCCGGTCGCGCCGGTGAGGCCGAGCAGATGGACCGCGCCGAATGGACCGCCTACCGCGACCGGATCGCCGAATCCGCGCGCATCGGCGCCGAGGAATACGGGCTGACCGTGGGCATCCACGCCCATGCCGCGGGCTTCATGGATTTCGAACCCGAGCTGGAGCGGCTCTTGGAGGAGGTGGACGAAAACATCCTCAAGATCTGCTTCGACACCGGCCATCATTCCTATGCGGGCTTCGATCCGGTGGCCTTCATGAAAAAGCATATGAGCCGCATTTCCTACATGCATTTCAAGGATGTAGACCCCGAAGTCAAAGCGCGCGTGATCGAGAACCGGACCGGCTTCTACGATGCCTGCGGCCAGGGGATCTTCTGCAATCTGGGCGAGGGCGACGTCGATTTCGAGGCGGTGCGGCAAGTGCTGCTCGACAATGATTTCCAGGGCTGGTGCACCGTCGAGCAGGATTGCGACCCGACGCTCGACCCCGACACGCTGGGGGATGCGCGCAAGAACCGCGAATACCTCGAATCCATCGGCTTCAAGTAAGGGGCACGGACATGACGAAACTGAACTGGGGCATGATCGGTGGCGGCGAAGGCAGCCAGATCGGGCCCGCGCACCGGCTGGGCGCCCTCGCCGACGGGCGCTTTGCCCTTGCCGCCGGCGCGCTGGATCACCGGCCCGAAGAAGGCCGCGCCTATGCGCAGCGGCTCGGCATCGCCGAGGACCGCGCCTATGGCGACTGGACCGAGATGCTGGCGGGCGAAAAGGGGCGCGACGACCGGATCGACCTCGTCACCGTGGCCACGCCCAACGCCACGCATTTCGAGATCACCAAGGCCTTTCTCGAAGCGGGCTTCAACGTCTTGTGCGAAAAGCCGATGACGCTCACCGTGGAGGAAGGCGAGGAGATCGTGCGCGTGGCCCGCAAGGCCGGCCGGATCTGCGCCGTCAACTACTGCTACTCGGCCTATCCGATGGTGCGGCAGGCGCGCGCCATGGTGCGCGCGGGCGAGCTGGGTAAGGTGCGGCTCGTCGTCACCAATTTCAGCCATGGCCATCACGGCGATGCGGGTGATGCCGACAATCCGCGCGTGCGCTGGCGCTATGATCCCGCCATGGCGGGGGTCTCGGGGCAGTTCGCCGATTGCGGCATCCACGCGCTGCACATGGCGAGCTTCATCTGCGACGACGAGGTCGAGAAGCTCTCGGCCGATTTCGCCTCGACCATCCCGAGCCGCGAGCTGGAGGATGACGCGATGGTCAACTTCCGCCTTTCGGGCGGGACGGTGGGCCGCCTGTGGACCTCCTCGGTGGCGATCGGGCGGCAGCACGGCTTCGACATCCAGATCTTCGGAGAGACCGGCGGGCTGCGCTGGATGTCCGAACAGCCCAACCAGCTGCTCTACACGCCCGTGGGCGGGCGTAGCCAGATCATCGAAAAGGGCGAGGCGGGGCTGCATGCCGAGGCGCAGCGGCTGAGCCGGGTGTCGATCGCCCATCCCGAGGGCTTCCCGCTGGCCGTGGCCAACATCTACTGCGATCTCGCGGATGCGATCTCGGGCGAGACCCGCGACGGGCTGCCCGATGCCGAGGCCGGCGTGCGCTCTATGGCGGCGGTGCATCAGGCCGTGGCCTCGGCGCGCGCGAATGGCGCCTGGGTCGACGCGCGCCCGCCGATGTTCCGCTAGACCATCTGGCGCGGGGCATGCGACAAGGCCCCGCGCCCCTCACCCCGCCTCGGGCAAGGGGCGCAACGTGGCGCGTTCGATGATCCGGCAAGGAAACACCCGCGCCTCGGGATAGCGATCCGGCTCGCCCAGCATCGCCATCATCAGCTCGATCGAGGAGGTGACGATCTGCCGGATCGGCTGGTGGATCGTCGTCAGGTCGATCCCCGCCCAGCCCGCCATCTCCATGTCGTTGAGGCCCAGAACGCCGACCTCTTCGGGCACCGAGACCCCGTGATCGCGCAGCGCCGAGAGCGCGCCGATCGACAGCACGTCATCGCCGCAGAAATAGGCCTCCGCCGGGGGGGCCTGCAGCAGCCTTTGCATTTCGCGCCGACCGGCCTCGAAGGAATAGGCCCCGGCGAAGGAGATGCTGGCCTCGAGGCCGGGATGCGCCGCGAGCTCGGCCATGAAGCCCGCATGGCGGTCCTGCGTCGAGGTCGCCGCCTCCGGCCCGCCCATGAAGGCGATGCGCCGGTAGCCGCGCGCGGCGAAGCTTTTCACCGCGAGGCGTCCGCAGGCGATGTTGTCGATGCCGACGGTGTGCACGCGCGGATCGGAGGCGTAGCGCCCGAAGGCGTTGACCACCGGGATGCCGGCCTCGTGAAAAGCAGGCGCGAAATCCGTGGGCAGGGTCGAAGAGGCGACGATCGCGCCATCGACCGAATATTGCCGCAGCATGCGCACCGAGTTCCCCGGCGCGGTCTCGTCGGAAAGATTGACGAGAAGCGGGCGCAGCCCGCGTTCCTGCAGGCCGCGGGTGAAGAGATCGAAGATCTCCAGGAAGATGGGGTTGTGGAAGTTGTTCGACACCAGCCCGATCAGCTTGGTCCGCCCGGTGGTGAGGGAGGAGGCCAGCGCATTGGGGCTGTAGCCCAGTTCGCGCGCTGCCTTCTCGACCTTGGCGCGCGTGCGCGCCGAGACCGAGGCACCCTCGGTGAAGCTGCGCGACACCGCCGAACGCGACACGCCCGCCAGCTCGGCCACATCCTTGAGCGTCACCGCCATTCCACCCCGCCTCCCGTCTTGCGATTTCATGTCCTACCCCGTGATACGACTGGAACCAGCATGGGTTCCGATGCAGCTTTTTGCAACCGGTTGCATAAATCCTCCGAATGTGCTCTAACTTTGACTCGAAGGGCCGGTGGAGGACCGCTCTTCCACGACGATACCGAGTGCAACAGGGAGAGAGAGACCGATGATACCGATGCACAAGCTGATGTTGGCCGCGACCGTCGCCGCCACGCCGCTGATCGCCGCCACCGCCGCCCAGGCCGAGGGTGAGAAATACATTCTCGTCAGCCATGCCCCCGACAGCGACAGCTGGTGGAACACGGTCAAGAACGCCATCGCGCTGGCGGGCGAGCAGATGGATGTCGAGGTGGAATACCGCAACCCGCCGACCGGCGATCTGGCCGACATGGCGCGGATCATCGAGCAGGCCGCCGCCAGCGGCCCCGACGGCATCATCACCACCCTGGCCGATTACGACGTGCTCTCCGGCCCGATCCGCTCGGCCGTCGACAGCGGCGTCGACGTCATCATCATGAACTCGGGCTCGCCCGACCAGGCGCGCGAGCTCGGCGCCTTGATGTATGTCGGCCAGCCCGAATATGACGCGGGCCTCGCCGCGGGCCAGCGCGCCAAGGGCGACGGCGTCGAGAGCTTCCTGTGCGTGAACCACTACATCAGCTCGCCCGCCTCGAGCGAGCGCTGCCAGGGCTTTGCCGATGGGCTCGGCGTCGAACTGGGCGAGCAGATGATCGACAGCGGCCAGGACCCTTCCGAGATCAAGAACCGGGTGCAGGCCTATCTTTCGTCCAACCCCGACACCGACGCGGTGCTGACGCTCGGGCCGACCTCGGCCGACCCGACGCTGCAGGCGCTCGACGAAACCGGGCTTGCCGGCGACATCTATTTCGGCACCTTCGATCTCGGCGCCGAAATCGTGCAGGGCATCAAGGACGGCATCATCAACTGGGGCATCGACCAGCAGCCCTTCCTGCAGGCCTATCTGCCGGTCGTGGTGATGACCAACTACCACCGCTACGGCGTGCTGCCGGGCAACAACATCAACTCCGGCCCCGGCTTCGTGACCGCCGACGCGCTGGAGATGGTCGAGAAGTTCGCCGGCGAATACCGCTGAGCCTCAAGGGGGCGGCCCCCTCCCCCTCGCGCCGCCCCCGCCTTTGCAAACGATCTTCCGGAGTCAGTGGGTCATGGCAGACACACCGCAGCTCGTGATGGACGAGCGAATCAAACAGATCTCCCCCATGCGCCGCGCGCTGATCCGGCCCGAGCTGGGCGGCATCGTCGGCACCGTGGCGGTCTTCGTCTTCTTCGGCCTCTTCGCCTTCGACAGCGGCATGTTCAACAGCCAGGGCATCATGAACTGGTCGGTCGTCTCGGCGCAGTTCATGATCATCGCCGTCGGCGCCTGCCTGTTGATGATCGCGGGCGAGTTCGACCTTTCGGTCGGTTCGATGATCGGCTTTGCCGGCATGATGATCGCCATCTTCGGCGTGACGCTGGGCTGGCCGATGTGGATCGCCATTCTCGTGACCTTCGCGCTATGCGTCTCGATCGGCGCGCTCAACGGCTTCATCGTGGTGCGCACCGGCCTGCCGAGCTTCATCGTGACGCTGGCCTTCCTGTTCATCCTGCGCGGCTTCACGATCTTCCTTCCGCAGACCATCGAGCGCAAGACCATCATCGGCGGCATCCGCGAGGCGGCCGAGGGCGACTGGCTCGCCAATCTCTTCGGCGGCACCATCGGCAAGGGTCTCTTCACCTGGATGGGCGAGGCCGGGATGATCGCCACTTTCGAACGCGGCACGCGGGCCGGCGAGCCGGTGGTCGACGGCATCCCGATGCTGATCGTCTGGGCGCTCGGCCTCGTCGCGGTGGGCCACGTGCTGCTGACGCGCACCCGCTTCGGCAACTGGATCTTCGCCGCCGGCGGCGACGCCGAGGCCGCGCGCAATTCGGGCGTGCCGGTCAACCGGGTCAAGATCACCATGTTCATGTTCACCGCCTTCTGCGCCACCGTCTTCGCCGCCTGCCAGGTGATGGAGTTCGGCTCCGCCGGTGCCGATCGCGGCCTTCTCAAGGAATTCGAGGCGATCATCGCGGTGGTGATCGGCGGCGCGCTGCTGACGGGCGGCTACGGCTCGGTGATCGGGGCGGCGCTTGGCGCGCTGATCTTCGGCGTGGTCCAGCAGGGGCTGTTCTTCGCGGGTGTCGAAAGCTCGCTCTTCCGGGTGTTCCTCGGGGTGATCCTGCTCTTCGCCGTGATCCTCAACACCTATATCCGCCGCATCATTACCGGAGAGCGCTGAGATGTCCGATCCCCTGATCCAGATGAAGAACATCGAAAAGCATTTCGGCTCGGTCATCGCGCTCGCCGGCGTCTCGGTCGATATCCATGCCGGGGAATGCCACTGCCTTCTGGGCGATAACGGCGCGGGCAAGTCGACCTTCATCAAGACGCTGTCGGGCGTGCACAAGCCGACCAAGGGCGAGATCCTGTTCGAAGGGCGCGACATGCACTTCGCCGATCCGCGCGATGCCATCGCCGCCGGGATCGCCACCGTGCACCAGCATCTCGCGATGATCCCGCTGATGTCGGTGAGCCGCAACTTCTTCATGGGCAACGAGCCCGTGCGCAAGGTCGGGCCCTTCTCCTTCTTCGACCACGACCTCGCCAACCGGGTGACCATGACCGAAATGGAGAAGATGGGCATCGTGCTGCGCGGCCCCGACCAGGCGGTCGGCACGCTGTCGGGCGGTGAACGCCAGACCGTCGCCATCGCGCGCGCGGTGCATTTCGGCGCCCGCGTGCTGATTCTCGACGAGCCGACCTCGGCCTTGGGCGTGCGCCAGACCGCCAATGTCCTCGCCACCATCGACAAGGTGCGCAAGCAGGGCGTGGCGGTTGTGTTCATCACCCACAATGTGCGCCACGCCATGGCGGTGGGCGACCGTTTCACCGTGCTCAACCGCGGCCGCACCTATGGCACCGCGCTGCGCGGCGAGATCACGCCCGAGGAATTGCAGGACATGATGGCCGGCGGCCAGGAGTTGGCGACGCTGGAGGGCAGCCTCGGCACCACCGTCTGAGCAGGCGCGGCATCCCGCCCCACGAAACGCGCACCTTGCCACGGCGAGGTGTGCGATTTTTCGTCCGCGCCCCATCGCGGATCATGTCCGTGAACGCATCGCTGCCAAGTCCCGATGGATCAGGCGGATGGTCAGCGGTATTCTCTCGCATGTGGCATATCCCTTTCCCGGTAGGGAATTGGCGGCGCTTCGACACCGCCATGATCGAGCCGCGCCGGTCCTTCCCCCGGTCACGCGCCCATGCGGCGGGTGGCCGAGAGCGAGCGGCCGAATTGCTGGCTGTAGGCGCGCGACAGGGTCGAGGCCGAGGCGAAGCCGCAGCGCAGCGCGATGTCGCGCAGCGGCAGGCCGGTCTCGACCAGCAGGTTCTGCGCCCGCGTGAGACGCAGCGCGCGGTAATATGCGCCGGCCGAGGTGCCGAGCTCGCGCCGGCAGAGCCGGTCGAGCGTGCGTTGCGAGACCGCCGCATGGGCCGCGATCTCCGACAGGCCGCGCGGCTCCTCGATCGCGTCGAGCATGAACCGCACCGCGCGGCCCAGCTGCGGCGACAGCGCGCCGCTCTCGGCGCGGCGGCGCTCGACGTCGTCATGCACGAACAGCGTGCGCACGTCGTAGGCCAGCGCATCGCCGCCCATCCGGCGGATCGTCTCGAGCGACAGCTCCATCGCCGATGTGGCGCTGCCCGCGCTCTGCCGGTCGCCATCGGTGACATAGCTTTCGGCAACCGCCTCGACACCGGGAAACGCCTCGGCGAAGGCCTCGACCTCGTGCCAGTGCACGGTGGCGCGGTAGCCTTCGAGCAGACCCGCCGCCGCCATCAGCCAGGCCCCCATGTCGAGCCCCGTCACCGCCCGCGACTGCCGCGCCGCCGCGCGGATCGCCGGCAGCACCTCGGCCCGGGCCGCGGTCTCGCGGGCGCCGTAGCCCGCGATCAGCACCAGCGCGTCGCAGCGCCCCGCCTCGCCCAGCGGCAGCTCGGCCGCCAGCCGCAACCCCGATGAGCTGCAGGCGGCCGCGCCGCCCGGCGTCGCCACGCACCAGTCGAACAGCTGTCGCCCGGACAGGTCGCAGGCTGCGCGCAGCGGCTCGATGGCGCTGGCAAGCACCATGTTGGAGAAGCCGTCAAAGGGCAGAAAGACGATCCGAAAGGCCATGGTTGTCCGTATATGCAATGTATATGGCCGGAATGGCAACGGAGTGGCGCCCGAAGGCGGCTAGGTTCGCCCCAATCGACATTTTCAATCCGATCGGAGGCGCGACCGTGAACTGGGACGCATTCATCACCTGTGCCGTGACGGGCTCGGGCCAGAGCCACCTCAAGAGCGACAAGGTGCCGGTGACGCCAAAGGAGATCGCCGCGGCCTGCGTCGAGGCGGCGGGGGCCGGCGCGGCCATCGCCCATGTCCATGTGCGCGACCCCGAGACCGGCGCGCCCTCGCGCGATCCGGCGCTCTACCGCGAGGTGGTGGCGCGGGTCCGCGACAGCGGCACCGACGTGATCCTCAACCTCACCGCCGGGATGGGCGGCGACATCGTGCTCGGCTCGGCCGAGGCGCCGCTGCCGCTCGACGAGGCGGGCACCGACCTGATCGGCGCCACCGAGCGGCTGGTGCATGTCGAGGAGCTGCTGCCCGAGATCTGCACGCTCGACTGCGGCACGATGAACTTCGCCGAGGCCGATTACGTGATGACCAACACGCCCGGCACGCTGCGCGCCATGGCGCGGCGGATCCAGGCGGCGGGGGTGAAGCCCGAGATCGAGGTGTTCGACCTCGGCCATCTGTGGCTTGCCAAGACGCTGGTGAACGAGGGGCTGATCGACGATCCGGTGCTGGTGCAGCTGTGCATGGGCATTCCCTTCGGCGCGCCCAATGATCTCAACTCGCTCACCGCGCTGACCAACAACATGCCCGAGGGCTGGGTCTATTCGATGTTCTCGATCGGCCGGATGCAGCTGCCCTTCGCGGCGCAGGCGGTGCTGGCGGGCGGCAATGTCCGCGTCGGGCTCGAGGACAACATCTGGCTGGAGCGCGGCGTGCCCGCCTCGAACGGCGACCTGGTGGAGCGCGCGGCGACGATGCTCTCGGCGATGAACGTCAACCTCATGACGCCCGCGCAGGTGCGCGAGAAGCTGAAGCTGAAGAAGCGCTGGTAACCCCCCCACCCCATCACATGCCGCGCGCGGCCCCGCGCCCGGCCGATTTCAGGGAGATTTGCATGACACTCACCGATATCAGCCGGCGCGGCTTTCTGGCCACCGGCACCGCCGCCCTCGCCCTCGGGCCCACCGCGCTGCGCGCGCAGGCCGGGCCCAGGCGCGGCGGCGCGATCCGCATCGGCCATTCGGGCGGCGCCACCTCCGACACGATCGATCCCGCGACCTATGCCGCGGGACCGGTGGTCACCGCCATGCTCGGCGGCGTGTGCAACAACCTCGTGGAGATCGACGCCGAGGGGCGGGCCGCGCCCGAGCTGGCCGAGAGCTTCGAGCCCGACGCCGAGGCGCGGGTCTGGACCTTCAAGCTGCGCGACGTGGCCTTCTCGAATGGCGCCCGGCTCACCGCCGCCGACGTGATCGCCTCGTTCAACCATCACCGCGGCGAGGACACCAAGTCGGGCGCCAAGGGGCTCCTTGAACAAGTCGCCGAGATCCGCGCCGATGGTGACCGCGTGGTGGTGTTCGAGCTGACCGCCGGCAATGCCGATTTCCCCTTCGTCGCCGCCGACTACCACTTCGTCATCATGCCCGATGACGGGTCGGGCCGGATCGACTGGCAGGCCGGGATCGGCACCGGCGGCTACACGCTCGAAGAGCACGAGCCGGGCGTGCGCATCCGGCTCAAGCGGCGCGACGACTACTGGAAGGAGGACCGCGCCTGGTTCGACGAGGTGACGCTGCTGACCATCAACGACCCCACCGCGCGGCAGAACGCGCTGGTCACCGGCGAGGTCGACATCATCAACGGCGTGCCGCCCAAGACCGTGCACCTGCTGGGCCGCCGTCCCGGCCTGTCGCTGGTCGAGGTCACCGGCACCGCGCATTACCCCTTCCCGATGCATTGCGACACCGCGCCCTTCGACGACGTGAACGTGCGGCTTGCGCTCAAGCACGCGATCGACCGGCAGGAGATGCTCGACAAGGTGCTCAAGGGCCATGGCTCGCTCGGCAACGACCACCCGATCGCGCCGGGCAACCGCTTTCACGCCGCCGATCTCGAACAGCGCGCCCATGACCCCGACCGCGCGAAATACCACCTCAAGCAGGCCGGGCTCGACAGCCTCGATGTCTCGCTCTCGACCTCTGACGCGGCCTTCGCGGGGGCGGTGGACGCGGCCGTGCTGTTTCAGGAGTCCGCCGGGCGTGCGGGCATCCGCGTCAATGTCGACCGCAAGCCCGCCGATGGCTACTGGTCGAATGTCTGGCTGAAGGACCCCTTCGCCATGAGCTACTGGAACGGCCGCCCGACCGAGGACTGGATGTTCAGCCTGGTCTATGCCGACGGGGCCGAATGGAACGAGAGCCGCTGGAGCAACCCGCGCTTCAACGAGCTCCTGGTCGCCGCCCGGGCCGAGCTCGACGAGGGGCTGCGCGCCGAGATGTATCACGAGATGCAGGCGCTGTGCCGCGACGATGGCGGCTCGATCATCCCGATGTTCGCCAATTACATCGACGGCAAGAACGACCGCATCGCGCATGGCGAGGTCGCCTCGAACCGCTTCCTCGACGGCTGGAAGGTCGTCGAACGCTGGTGGGCCGTCTGATCCCGCCGCGCCCCGCCGCCCGATGGCGGCGGGGCCTTTCCAAGGACATTTCCGAAAGGCCCATCGCATGACCCGCACCCT
This sequence comes from Limimaricola cinnabarinus, assembly GCF_002723615.1. Taxonomy (GTDB): domain Bacteria; phylum Pseudomonadota; class Alphaproteobacteria; order Rhodobacterales; family Rhodobacteraceae; genus Limimaricola; species Limimaricola cinnabarinus_B. The sequence goes on from NZ_KZ304955.1 coordinate 74,884, forward strand.
CTCCCGCGCCGCCTGCATCGGCGGCGGCGTCATCGGCGGCGGCTGGATCGCCCGCTTCCTGCTCGACGGCACCGACGTCGCCGTCCACGATCCCCACCCCGACGCGCGCCGGATCATCGGCGAAGTGCTCGACAACGCCCGCCGCGCCCGCGCCCGGCTGATCTCCGCGCCGCCCGTGCCCGAAGGGCGCCTGAGCTTTCACGACGACATCGCGGGCGCGGTCGAGGGCGCGGAGTATATCCAGGAGAGCGTGCCCGAGCGGCTCGATCTCAAGCACGAGGTCTTCGCCGCGATCGAGGCTGCGGCCGCGCCGGGGGCGCTGATCGGCTCCTCGACCTCGGGCTTCAAGCCCTCCGAGCTGCGCGAGGGCGCCACCCATCCCGAGCGGATCTTCGTGGCCCACCCGTTCAACCCGGTCTATCTCGTGCCGCTGGTCGAGCTGGTGGGATCGGGGCCGCAGGACGAGGCCATCCTCGACCGCGCCGCCGACATTCTCGCCCGGACCGGGATGCACCCGCTCAAGATCCGCCGCGAGATCGACGCGCATATCGCCGACCGGCTGCTCGAGGCGGTCTGGCGCGAAAGCCTCTGGCTGGTGAAGGACGACATCGCCACCACGCAGGAGATCGACGACGCGATCCGCTTCGGCTTCGGGCTTCGCTGGGCGCAGATGGGGCTGTTCGAGACCTACCGCATCGCCGGTGGCGAGGCGGGGATGAAGCATTTCATCGACCAGTTCGGCCCGGCGCTGAAATGGCCCTGGACCAAGCTCATGGACGTGCCCGAGATGACCGAGGAGCTCTCGGCCAAGATCGCCGCGCAGTCCGACGCGCAATCGGGGCAGCACACGATCCGCGAGCTGGAGCGGATCCGCGACGACAACCTGATCGGCATCCTGCACGCGCTGCGCGCCAATGGCTGGGGCGCGGGCGAGACGCTGCGCGCCATGGAGGAGCGCGCCTTCGCGCAGGCCCATGCCCGCGCCGCCCATGCCGCGCCCGACCCCGCCGCGCCGCTGGAGCTGCACCGCGCCAAGGTCGGCGGCGACTGGCTCGACTATAACGGCCACATGACCGAGTTCCGCTATCTTCAGGTCTTCGGCGACGCCACCGACGCCTTTCTCGGCCATATCGGCATGGATGCCGATTACCGCGCGCAGGGGCTGTCGGTCTACACGGTCGAGACGCATATCCGCCACCTCGCCGAGACCGGCGCCGGCGCGAATCTCACCGTCCGCACGACGCTTCTGGGCTTCGACGCCAAGCGCATCCGCCTGCATCACGAGATGGTCGACGGCGCCGGCACGGTGCAGGCCACGGCCGAGCACATGCTGATGCATGTCGACACGCAGGCGGGCCGCGCCTGCCCGATGGGCGCACCGCTGACCGAGCGGCTGGCCGCGCTGGCCCCGGGCCAGAGCGCGCTGCCCGCGCCCGATCATGCGGGCCGCCCGATCCGCGACATCGGCTGGCCGCTCGGGGAGCCCGCCTGATGCATCCCCTCTTGCGCATGACGGTGCAGCGGCTGGCGTTCGGGCTGCTGACGCTCTTCGCGATCTCGCTGTTCATCTTCCTGGCGATCGAGCTTCTGCCCGGCGACCTGACCGAGGAGATCCTCGGCCAGTCCGCCACGCCGGAGACGGTCGCCGCCTTCCGCCGCGAGCTGGGCCTCGATCAGCCGGCGCATCTGCGCTATCTCGACTGGCTCGGCGGCGCGCTCACGGGCGATTTCGGCACCTCGCTGGCCAATGGCCGCGAGATCGGCGAGCTTCTGGCCGCGCGCTTCGGCAACACGCTCTTTCTCGCCGCCTATGCCGCGGCGATCTCGGTGCCGCTGGCGCTCTTTCTGGGGCTTCTCGCGGCGCTCTACCGGGGCAGCTGGTTCGACCGTTTCGTCAACGTGGCGACGCTGAGCTCGATCTCGTTCCCCGAATATTTCGTGGCCTATATCCTGCTGCTGTTTTTGTCGGTCAAATGGGGGCTGTTCCCTTCCATCGCCGATTTCGGCAGCGGCGCGGATCTCGGCACCATGCTCTACCGCACCTTCCTGCCGGCGCTGACGCTGGTGCTCGTGGTCACCGCGCACATGATGCGGATGACCCGCGCCGCGATCATCAACCTGCTGGCCCAGCCCTATATCGAGATGGCCCGGCTCAAGGGCGCCTCGCCCGCGCGGGTGATCCTGCGCCACGCCCTGCCCAACGCGCTGTCGCCGATCATCAACGTGGTGGCGCTCAACCTCGCCTATCTGATCACCGGCGTGGTGATCGTCGAGGTGGTCTTCGTGTTTCCGGGGCTGGGGCAGCTGATGGTCGATTCCGTGGCCAAGCGCGACATCCCGGTGGTGCAGGCCGCCTGCCTGATCTTCGCGGGCATCTACATCCTGCTCAATCTCGCCGCCGATCTGCTGGCCATCGCCACCAATCCGCGGCTGATGCACGGGAAATGACCGATGACGCTGACTGACATCAAGACCGCCCCGCCGACGGCGCTGTTCGGCATCGCCGTGATCGCGCTCTACATCCTCGTGGCGCTCTTCGCCCCGCTCATCGCGCCCTTCGGCGAGACCGAGATCGTCGGCATGGAGTTCGAGCCATGGAGCGGCGCCTACCCCTTGGGCACCGACAATCTCGGGCGCGACGTGGTCTCGCGGCTGATCTGGGGCACGCGCAATTCGCTCGGCATCGCGCTGGCGACGACCGTGCTGGCCTTTGGTGCGGGCGCGGGGCTGGGGCTTCTCGCGGCGGTGACGGGGGGCTGGATCGACCAGCTCCTGTCGCGGCTCGTCGACATGCTGATCGCGATCCCGGCGCTTCTCTTCGCGCTCCTGCTGCTGTCGATCTACGGCACCGGCATCGTCAACCTCGTGATCGTCATCGCGGTGATCGAGGCGACGCGGGTGTTCCGCCTCGCCCGCGCCGTGGCGATGGACGTGGTGGTCATGGATTACGTCGAAGCCGCGCGGCTCAGGGGCGAGGGGCTGGGCTGGCTGATGCGCCGCGAGATCCTGCCCAATGCCGCGGCGCCGCTGATCGCCGAGTTCGGCCTGCGCTTTTGCTTCGTGTTCCTCGCGATCTCGGCCCTGTCCTTCCTCGGGCTCGGCATCCAGCCGCCGACCGCGGATCTGGGCTCCATGGTGCGCGACAACGCGGCCCTCATCACCTTCGGGGACATCACCCCGCTCCTGCCTGCCGCCGCCATCGCGCTCCTGACGGTGGCGATCAATTTCGTCGTCGATTGGGTGCTGCACCGCGCCTCCGGCCTCAAGGACTGAGAGGTTCAAGATGACCGATCCCCTCCTCACCATCCGCGACCTCAGGATCGAGGGCCGACAGGACCGGGGCTGGACCCCGATCGTCAAGGGCGTCGACCTGGAGCTGAAGCGCGGCGAGATCCTCGGCCTGATCGGCGAGAGCGGCGCGGGCAAGTCGACGCTGGGCCTTGCCGCCATGGGCTATGCCCGCGACGGCACCCGCATCTCGGGCGGCTCGATCACCTTCGATGGGCAGGAGCTGATGGCGCTGTCGGAGCGGCGCCGGCGCGGCCTGCGCGGCCGCCGCATCGCCTATGTCGCGCAATCGGCGGCGGCCAACTTCAACCCCGCGCACCGGCTGATCCGCCAGTTCGCCGAAAGCCCGACCGAGATCCACCGCATCAAGGGCCGCGACGAGACCGAGGCCGAGGGCCGCGCGCTCTATGCCCGGATGCGGCTCCCGAACCCCGGCGAAATCGGCTTTCGCTACCCGCACCAGGTCTCGGGCGGGCAATTGCAGCGGGCGATGACCGCGATGGCGATGTCCTGCCGCCCCGACCTCATCATCTTCGACGAGCCGACCACGGCGCTCGACGTGACCACCCAGATCGAGGTGCTGGCGGCGATCCGCGACGCGGTGCGCGAGTTCGGCACCTCGGCGATCTACATCACCCATGATCTCGCGGTGGTGGCCCAGATGGCCGACCGGATCAAGATCCTGCGCCATGGCGAGGAGGTCGAGGAGCAGCCGACCCGCGCCATGCTCGCCGCCCCGCGCGAGGAGTACTCGAAATCGCTCTGGGCCGTGCGCAGCCATGAGGCCGCGCCCCGCCCGGCCCCCGTCGCGGACGAAACCCCGGTGCTGCGGCTGTCGAAGGTCTCGGCCGAATATGTGCGCGGCACGCGGGTGCTGCGCGATGTCAGCTTCGACATCCCCAAGGGCCGCACCGTCGCGGTGGTGGGCGAAAGCGGCTCTGGCAAATCGACGACGGCAAGGGTGCTGACCGGGCTGCTGCCGCTCAGCACGGGCCGGGTCGAGCTCGACGGCGCGCCCCTGCCCGACCGGCTTGCCGGGCGCTCCAAGGACCAGCTGCGGCAGATCCAGATGATCTACCAGATGGCCGATACCGCGCTGAACCCCAAGCAGACGATCCGCGAGATCATCGGCCGGCCGCTGCGCTTCTATCTCGGGCTCAGGGGCGCGGCGCAGGAGGCGCGGATCCGCGAGCTGCTGACGGCGATCGAACTCGACCCGGACAGCTATATCGACCGCCTGCCCGGCGCGCTTTCGGGCGGGCAGAAACAGCGCATCGGCATCGCCCGCGCGCTCGCGGCCGAGCCCAGGCTCATCGTCTGCGACGAGGTGACGAGCGCGCTCGACCAGCTCGTGGCCGACGGCATCCTGCGGCTTCTGCGGCGCCTGCAGGAGGAGCGGGGGCTGAGCTACATGTTCATCACCCATGACCTCGCCACCGTCCGCGCCATCGCCGACCACGTGGTGGTGATGCAAGGCGGCGAGGTGGTCGAGCAGGGGCCGAGGGACGAGATGTTCGCGCCGCCGCACCACCCCTATACCGAGACCCTGCTCGCCTCGGTGCCGCAGATGGATGCGGACTGGCTCGACCACGCCCTGGCCCGCCGCGAGGGCCGCTGAGATGCGCGTGACCGATCCCGAGATGCTGCGCTTCATCGCCGAGACCGAGGCGGCCTACCCGGCCGAGGCCAATTCCGCCTCCGCGCAGGAGAACCGCCGCCATTACGACGCGATGTGCGCGGTGTTCCGCAGCCCCCGCCCCGAAGGCATCATTGTCACCGACGAGACGCTGGCAGGCGTGCCGATACGCCGCTACCGGCCGCGCGGCGCGGCGGGGCCGTTCCTGCTCTACCTGCATGGCGGCGGCTATGTGGTGGGCTCGCTCGACAGCCATGACGACGTCTGCGCCGAGATCGCGCAGGCCACGGGGGCGGAGCTGGTCGCGGTCGATTACCGCCTCGCGCCCGAGCATCTCTACCCCGCGCAGCTCGACGACGTGGAAACGGTCTGGCGGGCCGAGAGCGCGCGCCGCCCCGGCCTCGTGCTGGGCGACAGCGCGGGCGGCGCGCTGTCGGCGGCGCTGTGCCTGCGCATGCGGCGCAAGGGCGGGCCGATGCCGCTGGCGCAATGCCTGATCTATCCGGGGCTGGGCGGCGACATGTCCGCGCCCTCCTATGCCGAGAACGCCGAGGCGCCGCTCCTGCGCACCGCGGATATCGCGCATTACGCGGGCGTGCTGACGGGGGGCGACACGAGCCTGCGCGAGACGGACCCCGAGCTGTCGCCGCTGCGCGCCGCCGGTTTCGAAGACCTGCCCCCGGCCCTCGTCGTCACCGCCGATGTCGATCCGCTGCGCGATGACGGCCCGGCCTATGTCGACAGGCTGGCCGCCGCGGGGATCGAGGCCAGCTGGCGCAACGAGCCGCAGCTGGTGCATGGCTACCTGCGGGCGCGGCATCGCAGCACCCGCGCCGGGCAGAGCTTCGAGGCGATCTGCAGCTGGCTGCGGGGGCGGCTGCGCTTGATCGGCTGACCCGCCCGGGCGCTGCCTTCCGTCGCAGCCTGGCCCGAGCCCGGCTCTTTCCATGGAGCGGCCGCCCCGATCGGGGCGACCGAGACCGTTCTCGCGCGATGGCCGGCGGCAGGCGTGACGCCGATCCCGAAGGCCCTCAGAGCTTCAGGTCGCCCGCCCCGCTCTCGATATGCGGCGCCCAGAAGGCGATGCTTTCGGCGATCGCCGGGATCACGTTGCGGTCGTCCGGCTCGCGCTCCTTGAAGGACAGCTCGAGGCAGATCTCGTTGTCGCGCGCGCCGCCCTCGGCCAGCGCCGCCAGCAGCGGTTCGGGCTGCACCCGGCCGGTCGCGTTGTGCTCGGCGGTGAAGGGGCGATGCCCGCCCTTGTCCATCTTGGACTGCTTGATGTGGATGATCGGCGAAACCTCGGGCACCGCCCGCGCCCAGGCATAGGGATCGGTGTCGTCGGGATCTGGGCTGGTGACGTCGCCATGGTCGATATCGGCCATCATCCACATCGGCACCGCCATCCCGGCTGCGGTCAGCCGCTCCTGCAGCGCCAGGGTCTCGGCGATGGTCGGCCCGAATTCGCGCCCCACGCTCATCGGCTCCCAGAACACGTGATCGAGCCCCGCCGCCTTGGCATGCTCGGCCACCTCCGCCCAGCAGTCGATGGCGATGCGGATCATCTCCTCGCGCCGCGCCGCGTCGTCGAAATCGCGATAGGTCAGGATCGCGAACTGGGTGCCGACCGACCGGCCGCCCAGATCGCCGATGATATCGGCGAAACTCTTGAACCAATCGACATAATAGCGCCGCACGTCACGATCCGGGTGCCCGAAATGGTTGAGACGGCCATAGGGGCCGGTCATGCCCGAGGTCACCCGCACACCGCTGCGCTCCAGCGCCCGGCCCATCTCGCGCGTCAGCCGGCGGATCACCGGGGCGGGCCAGGACGGGTTGATGAATTCATGCGTCAATTGCAGGTCGCGGATGCGCAGGTCGCGGGCCACGGTGTCGATGAGATCATCCGCTTCGGCGAACCGGTTCACCAAAGGGTTGGTGTTGAGCGAAAGCGTCAGCGCCATCACGCGGCCTCCCTGAGCGTGCCGTCGAACCATTTGGAGAATTCCGCCTGCTCGGCAGCGCTCAGCCGGAGCCGGTGCTTTGTACGCCGCCAGATCACGTCCTCCGCGGTCCGGGCCCATTCATGCGCCGCCAGATAGCGCGCCTCGGCTTCGTAGAGCAGGCCGCCGAAATGCCGCCCCAGCCCCTCGATCGAGCTGGCGCCATCCACGACCATGTCGATCCGCGTGCCGTAGAGCCGGGCGTAGTGCCGGCGCAGATCGCGCGGCATCCAGGGATAGCGGCCCCGCAGGCTCTCGCGGAAAGCCTCGAAATCGGCGTTCTCGATCGCGCCGCCGGGCAGCGGCGCGTTCTCGGTCCAGTCGTCCTTCATGCCGGGAAAGAGGCCCCCCAGCTTGTGCATGCCCCGCTCGGCCAGCTCGCGGAAGGTGGTGATCTTGCCGCCGAACACGTTCAGGAGCGGCGCGCCGCCGGTCTCGTCGAGGTCGAAGACATAGTCGCGTGTTACCGCCGAAGGGTTGCCCTGCCCATCGTCGAACAGGGGCCGGACGCCCGAGAAGCTCTCGAGCACGTCCTCGCGCGCGAGCTTTTCCTTGAAGTAGCGGTTCACGGCGGCGAGCAGGTACTCGATCTCGGCCTCGTCCGCCGTCACCTCCTCGGCGCGGCCCTCATAGGCGACATCGGTGGTACCGATCAGCGCCTTGTCGCCCTCATAGGGGTTGATGAAGATCACGCGCTTGTCGTGGTTCTGCACGAGATAGGCGTTGGAGCCTTCCCAGAACTTGGGCACCACGATGTGGCTGCCCTTGACCAGCCGGACATTGCGCGAAGAGTTCGCCCCGGCCACCCGGCGGACGACATCGGTGACCCAAGGGCCTGCCGCGTTGACCAGGACGCGGGCGCGGTGCTCGCGCGTTTCGCCGGTCTCGCTGTCGCGGGTGGTGACGATCCAGTGGCCCTCCGCGCGCCGGGCCGAGACGCAGGGGCTGCGGGTCAGCACCTCGGCGCCGCGCTCGGCGGCGTCGACGGCATTGAGGACGACGAGCCGCGCGTCATCGACCCAGCAGTCGGAATATTCGAAGCCGCGGGTGTACTTGTCGAGGATCGGCGCGCCTTCGGGGTCGCGCTTCAGATCGAGCGTGCGGGTGCCGGGCAGGCGCTTGCGGCCCCCCAGATGGTCGTAGAGGAACAGCCCCAGCCGCACCAGCCAGGCGGGCCGGTCCTCGGGGCTGTGCGGCAGCACGAAGCGCAGGGGCCAGATGATGTGCGGCGCGTTGCGCATCAGCACCTCGCGCTCGATCAAGGCCTCGCGCACCAGCCGGAACTCGTAATATTCGAGGTAGCGCAAGCCGCCATGCACCAGCTTGCCCGAGCGCGACGAGGTTCCCTCGGCGAGATCGTCCTTCTCGCACAGCACCACGCTCAGGCCGCGCCCGGCGGCATCGCGGGCGATGCCGGCGCCATTGATGCCGCCGCCGATCACGAAGAGGTCGATGGGCTCGTCGTTCATGTCGCTGTCCTTTCATTGGCCGCCATCGCGGCCCGGTGTTGAGCGAGCCCGTCCCAGACCGGCGCCAGCGCGGCGCGGGCCCGGGCATAGGCCGGAAAGAGCGAGGCGTAGGTGTCGCGCAGCACCGGGTCGGGCGGCTCGGCCGCGCCGAGGAGCGGCGTCACCCATTCGGCGATGCACGCCTCCATGTCCGGGTAGGCGCCGATCGCCACCGCCGCCATCATCGCCGCGCCTGCCGCGCCGGCCTCCTCGCGGGCCGAGACCCGCACCGCAGAGCCGGTCGCCGCCGCCAGCACGCCGCGCAGGGCCCGCGACCGCGCGGCCCCGCCGGTCAGCCGCAGCTCGGCGGGCATGTCGCCCATCGCGGCGTAGCAATCCCGCGCCGCCAGCCCCAGCCCCTCGACCACGGCGCGGATCAGATCGGGAAAGCGGTGTCCCTGGCTCAGGCCGACGAAGCCCGCCCGCGCATCGGCATCGACGAAGGGGCCGCGCTCTCCGGCCTCGGAGATATAGGGGTGATAGAGGATCTCGCCGGGGCGACTGCGCGCGAGCCAGCCCTCGATCCGGGCGACGAGATCGGCATGCGACGCCTCGACCCCCATCTCGGCCATCAGCTCGCCCGCCAGCGCCAGCGCCCAGTCGATGTTGAGCGTCGCGGCCATGTTGGTCTGCACCTGCGTCACCATCCCGGGGGCGGGCAGCGCGATGACATAGCCGGTACCGGCCTCGTTCAGCACGACATCCGTGTCGCGCACCGCGCGCATGTGCACGCCGGTGGAGCCCACCGTCGAACAGGCGGCGCCGGGCGTGCCGGTATGGACCCCCGCGCCGAGCGCGGTCATCACCATGTCGACATGGCCGAGGCTCACCGGCGTCCCGGCCCTGAGCCCGGTTTCGCGCGCCGCGGCCGGGCTCAGCGGATGCGTCTGCCGCGTGCCGTCGACGATCTCGGGCAGCAAATGGCGGCGATGCTCCAGCCCCAGCGCGGCGATGACGGTGTCGTCATAGGCGCGGCTGCGGAAATTGCCGAAGGTGAAGCTCGCTTCGGAGGGGTCGGTGGCGCGGATGCCGGTGAGCTTCAGATAGAGCCAGTCCTTGCAATGCAGCGCCGTCTCGGCGCGATCGAGCCGCTCGGGCTCGGTCGCGTCGATATGCGCCATCTGCGCCCCCATCTGGCAGGTGTTGAGGCCGGTGCCGGTGGCTTCGAAGCGGGCCCGCTCCAGCGGCCCCGATTTCAGCCGCGACACCGCCGGCGCTGCGCGCGCGTCGAGCCAGAGCCAGGCGTCGCCGACCGGCGCGTCGCCCGCCCCGACCAGCCAGGTGCCGTCGCCCTGCGCGGTCACCGCGAGCGCGGCGCAGCGCTCGGGCAGCCGGTCGATGCGGTCGCCCAGGGCGCGAAGCGCCCGCGCGCAATCCTCCCAGGTCCGCGCCAATGGCTGGGTGGCGACGCCGCCCGAGGCGGTGTCGTAGCGGTTCGGCACGGCGGCGGCGGCGATCTGGCGGCCGGAAAGGTCGAACCCCACCGCCTTGATCACCGAGGTGCCGGCATCGATGCCGATGATGAGGTCGCCCGTCCCTGCGGTCATGCTTTTCTCCCCTGCCCGGCGGTCAGTCCGGCAGCGCCGCCAGCGCCTGCGCCGTCGCCTCGTCGGTGATCAGCCCATCGAGCCAGCCGCCGCGCAGCACCGCCGCGATCGCGGCCACCTTGTCCGGCCCGCCGGCAAGCGCCACGACCCGGCGGCTCCGCAGCACCTCGAGCGCCGGCGCGACGGTCCGCGCCGAGAGCCCGGTGGCCACGGGGCGCCCCTCGGCATCGAGAAAATGCCCCAGGATCTCGCCCACCGCGCCGCCGCGCGTCACCTCGCGGATCTCCTCCGCGCGGATCATCCGGCTTGCCACCAGCTGCGCGTCGGGCTCGGTCGTGCCGATGCCGACCAGCATCAAATCGGCCTGCGCGGCCATGTCGAAGACCTCGCGCACCCCGGGCTGGGCCAGCAGCACGTCGCGGTCGGCGCTCGAATTGGCGAAGAAGGGCAGCGGCAGCACATAGGCCTCGGCGCCGCTGCGGCCCGCCAGCCGGTGCATCACGTCGTGCGGGTTGGCGGCATAGTTGCGCGCGAGCCCGCCCAGAAGCGACACGAAGCGCGATCCCAGGGCATCGAAGGGCGGCATGGATTCGACCGCCGCGGCCAGCGTCCGCCCGTGTCCGATGCCGATGACCCCGCCCGGATGCTGCGCGATCTGCCGCTGCAGGAAAGCGGCCCCCGCGGGGCCGAGCGCCCGCAGCGGCAGCCCCGGCTCGCCCAGATCGGGCACCACCTCGCAGCCGCGCAGGCCAAATCGTCCGGTCAGCTGCGCCTCCAGCCGCGCGCAATCGGCGATCTCGCCGACCACGGAGACCTTGACCGCGCCGTTCTGCGCCGCCCAGTTGACCAGCCGATGCGCCTTGACGGGCGAGACGCCGATGCGCTCGGCCACCTCGGCCTGGGTCAGCCCGCCGGCGTAGTGCAGCCAGGCCGCCCGGATTGCCAGGCTCTCGTCGATCTCGCGTCGCTTCGCTGTCGTCGCCATGGCGCCAAAACCCTGCAATAAATTTCCGATATGGACATTTATTGCACCAACCTCCTGCGGCGGTCAAGTTAATATAACCCGCACATAACACGGACTGGGCTCATCCCGGCTGCGCGCAGGGGCAGGTCACGATCCCCGCTTGCAGCCATGAACCGGCTTCAATCTCCGTGTCACATGGGCAGTTGTGCCTGGGCAGATGCAGGCATGGATGCGCTTTATTGCCTGGGGCGCAAATTCTTTCATAATGACGTTGACAGGTGGATGTGTTCTTAACATTATCATCACACGTCCAGCTTCCCGCTGGGCCAGGCGGAGCCGGCAGGAAGGCCGGGCTGCTGCAAGTGGAGGAAGGCGTCACGCGCCGCAGCCAATCTGTTGCATCGGGGCCGCGCCGAGCTGCGAGCCCCCGTAAGTCACACCGGGATCCGTCCCGATCCGGAGGCCAGAGCCATGACCATGAAGGCCGATATATCCGAACCGCGGCACCGCGGCGGCTGGAAGATCGCCGCAGCCATCGGCGCTGCGACCCTGCTTCTCGCCGCGATGGCGCTCGACACCAAGGTGGTGGTGCTGGGCTCCGAGGAGGATCTGCGCGAGCAGGCCTTCTCGCCCGAACGCTACGGCACCGAGACGTTCCCGAGCGTCCGCGACAGCATCCGCGACCGCGCCGTCCCGGCCGCGGAGCTGGCAGAGGCCGTGCTGGCCGACCGCACCGCCGCCGCCGAGACCTATGGCGTGGGCTCCGGCACCGGCGCGGTGATACCGGTGCGGCTTGCCGGCACGATGGGCGAGGCGAAATCGGGCATCTATACCGTCGAAGTGCCCGACATGCCCGACGAGATCACCGTGCGGGTGCAGACCGGCCCCGCCATCAACGGCACCGAGCTGCGGGACGCGACCGGCGATATCGAGTTCGGCCAGTTCAAGAACCAGATCGAGTACCAGAACGCCGGCGCCGCGCTCAACGACGCGATGAAGGCGGAGGTGCTCGGGGACATCGACACCGCCGCGCTGTCGGGCCGGGAGGTCGAGATCACCGGCGCCTTCCGGCTGATCAACCCCAAGAACTGGCTGATCACCCCGGTCGAGATGGCAGTCGAATGAGCGGCGCCGGCACCACCGGGGAGGCCGTGCTGCAGGCCCGCGACGTCGCCAAGTCCTATGGCAACGTCCAGGCGCTCAAGGGCGTGAACTTCGACGTGCATCGCGGCCAGGTCACCACGCTGTTCGGCGAGAACGGCGCCGGGAAATCGACGCTGATGAAGATCCTGTCCGGCGTGATCCGGCCGAGCGCGGGCGAGATCCTTCTCGACGGGCGGCCGGTCGCCTTCCACTCCACCACGGAGGCGCGCGACCTCGGCATCTCGATCATCCACCAGGAGCTCAGCCTCGCGCCCAATCTCAGCGTGCGCGACAACATCTTCATGGGCCGCGAGATCACCACCGCCACCGGCGTCGACTACGCCGAGGAGGAGCGCCAGACCCGCGCGCTGATGGAGGAGCTGGAGGAGGAGATCGACCCGCTGACCCCGGTCGAGGATCTGCGCCTCGGCCAGCAGCAGGTGGTCGAGATCGCCCGCGCGCTGTCGGTCAATGCCCGCATCCTGATCATGGACGAGCCGACCTCCGCCCTTTCGGCCTCGGAGGTCGAGGTGCTGTTCAAGGTGATCCGCGATCTCAAGGCGCGCGGCGTCTCGATCGTCTATATCTCGCATCACCTCGAAGAAGCCTTGCAGATCACCGACCACGCCGTGGTGCTGCGCGACGGCACGATGACCGCGCGGGCGCCGCGCTCAGAGATCGATCTCGAATGGATCGTCCGCAACATGGTCGGTGAGAATTTCGATCTCGGCTCGCCGCCCGAAGGCCATGCCATAGGCGATGTGGCGCTGAAGATCGACGGTCTCAGCGTCCCCGACGCCTCGGCGACGGGACGATCGGCGGTCGATGACCTCTCGCTCGAGCTGCGGGCGGGCGAGATCGTCTGCCTTTACGGGCTGATGGGCGCGGGCCGCACCGAAATGCTCGAATGCATCGCGGGTCGGCTGCCCAAATCCGGCGGCCGGGTGCTGCTGGAGGGGCGCGAGCTGGGCCGCGCCAGCATCGCCGAGCGCATCGCGCGCGGCCTCGTGCTGGTGCCCGAGGACCGGCAGCGCGACGGGCTGGTGCAGACCATGAGCGTCGGCGAGAACCTGTCTCTGGCCTCGATCGGGGCCTTCACGCGCGGCCTGTTCACCTCGCGCAGGCGCGAGAGGGAGCTGGTCGAGACGTCGATCCGCGACGTCACGATCAAGACCGATGGCGGCCAGGCCGCGATCGGATCGCTCTCGGGCGGCAACCAGCAGAAGGTGGTGATCGGCAAGATGCTGGCCACCAAGCCGCGCGTGGTGATGCTCGACGAGCCCTCGCGGGGCATCGACATCGGCGCCAAGGCCGAGGTGTTCCGCCTGCTGGCCGAGGGCGCGCAGCGCGGGCTGGCGGTGATCTACTCGACCTCCGAAGTGGGCGAATGCCTGTCGATCGCGCATCGCATCATCGTCATGCGGCGCGGCAAGATCTCGGCCGAATTCGGCCCCGACGCCACGAAAGAGCAGATCATGGCCGCCTCCGGCGAGGCCGTGGTCGCATGAGCAACAGCAACATCGGAGTCATCGCCATGACCGACACCGGCACCATCCACAAGCGCACGCGCGGGCTATTCGGCAACGGCTTCGACCTCGGGCGGCTTCTGCTCGAAGGCCGCGCCTTCTTCGCGCTGATCGCGATCATCATCACCTTCTCGATGCTGTCGCCCTTCTACTTCTCGACCGGCAACTTCCTGATCATGGCCAGCCACGTGGCGATCTTCGGCCTGCTGGCGGTCGGCATGATGCTGGTGATCCTCACCGGCGGCATCGACCTTTCGGTCGGCTCGACGCTGGGCCTTGCCGGGGTGGTCGCGGGCTTCCTGATGCAGGGCGTGACGCTCGAAGCCTTCGGCGTGGCGCTCTACCCGCCGGTCTGGGTCGTGGTGATCCTGACCTGCGCGGTCGGCGCGCTGGTCGGGCTCGTCAACGGCGTGCTGATCGCCGTCTTCAAGGTGCCTGCCTTCGTCGCGACGCTGGGCCTTCTCTATGTCGCGCGCGGCGTGGCGCTCTTGATGACCGACGGCCTGACCTACAACAATCTCGGCGGCAAGCCCGAGCTGGGCAATACCGGCTTCGACTGGCTCGGCTTCAACCGCGTCTTCGACGTGCCGATCGGCGTGCTGGTTCTGGCCGCGGTGGCGCTCGGGGCGAGCCTGCTGCTGAACCGCACCGCCTTCGGGCGCTGGGTCTACTCCACCGGCGGCAACGCCCGCGCCGCCGAGCTGTCGGGCGTGCCGGTCAAGCGGGTGACGGTGCTGGTCTACGTGCTGTCGGGCATCTGCGCCGCGATCGCCGGGCTCGTGCTGAGCTCGCAGCTCACCTCCGCCGGCCCCACCGCCGGCACCACCTACGAGCTGACCGCGATCGCCGCGGTGGTGATCGGCGGCGCCGCCCTGACCGGCGGGCGCGGCAATATCCGCGGCACGCTGCTGGGCGCCTTCGTGATCGGCTTCCTGTCGGATGGCCTCGTGATCATCGGCGTCAGCTCCTACTGGCAGACCGTCTTCACCGGCGCCGTGATCGTGCTCGCCGTGCTGCTGAACTCGATCCAGTACAGCCATCGCCGCCCCGCCTCGGCGGCGAAGCCCAAGACTTCCGCGACCCAAGGCTCCAAGGCCTGAGCGCGCAAGACCGCCGGGAGACCGGCAGACCAACACCAGCCACCCCAGGGAGAGAGACCACCATGCCAACCAAACGCACCATCCTGCTTGCCGGCGCCGCCGCGATCGCCACCCCGCTTCTCGCCGGTGCCGCCATGGCGCAGGATCAGGGCCTGATCTCGATCATCGTCAACGATCCCTCGAACCCCTATTGGTTCACCGAGGGCGAGGTCGCCCGCGCCACCGCCGAGGAGCTCGGCTACGAAGCCGCCGTCGCCTCCCACAAGGGCGACACCAACACCGAGAGCAACCTGGTCGACACCGCGATCACCAACCAGGCCAAGGCGATCATCCTCGACCCGGCCAATGCCGACGGCTCGGTCGGCGCGGTGCGCAAGGCGGTGGATGCGGGCATCCCGGTCTTTCTCGTCAATGCCGAGATCAACGAGGCCGGCCTCGCCAAGGCGCAGCTGGTCTCGAACAACGCCCAATGCGCCGCCGACGGCGCGATCAAGTGGATCGAGCTGGTGGGCGACAGCGGCAAGTATGTCGAGTTCTTCGGCAACCCCGCCGACAACAACGCCGCCACCCGCTCCAATGGCTACGAGACGGTGCTGAGCCAGTATCCCGACCTGGAGAAGGTCGCCGAGGAAGTCGCCAACTGGGACCGCACCCAGGGCTACAACAAGATGCAGTCGATCCTGCAGGCCAACCCCGAGGTCGATGCGATCATCTCCGGCAACGACGAGATGGCGCTCGGCGCCATCGCGGCGCTCAAGGAGGCGGGCAAGCTCGAGGGCGTGGTGATCGGCGGCTTCGACGGCAACCCCGACGCGGTCGACGCGGTCAGGGCGGGCGAGCTGGCCTATACCGTGCTGCAGCCGGTCGCGGTCTTTGCCGAGGATGCCGTGCGGCAGGCCGATCACTTCATCAAGAACGACGAAACCATGGTCGACCAGGAAAAGCAGCTCTTCGGCTGCGAGCTGATCACCTCCGACAATGTCGACAACTACACCGCGCCTTTCGTGCTGGAGCAGTGATCCTGCCTGCGCGCCGCCGCCCGGCGGCGCGCCCTCCTTGCGATGGCGGCTGGTCCGGCCGGCCGCCATCGCTATGATGAAGAGATCATGACACGGCCCATTCCCTCGCCCGCTCCCGCCATGCTGACCCTTCTGGGAGAGCAAGTGCCCGCCGACAGCCGCCAGGCACGGCAGCTGGAGCGGCGGCAACGCATGACCGAGCTGGTCATGGCCGAAGGCACGATGCGGATCGAGGATCTGACCGAGCATTTCGGCGTCAGCCTGATGACGGCGCATCGCGATCTCGATGATCTCATCGCGCGCGGCCTTCTGCGCAAGAGCCGCGGGCTGGTCACGGCGGCGCCGAGCGGCCTGGCCGAAGCCTCGGATGTCTATCGTGCGAGCCAGAAAACGGCCGAGAAAGCCGCGATCGCGCGCGAGGCCGCCAAGCTGATCGAGCCGGGGCAGGCGATCTTCATGGACGATTCCACCACGGCGCTGCAGATGGTGCCGTATCTGGGCGATCTGGCCCCGCTCACGATCATCACCAACGGCCTGACCCTGATGGGGGCCCTGCGCGGTCAACGGGACCTGACCCTGATCGGGCTGGGCGGAGAGCTGCACAACTGGTGCAACGCCTTTCTGGGCCGAATGACCACCGGCGAGGTCGCGCGGCTGAGAGCCGATACCGTGTTCCTGTCCATGTCGGCCATCGACGGCGATGTCGTGCTGCACCAGTTCGCGGAGGTGGTGGACGTCAAGCGCGCGATGTTCGATGCCGCCGCTCGGCGGGTGCTGCTGACCGATCACAGCAAGTTCGGCCGCCGGGCCCTGCACGCCATGGCCCGGATCGACGAGTTCGACGTGGTGATCACCGACCAGGGCACACCGGCCGAGATCCGCGAGGCCATCGCGGCGCAGGGCGTCGAGGTGATCGTCGCCCCGCTCTAGAGCGCTCAGAGCTCCAGATCGGCGATGGCCAGGACCGCCGCGGCCGCCTCCCGGCCCTTCTTGACGAAATGCGCGGTATAAAAGCCGCGATGCTCGGTCGTGTCCTGGAAGTGATGCGGCGTCAGCGACACCGAGAACACCGGCACGCCGGTCTCCATCTGCGCCTGCATCAGGCCCGATACCACGGCCTGCGCCACGAAATCATGCCGGTAGATGCCGCCATCCACCACCAGCGCCGCCGCGACCACCGCGTCGAAGCGGCCGGTCTGCGCCAGCCGCTTGGCCAGCAGCGGCATCTCGAAGGCGCCGGGCACCTCGAAGGGCGTCACCGCAGCGGCGCGGCCGCTTTCGGCAATGGCGGCGTCGAAGCCCTCCTGCGCGCGGTCGACGATATCGGCGTGCCAGCGCGCCTTGATGAAGGCGATTGAAAGATCGGTCATGGCTGTTTCCCTGTCGTTTCGCTCGATCAGGGGACGCGCAACGGCAAGCGTGGCGGTGCCGATCGGCCCGCCCCCGCTTCATCCGTTCCCTCTCATCCGGACTATGACCGTCGGCACCGGAATTTCACCGGACTCTGCTGACCCCCGGCCATGCGGCCGGGGCGCTCGCGGGCTTTCACCGCCGGTGGGGAGTTTCACCCCGCCCCGAGAACATGCGTGATCTGCCCCGGATCGGCCTCCGGGGCAAGGCCCCTCAGCGGGTCTCGTGATAGCGCGCGTCGAGCGCGTCGATGGCCTTCACGTTGTCGGCCGACTTGCCTTCGGGGTCGAAGGCGGCGCCGAGAAACGCATCGGCGATGTCCTTGGCCAGCTCCGCCCCCACGACGCGCGCGCCCATGGTGATGATCTGCGCGTTGTTCGAGGTCGCGGCCTTGCCGGCCGAATAGGTGTCGTGGGTCTGCGCGGCGCGGATGCCCGGCACCTTGTTGGCCGACAGGCACACGCCGATGCCGGTGCCGCAGCACAGGATCGCGCGCTCGTAGTCGCCCTTGAGCACGCCCTGGCAGACGCGGTCGGACAGGTCGGCGTAGAATTCGCCGCCCTGGGGCGGTGTGGACAGGTCGGACACGTCATGCCCCTTGGCGCTCAGATGTTCGGCCAGCGCCTTGACCAGCGGCACGCCCGCGCTGTCGCCTGCGATCGCGAGTTTCATGATGGATCTCCTTCCGTATTGAGTCAGATGACGGCGGCACAGCGGCGCAGGATGTCGAGATACCCCGCGACATCCCAGGCCGAGCGCCCGATGAACAGCCCGTCGATCGCGGGCCGGGTGATGAGTTCGGCGCAGTTGCCGGGGTTGACGCTGCCGCCATAAAGGCAGGGCAGCGGCTGCCCCGCGATGCGGGCCGAGACCTCCTTGATGCGGGCATGACGCGCCTCGGCATATTCGGCCGAGGCCGGCACGCCGCCCTCCCCGATCGCCCAGACGGGCTCGTAGGCGAGCAGGATGCCGGCCCCCTTCTGCCCCTCATCGAGCCGCGCCAGAGCGCCCTCGACCTGCGCGGCCAGCACCGCGTCGGCGCGGCCCGCCGCCTTGTCCTCGGCGGTCTCGCCGATGCAGATCAGCGGCACCAGCCCGTGCCGGATGGCGGCCTCGGTCTTGAGCCCGACCGTCTCGTCGGTCTCGGCGAAATGGGCGCGGCGTTCGGAATGGCCCAGCTCGACGATGTCGAGCCCGCAATCGGTCAGCATCGGCGGCGAGATCTCGCCCGTCCAGGCGCCTTGATCCGCCCAATGCATGTTCTGGGCGCCGACCTTCACATCGCTCGTCGCCAGCATCGCGGCGACCTCGCGCGCGGCGGTGAAGGGCGGGATCACGAAGCGCTGGATGCGCGGATCGCCCTCGGCTTCCGCCAGCCCTTCGGCAAAGGCGCGGGCCTCGGCCAGCGTCTTGTTCATCTTCCAGCTGGTGCCGATCCAGAGCCGGTCGTCCATGTCAGTCCCCTTCCGCGAAATGTAGCCTGATGCCGTCCTGGCGCAGCGCCTCGGCGCGGGCGCGTTCCAGCGCGTCGCTGGTCACCACACCGTCGAAATCCTCCAGATCGGCGAGGAGATGCAGCGCCGTGCGCCCGAATTTCTGATGATCCACCATCAGGTAGCGCCGCGCCGCCGAGGCGATCATCGCCCGCTTGACCCCCAGCACCTCCTGGTCCTGATGAAAGGCGCTTCGCCCCGAGACCGCCGAGGAGGAGAGAAGCGCCATGTCGGCGCGCAGGTCGCGCAGCGCGGTTTCCGTCAGCACGCCGAAAAAGCCGTTGAACTTCGACGCGTAATTGCCGCCAAGCGCGATCAGCTCGATGCCCGGCTTGCCGGACAGCTCGGAGATCAGCCCCAGATTGTTGGTGATCACGGTAAGCGGCCGGATCGCCGCCAGATGCGGCGCCAGGGCCTGGCTGGTCGATCCGTCATCGACCATCACGCTCATCCCCGGCTCGACGAAGCCCGCGGCATGCCGGGCGATCCGCGCCTTTTCCTCGCCCGCCATGCGCGCGCGGTAGCGGAAATCGCTCTCGAACTGGCCCGAGGATTCGAGCGTCGCGCCGCCGCGCAGCTTGCGCAGCCGCCCCTCGGCCTCCAGCGCGTCGAGATCGCGGTGGATCGTCATCTTCGACACGCCGAAATGCTCCGCCAGCGCCTCAAGCGTGGCGCTGCCCTGCTCGACCAGCATCTCGACGATTTCGTGGCGGCGGTCCTCGGGTCTCAAATGAAGTATCCTTGTCTTCCTGCCCGAGGAAATATCACAAGCTCACGGCCATTACAACATCATATATGTGATATTGTGATTTAGAGTTGTGATATTTGTGATCCTGCGCTAGGACATGTCACGACTCGAACAGGGAGCTCCCGATGACCGAACACGCCCCGGCGCTGGCCCGCGCCGCCACCGATGCTCGCGCCTTCGCGCTGGCCAACTGCATCCGCGCGCTCGCCATCGACGGTGTCGAGGCCGCGAAGTCCGGCCATCCCGGCGCGCCGATGGGCATGGCCGAAGCGGCCACCATGCTCTGGACGCGGCACATGAAATTCGACGCCGCGCGGCCCGACTGGCCCGACCGCGACCGCTTCGTGCTGTCGAACGGCCATGGCTCGATGCTGCTCTACGCGCTGCTGCATCTCACCGGCTTCGAGGACATGCCGATCGAGGAGCTGAAGAATTTCCGCCAATGGGGCGCCCGGACCGCCGGCCACCCCGAATACGGCCACGCCGCGGGCGTCGACATCACGACCGGCCCGCTGGGACAGGGTCTCGCCGGGGCGGTCGGCATGTGCATGGCGGAGGCGCATCTCGCGGCGCGTTTCGGCCGCGAGGTGGTCGACCACCGCACTTGGGTGTTCTGCGGCGATGGGTGCCTGATGGAGGGCATCAGCCAGGAGGCGATCTCCCTGGCCGGTCACCTGAAGCTGGACAGGCTCTGCGTGCTCTATGACGACAATGGCATCTCGATCGACGGCGCCACCGACAAGGCCTTCACCGAGGACACCACCGGCCGTTTCGAGGCGGCCGGCTGGCAGGTGATCGCCTGCGACGGCCATGACGTGGCCGCGCTCGACGACGCGATCACGCGCGCCAAGGCCGAGACGGCTCGCCCGACGCTGATCCGCATGCGCACGGTGATCGGCCTGGGCTCGCCCAACAGGGCCGGGACCGCCGCCTCGCATGGCGCGCCGCTGGGCGCCGAGGAGCGCGCACTGGTGCGCCAGGCGCTCGACTGGGCCAACGAGGATTTCTCGGTTCCCGCGGAGCTGCTGGCCGAATGGCGCGCCGCCGGGGCGCGGGGCGCCACCGAGCGCGAAGCCTGGGAGGCGCGGCTCGCGGCCCTGCCAGCAGAGCGGCGCGCCGAATTCGAACGCCGGATCGCGGGCGAGATGCCCGATGGTTTCGACGCCGCCGTCGCGCGGGCCCGCGAGAGCCTCTTTGCCGAACCGCAGAAGGTCGCCACCCGCAAGGCCAGCCAGATCGCCCTCGAGACGCTGGCCGAAGCCTGCCCCGAGATGATCGGCGGCTCGGC
Organism: Limimaricola cinnabarinus; assembly: GCF_002723615.1. GTDB lineage: Bacteria > Pseudomonadota > Alphaproteobacteria > Rhodobacterales > Rhodobacteraceae > Limimaricola > Limimaricola cinnabarinus_B. The sequence continues at coordinate 95,557 of NZ_KZ304955.1, forward strand.
CGATCTGACCGGCTCCAACCTGACCCGGGTCAAGGCCGTCGACAGCGATTTCCAGGCCGACAGCCCCGAAGGGCGCTATGTCTCCTGGGGCGTGCGCGAGTTCGGCATGGCCGCGGCGATGAACGGCATGAGCGTGCATGGCGGCGTCATCCCCTATGGCGGCACCTTCCTCGTCTTTTCGGACTATGCGCGCAATGCGATCCGCCTCTCGGCGCTGATGGGCGTCGGCACGATCCATGTCATGACCCATGACAGCATCGGGCTGGGCGAGGACGGCCCGACTCACCAGCCGGTCGAGCATCTGATCTCGCTGCGCGCCATCCCGGGGCTGACCGTGTTCCGCCCCGCCGATGCGGTGGAGGCGCTGGAATGCTGGGAGCTGGCGATCCGGTCGCGCCGCGCGCCCTCGCTGCTGGCGCTGTCGCGCCAGGCCGTGCCGCAGCTGCGCGGAGCGGGCGAGGAGAATCTGAGCGCGCGCGGCGCCTATGTCATCCGGCAGTTCGGCGAAAGCCGCGATGTCACGCTGATCGCCACCGGCACCGAGGTCGCCCTCGCCGTCGAGGCCGCCGAGGCGCTGCATGCGAAGGGCCATGGCGTCGCGGTGGTCTCGATGCCGAGCTGGGAGCTGTTCGACGCGCAGGTGCCGGAGTATCGGGCCGAGGTGCTGGGCACCGCGCCGCGCATCGCCGTCGAGGCCGCGAGCAAGCTCGGCTGGACCCGCTATGTCGCGTCCGAGGAGGATGTGATCGGCATGGACGGCTTCGGCGCCTCCGCCCCCGCCGAGGTGCTCTACGAGAAGTTCGGCATCACCGGCGACGCCATCGTGGCGCGGGCCGCGGCGCTGATCGGGGCGGCCTCGTGACACCGCTGCCGCTGCCCGGCGACGCGGCCATCGCGGCGCCGACGCTCGAGGCGCATCTGGACGCGCGCGGCGCGGACCCGGCGCTCTCCGCCCTCGCCTGTGCCATCGCCCATGCCGCCGCGCCGATCGCGGCGCGGCTGGCCCTGGCCGCGCTTCCGGGGGACCCGGCCCGGATCGTCGGCACCAATGACAGCGGCGATCGGCAGAAGGCGCTCGACCGCGCAGCACATGAGCACCTGCTCGAGGCATTGGCGCGCGCCGATGTGCGCGCCGTGGTCTCGGAGGAGGCCGTGGGCGAAATCTCCCTGCATCCCGAGGGTCGCTTCGACGTCGCCATCGACCCGATCGACGGCTCGGGCAGCATCGGGATCGGCGCGCCGCTGGGGCTTCTGTTTTGCGTGTTCGAGGCGGGCGAGACGCCAATGCGTCCGGGCGCGGACATCGTGGCGGCGGGCTACGTCTCCTTCGGTCACAGCACCGACATGGGGCTGAGCTTCGGCGCGGGGGTGGACCTCTTCACCCTGGAGCCGGCCTCCGGCCGCTTCCGCCTTGCCCATGAGCGGGTCCGCATTCCCGAAAGCAAACCGATGATCGCCCACAATGCGTCGAACACCGGCCATTGGCCCGCCCTTCTGCGCGATCACGTCGAGAGCCGCATCGCGGCCGGCGCCAACATGCGCTGGATCGCGGCCGCGGTGGGCGATCTGCACCGGATCCTGCTGCAGGGCGGGATCTTCCTCTACCCGGCAGACAGGCGGAAGGGCTACGAAAACGGCCGCCTGCGGCTGCTCTACGAGGCCTTTCCGATCGCCTTCCTGATCGAACAGGCGGGCGGCGCGGCCACCGACGGGGCGAACCGCATCCTCGATCGCACGCCCGAAAGCCTGCACCAGCACTGCCCGCTCATCTTCGGCGACCGCGAGATGGTCGCTGCCATTCCCCGCCACTGAGGAGACACCCCATGGCCCGCATCACGCTTCGCCAGCTTCTCGACCACGCCGCCGAAAATGGCTACGGCGTGCCTGCGTTCAACATCTCCAACATGGAGCAGGGCCTCGCCGTCATGGCCGCCGCGGACAAGGCACAGGCGCCCGTCATTCTCCAGGCCAGCCGCGGCGCGCGCGCCTATGCCGGCGATGGCGTTCTGGCCCGGCTGATCGACGCGCTGGTCGACCAGTACCCGCATATCCCCGTCTGCATGCATCTCGATCACGGCAATGATCTCGCCACCTGCGTCACCGCGATCCAGAACGGCTTTACCTCGGTGATGATGGATGGCTCGCTCAAGGCCGACGGCACCACCCCGGCGGATTACGCCTACAACCGCGACATCACCCGCCGCGTCGTCGAGATGGCGCATGCCGCCGGGGTCTCCGTCGAAGGCGAGCTGGGCGTGCTTGGCAGCCTCGAAACCGGGATGGGCGACCAGGAGGACGGCCACGGCGCCACGGAAAAGCTGTCCCACGAGCAGCTTCTCACCGATCCCGAGGAGGCCGAGCGCTTCGTCGCCGAGACCGGCGTCGACGCGCTCGCCGTCGCCATGGGCACCAGCCACGGCGCCTACAAGTTCACCCGCGAACCCGATGGCGAGGTGCTGGCGATGGGCGTGATCGAGGCGATCCACAAGCGCTTGCCCGATACCCACCTGGTGATGCACGGCTCCTCCTCGGTGCCGCAGGATCTCTGCGCGACGATCAACGCCCATGGCGGCGCGATCCGTCCGACCTGGGGTGTGCCGATGGAGGAAATCCGGCGCGGCATCCGCCACGGCGTGCGCAAGATCAACATCGACACCGACATTCGGCTGGCGATCACCTCCGCCATTCGCGAAACCATGGCGAACGACCCGGCCGAGTTCGACCCGCGCAAATACATGAAGCCCGCCATGGCCGCGGTGACGAAGCTGTGCGTCGAGAAGTTCGAAGCCTTCGGCACCGCCGGTCATGCCGAACGCATCCGCGCCCTGCCGCTCGACAAGATGGCGGCATTCCACCGCGCGGCCTGAGCAAGGCCGGGGCCGGGGCCGGGGCGCGTCGGGCCGCACGGCACGAAACGGCCCCCTCCGAGGCAGCAAGCCCGGAGGGAGCCGCCTTGATCATGGGCGGGATCGCACGGCAGGCTCGGCCCGATCATCACCGCATCCCAAGGGAGAGCTGACATGACGCAGTACCTGCTCGGCCTCGACAGTGGCCTGACAGTCACCAAAGCGGTGGTGTTCCGCACGGACGGCACGGTGGTCGCGCAGGGAAAATGCTCGGTGCCCCGGATCGAGGACGTCGCGCATCACGTGGAGCGCGACATGGCACAGCATTGGGAGGCCTCCGCTCGTGCCATCCGCGCCGCGCTGGAGGCGGCCGCGCAAGCGGAGGGCAACGGCGTCACCCCCGCGGCCGTCGCGATCGCCGGGCATGGCGACGGGCTCTACCTGCTCGATCGCGCGGGGGCGCCACTGGGCCCCGCGGCGACCTCGCTCGACAGCCGGGCGCAAAAGCTCGTCGAAGGCTGGGACGCCGATGGCACGACGGATCGGGCCCTCGCCTTGTGCGGCCAGCAACCCTTTCCCGCCTCCCCCTCGGCCCTGCTTGCCCATATCCGCGACAACGACCCCGGCCGATATGTCCGCATCGGCGCGATCCTGTCCTGCAAGGACTGGCTGCGCTATTGCCTGACCGGCGACATCGGAACCGACTTCACCGAAGCCAGCGTCGCCTTCACCGACATGCGCAGCCAATCCTACAGCACGCAGGCGCTGGCGCTTTTCGGTCTTGGCGACCTGTCGGGGGCGCTGCCACCGGTGCATCTTCCCGGCGCGGTCGCAGGTCACGTCACGCGCGAAGCCGCGGCGGCCACGGGCCTGCCCATCGGCCTGCCGGTCGCCGCAGGCTTGCACGATGTCGTCGCCTGCGCGGTAGGGTCCGGCGTCACCGGGCCGGATGTTCTCGCTCTGGTGGCCGGCACCTATTCGATCAACGAGACCTTTCGCACCGCGCCGCGGTCCGGCCCCGGCTGGCTGACCCGCAACGGTCTCATGCCCGGTCAATGGAACTGCATGTCCATCTCGCCCGCCTCCAGCGCCAATCTCGACTGGTTCGTGCAGCAGGCGGCGCGTGACGCGCTGGCAACCGAGGATCCCTTCTCGATGCTGCAACAGGAACTCGACGCGGTCGAGCAGGACCCCTCGGACATTCTCTATCTTCCCTATCTCTTCGGCTCGCCCTACCGGTCGGACATGGCGGGCGCCTTTCTGGGCCTGCGCGGCTGGCACGGGCGCGGTCACATGCTGCGCGCCGTGGCCGAGGGCATCGCCTTCAACCATCGCCAGCACGTCGATGCGCTCGACCCCGAGCGACGCATCGCCTCGGTGCGGCTGACCGGCGGCAGCAGCCGCAACCCCTATTTCGCGCAGATGATGGCCGACACGCTCGAACGGCGGGTCGAGGTCCCGACGACGCTCGAGGCCGGCGCGCTCGGCGTCGCGATCTGCGCCGGGCTCGCTTGCGGGATCTACGCCGATTGGGAGGAGGCCCGGGCGCGCACCACCGGGCCGCTCATGAGCTACGAGCCCGGCGATGCGGCGGCTGCCCGGCTGCGGCAGGGCTATGCCCGCTACAGGGACGCCGCCGCCGCCCTGATCGATCTTCAGACAAGGGCAGGACGGATATGAGCGACACCGGGCGCGATGCCCTTTTGCAGCGCCTGCGCGAGACGCGGCACGTCCCGGTGCTGATCGTGGGCGGCGGGATCAACGGGATGGGGACCTTCCGCGACCTGGCCCTGCAGGGGGTCGATTGCCTCTTGGTCGAGCGCGGCGATTTCTGCTCGGGCACCAGCCGCGCGCCGTCGCGCATGATCCATGGCGGCCTGAAATATCTCGAAACCGGGGATTTCCGCCTGGTTCGCGAAAGCGCGGAGGAGCGCAACCGCCTGCTTCGGAACGCCGCGCATTATGTCCACCCTCTCGAGATGATCATCCCGATCTATTCCTGGACGGCCGGCATCCTTCCGGCGCTGCGCCGGTTCCTGCGCCGTCCGGCAAAGCTGACCGAGCGCGGCGCGGCGGTGATCAAGCTCGGGCTGACGCTTTACGACATCTATGGCCGGCTGAACCGCGTCATGCCCCGGCACCGGATGATCCGGCGCGAGGATGCGCTGCGCGAGATCCCGGATCTCGATCCGCGGATCCGCATTGCTGCCTCCTATTACGACGCCTGGATCACCTCGCCCGAAAGGCTGGTGGTCGAACTGGCGCTCGACGGGATGGAGGCGAACCCTGCCAGCATGGCGCTGAACCATGTCTGCTTCGACGGGATCGAGAGCGGCCGGGCGCGGTTGCGCGATGCCATGACGGGCGAAATCTTCCTGGTGGGCTGCGACCTGATGATCAATGCCGCGGGCCCGTGGATCGACCGGGTGAACGCCGCCGCGGGCGAGGAAGGCCGCATGATCGGCGGCACGAAGGGCAGCCACCTGCTGCTCGACCTGCCGGTCTTCGCGCGCAGCCTCGAAGGGCGGATGATGTATTTCGAAGCGGAAGGCGGGCGGATCTGCCTTGTCTCCAACTTCATGGGGCACGTGCTTCTGGGCTCGACCGACATCCCGACCGAAGACCCCGACGGGGTGGTCTGCACCGACGAGGAGGTCGACTACCTGCTCGACGCCTTCCGGCGGATTTTCCCCAAGGTGGCCGTGACGCGGGACCACATCTTCTTCAGCTATGCCGGGGTGCGCCCGCTGCCCGCGCAGGACGCCTCGGACCCGGGCGCGATCAGCCGCGATCATTCCATGCCCGTCCGCCCTGCCACCCAGGGCCGCGGCTTTCCGATCCTGTCACTGGTGGGCGGCAAATGGACGACCTTCCGCTCCTTCTCGGCCGGGGTGACGGATGCGGCGCTGTCCTGTCTGGGCCGGGAGCGGCGGCGCACGACGGAAGAGCTGGCGATCGGTGGCGGCACCGGCCTGTCGCAAGGGACCGGCGATGCGGAGGCGCTCCTGTCGGAGCTTGCCGCCACGGGCCTGTCGCGGGGCCGGGCGGCCCGGCTTCTGGCCTGTTATGGCTCGCGGGCGCGGCTGATCGCGAACGCCTTCAAGGGGCCGGAGACTTTCCTGACGCATCTCCCCGAGGTCTCGCACGAAGAGCTCGCCTTCATCGCGCGGCACGAGGTGGTCCACAGCGCGCAGGATGTTCTCTTCGGGAGGGGGGCGCTGTTTCTGGAACGCCCCCTGCCCCGCGCCGCGCTGTCGGAGCTGGTCCGGGCGCTCGCCGGCATTCTCGATTGGGACGCGGCGCGCATCGCCCGCGAAGAGGAAAGCCTGGTCGAGCGCTACAGGCGGCATCATCGCATCGGTTTCGATGCCGAGGGCATGCCGCAATTTATCTGACAGGCGCATCGATGCCGCCGGGGGGCGGTCACATCCCCGGCGCCCGGCCAGATCGGACCTTCGCCGGGCCTGCGACCTTCAGAGAGCTTCTTCTCCGCGGCGCGGCCCCGTGGTAGAGGCCATACACCATGCAGTTGCACCGTCAGATCGAAGTCCTGTTTCCTGAGTTGCGGGCCTATGCGGGCGCGATCTGCGACGCCCGGCACGAGGCCCAGGATCTCGTTCAGGACGCCGTCGAGCGGGCGATGCGGGCAAAGGCCCCGCCGCGCAGGATCGACGAGCTGCGCCCCTGGCTGTTCCGGGTGCTTCGCCACCTGCATTACGACGAGCTGCGAAAGCGCAGGGTGCGCCGGGAATATTCCGAAGGCGAGAGACGTCTATTGAACGAGACGCCGCAAATGGGGGGCACCGAACGGGTGGTGCTGACGAGAATGGCCTATGCCAAGCTGCCGCCGGCCTGCCGGGAGGTTCTGTTTCTGGTGGACATCATGGGGCTGAAATACCGCGAGGCGGCCGAAGTCATGGATATTCCGGTCGGAACCGCCATGAGCCGCCTGAGCCGGGCGCGCAGGCACATGCTCGATCTTCTCGGACGCGACAGGCCGCATGGCGCGGGGGAGCCCTCGGGATGACGGAAATGAACGATCGGGACTGGATGCTGCTCGGCGCCTATCTGGATGACGAGCTCGGCTCGAAGGAGCAGGCGGAGCTCGCGCGGCGGCTCGAGAGGGAGCCGTCGCTCGCGCGGGTTCTGGACGAGATGCGCGGCCTCAAGCACGATCTCGGGGCCCTGCGCCCGACCGGCGATGCCGCGAATTTGCGCGACGTCCCGATCGGGCGATGGCGCCGAAGGGGCGCGCAGGTTGGCGGGCTGACTGGCTGGCTGGCTGGCGGTCTGGGCATCAGCCTGGCCGCCGGTCTGGCCGCGGTCGCCCTGCTGGGGGTCGACCCCTTCGACCGATCCCCCTCGGCAAGCGAGATCCATGCGAGCTTTCTGGCGCGGGAGACGGCTTCGCTCACCGAGGCGCCCCGCGCTGCGGCGCTGTCGCCGCAGGCAGGCTTGCCCGATCTGGAGCTGGCGGGGCTGGCCCTCATGGCCGAGCGCGAGATCGGTGGCATCAAGGCGGGCCACTATGTGGGCCGCAATGGCTGCCGCCTCACCCTTCTTGTCGCAGATGCGCCGATCCACGAAGACGACCCGGCGCTGATGCAGGTCGCCTGGCGCGACGGGGCCACGCATCATTTGATGGTGGCCCGCGCCATGGACCCCCGCCGTTTCGCCTCCATCGCCGCCTATCTGCGCGCCGGCGCGGGCTCGCGAAACGCGCCTGTCCTGGCGGGACGCCTGAAAACGGCGCGCGCATGCGGCTGAAGGCATGCCGGCCGGCAACCGGCTTCAGGAGGCGTCGGTGGTATCGGGGTCAGACGGCATCTCCGCCTTGCTTCCTTCCGGCTCCGCCGCCCCGGTGACACCGGCCACATAGGCGGAGATGGCCTCGATCTCGTCTTCGCCGAGATCCTCCGAGAAGGCCGGCATGATGCCGATCCCGCTGGTGACCGCCGCGCGCACCTGGTCGATGGTCGGGGCGAATTCGTCGAGGTCGGGGCCGACCGCCCCTTCCGCCTCGGCATCGGCCAGCGCGTGACAGGCGCTGCAGGGCATGAGGGCATTGTCGTTGAAGAGCGCGCGCCCGCGCTCGTGATCCGGCGCCGCCGCGGCGCCGCCGCCCATGGCGGTCGCGAGGGCCAGGCCCATGAGCGGTGTCTTGAAGCGTGTCATTGGATATTCCCCTGGGATTGGTGATCCCGCCCGGCGCCCCACCGCCGGACGGGAAGATGCTTGCGCGATCAGAGGACCGTCACGTCGACCGCATGGGCGCGCCAGCCATTATGGCCGTAGCCGCGCTCGTTCGGCTCGACCTCTTCGGGCTGCGCCTGCCCGCCGACGGTGGTGGCCCGGCTGGCCAGCAGGTGCGATCCCTGCCCCAGATCGGCGATCAGCACGAAGGGACGCCAGGCATAGGGCCCCATGTCCGGCCCGAGGAACTGCGCCTCGTTCCAGCTCTGCCCGCCATCGGTGGAGACCTCGACCTTTTCGAGCGTCTCGGTGCCGCCCATCGCCACCCCGTGGATCTGCACCTTGCCGGTCTCGGCATCCTCGAGCGGGCCGGTGATCCAGGACTTCACGTTCATCTCGAACATCGAGGGCTGCGAGGGCGCGCCCTTCTCGCCCACCGGGCGGACCCGGTAGCTGGTCTGCTGGATCTTGTTGGGGGATTCCTTTTCGGTGAAGGCCAGCCGCTTGAGGTACTTCACGTTGTTGACGCCGTAATAGCCCGGGATCACCAGCCGCAGCGGTCCGCCATGGGCGAGAGGCACCGGCTGGCCGTTCATCTCCCAGGCGAGGATGGCGCGCTCCATCGCGGCCTTGGGCACCGAGCGCTCGACCTGGATCGTCTCCTTCGGCACGCCTTCGGGGATCTCCTCGCCGCCGGTGCCGGTCAGCCAGTCCATGCCATCGGCCACGCCGCCCATCGCCGCCACCACGTCGCGCACCGGCACGCCGGTCCAGACCACGTTGCCCGCGGCGCCGACCGACCACTGCGTGCCGCTGGTCTCGTGATCGAAGAAGGCGCGCCCGTTGCCCGAGCATTGCAGCACGCAGGCGACGGTCTCGACGCCGAGCGTCTTGAGCTCGCCCAAGGTGATCGCGCGCGGCTCGGCCACGCCCTCGACATTCACCTCCCAGGCATCGCGATCCGCCACGATCTCCTCGGAAGGCGCGGGCAGGTTGTTGCGGATGTAGAGATCCTCGCTCGGCGTCACCAGCCCCGAGCCGATCGCGCCGCGCCGGGTTTCCAGCGTCTGCTTGGAATGGACGATGAGGTCGTCGGCATCCTTCCAGGCCACGTAATCCGGCAGCGCCTTGCCGTCCTGCGCGACGGCCGGAAGACCGGCGGCCGCACCGATGATGCCACCGGTGCCTGCGAGCAGGAAATGGCGTCTCTTGATCCGGGGTAACAGTGTCATGATCGTTCCTCCCTCCATCACTGCGCCTGTTCACGGGCAGCTTCGAAGGAAAGACGGATGACGAAAGGGTTTTATTCCGGCCCCGGATTGATTTTGATGGTCCGGCCCGGTTTCGCTCCGGCCCTCATGGCCAAGGAAGGCCCGGAGGAAGCCCACGGAGAGAGCGAAGCGGGTCTGCATCAATCCCTCTCGCTCCCGGCCCCCGCCCCGGCGCGGCTTGCCTCGGTGGCGGGGGCATAGGTGCGAAAGGCGAAGCTTTCCAGGATCTGGAAGGTCTCGGCGGTCACGTGACGATCAGGGGCGGCCGGCCCCCCTGCGGGGGCCTGTCCCTCGCGCGTGGACAGGGTGACCGGCCCGGCCGTGGCCGTGGCCCCCGCCGCCCCGTCCAGCTTCGGCGCGCCGCCACCGAAGAGGAGCGAGACACCCTGCCATTCGAGGGCCAGCGCCACCCCGGCGGAGCGGGAGGCCGCGGCGGCGAAGGGGGCCAGAAGCAGCGGCACCGCGACCTCCTGCAGGCGCAATGCCGCCCCGGCCTTCAGCTCGTCGGCCCGGTCGCAGATCAGCGCCCCGGCGATGATCGGGCATAGCGGCCCGCTCCGCGCGCGCCAGATCCCATCCGATGGCCGCGGCACGAGATCGGCATAGGGTGTCCCGTCATTCCGGCGCAGCAGTTCGGCCAGAAGCCAGGGGCCGGCGAACCCATTGTCGCTGAGCCAGCGCACCGCCTTGCCCGCCTCTTCGGCCAGGCCCCAGCTCATGCCGGCGCCGCGCGCCGCCTTGCGCGACAGCGCCTCGATTTCGTTGAGCGAGCAGATCATGGCTGCACCTCCGGCAGGGCGGGATAGATCCAGCCCGCGAACTCCATGTCGGCGAGCTCATGCGGGAAGGGCGCGTTGCGGAACATGTTGATCCGCACCCAGCGGTCGGAACGCGGATCGAAATGGCAGGCGCCGAAGAAGGAGAGCTTCGCGCGCAAAAGGTCGATGGGCAGGACATCGGCGCCGACGGTGTTGTCGCGGATCTCGGCATAGGGATGACGGGACGCGATCTGCACCCGCCGCAGGATGTGGCGATGCTCGGGGTGGCGCAGGAGGACATCCGCGACACGGGTTTCCCCGGCTTCGCGCTTCAAGGCCTCGAACAGCAGCGCCGCGTCGCGGCCGGGCGCCAGGGGCTGCTCATAGGCCGCGACCGGCTCCAGGTGCCGTTCGCCGAGGCGCGGTTCGAGCTTTTCTGCCGAGACATACCAGGCGCGGGCCTGGGCATCGGGGCTGTCCCAGTCGATCCCGAGCGCCCAGGCATAGTCGCGCTCGAGGATGTCGCGCAGGCGCGCCACGGTCATGCCGCCCTCGATGCTGAAACCGGCGGTTTCGTCGGCGCTCATCCGCATCGGCAGATCGTCGACCAGGGCGCCATAGGGCTCCATCATCAGCGCCACGAGAAGCTCCTGCCCCTCGAGGCTCAGCGCGGTCTCGGCCCATGTATAAAGGCGATCCCAGGGCGATGCGCCCGTCAGCGCCCCGCCTGCGACATGCCTGTCCAACCGGTCGAGATCGGCCTTCAGCCCTGCGATCCTGCCGCGCTGGACCGGGTGTTCGGACTGCCACTCATCGACATTGCGCCGCCCGCGGCGCAGCATGATCCGAAACGCCTCCGCCTCGGCGGGCAAAGCCGCCGGCAGCGCCCTGACCCGCGCCAGCGCGATCTCGCGCGTCTCGATCCAGTTGTTGAGCAGGATCGGATGGTTGAGCAGGAAGGGCGCCATGCCGAGCCCGGTCGAATTGCCGATGCCGAAGCGGCGGCGCAGGGCGGGGTCGAGGGTCACCGCGCGGGCGCCGCCCCTGACCTTCGCGAGATGCTCGACGAGGTCCAGAACGAAGCCGCGGATCAGGAAGACGGTCAGCATTTCGGCTTGGAAGGGGGCCGCGAATTCGGGGCGGTCGCAGATGCTCTCGCGGTCGGCGGCGCCGAGCTTGCCCGAGCCGTAGACGGCGGTGGTGCGCATCAGGTAGCCCACGGCGTCGATCTGCGCCCGGTCGGGCTGCGCGCCCCGGCTCAGGCACTCGACGACATGTTCGAACAGCCGCCCCGAACGGTTGGCGCGCGACACGGTCAGCTCCGAAGAGGTGACGCGCCCGGCCTCCTGCAGCGGCACGTTGCGCGACAGGCGCTCGATGTCCGCCCCGGACGGCAGCCCGTCGAACAGGGTGAAGGTGGTGTCCCATGCGGTGGCGATCACCCGGTCAGAGCGTTGCTCGGGCGGCAGGTCATGGGCGAAGGCGACGAGGCTGTAGCTGCGCTCGGGCCCGTGCATCGTGTAGACGGCATGGCCCACGCCCTTGCCGTCGATCTCGAAGGCGCGGCGCTCGAAGCGCCAGTTCTCGGATTTCAGCCGCCGCAGCAGCACCCGCATGAAGGACAGCCGGGATTGATGGAACGAGCCCATGCGCGCGAGCCGCATCACCGTTTCGGGGGAGCGCAGCGCCACGCGGTCGGGGCTCAGCTGGTCGAGTTTCATCACGCGCCTCCTCGTTGCACGATACCACGTATTGATCCGGGCGGCCCCCTGCGGGCCGCCCGGCGACCTGATCAGCCGCGTTCGCGACCCTTGGCGAGGGTGATCCTGAGCGCGTCCCACAGCGAGGGCAGCAGCACCAGCGAGACCGGCACCGCCGTCACCACGATGAAGCTCTGCAGCTTGCCCACACCGCCCGCGCCGAGCGAGACGAGGATGATCGCCACCAGCCCCATGCCGATCCCCCAGAACACCCGCACCGGCATCGAGGAGCGGTCCTCGTCCGACATGGCGACCGAGATCACGTAAGTCATCGAGTCGCCGGTGGTGGCCACGAAGATCGTGGTCAGCACCAGAAACAGCAGCGAGACGATGAAGCCCATCGGCAGCTGCTGGGTGATCGCCAGAAGCGCCGCGGGCAGGTTGAAGCCCTCGAAAGCGGTGGAGACGGAGCCCGTCTCGGCCAGCTCGAAGGCGATGCCGGAGCCGCCGATGATGGTGAACCAGAAGGTGGTGATGATCGGCGCCACCAGCGACAGCATGATCACGATCGAGCGGATCGAGCGGCCGCGCGAAATGCGGGCGATGAACATTGCCATCAAGGGGCCGTAGCCCATGAACCAGCCCCAGAAGAACACCGTCCACCAGCCGAGCCAGCCCGGCTCACCGAACAGACCGGCTTCGCCGCGATGGAGCGCCATCTGGAAGAAATTGCCGATATAGCCGGTGAAGCCCGCGACATAGCTTTCGAAGATGAAGGCGGTCGGGCCGAACACCAGCATGAACAGCAACAGCGCGCCCGCGAGGATCACGTTGACCTTGCTCAGAAGCTGGATGCCGCGGGTGAGCCCCGACATGGCCGAGATCGTGTAGAGCGTCACCAGACCGGCGATCACCATCGCCTGCGTGGCGAAGCTGTCGGGCAGGCCGAACAGCGCGTTCAGCCCGTAGCTGACCTGTAGCCCGAGAAAGCCGATCGGCCCCACGGTGCCCGCGACGACCGCGATGATGCAGGACGCATCGGCGGCAAGTCCGATCGGCCCGCGGATCGCGCGATCTCCGAAAAGCGGGTAGAGCAGCGTGCGCGGCGCCAGAGGCAGGCCCTTTTCATAGTGGTAATGCATCAGCATCACGGTCGAGAGCGCGCCCAGGATCGCCCAGGCGAGAAAGCCCCAATGCATGAAGCTCTGCGCCAGCGCCGGGGCCACGGCCGCAGGCGTGCCGGCCTCGGCGCCGAACAGAGGCGGCGAGGACAGGAAATGCGCCATCGGCTCGCCCGCGGCCCAGAACACGCCGCCGCCCGCCAGCAGCGTGCACATGATCATCGCGCCCCACTGGAACACCGAGAATTCGGGCCGCGCGAGGCCGCCCATGATCGCCCGCCCGCCGGGCAGCACGACGAGGACAAGGCCGATCAGGAAGGTCGCCAGCAGGAGTAACTGCCAGTAGAGGCCGAAATACCTGGCCGAAAAGGCGAAGCTCGCATCCACCATCGACGAGAGCAGCTCCAGATCGACGAGCGCGATCAGGCAGAAGAGGGCGATGAAGCCGCCGGTGATGGCGAAGAGCGGCTTGTTGATATGGCCGGGGTCGGGCGTATCCGCCGCCGCCGGGCTCTGTGTCTGGTCCGTCATTCCATCCTCCCTGAAGGAATTGCCGAAGATCCGTCCCGCGGCGCTACTCGGCCGCCGCCCTCAGCCCCGCCTCCTCCGCGGCGCCGAAGTTCTTGTCGAAGAAGCGCAGCCAGTTCTCTCCCATGATCCCGGCCACCTCCCTTTGGTCGAAGCCCACGGCGCGCAGCCCGGCCTCGATGTTGGAGAAATCCCTGTTATCCGCGAACCATTCCGGCATGTCGGGAAAGCCGGGTGCGGCGGCCGAGCCTTCGCCGTAATCGACCCGCTTGGTCCAGCGGCCCATGCGCATCCAGTCGACCACGCTGTCGGGGTGGTCCTGGCACAGATCCGAACCGATCCCGAGGCTCTGCGCCCCCACCATCTCGGCGCTGCGCGCGACCATCTCGCAGAAGCTTTCGAGCGTGCAGCCGCCCTTGTCCTTGAGGTGATGCGGGTAGAGCGAGAAGCCGAGCATGCCGCCCGTTTCGGCCAGCGCCCGGATCACCGCGTCGCTCTTGTTGCGCCGCGCGGGCGCCCAGAAGGCCGGGTTGGCATGGGTGATGGCGATGGGCCGCGCGGAGTGCTCGATCGCCTCCAGCGTCGAGCGTTCGGCGGAATGGCTCATGTCGACGACGAGGCCGACGCGGTTCATCTCCTCGATCACCTCGCGGCCCATGCGGGTGAGGCCGGGATCTTCGGCCTCGTAGCAGCCCGTCGCCAGCAGCGACTGGTTGTTGTAGCTCAGCTGCATGAAGCGCGCGCCAAGCGTGTGGAGGACCTCGACGAGGCCGATGTCGTCCTCGATCGGCGAGGGGTTCTGGAAGCCGAAGAAGATCGCGGTGCGCCCTTCGGCCTTCGCACGGCGCACGTCGCAGCCGGTCCGGCCCTGGAAGATCAGATCCGGGAACCGCTCGAACCGGCGGTTCCAGGCCTCGATGTTGAGCACCGTCTCGCGGAAGTTCTCGTGATAGGCGATGGTGACATGGACCGCGTCCACGCCCCCCTCGCGCATCTGGCGGAAGATCTTTTCCGACCAGTTGGCGTATTGCAGGCCATCGATCCTGTAGGTCACGCCAGCTCCTCCGGCGTGCCGGCCGCGATATAGGCGGTCTTGACGGTGGTGTAGAACTCGGCCGCATAAGAGCCCTGCTCGCGCGGGCCGTAGGAGGAATTGCCGCGCCCGCCGAAGGGCACGTGGTAGTCGGTCCCGGCGGTCGGCAGGTTGACCATGACGCAGCCCGTGCGCGCGTTGCGCCGGAAATGCGTGGCACGCGCGATGGAGCGGGTGACGATGCCCGAGGTCAGGCCGAACTCGGTGTCGTTCACCACGTCCAGCGCCTCGGCATAGGAGCCGACCTTGATGACGCAGGCGATGGGGGCGAACATTTCTTCGCGGTTGATCCGCATGGCGTTCGTGGTGCCGGTGAAGACGGCGGGCGACATGTAATGGCCTTCGGTGGCAAGGCTGAGGCGTTCGCCGCCGCAGGCCAGCGTCGCCCCTTCGGATTTGCCCAGCTCGATGTAATCGAGATTGGCCTTGAGCTGCTCCTCGCTGACGACGGGGCCGATCTGCGTGCCCTCCTCCAGCGCATGGCCGACCTTCATCGCCTTGGCACCCGCGACCAGCTTCTCGACGAATGCGTCATGCACGGCCTCGTGCACCACCAGCCGCGAGGAGGCGGTGCATTTCTGGCCGGAGCCGCCGAAGGCACCGCCGAGCGCGAGGCTGACGGCAAGGTCGAGATCGGCGTCGTCCATCACCGCGAGCGCGTTCTTCGAGCCCATCTCCATCTGGATCTTGGTGAAGTTCTCGACCGCCGCGCGGGCGATGCCGCGCCCGACGGGGACCGAGCCGGTAAAGGAGATGGCGTCGAGCGTGGGGCTCTCGACCAGCTTCTGGCCGATTTCGCGCCCCGCCCCCATGACGAGGTTGAACAGCCCCTCGGGGATGTCCTGGCGGCTGATGATCTCGGTCAGCGCCACGGCCGAGGCGGGGGTGACATTGGCGGGCTTCCAGATCACCGCATTGCCGAAGGCCAGCGCGGGGGCGATCTTCCAGCTCGCGGTCGCGGTCGGGAAATTCCACGGGCTGATGACCGCGACGACGCCCACCGGCTCGCGCCGCACGTCGATCTCGACGCCCGCGCGCACGGAGTCGGCGGTGTCGCCGATCTGGCGCAGGCATTCGGCGGCGTAATAGGTGAAGAACTGGCCTGCGCGGTATATCTCGCCCTTGCCCTCCGCGAGCGGCTTGCCCTCCTCGCGCGACAGCAGTTCGCCCAGCTCGGCGGCGCGGGCCATCATCTCGGTGCCGATCGCCATCAGCACGTCATGGCGCCGCTCGGGGCCATGGCCCGCCCAGATCGCCTGCGCCCGCTTCGCCGCCGCCAAAGCGTCGTCGAGCTGCGCGGCGCTGGCCTGCGCGTAGCGGCCCACCAGCTCGGACAGGTCCGAGGGGTTGCGGTTCTCGATCTCGCCGGCCCCGGCAACCCAGGCCCCTGCGATGTAATTGCGGTTGAGGTCGGTCATGGCGTTCATGCGCTGTCTCCTGTCTGGACCGGGCGTCCCGGACGTGATTGCAGACAGTAGGCCCGACCGAAGCCGTTCAATCAAACTCGATTACATTGAATCCATTTCAGCAAAGCTGAAGTCAGACTGTATCGCGCAGATCCGCCGTCTCTTTCTCGAGCACGCGCAGAAAGGCGCGCGCTGCCGGTGGCAGCAGGCGGCGCGGCTGCGAGACGAGGTAGAGATGCCGCCGTGCCTCGCTTTCGGCGAGCGGGAGAAAGGCGAGCCCTTCATCGTCCAGCGGCACGGCGCGGCGGGGCAGCAGCGTCAGCCCGACGCCGCCGCGGACCAGCGCCAGCAGCGAGGCGGTATTGGGCACCGACATCGGAGCGGCGTCGAGGATCGGGGCGAAGGCGGGGTCCTCGATCAGCCGGCACAGCCCGTTGGCGATGAAGTCGCGCCCGGCAAGATCGCGCCAGCCGACCGCATCGCCGCGCGAAGCGAGCACGTCGCCCGGCGCGCAGACCACCCCGAAAGGGTCCGAGAACAGCAGCTTGCGCTCGAAACCGGCCCCCGCCGCGATGCTGGCGATGCCGATATCGGCGCGCTCGGCTTCAAGCTCGCGCTGCACCGAGGCGCTGTCCATGTCGCGCATGTCGATCCGCACCTTCGGATGGTCGCGGCGAAAGCGGCGGATCACCGGCGGCAGTATCGCCGTCGCGACCGAGGGCGTGACCGCCAGCCGCACCTGCCCCTCCTCGGCACGCGACAGCCCCTCGATCGCCGCGACCGTGCGGCCGAAATGCTCGACCTCGCGCCTTGCCTCGCCATAGACCATCTCGCCCAAGGGCGTCAGCCGCGACTTCCGCGCCGTCTCGAACAGGGCGGCGCCGACATGCTCCTCGAATTGCTTGAGCATCATGGAGACGGCCGAAGGGGTGCGGCCAAGCTGGCTGGCGGCCTCGTTCAGGCTGCCCTGTTGCACCACCGCGCAGAAGCAGCGCAGCATTTCGATCTTGATCGCCAAGTTCAGAATCCTTGAAGTAGATTTCAGGTAATGAACTTTGCCTGAAGCCGCGAAGGCTGTCTACAAGGCGGGTGGATACCAATCACAAGGAGCGGCTCATGACCGGCACCCTCAGGAAAATCGGCGGCTCGGCCCGCTTCTCCGCGATCGCGGTCCATAACGGGCAGGTGCATCTCGCCGGGCAGGTGTCGCAGCTCAAGGATGGCGACATCGAGGCGCAGTCGCGCGACGTCTTCGCCAAGGTCGACGCGCTTCTCACGGAGGCGGGGTCGAGCCGCGAGGACCTGATCTCGGTGCAGATCTGGCTTGCCGACATGGCCGATTATGCCGGCATGAACGCGGTCTGGGACGAATGGGTCTCGGGCGTCACGCCGCCGACGCGGGTCTGCGTCGAGGCGCGCATGGCGCAGCCGCATTACCGCGTCGAGGTGCTGGCCATCGCGGCGGCGCGCTGAGCGGACAGCGCCTGAGCGCCCTTCCGCCTTCGGGCGATCAAGGCCCGCGCGACACCCGGTCGCGCGGGCCTTCATCTCATGCGGCGTAGTGGATCACGCTGCGGATGCTCTTGCCCTCATGCATCAGATCGAAGGCCTCGTTGATCTGCTCGAGCGGCATGGTGTGGGTGATGAAGTCGCTCAGCTTGAACTCGCCCGCGAGATAGCGCTCGACGTAATCGGGCAGCTCCGAGCGGCCCTTGACCCCGCCGAAGGCCGAACCGCGCCAGACCCGGCCGGTGACGAGCTGGAACGGACGGGTCGAGATTTCCTGACCCGCGCCCGCAACACCGATCACCACGCTCTCGCCCCAGCCCTTGTGGCAGCATTCCAGCGCCGAGCGCATGACGTCGACATTGCCGATGCACTCGAAGGAGTAATCGACGCCGCCATCGGTCATCCCGACGATGACCTCCTGGATCGGCTTGTCGTGCTCCTTGGGGTTCACGCAATCGGTGGCGCCGAGCTGGCGCGCCAGCTCGAACTTGCTCTCGTTGATGTCGATGGCGATGATCCGGCCCGCCTTGGCCATGGTCGCGCCGATGATCGCCGACAGGCCGATGCCGCCGAGACCGAAGATCGCGACCGTCGCGCCCTCCTCGACCTTGGCGGTGTTCATCACCGCGCCCATGCCGGTGGTGACGCCGCAGCCCAGCAGGCAGACCTCTTCGAGCGGCGCCTCGGGGTTGACCTTGGCGAGCGAGATCTCGGGCAGGACCGTGTATTCCGAAAAGGTCGAGCAGCCCATGTAGTGATGGATCGGCTGGCCATCCTTGGAAAACCGCGTCGTGCCGTCGGGCATCAGCCCCTTGCCCTGCGTCTCGCGGATCTTCTGGCACAGGTTGGTCTTGCCCGAGCGGCAGAATTTGCACTCGCCGCATTCGGGCGTGTAGAGCGGGATCACGTGATCGCCCACCGCGACGCTGGTGACGCCCTCGCCGATGGATTCGACGATGCCGCCGCCCTCATGGCCCAGCACCGCGGGAAAGATCCCCTCGGGGTCGTCGCCCGAAAGGGTGAAGGCATCGGTGTGGCAGACCCCGGTGGCGACGATGCGCAGCCGCACCTCGCCCGCCTTGGGCGGCGCCACCTCGATCTCCTCGATCGAAAGCGGCTCCCCTGCGGCCCAGGCGACCGCGGCCTTGCAAGTGATGGTCTCTGCCATTGGATGACGCTCCTGTCTTGGCGGATCGGAAAACCGCGGCGCGGCGCGGCATGGAGCGCACTTACATTAATTCACCAGGCGCGTTAATCGCCGGTTCGGGAAAACACCATTGCACATGCGCAAAGATCGGAGGGGCCGGCGATGCAGGATTGGGAAGGGGTCGGGGAGTTCGCGGCCGTGGCCCGCACGCTGAGCTTCACCCAAGCCGCCGCCCGGCTCGGCATCTCGACCGCGCAGGTCAGCCGCCGGGTCAGCGCGCTGGAGGCCCGGCTGGGCGTGAAGCTCCTGCACCGGACGACGCGCAGCGTTTCCCTGACCGAGCAGGGAGAAATCTACCACGCCCATATCCGGCCCGTGCTCGACGGGCTGGCCGAGGCCGAGCGCGCGGTGACCCGGATCAACGCCGCGCCGGCCGGGCGATTGTCCCTCACCGCCCCCGTCACCTTCGGCGAAAGCACCATCGGCCCGTTGGTGAACGATTTCCTCACCCGGCACCCCGCGCTCGAGCTGACGCTGACGCTGACCAACCAGAAGATCGACCTGGTGGCGGAGGGCTACGACCTCGCGATCCGGCTCGGAACGCTTCAGGATTCGAGCCTCATCGCCACGCGCCTTGCGGCCCGGACGCTGCATGTCTGCGCCAGCCCTGCCTATCTCGCCTCCCGTGGAACGCCGCAGCAGCCCGGCGACCTGTCGCACCACAACTGCCTGCAAGGCACGCTGGACCATTGGCGGTTTCGGCAGAACGGACGCCTGCGGCAGCTGCGGGTGCATGGCAGCCTGCGGTGCAACAGCGGCTGGAGCCTGCTCGACGCGGCCGTCAAAGGGGTGGGGCTGGTGCAGCTGCCCGACTACTACCTGCGCACCGCTCTCGCCGAAGAGACGCTCGTGCCGGTTCTGGAAGAGTTCCAGCCGCCGGAAGAAGGTGTCTGGGCGGTGTATCCACCGAACAGGCACCTCTCGTCCAAGGTCAGGCTGCTGCTGGATTTCCTGGCCGAGCGCCTCGGCCGATCCGGCTAGGGCCCCGGGCGGCCCGACGCCCGGCCCCCATCGGGCAGCTGCCCATCGACGATGGTGCCACACGCCTCCAGATTTTGGGTCAGCAGGGTGACCGAAGCGCGCTGCCCCGGCGCGATGCGTCCCAGCCCGAGCGCCCCGCCGTCGAACAGCGCCTCGGGCAGCAGGATCGGGTCGGTTTCGTCAGCCAGGCGTCACCTCCTGCCCGTCCGGGTGAACCGTCTGGTAATACTGCCGCAGCTCCAGATCGGCGGCGGAGGGATCGGGCAGGATCAGGATCTTCATGGTACCCGACCTTCACGGTGCCGGCGGCCATCGGCGCGCCGGTCGGCCGGGACAGGGGGAAAGGACCGCGGGCTTGCGGGCGCCTCAGGCCCGGGCCAGCCCCGCGATCCCGATGATGCCGGCGGCGCCGCCCAGCTCGGCGGTTCGCAGCTCGGGGCGCAGCGCGGCCGGCAGCGGCGAGAGGGCCGCGCGGATCCGGTCGAGAAAGCCGGGGGCCAGGCCGACCCCGCCGCCGATCACGATGCGGGGCGGGTCGATCAGCATCTGCAGATCCGCGCAGAGCGCCGCGGCGCGGGCCGCGGCCGTCGACACGATCTCTTCGGCCCAGCCCTCCCCGGCCCGCGCCGCCGAGAAGACGCCGCGCGCGTCGGTGTCATGCCCGACCTCGCGCGCGGCGCGGGCGATCCAGCGGCCCGACATCCGGTCCTCCAGCGGTCCCTTCTCCGGGCTCAGCCCCCTCATCTGGCCCGCATGCCCGGCCAGACCGCCGCGCCCGGACAGAAGCCGCCCCCCCGTCACGATGCCGCCCCCGATGCCGGTGGAGATCGTCAGGTAGATCATGTCCTGCCCCGCCCCCGCGCCGTGCAGATGCTCTCCCCAGGCCGCCGCCTGCGCATCATTGGCCAGCGTCACCGGGCGGCGCAGCCGCGCCTCGGCCATGGCGGCGTAGGGGGTGTCGGCCGGGATCGCCAATGTGCCGGGATTGAGCGCGGACCACAGGCCGTCCGAGACGCGACCGGTCACCGCAATGCCGACGCGGTCATAGCGCCCCTCCCAGCGTGCCGCGAGCCCTGCCGCGGCCTCGAGCCAGGCCTCGGGGCCCGCGTCGCGGTCGGTCGGCAGGGTGGCCTGGTCGAGCACATGGCCCTCCTCGACGAGAGCGCAAAGCAGCTTGGTGCCGCCCTGATCGATGGCGAGGACCGGGCCGCTCATGGGTGCGTTCCCGCCCCGCCCACCGCCTCGGCGAACCAGCCGGTGACATGCTCGAGGCGGGTGATCGCGGAGCCCACGACGACGGCATGCGCCCCGGCGGCGATCGCCTGCGCCGCCTGTTCGGGGCGGTGATAGCGCCCCTCGGCGATGGCGGGCAGGCCGGTGGAGGCGAGCGCCGTCACAAGCTCAAGATCCGGCCCCTCGGGCGGCGTCCCGCCATCGGTATAGCCCGACATGGTGGAGCCGAGCAGCGCCGCCCCGGCAGCGGCGGCGGCGCGCCCGTCCTCGGGCGTGGCGCAATCGGCCATGGCGAGGCGCCCGGCGGCGCGCACCGCCTCGATCAGCGTGGCCACGGCTTCGGGCCGGTCACGCCGGGTCGCGTCGACGGCGATGATATCGGCCCCGGCATCCGCCAGATCCGCGACATCCTGCGCGAAGGGCGTGATCCGCACCGCGCTGTCGACGAGGTCGCGCTTCACGAGGCCGATGATCGGCGCATCGGTCAGGGCGCGCACCGCGCGCAGGTTGGCGATCCCCTCGATCCGCAACCCCGCCGCGCCGCCGTCGAGCGCCGCCTTCGCCATCGCGGCGACGATCTCGGGGCGGTCCATCGCCCCGCCGGTCACCGGCTGGCAGGAGACGACGAGACGGCCGCGTAGTTGTTCGATCATGTATGAGGCTCCGATCTTGCTTTGAACAAAGGGCGTCGCACGGCCTATCGCATCAGGCCGGGCAGGCCGGTGGCGAGGATGGGAAAGACGCAGACCAGCAGCAGCACCACCACCGGCGGGATCAGCCAGGGCAGGATCGCGCGGGCCAGCCTGTGAAACGGGATCTCGCCCACCTGCGCCACCACGAACAGCGCCATGCCCATCGGCGGGGTCAGGATCGAGATCATCAGGTTGAGGATCACGATGATCCCGAAATGCACCGGGTCGATCCCGAAGCCCATCGCGATCGGCACGAGGATCGGCACCACGATCAGCAGGATCACGAGGCTTTCGATGAAACAGCCCAGCAGGAAGATCATCAGGTTGACCGCGATCAGGAAGGAGATCGGCCCGCCCGCCAGGTCGAGGAACATCGAGGCGATCTGCTGGGGCGCCTGCTCGCGCGCCAGAACGAAGCCCAGAAGACCCACGCCTGCGACGATGGTGGCGATCGAGGCCGAGGTCAGCGTCGAGTCGTAGATCGCGTCCCATAGCCGGCGCAGCGTCAGCTCGCGGTAGAACAGAAGATCGATCGCGATGGCATAGAGCACCGTCACCGCCGCCGCCTCGGTGGGCGAGAACAGCCCCGAGAAGATGCCGCCGACGATCACCGCGGGCGTCAGCAGCGCCGGCAGGCTCTTGACGAAGAGAAGCCCGACGGCGCGCGCCTCGGGCCGGGGATCGCGCGGATAGTCGCGCTTCTTGGCGGTGGCATAGACCATCACCATCAGCGCCAGGGCGCACAGCACGCCCGGCACCACGCCCCCCAGAAACAGCGCCCCGATCGAGGTATTGGAGATGACGCCGTAGAGCACCATGGTGATCGAGGGCGGCACCAGCGGGCCGATCATCGAGGACGAGGCCGTCACCGCGCCCGCGAATTCCTCGTCATATCCCGCCTCGCGCATCGCCTCGATCTCCATCTTGCCCAGGCCCCCCGCATCGGCGAGCGCCGAGCCGGACATGCCGGAGAAGAACAGCGAGGCCAGCACGTTGACATGGCCCAGACCGCCGGTGATGTGCCCGACAAGGGCGCGGGCGAAGCCGAACAGGTGATGGGTGATGCCGGCGGAATTCAGGATCGCGGCGGCGAGGATGAAGAGCGGCACCGCGAGGATCGGAAAGCTGTTGAGCCCGTCGACCATGCGCTGCATCGCAAAGCTCAGCCCCATGCCGGTGTGATAGAAATAGCCCATGGAGACGATGATCATCGCCACGCCGATCGGCACGCCGATCAGCACCATGAAGAGCCAGACGAGGCCGACGGAGGCGAGGATCATGCCGCGTCCTCCGGGCCGGGGCCGGCCGGGGCCTGCATGTCGGGCCCCGCCCTGAGCCGCGCGAGGATGCGCCGCGCCACCCGGTGCAGAACGAGCACCACCGCGACGAGGCCCGCGGCATAGAGCACCGCGTCGGTGGCGGGCAGCGTCACCGCCTCGTTGTTCCAGGTGCGCTGCACCGTCTTCCACGAGATGAGGACGAGGTGGCACAGGATGCCGCCCCAGAGCAGGTCCACGGCGATGGCGAGCCAGTGCCGCGCCCGGGCGGGCAGCGCGTCGGCGAGAAAGCCCATGCGCAGCTGCGCGTCGTTGCGCTCGACCGCGGCGATGGCGATGAAGGCCATCCACACCCAGATCCAGCGCGCCGCCTCCTCGGTCCAGACCGGCCCCCGGAACATCGGCGTGCGGCCGAAGATCTGGATCATCAGCACGGCGAAGAGGAGGATGAAGAGCGCCGAGGCGAGGATGCCTTCGAAGCTGTATCTGCGCATGGGGCTCCGTTCCTTCGGCTTGGAGAAATGTGGCGGCGGCGCGCCTCGCCGCCGGATCACGAGCGGCGGGCGGAGGGGGAGGCCCCCGCCCGCCGCCCGTCAGCGGCTCATTCGCCGCGGACCTCGGCGATCGCGCCCTCGCCGAACTCGGCTTCGAGCTCGTCGTAATAGGGCTGCATCGCCTCGCGGAACGGCGCGAGATCGGGGCGGGTGATGGTCAGGCCGCGCTCCTCGAAGGTGGCGATGAGATCCTCCTCGGCCTTGACGGTCATCTCGTCCGAGACCTCGCCGCCCGCCTCGATCGCCTCGCGGACCCAACCCTGCTCCTCTTCGCTCAGGCTTTCCCAGGTGTCGTCCGACATCAGGATCGCGGCGCTGGCGACGAAGTGGTTGGTCATGGCGACGTGGTCCTGCACCTCGTAGAACTTCATCGCGTCGATGGTCGGCAGCGGGTTTTCCTGCGCGTCGACCTGGTTGGTCTGCAGCGCGAGATAGACCTCCTGGAAGGCCACGGGCGCCGGGGTGGCGCCGACATTCTCGGCATAGGCGATGAGGAACGGCACGTTGGGGGTGCGCATGCGCAGGCCCTTCATGTCGTCGATGCTCTCGATCGGCTTGTTCGCCGTGGTCTGGCGGGTGCCGTAATACCACAGGTCGAGCATCTCGACGCCCTGCTCGCCGAACTTCGCGTCCATCTCCTGGCCCCAGGGGCCGTCCACGATCTCTTCGAGATGCGCGAAATCATCGACGACATAGGGCGCGCCGACGAGCTTCAGCTCGGGGATGACATAGCTCATGTCCGGGTAGCCGGTGACGACCATGTCCAGCTCGCCCGCCTGAAGCTGCGCCACCATGGCCTTGAAGTCGCCCAGCGTGCCGGAGGGGAACAGGTTCACGGTCAGCTCGCCGCCCGACAGCTCCTCGAGCTTTTCGCCGAAGGCCTGCGCGCCCTTGAAGACGTTGGACACCTCGTTGTCCTGCATCCCGAAGGTCAGTTCGCGCGCCTGCGCGCCCCCGGCGATCAGGGCCAGCATCGCGGTCGCGGCGAGCATATTGGTATGGATCATGGTCGTTCTCCTCCTTGGTATGTCGTGGGCCGCCGGATGGCGTCAGTCGCCCTCCGGCGGCAGGTCCATCCCGGTGCTGCGCGGGGCCTTGAGCCGGGCGCGGTAGGATCGGGCGAGATGGCGGTCCATCACGTCGGTGGCGGTCACCACGTCGCCCGCGAGCACCGCCTCGTAGATCGCGCGGTGTTCCTCATAGGCGATGCGGTCGTAGCGGGCCGGATCGTCGGTCGGGGCGCGGCGCGCGAGCATGCCGCTCACGAACATGTCGTGCAGCGCGAGGATCACCGGGTTGTCGATCACCGTGACCAGCGCCCGGTGAAAGGCGATGTCGGTGGCGGCGAAATCGGGCGTGCCGATCGCCTCGAAATTGCGGTCGAGCGCCGAGCGGATGCGGGTGATGCGGATGTTGTCGGCATGCATCGCCGCCTGCCGCGCCGCGCCGCTTTCGATGAACTGGCGCATCTGTTCGAGATGCGCGCGGCTTTCGTCGTCGCCCAGCACGTCGCGCAGGTGGTCGCCCGCCGCCGTCAGGACCCCTTCGAGCGACGGCGTCGCCGCGCGCGGGCGGTGGCCGGTCTGGGCCTTGAGATAGCCGCGAAGCTGCATCTGCGCGAAGGCCTCGCGCACCGTCGGACGGGAGGCGCCGAAGCGCTCGCCCAGCTCGCGTTCGGTCGGAAGCGGGGCGTCGGGGGCGATCTGCCCGTCGCGGATCTCCGCGATCAGCGTCTCGGCGATGACGCCGGATGCGCGTTGCGTCGTCATGCCGGCCCCTCCCTCAGCACCGATCCTCGTCTCCTCGCAGTCTTGGTATTTTCAGGATGCAATATTGTCAAACCAAAATCTCCCATATAGGCAATACTGGATTACAGGCACCATCTCGGGTCCGATCCTCGGGCGGTGTCCATCACCAGAGGGGGAACGCCAAGGTGGCCAAGCGATTTTCGGGAATGTACGCGGCGCTGATGACCGGCATGGACGAGGCCGGGGAGTTCTCGCCCGACCGCCAGCGCAACATCGACGCCTATGTGCTGCGGCAGGGGCTGGCCGGTCTCTATGTCGGCGGCAGCAGCGGTGAATCGGGGCTCTTGGGCACCGATGAGCTGATGGCGCAGCAGGCCGTGGTGGCCGAAAGCGCCAGGGGCCACGACGCCCGGCTGATCGCCCATGTCGGCGTGCCGTCGCTGCGCGATTCCCTCGCGCTGGCGCGCCGGGCCGAGGCCCTGGGGTACCACGCGCTCTCGGCCCTGCCGCCGCATGCCTACCCCTTCTCCGACGAGGAGGTGCTCGCCTATTACCGCGAGCTGTCGGCCGCGACCGCGCTGCCGCTCATCGTCTACGAGGTGCCGATCCGCACCGGCCGCCCCTTCGGCCTCGACACGCTGGTCGAGCTTCTGGAGATGCCGGGCGTCGGCGGCATCAAGTTCACCTCGACCGACCTGTTCAAGTTCTCGATGCTGCGGCGGCGCTGCCCCGAGAGCCTGTTCTTCTTCGGCTTCGACGAGATCTACATCACCGGCGCCGCGCTCGGGGCCGATGGCGGGATCGGCACGACATACAACATCCTCGGCAGGCTCTACGCGGCACTCGACGCCGCGATGCGCGCGGGCGATCTGGCGCGCGCGCAGGAGCTTCAGGACCTGTCACAGCGCTTCGTCGAGGCGCTTCTGGAGATCGGCGTGCTGCCCGGCATGAAGGCCGCGTTCCGCGCGATCGGCGTCGAGTGCGGCCCGACCCGCGCGCCGCTCACCCCGAAGATCGCGGAGGCCGAGGCGCATATGAAGGCGCTGCTGGAGCAGGCCGAGTTCAAGCGCTGGCTCGCCTGAGACGGCTCTCGCCCGGCGGCTGAAGCGGCCCGGGCAAGGCGCCCCGGTGCCGCCGTCACGGATCGCCCCGCGCGGCCCATGCCAAAAGATCGCGCCGCGCTTCAGGCGGCGGCGCGGTCCCCTGCCCCGTGCAGCAGCAGCCGGATGATGTCGGAACGGGTCAGGATGCCGACCAGCCGCTCGTTATGCACCACCGGGATGACCTCGCTGCCCTGCGCCGCCAGCCGGTGCAGCAGCGCGCCGACCGGCATGTCCTGCGGCACCGCCCGCGCGGCGGGCCGCATCACCTGCGATACGTTGCGGCGCGGCGAACGGGGCCCGAAGACCAGCGGGCGCCCTTGGGCCGCCACGGCATCGAGCAGGTCGGCCTGCAGCACGATGCCGCGCAGCGTCATGTCCTCTTCGACGACGGGCAGGCTCTTGATCGCGTGGCGGCGAAACAGCCGCGCCGCCTCCGGCAGCGGCGTGTCGGGCCGCACGGTGATCAGCCCGGTGGTCATGATGTCGGCGCAGCTCGTGCCGTCGAACCGGTGCCGGGCCGCCTCCGCCTGCGCCGCCGCCAGCATCCGGCCGAGATCCACCACGCCGAGATTGGTCGATTGGTTGAACCGGTCGAGCAGCGCGCCGAGCTGCGCCTCAGTCAGGCCGAGCGGCGGCGCGGGGTCCTCCGTCGTTTCCGGCTGGCGGAAGGGATAGACCCGCCCCGTGGCGCGGTTGTAGAGCACGGCGGCGAGCACCAGCGCCGCCGTGGCCAGCCCCACCGGCATGAGCGCGAAGAGCGGCCCCGCCTCCAGCGCCGGCCCCGGTTCGAGCGCGGTCAGCAGCGCCACCGCGCCGCCGGGCGGGTGCAGCGCCCGCAAGAGCATCATCACGCTGATCGCCGCCCCGACGGCCAGGGCGGCCGACCAGGGCGCGGGAACGACCCGGACCGTCGCCAGCGCGACGAGTGCCGCCGCCATGTTGCCGACCACCGCCGACCATGGCTGGGCCAGCGGCGAGTTCGGAACGCAGAAGACCAGCACGGCCGTCGCCCCCAGGGGGGCGACGAGATAGAGCGAGGACAGGCCGAGCCGGGCCGCCACCGCCACCCCGAGGGCGCAAAGCCCGATCCCCAGAAGCGCGCCGAGGCCCGCGCGCAGGGCCTCGATCCCGTGAAACGCCGGAAGCGCCGGGTAGAGATGATGCCATGCCCGCATCCGAACCTCCTGACCGCCCGAAAACCGGGCAACTGCGAGGCCCTATGCCCCAGAAACGGGCGGTGATGAAACGCCCGCGGGGCAGGAAAAGGAGATCGTTCCTGCCGCAGGCCGGATGGAAGAACATCCATGCCGGGCGGGCTCTCGAAGCCGTCATGCGATCCGCATCGCGCTTGCGGGCCGGCCGGGACCGAAACCCCGTCGCATGAGATGCCGGCCTTGCCCGGCCGGTCGTTTCACCGCGGCAGGCGGCCGCGCGGCCGACCGCCACCGCGTCCGGTCGCAGGTGCCGAAGACCGGTCGCGGTCCCCTCCCTGCGGCCGAAGGCGAGCGCTGGGGCGGTTAGATGACCCCCAGCGACCGCATGGCATCCGCCACACGCACGAAGCCCGCGATATTGGCCCCCAGGACGTAATCGCCGGGCGCGCCGTATTCCTCGGCGGTCTGATCGCAGGCCTCGTGGATATTGTGCATGATCACCGCCAGCCGCTCCTCGGTCTTCTCGAAGGTCCAGCTGTCGCGGCTCGCGTTTTGCTGCATTTCAAGCGCGGAGGTGGCCACACCGCCTGCATTGGCCGCCTTGCCCGGCGCAAAGAGTACGTTGGCCTCCCGAAACAGCGCGACCGCGTCGGGCGTGCAGGGCATGTTGGCGCCCTCGGCCACGACGATCACGCCATTCGAGATCAATGCCCTGGCATCCTCGGCCGACAGCTCATTCTGGGTGGCGCAGGGCAAGGCGATCTCGCAAGGCACCTGCCAGATCGAGCCACCGGCGACATAGCGGCATTCGCTGCCGCGCTGCTCGGCATAATCCGACAGCCGGCCGCGCCGCACTTCCTTGATCTCCTTGATCAGGTCGAGATCGATTCCATTCTCGTCCACGACGTAGCCCGAGGAATCCGAGCAGGCGACGACCTTGCCGCCGAAGGCCTGGATCTTTTCCATGGCATAGATCGCGACATTGCCCGAACCGGACACGACGCAACGGCGTCCTTCGATATCCGTGCCCTGGCGGGCGAGCATGGAGCGCACGAAATAGGCGGTGCCGAACCCCGTCGCCTCGCGCCGCGCGCGCGAGCCGCCATAGGCCAGGCCCTTGCCGGTCAGCACGCCCGCCTCGAAACGATTGTTCAGGCGCTTGTACATTCCGAACATGTAGCCGACTTCGCGCGCCCCGACGCCGATATCACCGGCGGGAACATCGACCTTGTCGCCGATATGGCGGTGAAGCTCGATCATGAAGGATTGGCAGAACCGCATGATCTCGCGGTCGGAGCGCCCCTTGGGATCGAAATCCGACCCGCCCTTGCCGCCGCCGATGGGCAGTCCGGTCAGCGCATTCTTGAAGGTCTGCTCGAATCCGAGGAACTTGATGATCCCGACATTGACCGAAGGGTGGAAACGGATTCCGCCCTTGTAGGGCCCGAGCGCGGAATTGAACTGGACCCGAAAGCCGCGATTGATCTGGACCTGATTGGCGTCGTCGATCCACGGGATGCGGAAAATGATCTGGCGCTCCGGTTCGCAAATCCGCTCGATCAAGGCTTCTTCGAAGTATTCCGGGCGCCGATCGACGACCCGCCCCAGGCTTTCGAGCACTTCCCGCGCGGCCTGGTGAAATTCGGGCTCGCCCGCATTGCGGTGCAGGACGGTTTCGAGGATCGGCTGAAGCTTTTCGTGGATATGGAGCAAGTTCTCACCTTTCGCTTTCGTTTTGTGTCGGAATGGCCGAGGATTTCGGGAAAGGCAACGCCCGGTGGCGTTGCTGCCGCAGCCGCTCTCCCCATGGCATCGATGCCGCAGGACGGGCCTGCGACACGCCGCATCGAAGGGCGGTCATGCGGGCGGCTGCCGCAAGCGATGCGGGGCTGGCGAAGACCGCGCATCAGGGCCGCGCGCTTTGGTCGCATTCGGCCATATCCGCTGCCGGGGCAAGGGTTGGAGGCGCAAGGTGCGGCTTATGCGAGGCTTTCCGCCAAGGCGAGCCGGGCCGCGCGCGCCGCGCCGAGCACGCCCGCGCGGTTGCCGAGCGCGCTGACATGGCAGTCCGGCGGCTCCGGCATGCAGCGCGCCAGCGCCGCCGCCAGCCGCTCCTGCAGCTCGGGGCGCGAGCCGATGCTGCCGCCGAAGATCACCCGCGACGGGTCAATCACCGCGCAGACCGACAGCACCGCCTGCGCGAGCTTCGCGGCCAGCCCGTCGAGCACGGCGGCGAAGGCCGGATCGCCGGGCCGTTCGAACAGCTCGCGCAGATTGCCGGGCGCCGTGCCGCCCCCGGCGGCATAGGCCGCGCGCAGCGCGGCGCTGGAGATCACGCTTTCCAGCGCGCCGCTGGCATGGGTGGCCGGGTCGAACGGGTCGGCGCCGATCGGCAGCGCCGCGATCTCGCCCGCCGCACCATGCGCGCCGCGCAACAGCCGGCCATGCACCATCGCGCCCATGCCGATCCCGGTGCCGAGCGCGATGAACACCACGTTCTCGCGCCCCCGCCCGTGGCCGAGCCAGCTTTCGCCCAGCACCGCCATGTTGACGTCGTTCTCGACCGCCACCGGCAGGCCGAGCGCGCGACCGATCACGTCGCGCAGGTCGCGGCCCTCCAGGTCCGAGACGTTGGGGGCGCGGTGCAGCCGGCCGCTGCGCGGATCGACCGCGGCGGGCAGGCCGATGCCGGCGGCACGCAGCCGGTCCGGCGCGACCTGCGCGCGCTCCAGAAGCGCGGTCTTCTGGGCGCGGAGCTGTTCGACCACGGCCAGCCCGCCCTCGGGCGCGGTCGGCGCCTTCACCTCGGCCAGAACGCGGCCCGACAGGTCGCACAGCACGGATTGCGCCTTGGTGCCGCCGATGTCGCTGCCCATCAGCAACGCGGCGTCGTCGCGCAGCCCGCCCTCCGGGCCGGTCCAGTCGGTGAGGTCCTCCGGCGCCGGTCCCGCCTCACCCTCTGCCAGCGCCGCGCGCAGCCACCGGCGCGCCGGGGCCGACAATCCGGCGGCGTCGAGCCGCCCCGGCAGCGCCGTCATCGCCTGCGGCCGAGCGACCGCTCGGTCTTTCGGTCGAAGCGGTGGATCTCGCTGCGCGCGGCCTGCGCGCTGACCTGGCTGCCCACCTCGGGCACGGCGCGGGCCGGGGCGGTGGCGATCACCGGCTGGCCCGCAAGGTCGAAATGCACCAGCGTCTCGGGGCCGAGCGGCTCGACCGCGGTGACGGTGCCGGTCAGTTCCAGCGCATCCGCCGCCACCGCGCCCTCGCGCACCAGAAGATCCTGCGGCCTGATCCCGAACAGCAGCCCGCCGTCGCCATCGGCCACGGCGCGGCCGTCCGCCTCGCGCCCCGGCAGGATGTTCATCGACGGCGTGCCGATGAAGCGCGCGGTGAAGACATCGACCGGGTCGTCATAGATCTCCATCGGCGGGCCGGATTGCAGGATGTGCCCGTCGCGCATCACCACGATCCGGTCGGCCATGGTCATCGCCTCGACCTGGTCATGCGTGACATAGGCGATGGTGGTGCCGAGCCGGTGATGCAGCGCCTTGATCTCGATCCGCATCTGCGCGCGCAGCTGCGCATCGAGGTTCGACAGCGGCTCGTCGAACAGGAAGGCCGCCGGTTCGCGCACCATGGCGCGGCCGATGGCGACGCGCTGGCGCTGGCCGCCCGACAGCGCCGCCGGGCGCCGGTCGAGAAAGGGGGTGAGCCCGAGAATGCGGCCCGCCTCCTCGACGCGGCGGTTCTTCTCCTCCTTGCCGAGCTTCGTGGTGTAAAGGCCGAAGGCGATGTTCTGGCGCACCGTCATATGCGGGTAGATCGCGTAGTTCTGGAACACCATGGCGATGTTGCGCGCCTTGGGGTCGAGCTCGTTCACCACGTTGTCGCCGATGCGGATCTCGCCGCCGGACACCTCTTCGAGACCGGCGATCATGCGCAGCGTCGTGGACTTGCCGCAGCCCGAGGGGCCGACGAAGACCACGAATTCGCCGTCGCGCACCTCGAGGTCGATGCCGTGGATCACCCGGGCCTTGCCGTAGGACTTGACGAGCTTGTCGAGCGTGATGGTCGCCATCAGGACGCCTCCGAAATCTGGTTGAACCGGTCCTCGAGCTCGGCCGCGGCACCCGCCTCGCGGGCCGCGCGCGCCTCGGCCGCCCGGGTGAAGCCGTCGAGCGCCGCGCGGTAGGCGCCGAGCGCCTCCGTCATCGCCGCCTCGGCCGGGCCGCCGAAACGGTCGCGCACGGCGACGAAATGCTCGGGCCCCACCGCGGCGGCAAAGCCCGCCTCGTCGAGCCCCGGCGCCCGGCCTGTCGCGGCCTCGAAGGCGCGGCGGAAGGGCGCGTAGCCCGAGGGCAGGTCGGTGCCCTGGGCGACCACGGCGCGCGCGGTCGCGGCGGCGATCTCGTGGGCCTCGCGGAACGACAGCCCCTCGCCCCGCACCAGCGTGTCGGCAAGCTCGGTGATGGTGATGCAGGAGCGGCGGATGTTCTGCGCCACCCGCGCGCCGTCGATCCGGAGCGAGCCGACCAGGGCCGCCAGCAGGTCGAGCACCCGCGCGCCGCTGTCGAAGGCGCCATAGCCCGCGCCCTGGCTTTCGCCCTCGCTGTCGTTCATGTCGGTGAAGGGGGTGTTGTGCATGATGGTCAGCATCATCCGCGCCCGGCCGGTGGTCTGGCTGGCGAGGTGGCGCAGATGCTCGATCGGCACCGGGTTGCGCTTTTGCGGCATGATCGAGGAGACCTGCACGAAGGCGTTCGGGACATAGACCTGACCGAC
The DNA here is from genome assembly GCF_002723615.1 of Limimaricola cinnabarinus. Classification (GTDB taxonomy): domain Bacteria; phylum Pseudomonadota; class Alphaproteobacteria; order Rhodobacterales; family Rhodobacteraceae; genus Limimaricola; species Limimaricola cinnabarinus_B. The sequence goes on from NZ_KZ304955.1 coordinate 127,713, forward strand.
CTCGAAGGCCGACCAGAACTGCAGGTCCTGGATCAGCCGGCCCAGATGCAGGAAGGTCAGCTCGATCGCGGCATAGGCGCCGGTGGTGTAGTCCACCGCCGCGATGCAGCCATAGGCGTTGCGCTGCGGCGCCGCGAAGCCCAGAAGCGCCGCCACCCGGGCGCGGTCGATCGGAAAGCCCGAGGTGGTGATCGCCGCCGCGCCCATGGAGCACAGGTCGCAGGTCGCCCGCGCCGCCTCCAGGCGCTCGATGTCGCGGATCAGCACCTCGATCGCCGCGCCGAGGTAATGCCCGAAGGTGGTGGGCTGCGCCGGCTGGCCGTGGGTATAGGCCACCACCAGCGTCGCCCGTTCGCGCTCGGCGGTGTCGATCAGCGCCGACAGCAGCCGCCGCGCCCGCGCCAGCAGCTCGTCGAGCCGCGCCTTGAGCGACATCTTGAACAGCGTGTGGTCGATGTCGTTGCGCGAGCGCGCGGTGTGCAGCCGCCCGGCGAGATCCGGCCCGAGCCGGCGCTTCAGCTCGGCCTCGACGAGAAAGAAGTAATCCTCGACCTCGCCGGTGTAGCGCAGGCGCGCCGGGTCGATCTCGGCGGCGATGGCCTTGAGCGCGCGGCCGATCCTTGCCGCCTCGGCGGGCGCGAGGATGCCGGTCTCGGCCAGCATCACGAGATGCGCCCGGTCGATCCGCCGGAAGCCCTCGGCATGGTGCAGGCGCGCCCCGTCGAACAGCGGCGCCAGCACGGTGTCGCGGTAGACCGAGTCGGGAAAGCGGGTGTCGTCGCCGTCGCGCGGATGGATCGTCATGGTCATCCCTTCAGGCCCGCCAGCATCACGCCGCGGACGATGTAGCGTTGCAGCAGCAGGAACACGATCAGCGTCGGGATCGTGGCCAGCGCCGCCCCCGTCATGATCATCTCCCAGCGGATCGCCTGCTCGACCGCGAAGCTCGTCAGGCCGATCGGCAGGGTGTAGAGCTCGCTGCTGGTGGTCACGATCAGCGGCCAGAAGAAGGCGGTCCAGTTGCCGAGGAAGGTGAAGATCGCCAGCGCCGAGAGCGCCGGTGTCACCAGCGGCATCGCCACCCGCCACCAGATCGCGAACTCGTTGAGCCCGTCGATCCGCGCCGCCTCGAGGAAATCATCGGGCACCGTCTCGAAGAACTGCTTCATCAGGAAGGTGCCGAAGGCGGTCATCATGCCCGGAAACATGATGCCCCAATAGGTGTCGAGCCATCCGAAATTGGCCGACATCAGGTACCACGGGATCACCAGCATCTCGGTCGGGATCATCAGCGTCGACAGGATCGCGAGAAACACGAACTGCCGGCCGCGGAAGCGGAACTTGGCCAGCGTGTAGCCGACGAGGCTGTCGAAGAAGACGTTCGACAGCGTCACCGCGATGGCCACCAGCGAGGAGTTCAGAAACCAGCGCAGGAAGCGGCCATCGCCCAGCACCTCGAAATAGTTCGCCAGCGTCGGGTCCTCGGGAATGAGCCGCAGATCGTAGATCTGCCCGGCATCCTTGAGCGAGGTCGAGAACATGAACAGCAGCGGCGTGACCATCAGCACCCCGCCGATGAACAGCACGGTCCAGGTGACGATGCGCCCGGGGCGCAGCCGCGCCATGGGCAGCGGCCGGGCCTCGCGGGCGGTGGCGGTGGCGGCGGTCATGCGCGGTCCCTCATGATCCAGAGTTGCAGCAGCGAGACGATCAGCAGGATGGTGAAGAGCACCACGGTCTGCGCCGCCGCGTAGCCCATGTCATAGGAGGAGAAGGCGGTCTGGTAGATCAGCAGCACCAGCGGCTTGGTCGAGCCCAGCGGGCCGCCCGGATCATTGGTGGTCATGTTGTAGACCTGGTCGAAGATCCGCAGGAAGCCGATCGAGGCGAAGACCACGAGGAACACCGTGGTCGGCTTCAGCAGCGGCAGGGTGATCTTGCGCAAAATGCCCCATTCGCCGACGCCGTCGATCCGCGCGGCCTCGTAATAGGTCTGCGGGATGGCGCGCAGACCGGCCATGAAGATGATGATCTGGAAGCCGAGCCCGGCCCAGATCGCCGTCGCCATGATCGAGGGCAGCGCCCAGGTGGTCGATTTCAGGAAGTCGATCTGCGTCAGCCCGATCTGCCCGAGAAACGAGTTGATCGCGCCGGTGGGCGCCGGTTGGTAGAACCAGCGCCAGACCCAGGCCATAGCCGAGGCGGTGGTGATGAAGGGCAGGAAGTAGAGCGCCCGGATGAAGGTATGCGCAAAGCGCACCCGGTCGAGGAAGAAGGCGATGGTGAAGGCCAGCACCAGGCTGATCGGCGTGCCGATGATCAGATAGGCGAAGGTGTTGCGGAACACCTGCCAGAAATGCGGGTCGCCGAACATCCGCGCGTAGTTCTCGACGCCGATGAATTCGGGCGTCGACATCAGGTCCCAGTCGGTGAAGGACAGCCGGAACGCGTCGAGCGTCGGGTAGAAGCGGATCACGCTGTAGAACAGGATCGGCAGCGCCAGGAATCCCCAGACCCAAAGCGCCCGCCGCGTCCGCATGCTGAGCCGCGCCCCGCCGCTGCGGGCGGCCGGTCGCACCGGCTCGGCCTCCTCGATCGTCATGCCCTGTCTCCCCTTCGCAAGGGCCCGGCCGCGCGCGGCCGGGCCGTGGCGCGCCTCAGCGCGCGTCGTCGATGATCTTCTGCTCGGCCGCGGCCGCCTCGGCCACCGAGTCCGCCGGCGACTGGTCCTGCAGCAGCACCCGGTTGGTCATGTCGATGGTGACCTGGCGCTGCGCCGCCTCGTCGACGAAGCGCGTGGTGTGGGCGTAGTCCAGCGCCTTGAGGAACGGGCCGTAGATCGGATCGGCGAGGTTCTCGTCGGTCAGCGCCACGTCGCGCCGGGCCGGCAGTTCGCCGACCACCTCGAGCCAGAGCTTCATCGCCTCGGGCGAGGAGAGGTAGTCGAGGAAGGTGGCCGCGGCCTCCAGCTCCTCGCCCTCGGCGCCGCTGCCGATCGCGTTGGCGAAGTAGCTGGCATAGTTCGAGCGCAGCCCCTCGGCATTGGCGGGCAGCTCGGCCACGCCCCATTCGAAATCCTCGATGCTCGAGAAGGAGCCGAGCCGGAAGGTGCCGTCGATGGTCATCGCGGCGCGCCCGGCGCGGAACGCGGCCTGGCCCTCATCCATGAAGCCCGCGGTGCCGACCTTCTCCTCCTTTTGCAGCGCGGTGTAGAACTCCAGCGCCGCGGCGCCGGCCTCGCTGTCATAGGCGACCTCGCTGTAATCGTCGCTGTAGGGCTGGCCGCCGAACTGGCGGATCAGCACCTCGCGCCACCACTGGTGGTCCTGCCCGGCCATGTCGACGGTCATGCCGACGGTGGTGAAATTGCCGCCATTGTCGGTCTGGGTCAGCGCCTTGGCGGTCTCGACCAGCTCGTCCAGCGTCTCGGGCGGGCCGTCGATCCCGGCCTCCTCGAACAGCTTCTTGTTCCAGAACAGCGCCAGCGAGCGCACCGCGGTCGGCAGGCCGTAATATTCGCCGTCGCGCTTCATCGCCTCGACGATCGGGAAGAACTCCGCCTCGATCTCCTCATGCGGGAACACGTCCTGCGGCAGCGGCTGGATCAGCCCGCCGGCGACGAACTTGTCGGTCCAGCCATAGAACAGCTGCAGCACGTCGGGGCCCTTCCTGGCCATGTTCGCCGCGACGATCCGCGTCTGGTAGTCGGCATAGGGGAAGGTGACCTGCTTGACGGTGATGTCGGGATGCTCGGCCTCGAACTTCTCGATCAGCTGGTCCATCGCGGTGACGCGGGTGTCGTAGATGTACTGCCAGTACTCGATCTCCACCGCGCCGGCGCTCTGGGCGCCGAAGATGCAGGCGGCGGCCGTGACCCCGGCCATCAGGTTGCGGTTACGCATAGGTCTCTCCCGTTGCACGCCCCAGCCGCGCCGGTGGCGTCTGTGCGGCGCGACCCCATGGCCCCGCCCTGTCGGCGCACCCCCTCCCCGAGGGCGCGGGTCCCGCGTCGTCTGCCGCGCGGTTGGGGCAAGGTCGCCGCCGCGACCCCGGACTGTCAATACAATAATTAACTTGAGTTATTATTTTACTCCCCGCACTCTGACGGCAAAGAGCAGGGAGGACGAGGCGATGAGCGCCGAGAAGGGGACCGATCCGGCCCGGCTGCGCGCCGCGCGCGGCAAGAATCCGGGCCGCAGCCGGGCGCATAACCGCAGGGTCGTGCTCGACCTGATGCGCGGCCATGGCCAGCTCGGCCGCCGCCAGCTTGCCGAGATGACCCAGCTGACGCCGCAGGCGGTGACCAACATCCTCGACGAGCTGATCGCCGCCGGGCTGATCGAGGCGCGCGGCCGGCTGAAATCCGGGCGCGGCCAGCCGCCGCTGCAATTCGCGATCAACCCGGACGGCGCGATCACCATCGGCATCGAGATCGCCGTGACGCGCATGGCGGCGACGGTGCTCGATCTGGGCGGTCATCCCCGCCACGAGGAGATCGTGCCGCTGGCCGACAGCGCCCCCGAGGCGCTGCTGCCGCTGATCGCCGAGACGGTCGCCCGGCTTGCCGCCGGTTACGACGCCACGCTGATGGGGGTCGGCGTGGTGATGCCCGGCCCGTTCGAGATCGAGGGCTTTTCCGGCGTCGGCCCGACCACCCTGCCCGGCTGGGCCGGGATCGACATGGCGGCCGAGCTGGGCCGGCGGATCGGCGTTCCGGTCAGCGTCGAGAACGACGCCAACGCCGCCGCGATCGGCGAGACGCTGTTCGGCTCGGGCCAGGCGCTGTCGAGCTTCGCCGTGGTCTATTTCGGCGCCGGCCTCGGGCTCGGGCTGATCGCCGACGACCGGCCGGTGCGCGGCGCCTTCGGCAATGCCGGCGAGGTCGGCCACATCGTCGTGGCGCCGGGCGGCCGCGCCTGCCCCTGCGGCCAGAGCGGCTGCCTCGAACGCTATGCCTCGCTGCACGCGCTGCGCGAGGCGCTCGACGCCGCCGGCCTGCCCGGCGACCATGCCGCGCTCGACCGGATGATGGCCGAAGCGGAGCCGGTGCTGATGACCTGGATCGCCGAGGCCGCCGCGCATCTGTCGCCCATGGTGGCGATCCTCGAAAACGTGCTCGACCCCGAGGCCATCATCCTCGGCGGCGCCCTGCCGGCGCCGATCCTCGACGCCATCATCGCCCGGATCGGCTTTGCGCCCTCTGTCGCCGCGCGATCCGACCGCGCCGTGCCGCGGGTGATCCGCGGCCGCGCCGGGCCGATGGCCGCGGCGCTCGGCGCCGCCGCCCTGCCCTTCCACGCCGCGATCACGCCGCGGCTGGAGCTGTCGCAGGACCCGGAAGATCCATTCGTCACCGGAGAGACCGCATGACCGTTTCGCGCCAACTCGCCCGTCAGGAGGCCGCCCCGGCGCTCCTGCGCCTGCACCGCAGCCTGTCGCGGCTCGACTCGGTGCTGCATGTGATGAACACCGGCGCCCACCCGGATGACGAGCAGTCCGGCCTGCTCGCCTGGCTGCGCTTCGGCCGCGGCCTGCGCGTCACCGTCGCCTGCTCGACCCGCGGCGAGGGCGGCCAGAACATCCTCGACGGCGCGCGCGGCGCCGCGCTCGGCCTCCTGCGCAGCCGCGAGATGGAAGAGGCGGCCCGGGTGCTGGACGCCGATGTCGCCTGGCTCGGCCACGGCCCGGACGACCCGGTGCATGATTTCGGCTTTTCCAAGGATGGCGACGACACCTTCGCCCGATGGGGCGAGGACCGCATCGTCGAGCGGCTGGTGCGCGCCTATCGCGCCGCCCGCCCCGACATCGTCATTCCCACCTTCCTCGACGTGCCCGGCCAGCACGGCCACCACCGCGCGATGACCCGCGCCGCGCAGACCGCCCTCGCCCTCGCCGCAGACCCCGGCGCCTTCCCCGAGCAAGGCCTCGCGCCGTGGCGGGTTGCCAAGTTCTACCTTCCCGCCTGGTCCGGCGGCGGCGGCACCTATGATGACGAGCTGCCCCCGCCCGAAACCACGCTGACCGAGACCGTCGCCGGGCGCGACCCCGCCACCGGAGCCGACTATGCCCGGATCGGCGAATGGTCCCGCGCCCGCCATGCCTCGCAGGGGATGGGCCGCTGGCACGAGGTCCCGGCCCGGTCGTGGAACCTGCACCTTGTCGACGGCTCGCAGGAATCCGCGATCACCGAGGGCCTGCCCGCCACGCTCGAAGAGCTGGCCGCGCTGGCCGGCCCCGCCGCCGGGGCGCTGACGGAGGCCGCCCGCGCGGTTTCGGCCGCGCGCCGCGCCTTCCCCGACCGGGCGCTGCTGCCCGGGGCGCTGGCC
>NZ_KZ304955.1:134541-195357 GCF_002723615.1 Limimaricola cinnabarinus
ATCGCCGCCGCGCAGGAGGCCGCCGATCCCGGTTTCCGCGCCGCCCATGGCCACCGGCTCGACCGCAAGCGGCAGGAGCTTTCGGCGGCGCTGTTCGAAGCGGCGGGGCTCGAAATCGACGCCCGCCCCGAGCCCGCGCTGCTCTCCCCCGGCGGCACCGCCGATATCGCCATCCGCCTCGCCGCGCCGCTGGCCGACACGCCGCTGCGCCTCGCCGCTCGGGCCGGGCTGCCCGAAGGTCTCACCGCCGCGCCGGTCGATCTCGTCCCCGGCGACACCGCCCGGATCACCGTCTCCGCCGCGCCCGAAGCGCCCTTCCCGGCCGCCTTCCGCCCCGGCTGGGCGGCGCTCGGCGGCAACGGGCCGGGCGCGCTGCGGCTGACAGGCTCCATCGCCGGCCGCCCGGTGCGGCTGGCCGCCGACCTGTCGCACCCGCTCGACATCGGCCCGCGCGAGGTGCTGGAGATCGCGCCCGAGGCCGTGCTGCTCCGCCGCGGCCATGCGCCCGAGCCCCTGCGGATCGACCTCGGCACCCCCGAGGGCCGCGTCGAGCTCGACCCGCCCGAGGGCTGGAGCGCCGATCTTTCGCCGGGCGAGGCCCGCATCACGCCCCCCGCCGGGCTGGCCGAGGGCCTCACCGTGCTGCGACCGCGCCTCGATGGCCGACCGGCGCTGAAGCGCAGCGCCTATGATCATCCGCAGACCGGCCCCTTCCTGCACCACGCCCCGGCCGAGATCCGGGTCCTGTCGCTCGACCTTGCCCTGCCCGAAGGCGCGCGCGTCGCCTATCTCGGCGGCGGCGGCGACACCGTCGATCGCTGGCTCAGGCGAATGGGCGTCGAGACCGTATCGCTGGACCGGATCGAGCCGCAGACGGACCTGTCGGGCTTCACCACCGTGCTGATCGGCATCGTGGCGTTCGGCGCGCGCGCCGATCTGGCCGCCGCCACGCCCGCGCTGCACCGCTTCGTGCGCGAAGGCGGCCACCTCGTGACCCTCTACCAGCGCCCGGATCAGGGCTGGCAGGCCGAGGACACGCCGCCGCTGCCGCTCGAGATCGGCACGCCCTCGCTGCGCTGGCGCACCACCGACGAGACCGCGGCAGTGACGGTCCTGCAACCCGAACACCCGCTGCTGGCCGGGCCGAACCGGATCGGGCCGCGCGACTGGGCCGGCTGGGACAAGGAGCGCGGGCTCTATTTCGCCGCGCGGCGCGATCCGGCCTATGAGGCGCTCCTCGAGATGTCGGATCCGGGCGAAGCTCCGCTCGACGGCGCCTTGGTGTCCGCGCAGCTCGGCCAGGGCCGCCATACCCATTGCGCGCTCGTGCTCCACCACCAGCTCGACCGCATGGTGCCGGGCGCCTTCCGACTTCTGGCCAACCTCGTCCAGCCCGCCTGACACCGGTGCGGCCCCTCGCCCCAGCGACGGCCGCCGCAGGCTGGCTCTTGCTCGACATGACCCTGGTCACCGGCGTGACCGTGCTGGTCAAGATCGAGGGCCAGTCGCGGCCGGTGGCGCAGATGGTGTTCCTGCGGGCCCTGATCGGCCTGGTGCTGATCGCGCCCTTGGTCTGGCGTCACCGCGGGGATTTTGCGCGGATGCGGGCCCCGTGGCGCAATGTGGGGCGGGTCTCCTGCAATGCCGTGGCTCTGGGGATGAACTTCACCGCCCTCACGCTTCTGCCGCTGCCGGTCGTCACGGGCATCTCCTTCACCCGGCCGCTGGTGGCGATGGGCCTGGCGGCGCTGCTGCTTGGCGAAACCGTGCGGCGCAGGCATTGGGCCGGTGCGGCGGTGGCGCTGGCCGGCGTGCTGCTGATGATCGCGCCCGACGGCACGGCGGGGGCGCTGCCGCCCGCCGGCATAGCCGCGGCGGCGGCATCGGTCCTGTTCGGCGCGATGGCCGCGATCCAGACCCGCGCCCTGCGGGGCGAGAGCTTCGTGGTGATGATGCTGTTCTACACCCTGGGCCTGGCGCTGCTCAGCGCGCCGCTCGCCGCGTTGGACTGGGCGCCGGTAGGCCATGGCGATATCCTGCCCCTGCTCGGCATCGGCCTTCTCGCGCAAGCGGGGCAATACTGCTTCTTGCGGGCCTATGGCCTTGGCGAGGCCAGCCGGCTCGCCCCCTTGGGCTACCTGTCGATCCTCTTGGCGACCGCGGCGGGCTGGCTCGTCTTCGGCGAGCGCCCTGGCCCGTCGCTCGCGCTTGGCGGCGCCGTGGTCGTTCTCGGCATGTTGCTGGTCCGACAGGCGGATCACCCCGCCGCCCGGCCCGCCACCTGCCGCAAGGACGGCTGACACCGCTCAGCTCAGCGCAGCACCGACCGGATCGCGAGCGGGCGGTTTTCGAGAATGGCCTCCATGGCGAAATGCCCGGTCACGGCCTCGATGTCGAAATCCCTGATCAGCGCCTGGTAGAAACGGTCATAGCCTGCCATGTCCGGGCAGACCGCCTTGATCATGTAGTCCCAATGGCCGCCGATCCGGTGAAAATCGACCACCTCCGGCAGCGCCTCCACATGGCCGCGGAACGCGCGGGCCCAGTCCGAGGCATGGTGCCGGGTGCGGATCATCACGAAGACCGTCAGCCCCAGCCCCAGCTTCGCCGGGTCGATGTCGGCCCGCCGCCCCCTGAGCGCGCCGGTTTCCTCCAGCCGCCTGAGCCGCCGCCAGCATGCGTTCTGCGACAATCCCACCCGGGCCGCCAGCTCGCGCTGCGACAGCCCGCCTTCGCGTTGCAGAAGCTCAAGGAGCTTGCGGTCAATCTGATCGGTCGTAATGGCCATATTCGCGCATTCTGACCCAACCGAAGGCCTGAATCCAGATCACTTCGCGGTCGATCGATCTGCTTTGGGCAGGGATGATCTGCAAGGATAATGCAGGAGGACCACCGTGACCGACATCTTCGACCGTTTCGAGACCGCGCTGGTCGAAGCCGGACCCGCTGCGCTGCGCGCAGGCCAGTTCGGCCGGGGGGCGCGGATCGAGGGGCCGTCCGGGCCAAGACCGCTGATCTATGCCGACGATACCGCTTCGGGCCGGGCGCTGCGGCAGGTCGAGACCCTGCTGCACGAAGAGGTCCTGCCCTTTTACGCCAACAGCCACACCGAGGCCTCGCATTGCGGCGCGCTGATGACCCGGCTGCGCCGCGCCGCTCGGGCGCGCGTGGCCCGAGGATGCGGCGTTGATGCGGATCACGCGGTGATCTTCTGCGGCAATGGCGCGACGGCGGGGATCAATAGGCTGGTCGCGTTGCTCGGCGTGCCGCAGGCCCGCGCGTCCGGCCGGCCGATCCATGTATTGATCGGCCCGTGGGAGCATCATTCCAACATCCTGCCCTGGCGCGAGAGCGGCGCGGATGTGACCGAGCTTCCCGAAGGCCCGCATGGCCCCTGCCTCGACGCGCTGGAGGCGGCGCTTGCCAGGGCGCGCCGCGCCGGAGCGCTCTCAATCGCCGCGATCTCCGGCGCCTCGAACGTCACCGGCGCGATCACCGACACCGCGCGCGTCACCCGCATCGTCAAGCATGGCGGCGGCTTGATGGTCTGGGACATGGCCTGCGCCGCGCCCTACCTGCCGCTCTCCATGCGGCATGACGGGGCCGATGCCGACGCCATGGTGCTCTCACCGCACAAATTCGCCGGCGGGCCCGGCGCTTCGGGCGTTCTGGTGGTCCGCCGCGCGGCCTGCATCCCCGACCGCCCGAGCCAGCCCGGCGGCGGCACGGTACGCTTCGTCAGCCCCGATGCGCATGACTACCTGCCCGATCTGGCGGCCCGCGAGGAGGCGGGAACGCCGGATCTGCTCGGCGATATCCGCGCGGCGCTGGCCTTCGGGGTCAAGGCTGCGATGGAGCGCATGGGCCTGCTCGCCACCGAGGCCGCGCTGGCCCGCCGGGGGCTCGATGCGCTGCGGGCCGCGCCCGGGGTCGAGCTTCTCGGCGACCCTGCGAGACCGCGCCTGCCGATCTTCGCGCTGCGCTTCACCGCCTCCGATGGCACGATGCTGCACCAGCAGCTCGCCACCCGGCTGCTGTCGGACCAGTACGGCGTGCAGGCGCGCGGTGGCTGCGCCTGTGCCGGCCCCTACGTCCACCGGCTTCTGGGCATCGACGCCGCCGCCTCCGAGGCCTTGCGCGCGCGGATCCTGTCGGGCGAGGAGCTGGCCAAGCCCGGTTTCGTCCGCTTCAACCTGTCGCCGATGATGGAGGAGGCCGAGATTGACGCCGTGCTGAACGCCCTGGCGGCCCTTCCCGATGATGCCCTACGCCACCGCGACCGCTATGCCGCAGATCCGGGCCGGGCCATCTTCGGCATGCGGGCCGCTTGAGGCGAAGGCACCGCGCCGTGGCGGGCATCGGGATCTGCCCCTGCCCCGTTTCGCCCGGCACTCGGGCGGTTGCGGTTCGAGCTGCGATGACTTCGCGGGCGCAGACCGGCGGTCGAGGCCGTCTTCGGTGATGATCTCGTAGCCGCGCGCGAGCACCTGCTCGGGCCTATGCCCGGGCGTCCGGTCGAAGCGGGGGCCAGTTCGGGGAGGCACCGCCCCACCTCGGCCTTCCCGCCAGCTTCACGGATTTCACATCCTCAACTGAAAAGGGACCGCCGCGGCGATCCCCTCCCTGTTCGATGCGCCCGGATCGGACGTATCAGGGCTGCTTGCCGGGCGCGCGCAGCGTGATTGCCGGATTGTGGTCGAAGAAGTTGAAGGGCGCGAGCGTGATCCCCTTCCACATCAGCGGCATCACCGGCCAGTCCTCCATGCGCGGGATGTGGTGGAAACCCATCGTGTACCAGGTCACGATATCGGTGTTGGCGATGCTGTCATCCTGCTCCATCCACGCGGCGATCGTGTCGGTCCCGTCGCTCTGGAACGCGAACTCTCCGCCCGCATAGCGCTCATCACGGTCATATGGCGTCACATGCATCGTGTAGTCGATATAGGGGTTGCGCATGGCCGGCGGATCATTGGCGGTGTCGAGCGGGCTGTAGGCGACGCTGTCTCCGGGCGCGATCATGTAGGACGGGTGATGACCGAGGCCGCTGGTCACCCCCATGTTGCCCACATGGTACATGGCCGGGGTCTGCGGGTTGATCTTGTAGCGGGCCTCGCCTTCGGTCTGCGGCATCTCCTGCCTTGTCACCCAAAGCGAGCGGCGCGGCACATCCGATGGCGCCTCGGCCGCGACGATTGCCGTCCGCATGAAGCTGTTTGCCTGGCCATCGATGTCGAAATCGAGCCGGAAGTTGAAGAAATGATCGTGGTTCGGCGCCACCAGGTTCGGCGCGATGAGGGTGCCGTATCTGGTCTCCTCCTCGGCCGTCTCGGCCATCATGTCCCGCGCGGCAACGCCCTTGACCGCATCCAGGCCGGTCGAGCCGACCATGACCTTCATCCGGCCCGCCTGGTCGAAGCGGTAGTCGATCAGGTAGTCGTAATTGCCCACCTCGGAGGCCGAGCGCACCACGAGTTCGGTCGCTCCGCGCCCTTCGGTCGGCACCGCCTCGTCTTCGGTCTGGGCAAAGATCTCGAAATGCCGCCAGGCCGGGTCACCGATGTCGCGCTCGAAGATGCAGACCGCATCGGGGATCTCCATCGGCGACCCGTCATCGGCATGCACCAGCGCCGGCAGGAAGGTGGCGTTGGCCGGGCAGTCGACGCCGGCACGCAGCGGGGTCATGAAGATGCCGAAGCCGTATTCGCCGCTATCCATGTAGGTGCGCCAATACCAGCCCTCGGAGGGGTCCATGTAGGGCACGAAGACTTCGGAAAGATGGGCCTGATAGAGAATTTCGCGCGGCCCCTCGCCGACATCCGCCTGAATGTTCGACAGCACGACGCCCGGCCGCTTGTCGACCCGCCAGCGGAAGGACCAGATGTCCCAGTCGATGCGGCCGTCCTCGACCGTGTAGTTCGGCCCTCCCTCCTGGCGCATCACCACCGGCGCGGTCTCGGGGCGCAGTTCCATGTCGGAGCGCTCGGAGATTTCCTCCTCGGTATAGCCCCAGCCATCCTCGGGAAGCGGCAGCACGCCCGTATCGAGGACTTCGACGACCTCGTTCATCCGCAGATCGACGGTGGCATAGAGACCTTCGACCGGCTTGGCATAGAAGTTCGAGCTGCCGCCCAGCACGTAGCAGGGCACCTTCATCAGGCGGCGCCCGTCTTCGCTTTCGTCGCCGAAGGCGCCGGCGGTCAGCGGCAGGCAGAACATTTCGTCAGCGGTCAGGCCCCGCTTCTCCAGCCCGGCGAGGAATTCCGGGTGAGACAGCACCAGATCCATGGCCCCGATGAACTCTTCGACAAGCAGCATCGGCTCGCCATCCATCGTCTCCCAGCTGGTCACCTCGCCCTCGGCGATATCGACGATGCCCTTGTGGACGCCCTCCTTGGTGACGACATTGACGACCGCCGCCCGCGGCTCGGGGTCGCCTTCCTGCCAGTCGAGCACCACCTGTTTCTCGGGCTCGCGAAGCTCGATCAGCGGGTAGCGGCTGTCGGGCCCGGTGTGACCGGCCTCGCTTAGGATGCGGGTCACCTCGATCATTTCCTCGGCAGTCAGGCCGTCCAGGGGGTGCGCGGCAAGCGCGGCGGGAAAGGCGGCTGCACAGGCCAGCGCCAGGCCGGAAACCCGGCCCGTCATAGTGGTTCGCTTCATGGTTTTCTCCCGAAAGTTGCTTGGCGGCCCGTTGGCAGCGGGCCGCCGGATCCTCAGCTGAAGATCACCTGGATGTCCGTGTACTCGGCGAGGCCCTCTTCGCCGAACTCGACGCCCAGCCCGGAGCTCTTGACGCCGCCAAAGGGCGCGTTGGGCTGAATGGCACCATGCTTGTTGATCCAGACCGAGCCGCAGTCCATCCGGGCCGCCAGTTCGCGCGCAGCCGAAATGTCGCTGCTCCAGACAGAGCCGCCCAGCCCGTAGGGCGAGGCATTGGCCTTCTCGAGCATCTCCTCGACGCTTTCGCATCGAATGATCGCCAGCGCCGGGCCGAACTGCTCCTCATCGACCAGGGCATCGCCGTTATCGAGACCGGCGATCAGCGTCGGCGGGAAGAACAGCCCCTCGCCGGGCTTGCCGCCCAACAGCACCTTGCCCTTGGCGGCAGCGCGCGACACGAGGGTCGACAGCTTGTCGAACTGCGCCTCGTTCTGCACGGGTCCGAGGATGGAGGTCTCGTCGAGCCCATCGCCGACGGGGATGTTGCTGGCGAACGCCACCAGCGCCTCGCAGACCGCATCATGCACATCCGCGTGGACATAGAGGCGCTTCATCGCGGCGCAGGTCTGGCCGTTATTGATGAAGGCGCCCCAGAACAGGCCTTCGGCGATCGCTTCGGGATCGACATCCGGAAGCACGATGCCCGCATCGTTGCCGCCCATCTCGAGCGTCAGGCGCTTCATCGTGTCAGAGGCGGTGGCCATGATCTTCTGGCCGGTGCCGCAGGAGCCCGTGAAGACGATCTTGCGGATCTTCGGATGCGCCGCCATTGCCGCGCCGATATTGGCCTTGCGGTCATCGGAGGTGATGCAGGTCACCACCCCTTTCGGCAGCACTTCATTCATGATCTCGACCGCCCGCAGCGTCGCGAGCGGCGTCAGTGGAGAGGGCTTGATCACGACCGTGTTCCCGGTCCTCAGGGCCGGCAGGATGTGCCAGACCGCGATCATGACCGGAAAATTCCACGGCGTGATGGAGCCCACCACGCCGAGCGGTTTGCGGCGAAGCGTGACGCGGCCCTCGTCGTTGTCCTGCAGCACCTTCTCCGGCAGCGACAATTCGGCGGTATAGCCTGCCCAGGCCGCCGCGCCGCCCATTTCCCAACGGGAGCCGAGGCCATTGAGGGGCTTGCCCTGCTCAAGCGTGATGAGGCGGGCCAGCTCTTCCGCGTTTTCCTGCAGCTTGGCCGTGACGGCTCTGCACGCCTCCTGACGCTCTGCATCGCTCTTGGCGGCCCATTCGGGAAACGCCGCCGCCGCCGCCGCCACCGCGCGATCGAGCTCTTCGAGGCCGGCGTTCGGCGCGGTGCCGGCCGCGTCGCCGGTCGAAGGGTTGATCACGGTGAACCTGTCGGCCACGTCCACGGGCGCCCCGCCCACGGTGAAGTTCATCTCGTTCATGTATTCCTCCCTTGGCGGCTGCGGAAGCCGCGTGAAGGAAGCCTAGCGGAGAGGAAGGCCGGCCGTCCTTGCGCGAAGCGTCAGGCCGACTTGCCTAAAGCGTCACGGCTGCGGCCGGGGCTTTCGCCATAGCGTTTGGCATAGGCGCGATGGAAATGGGCAAGGTCGGTATAGCCTGCGTCGAATGCGGCCTCCGTCACGGAGCTGCCTGACAGCAGAAGGCCCCGCGCCGTGGCAAGACGCGCATCCGCTATTTCGCGCGCCACGGTGCGCCCCAGTGGCGCAAAGGCCCGCTGCAGCCTGCGCGGCGTGACACCGAGCGCCTCCGAGACATCCCCTGCGCCGAAACCGGCCTGTCGATGGCCCCGGGCAATGACAGCAAGCGCGCGCTGAACCAGGCTGGAGGTCAGCCTGCCTGTCCGCCGATCGGCGAGCTGCGCGCCGAACAGGGTCATGAAGCCTTCCTGCACCAGTTGCGAGGCCTCGCTGCCATCGAGCACCAACCGCTCCAGAACGGACTGCAAGGCGGCGCTGAGGGGTTCTTCCCGGGCAAAATGGAGACCGCCGGTGAGATCGCTTCGGAAGCGGGCCCGCGCTTCCGAATGGGGAAGATGCAGGGACATCTGCTCACACATGCCATCGAGCGGCACGAAGATCGATGGCAGCTCCGCGTCGATCAAGACGGCATCCCCCGGCCGCAGGACGCTTTCCCGGCCGGCCTGGTTCATTGCCGAGCGACCGGCGCGCTGGATGATCAGGTAGAAGTAGCGCCCCGGATCCTTTCGGATGTCCGAGGCATCGCGCACGATGCGGCGCACGTCGTAAGAGACATGCACGGCCGCGATGTCTCCCAGGGAAAGCCGTCTGAAATTGCCCCGGACCCGGCCATCATGCGCCAGGGCGTCAAACCGTCCGCAATGCTGATGCAGCACGCTGCGGAATGCCTCTATCGATTGGCTGCCGGCGGCAGGTCCATTCATCACTCCTCCTCCCACTTTCCGAGCACGAAACCCCTCCCCGGTCGCTCGCGCTCCCTCCCCGTTCGATGCACCGCGCCTTCTTCAGGCGCGCGCCCATCCCGGCAGGCAGTGTGGCTGTCGATCAAACAGCTTCGGCCTGAAGGGTGTGTCAGTCCTTCATCGCTTGCAAGCCCGAGGTTTCGGCGCGGCAAGGCGGCAGGCCTGCACCGAAATGCCCGCCACGGGGGGAGATCCGCGCCGCGGCAGGAGCCGGGTTGCCCGCTAGCGCCCCGAAGCCCTGCCGCCGACCGAAATGAAGGCTTCGAGCAGCGTGGTCAGCTGCTGGTAGCGTTCGGGGCCGAAGCGCTCGGCGAAGCCTTGGGTGACCTGCCGGGAGACCGGGGCGAAACGCGCCACCAGGGCCCGGCCCGCCCCCGTCACCGTGACCACCTGGCGGCGGCGGTTCGCGCGGTCCTGCACCCGTTCGACCAGGCCGCGCTCGACCATCGATTGCAGGATGCGCGAGACCGAGGCCGGCTGCAGGCAGGCGGCCTCGGCCAGCGCCTGCACCGAGCAGGGGCCGCGTTCGATCAGCACGCGCAGGATGCGCCATTGCGGCTCGCTGACCCCGGCCTCGGCCAGCATCGGGCGCAGCTCGCGCAGCAGCGTCTCGCGCGCGCGGATGAGCGCGATGGGCAGCGACCGGCTGGTCGGCCCGAGCCCCATCCCGGCGGCGGCGGTCGCGCCGCCGCTCATGGCATCCCCGTCTCTTCCTGGCCTCACAGCAGCCACAGCGAGATCCCCGGCACCAGCACCAGCAAGGCCAGCCTTACCAGATCGGCGAGCCAGAACGGGAAGATGCCCTTGAAGATCGTCGCCAGAGCGATGTCGGGCACCACCGAGCGCAGCACGAAGACGTTCATCCCCACCGGCGGGGTGATCAGGCTGACCTCGGTGACCACCACGACGACCACGGCGAACCAGATCAGCAGGTTCTCAGGGTCGGCCAGCGGGCCGGCGCCGAAATCGAGCTGCGCGACGATCGGGTAGAAGACCGGCACGGTCAGCAGGATCATCGACAGGCTTTCGAAGATGCAGCCCATCAGCAGGTAGATGCCCACCATGATCCAGATCACCGTCCAGGGGTTCACTTCGGCGTCATAGATCAGGTCGACCAGCGCGTCGGGCAGGCCCGCGAAATTGACGAAGGCCGAGAAGATCTCGGCGCCGATGATGATCGCGAAGATCATCGCCGAGGCGAGCACCGTCTCGCGGCAGGCCGACACGAAGCTCTTCCAGCCGAGCGCCCGCATCGCGAGCGCCAGGCCGAGCGCGGCGATGGCGCCCATGCCCGCGGCCTCGATCGGGGTGAAGAAGCCGCCATAGATGCCGACCATGATGAACAAAAACAGACCCAGCGTGCCGGTCACGCCGATCTTGTCGCGGCGGGTCATCGGCTGGGAGGTGCCGGTCTCGGGCGCGAGCGACGGGTCGATCCGCACCGCCACCATCACCGCGATGAGATAGAAGACGATGCCGATGGCGCCGGGCAGCAGCCCCGCGATGAAGAGCTTGCCGATGTCGCTTTCGGTCAGCAGACCGTAGATGATCATGATCACCGAAGGCGGGATGAGGATGCCCAGCGTGCCGCCCGCCGCGATCGATCCGGCGGCGAGGCTGTCGGCGTAACCGAAGCGGCGCATGGGCGGCATGGCGACGCGGCTCATGGTGGCGGCGGTGGCGAGCGACGAGCCCGAGACCGCCGAGAAGCCGCCGCAGGAGAGCACCGCCGCCAGCGCCAGCCCGCCGCGCATCCGCCCGAACAGCCGGTCGGCGCCGGCAAAGAGCCCCTGCGCGATGCCCGATCCGGCCAGCACGTTGCCCATGAAGATGAAGAGCGGCACCACCGAGAGCGAATAGCTCAGACCGGTCTCGAAGACCGCGGCGCCGATCATCGCCCCGGCCGGGTCCCAGCCGCGCAGCCAGGCAAAGCCCGCCCCGCCGACCAGCGCCATGGCGAAGGCGATCGGCACGCGGGCGAAGACCAGCGCCAGCAGCAGCGCGATGGCGATCAGCGATTCAGTCATGGAGAAATTCCCGCAGCAGTCCGAAAAGCGCCGAGGCCAGGCAGGCCAGGGCCCCCAGCGCGGCGAAGGGGGCCAGCGGCACGCCCAGCGACACCGAGCGGGCGCCCTCGTGCCACTGGTTGATCATCAGCCCGAAGAGGGTCCAGGCGAACCAGCACAGCACCAGCGCCGAAACCGCCGCGGCGAAGAGGCCGGTCGCCCTTTGCAGGCCCGAAGGCAGGGCATGGGCCAGCAGGTCGACCTCGACATGCGCGCCCGCGCGGCTGACCAGCGGCAGCGCCACGAAGACCAGCGCGCCGAGCAGAAGCTCGGTCATCTCGAAAGCGCCCGAGAGCGGCGCGTTGAGAAGGTAGCGCCCCACCACGTCGATCCCGGTCACCGCCATCAGGGCCAGCAGCAATGTCGCTGCCAGCCCCAGGAGGATCGTTTCGAGCCGTCTGGCGATCATTGCGCCGCCGGGATGTCGACGCCGGTCATCTCGCGCAGCCGCGCGAGCGCCGCGGCGCCGTCCTGGCCCTCGGGCAGGCTCTCCGCCCAGGCCTCTTCATGCTGCGCCGCGGCGGATCTGACCGCCTCGAGCACCGGCGCGGGGGCGGCGGACAGCGCGATCCCGGCGGCGTCGATCTCTTCCTTGGCGGCGTCGTCGGCATCGTTCCACGCCTGGCCCACCAGCTCGGCGAAGGCGGCGCCGGAGATCGCGTCGATCGCCTGCTGGTCCTCGGGCGAGATCTCCTCCCACTTGTCCTCGTCCATGACCAGAAACCAGCTTGTGTTGTAGAGCCCGCCGGGCACGGTCATCGAGTATTCGATGTCGTTGGTGAGCTTGAACGCGGTCAGCGCCTCGTAGGTGAAGGCCACGCCGTCGATCACCCCCCGCGAGAGCTTCTCATAGACCTCGGGAGAGGACATGAAGAGCGGCGTCGCGCCGAGATCCTCGGTCAGCTCCGCGATATAGCCGCCGGGCACGCGGATCTTGAGCCCTTCGAGATCGGCGGGCGTCTCGATCTCGCGCTGGTTGTTGTGCAGCAGGCCCGGCCCATGCACGAAGAGGCCCAGCAGATGGGTGCCGGCGTGGTCCTCGCGCGCGTTCAGATCCTCGGTGTAGACGGTCCAGAAGGCCTTGGAGGCCGCGACCGCGTCATCGCCGATGAACGAGAACTGGCCCAGCTGCGAGCCGGCGAACCGGTCGTCCTGGGTAAAGCTGTGCAGCCCGTAGGTGATGTCGGCCACGCCGTCGCGGGCCATGTCGAAATGCGCGGGCGGGCTGCCCAGGGGCTTGCCCAGAACCCGCACCGACACGCGCCCCTCGGTCACCTCCTCGACCTGCTCGGCCCAGGGCTTGATCGCATTGACCACGATCGGATGGCGCGGCGGCAGCCAGCTGGACAGCGCCAGCTCCACCTCCTGGGCCTGGGCCGGGGCCACGCCGGTCAGCGCCAGCACTGCGAGGGTCGCAAGACCCGTCTTCTTGATCGTCATGGTGGGATCCTCCCTTTGCGAGGACGCGGGCTCCTCCGCCCGGGTCCGGTAAACGTTCAGCTGGCCGCGGGCTGCATCGCCCCGGCCCGGTGGAAAGCGTCGAGCTGCGCGCAGGCCCGCGCCACCCGGCCGATGCGCGGCAGGTCGCCGGTGTCCACGCCCCAGCGCGCCGCGTTGTAAAGCTGCGGCACGAGGCAGAGATCGGCCTGGGTGAGCGCGGCGCCCATGCAATAGGGCCCGGTGTCGTCGAGCAGCGCCTCGACCGCCTCCAGGCCGGGGCGGATGAAATGGCGCATCCAGTCGCCGCGATCCTCCTCGCGGCCGGTCAGCTGGACGGCGCGCGCCGCGACGCGCAGGTTGCAGACCGGGTGCAGGTCGCAGGCGACGGCCTGCGCGATGGCCCGCATCCGCGCCGCCTGCGCCGGCGCCTTGGGGCGCAGCGACAGCCGGCCGGTCTCTTCGAGATAGTCGAGAATGGCGAGGCTCTGGGTCAGCAGCAGGCCGTCGATCTCGAGCACCGGCACCAGCCCTTGCGGGTTGCGCGCCAGGTGTTCCGCGCCGCGCTGGTCGCCGGCGAGCAGGTCGACGGGGCGGCTTTGCCAGTCGATCCCCGCGAGGTTGAGCGCGATGCGCAGCCGCCAGCTCGCGGTCGAGCGCCAGTAATCGTAGAGCACGGCCTCAGGCATAGGAGCGGGCCGTCTCGAAGATCTTCTTCAACGCGTCGACCTCGCCGAGACGGTTCGCCAGCAGCAGCACGAGCCGCGCGTTGAGCGCGTGGCTCTGCGCCTCGCTCAGCCCCTCATGCGCCGCCATGAGCGCCTCGTAGGCCTCGTCCCCGCGGGCCCCGAGCCCCATGTCGTAGATCTCGCGCATCACGCCATCTCCCTTTGGCCCATGGCGCGGGCCAGCGCCGCCTTCACTGCGCCGGCCGGCACCTCGCCGTGAAACACCGCCGCCGCGTGCCCGTCGGGGCGGACCAGATAGGCCAGCCCCGTGCCGTAGCGCCGCAGCGCGTGGCCCTCGCGGTCCTCGTGGATCTCGTAGTCCCGGCCGGTCTCGTGGCCCTGGCCGGGCCGGCAGATGCCGATCCGGCGCAGGCCCGCATCGGGCAGGTCGATCCCGCCGAACCCTACGAGCGTGAACGCGCCCTGAAGCCGCGGCAGCAGCCAGCCCTCGCCCACCGGCGCGTCGATCATCGGCTCGCCGGGCCTGACCCGCCCCTCGCCCGGCGTCTGCAGCGACAGCCCCTCCAGCGAGCAGGGCTGCGACAGGCGGCCGGAATTGATCAGCCGCCGCGCGAAGGGCTGGTCGTGGGCCATGCGCAGCGTCTCGTGGCGAAAGAGCGCCTCGATCGGCGTCTTCGGGGTCATGAAGTTGGTCGAGCGCGCGGAATTGCGGATGTTCTCGGCCGAGCCGTGGCCGCGCTCCTCGTCGTAGCTCTCGATCAGCGCCTCCTCGGCCTCGCCCGTCAGCACGGCCGCGAGCTTCCAGCCGAGATTGTCCACGTCCTGTATGCCGCCATTTCCGCCGCGCGCGCCGAAGGGGCTGACCACATGGGCGCTGTCGCCGACAAAGACCACCCGGCCATGCACGAAGCGGTCGAGCTTGATGCAGCGGAACTTGTAGACCGACAGCCAGTCGAGCCGGAAGGGCCGCTCGCCGACGATCGCCCTGATGCGCGGCACGACCCTGTCCTCGCTCGCCTCGGCCTTGGCATCCGCGCCGGGATCGAGCTGCAGGTCGATGCGGTAGATATTGTCGGGCTGCATGTGCAGCAGCGCCGACTTGCCCGGATGAAAGCTCGGATCGAACCAGAACCAGCGCTCCGCGGTGTCCTGCGCGAAGGGGCTCTGCTCCATCTCGATATCGGCGATGAGGAACTGCTCCTCGAAGGTCTGGCCGGTGAAGGTCAGCCCCATGCGCTCGCGGGTCGCCGATTTCGCGCCGTCGCAGGCCAGCAGCCATTGCGCCTCCAGCGCGTAGCCGCCCTGGGGCGTCTCGACCCGCAGCGTCACGCCGTCGGCGCGGGCGTCGTGGCCCACCACCTTCGACAGGAAGCGCAGGTCGATCAGGTCGGGAAACTGGCGCGCGCGGTCGAGCAGGTACTCCTCCACGTAATACTGCTGGAGATTGACGAAGGCCGGGTATTTGTGGCCCTCCTCGGGCAGCAAATCGAAGCTGTAGACCTCCTCGTCGCCGTGAAACAGCCGCCCGACCTTCCATGTCACGCCCTTCTTGAGCATGCGCTCGCCGATGCCGAGCCGGTCGAAGATCTCGAGCGTGCGCTTGGCCCAGCAGATCGCGCGGCTGCCGACCGACACGACGTTGTTGTCGTCGAGCACCACCGAGCGGATGCCGTGCAGCGCGAGGTCGATCGCCATGGCCAGCCCGATGGGTCCGGCGCCGACGATCGCCACCGGCGCGCCGGTGGAGCCGCCGTCAAGCTCCGGCGGGCGCAGGAAGGGCTGCGGTGTATAGCTGTATGCGGGCATGGTCTCTTCTCCCTCCTGCATGCGGTCCGGCTCCTCCACCGAACCGCATGCGGGTCGTCTGCTGTCATCTCCGCCGCGAAGGCGCCGACCGAAGCGGCGCCCGAAGCGGCGTTCACCCCTGCAGGGCGGCCCACATCTGCTGGTCGCGCTCGGCGGTCCAGACGCGCGGCGTGTCGATGCCGCGGGCCTCGTCATAGGCGCGCGCCACGTTGAAGGGCAGGCAATGCTCGTAGATCGCGTAATCGGAGAATTTCGGGTCGCAGGCGGCGCGCACCGCATCCCAGGCCTCCTTGAGCGAGCCGCCGCGGGCCACGACGCGGGCCGCGGGCTTGTAGGTCGAGCGCACGAAATCGGCGGTGTTCTCCAGCGCCTCGTTCACCTGCGCCTCGCCGACCAGCGCATCGCCGCGGCCCGGCGCGATGGCGCGGGGCGCAAAGGATGCGATATTGGCCAGCGTCTCGGGCCAGTCGGCGAAATGACCGTCGCCGCAGTAGCAGGCCGAATGAAACTCGACGATGTCGCCGGTGAACATCACCTCCTGATCGGGCACCCAGATCACCGCATCGCCCGCGGTGTGGGCGCGGCCGAGATGCATGATGTCGACCCGGCGCTTGCCGAGATAGACGGTCATGCGATCGCTGAAGGTCGTGGTGGGGCGGGTCAGGCCGGGGATTTCCTCATGGCCCTGGAAAAGCCGCGGAAAGCGGCCGAACTCGCTGTCCCAGTCCTCCTGCCCGCGCTCCTCGACCATGGCGGCGGCGGCGTCCGACATGATGATCTCGCGCGCGCCATAGGCCGAGGCGCCGAGCACGCGCACCGCGTGGTAATGGGTCAGCACCAGGTGGCTGATCGGCTTGTCGGTGACCGAGCGCACGCAGTCGATCACCTTGCGCGCCAGCCGCGGCGTGGCCTGCGCCTCGACGATCATCACGCTGTCGTCGCCGATGATGACGCCGGTGTTGGGGTCGCCCTCGGCGGTGAAGGCGTAAAGCCCCTCGCCCACCTCGGTGAAGCTGGTCTTCTTTTCTTCCATGTCGCCTTGCGACGCGAATGCCTTGGCCATGCGGGTCTCCTTCAATCCTTGGTCCAGTCGGGCTGCGGCACGGCGGGCAGGACCTTGCCCGTGCAGGCGCCGAAACCGATGCGGTAGCCATCGCCCTGCGCCGCGCCGCGCAAGGTCAGCGTGTCGCCATCCTCGAGAAAGCTGCGGGTCGCGCCGCCGGGCAGTTCGAGCGGCTCCTTGCCGCCCCAGCTCATTTCGAGCAGCGAGCCGCGGCTGCCCGGCGTGCTGCCCGAGATCGTCCCCGAGCCCAGCAGGTCGCCGGTGCGCATGGCGCAGCCGCTGGTGGTGTGGTGGCACAGTTGCTGCGCCGCCGAATAATACATCTCGGCGTAGTTGGTGCGCGCGATCACGCTTTCCTCGCCGCCCTCCGGGGCCAGCGCCACCTCCAGATCGATGTCATAGAGCATCGGGCCGGGCTCGCGCAGATAGGGCAGCAGCTCGCGCTCGCGCTTCGGCGTGGGGGCGCGGAACGGGGCCAGCGCCGCGGCGGTGACGATCCAGGGGCTGATGCTGGTGGCGGTGGCCTTGGCCTGGAACGGGCCGAGCGGCTGGTATTCCCAGGCCTGGATGTCGCGCGCCGACCAGTCGTTGAGCAGCACGTAGCCGAAGATCATCTCATCCGCCTGCGCCACCGAGACCATGCCCTGCGAGGGCGTGCCGACGATCGCGCCCATCTCCAGCTCGAGATCGAAGCGCGCGCAGGGCGCAAAGCGCGGCATCTCGTCCTGCGGCCCCTTGAGCTGGCCCCAGGGGCGGGTCACTTCGGTCCCCGAGACCACCACCGACGAGGCCCGGCCATTGTAGCCGATCGGGATCGACAGCCAGTTCGGCGGCAGCGCGTTCTCGGGGCCGCGGAACATGGTGCCGACATTGAAGGCGTGGTTCTTCGAGGCATAGAAATCGGTGAATTCGCTGACCGCGAAGGGCATCAGCAGCCTCACGCCCTCCAGCGGCACGAGATGCGGCGCGACGGCGGCGCGGTGCTCCGCCTGGCCCAGCAGCTCGGTCAGCCGCGCGCGCAGCGCCGCCCAGACCTCCGGCCCCGCCGCCATCACCGCGTTCCACGAGGGCGCGGCAAAGAGGGCAGGCTCCAGCCCGTGATCCACCGCGCCCACATCCAGCACGAAATCTCCGATGGCCACGCCCATGCGCGGCCCGCGACCATCGTCGAAGACCCCGTAGGGCAGGTTGTTCAGCGGAAAGTCGCAGCCCGGCTCATCGGCCCCTGCAACCCAGCTCGTCATCAGGCTCATTCTCGTCCTTCCGGGGCCTCGGCCCCCTTTCTCTCTTTTCGAAACATGCGCGACACGCGCCGCGCGGCGGCGTCGGGGGGCGCGCCCCCCCTGTTTTTTCGCGCGACCGTCAGTCCCAGTTGCCCTCCGGCGTGCCGTCGAAGCGCTTCTTCAGGCTGTCCCAGCAATCGATGTAATCGTCCTGCAGCGGCGCCTCCCTCGCGGCAAAGCGCGTCAGGTGCTGCGGGAAGCGGGTCTCGAACATGAAGCTCATCGTGTCGTCGAGCTTGCCCGGCCGCAGCTCGCCGAAGCTGGCCTTCTCGAAGGCCTCGTTGTCGGGGCCATGCGGCAGCATCATGTTGTGCAGGCTCATGCCGCCGGGCGCGAAGCCCTGCGGCTTGGCGTCGTATTCGCCATAGATGTTGCCCATCAGCTCGGACATGACGTTCTTGTGGTACCATGGCGGGCGGAAGGTGTTCTCGGCCACCATCCAGCGTTCGCGGAACAGCACGAAGTCGATGTTCGCCGTGCCCTCCACCCCCGAAGGCGCGGTCAGCACGGTGAAGATCGACGGATCGGGGTGATCGAACAGCACCGCGCCGATCGGGCAATAGGTGGTCAGGTCGTATTTCACCGGCGCGTAGTTGCCGTGCCAGGCCACCACGTCGAGCGGCGAATGATCGATCGAGGTCTCGTGGAACTGGCCCTGCCACTTGATCACCACCCGGCTCTTGGCGTCGCGGTCCTCGAAGGCGGCGACGGGCGTCTTGAAATCGCGCCGGTTGGCCATGCAGTTGGCGCCGATCGGGCCGCGCGCGGGCAGGTGGAACTTCTGGCCGTAATTCTCGCAGACGAAGCCGCGCGCCGGCCCGTCGAGCAGCTCGACCCGGTAGACGAGGCCGCGCGGCAGGATGGCGATCTCCTTGGGCTCGAGATCGATCACCCCGAGCTCGGTGCAAAACCGCAGCCGCCCCTCCTGCGGCACCACCAGAAGCTCGCTGTCGGCGGAATAGAAATACTCGTCCCGCATCGAGGCGGTCACCAGGTAGACATGGCTCGCCATGCCGGTCTGGGTGTAGACGTCGCCCGCGGTGGTCATGGTGCGCATCCCGGTCAGCCAGGTGAGGCTCTGGTCCGAATGCGGCACCGGGTCCCAGCGGTACTGGCCGAGGCTGATCACCTCGGGATCGACATTGGGCGCGGAATGCCAATACGGAACGTCGATCTTCGAAAAGCGCCCGGTGTGCTTCACCGAAGGGCGGATGCGGTAGCACCAGGTCCGTTCGTTCTGATGGCTCGGCGCGGTGAAGGCGGTGCCCGAGAGCTGCTCGCCATATAGCCCGTAGGCGCAGCGCTGCGGCGAGTTCATCCCCTCGGGCAGCGCCCCGGGCAGGGCTTCGGTTTCGAAATCATTGCCAAAGCCGGGCATGTAGCCCTCGTGCAGGGCGCTGATGCCGGCGGCTCGCGTCAGGCCCGAGATCTTGTTCGGCTCATTCATCGGCGGCGTCCTCCCTCGACCAATGAATGACATGTTGTTAGTTGCTTTTGTAACTAACAAGGAGGGTTTTCGATATGGTCGAAAAATCTGCATCACCGCGTGAAGACGCTGATCTGTTCGAGATTTCCAGCTTCACACCCTATCTGCTCGCCCAGGCGGCCGACGCGCAGAGCGACGTGTTCTCAAGGAACTACCGGAACCGCTACGGCATGCTGCGCACCGAATGGCGGGTGCTGTTCCATCTTGGCCGTCACGGCGAGATGAGCGCCAAGGAGATCTCCGAGCGGGCTTCGATCCACAAGACCAAGGTGTCGCGCGCGGTCCGCGCGCTGGAGGAAAAGCGGTTTCTCTCGCGGGTCACGAACTCCGAGGACCGCCGCAGCGAGCGCCTCTCGCTGCGCCCGCCCGGCCAGGAGGCCTTCCGCCACCTGTGCCGTGCGGCGCAGGACTACGAAAGCGCGCTCGAACAAAGGCTCGGCCGGCAGGATGCAGGCAAGCTGCGCGACCTGCTGAAGCGCCTCTCCCGAAGCTGAGCCCATGCGCGGCGAGGCCCCGGCAGCGCGCCGCAAAGGCCCCCGAGCGTCGGGCTGCGATGGATCGGCCCGCGCCGGGGCGTGGGCCGCCCGCTCCCCCCGCTCCCCCGGCCCGGCCCCGGCCCGGCATGACGGGATGTCGCAGCAGGCCCGCCGCCGCTCTTATGTGGCTTGCCCCCGCCGCGCCGGTTTGCATAGAGGAGCCAATTCTCGAATGGAGTTGGCATGTCGATCCGACAGAACATCGCCGAGACGCTGGATCGCTCGGCCACGCGGAATTTCATCACCGGCGTCGTGCTGTTCAACGCCGTGATCCTCGGGCTCGAAACCTCGGAGGCCGCGATGGCGGTGGCGGGGCGGCTGATCGTCTTTCTCGACATCCTCTGCCTGTCGATCTTCGTGGTCGAGATCGCGCTGAAGATCTTCGCGCGCGGCCCCTCCTTCTTCCGCTCGGGCTGGAACGTCTTCGACTTCACCATCGTCGGCATCGCTCTCGTGCCGGTCACCCAGGGGCTTTCGGTGCTGCGGGCCCTGCGGATCCTGCGGCTTCTCAGGATCATCTCGGTCGCCCCGACGCTGCGCCGGGTCGTCGACGGTTTCGTCTCGGCGCTGCCGGGGATGGCCTCCGTCTTCCTGCTGATGGCGCTGATCTTCTACATCTCGGCGGTCATGGCCACGAAGCTCTTCGGACATGCCTTCCCCGAATGGTTCGAGACCATCCCCCATTCCGCCTATTCGCTGTTCCAGATCATGACGCTGGAGAGCTGGTCGATGGGCATCGTCCGCCCGGTCATGGAGGTCTATCCCTATGCCTGGATGTTCTTCGTGCCCTTCATCCTCGTGACCACCTTCGCGGTCGTGAACCTCGTGGTCGGCCTCATCGTGAACAGCATGCAGGACGCCCATTCGCAGGAATCCAACGCGGCCACCGAGGATTACCGCGACGAGGTTCTCAAGCGCCTCGATGCCATCGAGCACCGCCTTTCGGAGAGCCGGCTGCACCACAAGTAGGTCCCGCCGCCCTTGCGAATGACAGCGCCCCCCTCGCGGTGACCCGCCGGCGCGCCGCCGCCTGATGGCTCAAGGCGGGGCGCCGAAGGTGCGGCCGGGGGGCGCCGGAAACCGCGGCCCTGGCGGGGCTTGCGGATTTGGGCCGGCCCGCCCCCGCCGATGCGCGCCGCGGCGGCCGCGGGCCTTCGCCGCGCAGATTTATGGAAAATTTCCGAAAATTCGGCTATGGTTCTTGCAACCTGTAAGGTTGCCATCGGTCCCGCCGATATCGAACGGCGCGGTTCCGTGGAAGGGACATCGCCATGATTGTTGCGGCAAGTCTGGTTCTGATCGTTCTGGTTTCGGTGATGTTCCACCTGGTCAGCCCGTGGTGGTGGACGCCCATCGCCTCGAACTGGGGCTATATCGACACCACCCTCGTCGTCACCTTCTGGATCACCGGCACGGTCTTTGCGGCGGTGGTGCTGTTCATGGCGTGGTGCGTGTTCCGCTACCGGCACAAGCCGGGCCGCGTCGCCCATTACGAGCCCGAGAGCAAGCGGCTCGAAATCTGGCTGACGGCGCTGACCGCGCTCGGGGTCGCGGCGATGCTGGCGCCGGGGCTGGTGGTCTGGAAGCGGTTCATCACCGTGCCCGACGCCGCCACCGAGATCGAGGTGGTCGCGCAGCAATGGTCCTGGAGCTACCGCCTGCCCGGCGAGGATGGCCGTCTGGGAAGCTCCGACGTGCGGCAGATCTCCCCCGACAACCCGCTCGGGCTCAACCCGCATGACCGCTTCGCCGCCGATGACGTGGTGATCGAGGGCGGCGATCTGCACCTGCCGCTGGGCCAGCCGGTGAAGGTCAACCTGCGCTCGGTCGACGTGCTGCATGATTTCTACGTGCCCGAGTTCCGCGCCAAGATGGACATGGTGCCGGGCATGGTCACCTATTTCTGGTTCACCCCGACCCGCACCGGCGAATTCGAGGTGCTCTGCGCCGAGCTGTGCGGCACCGGGCATGGCTGGATGCGCGGCTATGTGCTGATCGACGCGCCCGCCGATTACGAGGCCTGGCTCGGCGAACAGCTCACCTTCGCCGGTCTGCCCGCGGGCGGCGTCCGGCTGGCTGGAACAGCGGAGGAGGGAGGCGATCCATGAGCAGCACCAGCGAAGACCCCGACAGCGGCATCCCGCCCGCCGAGGTACCCGACCTGCCGCCGCCGCACGCGCATGGCTTCTGGTCGCGCTGGGTGTTTTCGCAGGATGCGAAATACATCGCCCTGCAATATTCCGGCACCGCCATCGCGATCGGCCTCGTGGCGCTGGTGCTGTCATGGCTGATCCGGATGCAGCTCGGCTTTCCGGGCGTGTTCCATTTCATCTCGGCCGAGGCCTATTACCAGTTCATCACCATGCATGGCATGATCATGGTGGTCTACCTGCTCACCGCGATCTTCCTCGGCGGTTTCGGCAATTACCTGATCCCGCTGATGGTGGGGGCGCGGGACATGGTGTTTCCCTTCGTCAACATGCTGAGCTTCTGGATGTATTTCGCGGCCGTCGTCGTTCTCGCGGCGAGCTTCTTCGCGCCGGGCGGGCCGACGGGCGCGGGCTGGACGCTCTATCCGCCGCAGGCGATCCTCTCGGGCACGCCGGGCGGGACGCAATGGGGCATCGTGCTGATGCTGGTCTCGCTCATCCTGTTCATCATCGGCTTCACCATGGGCGGGCTGAACTACGCCGTCACCGTGCTTCAGGCGCGCACGCGCGGCATGACGCTGATGCGCATGCCGCTCACCATCTGGGGCATCTTCACCGCCACCGTCATGGCGCTTCTGGCCTTTCCGGCGCTGTTCGTGGCCGCCGTCATGATGCTGTTCGACCGGCTGCTCGGCACGTCGTTCTTCATGCCCGCGCTGGTGGAGATGGGCGAACATCTGAGCTATGGCGGCGGCTCTCCGATCGTGTTTCAGCACCTGTTCTGGTTCTTCGGCCATCCTGAGGTCTACATCGTCGCCCTGCCCGCCTTCGGCATCGTGTCCGACCTGATCGCGGTGCATGCGCGCAAGAACATCTTCGGCTACCGGATGATGGTCTGGGCCATCGTGATCATCGGCGCGCTGTCCTTCATCGTCTGGGCGCATCACATGTATGTCTCGGGGATGCATCCCTATTTCGGCTTCTTCTTCGCCACCACCACGCTGATCATCGCGGTGCCGACCGCGATCAAGGTCTATAACTGGGTGCTGACGCTCCATCGCGGCGACATCCACCTGACATTGCCGATGCTGTTCTCGCTCGGCTTCATCGTCACCTTTCTCAATGGCGGTCTGACGGGGCTGTTCCTGGGCAATGTCGTGGTCGACGTGCCCTTGTCGGACACGATGTTCGTGGTGGCGCATTTTCACATGGTGATGGGGGTCGCGCCGATCATGGTGATCTATGGCGCGATCTATCACTGGTTCCCGCTGATCACGGGGCGGATGCTGTCGCACGGGATGGGGCTCGTGCATTTCTGGGTCACCTTCATCGGCGCCTACGCGATCTTCTTTCCGATGCATTACGTCGGCCTCGTCGGCGTGCCGCGCCGCTACCCCGAGATCGAGGCGGCCTTCGTGCCCGACAGCGTCGCCACGCTCAACGCCTTCATCACCGTGGCCGCGCTGATCGTCGGGGCGGCGCAGCTCCTGTTTTTGTTCAACATCGCCTGGAGCCTGCGCTTCGGGCGCAGATCCGGCCTGAACCCGTGGCGCGCCGCCTCGCTCGAATGGCAGACGCCCGACATGCCGCCGCGCCATGGCAACTGGGGCGAGGCGCTGCCGGTGGTCCATCGCTGGGCCTATGACTACTCGGTGCCCGGCGCGCCGCGCGACTACATCGCGCAGGACGATCCGGGCCCGGCGGCGGCCTGGAGGCACGAGCCATGAGCATCGTGCTGGGCTTCGTGGCGCTGATGGCGGTGATCGCCTTCGCCTGGCTGTCGCGGCAGGGTCTCGCCGACAAGCCATGGCTGGAAACCGGCGCGGTCACCCGCATCCCGTCGCCGGGGGGGCGCCCCACGGGGCGGGTCGGGCTCGGCGTGTTTCTCGCGGTGGTCGGCGGGCTGTTCGCCCTGGCGGGCAGCGCGGTGGTGATGCGGATGGGCTATGCGGACTGGTTCGCGCTGCGGATGCCCGGCGTGGTCTGGCTCGGCACGGCGCTTCTCGCGCTGGCCAGCCTGTGCCTGCAATCGGCGCTGATGGCCGCGCGGCGCGGCGATGCGCGGGCCTCGCGCGCGGCGTTCGGCGCGGGCGCGCTGGCGACGCTGGCGTTCCTTGCGGCGCAGATCCTGGCCTGGCTGCGGCTGGCCGAAACCGGTCAGGGGCTCGCCGCCAACCCCGGCGCCAGCTTCTTCTTCCTGATCTCGGGGCTGCACGGGCTGCACATCCTCGGCGGTCTGGTGGCGCTGGCGCGCGTCGCGGGCCGTCTCGGCCATGGCGCGCCGCCAAGGCGCGCGGTGCCGGGGCTCGAGCTATGCGCCGTCTACTGGCATTTCCTGCTCCTCGTCTGGCTGGCGATGCTGGCGCTTCTGAGCGGCTGGGCGAGCGATGTCGCGGCGCTGTGCCGTGCGATCCTGACCTGAAGGAGACCCGCATGACCGATGTTTCCTCCATGCGACCGGGCGGGCTTCGGGGCCTCGCCGCCGACTGGGCCTCGGACCAGAGAAGCTTCAAGACCGCCTCCTGGGGCAAGGCGATGATGTGGATCTTCCTGCTGAGCGACACCTTCGTCTTCGCGATCTTCCTGATCTCCTACATGTCGGCGCGCAGCTCGACCGAAGCCGAATGGCCCAATGCGAGCGAGGTGTTCTCGCTGCATCTCGGCGGCGCCGATTTGCCGCTGGCGCTGATCGCGATCATGACCTTCGTTCTGATCTCCTCCTCGGGCACGATGGCGATGGCGGTGAACTTCGCCTATGCGCGCGACCGCAGGCGCACCGCCGCGCTGATCTTTGCCACCGCCGCGATGGGCGCGCTCTTCGTCGGCATGCAGGCCTTCGAATGGAGCAAGCTGATCCATGAGGGCGTGCGCCCCTGGGGCAACCCGTTCGGCGCCGAGCAGTTCGGCGCG
Organism: Limimaricola cinnabarinus; assembly: GCF_002723615.1. Lineage (GTDB taxonomy): Bacteria > Pseudomonadota > Alphaproteobacteria > Rhodobacterales > Rhodobacteraceae > Limimaricola > Limimaricola cinnabarinus_B. Next base: position 159,107 of record NZ_KZ304955.1, read on the forward strand.
ACCTTCTTCATGATCACCGGCTTTCACGGCACCCATGTCAGCTTCGGCGTGATCTTCCTGCTGATCGTCGGCAACAAGGTCCGAAAGGGAGAGTTCGACAGCGGCCGCCGCAGCTGGCTGTGCCGGGAAAAGGGCGATTACGAGGCGGTGGAGATCATGGGGCTCTACTGGCACTTCGTCGACCTGGTCTGGGTCTTCATCTTTGCGTTCTTCTACTTGTGGTGAGGCCGACATGACGCATGCCACCCTTCCCGAAACCGACAGCCCCGCCCCCGAACACCACGGCCAGGCGCATCCGATCCGGCTCTATCTGCTGTGCTGGGGCCTGCTCTTCGTGCTCAGCGCCGCCTCCTACGCGGTGGATTACGCGCAGCTGCAAGGGCCGCTGCGCTGGACGCTGATCCTCGTCTTCATGGGGCTCAAGGCCGGGCTGATCCTCGCCGTGTTCATGCACATGGCCTGGGAGCGGCTGGCGCTGAGCCTCGCGATCCTGCTGCCGCCGCTGGCCGCGCTGGTGTTCATGGGGATCATGCTCGTGGAATCCGGCTATACCCTGCAAAGCCGGGTCGATCATTTCGCAACCGAGTGAGCCGGGCCGCTGCGATGGCCTCTCCCGGCACCGCGCGCAAAAAATCGCGCGGGGCACTTGGGCCCCTCGATTTTCCGAAAATTGCGCCAGCCGCGCTCTTCGTGACGCGAAACGCCCCTCATCACCCTTTCAAGAATCGCGTTCGTGCCGCAGCGCGGCAAGGGCCCCGGCGGGCGGCGCGCGGCGCGTCCGGCGGGCCGCGCGCTCGCGGCTGGACCGCGGGATTTCGCCGTCCTAAGGGAGCGCCGTTGCCCCGCGCGCTGATCGCGCGCGAGGCACGTGTCCGGTCTTGGGAGAGGCCGGCGAGGAGGACAGGGCGGCGCTGACGCCGCCACGAAACTGGGAGGTTTTATCATGGAAACGCTGACGGCGGTCCTATCCGCCGTGAACGGCTTCGTCTGGGGGCCGCCGATGCTGGTGCTGATCCTCGGCACCGGGATCTTTCTGCAGATCCGGCTGAAGCTGATGCCGATCCGGCGCGTGCCGATGGGCTTTCGCATGGTCTGGGCCGGGCGCAGGCCCGACGCCGATGCCGAGGGCGAGATCAGCCCCTATGCCGCGCTGATGACCGCACTCGCGGCCACCGTCGGCACCGGCAACATCGCCGGCGTCGCCACCGCCATCGCGCTTGGCGGGCCGGGCGCGCTGTTCTGGATGTGGATGACGGCGCTGGTCGGCATGGCCACGAAATACGCCGAGGTGCTGCTCTCGGTGCATTTCCGCGAGGTCGACGACAAGGGCGAGCATGTCGGCGGGCCGATGTTCGCGATCAAGAACGGGCTCGGCCCGCGCTGGCGCTGGCTCGGCGCGGCCTTCGCGCTGTTCGGCGGGCTCGCGGGCTTCGGCATCGGCAACATGGTGCAGTCCAACAGCATCTCGCAGGTGATGGGCGAGAGCTTCGGCGTGCCGGCCTGGATCTCGGGCGTGGTGCTGGCGGTGCTGACCGGCCTCGTGCTTCTGGGCGGTATCCGCCGCATCGGCGCGGTGGCGCAAAAGCTCGTGCCGGGCATGTGCATCGCCTACATGGCGGTCGCGGCGGTCGTGCTCGTGCTTTATGCCGGCGAGATTCCGGCGGCCTTCGCGCTGATCATCGATCACGCCTTCAACCCGGTCGCGGCCTCTGGCGGCTTTGCCGGGGCGACGATCATGCTGGCGATGCGCTACGGCGTGGCGCGCGGCGTCTTCTCGAACGAGGCGGGGCTCGGCACCGCCGGCATCGCGCAGGCGGCGGGCCAGTCGAAGGACGCGGCGCAATCGGGGCTGATCGGCATGATGGGCACCTTCATCGACACGCTGGTCGTCTGCACCATGACCGGGCTGATCATCATCGTCACCGGCCTGTGGAACACAGGAGATTCCGGCGCGGCGCTGACCTCCATGGCCTTCGACGCGGCGCTGCCGGGCTTCGGGCAGTATTTCCTCGCGATCGCGCTGGCGGTCTTCGCCTTCACGACGATCCTCGGCTGGGCCTATTTCGGCGAGAAGTGCTGGGAATATCTCGGCGGGACCAGGGTGCAGGTCCCCTACCGGCTGCTCTGGACCGGCTTCGTGCTGATCGGCGCGGTGACGCAGCTCGATTTCGTCTGGCTGGTGGCCGACACGCTCAACGCCTTCATGGCGTTCCCCAACCTCGTGTCGCTGCTGCTGCTCTCGCCGGTCGTGGTGCGGGTGACCAACGCCTATTTCGATCGCCGCCGCTCGGCGCTCGCCTGAGCCTGAGCCGGGGCCGGGGCCGGGGCCGGGCGGGGCGGTCATGGAACCGCCCCGCCCGGCATCGTCCTGCCCGCCGGGCAGGACGCTTTTCGCAAGCGAAGGTCAGTCGCCCAGGGCGATGCCCTCGCGCCGCGGATCGGCGCCGCCCCTGAGCGTCTCGCCGATCTCGATCGCGTGCAGCCCCGAGGTCAGGTCGCGGATATTGGTCTCGAAGCCGATCTCCTGCAGCGGCCCTTCCAGCGCCTCGGCCTCCGTGCCGGCCTCCAGATCGAAGGTGCCGAAGCGGTTCACGAGGTGCGGCGCGGCCAGCGCCTGCTGCACATCCATGCCCCAATCGGCCCAGTTGACGATGGCCTGCGCGACATAGCCGATGATCCGGCTGCCGCCGGGCGAGCCCACGACCAGCGCGGGCGCGTCGCCCTGCATCACGATTGTCGGCGCCATCGAGGAGCGCGGCCGCTTGCCCGGCTCGACCCGGTTGGCGATCGGGCGGCCCTCGTCATGCGTGGCAAAGCTGAAATCCGTGAGCTCGTTGTTGAGAAGAAAGCCGCGCACGAAAAGCCGCGAGCCAAAGCCGTTCTCGATCGTCGTGGTCATCGACAGCGCGTTGCCGTCGGCATCGACGATGGAGATGTGGCTGGTCGAGGGCAGTTCGATCGAGGCGTCGTCGCCCCAGAGCATCGCGTGCTGCCATTCGGGGTTTCCGGGGGAAACCTCGGGCAGCGCGTCATCGCCCGACAGGAGCCCCGCACGCTCGGCGAGATAGGCCGGATCGACGAGCCCTTGGGTCGGCATCGGGACATAATCGCTGTCGGCCATGTAGCGGCCGCGATCGGCGAAGGCGAGGCGCGAGGCATCGCCGATGAGCCGCCACGCCTCGGCGCTGTCGGGGCCCATGCTGCCGAGATCGAAGGTCTCGAGCATGCCGAGGATCTGCCCCACGGTGAGCGCGCCCGACGAGGGCGGCCCCATGCCGCAGACCTCGTAATCGCGGTAGTCGGCGCAGACCGCCTCGCGCTCGACCACGTCGTAGATCTCGAAATCGCGCTCCGACAGCACGCCCGGATTGCCCTCGGCGCCCTGCACCGTCGCCACGATGTCGGCGGCGATCCCGCCCTCGTAGAAGGCGTCCGCCCCGCCCGTCGCGATGGCGCGCAGCACCTCGGCATAATCGGCATTGGTCAGCGTGTCGCCCTCGGCGATGGCCGTGCCGCCGGGAAAGAAATACTCCGCCGTGGCCGGGAAGCGCTTCAGCCGATCCGCATCGCCCGCGACCAGCGTGGCCAGGCGCGGCGAAACCTCGAAGCCTTCTTCGGCATGGGCGATGGCCGCATCGAACAGGCTTTCCCAGTCGGATTTGCCCCATTTCTCATGCGCGGCCTCCAAAAGCCGCGGCGTGCCGGGCGTGCCGACCGAAAGACCGCCCACCACCGCGTCGAAGAACTGCAGCGGCTCGCCATTCTCGTCCTGAAACAGCGTCGGCGTCGCGGCCAGCGGCGCGGTCTCGCGCCCGTCGAGCGTGGTCAGCTCGCCGCTCTCGGCGTCGTACCAGACGAGAAAGGCACCGCCGCCCAGCCCGGAGCTTTGCGGCTCCACCAGCCCCAGCACCGCCTGCACCGCGACCATCGCATCGGCGGCCGAGCCGCCATCGCGCAGCACCTCCGCCCCGGCCTCGACCGCGAGCGGGTTGGCAGCGGCGACCATCCAGTTCTCGGCCTCGACCGGCCGGCCCGCCGCCTTGGCCTCCATCGCGGCGCGGGCGGCCTCGGACAGCCCGGCGATCTCGCCCGAGGAGGTGCCCTCGGTGGTGATCGCGTCGGCGGCCTGCTGCGCCATCAGCGGCCCGGCGGCCAGCAGGACCGGGATCGTGGTCAGGAATTTCGAGTGTCTCATCGTGCCTTCCTCCTTGGGTTGTCGACATGAAAGACCCCGAGACGGCCCGCGGCAAGCCGTCGCGCCGAGAAAAGGCGCGAAGGCCCCCGGTTTCACCCCCCGCGCCTCCTCTACGCGCCCGCCGGATGGCGCGCCACGCAATCGGGCAGCTCCGAGCGGCCCCTGACCCCGCCCAAAGGCCGGGCCGGGCAGAAGGAGGCGGCTGCGCACGCCGGATCACTCGCCGAACGCCGGGCCGCCGCTGCCATCCGCTACAGCAGCCACTCGACCGGCAACCACCCGATGATCGTCAGCGCGACACGGCGCAGGATGCTGGTGCCCGGCTCCGTGGCTCTCACCGCGCCTGTTTGCGGGTCGGTCCAGACCAGGTGCCCGTCCTGCCGCTCTACCCGCAACGCAAGGCCGTTCAGGCCCTCGTCGAAGGCGCTGTGCAGCCCCCGGGCCATGCGCGGGCTGTCGATCAGCAGGCCCATCTCGGTGTTGAGCATGGTGGAGCGGGGATCGAAGTTGAACGATCCGACGAAGATGCGCCGGCCATCCACCGCGAATGTCTTGGCGTGAAGGCTCGATCCCGACGATCCGAAGGGGCCGGGATGTTCGGCCGGCGCGGCGGGGGCGGCCTGACGCCGCAGCTCGAACAGCGCGACACCGCTCTTGAGCATGTCCTTCCGGCGCTTGGCATATCCGGCATGGACCGGCAGTACATCCGTCGCTTCGAGCGAATTGGTGAGCATCCGCACCGTCACGCCCCGCCTTTCCAGCGCGGCGAATGCCGCGACCCCGGCGGTGCCCGGCACGAAATAGGGCGAGACGCCGTCGAAACGGCTCTCGATGTCGCCCACCGCCCTGCGCAGGCGCGAGGCCAGCAGATCCTCTCGCGGAACGGCGCCTTCGCCCTTCACCGGATCGTCGCTGACGAGAAGCGCCGTCGTCCATTCCAGATCGAGCTGCCCCGCCCTGAGGTCCGACACGATGCGGGACTCCTGCAGGATCTTCCTGTATTCGGCCATCTGCGGGTCATCGCGGAAGGCCGCCAGCCGGCGGCCGACCGGATCGCCACCCTCATGCGGCCCGACGACCGCGCCCGCCGGATGGACCGCCCGCGCGGACCAGTAGCGGTCGAAATCGGCCGCGACCTGCGGCACGATCGCGCCGACCGCCAGAACGTCGAGATCGATATAGAGCGGGGTCGGCCCCGTTCCGAAATACTCGTCGCCGACATTGCGCCCGCCGAGAATGGCCGCCCGCCCGTCCACGATGAAGGACTTGTTGTGCATCCGGCGGTTCAGCCGAAAGAAATCGAACGCATAGGACAGCGTCTTGAACGCGCCGCGCAGGTTGAAGGGGTTGTAGAGGCGCAGTTCGGCATTGGGATGCGCGGCCAGCGCCGCGATCTCGGCGTCGAGGCCGGAGGTGCCGTTGTCGTCCAGCAGCAGCCGCACCCGCACGCCCCGCTCGGCCGCGCGCATCAGGGCGTCGAGCAGGAGGGTGCCGGTCAGGTCGCCATGCCAGATGTAGTATTGCGCGTCGATCGAGACGGTGGCCGTATCCGCCAGCAGGATGCGCGCGGCGAAGGCGTCGGCGCCGTTTGACAGCGGCGCGATGCCCGTCAGGCCTTCATGCCTGGCCTCGCGCGGGGCCAATGCCTCGGCCAGCGGACCGCTCGTCGCCGGCGGCAGGGCGACGGTGTCGGGCCGGTCGCCGGCCGCCGGAAGCGCAAAGAGCAGACGGGCGGCGATGATCGCGACCGCCCCGAGAAGAACGGCGGCGAGAAGCACCCTGAGCATCGCGATCATGCGGGCGGGGTCCGCTTCGGGGGCGGGGGCGGCGGCGGCGATGCGCGGTCACGGACCAGCTGATCGGCCATCAGGATGGCGATGGGCCGGGTCGGCTCGAACGCCGACAGCACGATGGTCAGCATCGAGGTCAGCGGCACGGCGAGCAGCGCCCCCGGCAGCCCCCACAGGGCCGACCACACGGCGAGCGAGACCAGCACCACGAAGGGGCTGAGATTCACGCGCCGTCCGATCAGGCGCGGTTCGAGAAAGCTGCCGACCCAGACCTGCGCCGCGATGAGCAGCGTCGCCAGCAGCAGCGTCCGCCCGAGGTCACCGAACTGCAGCACCGAAAGGGTGATCGGCAGCAGCACCCCGACCAGCGAGCCGAAATAGGGAATGTAGTTCAGAAGGCCGATCGAAAGCGCCCAGAACAGCGGAAAGTCGATGCCGAGCGCCCAGAGGATGACGAAGGAAAGCGCCCCGAGGATCACGTTCACCAGCGTCTTGACGGCAAGATAATCGCCGATCCGATCGTTGATCCCCCTGAGGATGTCCTCCGTCCGGGCGGCGCTTGCCGGATCGCGCAGGGCGGCCGAAAGCTTGTGCGCAAAGCCCGCCCGCTCGGCCAGCAGAAACGCGGAGTAGACGGTGACCAGGAAAACCGAGGCGCCGATCGAGGTGATGTTGGTGAGCGCGACGTTGATGAGGTTCTGCACCGAGAAACCGCCGAAGACGGCGTTCTGCACCGTCTGCCAGTCGGGCCGGTCGTCGAGGCCGAGAAACTCCGCCCCCTGCGCGATCAGCCGTTCGATATTGGCCTGATAGGCGGGCGCTTCGGACAGGACCTGGCTGATCGTGTCGACGATCACCCCGGTCAGGGCGAACAGGCCGATGGCAAAGGCCAGCAGGACGAGCGTTCGCCGCATCCCGGCGGGCAGGCGGCCGATCAGCGGCACGCGCCCCAGCGCTTCGGAGGCCCCGACCAGCACGTAGACCACGATGATCGCGGCGAGGATCGGCAGCAGCACCGGCTTGCCGATGACCAGCAGAAAGCCCCCCAGAACGAGCAGCAGCGCCGTATTGACCAGCACGGAGAGGGATTTCGCAAAGCTCATGCCGTGTCCCCCGTGCCTGCCGCGCCCGCCATGCCCGCCGCGCCGCCGCGCCATTGCGTCAGCCCGTCCAGCACCGCGACGGCGAAGGCGGCGGCGAAGGCGCCGGTCAGCGTCAGGACGATCCGGGTAAAGGTGGCGTAGCCCGGGTCCTGCGTGCTCAGCGCCCCCGCCACCAGCGCCAGCGTCACCGAGAAGGCATATTGGTAGACCATGCTCGGCTGCGCGCCGAACAGCATCCGCTGCCCCAGCCACAGCCCGCCCAGAAAGACGAGGCCGAGCAGGATCGGCAGATGCGGCGAGAGCGTGAAGAGCGCGAGGATGCCAAGCGCCACGGCGCCGCCATAAACGGTCGCCCGGATGCGCTGGAGCGCTTCGGAAAAGACCGTGCGGCGGGTCGGAAAGACCAGCACCATCGACGCGACCACCGCCATCATCATGTCCGAGGGCTGCATCACGGCATAAAGCCAGAAGCTCAGCGCCAGCAGGACCGTCGCCCGGATCGCCGCGCCGGTGACGGCGCGGCCACCGCCGGGCACGGGCGCGTCCACATGCCTGTCCCGCGTCCGGGCGGGCAGAACCAGATAGACCAGCGGTCCGATGACGAGCGTGACCAGCGCAGCCTGCAGGAAGCCGTCGCGCAAGGTCTCGACCGTGGCCGTGCCATGCATGCCCATGACCGAGATCAGCACCGTGACGACGACGATCAGCATCCCGGCCTGCGCCCCCGAACGCAGGATCATCAGAAAGCCCGCGAAATAGAGCGCCCAGACCGCCGTGACATAGACAAGCGGCATCGGCCGCAGCCATTCCACGACCCATGTCATCAGCCAGGGCAGCACGATCATCGCGATCACGCCGCCGATCAGCTTGCCCGGGTCGAAGGCCTTGCGCTGCGCCGCGACGAGGCCCACGGGCAGCGCGGCGATGATCGGCGGAAGGGCGGGGTTCAGCAGCGGGATCGCGCCGTAGGCCAGCGCGCCGGTCAGGCCGAGCCGGATCCCGTAATGCGGATCCTCGGCGGCCACGGGTCTGGGGGTGACATACATCTCAGTGCAGATAGGTGGCCCAGGAGCGCAGCCGCTGCATCCCCCGCGCCAGCCATGCCATCGGCCCCGCATCGTCGCCGCCCGCGAAGATCACCGCATGCACCTTGCCGCCGACGCGGACCGATTGCGGCCAGGCCTCCATTCCGCCGATCAGCTCGATCCGCACCGGAATGCGCCGCGCCGGTTCGAACCAGCGGTTCGCGGGCTGGTTCACCACCAGACCGCCCTGGACATTGCGGCCCGGATTGATGCCCCAAGCGATGCTCTCGACCCGCCCCTCGAAGATCCGCCCCGGCAGCGCGTCGAACAGAAGATGCGCAGGATCGCCCGGATCGACCTGCTGCAGCTGGTTCTCGCGCAGATCCACCGTGATCCAGGCGGCGCCGGAATCGATGAAGGTCAAAGCGGGATTCCCGGCGCCGATATACTGCCCCTCCGACAGGGTGACATTGGTGACCACGCCCAGATGCGGCGCGGTGACGGTGGCCGAGGCCAGATCGTATTGCGCCCGTTCGAGCTGCGCCTCGGCGGCCTGGATGGCCGGGTTGTCCTCGCCTTGCGGGCCGAGCTGGGCGCGCGCGCTTTCGAGCTGCGCCTCCGCGCTTTCGAGCTGCGCCTCGGCCTGCGCGACGCTGGCGCGCGCCTGGTCGCCCTGCGCGGTCGAGGCGATGCCGCGCTCTTCGAGCCGGAAGCTGCGCGCCGCCTCGGCGCGCGTGGTCTCCAGCGCGGTGCGCGCCTGGGTGACGGCGGCCTGCGCCGAAACCAGCGATGCGCTCGACGCGTCGATGTTCTGAAGCGCGCTGCCGAGATTGGCCTCGGCCTGCCGCACGGCCAGCATGAAGGGGCGCGGATCGACCGAGAAGAGCGGATCGCCCGCCTCGACCACGGCGTCGTCCTCGACATGGACCTGCATGACCTCGCCCGACACGCGCGGCGCGATCTGCACGACCTGCGCCGAGACGATCCCGCGCGCGCTGCCCGGCGTCAGCCGGTCGTTCAGCGCATAGAGAACGACGAGAGCCGCCAAGAGGAGGACGACGCCGATCGCAACGCCCTTTGCGCCGCTGCGGGCCGGGGCCGCGGTCTCCGTATCGCTCATGGCAATTCCTTTCGATCTTTCCCGTCCTCTAGGATATGCGGCCCATCAGCAAAAGGAGTAGACAGAATGTTTGATCCGAAGTCCTTTCGGCTGGACGGCGCGGTCGCGCTGATCACCGGGGGCGGGGCCGGTATCGGCCGCGCCATCGCCGAGACGTTCGCCGGAGCCGGCGCGGCCGTGATGGTCAGCGATCTCGACGCCGAGGCCGCCCGCGCGGTCGCCGATGATATCACCAGGGCCGGCGGCCAGGCCGCAAGCCTGGGTTGCGACGTCACCGAGGAGGCGGATCTGGTGCGCGCCGTCGAGCAGACCGTTTCGCGCTTCGGCAAGCTCACGATCCTCGTCGGCAATGCCGGCGGCGGCGGGCCGAAGCCGTTCGACATGCCGATGGCGGAGTTTCGCCGGGCCTTCGATCTCAATGTCTTCTCGCTGTTCCGCCTCGCGCAGCTCGCCGCGCCCGAGATGGAAAAGGCCGGCGGCGGCGCCATGCTGGCGATCACCTCGATGGCGGCCGAGAACAGGAACAGGCGCATGGCCTCCTATGGCGCGTCCAAGGCGGCGACGAGCCACCTGGTGCGCAACATCGCCTTCGATCTCGGCCCCGCCGGCATCCGCGTGAACGCGATCGCGCCGGGGGCCACCAGGACGGAGGCGCTGACATCGGTGCTGACCGACGACATCGAAAAGAGGATGCTGGCCCATACGCCGATCAACAGGCTCGGCGAGCCCGCCGACATGGCCAACGCCGCCCTGTTCATGTGTTCGCCCGCGGCCGGCTGGATCAGCGGCCAGGTCCTGACCGTGTCGGGCGGCGGCGTGCAGGAACTGGATTGAGGGAAACGAGATGAAAACCAGGTTCTTCATGATGCTGGCCGCGGGGCTGGCCGCGGGGCTGACCGGTGCGGGCATGGCCACGGCTCAGAACGCGCCGCTTTCCGCGGCGAACTCCGATCCCGAAACGCTGGAATGGATGCAAGGCTTCCCGCCGCCCGATGACAGGATCATCCGCTTTACCGATCCCGACTACTTCGCCTTCCCGAAGCTGCGCTGGACCGTCTGCCATTTCCGCGAGCTGAGGCCGACCACCGCCGTCCGGGCCGGATCGGACGGGGCGGACGCGCTGCCGGTCGCGCTCGACCCCGGCCTCGACGACGTGGAGTTCACGCCGATCGGACAGGACGGGACGATGACATGGGGCGAGGCCTTCGAGGCCAACCATACCGACGCGGTGCTGGTCCTGCATGAGGGGCGCATCGTCTATGAGCGCTATGACGGCTGCATGGACGAGCATGCCCTGCATGGCGCGATGTCGGTCACGAAATCGATCACCGGCCTGATCGGCGAGGTTCTCGTCGCCGAAGGAAGGATCGAGGAGACCGCGCTGATGGGCGATCTCATCCCCGAACTGGCCGACAGCGCCTTTGGCGACGCCACCGTCCGGCAGGTTCTGGAGATGACCACCGCGCTCGACTACTCGGAGGATTATGCCGATCCCGACGCCGATGTCTGGACCTATGCCCAGGCCGGAAGCCCGCTGCCGCCGCCCGAAGGCTATGAGGGCCCGCGCAGCTATTTCGGCTTTCTCCAGACCGTCGGCAAGGCCGGCACGCATGGCGAGGCCTTCGGCTACCGCACCATCAACACCGATGCGCTGGGGTGGCTGATCGCGCGCACGACCGGGCTCAACGTCGCCGACTGGCTGTCGCACAACGTCTGGACCCGCATCGGCGCCGAGCGCGAGGCCTTCTACACGGTCGACAGCATCGGCACGCCCTTCGCGGGCGGCGGTTTCAACGCGACGCTGCGCGACATGGGCCGGCTGGGTCAGCTGATCCTGGATGAGGGCGAATGGCGCGGCGAGCAGGTCCTGCCCAGGGCCGCCATCGCGCGCATCCGCGAGGGCGGCGACCCGGAGACCTTCGCGCGCGCGGGTTACGATCTTCTGCCCGGCTGGAGCTATCGCGGCATGTGGTGGGTGAGCCATGACGCGCATGGCGCCTTCGCGGCCCGCGGCGTGCACGGGCAGACGATCTGGATCGACCCGGCGGCCGACATGGTCATCATCCGCTTCGCATCCAACCCCGTCGCCGGCAACGCCGCGAACGATCCGACCTCCCTGCCCGCCTACCGCGCGATCGCCGATCACCTCATGCAGCACAAGGGCGCCCCGCGGCTCGAGGGGCGCGAATGGCTGATCGAGGACATCGACGGCCGCGGCGTTCTGGACAATTCGCCCGCCAGCCTCACCTTCGGGCCGGATGGCAGGCTGTCCGGCAACGCGACATGCAACCTGATCGTCGGCAGCTACGACAGCGCGGACGGGCTGATCTCGCTGGGTCCGGTGGGCACCACGATGATGGCATGCCCCGAAGCGCTGGCAGAGCAGGAGCGCCGCCTGCTCGATATCCTGGGGGGCGATGTCTCGTTCTCGATGACCGATACCGGGGCGCTCGTTCTCGAAGACGGGAATGGCCGGACGATCACCGCCCGGCGCCGGTAGCGCCGGAAAGAGCAAAGGGGCGGATGACGCCGCCCGGAACGGCAAGGGGCCGCCGCGAGAGGAGCCGCGCTGATGCAACCCGCAGAGATCGCCATTCTCTCGGCCGCCCTGTTCGTCTTCGCGCTCGTCTCGAAGCGCGCCGAGACGGGCATCGTCACCCCGCCCATGGCCTTCGCGGCGGTCGGGGTGCTGATCGGCGCGGATGGCTGGGGGCTGATGGAGCTGCATGTCACGGATGCGGCGATCCGCAGGCTGGCCGAAGTCACCCTCGTGCTGACGCTGTTTTCGGATGCCAGCCGGATCGACATCACCGAACTCGACCGCAGGCACGCGATACCGATACGCCTTCTTGCGATCGGCCTGCCGCTCGCGATGCTGGCCGGAACCGGCGCGGCGTGGCTTATGTTTCCCGCGCTCGGCATCTGGGGGGCGGCGGCGCTGGCGATCGCGCTGGCGCCGACCGATGCCGCTTTGGGCCAGGCGGTCGTCTCGAATGCGAGCGTGCCGCACCGCATCCGGCAGGCGCTCAATGTCGAATCCGGCCTGAATGACGGCCTTGCCTTTCCCGCCCTGCTCGTCGCCGCATCCCTCGCGGCAGGGAGCGCCGGAGACGGGGCCGGAGCGTGGGCACGGTCCATCGGCCTGCAGGTCGTGGGCGGCCCCCTCGTCGGGGCGCTGCTCGCCTGGCTCGCTGCCCTGCTGATCGAGCGCGCCGCCCGAAACGACTGGATGGACGAGACCTATCTGCGGCTCAGCACGCTGGCATTGCCTCTGCTGGCCTGGGGCGCGGCCGAGGCGATGGGGGGCAACGGGTTTCTCGCGGGGTTCTCCGCGGGCCTTGTCGTGGCCATGCGCTCCGAGCGGCTGCGCGCGGCCGCGGCCGATTTCGGCGAGGCCGAAGGCCAGCTTCTCACGCTCATCGTCTTTGTCCTTTTCGGCGCGGTTCTCGTGCCCGACCTGGCGCAGATGGGATGGCGGCACGCGCTTTTCGCAGGGCTGGCGCTGACGGTGCTGCGCGGCCTTCCCGTGGCGATATCGCTGCTCGGCCTGCGGCTGCGCCCGGCGACGGTGCTCTTTCTGGGCTGGTTCGGCCCGCGCGGGCTTGCCTCGCTGATCTACCTGCTGATCCTGATCGAAGACTATCCGATCCCGGGCAAGGACGACATCACGCTCGCCATTGTCGCGACGGTGGCCCTGTCGATCTTCGCGCATGGCATGACCGCCTCGCCCCTCGCGCGTCTCTACGGGCGCTCCGTGGGGTCGGGCGGCACCGCGCCCGAACACCGGGACGTCCCTCATTTCCCCCTCCGGCTGCAAAGGAAGCCATGAACAAGGCCGGCCCTGTTCGGGGGCGCTGGCCACCCTTCTTCCACGATGCGCAGGATGAGCTGCCGGCCCAGGCGCGCACGGCCCCGACGCCGCTGGCGGCACGGCGCGGCACGCCTGCCGCCGGGATGATGGCAAGGGGCCGAGTGGCGATGACGAACCGGCCAGGTCCCGGGGGACGCGCCGCGCCGCGAGCGCGTCGACCTGATCGAAGACGCGATCCGCAGGCTTCACCCGACCGGGGCGCCGCACGATCGAAGCCCCTTGCTCCGCAAGGACCGCCCTCGGCGTCAGGTCACCGCGTTTTCAGGGGGTCAGAAGGAGGGAACGGTCGGCATCGAGGCCTCCATGCCCACACGCATGACAAGTGCCGCCATTCCCCCCTCCTATACATTCAAATGAAATGCATCTAATATGGCGGCATGAAGCTCAGCCGTCATTCCGACTATGCCCTGCGGGCCATGATCCAGCTTGCCAGCGCGGGTGACGAGCTGGTTTCGATCCGCCGCATTTCCGAAACCTACGGCATCTCGCACAGCCACCTGATGAAGATCGTGCAGAGCCTCGGCCATGCGGGTTTCGTCGAGACGGTGCGCGGCCGGCATGGTGGATTGCGGCTGGCGCGGCCGGCGCGGGAGATCAGCCTCGGCGCGCTGCTGCGCCATACCGAGGGCGAGGACGGGCTGGTCGACTGCACGGGCTGTCTCATCGCGCCCGCCTGCGGCCTGCCCGGCATGTTGGCCGAGGCGCTGGAGGCGTTCCTGAAGGTGCTCGACGGCTATCGGCTGGATGATGTCGCAAGCCGGAGCCATGTGCTACGCGCCCTGTTCGACCGCCCGGCTTCCGCCGGCCCCGGCGACACGCCATCGGCGAGATGCGATGCCCGGCAGGCCGGGCCGTGACGCCGACCCCCCGAAAGCCGCCCCGGCTTTGACACAAAAAGAGACGCCTATGCCCCACCGACTGAACCTGCGCTGCGCCGATTGCGGCATCCGTCACAGGGCCGTCTGCGCGCGCTGCGACGAGACAGAGCTGGAGCAGCTGGAGAAGATCAAGGTCTACCGGCGCTACGAGGCGGGCCAGAAGATCGCCTGGGCCGGCGATCCGATGAGCTTCGTGGGGTCCGTCGTCTCGGGCGTTGCGACATTGTCGCAGACCATGGAGGATGGCCGCATCCAGATGGTCGGGCTGCTGCTGCCCTCCGATTTCATCGGCCGCCCCGGACGCGACAGCACCCCCTATGACGTCACGGCGGCCAGCGCCGTGACCCTGTGCTGCTTTCGCCGCGCGCCGTTCGAGCGGCTGCTGCGCGAGACGCCGCATGTCGCGGAGCGGCTTTTGGAGATGACCCTCGACGAGCTCGACGCCGCGCGCGACTGGATGCTGGTTCTGGGCCGCAAGACCGCCCGCGAGCGCATCGCCAGCCTGCTGGTGTCGGTCGCGCGCCGCGAATCCAGCTTCGACATGGCCCCCAGGACCCGCGACATCCGGCTCGACCTGCCGCTGACGCGCGAGGCGATGTCGGAATATCTCGGCCTGACGCTCGAAACGGTGAGCCGGCAGATCAACCAGCTCGGGCGCGACGGGGTGATCGCCCTGGACGGCAAGAGACGGATTCACATCCCCGACCTCGCCCGGCTCAATGCCGAAACCGGAAATGGTTCGGCGCCGGCCTGATCCGCTAGCGCGACAGGATCAACGGGATCTTCGATAGGCGCAGCATGCCGCGGCTGGTGGTGCCGAACAGCGCCCTGCCCGGCCGCGCATGGCCGCATGCCCCCATGACCATCGCCTCGGCGGCCGTGTCGCAGCAATGCCGGAACAGCACCTCCGGGATGCGCGGCCGGCTGCGCGCGAGAACGTTGATCTCGACCCGGGCCCCGTTGCGGGCGAGGAAAAGCGCAAGATCGCCGCCCGGATCGGACCGGTCGCCATGGCGGATGTCGGGGTCGACCACGATCACGTCGACGAGGCCTGCGCGCCGGAGCAATGGCAGCGCCGCGCGCACGGCCGCCAGCGCCCCCCGGCTGCCATCCCAGGCCACCGCGATGCGCGCCGGGGCATGGGCGGTTTCGGCCCCCTCCCGCGGCACCAGCATCACCGGCACCCCACCCATGAGAAGACCGGCCTTCAGACCCGCGATCTGAAGGCGCCGGTCCTGCGGATCGAGCGGCGCTGCGGCAACGATCCAGTCGGCAAACCGTATCGTCGAGGCGAGCTGGGCGCCGGCGGAGCCGCCGCGCAGGGCCTGCGGGTGGAACGCGATATTCCTGCGGTGGCGTGGAATGACGGGCCGCAGGGCGGCTTCGAGGGCCTCGGCGCGGGCAAGGGCCGCGCGGTCGTCCGGCCGGCCGGCTGGCGCGATCGGCCCTGCCGCAAGGCCATCGGCGGCAAGGGCTTCGGCGGCAAGGGCTTCGGCCCCGGCAGAGGGGCCGTGGCAGCGCCCGATACAGTGAATATCGAGATGCGCCTCCTCGGTATCGCTCATGGCGAGCGCGGCGAGAACGGCGGCGCGGTCGAAGGTGGCGTCGGTCGCGAGCACGGCGACAGTCCCATGGGGCATGGCGGTCTTTCCTCAAAGTGACAGCCGCGATGTAGCGGCGCGCATGGGGCGGATGCCTTGATGTCGATCAAGTCGCCCGCCCGGCGGGGCCGAACCCCGCGGTTTTCCTCGTATCGGGGGAAAAACCGGCGTCGCGTTTGATCTGGATCAAATTGCCGCCCTCCGAACGGTGCCACACCGCGGGAATACGAGTGCCCGAGGGTGCGAGTGGTCGTCGGTCGGGGAATGGAGCGCAATCTTCGCTCCGACCGGCGGAGGAAATCCGAGGGATCGCCGGGGAATCGCGATGAAGATGGACATCAACGAAAGCCATGGGCCCGCGCTGCCGGTCTCGGGCCCGCGCAAAACCGATCCGCCGCCGCGCGCCGAGCGGCTGGCGATGATCCGGCCCTCGGCGGCCGGTCGCGGGGTCTGCCTGCTTTCGGTGCCGGGGCTGCGCTGCGGCGGCTGCGTGGCCGCGGTCGAACGGGCCCTGGCCGAGCTGCCACAGGTCGTCTCGGCGCGGGCCAACCTGACCCTGAAGCAGGTGCGGGTGGTCCTGGCGCGGGCCGATGACGATCCGCTTCCTGTCCTCGAACGGCTCGACGCGCTCGGCCATGAGGCTCACCCCATCGAGGCCGACCGAGAGGCGGATACGAAAGGGGAAGGGCCGGGGCTGCTGCGCGCCATGGCGGTGGCGGGCTTCGGCGCGATGAACGTCATGCTGCTGTCGGTGGCGGTCTGGTCCGGTGCGGACGGGATCATGCGCGAGACGTTCCACCTGATCTCCGGGCTGATCGCGCTGCCCGTGGTGGCCTATGCCGGGCAGCCCTTCTTTTGGTCCGCGCTCTCGGCGCTGAAGGCCCGGCGGCTCAACATGGATGTGCCGATCGCCCTGGCGATCCTTCTGGCGGTGGCGCTGAGCCTGTTCGAGACGGCGCGTGGCGGCGAGGAGGTGTTCTTCGACGCGGCCGTGACCCTGCTCTTCTTCCTGCTCACCGGGCGCT
This sequence comes from Limimaricola cinnabarinus, assembly GCF_002723615.1. Taxonomy (GTDB): domain Bacteria; phylum Pseudomonadota; class Alphaproteobacteria; order Rhodobacterales; family Rhodobacteraceae; genus Limimaricola; species Limimaricola cinnabarinus_B. The sequence continues at coordinate 175,715 of NZ_KZ304955.1, forward strand.
ATCTCGACCAGCTGATGCGGGACCGCGCGCGCAGCGCCGTGATGGGGCTTGCAAGGCTCGCGCCGAAAGGCGCCCTGCGCCTGTTGGCGGATGGCGGCCGGGAATGGCTGCCCAAGGAGGCGATCGCGCCGGGCATGCGGCTGGTCGTCGCCGCCGGAGAACGGCTGCCGGTCGATGCGCGGATCCGGCGCGGCACCACCGATCTCGACCGGTCGATCGTCACCGGCGAGGCGATGCCCCTCTCCGCCGGGCCAGGCATGGATCTCGAGGCGGGCACGCTGAACCTCACCGGGGAGATCGAGGTCGAGGTGCTGCGCGCGGCCGATGCCTCCTTTCTTGCCGAGATGATGCGGATGCTGGGCGCCGCCGAAGGCGGGCGCGGCGGCTATGTGCGCATCGCCGACCGGGCAGCAAGGCTCTATGCGCCCGTCGTGCATCTTCTCGCGCTCCTGACCTTCATGGGCTGGCTCTGGATCACGCGCGACTGGCAGGCCTCGGCCTTCGTCGCGATCAGCGTGCTGATCATCACCTGCCCCTGCGCGCTCGGCCTTGCCGTGCCGGTGGCGCATGTCGTGGCCGCCGGTCGGCTGATGCGCGAGGGCGTCCTGATGAAGGATGGCGCGGCGCTGGAACGCCTGGCCGAGATCGACCGCGCGCTGTTCGACAAGACCGGCACGCTGACCACGGGCACGCCCCGGATCACCGGCGGGCCCGAGGACGCCGACGACCGGGCCGTCGCCAGGGCTTTGGCCCTGCGCTCCCGGCATCCGGCGGCGCGCGCCATCGCCGGTCAGCTCGACGCGTTCGAGCTGACGGCGGAGGCGGTCGCGGAGCATCCCGGCCTTGGCGTCGAGGGGGTCGTCCGGGGCCGGCGCGCCAGGCTGGGCCGCGCCTCCTGGGTCGCGAAGATCGCGGCGGGGCCGCGGCCCGAGACCGGCCCCGCCTTTGCCATCGAAGGACAGGAGGCCCGCATGTTCGATCTTCACGAGACGCTGCGACCGGCGGCACGAGAGGCGGTGGCAGAGCTCAAGGCCGAGGGGCTGCCCGTGGCGCTCCTGTCGGGCGATGCGGGCGAACGCGCGGCCCGGATCGCGGCGCTGGCCGGTATCGACGAGGTGCATCACGGCGCGACACCGGCGCAGAAGGTCGCCCATCTCGACGCGCTGCGCAACGGCGGCCACCGGGCGCTGATGGTCGGCGATGGGCTCAACGACGCGGCGGCGCTGGCGGCGGCGCATGTCTCGATGGCGCCGGCGAGCGCCTCCGAGGCGGGCCGCACCGCCGCCGATTTCGTGATCCTGCGCGACGGGCTCGATGCCGTGCCCGCGACCTACGGGCTGGCCCGCGCCACGGCGCGGATCGTGCGGCAGAACTTCGCGCTCGCCATCGCCTATAACTGCATCGCCATTCCGCTGGCCATGGCGGGGCTTGTCACGCCGCTCCTGGCCGCGCTGGCGATGTCCGGCTCGTCGATCCTCGTGATCGGCAACGCGCTGCGGCTGAACGGGCGCCTTGCGCCGCCCAAGGCCCGGCCGGAGCCGCAAGCCCTGATGATGCCGGCATGAGCGTCCTGGCCTTTCTCATCCCGGTGACGCTCGCCATGGGCGCGCTCGGCCTCGCGGCGTTCTTCTGGAGCCTGCGCAGCGGCCAGTACGAGGACCTCACCGGCGACGCCGAACGCATCCTGTTCGACGCCGACGACACACCGCTGACCCCGCCGCGCGCCTCCCCGCGCCGCGACATGACCCCGAAGGAGACGATGAAATGATATCGAGCTTGACCCAGGCCGAACGCGGGGCAGCAATGCTGATCACGCTCTCTGGCATGGTGGCGGGCCTTGCCATGGCCGCCGCCGGGCGGGGCGATCCGATGGGCGCGCATGGCTGGATCGTGCTGGCCTTCTTCGCGCTGTTCTTCGGCCTGCTGGTGCGCGCGGCCTACGAGACCGAGGCGCCCGAGGACCGCAGCCTCGCCTATTACGACGATCCGACCAAGGTCGGCATCCTGATCGCGCTTGCCTGGGCGGTGATCGCGATGGGCATGGGGCTCTGGGTCGCGGCGCAGCTGGCCTGGCCGGACCTGCGCTTCGACGCGGCATGGTCGGGCTTCGGACGGCTGCGCCCGGTCCATACCTCGGGCGTGATCTTCGGCTTCGGCGGCAACGCGCTGATCGCCACCTCGTTTCACATCATGCAGCGCACCTCGCGCGCGCGGATGCCCGGGCAGGTCGCGCCGTGGTTCGTGCTCTTCGGCTTCAACCTGTTCTGCCTGATCGCGGCGAGCGGCTACCTGATGGGGGTCACCCAGTCCAAGGAATACGCCGAGCCCGAATGGTATGCCGACATCTGGCTCGTGGTGGTCTGGGTGGTCTACTTCGTCCTCTACATCCGCACGCTGGCGCGCCGCCGCGAGCCGCATATCTACGTCGCCAACTGGTACTACCTCGCCTTCATCCTCGTCGTGGCGGTGCTGCACATCGTCAACAACCTCGCGGTGCCGGCCTCCTGGACCGGGGCCAAGAGCTACTCGGCCTTTTCTGGCGTGCAGGACGCGATGACCCAGTGGTGGTACGGGCACAACGCCGTCGCCTTCTTCCTGACCTCGGGCTTTCTGGGCATGCTCTACTACTTCCTGCCCAAGCGGGCGGGGCGGCCGATCTATTCCTACCGCCTGTCGATCCTCTCCTTCTGGGGGATCACCTTCTTCTACATCTGGGCCGGCTCGCACCACCTGCACTACACCGCGCTGCCGCATTGGGTGCAGACGCTGGGGATGACCTTCTCGGTGATGCTGCTGGTGCCGTCCTGGGCCAGCGCGGGCAACGCGCTGATGACGCTCAACGGCGCGTGGCGCAAGGTGCGCGACGACGCGACGCTGCGCTTCATGATGGTCGCGGCGGTGTTCTATGGCCTGTCGACCTTCGAGGGCTCCTTCATGGCGATCCGCCCGGTCAACGGGCTGTCGCATTACACCGACTGGACCATCGGCCATGTCCATGCGGGCGCGATGGGCTGGGTGGCGCTGATCACCTTCGGCGCGATCTACGCGCTGGTGCCGGGGCTGTGGCGGCGCGAGACGATCTATTCTTGGAAGGCGGTGGAGTGGCACTTCTGGCTCGCCCTCGCCGGGACCGTCATCTACGTCTTCGCGATGTGGAACAGCGGCATCATCCAGGGGCTGATGTGGCGCACCTATGGCGAGAGCGGCACGCTGCTCTATTCCTTCACCGACAGCCTCGTGGCGATGCACCCCTATTACGTCGCGCGCGCCTTCGGCGGCCTGCTCTTCGTCACCGGCGCGATCATCGGCGCATGGAACGTCGTCATGACGATCCGCCACGTGCCGCGCCAGATCCCCGCGCAGGACCGGCCCACCACCCCAAAGACCATGGAGCCGGCGCTGCCGGCCGCGGAGTGATCCGATGAAGACGCTGTTCAAACCCCTCCTGAAACCCTTTGCCGCCTTCTTCGAGGGCCATGCCAAGGCGCATTACCGGCTCGAGCGGCATTCGCTCGGCCTCACCGCCGCGATCATCGTCGCGGCCGGGATCGGCGGCTTCATCGAGATCGCGCCGCTCTTCACCATCGACGAGACGGTCGAGGCCGCGGCCGACATGCGGCTCTATACCCCGCTCGAACAGGCCGGGCGCGACATCTACATCCGCGAGGGCTGCTATGCCTGCCACAGCCAGATGATCCGCGCCCTGCGCGACGAGGTGGAGCGTTACGGCCCCTATTCGCTGGCCGCGGAGTCGCAATACGACCACCCGATGCTCTGGGGCTCCAAGCGGACGGGGCCGGATCTCGCCCGGCTGGGCGAGAAGTATTCCGATGACTGGCATGTGCGCCATCTCGTCGATCCGCGCGCGCTGGTGCCGGAATCGGTGATGCCGCATTACGCCTTCCTGCTCGATGCGGGGCTCGATGTCGAAAGCCTGCCCGACCGGCTGGCGGCGCTGCGCGCGGTGGGCGTGCCCTATAGCGAGGAGATGATCGCCCGGGCCTCGGCCGATGCGATCGGCCAGGCGCTGCCCGACACCGACCGCGCCGACGGGGTGATCGAGCGCTACGGCGAGGCGACCGCCGTGCGCCTGTTCGACGGCAGCGCCGACAGGGTGAGCGAGATGGACGCGCTGGTGGCCTATCTGCAGGTGCTCGGGCGGCTCACCGATCTGCCCGCGCAGATCCAGCCCGCCCCCGATGCCGTGCCGGATGCGGCGCCGGATGCCCTGCGGGATGCGGCGGCGGATGCCGCGCCGGTCACCGCCCCGGTCACGTCTGCGGAGGGATGAGCATGGAAATCTCGCACGAGCTGTTCGTCGGCTTTTCCAAGTCCTTCGGGCTTTTCTACCTGATCGCCCTGTCGGTCGGGATCACGCTCTATGCCTTCTGGCCCTCCCTCGCGGGGCGGTTCGATAAGGCGGCGAAGAGCATTCTGGATGATGAGGACGGACCATGTCGGTAAAGGACCGCGACCCGCTGACGGGTCATCAGACCACGGGGCACGAATGGGACGGGATCACCGAGCTGAACACCCGGGTGCCCCGCGCCGTCTGGATCGCCATCATCGTCACCCATGTCTGGGCGCTCGCCGTCTGGGTGCTCCTGCCCGCCTGGCCGCTGGTGTCGAGCTATACCAGGGGCATCCTCGGGATCGACCAGCAGCAGGAGGTCGAACAGGACATCCTGCGCGCCGGGCTCGCGCGGAGCGACTGGCTGTCCGCGATCGAGGAGATGCCGGTCGAGGAGATCCGCGCCGATCCCGCGCTGATGTCGCGGATCGCGGGCACGGCGCCCGCGCTCTTCGGCGACAACTGCGCCGCCTGCCACGGTGCGGCGGCCACCGGCGGGCCGGGCTTTCCGAGCCTCGTCGACGACGCCTGGCTCTGGGGCGGCGACGCAAAGACGGTGATGGAGACGCTGCGCGTCGGCATCAACGCGCAGCACCCCGACACGCGATGGGCGCAGATGCTGGCCTTCGGGCGCGACGGCATGCTCTCGCGCAGCGAGATCCGCAGCGTGACGGGCCATGTCCGCGCGCTCTCGGGCGCCGAAATCGCGCCGGAACTCCGCGAGGCCGGGGCGACGATCTTCGCCGAAAACTGTTCGAGCTGCCACGGGGCCGAAGGGCGGGGCAACACCGATCTCGGCGCGCCGGACCTGACGGACGAGTTCTGGATCTATGGCGGTGACGAAAGCGCGGTCTACCGCACGATCTGGGATGGCCGGCAGGGTCTCATGCCCGCCTGGGAAGAGCGCCTGAGCCTTGCCGATCGCAAGATGCTCACCGTCTACCTGCAAGAGCTGGCAGCGGAGGCGGCGCCATGACGGCCCGGTTCGACACGCCGATGCGGGCGCGTCTCGCGGGCCTTGCGATCTGCCTTGCGGTGATCGCCGTCTTTGCCGGGGCCAATGCCCATCTCGTCGCCGTCTCCTTCGCCTCGCAGCCCGACTGCGTCCTGTCACCGACCATGGAAGGCGCCGCGTTCCGCGCGGCGAAACCCGCATGCTGAGCAACCGCACCGACCCGCCGCCGCCCGACAACCCGCATGCCAAGGGCGCGATCCCCAAGGTCGTGCCGCCGCTGCCGACCCCGAACCCGCATGCCCGCCACCTGCCCGCAAGCACCGCCCTGGGCTGGCTGAACGCAGGGTGGCGCGACCTGCGCGCCGATCCCGGTCCCAGCCTTGCCTACGGGACAGGCGTCTTCTTGCTCTCGGCCTCGATCGTCTGGCTGATGGTCCGGCTCGGGCTCGACTATGCGCTGTTTCCGGCGCTGGCGGGCTTCATGGTGATCGGCCCGCTCATTGCCAGCGGCCTTTACGAAAAGAGCCGCCGCCTCGAGCAAGGCAGAAGAACGCGGCTGGGGCAGATGCTCCTGGTCCGGCCCCGTTCGGGCCATCAGGCGCTGTTCATGGGGGTGCTGCTGCTGGGGCTGTTCCTGCTGTGGATGCGCGCGGCGGTGCTGATCTATGCGCTGTTCTTCGGCATCAATCCCTTTCCCGGCATGGACGAGATCGTGCCGATGCTGTTCCTGACGCCGACGGGATGGGCGCTGTTGCTGGTGGGCGGCTCGGTGGGCGCGCTGTTCGCCGCTTTCGCCTTCGCGATCAGCGTGTTCGGGGTGCCGATGCTGCTTCAGGAAAGAACCGACGCGCTCTCGGCGCTGGGGATCAGCATGGCGATGGTGTGGAACAACCTGGCCGTCATGCTGGCCTGGGGCACCATCGTCTTCGCGCTGTTCCTGGTATGCGTTCTGACCGCCTTCGCGGGGCTGATCCTCGTGTTTCCCGTGCTCGGCCATGCCAGCTGGCACGCCTACCGCGCGATCCGCGCCGATGAGCGGCAGACCGGCGAGGCCGAGCGCATGTTCATCCGCCCGGCCTGAACCGGCGCGCGCCCGCCGGGCCTCCTGCGGAGGAGGCCCCCGCAGGAGGCCCGACCTGATCCTGGGCAAGGCGGGGCGGCCCCGCAGGGCGCATGACGTCATGGCCGGCCATGATCGGCCCCCATCCTCAACAGGAGATCCGCAATGAAGATCGTCATCCTCTTTGCAAGCCTCGAAGGGCAAACCCGGAAGATCGCTCATTTCGCGCGGGACATGCTGCGCGAGGCGGGCCACGATGTCGCGCTGTTCGATGCCGCGGACAAGACGGCCAGCATCGATCTCGAGAGCGCCGACAGGATCGTTCTTGCCGGGTCGGTCCATGAAAGACGCCATCCCATGGCGCTCGAGGTGTTTCTGGCCGCGCACCGGCACGCCTTGGAAGCCCGTCCGACGCTCATGATCTCCGTCAGCCTCAGCGCCGCTTTCCCGGAAGGCCTTGAGGAGGCAGAGGATTATCTGGTCGAGATGATGATGCGCACCCGCTTCACGCCGCGCCATCGCGCATTGGTCGCGGGCGCCGTTCGCATCAGGAAATACGACTACTTCGCGCGGCAGGTGGTGCGGCATGTCGTGATGCGCGGGCGCGATTACGACCCCGACGAGGAAGAGCACGAATTCACCGACTGGGCCGGGCTGAGGGCCATCCTGAAGGACTTCATGTCGCCGCGGCCGATCGGCTCGCTGGCGCCGGTCGCCGGGCCCGCTTCGGCCTGAGCCGAAGGGCTTTTCCCCGGAGCATTCCGAACCGCAGGGACCGGGCCGGAGGCACGATGGTTCGGGACAGGCCCGGGCCGCCGAAGCTACGCCCCTCACCGATGGCCGCGACACGCGCACGCGCGAAAATCGGAGCGATGCCCGTGTTCTCCACCGGGCGCGGCATGTCGCCGTCCCGCCCGGCATGGGGCCGGGTCTCGGCATCGAGGCTGCCCCCCCGGTCGTCGATCTTCGCCACCTCACGCGCCATGCCGGGCATTCCATCGGCGCTTCCGGTTTCGAATGGCTGTCCAAGCGCCTTTCGGAAACCCTATCGGCCGATGCCTATACCGCGCCCCATCAGGAAACCGCGCGCTTGATCCGCGAGACAGGCGCGGCCCCGGATCGGTCGTTCGCGCGCCCCCGCGCGACGCGCCGCTCTCGACCGTGCTCCGGGGCGGGCTATACCTGCGGCCTCGGTGCGGATCGCGGTGCCGCCCCGCCGCCGGTCCCGAGGCCGCGGCGGGCGAAGGATCGCGCCTAGCCGCGGCCGATGAAGGGCATCTTGGTCGCCATGACGTTCATGAACTGCACATTGGCCTCGGGCGGCAGCGACGCCATGTGCAGCACCGCGTCGGCCACGTGGCCCACATCCATCACCGCCTCGATGGCGGTGGAGCCGTCGGCCTGCGGCACGCCGCGGGTCATCGCCTCGGCCATGTCGGTGAGCGCGTTGCCGATGTCGATCTGGCCGCAGGCGATGTCGAAGCGCCGCCCGTCGAGCGAGAGCGTCCGCGTCAGCCCGGTCACCGCGTGCTTGGACATGGTGTAGGGCGCCGAGCCGGGGCGCGGCACATGCGCCGAGATCGAACCGTTGTTGATGATCCGCCCGCCCTGCGGGTCCTGCCGGCGCATCAGCCCGAAGGCCCCGCGCGCGACGAGGAACATGCCGGTGATGTTGGTGTCGCAGACCTTGAGCCAGTCCTCGACCGATATCTCGTCGATCGGGCGGCCCGGCACGTTGGTGCCGGCGTTGTTGAAGAGCGCGTCGAGACGGCCCCATTGCCCCTCGATCGCGGCGAACAGCGCCTCGACCGAAGCGGGGTCGGTCACGTCGCAGCTTTGCACCAGCGCGGCGTCATGGCCTTCCGCCGTCTCGTGAAGCGGCGCCTCGCGCCGCCCGGTCAGCGCCACGCGCCAGCCCGCCTGGAGAAAACGGCGCGCCGTGGCGCGGCCGATGCCGCTGCCCGCGCCGGTGATCAGGATGGTCTTGCTCATCATCAATCCTCAGTGGTTGTCGCGCGGCAGGTCGCGGCCGACCTTGTGATAGGCCGTCGCCAGTTCGAGACAGCCGCCATCGGCAAGCTGGCCGACGTTTTTGCGGTAGATCTCCTGCCACGGCGTCTGGTTGCGCAACTCGGGCGGCGACCATGCGGCGCGGCGCGCCTCCCATTCGGCATCGTCCACAAGCGCATCGAGCCGGCAGGCCCCGAGATCGAGCCGCACCCTGTCGCCGGTCTTCAAAAGCGCCAGACCGCCGCCCACCACCGCCTCGGGCGAGGCGTTGAGGATCGAGGGGCTCTCGGAAGTGCCCGATTGCCGCCCGTCGCCCACCGTGGGCAGGTGGTTGACCCCGGCCTTCAGCACCGCGTCGGGCGGCTGCATGTTCACCACCTCGGCCGAGCCGGGATAGCCGACGCAGCCGACGCCGCGGATGAAGAGGATCGTCTCGGCGTCGATCTCCAGCGCCGGATCGTTGATCCGCTCGTGGTAATCCTCGGGACCTTCGAACACCACGGCGCGCGCCTCATAGATGCCCTCATGGCCGGGGCGTTCGAGATAGCGTTCGCGGAACCCCTTGGAGATCACGGAGGTCTTCATCAGCGCGCTGTCGAAGAGGTTGCCCGAGAGCACCAGGAAGCCCGCATTGATCCGCAGCGGCGCGTCATGCGGCAGGATCACGTCGGTGTCTCGGCTTTCCCAGCCTTCGAGGGTCTCGCCCATGCTCCGGCCCGAGGCGGTCATCGCGCCTTCATGCAGGCGGCCCGCCTTTTTCAGCTCGCCCATCACCGCGGGCACCCCGCCCGCGCGAAAGAAGCTTTCGCCCAGATATGTGCCCGCGGGCTGCATGTTGACCAGAAGCGGCACGTCGAAGCCGATCTTCTGCCAGTCGGTGACGTCGAGCGGCACGCCCGCATGCCGCGCCACGGCCTGAAGATGCGGCGGCGCATTGGTCGAGCCGCCGATCGCGGAGTTGACGATGATGGCGTTCTCGAAGGCCTCGCGGGTCAGGATGTCGGAGGGCTTGAGGTCCTCATGCACCATGCCGACGATGCGGCGGCCCGTCTCGTAGGCCATGTTCATCCGCTCGCGGAAGGGCGCGGGGATCGCCGAATTGCCCGGCAGCGTCATGCCGAGCGCCTCTGCCATGGCGTTCATCGTGCTTGCCGTGCCCATGGTGTTGCAATGGCCAAGCGAGGGCGCGGAGGCGCAGACCCGGCCCATGAACTCGTCATAGTCGATCCTGCCCTCGGCCAAGAGGCGGCGGCTTTCCCAGATGATCGTGCCAGAGCCCGCGCGCTCGCCCTTCCACCAGCCATCGAGCATCGGCCCGCCATTGAGCGCGATGGCGGGGAGGTCGACCGTCGCCGCGCCCATCAGCATGGCGGGCGTGGTCTTGTCGCAGCCGGTGGTCAGCACCACCCCGTCGATCGGGTAGCCATGCAGCACCTCGACGAGGCCGAGATACGACAGGTTGCGGTCGAGCGCGGCGGTGGGCCGCTTGCCCGTCTCCTGGATCGGGTGGACCGGGAACTCCATCGGGATGCCGCCCGCGTCGCGGATGCCCGCCTTGATCCGGTCCATCAGGAAGACGTGGATCTTGTTGCAGGGCGCGATGTCGCTGCCGGTCTGGGCGATGCCGATCACCGGGCGCTCGCCCTGAAGCTCGCCTTGGGTATAGCCCTGGTTCTGGTAGCGCTCGACGTAAAGCGCGGTCATGCCGGGGTTGTTGGGGTTGTCGAACCATTCCTGGCTGCGGAACTTGCGCCTGGCGCGGGTGTCCATGGCCGTCTCCTCTTGTCGGCAAGGGGGCCATCGCGGGCCGCCAATCTGCTTGTGGCAGGATCGTCAAATGGTATACCACGCGCAAGGGCCAATCCGCCCGCCGACGTCCCGTGACCGGAGCCACCCGATGCCGCCGCCTCGCCATCCCTTTCGCGCGGGCTTCCGCGATTGCCTGCCCTTCGTGCTGATCGTGATCCCCTTCTCGACCCTGTTCGGCGTCGTCGCTCGCGACGCGGGCCTCGATGTCTTGCAGGTGATGTCGATGTCGGTGATCGTCATCGCGGGCGCGTCGCAGTTCACGGCACTGGCGCTTCTGCAGGACGGCGCGCCGGTCTTCGTGGCGCTTCTGGCTGCATTGGCGGTTAATCTGCGCATGGCGATGTATTCCGCAGCACTCGTGCCGCATCTGGGCGCGGCCCCCTTGGGCGCGCGGGCGCTCGCGGCCTATCTCATGGTCGATCAGAGCTTTGCCGTGGCGGTGCGCCGCTACGAGGACAGCCCCGAGATGTCGGTCTCCGAGAAGACGCGCTACTATTTCGGCTGCATGGCCGTGGTCTGCCCGATCTGGTATGGCTGCACGCTGGCGGGGGCGCTGATGGGCCGGGCGATCCCGGCCGAGCTGTCGCTCGATTTCGCGGTGCCAGTCTGCTTCATCGCGCTGCTCGCGCCCTTGCTGCGCAGCCTGCCGCACCTGTTCGCCGCGCTCGTCTCCTCGGTCGTGACCATCGCCCTTGCCGGCCTGCCGTGGAATCTCGGCCTGCCGGTCGCGGCCCTCGCCGCGATGATCGCGGGCGCGCAGGCCGAACTGGTCCTGCGCCGCCGCGCCCGCAAGGAGGGCCACGCATGATCGAGGACAGCGCCTTCTGGAGCCTGACGCTGGCGCTCGGGCTCGGCACCTTCCTGATCCGGTTCTCCTTTCTGGGGCTCTTGGGCGGGCGGCAGCTGCCCGACTGGCTGCTCCTGCATCTCAAATATGTCGGCGTCGCGGTGTTTCCGGCGCTGATCGTCCCGGCGGTGCTCTGGCCCGCCGCATTGGGCGGCGAGACGGAGGCCCCGCGCGTGATCGCGGCCTTGCTGGCGGTGGCGGCGGGGCTGCGCTTCGGCCCGGTCGGGGCGATCACGGCGGGGCTCGCCGCGCTCTACGCGGCGCAGGCGCTGCTCTGAGCCGTCTTAGGCTTCGGTCAACACCCTGCGGTATAGAAGCGGGCCGCAAGGGGCCGGTCGCGCGGCCCTGCCCGATCGCGGAGACCTGCCATGCCCCCTTCCCTCGTCCGCCCGCTGCTGCTCGTCGCCGGCCTTGCCCTTTGCGGCCCGGCCGCGCGGGCCGAGCCCGGCCTGCGCGGCTCGCTCTTCGTCGATAGCGGGGCGAGGCGCGCGCTGTGGGACGCGCCGGGCCGGCTTCCCGACAGCGCCGTGCCGCCGGTCCGACGCGCGGCGCTGGCCGCCCCGATGGCCCACCCCGCCGCCCCGCCGTCGGGCGGCGATCCCCGCGCCCGGCTGCGCGCGCTGATCGCCTCGGCCGAGGCGGGCAAGGCGGGCTATGACGCGGTGCAGCACGGCGCGCGGCGCAAACCGCCCGCGCCGCCGACCCGGATGACCATCGGCCAGATCCTCGACTGGATCGCCCGCACGCCGGGCCAGCCCCATGCCATCGGCCGCTACCAGTTCATCCCGCCGACCCTGCGCCTGCTGGTGAAGCGCGCGGGCTTCACCCGCGAGACGCGGTTTTCCCCCGCCGTGCAGGACAGCCTCGCCGATCTTCTGCTGATGGATGCGGGGCTGGCGCGGTTCGAAACCGGCAGGCTCGACCCGCACGGCTTCATGGACAACCTCGCCCGGATCTGGGCCGGGCTGCCGACCCGCTCGGGCCGGTCGCATTACCACGGCGTGGCGGGCAACCGCGCCACGATCAGCCGCGCCAGCTTCGAACGCGAGCTGCGCGCCATCTACCGCTGAGCGCCGCCTCCCCCCATCGCGCGGCTTGATGCGGCGCGAGAATGGTATACCCATCATTCCGCAAGGACAGGGCGCGACGATCGACCCGCGCCGGGGGAGGACAGATGCAGACCATTCACCCCGCCGCCCCGGCGGCGATCGCGGCGCTGGCGCCCCTGCTCGGCGACAGGCTCACCACCGCGCGGGCCGCGCGCGAGCAGCACGGCGCCAACGAGGCGCATCACCCCGCCGCCCCGCCCGACGCGGTGGCCTTTCCCGAAACCACGCAGGAGGTGGCCGAGATCCTGCGCGCGGCCCATGCCCATGGCTGCCCGGTCACCGCCATCGGCGCGGCAAGCTCGCTCGAAGGGCATCACCTCGCCATCGAGGGCGGCATCGGGCTGAGCCTCGCACGGATGGACCGCATCCTCGCCGTGCATGCCGAGGACATGGACGCGGTGGTCCAGCCCGGCGTCACCCGCAGACGGCTCAACGAGGAGCTGCGCGCCACGGGGCTGATGTTCCCGGTCGATCCCGGCGCCGACGCCTCGCTTGGCGGCATGGCCGCGACCCGCGCCTCGGGCACCACGGCGGTGCGCTACGGCACGATGCGCGACAACGTGCTGGCGCTCGAGGTGGTTCTGGCCGACGGGCGGATCATCCGCACCGGCAGCCGCGCCCGCAAGTCGAGCGCGGGGCTCGATCTCACCCGGCTGATGATCGGCTCGGAGGGCACGCTCGGCATCATCACCGAGATGACGCTGAAGCTGCATGGCCAGCCCGAGGCGGTCTCGGCCGCGACCTGCCGCTTCGGCTCCGTCGCCGACGCCGTCGATTGCGTGATCGCCACGATCCAGTCGGGGCTGGCGGTGGCGCGGATCGAGCTTCTGGACGAGATGATGCTGCGCGGCTTCAACGCCTATCAGAACAGCGATCTGCCCGAGGCGCCGCATCTCTTCGTGGAGTTCCATGGCAGCCCCGCGGGCGTCGGCGAGCAGGCGCAGGCCTTCGGCGATCTGGCGGGCGAATTCGGCGCCATGGGCGTCCGCTGGACCGACCGGGCCGAGGAATGCCGCGAGCTGTGGCACATGCGCCACCAGGCCCATTACGCGACCGGCGCGCTCGATCCGGGCAAGCGGACGCTGGCCACCGATGTCTGCGTGCCGATCTCGCGGCTGGCCGAGGCGGTGACCCATGCCCAGGCGCTCGCCCGCGAATTGTCGCTCACCTCCACCATCGTCGGCCATGTCGGCGACGGCAATTTCCACTGCGGCCTGCGCGTCGACCCCGGGGATGCGGAGGAAATGGCGCGGCTGCACCGCTTCACCGACGCGCTGGCCGAAAACGCGCTGCGCCTGGGCGGCACGGTGACGGGCGAACATGGCATAGGCTTCGGCAAGATCGGCTACATGGCGGCCGAGCATGGCGAAGCCGTCGCGGTGATGCGCACGCTGAAATCCGCCCTCGACCCCAAGGGCATCCTCAACCCCGGCAAGATGCTGCCCCCCGGGGACGAAGGCTGACCGCCGCTCCCCCGAGGGACTATTCCCGCGCCCGCCTCGCGGGCCGGGTGATCGACATCACCGCGCCCGAGACGCCGACCATGCGCGACCTGACGGAGCGCGATGTCGAGGGGCGCTCGGCGCTGCTTTCGGCAAGGCCAGGGACAAAGACGCCTCCTGCGCCGACGGCCCCTTCACCTGCGTCTTCGACGATCCCTACAGCAGGGACGACAGGCGCATGGCCGAGCTGACGCACACCGTGACGGGCGCGGGCTTGCTCGACAGCCCATGGATTTTTGGTATACCATATACGAGCGCCCCACCTTTCCCCGATCCCGTCCTCTGCCGAAGAAGGCCCCAGATGACCGCCTCTCCCCTGCCCGAACAGATCGCGCACAAGCTGCGCCGCGACATCCTGCGCGGCACCCTCGCGCCCGGCGATCCGATCAAGGAGCGCGACAATGCCGAGGAGCTCGGCGTCAGCCGCACGCCGCTGCGCGAGGCGGTGCGCATATTGGCCAAGGAGGGGCTGGTGCAGCTGCGCCCGGCGCGCAGCCCGGTGGTGGCCGACCCCTCGCTCAAGGAGGTGCGCGACGCGGTGGCGGTGCTTCGGGCGCTGGAGATCCTGTCGGGCGAGCTGGCCTGCCGCGAGGCTACGGACGAGGAGATCGCCGAGATCCGCGCCCTCTCCGAGCGGCATCTCGACCTCAGTGAAACCGCGACGGGCGACGGGCTGATCGAGCTGTTCGAGCTCGACATGGCGTTCCACACCGCCATCGCCCGCGCCTCGCACAACCCGGCGCTGGCCGAAACCCACGCCGCCTATCTGGCGCGGATGTGGCGGCAGCGCTACCTCTCGGCGGTGCAGCGCCGCGCCCGCGAGCGGGTGCGCAGCCAGCACGAGAACATCGTCGCCGGGCTGGAGGCGCGCGACCCGGCCCGCGTCGCCTCCGAGATCAACGCCCATCTCGCGGCGCTGGCCAGCAACCTCACCCGCCTGTTCGAGGCACGCGAGACCGGGCGCGACCTCGCCGCCGACCTGACCGGCATCGACTAGGCGGCTTCAGTTCACCGGCGTCGGCAGCGCCCTGCCCGCGAGGAAGGCCGCGATGTTGTCGCGTTGCAGCCGCCCCATCGCCGCGCGCGTCTCCCGCGTGCCCGAGCCCTGATGCGGCTGCAGCACGACCGTCTCCAGCGCGCGGAACCGCGGGTTCACCTTCGGCTCGCCCTCGAACACGTCGAGCCCCGCGCCGCCCAGACGCCCCGCCTCCAGCGCGTCGAGCAGCGCCGCCTCGTCCACCGTCGAGCCGCGCGAGATGTTGATCAGAACGCCCTGCGTCCCCAGCGCCCCGATCACCTCGCGCGAGACGTAGTTCTCGGTCTCCGGCCCGCCGACCAGCGCCACGACGAGGTAATCGACCGCCCCCGCCAGATCGACCGGATCGGCGTGGTAGCGCCAGCCCGGCGTCTCCTTTTCGGAGCGCGAATGGTAATGGATCTCCATTTTGAACGCCGCCAGCCGCTCGGCGATGTCGCGCCCGATCCGGCCCAGCCCCATGATGCCCGCGCGCCGCCCCGAGACCTTGCGGTTGAGCGGAAAGCTCTCGCCCCCGGCCCATGCGCCCGAGCGCACATGCGCGTCGCCCTGAAGCATCCTGCGCTGCTGCATCAGGAGCATCGCCACGGCAAGATCGGCCACGTCGTCATTGAGCACCTCGGGCGTGTTGGTGACCCGCACCCCGGCAGCCCCCGCCGCCTCCACGTCGATCGCGTCATGGCCCACGCCGTAATTGGCGATCACGCCGAGCGCGGGCAGAAGCGCCATCTCCTCGGCCCCGAAAGGGTGATGCCCCTTATAGGCCACGGCGCGCACATCGCCGCGCTCGGCCTCTTCCAGCCCGCGCATCTCGTCGAGGCTCGCAACCACCCGCGCCCCCATCTCGCGCAGCCCCGCCAGATCGGTCTCGGTATAGCTGCCGATCGCCAGTATCTCGCTCATCTCGTTCCCCCTGCCCGCTCTTGCGGGAATGCGTCCATCCATGAAAGCCCGTCCTCGGTGCGCCCCGAGCGCGGCCTGTATTCCGCGCCGACCGGCGCGGCCCAGCCCATCTCGCGCAGCGCCGCGATCAGGTTGGGGTAATGCAGCTCGCCGCCATCCGGCTCGCCCCGGTCGGGCACGCCCGCGATCTGCACATGGCCGATCAGCCCGCGATGCGCCTCGAAGCGGCGGATCAGGTCGCCTTGCATGATCTGCAGGTGATAGCAGTCGAACATGATCCTCAACCCCGGATGCCCGACCGCGGCGCAGGTCTCGGCCGCCTGTTCGAGATGGGCGAGGTGATAGCCCGCCACGTCGCGCCGGTTGATCGGCTCGATCAATATGCCGATCCCCTCCGGCGCGGCCAGCTCGCAGGCATGAGCGAGGTTGGCGCGAAACGCGGCCTCCGCCGCGCCGCCGCCATCCGTGCGCCCGGCCATGACATGCACGTTCTTCGCGCCGATCGCGGCGGCATACTCCACCGCCTGCGCGATCGCCGCGCGCGCCTCCGCCCCGCGTCCGGGCAGGGCGCACAACCCGAACTCGCCCGCCTCGCCCGGCACGGTGTTGAGCCCGATCATTTCGAGCCCGGTCTCGTCGAGCGCCGCGCGCAGCGCGCGCGCCGGGATGTCATAGGGAAAATGGCACTCCACCGCGCCGAAGCCGTGGCGCTTCGCCGCGCGCACCGCGTCGGGCAGCGCAAGCTCGGTGAACAGGAATCCCAGATTGGCCGAGAACATCAGTCCCACTCCCCGTCGAATGTCGTCGCCACGGCGCGGATCTGCGCCTTCGTCAGCCGCCGAAACGGTCGCGCAGCAGGTTCTTCTGGACCTTGCCCATGGTGTTGCGCGGCAGCTCATTGATGATCTCGAGCCGCCGCGGCTGCTTGAACCGCGCAAGCTGCCCCTGCATCGCCGCCATCACCGCCTCGGGATCGATCTTCGCGCCGGGCCGCGGCACCAGCACGCCGAGCACGCTCTCGCCGAAATCGGCGTCCTTCACCCCGATCACCGCGCTTTCCAGCACGCCGGGCTGCGCGTCGAGCAGAAGCTCGATCTCCTTGGGATAGATGTTGTAGCCGCCCGAAATGATGAGATCCTTGTCGCGCCCGACGATGCTGACATAGCCATCCTCGTCGATCCGACCCAGATCGCCGGTGATGAAGAACCCGTCCTCGCGCAGCTCGGCCTTGGTCTTCTCGGGCATCTGCCAATAGCCCTTGAACACGTTGGGCCCGCGCACCTCGATCAGCCCGATCTCGCCCTGCGGCAGCTCCGCCCCCGTCTCCCGGTCGGTGATCTTCAGCTCCACCCCCGGCAGCGCAAAGCCCACCGTGCCCGCGCGCCGCTCGCCCTCATAGGGGTTGGAGGTGGTCATGTTGGTCTCGGTCATGCCGTAGCGCTCAAGAATGCGGTGCCCGGTGCGCTTTTCGAACTCCGCATGCGTCTCGGCCAGAAGCGGCGCGGAGCCCGAGATGAAGAGCCGCATGTTTTCGGTCAGTTCGCGGGTGAACCTCTCGTCGCCCAAGAGCCGGGTGTAGAAGGTCGGCACCCCCATCAGCGCCGTGGCCTTCGGCATCAGCTCGATCAGCGCGCCCGCGTCGAATTTCGGCAAGAAGATCATCGAAGCCCCCGCCACCGCGCAGACATTGGTGGCGACGAAAAGCCCGTGGGTGTGAAAGATCGGCAGCGCGTGCAACAGCACGTCCTCTTCGGTGAAGCGCCAATGCTCGGCCAGCGTCACCGCGTTGGAAATGAGGTTGCCCTGGCTCAGCATCGCCCCCTTGGAGCGGCCCGTGGTGCCCGAGGTGTAGAGGAAGGCGGCGAGATCCTCCTCGCTGCGCGCCACCGTCTCGAACCGGTCCTCGTGCCGCGCCGCCTGCGCCATCAGCCCGCCATGGCCGTCCGCCCCGAGCGTCAGGATCTGCGCGCCGCAGCGGTCGCAAAGCGGCGCGAGATCCGCCTCGCGCGAAGGATCGCAGATCACCATCCGCGCGCCGCTATCCTCGATGAAATAGCTCAGCTCCTCGACCGTGTAGCCGGTGTTGAGCGGCAAGAACACCAGCCCCGCCTGCGTGCAGGCAGCATAGAGCGCCAGCGCCTGCGGGCTTTTCTCGACCTGCGCCGCGACCCGGTCGCCGGGGCTGAGCCCGGCATCGACCAGCGCATGGGCGATCCGCGCCGCCAGCCCGAGAAAATCGGCATGGCTGATCACCGGCCCGCTTTGCGGGATCAGAAACGGCGTCCTTCGCCCCGCATGGCGTCCGAACAACGTGTCATAGAGCGGGTTGGCCATGCTCATGCCCCTTCCTTCCTTGCCCGCCCGTTGCGGGGAAGAAGCCCGCGCACGCCGTCCGACGCCGCCACCTCCTGCCGCTTGGCAAAGCCTTCGTGGTTCTGGGTGATCCTGCCCAGATCATAGAGATAATTCACCATCGCGCCGCAGCTTTCGGCCCGCCCCTTGGGCGAGATGTCGGCATTGGCATGGACCGCGTGCAGCTGCGCGCCGTTGCCGAGGTGAAACCGGGCGACGGGGTCGAGCGGCATGCCGCCCTCGCGCTTGGCGGTGAGCAGGTAGCTCGCCGCCGTCCGGCGCAGCGCCTCGTCGTCGAGCCGGGTCGGATCGATCGCCTCCGTCTCCATCCAGGCCCTGAGCCCCGGAATGGGCGAAAGCGTCACGAAGGTCCTGAGCCCCGGAAGCTCGGCGGAGAGATCGGCCACCACCTGCTTGATCAGCGAGTTGCCGAACGAGATCCCCGCCAGCCCCGACTGGCAGTTCGAGATCGAGTAGAACACCGCCGTGTCCGCCTCCGCCGTCTCGACCTCCTCGCGCCCCTCGGCCAGAAGCCCCTGCACCGAGCCGGGAATGCCGCGCGTCAGCGCCACCTCGACGAAGATCACCGGCTCGTCGGGCATGGCCGGGTGAAAGAAGGCAAAGCAGCGCCGGTCGGCGGGCTCGACCCTTCGGCGCAGATCGTCCCAGCTGTCGATCGCATGCACCGCCTCATAGGCGATGATCTTCTCGAGGATCTGCGCCGGGCTTTCCCAGCTCACCGGGCGCAGCACCAGAAAGCCGCGGTTGAACCAGCTCTGGAACAGGTGGCGGAAATCCTGGTCGAGCGCGGCGCGCGGGTCGTCGCGATCAAGAAGCCGCAAGAGATCCGCCCGCATCGCCACCAGCCGCGCCGTGGCCCCCGGCACCCGGTTGAGTCGGCGCACCAGCTCCTGCCGCGGCGGCTCGGCGGCCTCGAGAAAGGCGCGGTAGCTCTTGGGCCCCGGCGCGGCCTCATAGGCGTCGAGTGCCGCGCGCACCGCCTCGGGGTCGATGTCGAGCTTCTCGGCCAGATGCGCGAAGAACGCGATCTTGCCCGCGTCGTCCTTGGCGGCATAGCGGTCGAGAAGCTCGCGCGCCGAGGTCAGCCCCGACACCTCGCCCGCATTCGACAGAAGATCCGCGATCAGCGTCTCGTCCGAGCGATCATCGGCCTCGCGCGCGGGCTGCCACGGGTAGCGGCGTTCGAGAATGGTCGAAAGGACATCGGACAGGATGCTCATATCGCGGCCCCCATGACAGCGTCGGGCAGCCATATCGCCAGCCCCGAAAACCAAAACCGGCAGCGCGGCTTGCGCGATCCTGCCCTCATCGGGTGGGAGAGTGCGGCCCCAAGCCCGCGCGATCAAGCCGCTCCGCGCGCCGGTCGCGACGATCGCCGCGGCGCAGTGGCCGCCGATCCCCACCGCGCCGGGCTATTCGGGCGGCATCTGCGGCAGATCGTCGAAGAGGCCGGGCTGCATCTCCTCCCAGAAGGCGAAGATCGCCCGCGCATTGAGCGCGCTTTCCCAGCCATGCCGGCGGAAATCCTCGCGCTCCATCTCGCCGGTCAGCCGCCCCAGCATCAGCCGCCGGTCGGCGTCGCGCTGGGTCGGGTTGCGCTTGCGCGTGGCTTCGGCCACCGCGCCGAACCGCGCCACCCGCGCCGCGCGCCGCGCCGCGCGTTCGTCGATCTCGGCCTCGTCGCGCGC
>NZ_KZ304956.1 GCF_002723615.1 Limimaricola cinnabarinus
CGCGGCCTTGTCGCCCGTGCGCGGCGCGGGCTTGGCCGGCGGGGCGGGCTGGGCGCGGGGCGCGGCCGGCGCTTCGGTCAGGCTGCGCGTCGCGGAGGCGAGGTCGCGCACCGATTCCTCGGATTTGTCGACCGCCGCGGCATAGGCGGTGATCATCGGCTGCAACTCGCGCAGCGTCTCCATCAGGAACCGCACCCGCCGGTCCACCATCCAGGCATAGGCGAGAACGCCCGCCAGCATGGCCAGGATCATCGCGTCAATCAGCAGGGTCACCGGCGCGCTCCTCTTTCCGCTCGCCCAGGTCATCGGTCACGCGCAGCGCGACGGCGCCGTTCTTGCGCCGCCCCATCGCGGCGCGGAACATCGCCTGGCCGTTGCACGATACCGTGGCCTCGTGATCCATGTCGACCCCGAGGTCGATGACATCGCCGGGCGCCCAGTCGAGCACCGTGCGCAGGCCGATGCGCATTTCGTGCAGCACGGCGGTGATCCGCGCCTCCGAGCCTTCGATCGAGCGGCCCACCGCCTCGCGCCAGCCGCTGTCGCCGGCCAGCTCGCCGCCCGGAAAGCTCTGCGACAGCATCGGCCGGACGGTGTCGAGCGCGCTGTCGGGAATGACGAAATCAAGCGTGCCGCCGCGCCCCTCGAAGCTGACCTTGAGCGTGATGCGCACCGCCGCCGCATGCGGCGGGGCGAGCACGGCATTGGTCGGCGCGCTCTCCAGATGATCGACCCGGAACCGCACGCCGCCCACCGGCTCGAAGGCGGGCTCCAGCTCGCCCAGCACCAGCTCGGCGAGGCGCTGGCCGAAGCGCCGCTCGATCGCGGTGAAGCTGCGCGGCGTCCAGGGGCGGCTGTCGCCGCTGCGCCCGCCCAGCATGACCTCGAGCACCGAGAACAGCAAATCGGGCGACATCGCCAGCCCGATCCGCCCGTCCCAGGGCTCGGCCCGCGCCACCGCCGTCAGCGTCGGCGCGCCGATGCCCTCGAGCGCGGCGCCGCAAAGCAGGTAGTCGAAGGAGGTCAGCACCGCCTCCGAGGGCATGGTGGTGTAGCTCTTGAAGGCGCTGCCGAGCGCGAGGGCGAAGCGATCGAAGATCGCCTCCAGCAGCGGCAGCCGCTCATAGCTGAGCGAGGCCATCTGGATGATCTGCTCCTCGATGCTGCCATCGGGCAGGCCGCCCTCTGGCTCTCGAAGCGTGCGCTGGTTCATGCGGCTCATTCTTGCGGCCCTACTGGACGATCATGTCTGACACGAGGATTTCATGCGCGATGTCTGCCCCCGCCACCGCGCGGGCGCGGCGCAGCAGCTCGGATTTGAGATCCGCCAGCCCGAGGCTGCCGCGCAGGTCGCGCTCGTCGAGCGTGCGCAGATAATCCTGGAAGCTGTCGCGCAGGTAGATGCGGCGCTCCTCCAGCCGCTCCGCCCCGGGCTGCGAGGCATCGTAGATCAGCGCGAGGTCGAGCTTGAGAAACCGGCTGGTCTGCCGGCCCGAGGCGGTGGTCGCGGTGATGTTGACGATGATCTCCTCGAACGGCATGGCCATGCGCGCCGGATCGCCGGCCAGCGCCGCGCGCAGCACCTCGCCGGCCGCCTCGTCCTCCGGCGCGGCCTCGGCCGCGGCCTCCTGCGCTTCGCCGCCGAGCCCCGCCAGCTGCATCACGCGCGACGGGCCCACCGCCGCCACGAGCCCGCCGCCCAGCGACAGCACCGACAGCGCCACGAGCAAAATCAGCCGCAACCGGCCCGGCCGCGCCTTGGTTTTCGCGCCGATCGCATTCGGGGTCGCATCCGTCATATCGGTTCCCATCCGGTCATCGGAACATGGACAATATGTGTTCTTTGCGCCCAACAGGCAAGAACTTATCCATGACTATACTTGTTCCATCACCGGAATTGCGGATAGTTTCGACACAAAGACCCGTAGCGGCGAGGCCTTGCGTGCAATCCATCATCGACAATCTTTCGGCGCTTGGCCGCCCGCGGCTGATCGCGCTGGCGGCCACCGGTCTCGGGCTGGTGCTGGCGCTGCTGGTGGGGCTCAATGTCGCGCTCGCGCCGAGCTATGCGCCGCTCTATTCCGACCTGACGCTCGCCACCGCCGGGCGCGTGGTCTCGGCGCTGGAGCAGGAGGGCTTCGATGTGGAGCTGTCGGGCGGCGGCACCATCGTCGGCGTGCCGCAGGACGACGTGGCGCGCGCGCGCATGGCGCTGGCCGAACAGGGGCTGCCGGGCGAAGGCGGCGCGGGCTGGGAGATCTTCGACCAGTCCTCGGGGCTCGGCATGAACAGCTTCATGCAGCAGGTCAGCCGGCTGCGCGCGCTCGAAGGCGAGCTGGCGCGCTCGATCCAGACCATCGATGGCATCGACGCGGCGCGCGTGCATCTGGTGCTGCCCGAGCGCGAGGCGTTTTCGCGCTCGCGCCCCGAGCCCTCGGCCTCGGTGATCGTGCGCGGCCGCGCCACCTCCTCGATCTCGCGCAGGCAGGGCCTCGCGATCCGGGCGCTCGTCGCCTCGGCGGTGCCCGAGCTTGCGCCCTCGCGCGTCACCGTGCTTTCGGCCTCGGGCGAGACGATCCTCTCCGAGGAGACCGAGGGCGACGCAAGCGTGCAGGCGGCGGGCGCCTCGATGCAGGAGCGGCTGCAACGCTCGATCACCGAGATGCTGACCGCGCGGGTCGGCGCGGGCAATGCGCGGGTGCAGGTCAATGTCGACCTGTCGACCGAGCGGCAGGTGATCCGCGAGCAGAGCTTCAACCCCGACCAGCAGGTGGTCCGCTCGACCGAGACCCGGCAGGAGGAAAGCCAGGACCGCGCGGGCACCGAACCCGAGGTCGGCGTCGGCAACAACCTGCCCCCAGAGCTGGGCGGCGATGTCGGCGGCGAGCAATCCGCCTCGACCTCGACCCGCACCGACGAGATCGTCAATTACGAGATCGGCTCGACCCAGAGCGAGACGGTGCGCGAGCCGGGCGCGGTCGAGCGGATCTCGGTCGCGGTGCTGGTCAACGGCATCTACAACGTCGCCCCGAACGGCGAGACGGTCTATGAGGAGCGCAGCGCCGAGGAGCTGGCGCGGCTCGAGGCGCTGGTGCGCTCGGCGGTGGGCTATGACGAGGCGCGCGGCGATCTCGTCTCCGTCGACAGCCTGCGCTTCATGGATTACTCGATGGATGTCGGCGCGCCGATCGGCCTGTCGCTGGGCCAGACCATCGCGCAGAATTTCGGCGCGATCCTGCGCGGCACCTTCGCGCTGGCGCTGGTGGCGGCGGTGCTGGGCTTCGGGTTGCGGCCGATGCTGCGCCGGGTGCTGCCCGAGACGGATACGCGGCTCGCTCTCGCGGGTGCCGGGGCGGCGGGGGCCGGTGCGAACGGGGCGCAGGCGCTGGGCTTCGAGGCGGCCGAGAGCGGGCTGCCGCATGGCGTGGGCGCGCTGCCGCAGGCCGCGGAGGCCGGCCTGCCCCGCCTGCCCGCCCAGCAGGCGACCTTCCCGCATGAAAGCCAGCTCGCCACCTATGAGGGCGACGAGATGGTCACCCTCGCCTCGATCGACGGGCCGGTCGGCAAGCGCCGCCTCGTCTCGGTCGGCGAGATGGTCGAGAACGAGCCCGAGGCCTCCTTGAAGGTGGTCCAGGGCTGGCTGGCCGAGGGGGCCTGAGATGTCGCTGTTCGATCGGGATTTCGACCGCGAGCTGGCCGAGGAACGCCGCGCGGTCGCGCAGGTGGACAAGGCCCGCCACACCGATGAGGCGCTCTTGGCCGCCGTCGCCGAAGCCCGCGCCGAGGCGCTCGCGCAGGGCCGCGCCGAAGGGCGCGCCGAGGCCGAGGCCGAGGCCCGCGCCGCCGAAGCCGAGGCGCTTTCGGCCCGGCTGGAGCAGATCGCGCAGCGGCTCGACGAGATGATCGCGGCGCGCGACACCCACCGCGCCGCGCTCGAACGCCAGCTTCTGGGCTATGCCGCGGTCACCGCCGAAAAGGTGCTGCCCGAAATCCTCGACGCGCGCGCCCATGCGCGCGCCCTGGCCCAGATCCGCCGCGGGCTGCGGCTCGGGCTCGACGCGGCGCGGCTCGAGATCGCCTTGCCCGAAGGGGCAGATGACCTGCGGGCCGAGGTGGCGCGGCTGGTGAAGGCGCAGGGCCTCGCCGGGCGCGCCGTGCTGCGCACCGACCCCGCCCTCGCCCCCGGCGACGCGCGCGTCGCCTGGGAGGGCGGACGCCTCGATTACAGCTTTGCCGCGATCTGCGACGAGATCCTCGGCACATTGCGGGCCATCGCCCGCGCCACCCCGCAGACGGAGGACCGCATATGACGGACACCCCCACCAAGACCACCGGCGCCGAGTTTCCCGAGATCGAGGACGATGCCGCGGCGATCTTCGACGAGGCGCCGCAGGCCGAGACCCCGAAGGGCGGGCGCAACATCGAGGCGATGCTCAATGTCGGGCTCGACGTGCAGATCGTGCTGGGCCATGCGCGGCTGCCGATCGCGCAGCTTCTGAAATTCGGCCGCGGCTCGGTGATCGAACTCGACAAGAAGATCGGCGAGCCGGTCGAGGTGATGATCAACGACCGATTGGTGGCGCGCGGCGATCTCGTCAAGCTGGGCGAGGCGCGGATCGGCGTCTCGCTCACCGAGATCGTCAAGGACTACGTCTCGGACGACTGACGCCGCCCATGCCCCGCGCCCCCCTCCTCCTCGCGAGCGCCGCCGCCCTCGCGCTCATCGCCCTGCCCGTCCTGCCCGCCCAGGCGCAGGACGGCGCGGGCGTGCTCGACGCGCTGGGCGACGTCTTCTCGGATGCGCCCCCCGGCTCGGACGAGCGGGCGACCCTGTCGGGGCGGATCATCCAGCTCGTGGCGCTGATGACGGTGCTGTCGATCGCGCCGGGGCTGCTGATGATCATGACCAGCTTCACCCGCTTCGTGATCGTCTTCTCGATCCTGCGCTCGGCGCTGGGGCTCAACCAGTCGCCGCCCAATGTGGTGCTGTCCTCGATGGCGCTGTTCATGACCTTCTTCGTCATGCAGCCGGTGTTCGAACAGGCCTGGGAAAACGGGCTGGAGCCCTTGATGGACAACGCCATCACCGAGGAGCAGGCGCTGGCGCGGATCGGCGATCCGTTCAAGGAGTTCATGTTCGCCAACACCCGCCCGCGCGATCTCGAGCTGTTCCAGGGGCTGGCTGCACGCGCCGACGGCGCCGAGCCCCTGCCCCTGCCCGAGACGGCCCAAGAGGCGGGCTGGCGCGCGCTGATCCCGGCCTTCATGATCTCGGAGCTGCGCCGGGCCTTCTCGATCGGCTTCCTGATCTACCTGCCCTTCGTGGCGATCGACCTGATCGTCGCCTCGGTGCTGATGAGCGCGGGCATGATGATGCTGCCGCCGGTGTTGATCTCCTTGCCGTTCAAGGTGATCTTCTTCGTGCTGATCGACGGCTGGTACATGCTGGCGGGCAGCCTGATGGAAAGCTACGTGCCCCTGGCCGGAGGATGACGATGAACGCGATGACCCCCGCAGGCGCCCCCGAGCCGAGCCCCGTGCGCGCCGCCGCGACGGCGCCCACCCCGCCGCTGCGCCGGCTGCGCGGCCCCGAAAAGGCGGCGATCCTGTTTCTATGCCTGGGCGAAGAGCGCGGCTCCGAGCTGATGCGCAAGCTGCCGCCCGAGGAGATCAGCAAGATCACCCGCGCGGTGGCGCGGCTCGGCGTGGTGCAGGCCGAGCTGGTCGAGGCGGTGCTGGCCGAGTTCTCCGAAGGGGTCGACACCGGCGGCGGCGTGGTGGGATCCCTCGCCACCGCCGAGGGCATGCTGCGCGCCTTCCTGCCCGAGGAGCAGGTCGAGGTGATCCTGCGCGACATTCGCGGCCCCTTGAAGGAGCGCGATCTCTGGGCGCGGTTCTCGGCGATGAACGAAAACACCATCGCCACCTATCTCAAGAGCGAGCACGAGCAGACCGCCGCGGCGATCCTGTCGAATGTCGACACCGAGGTCGCGGCCAAGGTGCTGCCGCTCCTGGGCGAGGAAAAGATGGGCGAGGTGGTCGAGCGGATGATCCGCATGGAGGCGGTGCCGCCCCGGATGATGGCGCAGATCGAGGAGACGCTGCAGGCCGACATGCTCTCGGCGGGCGGCCAGTCGAACGGCGTCGAGATGGAACAGCGCATGGCGGATCTGTTCAACAAGCTCGACCGCGACGTGTTCGAGGGGCTGCAAGCCGCGCTCGACGCGCGCAAGCCCGGCGCGCTCGATGCCATCACCGCCAAGATGTTCACCTTCGACGACCTGATCCGGCTCGACGCGCAGAGCCTCGCGCGGGTGATGCGCGGGCTGACCGGCAACACCCTGCCGCTGGCGCTGCGCGGCGCCAGCAAGGAGATGCGCAGCCATTTCCTCGACGCGCTGACCGCGCGGGCGCGCGACATGCTGCTCGACGAGATGAGCACCATGGGCCCGGTCCGGGGCCGCGACGCGCGCGCCGCCCAGACCATGATCGTCGATTACACCCGCCAGCTTGCCGACGAAGGCGCGATCGAGCTGCCGAGCGCGGGCGACGAGGACGAGGAAATCCTGGAGTGAGGCGGCGCGCGCCGCGCGGCGCCTAGTAGGTGCGGCGCGGCAGCGCGGTGATGGCGCTGATGTCGAGCGTGATCGGCGCGAACCGCCCGCCCGCGCCGGCGTTCACGGCCGCGTTCATCAGCGAGAGCGCGGCATTGGCCGAGGATTGCACCCCCGCCTTGGCGTCCGAGATCGCGACATAGGTGCGCTCGAGCTTTTCGCGCTCGGCCGGGTCCTTGAGCTTTTCGAGGTCGAACTTCTGCTTGAACAGCTCGACCTGCTTGTCGATGTCGAGCCCCGCGGCGCTGGCGGGCACGCCGAGCGCCGTTCGCATGAACTCGCTCAGATCCTTGTCCTTCAGGATGTCGAACCAGGACCTGACCTCGCCCGCCTTGCGGCGGAATTCCAGCACCGTGCCGACCTTCTCGTTCTGCTCGGCCTGGGCGCTTTCGAAGCGCTGGCCGACATAGCGCTCGACCATCTGCGCGCGCCACGCGACATCGCCGGTGTTCTCGTTGGCGTCACCCTCCTTCGAGAAGCCCATGACCTTGTGCATCTCTCGAAAGCGCGGATCGGTCAGCCGGTTCACCAGAGCGTCCGGTTTGCTCGCATCGCTTTCGAGAATCTTCCTGACCATCGCCTTGCCGAAGATCTGGTCCTCGAGATCGAAGGCCTTCATCACGAAGACATAGAGCTCGCGGTCCTCCATCAGCTGCTCGACCGACTGCACCTCGCCGATGCGCTCCTCGAAGGCGGCGATGGCGCGCTTGTCCTGCGCGCCGTCGCGGATCATCTCGATCTGGCGGTCGCGCGTGGCGTCCACCAGCTGCAGGCCCATCCGGGTGTTGAGCCCCGTGAGGCTGATCATCCGACCGCCCGCCGCCCGGCTTCATGCGCCTCTGGCGCAAGCGCCGCCATGGCGGCCTTGTCGCGCGCGGCGATATGCGCGAACAGATCGGCCTCATGCGCGATCACCGGGCGCAGCGCGCGCAGCGCCTTGTAGTAATCGCCGATCGAGACGTAATTCGCCGCTTCGAAGACATGGCCGAGGCTGGGATGGCCGAAGGTCGTGGCGAGATCGGCGAGCTGCTTCTGGATCAGCGGCAGCAGGTCGTCGCGCAGCGCGCTTTTGATCAGCGCGGTCTGGATCAGGTAATAGACCCGCGTCACCGGCGTCGCGGGCGCGTCGTCATCGAGCAGGTCGTGCCCGCGCACCACGTCGGCATGGCTTTCGATGGTCAGCACGTGGCGGCGCGAGGAATTGCGCATCATGCAGCCATTGACGACGATGCGCTCATCGGGCTTGAGGGTGAGCTTCAGCGGCATCTCAGGCCACCTCGGCCACTTGGGGGGCCTGCCCCGCGAGCCCGGCGACGATCGAGCGGTTGATCTCGACAAGCGCGCCGACACCGGCATTGCCGCCCATGACGGCGCTGGTCTGGCGGTCGACGAAGAGCGCGAGCGAAATGAGCCCGGCGCGCAGCTCCGCCGGCAGCCCGTTGCCCGGCTGGGCGAGGTCGAACTGCAATTCGTGCCAGAATTTCTGGTTGGTGGCAAGATCGTCCCGCAGCCCATCGGCCAGGATCGCGCCGCGGTCGAGCTTGCTTTCGGCGCGGTCATAGGCCTCGGCGCGGGCGGCCAGCTGGCCGGTGACGCGGCTGAGGATACGGCGCTCGATCTGGCGGGGGGATTCGCTTTCGCGGATGGTGGTCTTGTAGGCGGCGATGCTCATGCGTTCTGCTCTCGCTCTGGGCCCCGCTCTTCTCGCGGGGTGTGGTGGAGGCGGACGCGGGCATGACCCGAGGATCGCGCGGGCGCGTCAGCCGGTCGAAATCGGTCAGGGGAAGCGGGACCTAGGCCCGGTGGGGAAACGGCCCGCCCAAAGGGGCGGGCCGCATCATTGTTTAACGGAACAGGCTCAGGATCTGCTGCGGCGCCTGATTGGCGATCGAGAGCGACTGCGACGCCAGCTGCTGCTGCACCTGCAGCGCCTGCAGACGGGCCGCTTCCTCTTCCATGTTCGCATCGACCATCGCGCCGACGCCCGAATCAAGGGTATCTGTCAGCGTGCTCAAAAAGTCCTGCTGCGTTCCCAGAGACTTTTCGGCGACGCCCATGGACGTTGCACCATCAAGAGCGGTACTCTTGGCAGTGACCGCAGCAGTCAGCTGAGCATCCATATCCGGTGTCGCACCAGTAATGTTGATAGCAGCGAGGTCATCATATACCTTCTCGAGATCGAGACCAGTAACAGTCATGGTCGTTTGCGACACAGCCGTGGCGCTTGTACGAGTGATACCTGTAGTTATGGTATAAGAATCGGGGGTTCCTTTAGTGCCAGCCTTGATCATATTCTGGCCGTTGAAAGAAGATTGATCGAGAATGGTTTTCGCTTGCGCGACCTTCTCTTTGATCTCCTCCTGAACTTTAGCACGAACCGCTTCAGTTCCTTCCATTGCGAAAGCGATACGCTCGCCAATTTGATTGGCAAGATCAGCGATAGACTCAGCGCCTACACGGCCAGTAGCCACAGCGTTCTTCGTCATCGTAAGGCCTTCGTTAATGGCCTTATTCATACCGCTGTCGCCCTTCATCGTCTCGGAGATCGCGAAGTAGGCGGCATTGTCCTTGCCCGAGGCGACCTTGAGACCGGTCGAGATGCGGTCTTGGGTCTGGTTGAGGTTGTTGTTGATGCCCCGCAGGGTCGAGAGGGCGGACATCGCGGAATTGTTGGTGAGGATCGAAGACATTTTTACTGCTCCAGTTTCTTACTGTTCGATCGTCTTTCTGACGAAGTCGGCATCCGCCGCGGTAACTATGGTTAAAGCCCTCAATTGGGGCGCGTTTGTGGCGCTAGACCGATTTATCCATGGGCGCGCGGGAAAGCGTGTCCTTCGGGTTACGGTGCCCGTTCGCACCATAGAGCCCGCCCAGCCCGTGCCTCGCGCGCAGCCGCTCCAGATCGCGCGCGACGCTGGCGGTGGTCTCGCGCATCCGCTCCAGCATCGCCGCATCGCGCGCGATCAGCACCGACAGATCGGCAAGGCTGTCGCGCAGCTTGGAGGCCGCCTCGTCGCCCTGCCCCAGCGCGGCTTCGATCCAGGCGGTCTGCGCTTCGAGCCGGGCCCCGAGGCGGCTCTTCTCGTCGAGCCGCGCCGCGACGCCCGACAGATCGCCCGACCCGATCGCCGCGACCTCCCGGTCGAGCAATGCCGTCAGCGCCGCGATGTCCTCCATCACGCCATCGGCCCGTGCCTCGCTGCTCGTCTCGCTCATGCGCCCTCTCCCTGGCCTGCATCCTCATAGGCGCCGATCGCGCGCGCCACGCTCTGCGCGATGCCGGTGCTGCCCTGATCGGCGATCTGTTCGGCGAAGGCGCGCGCCAGAAAGCTGCGCCATTGCTCCTCGGCATGGCCGCCGCCGAAGGCGCCGGTGCCGACGCTTTTGAGCATCTCGTCCACCGTCTGGGCGAGGAACATCTCCTCGAACTGCCTGGCCGTCTCCATCGTCTCGGCATCGGGCTCGCGGGTGCGCGCCAGCGGCGCGATCGAAAGCGGTCCGGGGGTGATCTGCATCAGATGATCTCCAGATCGGCGTGAAGCGCGCCCGCGGCCTTGATCGCCTGCAGGATCGAGATGGTCTGGCTGGCGGTGACGCCGATGGCGTTGAGCCCGTCGACGAGGCGCTGCAGGCTGACATCGCCTTCGAGGATCGAGAACTGCGCCTCCTCTTCCTCGACCGTCACCTCAGTCTGCGGCACCACCACGGTGTTGCCGATGGAGATCGGCTCGGGCTGGCTGACCTCGATCTCCTCCTTGACGATCACGGTGAGCCCGCCCTGGCTCACCGCCACCTCGGCGATGCGCACATCCGCGCCGATCACGATGGTGCCCGAGCGCGCGTCGATCACCACCTTGGCGATGGCATCGGGCTGCACGCGCAGCGATTCGATCTCGGCCAGAAGGCCGGGAATGTCGGACTTGCCGGTGGGGCGCACCTCGATCGTGCCCGAATCGAGCGCCGTGGCGCCGCCGCCGAGCCGGTCGTTGATCGCCTGCTCGATCCGCTCGGCGGTGGTGAAATCGGGCGTGCGCAGCGCGATGCGGATGCTGTTCATCTCGTTGATCGCAAAGTCGATCTCGTTCTCGACCGTGGCACCGTTCTCGATCCGCGCCACCGTCGGCACGCCCTCGACGATGCTGGCATTGGCGCCTTGGGCGGCATATCCCGCCACCGCGATCGGCCCCTGGCTCACCGCATAGACCTCGCCATCCGCGCCGGTCAGCGGCGTGACGATCAGCGTGCCGCCGCGCAAGCTCGAGGCGTCGCCCAGCGACGAGACCACCACGTCGATGGTCGAGCCGCGCCGCGCGAAGGGCGGCAGCATGGCGGTGACCATGACGGCGGCGGTGTTCTGGGTGCGCATCTGCTCGTCGGTCAGGTTGCCGACGCCCAAGCGCTCCAGCATCCCCTCGATCGAGCGCTGGGTGAAGGGCGAGTTGCGCAAGGAATCGCCCGTCCCGGCGAGGCCCACCACGAGGCCGTAGCCGACGAGCTGGTTCTCGCGCACGCCCTCGAACTGGGCGATGTCCTTGATCCGCACCTCGGCCATGGCGGGCATGGGGGCGAAGGGCAGCAGGCACACTGCGAGGGCGAGAGCGGGCCGAAGCCCGAACATCCGTGCTGCCATGATCCGCTCTCCTGCCGTGTTCCGCCCCGACCCTAGCGAAACCCGCCACGGCCTAGCAAGGATAGGCGGGATCAATCCATGCACAGGTTGCATTAATGCAAACTGTGCATGGAGGGCTGTCAGAGATAGTTGAGGAAGGACAGCTTGGAGAGCCGCGAGGTGACCATGTAGCTCGCTTCGAGCTGGGTCTGCAGCTCGGTCAGCCGGGTCGCTGCCTCAAAGGGGTCGACATTCTCGATGGCGTTGATCTGGCTGGTGTAGAGATCGCGCTTGGCCGCCTGCGCCTCCATCACCGTCTCGAGCCGCGCCTGCTGCGCGCCGAGCCGGGTCTCGGCCTGCAAGAGCGCGTCGCTGCCGCCCGTCATGGCGGTGACCGCTTCGCTGAGCCAGGCCGTCGCCGCGCCTTCATCGGCGATCTGCGAGATGTCGGTGGTGGCCAGCATCGACAGGCCGCGCAGCAGATCGGTGAAGCCCGGATCATTGGCCTGCACGCCGTAGGTGATCGTCTCGTTCTCGTCGATCCGCGCCGAGAGCCGGTCGGGCGTGGCCGCCGGGGTGCCGTTGTAGAAGCTGCCCTCGAAATCGCCGGTGCCGGGCGCGAAGGCCTCGGCCAGCGCCGCGGCCATGGTCTCGGCCTCGGCGGCACTGCCCGGGCCCGTGCCGATCACCGTCTCGACCATCTCGCGCGGCGAGCGGCCGCCATTCGGGTTGGCCTCGTCGAAGGGCTGCAAGGGCGCGCGGTCGGTGTCGATGCCGGAGAACAGCGCCTCGCCCACATGGCTGCGATTGGCGGTGCCGATGACCTGTTCGAGCGCCATCCGCGCGCTTTGCTGCAAGCTGCCCGAGAACTGCCGGGCGCTGCCCGACTGCAAGGCCAGTTCGATCACCGGCTGGACGCTGGCGCGGATGTCGTTCAGCGCGCTGCTGCCCGATTCGAGCTTGCGCGCCAGCGCGTCGTTGGACTGGACGAAGCCATCGAGCCGGGTGAGTTGGCTGCGCACCGCCAGGGTTTCGGCCGCGCGCGGCCCGAGCGTGCGGTACATCTCCGCATGCTTGCCGGTGCTGACCTCCTGCCCGGCCTTGTCGAGCCGCTGCGACAGCTCGGAAATGTTGCGGCGGCTGGTCAGGGCGTTTTGCAGCGTGGCCGTCATCCTTGTCGAGATCATTGCAAGTCCCTCCTATCGGACCGCGGCCAGAAGCGTGTCCATCATCTCGTCGAGCGTGCGCATGACGGTGGCGTTGGCGGCATAGCTCTGCTCGATCAGCATCAGCTGCTGCAGCTCCTCGTCGATGTTCACCCCCTGCACCGCCGCGCGGGTCCGGGCGGCGGCGTCGCGCCCGGCGCCGAGCGATTCGGCGCGGTCGCGCGCGTCGTTGCGCAGCGCCTGCTGCTCGGACAGGAGCGAGCCGACGAAATCCGACGCCGTGGCCGAAGCCCCCAGCCCCGCCTTCGCGTCGAAGCTCATCTCGCCCGCAAGCGCCTGCGAGAAGGCATCGGCCTGCCCGGTATATCCCGTGGGGCCCGGCGCCGCGGCCCCCATGCCGTCGCGCAGCCGCCAGGCGCCGCCGCCCTGATCCTCGCGCGCGGCGGGGTTGATTGCGATGCGCCGCGCGAGGCCCTCGACCTGTTCGGGATCGAAGGCGTTTTTGCCATCGGTGAACAGCCCCGGCTGGCCGGGCGCGAGCGACGCATCCGCCGCTTCGAAGCCCTGGATCACCGCACCGGCCAGCGTGTCGAGCTGCGCCTGCATCCGCGGCAGCGCGTCGCCGAGCAGTTCGAGCCGCCCGGCAAGGCGTCCTTCCTGCGAGCCGCGCGCCCCGGCCACGCCCGGGGTCACATCGACGCCGTTCACCGACAGGCTGGCCTCGGTGACATCGTATTCCAGCTCATGCGCCGCGTCGTTCTCGACCAGCATCGCGCCGCCCGGCATGGCGACCGAAATGCGCCCCCGTTCATCGCGGCTGACCCGCAGGTCGAGCATCTCGGCCAGACCGTCGAGCGTCTTCGACAGGCTGTCCTCCAGCCCGGCGCGGCGCGGCGTCGCGCCGGGCTCCGCGCTGATCCGGGTGTTGAGCTCGACGACCTCGCGCAGCGTCTCGTTGACCGTGGCCACATCCGAAACGACCGCCGAGGCGGTCTGCTCGCGCACCCGCTCCAGCGCCTCCGCGGTGTCGGCCAGCCCCGTGGCAAAGCCGGTCGCGGCGCGCAGCGCGTCCTGCTGGATGGCGGGCTCGGCCGGGTTGGCGGCCAGCGCGTCGAGCCCCACCTGAAGCTTGGACAGCCGGTCCGACAGGTTGCTGCCCTCGCCGATCCCGCCCAGCGTGGCGGCATAGCTTTCGAGCGCGGCGGCGGTGGCCTGCTGGCCCGCCACGCGCGAGATCTCGATCCGGTGCGCCTGTTCGAGCCGGGCCTCGGTGGCGCGCTGGATGCCCGAAACGGCGACCCCGCCGCCGCCCTGCGAGGTCAGCGGCGCGCTGCGCTTGGCATAGCCCTCGGTCGTGGCATTGGCGATGTTGCCCGAGGTGAGACCGGCCCGGCTTTCCGTGGCGGCGAGCCCGCTGCGGGCCATGGCGAAGGCACTGGTGATGCTCATTTCGATATCTCCAAAAGCCGGGGGCGCGGCGCGTTCTGCGGCCGCCCTGCCCCCTTTTGCGCGTTCAGCGCTTCAGGCGCATCGTCTCGTCGAGCATCTCGTCGACGGTGGTGACGATCTTGGCGTTGGACGAATAGGCCCGCTGGGTGCTGATCAGGTCGGTCAGCTCCTGCGCCACCTCGACATTCGAGCTTTCGAGCGCCCCCGCCGTCAGCGAGCCGGCCGAGCCCTGCCCCGCCTGGTTCAGGCTGAATTTGCCGGAGCTGCGCGACAGCGCATAGGCGTTGCCGTCGCCCGCCAGCAGCCCGTCGGGATTGGCGACCTCGGCCAGCGGAATGTTGTAGAGCGGCTTGCGGCTGCCATTGTTGAAGACGCCGTAGACATCGCCGCGCTCGTCGATCTCGGTGCGCACCAGCACGCCGCTCTCGGCCCCGTCGGAGCCGATCTTGAGCGCCGAGTAATCGCCCGCGAACTGGGTCATGCCGTTATGCTCGTCGGGCGCGCCGAGCGCCACCTCGATCACCTGCGGCTCGGTGCCGTTGTCGACCGTCAGCGTCGCGGTGCCGGTCGCGGGATCGAAGGCGAAATTCGGCGTGTTCTCATCGGCGGGTCTCCCCTCCGAATAGGCCTTCGGCGCGCCGGCCAGCGGGCCGCTGTCGTGGAAATCGACATCGACGCTGCCGTAATCCGTGCCGTCGGAGCCCGAGATGCTGAGCGTCCAGCGGCTTTCGGTCTCGGAGGGCTGCCAGGAGAACTGCATCCGCTCGGCCTCGCCCAGCGGGCTGTAATATTCGGCCGAGCTGAGGAAGGGCTCGCCCGGCGCGTCGAGGCCGGTCTGCTGGGCGGGCAGGTTGCCGCTGACCTTCATCTGCCCGGTCGGCGAGCCGGTCTGCGACAGGCTGCCCAGGTTGACGGTCTTCAAATCGCCGAACTGGTTGCGGTCGACGGTGCCGATCGAGGCGGTCTGATCATAGGGAAAACCGGCGAGGTAATAGCCCGCGGCATTGCGCAGATCGCCGTTCTCGTCGGGCAGGAAGGAGCCCG
Organism: Limimaricola cinnabarinus; assembly: GCF_002723615.1. Classification (GTDB taxonomy): domain Bacteria; phylum Pseudomonadota; class Alphaproteobacteria; order Rhodobacterales; family Rhodobacteraceae; genus Limimaricola; species Limimaricola cinnabarinus_B. Next base: position 14,883 of record NZ_KZ304956.1, read on the forward strand.
CACGGGTCAGCATGAAGTTCGTTTCATTGGTTTCGTTGGGCTCTTTCGAGACCACGAAGAAGCCGCTGCCGCCGATCGCCAGATCGGTGCTGCTGTTGGTGGCGCGCAGCGCGCCCTCGGTGCTGACATCGGCCCCTTGCACGGCGCGCACGCCCGAGGACGAGAAGCTCGCATCGTCGCTCAGCGTGCTGGTGGTGACCATCTGCACGAAGCTGCGCCGATAGCCGTCGGTGTTGGCGTTGGCGATGTTCTCCGAGATCCGGCCGACGGCCGTCGAGTTGGCGCGCAGACCGCTGACCCCGGTCTGCATGGCGTAGGAAATGCTCATGATCCTGCCTGTCCTTCATTCGTTGTGCCGCCGGGGCCGTTGCCGCCCGGGCCTGTGAGTGGTGCCGGCCTGCGCCGGCAGGGTGAAGCGGCGACGGCCATCAGCCATCCTTCGCGACGCGTTCGAGCCGGCGCAGGGCCGCATCGGCATCCTGCATCCGGTCCGTGGCGGATTTCTGACCGATCGGCAGCGCCAGCGGCGCCACCGGTGCCAGCGAGCGGGCGATCTCGGCCAGCTCGGGGCTGCGCGCGAGGCGCGGCAGCTCGGCCAGAAGCTCGTCGACCAAGTCGGCATCGCCCGCGCGATGCGCCGAGAGCAGCAGCCGGATCGCCTCGGCCGGGCCGAGACGCGCGGGCGCCTCGCGCCACAGCGCGAGGTAATCGTCGCGCGCCGCCGCCCAGTCGCCGCGATCGAACAGCGCCGTCGCGCGCAGCCGGCGGTAGCTCTCGGAGGGGACATCCATCCGCGTGGCGATGACCCCGGCCCCGTCGCCCGCCGCACTCGACAGCCGGGCGCGCAAGTAAGCCATGCGGTCGCGCAGCTCGGGGGCGGAGGCGGGCGCGGTGCCCAGCGCCGCTGCCGCCTGCGCGGTCTGGCCGCCGCGCAGCAGCGCCTCGGCCTGCGCCAGCCGCAGCGCATCGAGCCGGGCCTGCGGCACGGGTTCGAGCCCGAGGTCGCGCATCACCGCGAGCTGGTCGCGCAGCGCGGCGTATTCGCGCGCCGCCGCATCCGTCGCGCCGATCTCGTAAAGCCGCGCCGCCAGCTTCTCGGCCTGCGCCGCAAAGCCGGGGCGGAACATCAGGTCGGGCGACACCCTGCGATGGGCGGCCACGAAGGCCCCGATCGGCAGCGCGCCGGAGCCGCCGCGGGCGTAAAGCTCGGCCACCATCTCGTCGAGCCGCGCGCCGCTGTCGCGCGCCGCATCGCTGTCGCCGTGGCGGCGCTGGATCTCGGTCAGCGCCCGGATCGCCGCTTCGGTCTCGCCGCGGCCATGCTCGACCTCGGCCAGCCGCTCCAGCGTGGCGATCTCCAGCGCGTCGCCGCGCCACAGGTGCCAGCTTTGCCGCAGGAGCGCCGCGCCGTCCTCGGGCGGCAGCGTGCCGGTCGCCCGGCCCAGATCGATCAGCGCCAGCCGCGCCCTTTGCGCCCAGGCATCGCTGCCGCCCGCCGCCATGGCATAGCTGTCGAAGGCCATCACCGGATTGCCGCCCGCCTGCGCGGCCCGGCCCAGAAGAAAGCGGTAGGCGCTGCCGCCGCGCAGCTCGGCATGGGCGTCGAAGCGCTGCGCCAGGCCATGCGCCGCCTCCCACAGCTTGGCGTCGATCGCCGCTTCGAGAAGCTCGGGCAGCACCGCCGCGCGAAGCGCGGGCGCCAGCGCATCGAGCGCGGGGTCGAGCCGCGACAGCGCCGCGCTGGCGGCCTGCGGCTCGCCCTCGCGGGCCAGCGCCAGCGCGCGCCAGACCGGCCGCTCGGCCCAGTCGCCCGCCTCGGCTTCGATCTGCCGCCGGGCCGGAAGCGGCGGCGACAGCGTGCCGCCATCGACCCCCCAGGCCGCGAGCATGATCCGGTCGCGCCGCCGCTGCTGCGCCGCGTCGAGCCCCTCGGGGCCGGGCTGCGGCAGGCCGTCGAGATAGGAGCGCGCCTCGGGCGCCAGCGCCGCGCCGACCGAAAGCGCGGCGAGATCGAGCAGCAGATCGGCCCGCGCGCGCGGGCCGGGCGCGGCGCCGAGCGCCGCGATCAGCGCGCCGCGCCGATCGAGGTAATCCAGAGCCCCCGCCGCCGCGCCAGGGCCGGATTCGGTCGTGGCGGCGGCGGGCATCTCTGCCGCCGCCGCCGCCGGATCCGCCAGCAAGGCCATCCCCAGGCATATGCTCAGTAATCTTGGCAAATCCGCCACGACCCCATGAATTGATTTGAGTTATCCTTGATCGAATCCCGCAACGAAGCAACAACAGCCTCGGCACCGGCCAACAAGCGCCGGGAATCGTGGGAAACGGGAGACAGCGGGCGATGGACAACGGCACTTATGTTTCGCTGTCGCTGGCCACGGCGATGCACAACGCGCTCGACGTGACGGCCAACAACATCGCCAATGCCAACACCGCCGGCTTCAAGGGCGAGCGGGTGGTGTTCGACAGCTACCTGCACCGCGAGACCGGCCTCGATGGCGGCCAGGACACCGACTTCCTGATCGACCGGGGCTCCTACATGAACCCCGAGCAGGGCGCGATGACCCGCACCGGCAACCCGCTCGACCTTGCGCTGCAGGGCGATGCCTGGTTCGGCTACGAGACCGGCGACGGGCGCACCGCCTATGGCCGCGACGGGCGCTTCGCGCTCGACCCCGACGGCACGCTGGTCACCCTCAACGGCGCCAAGGTGCTCGATGCGGGCGGCGCGCCGATCGCGCTGCCGCCCGATCTGGGCGGCGATGTCTCGATCAGCCAGGACGGCGCGATCTCGACCATGGCGGGCGGGGTGATCGGCCGGATCGGCCTGTTCGAGCTGCCCGACCTGCAATCTTACGAGCGCCTCGGCGCGGGCATGTTCCTTCCGCCCGAGGGGGCCGAGGGGGCGCGCGCCGCCACCGACGGCACCCGCGTCATGCAAGGCATGATCGAGGCGAGCAACATCCAGCCGGTGGTCGAGATGACCCGGCTGATGTCGATCCAGCAGGCCTATGAGCGCGCGCTCAAGCTGGTGAGCGGCGAGGACGACCTCACGCGCGACATGCTGCGCCGCATCGGCAGCGTCAGCTGATCCCTTTTCACGGACCCGACACAGGAGCCCGACCATGAAAGCCCTCGGAATCGCCGCGACCGGCATGCTGGCCCAGCAGACCAATGTCGATGTCATCTCCAACAACATCGCCAACGCCAACACCACCGGCTTCAAATCGAGCCGGGCGGCGTTCCAGGACCTGATCTACGAGACGGTGCGCCGCGAGGGCGCGCTCACCTCCGAAGCCGGGACCGCGCGGCCCACCGGCGTCGATATCGGCTTTGGCGTGGAGACCGCCGGAACCGTGCGGCTCAACACCCAAGGCGGGCTTCTGGCGACCGAGAACCAGCTCGATCTGGCGATCGACGGGCGCGGCTTCTTCGCGGTCAACCTGCCCGATGGCGGCCAGGCCTTCACCCGCGACGGCGCCTTCCAGCTTTCGGCCGAGGGGCAGCTCGTCACCCTGCAGGGCTACGAGCTCGACCCCGGCATCGTCGTGCCCGACAACACCACCCAGATCGAGGTCTCCGAGCAGGGCGTGGTCATGGCCTATGTCGGCGGCGATCCCGCGCCGGTCGAGCTGGGGCGGATCACCATGTCGACCTTCACCAACGCCGCCGGCATGCGCCAGCTCGGCGGCAACCTGCTGGAGGCCACCACCGCCTCGGGCGATGCGGTGCCCGCCAATCCCGGCGACGAAGGCATCGGCATCCTGCGGCAGGGCTATCTGGAGAACTCCAACGTCAACATCATCCAGCAGATCACCGACCTGATCTCGGCGCAGCGCGCCTACGAGATGAACTCCAAGTCGCTCGAGACGGCCGACCAGATGATGACCGCCGCCAACCAGATCAAGTGATGCGCGCGCTGGCCCTTCTCGCGGCGCTCGCCGCCCCGCTCGCGCTGCCCGCGGCCGGCACCGCCGCGCCGCTGCCGGTGCTGGTCGAAGAGCGCGCGCGCGACCATCTGGGCCCCGCCCTGCCCGGGCGGGCCGAGTTCGAGATCGGCTTTGCCGGTCAGCCGCCCAATGAGGCCGCCTTCATCGCCGAATTCTGGATGGACCCGGCCTCGGGCCGCTTCGTCGCCAATGCCGTCGACGAGACCGGCGGGCTGCACCGCGTCAGCGGGCTCGCCGCCGTGATGGTGCCGCTGCCGGTCCCGAACCGGCGGCTGATGCCCGGCGACATCGTCGCGGAGGCCGATCTGACCGAGCTGCGTCTGCCGCAGGCCCGGCTCGGCCCCTATGCGGTGATCGAGCCCGAGGCGGTGATCGGCATGCAGGTGCGCCGGATGCTGCCCGAGGGCCGCCCCGTCATGGTGCAATCGGTGATGCAGCCCCTCGTGATCGACCGCGGCGACGAGGTCACCATCACCTTTTCGGACGGCGCGATGCGTCTCACCGCGCCGGGCCGGGCGCTGTCGGACGCGCATCGCGGACAGGAGGTCCGCATCGTCAACACGTCGAGCAACACCACCCTCACCGGCACCGCCATGGCCGAGGGCATCGTGGAGGTCACCCGTTGAGCTTGAGCCATCTGCGCCCCCTGCCCGTCCTGATGCTGGGGGCGGCGCTGCTGTCGGGCTGCGGCGCGGCGCGCGACCGCTTCGACCGCGAGCCGCAGACCACCGCCATCGCGGTGAACCCGGCGACCATCCCCGAGGCGGCCGCCGTCTCTGTGCCGATGCCGCCGCCTGCCCCCCCGCGCGTCTACCAGCGCGCCGAGGCGGCCTCGCTTTGGGAGCGCAGCGGCTCGGGCGGCTTCTTCGCCGATCAGCGCGCCAGCCAGGTCGGCGACATCCTCACCGTCGACATCGAGATCGACGACCGCGCCCAGCTCAGGAATGCGGGCCAGCGCTCGCGCGATGGGCAGAGCACGCTCGCCTTCCCGGCCCTGTTCGGCTACGGCACCCAGATCGACCGGATCCTGCCCGGCGTCGGCCCCGACGACCTGCCGCAGGGCGACCTCGTCGATATCGGCTCCTCGACCGACGTCTCGGGCTCGGGCTCGATCACCCGCACCGAATCGATCGAGCTGAAGGTCGCGGCGCTGGTGGTGCAGATGCTGCCCAACGGCAATCTCGTCATTGCGGGCCGTCAGGAGGTCAAGGTGAACCAGGAGCTGCGCGAGCTGCGTGTCGCGGGGATCATCCGGCCCGAGGATATCCAGATGAACAACACCATTCCCTATGAGAAGATCGCCGAGGCGCGCATCACCTATGGCGGGCGCGGGCAGCTGTCGCGCACCCAAGAGCGCGGCTATGGCGAGGATGCGATGGACATCATCTTGCCCTACTGACAGGCAAATGCCGCCACGAAGAGGGGGCATCAAGGACCGAACGCACAACACGCGATGGTCCGATGAAATCCATGATCCTGATCGTTTCCCTGCCGCTGGCCTCCCTCGCGGGCGGCTACGCGGCCGGGGTGTATCTCGTGCCCGACAAAGCCGGTCTCGCAAGCGAGGCCGCCGCGGCCGAGCCGCCAGCGGAGGGGGCGGCCCCCCAGGCGGCCCCGGGCATCCCCCCCGCGCCGGTCGATCCAGATGGCGACAGCGAGGCGCACGCGGCCGAAGACGCGGCCCATGCCGAGACCGGCCCCGATCCGGCACAGGCGGCACAGCTCCTGCAGATCGGGCGGCTGACGGTGCCGGTGCTGAAGCCGCGCAGCATCACCTATGTCGTGGCCGACATCGCGCTTGCCTTGCCGGCGGCGGATCTGGTCGCGCAGGTCGAGGACAGCCCCGCGACATTGATGCGGATGCGCGACGCGGTGCTCGCCTCGCTGAGCGAGGCGGCCGCCTCCCCGGCGATGACCGGCCCCGCAATCGACACCGATGCGCTCTCCGCGCGGGTGCTGGGCGATCTCAAGGCGATCGGCATGCCGGTCGAGGAGGTGCTGTTTCCGAATCTCTTCAAGCAGGACGTGGCCCGGCAGGACATTCCGCAGCGCCAGCAGCAGGCCGCCGCCATGACGGCCCCCGCGGCCCCGGAGGCCCCGCAGGCACAGCTGACCAATTGAGCGCGGCGCGCCGCCCCGCCTTGAGCCGGCCGAGGCTGGTGCGGCTCAGCGGATGCTGACGATGCTGTCGGCCGCGATCTCGGCGCCGGAGGCCAGCTGCAGCATCGCCGCGCCGTCGCGGAAGGCGACCCGCTCGACCTGCGCCTCGGCATAGGTGGTGAAGAACACCGGCTCCTCCTCGGCGTCGATCGCGTCGATCTCGACCGTGAAGCTGCCATCGGGCACAGGCAGCCCCTCGCGGTCGAGCCCGTCCCAGACGACCTCGTGGCGCGCCTCCGCCGCGACCGGCAGCCCGTCGATGCGCCGCAGCTCGGTGCCGTCCTCGGCGAGGATCCGCGCCGAGACCGACTTTGCCTCGCCGTTCAGCGCATAGGAAAAGACGCCCCTGCCATCGGCCAGCGCGACCCTCTCGCTCGGGGCCAGCACCTCGCGCCCGATCAGCGTCGCGTCATCGCGCGCATTGGCGGCCGAGAGCCGGGTCTCGATCTTTTCCAGCGTCTCGTTGGTGGTGATCGACTGCTCGACCTGGGTGAGCTGCGCGAGCTGCGACACGAAGGTGGTCGAATCCATCGGCTCCAGCGGGTCCTGGTTGGAAACCTGCGCGATCAGCAGCGTCAGGAAGCTCTGGTAATCGGCGTCGAGCTTGTCGCGGCTCTGGGCGGCGGCGCTGGTGGCGGTTGCCGGTGTGGCGCTGGGCGCGGAAACGCTGTCCATCTGGGGGCTCCGATCGGCCTTAGGTGAGAATGTCGAGTTGCCCGTCGCCCGCGGCGGCGCCTTCGGGTGCGGCGGCGGTGGACGGGTCGGGGGTGGCGGCAGGGTCGACGGTGTCGGCGGTGCCGTCCTCGCCGGGCGCGCCGCGCGGCCGGGCATGTGGCGCGGCGCCCTCGCGCCCGCGCCCCTCGCCCCGCTCGAAGGATTCGAAGCTGAGCTGGCTCTCGTCCTGCGCGGCACCGCTTTCGGCCAGAAGGTTCATCAGGCCGTCGCGGTCGCCGCGCAGCGCCTGCAGCACGGTCTGGTTCTCGGCGCGGATGACCACCTTGAGCTGGCCCGCCTCGCGGCTCAGCTCGATCTCGATCTCTCCGAGCCCCCCGGGGGTGAGCGCGATCCGCGTGCGGCCCTCGACGATCGAGGTTTCGCGGATCTGCGCGGTCAGCGCCCGCGAAAAGCCGCTCGGCGGCGGTGCCGGCGCGGGCGGCGCTGCGGGCGCCTTCAGGGGCGCGGCCGTCTCGACGCCGCGCGCGGGCGCGGCCCCCGGCTCCGCGCCGGGCAGATCGCCCCCCGGATGATCCGGCCCGCCCACCGCCGTCTCGCCGCCGATGAGCCGCGCCTCCGAGATCAGCGCCGAAAAGCTCAAGGGTGCTTGCGCAGGGGCCTGCGCGATCGCGGCGGGTGCGGCCTGCGCCGCCTGTCCGGGGGCTGCGCTCCTTTCCGACGACGCGCCCGGCGCGCCCGCCCGTTCGTGGCCGGGGGCGAGAGCCTGAAGCGGTGTCGGCGGGCCATCGGGCGCCTTGGCGCGCGCAAAGGGCAGCGCGGCGGCGGCCATCCCCGGCTCGGCGGTGGCGGTCGCCCCGGCCGGGGCGGGCGGCGCACCGGCGCTGTCATGCACCGGCGAAGGATGCGCCGGAGCGGGAACCGCGCGCCCGGCAGCGCCGCCCATCGCCGTCGCGGCGGTGTCGAGCAGGTCCGAAATCCGGGTCAGGGCGGCAACCACGCGCCCCGGCGCGGCCCCGCCCATCGCCCTCTCCACTGCCGCGACCGCCTGCGCCGATCCGGGCGGCACCGCGAAGATCAGGGCCGAAGCCGGGCCGGTCTCCTGCCCGGCGGGGAGCAATGCCCCGGCCAACTCGGTGCCATGGGCGGCGTCGAACCCGGCGATCGCCTCGCGCAGTCCGGCCTGCATCTGCGTGATGGCGTCCGCCTGCGCCGCCGCGTCGCCACCGGCGGCGGCAAGCTGCGCCAGCCCGTCCTGCGCCACGGCCTCGAGCTCGGCCTGCAGCGCATCGAGCGGCTGCGCCGCTGTCGCCCGTGCGGGTGCTGCGGCTTGCGCCGCCTGCCCTTCGGGCGCGCGGCCCTGCTGGGCGCTGAGAAGACCGGCAAAGCCCGAAGCGGCCGCGCCGGCCGCGCCTGATGCCCGCAGCCCCGCCAGGGGCGGCGTCTGCCCGGCCGGCAGGGAGGGGGCTGGCACGATCATGTCGGGGCTCAGCCTTCGCGGGCGGTTTCGTCCTGCGCGGTGCGGGCATGGCGCAGCACCGCATCGACGCGCTCGCCGATCTCCCGCAGCCAGGCGTCATGCGTCCGCGCCTCGGGCGCGAAGCGGACCAGATCGGCCGTGGCGCACCCCGCCGCGGGCGGCACGAAGCTCGCATCGAGCGCGCAGAGATAGTCGCGCAGGCGCGGGCTGTTCAGGAACTCGGGGCCGCAGAGAAGCGCGTCGGGCTCGGAGCCGCGCACGACCGCGCCGGTCCACAGGCTGGCCAGCGCGGTGGCAAGGCCGATGCGGAAGGGGGCGGGCATGAGGCCGAGCCGCGCCATTTCGGGGCTGTGGGCCAGCGCGTCGTAGCCCTGCGCCATCAGGTAGAGCGCCTCGGTCTCGCGCTCGATGGGAAAGAGGCCGCGCTGCACCGCATCGATCAGAAGCTCGCCCACCAGCCGCCCCGCGAGCCCGGCGCGGGCGGCATCGCCTGCGCCGGGCCGCAGCGCGGCCTGGTCGAGGATCATCACCAGCGCCCCTTGCGGGGCGTCCACCGCCAGCTCTTCCTCTATCACGTCGCCAAGCGCCAGCGCCGGCAGAAGCTCGGTCTGCTCGGGCAGGATCTGCACGCCCGCCCCGTGGCCACCGCGCGCCAGGCCGATCCGCCGCATCGGCACCAGCGCGTCGAGAAGGGCCCCGAGGCGGGCGCCGCCGTCGCTGTCTTCGGCGCATGCGATATCGCCGCGCCAGATGGCTTCGAGAAGGTCACTGCTCTGCATCGATCCGCCCTGTTTTCCGGGTCTGGTTAGCTCTCCCGCCCCACGCCGCTTTGCGGTTCGTGTCTCGGGTCTCGGGTCTTTTCGCCCCGCCGCGGGCCTGTCCGCGGTGCCTGTTCGGGGCCTGTTCAGATTGTCGGCCAAATGAGGCCGAAATGGGGCAGAAGCGTGGCCCCTGCCCCGCGGGCGCCATGATCGTGACCGATCTGCATCACCCCCGACAGGCCGCCCCGCCCCGCTCAGCGCGGCGCGGCGGCGGCCTCCTGCCCCGGATCGGGATATTCCAGCAACAGGCCGATCCGCCTGTTCTGCGGCGCTTCGGGCCGGTCGGGATAAAGCGGCTGCGTATCGGCGAGGCCGCTCACCCGGGCGATCCGCTCGGGCGGGAACCCGGCCTCGATCAGCGCACGCCGCGTGGCATTGGCGCGGTCCGAGGAGAGCTCCCAGTTGCCATAATCGTTCTGCCGTGCAAACGGCAGCGAATCCGTGTGCCCCGAGATCGCGAGGTCATGCGTCATCTCGCGCACCGTCTCGCCGACGATCTCGATCAGCGCGCGGGTCTGCGGCACGATGCGGGCGCTGCCGGTGGCGAACATCGGGCGCTCCTCCTCGTCGAGGATCTGCATCAGGAGCCCCTCGGGCGTGCGGTCGAGACGCAGGTTGTCGCCGATCTCGGCCAGCGCCGGCTCGGCCGCGATGCGCGCGGCGATCTCCGCCTCGATGGCGTCGAGCCGGGCCTCGCGCCGCTCCTGCGCCGCGCGCATCTGCGCCGCCGCCTCGGCCATGCGGCGCGCCTGCAGCTCCTCCTCGGTCGGCGGCGCGGCCTCGGCGGGCAGATACTCGACCACCACCTGCGGCTCGGCATCGCGCAGCCGGCTGTCGAAGACCTGCAGCGGATCATTCGCGCCGAAATCGGGCAGGTCGGGCGCCTCGACCGGCGGCGCGCCCTCGGAGGCGCGCATCTCCCCGGCCAGTTCGACCACCTGCCCGCGCAGCACGCCGTCGGAGCCGCTCGCCCCCACCGCGCTGACCGCGGGGGTGAAATACTCGGCCAGGCCCTCGAGCGTCTCCTCCTCGCTCGCCGCGAGAATCCACAACAGCAGGAAGAAGGCCATCATCGCGGTCATGAAGTCGGCATAGGCCACCTTCCAGCCGCCGCCATGATGGTCGTCATGGCCGTCATCCTCGACCTTCTTGATGATGATCGTCTGGCCGCCGGCCATGGCCCGTCCTCCTGCGCGCGCCGGGCGGCGCGCCTGTCATGCCCGCGGCGCCGATGCGGCGCCGCGGTGCGCTCCTGCGATGTGGTGGCGATGCGCCCCGGGCGGTCTCAGCCGACGGTCTCGTCGTCGCGCCGCGCGGTCTCGCGGCTGTAGCGGCCAAAGCCCACCTTGCGCGCGTAGCTGGCCTTGCGCCGCGAATAGCTCGGCGCCACCAGCGGCATCTCCTCGGGCAGGCCGAAGGCGGCGCGATACTCGGCCTCGGTCATGCCATGCTCGGCCCCCAGGTGCCGCTTGAGCATCTTGAAGCCCTTGCCGCAGCACAGGCAGAAGACCCTGTCCTCGGTCACGGCGCGCGACAGCGGGATGGCCGGCGCGAGGCCGCCCTCGGGCGCCGGGGCGGCGGGGGCGGCGGGCGCGTCCTGCGTCTCGATCCCCAGCTCGCGGCGCAGCTTGGCGACCAGCGCCACGATATCGTCGCTGTCGACATCCGGGCGCGCGGCGTAGGAGGCCACGATGGTGCTGAGCAGTTCGGTCTTCGAATTCGGTTTCGTCATTTCCGCCCTTTCATCCAGGGTGCATGCCCCTTGCGGCGGTCGGGCGAGGACTGGCGCAGCCTCGACGGCCTCCATGGGCATCTGCAAGTCGAATTCTTCGACGGTAACCATACAATTCTTGCAGGTATTGTTGTAGTTTTCAAGAACTCCTTGCCAAGGGGCCATCATGCGCGGGAAGCCGCCCGGGCCTGCATGTAATTGGGCGCGGCCATCGGATATTCGGGCGGCAGGCCCCAGCGGGCGCGGTACTGCTCGGGCGTGAGCTGCAACCTCTCGCGCAGATGGCGGCGCAGCAGCACCAGCCGGGTCCCGGTTTCGAGACAGATGATGTAATCGGGCGTCACGCTGGTCTCGATCGGCACGGCGGGGCGGCGTTGCCCCGGCTCGCCCTCGGCCGGCGGGCTCACCGCGCCGTCTCCGCACCGGCAAGGGCGGCAAGCCCGGTGCGCGCCGGGATCATCGGCGCGGCGGTCTCCTCGCCCACCGAGAATGGGTTCCAGCCCAGCGCGACGCCGCCGCCGGCCGCGACCATGCCCGCCACCAGAAGCGCCGCGCGCAAGGGCCGGCCAAGGCTCCAGCCCTCGGCCAGCTCGACCATCGGCGCCTCCGGCGGGGCGGCGGGCTCGGGCAGCACCGGGCGCACGAAGACCCCGGTGGCGGTGACCGAGACCTGCGCGTGATGCGTCTGCCTGCGAAACCGCGCGGCCCAGGCTTCGGGAAACTGCTCTTGCGGCATGTCGATCACCAGCGGCGCGCCGGGCTGCCAGCCCGCAAGGGCGCCGCGCGGCAGCACGAAGCAGCCGAAATCCGCGCTATGGCCGACATTCTCGACCACCACCGGGATCTCGGCGCCCTGCAGGGCGCCGGGCTCGAAGCTCAGGCGCACGCGCGCGCCCTGGCCGTGAAGCTGCGCCGTCACGAGGCTGCATTCGCGGCGCGCGGGGTCGTTCGCGGCCTCGAAGCCCGCGGGAAAGAGCCGCGGCTCAGGCGCGGGCGCGGGCGCGGGTTCGGGCCGGGGGTCGGGCTGGGTCTGGCGCCGCGCGGCGCGGCGCTCGGCCACCTGCGGCAGGTCGCTCTCGGGCTCGTCGGCGAGCGGTCTCGCCCGCGGCCCGACCACGGCCTCGGGGTCGAGCCCCTCCTCGCAGGCGAAGCGGTAATTGATGGCGTAATCCTGCGCGCTTTCGCTCAAGCCTTCGGTCGAGGCGGCGAGCGCCAGAAGCTGCTGCTCTTCGGAAAACCGCACGCGGCGGGTGGCAAAGCCCTCGACGGGCGGCACCACGGCCAGCGTCTCGGCCTCTTCCCCGAGCCCCTCGCGCAGCGTCTCGAGCACCCGCCCCGCCTCGTCGCGGTGATGCACCAGAAGCTCGCAGCGCCCGGCCTCGTCGAGCCGGACCATCAGCTGCATGGCTTCGGGCCAGTCGCGCATCACGCCGCGCAGGCTGTCCTCTTCGAGGAAATAGGCGAGAGTCTCGACGCTGCTCATTTCAAACACCATTCCGGCAAACTTGGGAACTATCCTTGTTTATGCTTGAAATGGTGTCAATTATCCTTATCCGATTTGTGGGAAAAGGCACGATGCTGTGTCGCGGACGCAAGGTTTCGGAGAGCTGCGATGACTCTAATCCTCGGACTTGTCATGGTTTTCGGACTGGTCTTCGGCGGCTTCATGCTGTCGGGCGGCAAGATGGACATCGTGCTCTACGCCCTGCCCTATGAGGGCATGATGATCGGCGGGGCGGCCCTCGGTGCCTTCGTCATCGCCAACTCGATGAGCGTCATCAAGGGCTCGGTCAGCGGCCTGCTGAAGGTGCTCAAGGGGCCGAAATGGAAGGCGTCCGACTACGAGGCGCTCCTGAACCTGATGTTCGAGCTGAGCCGGCTCTACAAGCAGAAGGGCATCCTCGCGCTCGACGAGCATATCGAGACCCCCAAGGACAGCCCGATCTTCCAGCGCTATCCGACGATCCTCAAGGACCACTTCGCCACCGAACTGATCACCGACAGCTTCCGCATGCTGGCGATGCAGTTCGACGACAAGTACCAGACCGAGGATGTGATCAACCGCAAGATCAAGAAGCACCACCACGAGGCGCTGGGCGCTGCCGGCGCGATCCAGAGCATGGCCGACGGGCTGCCGGCGATCGGCATCGTCGCGGCCGTCCTGGGCGTCATCAAGACCATGTCCTCGATCGACCAGCCGCCGGAGGTGCTGGGCAAGATGATCGGCGGCGCGCTGGTCGGCACCTTCCTCGGCGTGTTCCTCGCCTATTGCATGGTCCAGCCGATCTCGGGGCGGCTCAAGCAGATCGAGGACGAGGACGGCGCCTTCTACATGATCATCCGCGACATCTTCGTCGCCATGGTCGCCAACCACCCGCCCAACATCTGCGTCGAGATCGGCCGCGGCAACATCCCCACCTCCAAGCAGCCCGATTTCTACCGGGTCGAGGCCGCGCAGAAGGAGCTTCCGGCGGCATGATCCGGGCCGGTCTCCTCGCCCTGACGCTGGCCTCCTCCGCCCATGCGGCGCCGGAGCCCGCCCCCGCGAAGAAGGCCCCCGCCGAGACGCCCGGCGCGGCCCCCGCCCCCTACCCCCTGCTGCCGCCCGAGCAGGTCAACGCCTTTCCGCCCGAGATCATGGAGCGGATGCGCGCGGCGCTCGTGGCGCTGGAGCAGGCCCGCGATGGCCAGTAGGCGCGACCGGGCGCTGGGGCTGATCGAACGGCTGCACCGGGTCGAGGTCGAGGCGCGGGCGGTCGAGCTTGGCGGCCTGCGCGAGCGCATGGCCGATCTGGAGCGCCAGAGCGCCGAGACGGCGGAGGCGCTGGCCCGCGACGGGCGCATCACCAGCATCGAAAGCGCGCCCTATGTCGGCGCCTATATCCGCGACGCCCGCGCGCAGATCGGCGCGCTCGACCGCGCCCGCCAAGAGCTGGAGCCGCAGGCCGAGGCGCTGGAGGAGGCGATGCGCGAGAGCTTCCGCGAGATGAAGACCGTCTCCACCGTCGCCGCCCGCGCCCGGCTGCGCACAGCCCGGGACCGCGCCGCGCGCGAAGCCGCCGAGACCGACGAGATGGTGCTGCTGCGCTGGGGCCGCGACGGCTGACCTCGCGCGCGGGCTGTTGAGCCCGGCGGGCCGCATGTCTATATGCCCCTCGCGCCACCCGCCCGTGGCCCGACACGCGAGGGAGCCTTGATGACGCTGCGAACGCCCTATTACCTCATCGACAAGCAGGCGCTGCTGCCCAATCTCGAAAAGATCGCGAAGCTGCGCGAACTGTCGGGGGCCAAGTCCCTGCTGGCGCTGAAATGCTTCGCCTCTTGGTCGGTCTTCGACCTGATGAGCCAGTACATGGATGGCACCACCTCGTCCTCGCCCTTCGAGGTGAAGCTCGGGCGCAAGCATTTCCCCGGCGAGACCCACGCCTATTCGGTCGCCTGGGACGAGGCCGACATCCCCGAGGTGCTGGCCAATTCCGACAAGATCATCTTCAACACCATCGGCCAGCTGGAGCGCTTCGGCGCGGCGGCGAAGGATCATGTCCGCGGATTGCGGGTGAACCCCGGCATCAGCTCCTCATCCTTCGACATCGCCGACCCGGCCCGCCCCTTTTCGCGTCTGGGCGAGCATGATCCCGCGCGGATCGAGACTGTCTGCGACAAGGTCTCGGGCTTCATGTTCCACAACAATTGCGAGAACGCCGATTTCGACCGCTTCGATGCGATGCTGGGCCAGATCGAGACGCGCTTCGGCCATCTCATCTCGCGCATGGAGTGGATCAGCCTCGGCGGCGGCATCCATTTCACCGGCGAAGGCTACCCTCTGGAGAAGCTGGCCGAACGGCTGAAGCGCTTCTCGGACGAGTACGGCGTGCAGCTCTATCTGGAGCCCGGCGAGGCGGCGGTCACCAACTCCACCACGCTGGAGCTGACCGTGCTCGACACGCTCGACAACGGCAAGAACCTCGCCATCGTCGACAGCTCGATCGAGGCGCATATGCTCGACCTGCTGATCTACCGCGAAAGCGCCAAGGTTGCCCCGAACACCGGCGATCACGAATGGATGGTCTGCGGCAATTCCTGCCTTGCGGGGGACATCTTCGGCGAATTCCGCTTCGAAGAGCCGCTGAAGCCCGGCGACCGCGTCTCGATCCGGGATGCGGCGGGCTACACGATGGTCAAGAAGAACTGGTTCAACGGCGTGCGCATGCCCGCCATCGCGCTGCGCGAACTCGACGGCACGGTTAGGATCGTGCGCGAATTCGGGTATGGTGACTTCGAAGCCGCCCTGTCCTGAGGCGCGGCAACACATGAAAGGAGGCTCGAGGGTCTTGAAGAAGAACGTCCTCATCATCGGCGCCGGTGGCGTCGCCCAGGTCGTGGCGCATAAATGCGCCCAGAACGCCGACCTGCTCGGAGACATCCACATCGCCTCGCGCACAGAGGCGAAATGCGAGGCGATCCTCGCCAGCGTCCGTGAGAAAGGGGCCCACAAGACCGACGGCGCCCTGACCGCCCATGCGGTCGACGCGACCGACAGCAAGGCGGTGGCCGCGCTGATCGAAAAGACCGGCGCGCAGATCGTGATCAACGTCGCTTCGGCCTTCGTGAACATGCATGTGCTCGAAGCCTGCATCGAGACCGGCGTTGCCTATATCGACACCGCGATCCACGAAGAACCCGACAAGATCTGCGAAACCCCGCCGTGGTATGCCAACTACGAATGGAAGCGCCGCGACCGCTGCGCCGAAAAGGGCGTCACCGCGATCCTTGGCGCGGGCTTCGATCCGGGCGTGGTCAACGCCTATGCCCGCTTTGCCATCGACGAGTACATGGACGAGGTCAAATCCATCGACATCGTCGACATCAACGCCGGCTCCCACGGCAAGTACTTCGCCACGAATTTCGACCCGGAGATCAACTTCCGCGAGTTCACCGGCACGGTCTATGCCTGGCAGAACGGCGAATGGACCTCGAACGAGATGTTCGAGGTGGGCCGCGACTGGGATCTTCCGGTCGTGGGCACGCAGCGCGCCTACATGTCGGGCCATGACGAGGTGCACTCATTGGCCGCGAACTACCCGAACGCCGATGTGCGCTTCTGGATGGGCTTCGGCGAGCATTACATCAACGTCTTCACCGTGCTGAAGAACATCGGCCTGCTCTCCGAGCAGCCGGTGAAGCTTGCCGAAGGCCAGGAGGTCGTGCCGCTCAAGGTGGTCAAGGCCTGCCTGCCCGACCCGTCGAGCCTTGCCCCCGACTACACCGGCAAGACCTGCATCGGCGACCTGGTGAAGGGCACCAAGGGCGGCGAGGAGGTCGAGGTCTTCGTCTACAACGTGGCCGACCACAAGGAAGCCTACGAGGAAGTCGGATCGCAGGGCATCTCCTACACCGCGGGCGTGCCGCCCGTCGCCGCCGCGATGCTGATCGCCACCGGCGAGTGGGACGCGCGCGAAATGCGCAACGTCGAGGAGATGGACCCCAAGCCCTTCCTCAAGGTGCTGGGCCAGATCGGGCTCGGGACCTGGGTGCGCAAGGGCGGCACCGACGAGAAGCTCTACTGAAAGCGGTGCGGGCGGCCCTGGCGCCGCCCGCCCGTCAACGCCCCTGAAAAACCGGGCAAATTCCGGCAAACGGAACGAAAACGCATGTTTCGTTCCGCAGCTTGCCGCTGGACCCGGCGGGCCGGTTGCGGCATTCGGCTTCGAACCTCGATGCTGAAGGAGCCCCCCATGCCCAAGATGATCCATTCCATGATCCGCGTGCGCGACGAGGCCCGCTCGCTCGCCTTTTACGAGCTGTTCGGGCTCGAGATCGCCGAGCGGCTCGATTTCGAAAGCTTCTCGCTGATCTATCTGAGCAACGCCGAAAGCGGCTTCGAACTTGAGCTGACGGTGAACAAGGGCGACGCGAGCTATGATCTGGGCAATGGCTACGGCCATCTCGCCTTTCTCGAAGACGATCTGGAGGCGCTGCACCAGCGGCTGGCCGAGGCCGGTCATGCGCCGCGCGAAATCAAGGATTTCGCCCCCGATGGCGAGACGGTCGCCCGGTTCTTCTTCGTGGCCGACCCCGATGGCTACGAGATCGAGGTTCTGGCGCGCAAGGGCCGCTTCGCTGCGCAGTGAGACATGTTTGGGGGGCGGATCGGGGGGGCGGCCCCGCGCCGCCGCCCCCCGATCCGCCCCTGATCCACCCCTGACGCAAGGTCATGCGGCGCAAGCGCGCCGCCCCACTAGACGACCGGTCTAATCGGCCCCATCTGGCGGCCATGACCGATACGCGACAGCACATCCTCGCCACCGGTCGCGCCCTCGTGGCGCGGCGCGGCTATACCGGCGTCGGGCTCTCCGAGCTTCTGCGCGAGGCCGGGGTGCCCAAGGGCAGCTTCTACCATTTCTTCAAGTCCAAGGAGGCCTTCGGCTGCGCGCTGCTCGACAGCTTCGTCGAGGGCTATGCCGAGGATCTGGCCGCCACGCTCGACGCGCCGGGCCTGAACGGCCGCGCCCGGCTCATGGCCTATTTCGAGGGCTGGCGCACGCGCCAGTCGGGCGAGGCCTACGAGGCGCGCTGCCTCGTGGTGAAGCTCTCGGCCGAGGTGGCGGAGCTGTCGCCCGGCATGACCGAGGTGCTGGCGCGCGGCGTCTCCTCCATCACCGCGCGGCTTGCCTCGGTGATCCGCGAGGGCGCCGCCGACGGCTCCCTGCCCGCGCATGACGACGCGTCGGCGCTGGCCGTCACGCTCTACCAGATCTGGCTGGGCGCCAGCCTGATGGGTGCGCTGTCGCGCGACACCATTCCCTATGACAGCGCCATGGCCGCCACGGCCGCGCTCATCGACCGCAAAGGACCGACCGCATGACCCAATCCCCCGACACCAACCGCCGCTGGATCCTCGCCGAGCGCCCCAAGGGCGCGCCCGACGAGAACACGCTGCGCCTCGACACCGCGCCGGTGCCCGAGCCCAAGGAGGGCGAGGTGCTGCTGGCGACCGAGTTCCTCTCGCTCGATCCCTACATGCGGGGCCGGATGAGCGATGCGCCCTCCTATGCCGCGCCGGTGGAGATCGGCGAGCCGATGGTCGGCGGCACGGTGGCCCGCGTGGTGAAGTCGAACAACCCCAACTTCTCGGAAGGCGACCGGGTGGTGAGCTTCTCGGGCTGGCAGGACTACGCCGTCTCCGACGGCACCGGCCTCAACAAGCTGCCCGAGGGCATGGCCAACCCGTCATGGGCGCTGGGCGTGCTGGGCATGCCGGGCTTCACCGCATGGGCGGGGCTGCGCGAGATCGGCAGGCCCGAGGCGGGCGAGACGCTGGTGGTCGGTGGTGCCACCGGGCCGGTGGGCTCGACCGTGGGCCAGATCGCCAAGATCCACGGCCTGCGCGCCGTGGGCATCGCGGGTGGGCCGGAGAAATGCCGCCACGCGGTCGAAACCCTGGGCTTCGATGCCTGCGTCGATTACAAATCCGACAGCTTCCCCGAGGATCTCGCGCGCGAGACGCCGGACGGCATCGACGTCTATTTCGAGAATGTCGGCGGCGCGGTGTTCGACGCGGTGCTGCCGCGGCTCAACACCGGCGCGCGCATCCCGCTTTGCGGGCTGATCTCGCAATACAACGCCACCTCCCTGCCCGATGGACCGGACCGGATGAACTGGCTCATGGGGCAGATGCTGCGCAAGCGGATCACCATGCGCGGCTTCATCATCTTCGACGATTTCGGCCATCTCTACCCCGACTTCGCCAAGGAAATGGGCGGCTGGGTCTCCGAAGGAAAGATCGCCTACCGCGAGGAGATGATCGAGGGTCTGGAACAGGCGCCCGAGGCCTTTGTTGGCCTGCTGCGCGGCGAGGCCTTCGGCAAGCGCGTGATCCGCGTCGCCTGAACGGGCACCGCCCCCCGGACTTCAAAGGAAAGACCCAAATGACCAAGATCCTGATGATCCTCACCTCGCATGACCGCCTTGGCGATACCGGCGAGAAGACCGGCTTCTGGCTGGAGGAATTCGCCGCCCCCTACTACGTCTTCAAGGATGCGGGCGTCGAGGTGACGCTGGCCTCGCCGCAGGGCGGCCAGCCGCCGCTCGACCCCAAGAGCGACGCGGAGGATTTCCAGACCGACGCCACCCGCCGCTTCAAGGAGGACAAGGCGGCGCAGGAGCAGCTCGCCTCGACCGAGCGGCTCGACGAGATCTATCCCACCCAATACGACGCGGTGTTCTACCCCGGCGGCCACGGCCCGATGTGGGATCTCGCCGAGAACCCCGACAGCCGCCGCATCATCGAGACCTTCGTGACCGAAGGCCGCCCGCTCGGCGCGGTCTGCCACGCGCCCGCCGTGTTCCGCCACACCCAGACCGAGGATGGCAAGCCGCTGGTCGAGGGCCGCAAGCTCACCGGCTTCACCAATGGCGAGGAAGAGGGCGTGGGCCTGACCGATGTCGTGCCCTTCCTGCTCGAGGACATGCTCAAGGAAAAGGGCGCGGAGTACCAGAAGGGCGAGGATTGGGCGCCCTTCGTGGTGACCGACGGCAAGCTGGTCACCGGCCAGAACCCCGCCTCCTCCGAAGAGGCCGCGAAGAAGCTTCTGGATCTGGTCGAGGGCTGATCCGGCAAGACCGCTTCAAAGCCTTATCGAACACCGCCCGTCCGCTTCCCGCGGGCGGGCGTTTTCGTGCAGACCGGTCCCGCCCGGACGGCAGCGCCTCTTTTCATGGCATCCGGGGCCACGGGCGGCATCCGGCGCGCCTGTCCGCTTGCCATGCGCGCCCCAGCGCCTAGAAGGGCCACGACACCAGCCGGAGCCGTTCTGATGACCCCCCGTTTCAGCCGCCGCAGCCTGCCGCTTGCCGCCCTGCTTCTCGCCGCCCTGCCGGTTTCGGCGCAGGAAGCGGACACGCTCTATTTCTCGGCCATTCCCGATGATGACGAGACCCGGCTGCAGGAGCGGTTCGGCAAGGTCGCGGACTATCTCGAAGAGGCTTTGGGCGTCCCGGTGGCCTATGTGCCGGTCAAGGATTATGCGGCCTCGGTCACCGCGTTCCGCAACGACCAGATCCAGCTTGCGTGGTTCGGCGGGCTGTCGGGCGTGCAGGCGCGCCGCATGGTGCCGGGCAGCCGGGCCATCGCGCAGGGCTCGGAGGATGAAAGCTTCGTCACCTATTTCATCGCCCATGCCGATACCGGCCTGACCGAGCCCGAGGATGGCGGCTTTCCCGAGGGTCTCGAAGGCCGCAGCTTCACCTTCGGCGCGCAGGGCTCGACCTCCGGGCGCTTGATGCCCGAATATCATCTGCGCGAGATCACCGGCGAAGCGCCGCGCGCATTCTTCTCCGATGTGGGCTTTTCGGGTGATCACGGCCAGACGCTGCGGCTCGTGGCCTCCGGCGCCTATGATCTCGGCGCGCTGAACTACAGCGTCTACGAGCAGGCGCTGACCGAAGACGCGCTCGAGACCGAGACCGCCGGGGTGATCTGGCGCACCCCGCCCTACCCCGATTACAACTGGACCATTCGCGGCGATGTCGATGCGCGCTGGGGCGAGGGCTTTGCCGACCGCGTGCAGGCGGCGCTGATCGAACTCGACGACGCGGAGATCCTCGCGAGCTTCCCCCGCTCGGCCTTCATCGAGGCCGATGACGCGCTCTACGCCCCGATCGAGCGGACGGCGCGAGAGCTCGACCTGATCGATTGATGAGCCGCCCGCCGCTTTTGCGCCTCGAGCGCGAGACGCTCGCATGGGACGGGGCGGCGGTGCTGAGCGGCGTCGCGCTGTCCTTGGCGCGCGGCGAGCGGCTGGTGCTGCTCGGGCGCTCGGGCTCGGGCAAGAGCACGCTGCTGAACGCGATCCGGCTCGGGCTGGAGGCGCAGCGCCCTGCGCCGCGGCTGGCGCTGGTGCCGCAGGATCCGGGGCTGGTGCCGCAATTGACGGTGTTTCACAACGTCTGGATGGGGCGGCTCGACGATCACTCCGCCCTGCACGGGCTGCGCGTTCTGCTGCATCCGCCCGCCGCCGCGCGGGCGCAGGCGGCAGCCCCCATCGCCCGCGTCGGGCTGAACGGCTTCGCGCGGCGGCGAGTCGGCACGCTGTCGGGCGGGCAGAAGCAGCGCACGGCGCTGGCGCGGGCGCTGTTGCGCGGCGGCGACGCGCTGATCGCCGACGAGCCCGTCTCGGCGGTCGATCCGCGCCAGTCGGGCGATCTTCTGGACGCGCTGCGCGACCGGTTCGAAACCATGGTTCTGGCGCTGCACGACCCGGCGCGCGCGCTGGCCATCGGCACCCGCATCATCGGGATCGGGCGCGGACGCATTCTTCTCGACCGGCCGGCGCGGGGCCTGTCCCTGCGGGAGCTTCATGCGCTTTACGAGGGCTGAGACGCGCGCGCCGCGCCGCTGGGGGGCCGGGCGCGTTCTGGCGGGCTTCGGCCTTGCGACCCTCGCGGCGCTGGCGCTGGCGGATCTCGACCTTTCGCGCCCCGACCCGTGGCTGACGCTGCGCGGCATCGGGGCGGGGCTGCTCTCTCCCGATTTCGCCGATCCCGCGGCGCTGGCTCATGCGGCGGCGCTGACGGTGGCCTTCGCGGTCTGCGGCGTCTTTGCGGGCGCGCTGGCGGGCTTCGTGCTGAGCTTCGGCTACACCCTGCGCGCCATCCGGGGCCTGTGCATCTGCGTGCGGTCGGTGCATGAGCTGTTCTGGGCGCTGCTGCTTCTGGGCGTCACCGGGCTGGGGCCGCTGACCGGCGTGCTGGCCATCGCCCTGCCCTATGCGGGCATCTTCGCCAAGGTCTTTGCCGAATACCTCGCCGAGGCCGACCCGGCGGCCAGCCGCGCCCTGCCGCGCCGCACCCCGCCGCTCTCGCGCCTGCTGTGGAGCCGCCTGCCGCTGGCCCTGCCCGAGCTTGGCGCCTACACGCTCTACCGGCTCGAATGCGGGCTGCGCTCCTCGGCCGTGCTGGGCTTTGTCGGGCTGCCGACGCTGGGCTACCTGCTGGAGACCGATTTCCGGCAGGCGCAATACGGCGCGGCGGCGGCTTCGCTCATGGTCTATCTCGCGCTGATCCTGCCGATCCGCCACTGGATGCGGCTGCGCCTCGCGCCCGTCTGGCTCGCGGTTTCCGTCTGGCTGCTGGCGCGCCACCCCGCCCCGCCGATGGGCGACGGCGCGCTCATGCGTTTTCTGGGCGACGCGGTGCCCGCGCCGATCCGCGCGGGCGACTGGGCCGGGCTTCTGCCATGGCTCGGGCGGATGCTGGGCGAACAGGCCCTGCCCGGCACCATCGCCACGCTGGTGCTGTCGCAGCTGGCGCTGGCGCTGGCCGCGCTGGTCGCTGTCACCTGCTTTCCGCTGATCGTGGGCCGGGTCACCGGGCGCGCGGGCGCGCTCATGGGCCATGCCGCGCTGGTGCTGGCCCGCTCGATCCCCGATTACATGCTGGCCTTCCTGATCCTGCAGGTGACGGGGCCGTCGATGATCCCCGCCATCCTCGCGCTCGGGCTGCACAATGGCGCGATCATCGCCCATCTGATGGGGCGGCAGGGCGACGCGCTGGTCCCCCGGCTGCGCGCCGACGCGCCGCGCGGGCTGCGGCTTGCGGCATGGGAGCTGCTGCCGCGGCTATCGGGCAATTTCTTCGCGCTGTGCCTCTATCGCTGGGAGATCATCGTGCGCGACAGCGCCATCCTCGGGCTTCTGGGCATCGCCACGCTGGGCTTTTACGTCGATGCGGCGGTGCAGGAGCTGCGCACCGACCGGGCGGTGCTGCTGCTCGTCGTCTCGGCGCTGCTGACGCTGGGGATCGACACGCTGTCGGGCCGGATCAGGGCGCGGATGCGGCTGTCGGCACCGGGCATGCGCAAACCCGAGCCCGAGGCGGCGGAGGCGGCCTAGAACGGCCCGGACCGCATGAAAAAGGCCCGGCGCGGGGGCATCCCGCGCCGGGCCTCGTGTCGCATTGCCTTTGGGCTCAGAGCTTCTCGGTCAGCTCCGGCAGGGCGGTGAAGAGATCGGCGACGAGGCCGTAATCGGCGACCTGGAAGATCGGCGCCTCCTCGTCCTTGTTGATCGCCACGATCACCTTCGAATCCTTCATCCCCGCGAGATGCTGGATCGCGCCCGAGATGCCGACCGCGACGTAGAGCGCAGGTGCGACGACCTTGCCGGTCTGACCGACCTGCCAGTCATTCGGCGCAAAGCCCGAGTCGACCGCGGCGCGCGAGGCACCCACCGCCGCGCCGAGCTTGTCGGCGAGCTTCTCGATCAGCGCGAAGTTCTCCTCCGAGCCGACGCCGCGCCCGCCGGAGACGACGATGCCGGCGGAAGTGAGCTCCGGCCGGTCGCTCTCGGCAAGCTTGTCCTCGACCCAAGCCGACAGGCCCGGATCGGCGGCCGCGACGACGTCCTCGACCGATGCCGAGCCGCCATCGCCCGCCGGCTCGAAGCCGGTGGTGCGGATGGTGAAGACCTTGGTCGCGTCGCGCGACTTCACCGTCTGCACCGCGTTGCCGGCATAGACCGGGCGGTCGAAGCTGCCGTCCTCGTGGATCGCCAGCACGTCGGGGATGATCATCACGTCCAAGAGGGCCGCCACGCGCGGCATGATGTTCTTGGCGTCCGTCGTGGCGGGGGCCGCGACGTGATCATGCCCCTCGGCCAGCTGCGCCACCAGTGCTGCGACCGGCTCGGCCAGGCGGTGGCTGTAGAGCGCGTCCTCGGCGCAGAGCACCTTTGCGACGCCCTCGATCGCGGCGGCGGCGTTGGCCGCGTCCTTGGCCTTGGCGCCGACGCACAGGAGCGTCACGTCACCAAGCGGTGCCACGGCGGCGACGGCGCGGGCGGTGGCGTCGTGGTTCAGTTCGCCGTCCGTGACCTCGGCCAGAAGAAGAACGCTCATCACACCACCCCCAGATCTTTGAGTTTCTCGACCAGATCGTCGACCGAGCCGACCATCATCCCCGCCTTGCGCTCCGGCGGCTCGGCGGTCTTCACGACCTCGAGCCGCGGCGAGACGTCGACGCCGAAATCGGCGGCGGTCTTCTCGTCCAAGGGCTTCTTCTTGGCCTTCATGATGTTGGGCAGCGACGCGTAGCGCGGCTCGTTGAGCCGCAGATCGACGCTCACGATCGCCGGCAGCTTGACCGAGATCGTCTGCAACCCGCCATCGACCTCGCGCGTCACCTGCGCGCTCTCGCCCTCGATCTTCACCTCGGAGGCGAAGGTCGCCTGGGACCAGCCCAAGAGCGCCGAGAGCATCTGGCCGGTGGCGTTCATGTCGTTGTCGATCGCCTGCTTGCCGCAGAGCACCATCTGGGGGCTCTCCTCCTCCACAACCTTGGCGAGGATCTTGGCCACGGCCAGCGGCTCGATGTCCTGCGTCGGATCATCGGCGGCGACCACGAGGATCGCGCGATCCGCGCCCATGGCCAGCGCCGTCCTGAGCGTCTCCTGCGCCTGCTTCACGCCGATCGAGACGGCGACGACCTCCGTGGCGGTGCCCGCTTCCTTCAGCCGGATCGCCTCCTCGACCGCGATCTCGTCGAACGGGTTCATCGACATCTTTACATTCGCCAGATCGACGCCCGAGCCGTCCGACTTCACCCGGACCTTCACGTTGTAGTCGATCACCCGCTTCACGGGGACTAGGATCTTCATCTTTTGCTCCTGTCTCAGAAGAACGCCTGAAGGCCGGTCTGGGCGCGGCCCAGGATCAGCGCATGGACATCATGCGTGCCTTCATAGGTGTTCACGGTTTCCAGGTTGATCATGTGGCGCATCACCGGGAATTCGTCGGAGATGCCGTTGCCGCCATGCATGTCGCGGGCGTGGCGCGCGATTTCGAGCGCCTTGCCGCAGTTGTTGCGCTTCATCAGGCTGACCAGCTCGGGCGAGGCGCGGCCCTCGTCCATCAGACGGCCCAGACGCAGGCTGCCCTGCAGGCCGAGCGCGATCTCGGTCTGCATGTCGGCCAGCTTCTTCTGGAACAGCTGCGTCTGCGCCAGCGGCCTGTTGAACTGCTTCCGGTCGAGCCCGTATTGCCGCGCGGCGTGCCAGCAGGCCTCGGCCGCGCCCATCGCGCCCCAGGAAATGCCATAGCGCGCGCGGTTGAGGCAGCCGAAGGGACCCTTGAGGCCCTGCACGTTCGGCAAAAGCGCGTCCTCGCCGACCTCGACATTCTCCATGACGATCTCGCCGGTGGTCGAGGCGCGCAAGGAGAGCTTGCCGCCGATCTTCGGGGCCGAAAGCCCCTCCATGCCCTTTTCGAGGATGAAGCCGCGGATCTTGCCGTCATGCGCCTCGGACTTGGCCCAGACCACGAAGACATCCGCAAAGGGCGCGTTCGAGATCCACATCTTGGAGCCCGAGATCCGGTAGCCGGTGTCGGTCTTCTTGGCCACGGTCTTCATGCCGGCGGGGTCGGAGCCCGCATCGGGCTCGGTCAGGCCGAAGCAGCCGATCAGCTCGCCCGAGCACAGGCCGGGCAAATATTTGCGGCGCTGCTCGCCGGAGCCATAGGCGTCGATCGGGTAGATCACGAGGCTCGACTGCACCGACATCATCGAGCGGTAGCCCGAATCGACGCGCTCGACCTCGCGGGCGATCAGCCCATAGGTGACGTAGCTCGCGCCGAGCCCGCCCAGCTCCTCCTCGACGGTGACGCCGAGAAGCCCCGCCTCGCCCATCTCGCGGAAGATCGACGGATCGGCGGTCTCCTCGCGGTAGGCCTGCGTCACGCGCGGCGCGAGCTTGTCTTGGGCAAAGGCGCGGGCCGCATCGCGCAGCATCCGCTCGTCCTCGTCGAGCTGGCTTTCCAAAAGGAACGGGTCGCTCCAGTCGAACTGGGAAAGTTCGGGGCCGTGGCCCTTCATGTCCTTGGGCATCTCAATTCTCCTCCGCATCGAGTGCCGCCAGGCGATCCGCAAAGGTGCCGAGCAGCTTGTGTTTCAGGATCTTGCCGGTCGCCGCGGCGGGCAGCCGGTCCACGATCAGGATCTTCGATGGCCGCTTGTAACTCGAAAGTCGCTCCGAGACATGGGCTTTCAACGCCGCAGGCTCGGGCGCGGGCTCGGCGCATTGCACGAAGGCCAGCACCTCCTCATTGCCGCCCCGCGCGCGGCCCACCACCGCGGCCTGCACCACCATCGGGTGGTCGTTCAGCGCGGCCTCCACCTCGGGCGGGTAGACGTTGAAGCCCGAGCGGATGATCAGTTCCTTGCAACGGCCCACCACGTGCAGCCGGCCCTGCGCGTCGATCTTTCCCAGATCGCCCGTGCGCAGCCAGCCCTCGGCGTCGAGCACCTGCGCGGTGGCCTCCGGGTTGCGGTAATAGCCCTTCATCACATGCGGCCCGCGGGTGTGGATCTCGCCCACCCCTTCGGCGTCCTGCGCCTCGGGGTCGATGCGGATCTCGATGCCGGGCAGCGCCGGGCCGACGGAGATGTCGGGATCGCCGATCGCGCTCTTGGTGCCGCAGATGCCCGCCGTGCTCTCGGTCATGCCGTAGCCGTTCTGCAGCGGCAGGCCATAGAAGGCCTCGGCCTTGCGCTTCCAGGCCGGGTCGAGCGGCGCGGCGCCCGAGGAGACGTAGCGCAGCCTGCCGCGCTCCAGCCGGTCGAGGCCGAGCGCGGCGGTGTGCTTCATCAACAGCGCGTGCATCTGCGGCACCGCCGGCAGCACCGTCGCCCCGTCCCTCAGCGCGGCGAGCAGCCGGTCGGGGGCGAAGCGGGTTTCGAGCTGCACGGTCGCGCCGCAGTGCGCGCCCGCCATCAGCATCGAGGCGAGGCCGAAGACATGGGTGAGCGGCAGCGCGCCATAGATCCGATCCTCGGCCACCATGCCGCGCATCTCGGCGCTGAGCGCGCCCGCGAAGAGAAGGTTGGCATGGGTGAGCATGACCCCCTTGGGGTCGCCCGTCGTGCCGGTGGTGTAGAGGATCACCGCGACCTGCCCCGCGCCCTCCTCCACCGGCTCGGGCGCGCCGCCCGGCCCGGCGGCGATCGCGATGCCGCCCGTCGCAGTGTCGATCTGTGCCGCCCCCGCCGCCTCGGCATGGGCGCGCGCCTCGGGCGAGACGTGGCAGGTATAGAGGATCGCGCGCGGGGCCGCATGGGCGGTGATGCGGTCGAGTTCGGGGCCGGTCATGCGGGCATTGACCGGCACGGCGATGGCGTCGAGCGTCGAGGCCGCGAAGATCGCCAGCGCGGTCGCGGCGCAGTTCTCGGCCACGATCAGCACCCGGTCGCCGCCCGCGACGCCGCGCTCGCGCAGGCGTCCCGCCATCTCCTCGATGGCGGCGTGGTAGTCGGCGTGGTTCAGCAGCTGCCCGTCGCTGTCGATCAGGCCGGGGGCCTCGCCGCGCTCCGCCGCCTGCCGGGCGATCAGCTCATGGAAGCGCCGCGCCGTCTCTTTCCTCGTCGCGTTCGTCATACCGCGATCTCCTCCCCTGAACGCGCAGGCGCCGGGCGCAGCCGCGCCAGCGCCGCCAGCGCCTCTTCCTCCAGCCCGCCGAGGATCCGCGCCAGCGGCGCGATCTCGCCCGTGAGCCCCAATGCCTGCCCGGCCGACAACATCCCGCGTGAGACGTCGCCCGTTTCGTAGGCGCGTCGCCCGATCCTGCCCGAGACATGCGGCAGGAGCGCCTCGATCCCGATCTCGGGGTTCTCGGCCTCCATCCGCGCCACGGTCTGCGCGGTCTCGTTCTTCAGCGTGCGGATGGTGTTGCGCACGCTCGACATGCTGAGCATCGTGTCGGTCTCGCGCGCGCCCGCCAGCGCCCGCTTGTAATCGGGATGGGCGGTGATCTCCTCGGCCACGAGAAACCGCGTGCCGATGACGACGCCCGACGCGCCCCCGGCCAGCGCCGCCACCAGCTGCCCGCCATGGCCGACGCCGCCGCCGATCAGGAAGGGGATCTTCAGCCGCCGTTCGGCCAGCGCGAGATTGACGAAGGAGCCGACGAGATCGAGGCCGGGATGGCCGCCGCATTCCGCGCCCACGATCGAGACCATGTCGACGCCGACCGACTGCGCCTTTTCGGCAAAGCGCACGCTCGGCACCTTGTGCAGGACGGTGATGCCCGCCTCCTTCAGCATCGGCAGCCAGGGCTCGGGGTTGCGGCCCGAGGTTTCGACGAAGCGCACGCCTTCCTCGGCGATGAGCGCGAAGATCTCTTGCGTCCGCTCGCCCGGCACCAGCTTGGGCAGCATCGAGACATTGACGCCGAAGGCGCCGCACTCGGACATCTCGCGGGTCTTGCGGATCTCGGCGCGCAGGGCGTCGGGCTCGGGAAAGCTCGCCGCGGTGAGAAAGCCGACGATCCCGGCGCGGGCGCAGGCCGAGACATAGGCCGCATCCGACAGCCACATCAGACCGCCCGCGACGATGGGCAGCCGCGTGCCATAGGCGCGGGTGACGGCGGTGTCGAAGGCCGGATCGGTCATGTCTCGCTCCTGAGCTTCCTGAAATCGGCGGGCCGCTTTTCCAAGAAGGCCGAGATGCCCTCGGCGGCCTCGGGCAGCCCTTGGGCGCGGGCCATGGCGTCGCGCTCGGCATCGAGCTGGGCAAAGAGATCGCCCGCCGCCGCGCTGTTCATCAGCCCCTTGATCGCGCCCTGGGTCACCGAGGCGCCCTGCCCGAGCCGATCGGCCAGCGCCATCGCCGCATCGAAGCTCTGCCCCTCCGGCACGAGTTCGGACAGCGCGCCGAGCGCATGCAGCCGTTCGGCTTCGACCGGCTCGCCCAAGAGCAGCATCCGCGCGGCCATGGCGCGCGGCACCAGCCCGGCGAGGGAATGCGTGAGCCCCGCATCGGGCACCAGCCCCGCCTTGACATAGGCGGCGGTAAAGCGCGCGCCCTCGGCGGAGACGGTGAAGTCGCAGGCCAGCGCCAGCGACAGCCCGGCCCCCGCGGCGCCGCCCTCGATGGCGGCGATGACCGGCTTGGGGCAGCCGGTGATGGTGCGGACGAGGTCGTGCAGCCGCTCGATATTGCCGCGGCGCTGCTCCTCGGTCTGGGCCGCGCGGGTCGCCAGCACGCCCATGTCGCCGCCCGCGCAGAAGAATCCGCCCTCGGCGGCGAGGATCACCGCGACGATGCGCGGGTTGTAGGCCGCCGTCACCAGCGCCTCGTGCAGCGCCTCGTAATACTCGGGCGTCAGCGCGCCGCGCCGCGCGGCGTTGAGGTTCCACACCACCAGCCGGTCGCCGAGATCCTCGATCCGCGCCATGCTCATGCCTGCTCCTCGCGCGGGGGGTGCGAGACGGGCTTGAACACGCCCGTCGCAGTGGCGATCAGCCGATCTTCGGGCCCGCGCAGCTCGCCCTCGATGAAGAGAAGCTTGCGCCCGCCGCCGGTGATCCGCCCCACCGCGACCAGCGCCTCGCCCTCGCGGGCGGGGGCGAGATACTGGGTGTTGAGCGAGATGGTGAGGAAGGGATGACGCCCGCCGGGGTCGCGCGACAGGCTGCCGGTGGCACCCATCGCGTTGTCGAGGATCGTGGCGACGATGCCGCCATGCAGCGCGCCGTGGCGATTGGTATGCTCCGGCCCCACCGTCAGGTGGCAGCGCGCGCGCCCGTCGCCCCGGCCCACATCGAGCACGTAGCCCATGAGCCGCTGCGCCCCGGTTTCGCCCTCGATGATCCCCGCCCCGGCCATCTCAGGCGGCCCGAAGCCGGACGAAACGGCCCAGATGCCAGGTCGCATCGCCGAAGCGCTGGTCGAGCATCGACAGGCGGCGGGCAAAGCGGCCGAGGTCGTATTCCTCGGTCATGCCGATGCCGCCATGCATCTGGATCGCCTCCTCGGCCACCAGACGCGCCGCCTTGCCCACGAGGTGCTTGGTCGCCGAGACGTGGATCTCGCGCGTGTCGCGCTCGGCCTCCAGATGGCCGCACAGGTTGATCACCGCCGAGCGCGCCTGCTCGATCTCGATCAGCATGTCGGCGGCGCGGTGCTGCAGCGCCTGGAACTTGCCGATCGGCTGGCCGAACTGCTTGCGGGTCTTGAGGTAATCGCCCGTCAGCGCCCGCGCCGTCTCCATCGCGCCCAGAGCATCGGCGCAAAGCGCCGCGGTGGCGCGGGCCTGCGCGGTCTCGATCGCGTCATGAGCCTGCCCCTCCTCGCCGAGCAGCGCGTCCGAAGGCAGCACCGCGCCGTCGAACACCATCTCGGCGGCGTGGCCGCCATGGCTCAGCGGGTAGTCGCGGATCTCGACGCCCGCGCTGCCCTTGGGCATGAGGAAAAGGCTGATCCCCTCGCGCTCGCCCGGCGCGCCCGATGTGCGGGCGGAGACGACGACGTGATCGGCCTGCGCGCCGTTGACGACGACCGATTTGCGCCCCGTGAGGCTCCAGCCCTCGCCCGAGCGTTCGGCGCGGGTCTCGATGCGGTCGATGTCGTAGCGGCTCGCCGGTTCGCCATGCGCGAAGGCCAGCTGCACGCCGCCCTCGACCGCCTGTTCGATCAGCGCCTGCTGCGCTTCATTGCCCAGCTCGGCGATCAGCCCGCCGGCGAGCAGCATCTCGATCATCGGCGCGGGCGCAGCGGCGCGGCCCAGCTCCTCGAACACGGTCATCAGGTCGAAGCCGCGCCCGCCGAAGCCGCCCTGCTCTTCGGTGAAGAGCGCGCCCGCGACGCCCATCTCGGAGAGCCCGGACCACAGCTCGGGCGCGATGCCATCGGCCTCGTCGGCCTTGAGCGCCTCGGGGGTGACGGCATCGGCCAGAAAGCGGCGCAGCCCGTCCTGCAGCATCTGCCGCTCTTCGGTCAGTTGGAAGTTCATGTCCCGCTCTCCCTCAGAGTTCCAGGATCGCCTTGGCGATGATCGTCTTCTGCACCTCGTTCGACCCGCCATAGATCGAGAGCTTGCGGTTGTTCAGGTAATGCGGCGTCGCGGCCATCGCGTAGTCCGGCCCGACCGGCCCCTCGTTCGAGCCCGCCTCCAGCGCCTCGGAGACGAAGGGCATGGCCCATGGCCCGACCGCCTGCTTGGTCAGCGCGTTGATCTCCTGGCGGATCACCGTGCCCTTGACCTTGAGCATCGAGCTTTCGGCGCCGGGCGCCTGCCCCGCCGCGGCGGCCGAGACCACCCGCAGGTTCGTCGTCGCCATCGCCATCAGCGCGATCTCGACCTCGGCGATCTTGGCCGCAAAGAGCGGGTCCTCGATCAGCGGGCGGCCGCCCGACTGCTCCAGCTTGGCGATCCGCTTGAGGTTCGCGAGACCGGCATTGGCAAAGCCCACACCGGCGATGTTGGTGCGCTCATGCGTCAGCAGATACTTGGCATAGGTCCAGCCCTTGTTCTCCTCGCCGACGAGATTTTCGGCGGGCACACGGACATTGTCGAAGAAGACCTCGTTCACCTCCGGCTCGCCGTCGATCAGCACGATCGGGCGCACGGTGATGCCCGGATCGTCCATGTCGATCAGCAGAAACGAGATCCCCTCCTGCGGCTTGCCCTCCTTGGAGGTGCGCACGAGGCAGAAGATCATGTTGGCGTATTGGCCCAGCGTGGTCCAGGTCTTCTGCCCGTTCACCACGTAGTGGTCGCCGTCGCGCTCGGCGGTGGTCTTGACCGAGGCGAGGTCCGAGCCCGCGCCCGGCTCGGAATAGCCCTGGCACCACCAGTCGGAGCCGTCGAGGATGCGCGGCAGCCAGTATTGCTGCTGCTCTTTCGAGCCGAACTTCTGCAGCACCGGGCCGAGCATGGCGAGGCCGAAGGGCACGATGCGCGGCGCGCTCGCGGCGGTGGTCTCCTCCTCGAAGATATGCCGCTCGACCGCGTTCCAGCCCGCGCCGCCATGCTCTTTCGGCCAGTTGCCCGCGAGCCAGCCCTTCTCGTTGAGGATGGCGTGCCACTCCTCGTAATCTTCCTTGGTCAGGCGCTGGCCGAGACGCACCTTGTCCGAGAGGCGCTGCGGCAGTTTCTCTTCCAGAAAGCCGCGCACTTCGGCGCGAAAGGCCTTCTGCTCTTCGGTGAAGTTCAGGTCCATCCCGGCACCCTTTCTCAGTAGATCTCGAACAGGCCGGCAGCACCCTGCCCGCCGCCGATGCACATGGTGACGACGCCGAGCTTGGCGCCGCGGCGGCGGCCCTCGATCAGCAGGTGGCCGGTCATCCGCGCGCCGGTCATGCCGAAGGGATGGCCGATCGAGATCGAGCCGCCCGAGACGTTGAGCTTGTCGTTGTCGATGCCGAGCGTGTCGCGGCAGTAGAGCGCCTGGGAGGCGAAGGCCTCGTTCAGCTCCCACAGGTCGATGTCGTCGACGGTGAGGCCCTGGCGCTCCAGAAGGCGCGGCACGGCGAAGACCGGGCCGATGCCCATCTCGTCGGGCTCGCAGCCCGCGACGGCAAAGCCGCGGAAGGCGCCGAG
This sequence comes from Limimaricola cinnabarinus, assembly GCF_002723615.1. Lineage (GTDB taxonomy): Bacteria > Pseudomonadota > Alphaproteobacteria > Rhodobacterales > Rhodobacteraceae > Limimaricola > Limimaricola cinnabarinus_B. The sequence continues at coordinate 47,064 of NZ_KZ304956.1, forward strand.
AATGTCGAGCCCGAGGCGCTCGGCCTCCTTGCGGTCCATCATCACGAGCGCGGCGGCGCCGTCGGAAAGCTGGCTGGCGTTGCCGGCGGTGATGAAGTTGCCCTCGCCGCGCACGGGCTGAAGCTTCTGCAGCCCTTCGAGATTGGTCGAGGGGCGGTTGCACTCGTCCATAGAGATCGTCTCGGTGACATGGGAGACCTCGCCGGTCTCCTTGTCCTTGACGGCCTTGGTGACCTCCATCGGCGCGATCTCGGCGTCGTAGCGCCCGGCCTGCTGCGCCTCGGCCGTGCGCTGCTGGCTTTGCAGCGCCAGCTCGTCCTGCGCCTCGCGGGAGATGCCGTAGCGCTTGGCCACCGTGTCGGCGGTCTCGATCATCGCCTGGTAGAGCTCGGGCTTGTGCTCCTCGATCCACGCGTTGCGCGAATGCCGCGCGGGCGGCTGCACCATCGAGATGCTCTCGACGCCGCCGACGAGGATCGCCTTCGCGCCCTCCTGGCTGATCATGTGGCCGCCCATGGCGATCGCCTGCAGGCCCGAGGCGCAAAAGCGGTTCACCGTGGTCGCGGCGATCGAGACCGGCATGCCGGCGCGGATCACCGCCTGGCGGGCGATGTTGCCCCCCGTGACGTATTCCGGGTAGCCGCAGCCGAAGATGGCATCCTCGATCAGCGCGGGATCGAGCCCCGCGCGCTCGACCGCGTGGCGGGCGGCGTGGCCCGCCATGTCGGCGCCATGGGTGATGTTGAACGCGCCCCGGGCGGCCTTGCCGATCGGGGTGCGGGCGGTGGATACGATGACGGCGTCGGTCATGTCGTCTCTCCCTCTCAGCCGTTCAGGCTGGCGAATGTGGAATTCTCGTCGGCAAGGCGGTCGAGCAGCGGCGCGACCTTCCAGAAATGATCGTCCTCGGCGGCGTAGCCCCTGATCCGGTCGCGGATCGTGGCGAGGCCCTCCGTGTCGGCATAATGCATCGGGCCGCCGCGATGGCGCGGGAAGCCGTAGCCGTAGAGCAGCGTCACATCGACATCGAGCGGGCGCTGCGCGATGCCCTCCTCGACCACGCGGGCGCTCTCGTTGACCATCGCGGCCATGTAGCGTTCGACGATCTCCTCGTCGGTGAAGTCGCGGGGCGTGACGCCCTGCGTCTCGCGCTCCTTGGCGATGATCTCCTCGACCTCCGGGTCGGGGCGGCCGCGCGGGCTTTCCTCGTCATAGATGTAGTAGCCGCGCTGCGTCTTCTGGCCCAGGCGCCCCATCTCGTAGAGCGTGTCGGCCCAGCCCGGGTAGCGGTCGCGCTCATGGCGTTGACCGGCCTTGCGCTGGCGCGTCATGTAGCCGATGTCGAGGCCCGCGAGATCGCCCACCTGGTAGGGGCCCATCGGGAAGCCGAAATCGCGAAGGGCCTTGTCGATCTGGTAGGGGCTCGCGCCGTCGAGGATCATGTGATCGGCGGCGGTGCGGTAATGCGACAGGATGCGGTTGCCGATGAAGCCGTCGCAGACGCCCGCGCGCACCGAGACCTTGCCGAGCTTCTTGCCAAGCGCGAAGGCGGTTGCGGTGACCTCGGGCGCGGTCTTGTCGGCGACGACGATCTCCAGCAGCTTCATCACATGGGCGGGCGAGAAGAAATGCAGCCCGATCACGTCCGAAGGACGCGAGGTCGCCTGCGCGATCTCGTCGATGTCGAGATAGGAGGTGTTGGTCGCCAGCACCGCGCCTTGCTTCGCCACCCGGTCGAGCTCGGCGAAGACCTCCTTCTTGACGTCCATGCTTTCGAACACCGCCTCGACGATCACGTCGGCGTTGCTCAGCGCGTCGTAGCTGGTGACGCAGGAGAGCGCATCCGACAGGATCGCATCGCGCTTGTCTTCCTTGAGCTTGCCGCGCTTTACCGCCGCGGCGAGGTTCTTCTCGATGGTGGCGCGGGCGCGGTTTGCGGCCTCGTCGTCGCGCTCGACCAGCGTCACGGTCAGCCCGCGCAAGAGCGCCGCGGTGGCGATGCCCGCCCCCATGGTGCCGCCGCCGATCACGCCGATGGCGGAGACGTCGCGCGGGGTCACGCCCTCGATCTCGGGCAGCTTGGCGACCTTGCGCTCGATGAAGAAGGCGTGGATGAGGCCCGCGCGCTGGGGCGTCTCCATCATCTTCATGAACTGGCGGCGCTCCTCGGCGAGGCCCTCGTCGAAGGACAGCTTCGTCGAAGCCTCGATCGCGTCGAGCGCGGCCAGCGGGGCCACCTCGCCGCGCAGCTTCTTCCTCAAAACGGCGCGGCGGGTCTCGAACATCTGCGCGTCATGGGCAGGCGCCGCGATCTCGCGCACCGGGCGCGGGGCAGCGCCCTGGCTCAGCAATTCCTCGGCATAGGCCAGACCGGCATCGAGCGCCTCGCCCTCGCCCAGACGGTCCACGAGCCCCAGCTCGACGGCCTTCTGGGCCGGAACCGGCGTGCCGGTGGTCGCCATCTCGATCGCGGCCTCCGCGCCGACGAGACGCGGCGCGCGCTGCGTGCCGCCCGCGCCGGGGATCACGCCGAGCTTGGTCTCGGGCAGGCCGAGCTGCGCGCCCGGAACGGCGACGCGGTAATGCGCGCCGAGCGCGATCTCCAGCCCGCCGCCCAGCGCCGCGCCGTGGATCGCGGCGACCACGGGCTTGGTGCAGGCCTCGATCCGGTTGACCACGTCGGGCAGGAAGGGCGCCTGCGGCGGCTTGCCGAATTCGGAGATGTCGGCGCCGCCGATGAAGAGCCGCCCCGCGCCGTGGATCACCGCGATCTCGGCGGCGTCGGCCTCGAAGCGCTCGATCGCCTCCACCAGCCCGGCCCGCACGTCGCGGCCCAGCGCGTTCACCGGCGCATGATCCACCGTGATGACCGCGATCCGGCCGCGGCTCTCGAAATGCACTGTACCTGCCATGTGGTCCTCCTTCTCCGGTGCCAACCTATCCATCGGCACCGCTTATTTCAACATGCAAACCATAATTCCGACATGCGGAATTATCAAGGTCGTTTTGGCGCATTCATATATCATGACGGGTGAGAAACGCCCCCTGCCCCATGATCCGCTCCAGCTCGCGCACCGCCTCGCGCAGCCGCGGGCCGACCTCGGTCTGCATCCGCTCCATACTCAGATCCTTGGGCATGGCGCCGCAGGTGAAGATGACCGGCTCGCTCAGGTCGCGCGACTGGAACGGCACCGAGACGGCGTGGATGTTCGAGGCGAAATAGGCCGCCGGGTCGGCGATCACGAAACCTTCGGTGACGAGCTGCGTATAGGCGGCGCGCCGGGCTTCGCGGGCGTTCTGCTCGTCGAGGCCGCGATGCCCCTGCGCATCGGCCACCGCCTCCGTGAAGCCCTCCTCGGACAGCGCCGCCAGCATCGCATGGCCCGAGCTCGACCCCTTGAAGGGCAGCCTGTGGCCCACCTCCAGCCAGATCGAGGAAACCTCCTGCGGCCGCCATGTCTTGGTGATCAGCACCCGGCCCCGGTCGCGCACCGACAGGAGCGCCAGCGTGCCGGTCTCGTCGGCCACGCGCTGCATGATCGGCCCCGACAGCTCCACGAAGGAGATCGACGCGCTCGCCACGTTGCCCAGCGCCAGCAGCGCCGGCCCGGGGCGGTAGCGGTCGTGGCGGCGGGCATGGGTCAGGTAGCCAAGGCTCTGCAGCGTGAAGGTCAGCCGCGAGACGGTCGATTTGGGCAGGCCGGTGCGCTCGGAGATCTCGGCATTGCCCAGCCCGTCATCCGAGGGGCGGAAGGCGCGCAGCACCGACAGGCCCCGCGCCAGGGTGGTGGCGAAGCGGCGGTCCTGGCTTTCGTCGGTGATCTTCATGGGACGCCTCACATCGAATAGGGAATGACCAGCGACAGCGCCGGGACCGCCATAATGAGGATCAGCACGAGGACGTCCACCGACAGGAAGCGCGCGATGCCCGCAAAGATCCGGTCGATCGGCACCTCGCGCCCGACCACGCCCGCGATGACGAAGACGTTGAGGCCGACGGGGGGCGTGATCAGGCCGATCTCCAGAAGCTTGATGACCACCACGCCGAACCAGATCAGGTCGAAGCCATAGGTCTCGATCAGCGGGATCATCAGCGGCAGGGTCAGCACCATGATGCCGATCGGGTCGAGGAACATGCCCAGCGCGAGATAGATCGCCGCGATCGCCGCCATCAGCACGATGGGCGACAGTTCGGCCGCGGTCACCGCCTCGACGATGTCGGGCGCCACGCCGGTCAGCGCGATGAAGGCCACGAAGATCTTGGCCCCCGCCGCGATCAGGAAGATGGAGGTGGTCTGGATCGCCGTCTCGCGCAAGCTCTCCCAGATGCCGCGCAAGGTCAGCTTGCGTTGCAGAAGGCCGATCAGAGCGGCTGCGGAGACGCAGACGGCGGCGGCTTCGGTGGCGGTGAAGATGCCGCCATAGATGCCGCCGACGATGATCACGAAGAGGAGCACGGCGGGCCAGGCTTCGAGCGCGGCGCGGCCGCGGTCGGCCATGGAGATGGTGCCGGTGAAGGCGGGCGCGACATCGGGGTCGCGCTTCACCCAGATCAGGATGACGAGCAAAAAGCCCAAGAGCGAGATCAGCCCCGGCAGGATGCCGGCGAGAAAGAGCTGGCTGATCGAGGTCTCGGTGAAGATGCCGTAGATGATGAACAGCACCGAGGGCGGGATGAGCGAGCCCAGCGTGCCGCCCGCCGCGACGCTGGCGGTGGCGAGGCGCTTGTCATAGCCGACCGAGAGCATTTCGGGCGTGCAGATCCGGCCCATGGTCGAGGCGCAGGCGATCGACGAGCCGGTGATCGCCGAGAAGCCGCCGCAGCCCACCACCGAGGCCATGGCGACGCCGCCCGGCACGCGCGCCAGCCAGACGCGGGCGGCGTGGTAGATCTTGGTGGTGATGTCGGCGCGGTAGGCGATATGGCCCAGCGCCACGAAGAGCGGGATCATCGACAGGTCGTAGCTGTGGATGAGATCGAAGCTGTTGGAGAAGACCAGCGAGGTGGTCGGGCGGATCGCCCGCTCGGGCGCGAAGGCGCCGGTGCGGAAGGCGAAGATGACGAAGGTGCCGATGGTCGCGATCGCGGCGAGCGCGAAGGCGATCGGCACGCGCAGCGCCAGAAGCCCGAGCACCGCGGCGAAGGCCACGAGGCCGATGAGAGTGCCGTCCATGGTCTCAGACCTCTTCGTGCGGGTTGTGCTTGGAGGGATCGGTGAGGATGCGGCCGCCCGAGCGGATGGTGCGGATGTCACCCACCATCTGCAACGCCAGGCGCAGCCAGCAGAAGCTCACCCCGAAGAGAAAGATCACCCGGCCCGGCCATTTCGGCAAGGAGAGCTGGCCGAAGAAGTAGCTGCCGCTCTCGATGGTGTGCACGGCCTCCTTCCAGCCCGCCCAGATCAGCGGCGCCAGCGCCAGGAGCCCCACGAAGGAGCCCAGCACCACCAGCCAGTCCTGGGTGCGCGCGGGCAGCCGCTCGGAGAGCACCTCGACCACGATGTTGCCGCGCGCGGCGGCGGTGGCGGCGAGCGGCAGCACGATCGCGGCCACCATCAGCTCGCCCACCATGTTGATCGTGTCGGGAATGCCCGAGTTCAGCGTCGCGCGCAGAACCACGCTGGTGGTGATCAGAAGCCCTAGCCCGATGATCGCCGCGGCGGCGAGGTTGAGCAGGAAACTCTCGATACGGGTCAGCATCGCCCCTCCCGGCCGGGGGCGCGCCCCCGTCGTCTCGTTTCAGATCTTGTCGTGATGCGAGGGGGGACGGCGCGGGTTGCGCGCGCCGTCCCGCCCCCCGTGGCGCGGTTCTTCAGCCGCGCTCCCAGGGGTAGCCCTCGTCGTCGCGGATGCCCTGATACTTCTCGATCAGGCCGCGATACTCGTCGAGCAGCGCCGCGCCGTCGAGGCCGGCGGCATCGGCTTGCGCCTTCCACTCTTCGAGATAGGTGTTGCCCTTCTCCACGAGCTTGGCGCGCTCCTCGTCGGGCAGCTCGATGATCTCGACGCCCGCCTCGCGCATCTTCTCGAGCGCGGCCTCGTTGTCGGCGCTCACCAGCCGGCCGAACTCGTCCGACAGCCCCTTGCCCGCTTCCATCAACGCCTGCTGCTGGTCTTCGGGCAGCGAGTCGTAGGCGTCCTTGTTCATGAAGATGCCCAGCGCGCCGACCTGGCCCCAGTTCAGCATGGTGTAGCTGTCCATGACCTCCTGCTGGTTGAGCGCGCCCACGGCGTAGGAATAGCCCTGAGAGCAGTCGAGCAGGCCGGAATCGAGGCCCTGATAGGCGTCGTAGATCGACATGTTGACGAGGTTCGCGCCGAAATCGGCGAAGGTCTTGCCATAGGCGCCGACGCCGCGGACCTTGAGCCCGTCGATATCCTCGACCGTGCGGATCGCCGTGCCCTTGCAGCCGATATGCACCGCCGAGGTGGTGTAGGTCCCCAGATAGACGAGGTTCTGGTCGGCGAGGTTGGCCTTGATCGCCTCGGAGCTGCGCATCAGCTCGTCGGTGGCCTTCATGCCGACCCAGGGGTCGGGGTTCTGCACCGGCAGGTCGGCGATGCCGTAGGCGACCATCTCCTGCGGGAAATAGACGCCGATGATGGTTCCGGCATCGGCCACGCCGTCGGCCACGGCCTGCGCCGCGGCGTTGGCCTTGAACAGCGCACCGCCCCACTGGATGTCGAAGTTCAGCTCGCCATCGGTGCGGGTCTTCACGTCGTCGACGAACCAGTTGAGCGCCTCGGCGCGGGCGCCGCGGTTGGGCCCGGCCTCGCCGAAGAACAGCGTGGTTTCGGCATGGGCGATGGAGCCGAGCGTGGCACCGGCGAGAATCGTCGAGGCGAGCGCCGCCTTCAGAAATCGCGTCATTTCAGTCTCCTCCCTGAAGTTTCGCATAGCGGAATTGTATTCTACTAGCTGAAACCTATGGCAGCGCCCCTCCCCTTGGCAACCCGTCGCGTACGCCGCGCTGCGGCATCCTTGCCGGTCAGTCGAGAAGATCGACGATCCCGGCCCGCGCCTCGCCCTCGCCCAGATGCAGCAAGGCCCATGTTATCGGCAGCTTGAAGCGTCTCGGCCCGGCGGCGCCGGGGTTGAGATAGAGCACGCTCCCGATCCGCTCGATCAGGGGTTTGTGCGAATGTCCGCTGATCACCACGTCGATCCCGCGCGCTGCGGGGTCGAAATCGAGCGTCTTGCGGTCGTGGCGCATGTGAATCCATGCACCCCCCAGCTCGATCTCGACCGTCTCGGGGAATCGCCCGGCCCATGGCGCGGTGTCGACATTGCCCCTTATCGCCGTCACCGGGGCGATCCGCTCCAGCGCGGGCACGATCTCCTCGCGCCCGATATCGCCGCCATGCAGGATGTGGTCCGCCCCGGCCAGCGCGGCGCAGGCCTCGGGCCGCAAGAGCCCATGCGTGTCGGAGATGACGCCGATGCGCATCAGCCCACGGCCCGGCGCAGCTCGGGCGCGACGCGCGTGCCCAGAAGCTCGATCGCCTTCATCAGCTGCGCGTGGTCATAGACCCCGATCGCCATCTGGATCAGCATCCGGTCGAAGCCGAACAGCTCGTGCATCTTCAGGATCTTGTCGACCAGCTCCGCCGGGCTGCCGACGAATTGCGCGCCATCCGGCCCGCGCGCCGCGTCGAACTGCGCGCGATCGGTCGGCCCCCAGCCGCGCTCGCGCCCGATCCGGTTCATCACCTCGGCCTGCGCGGGGTAGATGATGTCGGCGGCCTGCTGGCTCGTCTCGGCGACGAAACCATGCACGTTGAGCGAGGTCTTGAGCGCATCGGCGTCATGCCCCGCCTGCGCCGCGCTCTTGCGATAGAGGTCGAAGAGCGGCGCGAAGCGCGCGGGCTGCCCGCCGATGATGGCGAGCGCCATGGGCAGGCCCAGCGCGCCTGCCCGCGCTACCGATTGCGGCGAGCCGCCGACCGCGCGCCAGATCGGCAGCGTCTCCTGCACCGGGCGCGGATAGACGCCGCGGCCGGGAATGGCATGGGTATGGGTGCTGCCCGGCCAGCGGATCGCCTCGCCCTCGTTCAGCGCCATCAGAAGCTGGAGCTTTTCCTCGAACAGGTCCTCGTAATCCTCGAGGTCGTGGCCGAAGAGCGGAAAGCTCTCGATGAAGGAGCCGCGCCCGGCGATGATCTCGGCCCGCCCATCGGTCAGGTTGTCGAGCGTGGCGAATTGTTGGAACACGCGGATCGGATCGTCCGAGGACAGCACCGTCACCGCGCTCGAAAGCTTGATGCGCGAGGTCCGCCCGGCAGCGGCGGCCAGCGCCACGGCGGGGGCCGAGACGGCGTAGTCGGGGCGGTGATGTTCGCCCAGCCCGAACACGTCGAGCCCGACCTCGTCGGCCAGCGCGATCTCCTCGATGAGCTGGCGCAGCCGCAAGGCGGGATCGACCGCCGCGCCGCTGACCGGATCGGTGCCCACGTCGCCGAATGTATAAAGGCCCAGTTCCATGATGTTCTTCCCCCAAGCTGCGGTGCCATGCAGCTAGCGGCGCGCCCGCGCCGGTCCAACAGCCATGGCCGCGCAAACCCTGTGCGCCATCCGCGCCGGCGTGGAACTTCGTTGCACCATTCCGGCGTTTCGATCACATCTGGGTCAGACACCGGGGATGCGCGGCGCTTGTTTACCTATGACACCTTTTTCCTGACCCTCCTGGGCATCGGGCTTGCGCTTCTCGCCACGGTGATGCTGCTGCAGCAAAGGCGCACGCCGCAATCGGCGGCGGCCTGGATCCTCGCGATCATCCTGCTGCCATGGGCCGCGATCCCGCTGTTCTTCGCGCTCGGCTTTCGCAAGCAGAGCGACCGCCACCCGACGATCCGCTTTTCCACGCCCCCCGGCGACGCGCCCGCCGATCCCGCGCTCGGGCCCGCGGAGGCGTTTCGCGCCTACGGCGTTCCGGCGGCGAGCCGGGGCAATCTCATCGAGCTGCACCGCGACGCGCGCCATGCCCGCGAGGCGATGCGCGAGATGGTCGAGAGCGCGCGCCACGAGCTCGACATCACCTTCTACCTCATCCATGACGACGCGGTGGGGCGCGATTTCGTCGATCTGCTGACCGCGCGGGTCGCGGCGGGCGTGCAGGTGCGGCTGATCATCGACCGGCTGGGGGGCTTTTGGTGCCCGCGCGCGGCGCTGGAGCGGTTCGAGGCGGCGGGCGGCGAGCTGCGCTGGCACCAGCCCTTTCTCAACTGGCCGCTTAAGGGCCACATGAACCTGCGCAACCATCGCAAGATGATTATCGCCGACCGCGCCCGCGCCTGGACCGGCGGGCGCAATGTCGGCTGCGAATACATGGGTTTTCCGCCGCATATGCGCCACGAGAAGGGCCACCCCGAGCTGTGGCGCGACCTCTCCTTCACGCTGCAGGGCCCCGCGGTCGAGGTGCTGTGGGACCTGTTCCGCGCCGATTGGGGCACCGCCGAGGGCGAGACCGAGCCGCTGCCCGAGCTGCATGTCGAGGCGCGGCCCGGCGCGGCCACGGTGCAGGTCGTCCCGTCGGGGCCCGACACCCATCTCGACCCGCTGCACGACGTGCTGGTGCAGATGATCCACGCCGCCACGCGCCGGGTCTGGATCGCCACGCCCTACTATCTGCCGACCGAGCCCCTGAACGCGGCGCTGTGCACCGCGGCGCGGCGCGGGGTCGATGTCCGGGTGATGGTCCCCGCCCGCTCCAACCAGCGCATCGCCGATTTCGCACGCGGCGCCTATCTGCGCGCGCTCGACGAGGCGGGCGGTCGGGTGTTGCAGCTGCCGCGCCAGATGAACCATGCCAAGATGGGGGTGATCGACGACGCCGCCTGGGCCGGCTCGGCCAATTTCGACGTGCGCTCCATGCTCCTGAATTTCGAGGTGGCGGTCTTCGTCTACGACGCGCCCTCGGTGGCGCTTCTGGCCGACTGGTTCGCCGCCGAGACCGCGCTGTGCCGCGAGGGCGTGCGCCGCCCCCGGCTGGGCCGCCGCCTGGCCGAGGGGGTGTTTCGCCTCGGCGCGCCGATGCTGTGAGCCCGTATCCGTGAGCCCGACCCTGTGAGCCCGAGTCTGTGAGGACGACATGACCGATCCCCATCTTCGCCCCGGACGGCTGCGGCTGGTGAGCTACAACATCCGCAAGGCGCTCGGCACCGACCGGCGGCGCAACCCGGGCCGGATCTGCAACGTGATCGCCGCGATGGAGCCCGACATCGTCGTGCTGCAGGAGGCGGATCTGCGGCTCGGCGCGCGGCCCACGGCGCTGCCGCTGACCGAGCTTGCGCATCTCGAAGGCCTGCAGGTCGTCGATTTCGGCCAATCGGCCAAGAGCCTCGGCTGGCACGGCAACGCGATGCTGGTGCGCGAGGGGATCGGCATCGGCGCGCTGCACCGGATGGTGCTGCCGGGCTTCGAGCCGCGCGGCGCGATCTTCGCCGATCTCGACACGCCCACCGGGCCGCTGCGGGTGGGCGGGCTGCATCTGGGGCTGTTGCGCGGCTCGCGGCGGTTGCAGCTGAGCCATATCGTCGACGAGCTCGACCGTCTGCCGCCGCGCCCCACGGTGATGGGCGGCGATCTCAACGAATGGTCCGAACGGGTCGGTCTCGGGCGGCTGGCCAAGCGCTTCGAGATCCACGCGCCGGGGCGCAGCTATCACGCCCGCCGCCCCGTCGCCGCATTGGACCGGATCGCCACCGGGCCGGGGCTGGTGATCGAGGAAAGCGGCGTCTGGCACGCGCAGCCCGCCCCGGCGGCGAGCGATCACCTGCCGATCTGGGCCGACCTGCACCACGACTGAGGCCTCAGACGATCAGCTCCGAAAGCGGGCGGCGGGCGCGGGCTTCGGGCCGCGCGCCGATCGGGCCGAGCCGGATCACCTGCATCAGCCGCCGGTCATCCCCCAGCCCGACGCGCTGCGAGATCTCCGTCCGCGCCTGCGCATCGGCGGTCAGCACCCCCATGGGCCAGGCGGCGAGCCCCAGCTTCGAGGCCTCCAGCAGCAGCCGCAGATAGGGCCGCCCCGCGGCGACGGGGCTGTCGCTCGCCGGGCGGTGGAACAGCGCCACAACGGCGCTGCTGCGGGTCTGCGCGGATTCGCCGGCCAGCCGCTCGATCAGCCCCAGCATCTCGGCCGGGCGCCAGAGCGGCCCCAGCACCAGCCGCGCCTCGGCCGCCGCGCGCGGGCTCAGCCCGAGCATGGCCCGGTCGAGCCCGTCATGGCGCTTGCGCGGATGGCGCGGGCTCAGCCTGAGCCACGAGACCAGCTCGCGCCGGGCATCGGCGCGGCGCAGATGCCGCAGCGTGGCCTTGTCGTGCAGCTCGGCGAGCCAGTCGCGCCGGGTCCCGTCGGTGACGAGGATCGCGTCCCGGCGCGACCAGCCATAAAGATCCACGGGCCCCGGCTCGTAGGGGCCGCGATGGCTGAAGCGCAGCGGGAGCTGTCTGGCCAGCGGGTCGGGGTCGGTCCCGGCCTCCAGCGTGATCCGCGCGGCCAGCCGCAGGCCGGGCAGCGTCTCGCGGTCGTCCTGCGCCCACAGATCGGTAAAGCCCGTGCCCATGCGCCGGGCCGAGAGCGCGAGGATGGTCGCCTCGGCGGCGGCCCCGCAAGCGAGCCCCGCGGCGATGCCATGCGGGTCCGAGACCGGCAGCGTCGCCGCCGGATCGCAGCCGATCAGGATCGTGTCGCCCTTGAGCCGCCAGCGCGCGGGCTGGGTGTTGAGCGCGGAGGGCGCGCTGCGCGCCTCCTCGACGATCTGTCGAAACTGTTCGGTCTGCATCATGGCTCCTCGGGTCGCGGCGCGCCGCCGCGCCAGACCCTAGCGGCCCTTGCCGTGACGGCAAGACGTTCCGCTGCGGCTTTGGCCGGGGGCCGGGCCCGAAGATAAGGAACGCAAGGCAGGCCATTGATTTGGAAGCAAAAGAAAAACCGGCCGTTCCCGCGAAAGGGACGGCCGGTGGAAGGCATCGCAGGGCCGGTGTGGCTCAGGCCGGCTCGCGCTTGGGGTTCTTGCCCATGATGATCATCGACAGGATGTCATCCTCGGTCACGTCCTCGACCCGCTCGGTGCCCACCAGCTGGCCGTTCTTCATCACCGAGACCCGGTCGCACAGATCCATCATCTCGCGCGTGTCGTGGGAAATGAGGAAGATGCCGAGCCCCTGCGCCTTCAGCTCCTTGATCAGATCCGCCACCATCGCCGTCTCATGCACGCCGAGCGCGGCTGTGGGCTCATCCATGATCAGGATGCGGGCATTGAAGTACACCGCCCGGGCGATGGCGACCGACTGCCTCTGCCCGCCCGACAGCGCCGAGACCGGCTCGGAGAGCTTGCGGAAATTGGGGTTGAGCCGCGCCATGATCTTGCGCGTCTCGGCCTCCTGACGCGCGTCGTCGACGAAGCCCGCCCTCGTGGTGATCTCGCGGCCGAGAAACAGGTTCGAGGCGGCGTCGAGATTGTCGGCCAGCGCGAGGGTCTGGTAGATTGTCTCGATGTTGTAGCGCCGCGCGTCGCGGGGCGAGTTGATCGTGGCCTTCTCGCCATTGATGCGGATCTCGCCCGAATCCGCCTTGTAGGCGCCCGAGAGGATCTTGATCAGCGTCGACTTGCCCGCACCGTTATGGCCCAGAAGACCCACGACCTCGCCCGGGTAGAGATCGAGCGACACGCCGTCGACCGCCTGCACCCCGCCGAAGGCGATGCGGATGTCCTTGAGTTCCACTAATGGCTTCGCGCCGGAGGCGCGCGGATCAACGGTGCCAGAGGCGCGCGGGTCCGCCTTCGCGGTTTCGGTCATGGTCATCTCACTTCCCTCCGACGCGGCGGCGATAGATGATGTCGATCAGCACGGCGGCCACGAGCACGGTCCCGACGACGATGTTCTGCAAGGGCGCATCCACCCCGACCATCGCCATGCCCGATTGCAGCGACTGCATGATCAGCGCGCCGAGGATCGCGCCGTAGATCGTGCCGATCCCGCCCGAAAGCGCGGTGCCGCCGATCACCGCCGCGGCGATGACGCGCAGCTCGTCGAGCGTGCCGATGTCGTTGGAGTGGTTGGTCAGCCGGGCCGAGGCGACCACCGCCGAGATCGCCACGAGGATGCCCATGATCGAGAAGACCTTGACCGTCAGCAGCCGGGTGTTGATGCCCGACAATTCGGCGGCGTCGGGGTTGCCGCCGGTGGCGAAGATGTAGCGCCCCAGCCGCGTCTTGCGGGCGATCACGGTCATCACCACCGCCACCGCGATCAGCAGCAGCACCGAATAGGGAATGCCGTAGGCGGCGCTATAGCCCTCGGGCATCTCCGCGCCGCGCGCCGCGAAATCGCGCGCCAGCACCCGGCTCGGGATCTCGTAAGCGTTCAGAACCGCCACGAAGCCGAGGATCGCGGCGACGATGATGCCGATGACCACCGCCTCGGCCCAGACCGGCTTGACCGGAAAGCCATGGCCGATCTTGTTGCGCCGCGCCGAGACCAGCGCCAGCACCGCGATACCGGCGGCGACGAGGCCGAAGATCCAGCTCCACTGCGCGCCCAGCGTGCCGTTGATGCCGCCGAAGGCCTGAAAGGTCTCGTCGAGCGGGCCGATGGTCTGGCCCGAGGTGATGTACCAGCCGACATTGCGCCAGATCAGCAACCCGCCCAGCGTCACGATGAAGGCGGGAATGGTGAGATAGCCCACCAGCCAGCCCTGGAACGCGCCGATCACCGCACCGGTGACGAGGCCCGCGAGGATCGCCAGCCACGGCAGCGCGGCATGGCCCAGCGGCAGGCCGAGCGTGTCGGGCAGCCAGCGGGTCTGCATCATCGCCATGACGGCAGAGGCGGTCGCCAGCAGTGCGCCCACGGAAAGGTCGATGTGGCGGGTGACGATGATGAACACCATGCCGGTCGCCATGATCGCCACCGAGACCGTCTGGATCGACAGGTTGAAGATGTTGCGCGGGGTGAGAAAGCGGCCATCGGTCAGCAGGTTGAACACGACGCAGACGGCGATGAAGGCGCCGACCATGCCCAGAAGGCGCAGGTCGAGCTCCAGCTGGTTGAGGAATGAGCGCGCGGGCGCCTTGTCCGCCGGCCGGCCCTCCGGGGGGGCGGCGTTGGGGACGCTGTCGGTATTGGACATTTCGGGGGTGCTCCTGAACGGAGAGGTTTGGCGCGGGGGAGCGCGCGATATCGGGCGTGAGCCCCCGGCCCGGTCCGCCGGGCCGGGGGCGTCAGGCGTCAGTTGCAGGCGGCGACGTCGCCCGAGACGCCCTGGCAGAGCGTTTCCTGGTCGATCCAGCCGGCATCGACCACCGCGTCGAGATTCTCGATCGTCACCGGGACCGGATCGAGGAACTTCGCGGTGAGCGTGGTGCCCGCGGGCGAGGTCCATTCCTCCGCGCCCTCGATCGCGCTCATCTCGGTGCCCGAGGCCAGCTCGATCGCGATCTCGCCCGCCTCGCGGCCCAGCTCGCGGCTGTCCTTCCAGACGCTCACGGTCTGGGTGCCCTGCGCCACGCGGTTGAGCGCGGCGTGATCGGCGTCCTGGCCCGAGACCGGGATGCCGTCCATGCCCTGCGCGGTGAGCGCCGCCACCGCGCCGCCCGCCGTGCCGTCATTCGAGGCGACGACCGCGTCGACCTGGTTGTCCTGCGCGGTCAGGATCTGCTCCATGTTGCGCTGGGCGTTGGCGGGCAGCCAGCCATCGGTATAGGCCTCGCCGACGATGGTGATCCGGCCTTCGTCGATCGCCTCCTGCAGCACCTCCTGCTGGCCGCCGCGCAGGAAGTCGGCATTGGGATCGGTGGGCGAGCCCTTGATCATCACGTAGTTGCCCTCGGGTGCGGCCTCGAGCACGGCGCGGGCCTGCATCCGGCCCACCTCGACATTGTCGAAGGTGAGATAGAAGGCACGGTCGTCCTCGATCAGACGGTCATAGGCGATGACCGGGATGCCCTCGTTGAAGGCGGCGTCCACGGCCGGGCCGATGGCCTGCGTGTCCTGCGCGAGGATGATCAGCGCATCGACACCCTGCGCGATCAGGCTCTCGACATCCGAAAGCTGCTTGGAGGAGGACGATTGCGCGTCCGCCGAGACATATTCCGCGCCGGCCTCTTCGAGCGCCGCCTTGATCGCGGCCTCGTCGGTCTTCCAGCGCTCCTCCTGGAAGTTGGACCAGCTGACGCCGACGGTCAGCCCCTCGTCCTGGGCGAAGGCGGTCGTGCTGAAGCCTGCCGTCAGGGCGACGGCGGCCAGAATTGCGTTGCGCATGTATTTCCTCCCTAACATGGCTCCCGTCCCACCGGGATGCCGGCCCCATGAGAAGCCGGTTGCCCGGCACAATGCCACAATTACTTTTTCTGTCAAAATATATTTTGCCATGAAGGCCGAAGTATCGGTAACAATCGGCGTCGAGCGGCAGGGGAGCGGGATATTTCGCCGCGATCCGGCTGACGCCGCCGATAGATAATTCGGGGACTGAACTATGACAGGCTCGCCTGAGGCCGATCCGGCCGGATCCGTGACCGCCCCGCCACAGGGGGTCGGCCCGCTGCTGCCCGGCGCCCAGCGCGAGGTGCGGCCATTGCGCCAGCAGATCCTCGAACATGTCCGCGCCCAGGGCCGCGTCGCCCGTGCCGAGATCAGCCGCGCGCTCGGGATCAGCGCAGGCTCGGTCACCACGCTGACCTCGGAGCTCATCGCCATGGGGCTGCTGCGCGAGGTCGAGAACGTCAGCCCCGCCACCACCACGCGCGGGCGGCCCCGCGTCGCGCTCGAACTCGTGGCCGAAGGGCGGCTGGTCATCGGGATCAAGATCTCCGATGAACGCAACACCGCCGTGCTGGTCGATTTCGCGGGCACGATCCTCGCCGATGCCGCCCGCCCCGCCCCGCCGATGCGGCGCTCGCTCGACCAGACCTGCGACGAGATCGGCGCGCTGATCGAGGCGGTGCTGACCCGGGCGGGCCGGGCGCGGGAAGAGCTGCTCGCCGTCGGCGTCGGCCTGTCGGGCATGGTCGACCACGAAACAGGCACGGTGCTGTGGTCGCCGCATCTGGGCCCCGACATGCCGCTCGGCCCCGAGGCCAGCCGCCGCTTCGGCCTGCCGGTGATCATCGACAACGACGCCAACATGCTGACCCTGGCCGAGCTGTGGTTCGGCGCCGGGCGCGAACGGTCGGATTTCGCGGTGGTCACCATCGAGCACGGGCTCGGCATGGGGCTCGTCATCGACAACCGCCTCTATCGCGGCGAACGCAGCATGGGGCTGGAGCTCGGCCACACCAAGGTCCAGCTCGACGGCGCGCTGTGCCGCTGCGGCAAGCGCGGCTGCCTCGAAGCCTATGTCGCCGATTACGCGCTGGCGCGCGAGGCGGCGACCGCGCTGGCCCGCGCGCCGCAAAGCCCGCAGGTCATGCTCGATGCGCTCTATGCCGAGGCCAAGGCGGGCAACCGCGCGGCCCGCTCGATCTTCGACCGCGCGGGCCGCTACCTCGCGCTCGGCCTGTCCAACGTGATCCAGATCTTCGACCCCGAACTGATCATCCTGTCGGGCGAACGGATGCGCTACGACTATCTCTATGCCGAGGAGGTGCTGGCGGAAATGAGCGCGCTGACCCTCGTCGAGGGGCGCATGCCCGCCCGGGTCGAGATCCACGCCTGGGGCGATCTCGTCTGGGCCCGCGGGGCAAGCGCGCTGGCGCTGGCCGCCGTGACCGGGACGGTGCTCGCCGGGGCGCGGGCGGCATGAGCGCGCCCGACCGGCAGGCGCGGCGCATGGCGCGGCCCGGGGGATTTGCGTATTTTCGGAAAGATGAAACGGCAGGCGCGCTGCTGTGCCTCGCGGCCCTTCTCGCCGCCGGGGGCGTGGTGGCCGAGCCGCGCTTCGAAGACCGCTCCGCCACGCTCGGCGCGCATAAATACACCGGCGGCTGGACCCATTTCGTCGGCGGCGGCGTCGCCGTCATGGATTGCGACGGCGATGCCCGGCCCGACATCTTCGCCGCCGGCGGCGAGAGCCCGGCCCGGCTGTGGCGCAACCGCGGGGAGTTCGATTTCGCGCCCGTGCCCCTGCCCGATCTCACCGGCGTCACCGGCGCCTATCCGATCGACGCCGATGCCGATGGCCACCCCGATCTCTTCGTCTTGCGCGCCGGGCCGAACCGGCTCCTGCGCGGCCTCGGCGATTGCCGCTTCGAGGAGGCGACCGGGGCGATGGGCCTGCCCCCGGGCGACGCATGGAGCACCGCCTTCACCGCATGGTGGGAGGATGACGGGCGGCCCGTCATGGCGGTCGGCAATTACGTCGACCGCGACGATCCCGAGGGCCCCTTCGAGGCTTGCGATGACAACGCGATACTGCGGCCCACCGATGAAGGCTGGCGGGCCGAGACCCTCGCTCCCGGCTTCTGCGCGCTCTCCATGCTGGCGGCGCGCGATGCGCGCGGGCAGGCCGCGCTGCGCATCTCCAACGACCGGCACTACTATGTGCGCGGCGGGCATGAGCAGATGTGGGATATTGCCGAGCGGCGATTTTTGTCCGAAGCCGATGGCTGGCCCACCGTCGCGCTCTGGGGCATGGGCATCGCCAGCCGCGATCTCGACGGCGACGGGCGCGACGAGGTGATGCTCACCTCCATGGGCGACCAGCTTTTGCAACTGGCGCAACCCGATGGCTCCTATACCGCCGCCCCCTTCTCCATCGGCTCCTACGCGCAGCGTCCGCATCTGGGCGATGATGGCCGCCCCTCGACCGGCTGGCACGCCGAGTTCGGCGATATCGACAATGACGGGCGCGCCGATCTCTTCATCGCCAAGGGCAATGTCGACCAGATGCCGACCAATGCCATGCGCGACCCCAACAACCTGCTGATGCAGCGGCCCGACGGCACCTTCGCCGAAGCCTCCATCGCAGCCGGGATTGCCACCACCGAACGCGCGCGCGGCGCGGCGCTCGCGGATTTCGACGGCGACGGGCGGCTCGACCTCGTCGTCGTCAACCGCCGCGCAGCCATCGAGCTGTGGCGCAACGTGAGCCGAGGCACCGGCCACTGGCTCGGCCTCGACCTTGCCCAGCCGGGCGGCAACCGCGACGCCATCGGCGCGGTGGTGACCATCGAGACCGAAGCCGGGCGGCAGGTGCTGCAGCGAAGCATCGGCGGCGGCCATGCGGGCGGACGGCTCGGGCCGATCCATGTCGGGCTGGGGGCGGCGACGCGCGCCCGTGTCACCGTCGAATGGCCCGACGGCACGCGCACCGGGCCTCATCAGGTCGAGGCCGACCGCATCGTCACGCTCGACCGCGCCGCCCTGCCCGGCTGATCTTGCCCCTGCCGACCCCGGCGCTAGGCTCGGTCGCATGAGCACACGCAGCTACGCCATCGGCGACATCCACGGCCACCCCGAAAAGCTTCGGGCGGCGCATGACCTCATCGCCGCCGACCGCATCCGCGAAGGCGACGCGACGAGCCCGGTGATCCATCTGGGCGACCTGACCGATCGCGGCCCCGACAGCCGGGGCGTGATCGAGATCCTGATCGACGGGATCGGGAACGGCGCGCCCTGGATCGTCATCCTCGGCAATCACGACCGGATGTTCCGCAACTTTCTCGACGATCCCGACTGGCACGATCCTTGCCTGCGCGAGGATCTGGGCTGGCTCAACCCACGCCTGGGCGGCGACACCACGCTGGAAAGCTACGGCGTCGCCCCGGTCGAGGGGCGCGACCTCTACGAGGTGCACCGCGAGGCCGTGGAGAAGGTGCCGCGCGCGCATCGCGATTTCCTCGCCGCGCTGCCGCTGTTTCACGCCCGGGGCGAGGCGCTCTTCGTCCATGCCGGGCTGCGCCCCGGCGTGGCGCTGAGCGCCCAGACCGAGGACGACCTCGTCTGGATCCGCAAGGGCTGGCTCGAAGACACGCGCGACCACGGCCCGCTCGTGGTGCATGGCCACACCGCGCTGGAGCGCCCGCGCCATTTCGGCAACCGCGTCGATCTCGACGGCGGCGCGGCCTATGGCCGCCCGCTCGCCGCGGCGGTGATCGAGGGGCGCGAGATCTGGCTGCTGACGCCCGAAGGGCGCGTGCCGCTGCGCCCCGAACCGGACGCCTAGCGCGGGATCGCCGCCGTCGCCTCGATCTCCACCAGCGCCTCGTCCTCGACCAGCCCGGCGACGATGACCATCGTCATCGCCGGGAAGTTGCGGCCCAGAACCCGGCGGTAAGCCTGCCCGACCTCCCTCTGCCGCGCCAGATACTCGGCCTTGTCGATCACGAACCATGTCAGCCGGGTGATGTGCTCCGGCCCGCCGCCCGCCGCCTCGATGATGGCGAGGATATTGCGCAGCGCCTGCTCCATCTGGCCGATGAAATCATGGCTTTCGAACACCTGTTCCGCGGTCCAGCCGATCTGGCCGCCGATGAAGAGATGCCCCTCGGGCGTCATCACGCCATTGGCATAACCCTTGGCCGGGGCCCAGCCCTCGGGGTGGATGATCTCATGAGCCATGCGGGGGCCCTCCTTCGGTCGTTGATGCATCGCCCGCGCGGGCGATCTCGGTCTCGATGGCGCGGCGCAGCGGTTCGGGCCAGCCCACCGGGCGGCCCGTCGCCTGCGCGACATGAACGAGGGTGAAATCGGCCTGCAGCCGCGTCTCTCCCTCGCTGGTAATTCCGATCTTGAGATCGAGGCTGGAGCGCCCGAGCCGCACGGGCCGGAGCGTCAGCGTCAGCCTGTCCTCGATCCGGCTCGGCGCGCTGAAGCGCACCTCGCAGCGCGCCGTCGGCACGGCATGGCCGCCGGTGACGTGGATCGCGCCGAAGCTGTGGCCGAGCCGCGCGTCGAACCAGTCCTCGATGCAGGCGTTCAGCATCTCGAAATAGCGCGGGTAGAAGACGATCCCCGCCGGGTCGCAATGCTCGAACCGCACCTTGCGCGTGGTGGTGAAGGACATCTCAAACTCCGAGGTAACGCTGCGCGAGATCGCCCGAAAGCGCCGCGGGGGCCCCGTGCCAGACATCGCGCCCGCGCTCCAGAACGACGCAGTCATCGGCCACCGTCGCCAGTTCGCGCAGCGACTTGTCCACCACGAGAATCGACTGACCGCGCGCCTTGAGTTCGCGGATCGCGGCCCAGATCTCGGCCCGCACCACGGGGGCGAGCCCCTCGGTCGCCTCGTCGAGGATCAAAAGCCGCGGGTTGGTCATCAGCGCGCGGCCGATCACCAGCATCTGCTGCTCGCCGCCCGAAAGCGTCTCGGCCCGCTGGCCCGCGCGCTCGGCAAGGCGCGGGAACAGCTCGCAGACCTTCTCGAAGCTCCACTCCCCCTTGCGCGCGGCGGCCATCAGGTTCTCGCGCACCGTGAGCCCCGCGAAGGCGCGCCGCCCCTCGGGCACCAGCCCCAGCCCCAGCCGTGCCGCCTTGTGCGACGGGAGCCGCCCGAGGTCGCGGCCCGCGAAGGAGATGCGCCCGGCCTTCGCCGCCATCATCCGGGTGATGCAGGCGATGGTCGTGGTCTTGCCCATGCCGTTGCGGCCCATCAGCGCCAGCGCCTGCCCCTCCTCGACCCTGAGCGACACGCCGAACAGCGCCTGGCTCGCGCCATAGGCCGCGTGCAGATCCTCGACTTCCAGAAGCGCGCTCATGCCTCCTCCCCCAGATAGACCCGCTGCACCTCCCGGTCGGTCCGGATCTCGTCCGGCGTGCCGGTGGCGATGACGCGGCCGTAAACCAGCACCGAGACCCGGTCCGAAAGCCGGAACACCGCGTCCATGTCGTGCTCCACCAGCAGGATCGGCGCGCGGTGGCGCAAAGCGTCGAGCAGGTCGCCCAGCGCGGTCGCCCCTTCCGTCCCCATCCCCGCCATCGGCTCGTCGAGCAGGAACAAGGCGGGGCGAAGCGCCAGCGCCATCGCGATCTCCAGCTTGCGCCGCTCGCCATGCGCCAGCTCCGCCGCGGGAACTGTCTCGCGCCCCGAAAGCCCCGCCTGCGCGATACAGTCGCGCGCGGTCTCCAGAAGCCCCGCATCGCGCATCACGGGGCGGAAGAAGCGGAACGTGGCGCCCGACGCGCCTTGGGCGGCGAGCACGACGTTCTGCAACACGCTGAACTCGGGCGCGACCGAGGAGACCTGGAAGCTGCGCGCCATGCCCATGCGCGCGCGTCCCGCCGCATCGATGCCCGAAAGCGAGCGCCCGCGCAGCCGCACCTCGCCCGCATCGGGCGCGATCTCGCCCGAGATCTGCTTGATCAGCGTCGATTTGCCCGCGCCGTTCGGCCCGATCAGCGCGTGGATCTCGCCCGGCCGCAGGTCGAGCGTCACGTCGTCGGTCGCCTTCAATGCGCCGAAGCTCTTGGACAGGCCGCGAATGTCGAGGATCGGATCAGCCATGGCGCTTGCCCCCCGCGAGAAAGCCGATGACGCCGCCGCGCGCGAACAGCACAACACCGAGCAGCAGCAGCCCGAAGAAGAACTGCCAGTGATCGCTCACGCCCCCCAGAAGATGTTCGAGCGCGATGTAGAGCCCGGCGCCCGCCAGCGGCGCAAACAGCCGCCCCGTGCCGCCGAGGATCAGGAAGACCAGCAGCTCGCCCGAGAGGTGCCATGACAGCATCGACGGGCTGACGAAGCGGTTGAGATCGGCGTAAAGCGCACCCGCGAGCGCGGTGATCGCGCCCGAGATGACGAAGGCCACCAGCAGCACGCCGCCCGGACGGATGCCCACCGCCATGAGCCGCTGCCGGTTCTGCCGTGCCGCCTGAAGCGCGAGGCCGAAGCGCGAATGCGCCAGCATGGCGATCAGCCCCAGCACCGCGAAGAGCACCGCGCAGACGAGGCCGAAGAACTGCACCGGGTCGAGCGTGTTCAGCCCCGGAAAGCCGTTGCGCACGTAGATCGGCAGCCCGTCCTCGCCGCCATAGGCGGGCCAGGAGATGGCGAAGTAGAAGATCATCTGCCCGAAGGCGAGCGTGATCATGATGAAATAGACGCCCGTGGTCCTGAGCGACAGCGCCCCGATCATGAGCGCGGCCAGCGCGCCGATGAGCATGGCGGTGATCCAGATCACCGGCATCGAGGTGGTGCCCTCGTAGACGAAGGGCCATTCGAACATCGCCGTGTAGTTCAGCGCGTGATGCGCGAGGATGCCGGCGGTGTAGCCGCCCAGCCCGAAATAGGCGGCGTGGCCGAAGGAGACGAGCCCGCCGAAACCCAGAACGAGGTTGAGCCCGGCCCCCGCGATGGCGAGGATCGCGACCTTGGTCGCCAGCGTCACGAGAAAGGTCTCGCCCATCGCCCAGGCCCCGAGGCCGAAGCCCAACAGCCCCAGCGCCAGCGCCGCGTTGACGATCTGCGCGCGGTTCATGCGCCCTCCCCGCCCCTCGGGCATCGCTGTCATTTCCGCCGCGCTCATGCCCGCGCCCCGAACAGCCCGCCGGGCTTCACGATCAGCACCAGCGCCATCAGGATGTAGATCGCCATCGAGGCCAGCGCCGCGCCGACGCTCGTGGCCGCCGAGGTCTCCATGAAGAGATCGAAGAGCGAGGGCAGCAGCACCCGCCCCATCGTGTCGGTGAGCCCCACCAGCAGCGCGCCGACGAGCGCGCCCTTGATCGAGCCGATGCCGCCGATGACGATCACCACGAAGGCGAGGATCAGCACCGGCTCGCCCATGCCGACCTGCACCGACTGGATCGTGCCGACCAGCGCGCCGGCCATGCCCGCCAGCGCCGCGCCGAGCGCGAAGACCAGCGTGTAGAGCCGGCGGATGTCGACGCCGAGCGCCGCGATCATCTCGCGGTCGGCCTCGCCCGCGCGGACCTGCACGCCGATCCGCGTCTTGCCGATCAGCAGGAACAGCCCGACGGCGACGAGAAGCCCCGCGCCGATGATGGCGAGGCGGAACAGCGAATAGCGGATGCCGCCCGGCAGGGTGACGCTGCCCGACAGCGCGTCGGGCACGTTGAGATAGAGCGGGAAGGAGCCGTAGAGCCAGCGCGTGCCTTCCGAGAAGATGAGGATGAGCGCGAAGGTGGCGAGCACCTGGTCGAGATGGTCGCGCCGGTAGAGCCTGCGGATCACCGCGATCTCGACGATCGCGCCCGCCGCCGCCGCCGCCGCGATCGAGGCGGCGAGGCCGAGCCAGAAGGAGCCGGTCGCCGCCGCCACGCCCGCGCAGGCGAATGCGCCGACCATGTAGAGCGAGCCATGCGCGAGGTTGATCAGCCCCATGACGCCGAAAACGAGCGTCAGCCCGGCGGCCATGAGAAACAGCATCAGCCCGGACTGGAGCCCGTTCAGAAGCTGTTCGATCAGCAGGATCATCGACATCGGCGGCGCCTCTCAATGGGGGTGCGGCGGGCGCGAAGGCCCGCCGCCGCGGATCACATCTTGCACTCTTCGGCGTAGGCGTCGCCGCGGTCTTCCATCGCCGTGGCGGCGATCTTGTTGGTGAGCGTCCCGTCCTCGGAGATCACCTCGCGGACATAGATGTCCTGCACCGGGTGCTGGTTCGGCCCGAAGGCGAAATCGCCGCGCACGCTGTCGAACTCGGCCGAGCGGACCGCCTCGCGGAAGGCGTCGGCGTCCGAGACGTCGGCCTTCTCCATCGCCGCGAGGATCAGCCGCGCCGTGTCGTAGCCCTGCGCCGCGTAGAGCGAGGGCAGACGGTCGTATTTCTCCTCGAACGCCTCGACGAACTGGGCGTTCGCCTCGTTGTCGAGATCCTTCGACCATTGCGCGGTGTTCTTCACGCCGATCGCCGCCTCGCCGATGGCGGGCAGGATGTCCTGGCTGAAGGAAAACGCCGGGCCCACGACCGGCATGTCGATCCCCGCCTCGGCCCATTGCTTCATGAAGGAAATCCCCATGCCGCCCGGCAGGAAGAAGAACAGCGCGTCGGCATCGCTGTCGCGGATCTGCGCGATCTCGGCGGCGTAGTCGGTCTGGCCGAGCTGGGTGTAGACCTCGCTCGCCACCTCGCCCTCGTAGAAACGCTTGAAGCCCGACAGGCTGTCCTGACCGGCGGGGTAGTTCGGCGCCATGATGAACATGCGGCCATAGCCTTCGTCGGTGGCGTATTGCCCCGCCGCCTCGTGCAAATTGTCGTTCTGGTAGGAGACCGAGAAGTAGTTCTCGTGGCAGCCCTTGCCGGCGAGCTGCGAGGGCGCGGCGTTGGTCGAAAGGTAGAACTTGCCCTGACGCACCGCACCCGGCACCACCGCCATGGCGAGGTTCGACCAGACGATGCCGGTCAGGATGTCGACCTCCTCGGACTGGATCAGCTCGTCGGAGAGCTGCACCGCCACCTCCGGTTTCCGCTGGTCGTCCTCGATATGGACCTCCAGATCGGGGTTGCCCGCCTCCTCGACCGCCAGCATGAAGCCGTCGCGCGTGTCGATGCCGAGGCTGGCGCCACCGCCCGACAGCGTGGTGATCATGCCGACCTTCACCGGCTCGGCCATGGCGGCCCCGCCGATCATCGACAGCGCCAGCGCGGTCGTCGTCAGATACTTGGTCATTCTCGTCTCCCTGTGGATGCCGGTCTTGGTGCCGGTCATAGATTGGTACGCAAGTGCCAAAGCTCTGGAAAGAGTTCGATTTCAAGCATCCGCTTGAGGTAGCTCACGCCGCCGGTGCCCCCCGTGCCCCGCTTGAAGCCGATGACCCGCTCCACCGTGGTCACGTGGTTGAAGCGCCAGCGGCGGAAGTAGTCCTCGAAATCGACGAGCTTCTCGGCCAGCTCGTAGAGCGGCCAATGCGTCTCGGGGTCGCGGTAAACCTCGGTCCATGCCGCCATGACCCGGTCGTCGGGATGCGTCGCCGCCTCGGGCACGTCGAAGCCCGCGCGCGCAAGACAGCCGATGGCGGTGTCGTAGAGGCTCGGCCGCGCCAGCTCGGCGCGCAGCTGTTCCACGATGTCGGGGCGATGCTCATGCGGGCCGAGCATCTTCTCGTTGCGGTTGCCGACGGTGAACTCGATCAGCCGGTATTGCCACGACTGGAAGCCCGAGGACTGCCCGAGCGCGTCGCGGTAGCTTGTGTATTCGCTCGGCGTCATGGTGCGCAGCACGTCCCATGCCGCGTTCATCTGCTCGAAGATCCGCGCCACGCGGGTCAGCATCTTGAAGGCCGGGCGCAGCCGGTCCTCGGCAATGGCGTTGCGGGCCGCGTCCAGCTCGTGCAGCGCCAGCCGCATCCAAAGCTCGGTCACCTGATGCTGCACGATGAACAGCATCTCGTCATGCTGGTCCGTGCGCGGATGCTGCGCGGTCAGCACGGCGTCGAGGCCGAGATAATCCGTGTAGGACATCTTGTCCTCGAACTGCATGACGGGATCGTCGGTCACTTCGCCTCCTCGCGCAGGCGGAAACGCTGGATCTTGCCGCTCTCGGTCTTGGGCAGCGCGTCGCAGAAGACGACCCTGCGGGGATACTTGTAGGGCGCGATCTGCGCCTTCACGTGGTCCTGCAAGAGCTTGACCATCGCGTCGCAGCGCTCCTCCCCCTCGGCCAGCACCACATGCGCCTGCACGATCTGCCCGCGATCGGGGTCGGGCGCGCCGACCACCGCGCATTCCGCGACCGCGTCATGCGACAGGAGCGCCGCCTCGACCTCGGGCGCGGCGATGTTGTAGCCCGCCGAGAGGATGATGTCGTCGGAGCGCGCGGCGAAGTGAAACCGCCCTTCCTCGTCCTGCACGAAGGCGTCGCCGGTGAGGTTCCAGCCGTCATGCACATACTCGCGCTGCCGCTCGTCGGCGAGATAGCGGCAGCCGGTCGGCCCCTTGACCGCCAATTGCCCGACCGTCCCGCGCGGCACCTCGTTCATCTCGTCATCGACGACGCGTGCGACGTAGCCCGTGACGGGCCGCCCGGTGCAGCCCGGGTGGCTGTCGTCGAGACGATTGGTGATGAAGATGTGCAGAAGCTCGGTCGCGCCGATCCCGTCGAGCATCGGCTTGCCGGTCTTTTCCATCCATTCGTGATAGACCGGCGCGGGCAGCGTCTCGCCCGCCGAAACGGCGCAGCGCAGGGATGACAGGTCCGCGCCCTCATCCATCGCGCGCAGCATGGCGCGGTAGGCGGTCGGCGCGGTGAAGCAGACGGTCGCCTTATACTTCTCGATGATCTCGACCATGTTGGGCGGCGAGGCCGTCTCCAGAAGCGTCGCCGCCGCCCCGAAGCGCAGCGGGAACACCGCGAGGCCACCGAGCCCGAAGGTGAAGGCCAGGGGCGGCGAGCCGACGAAGACGTCGTCCGGGGTGACGCCCAAGACCTCCTTCGCGTAGCCATCCGCGATGATCAGGATGTCGCGGTGGAAATGCATCGTGGCCTTGGGCACGCCGGTCGAACCGGAGGTGAAGCCCAGAAGCGCCACGTCGTCGCGGCCCGTCTGCACCGCTTCGAACGTCACCGGCTTGTCGAGCGCCGCGCGGTCGAGCTCCGCGTCGTGATTGGCGGTGCCGTCGAAGCTCACCACCTTGGCCAGATGCGGGCTGCGCTTGGCGCAGGCGACCATCTCGTCCATCAGCCGCGTGTCGCACAAGGCAAGGCTCACCTCGGCCTTCTCGACGATCTTGCACAGCTCGCCCGCGCGCAGCATCGGCATGGTGTTGACCACCACCGCGCCCGCCTTGGTCGCGGCCAGCCAGCAGGCGACCATCGCCGGGTTGTTGGCCGAACGGATCAGCACCCGGTTGCCGGGTTTGACGCCATAATCCTCGACCAGCACCCGCGCGATGCGGTTGGTCCAGTCCATCAGCTCCTTGTAGCTGCGCCTGCGGCCATTGCCGATGAGCGCGGTGCGGTCGCCATGCCCCTGCTCGACCAGCCGGTCGCACAGCTCGACCCCGGCATTGAGCCGCTCGGGATAGTCGAAGCCCTCGAGCAGCAACTCGGGCCACTGATCGAATGGCGGCAGGTTGTCGCGCGAGAAGCTGTCCTCATGCGCCGTCGGTCCCAGCATCTTTTCGTCCTCCCTGATCCGCACCGCCGGGGCTCTCCCCTTCCCCGGCAGCGCGGTCCCTTGTCCCTATGTCCCGTGCGCCGCTTCGCTCTGGTCATGCGCGGCCATGGCCGCGCGGGCGATGATGATCTTCTGCACGTCGCTCGCGCCCTCGTAGATCCTGAGCGCGCGGATCTCGCGGTAGAGCGTCTCGGGCACAGAGCCCGACCGCACGCCGTCGCCGCCATGGATCTGCACCGCCGCGTCGATAATCTTCTGCGCTTCTTCGGTCGAGAACAGCTTGGCCATCGCCGCCTCGCGGCTGACCCGCGGCGCGCCCATGTCCTTCATCCACGCCGCGCGGTAGGTCAGCAGCGCGCCCGCATCGATGCCAAGCGCCATCTCGGCGATGTGGCCCTGCACCATCTGCATCTCGAACAGCGGCGCGCCGAACAATTCGCGGCTCCCGGCCCGGTCCAAGCTCGCATCCATCGCGCGGCGGGCGAAACCCAACGCCGCCGCCGCCACCGTGGAGCGGAACACGTCGAGCACCGACATGGCGATGCGAAAGCCCTGCCCCGGCTCGCCGATGATGGCGTCCCCGGGCAGCCGCACCCCATCGAAGGACAGCCGCGCCAGCGGGTGCGGCGCGACCGTCTCCAGCCGCTCGGCGACGCCGAGTCCGGCCGTGTCGGCGGGCACGATGAAGGCCGACAGCCCCTTGGCGCCCGGCCCCTCGCCGGTGCGGGCGAAGACGGTGTAGAAATCCGCGATGCCGCCATTCGAGATCCATGTCTTCTCGCCGTCGAGCACCCAGTCGTCGCCCTCGCGCCGCGCCGTCATGGCGATATTGGCGACGTCCGAGCCCGATTGCGGCTCGGTCAGCGCAAAGGCCGAAATGGCGCGCCCCTCGCGCACCGCGGGCAGCCATTCGGCCTTTTGCGCATCCGAGCCAAAGAGCGTGATCGCGCCCGAGCCCAGCCCCTGCATGGCAAAGGCGAAATCGGCGAGCCCGTCATGGCGTGCCAGCGTCTCGCGGATCAGGCACAGGCTGCGCACGTCGAGCGCGCCGCTTTCGGAGGCCGCGTGCTGCAGCCAGCCGCCCTGCCCCAGCCGCGCCACGAGGTCGCGGCAGGCCGCGTCGGTGTCGGCGTGGTCGATGCCCGACAGACGCCGCCCGGCCCAGCGCTCCAGCGCCTCGGACAGCTCGCGGTGCTTCTCTTCGAGGAAGGGCCAGTCGAGATAGCTCTTGTCGGCCATGTCAGTCCCCCTCGAAGACGGGTTTTTCCTTTGCCATGAATGCGCGGTAGGCGCGGCGGAAATCCTCGGTTGCCATGCAGATCGCCTGCGCCTGCGCCTCGGCCTCGATCGCCCGCTCCAGCCCCATGTCCCATTCCTGCAAGAGCATGGTCTTGGTCATCATGTTGGCAAAGCGCGGGCCTTGGGCGATGCGGCTTGCCAGCTTCAGCGCCTCGGCCTCCAGCTCATGCGCGCCGACGAGACGGTTGTAAAAGCCCCACCGCTCGCCCTCATCGGCGCTCATCGCGCGGCCGGTATAGAGCAGCTCCGCCGCCCGCCCCTGACCGATGATGCGCGGCAGCATCGCGCAGGCGCCCATGTCGCAGCCCGCAAGGCCCACCCGGTTGAACAGGAACGCGGTCTTCGCCTCCGGCGTGGCGAGCCGGATGTCGGAGGCCATGGCGAGGATCGCGCCCGCGCCGACCGCCACGCCATCCACCGCCGCCACGATCGGCTTGCCGCAGGTCAGCATCGCCTTCACCAGATCGCCGGTCATCCGGGTGAAGCCCAAAAGCCCCTTCATGTCCATCTCGGTCAGCGGGCCGATGATGTCCTCGACATCGCCGCCCGAGCTGAAATTGCCGCCATTGGGGGCGATGACCACCGCGTGGGTCTCGTCGTCCGAGGTCAGATCGCGGAACCAGTCGCGCAGCGCGGCGTAGCTTTGGAAGGTGAAGGGGTTCTTGCGCTCGGGCCGGTCGAGCCGGACCACGGCGACCGCGCCTTCGCGCTCCAGCTTGAAATGCGCGCTCATTGCTTCTCCTCCAGATCGCGGGCGACATGGTCGAGACCGTCCATGATCCGCGCGGCCTCGGCCTCGGGGATCGCGCCCATCAGCTCGTTGACCCATTCCTCATGCGCGGTGGCCAGCGTGCCGAAATGCGCGCGGCCCCGGCCGGTGAGCCGGACCTCCATCGCCCGCCTGTCGCCCGCGACCGCGTGGCGCTCGGCATGGCCCTCGGCTTCGAGCCGGTCGACGATGCCGGTGACATTGCCGTTCGACACCCGCAGGCGGCGCGACAGCTCGGTCATCTTCAGCCCCTCGGGGCTGCGCGCCAGCGCCGCCATCACGTCGAAGCGCGGCAGGGTGGTGCCGAACTCGGTGCGCAGCCGGTCGCGCAGCGCCGTCTCGACCGCGTTCGAGGTCTTCAATAGCTTCAGCCACAGCCGCAGCCGCGTCTTGCCCGCCTTGGCGTGCAGTTCCACGCTCATGTCTCGCCTCCCGACACCGAAATCGCCTGCCCCGTCACCGCGCTCGCCCCATCGCCCGCGAGCCACAGCACCGCGTCGGCCACCTCATCGGGCCGCACGAAGCGGCCCTGCGGATTGCCCGAGGC
This sequence comes from Limimaricola cinnabarinus, assembly GCF_002723615.1. Lineage (GTDB taxonomy): Bacteria > Pseudomonadota > Alphaproteobacteria > Rhodobacterales > Rhodobacteraceae > Limimaricola > Limimaricola cinnabarinus_B. The sequence continues at coordinate 76,636 of NZ_KZ304956.1, forward strand.
CAGCGCCTTTGCCGCCTCCTCGCGGCTTCTCCCGGTCTTGGTGACGATGTTGTCGATGCTTTCTTCCAGCATCGGCGTCTCGGCAAAGCCCGGGCAGATCGCGTTGACGGTGATCGGCGTCTTCGCCAGCTCCAGCGCCAGCGCGCGGGTGAGCCCCACCACCGCGTGCTTGGCCGCAACATAGCCCGAGACGTAAGGGTAGCCCTTGAGCCCCGCGGTCGAGGCGATGGCGATGAGCCGTCCCTTCCCCGCCTCTTTCATCCCCGGCAGCACGGCCTGCCACAGGTTGAACACGCCGTGCAGGTTGACGGCGAGCATCGCGTCGAGATCCTGCGCCGTGGTCCTGGCGAAGGGCTTGCTCTCGGCCGCGCCGGCATTGGCGATGGCGATGGTCACGGGGCCGCGCTCTTGCGACGCCTGCTTCACGACGCGCGCCATGTCGTCCGCGCGCGTCACGTCCCCCGTGATCCATCCCATCCCCGCCTGCCCCCCGGCGGTCTCTTCGAGCGGCGCTTCGCGCCGCCCGGTGATCGTGACGCGCGCGCCTTGGGCGGCCAGCGCGCGCGCAATGGCGCGCCCCACCCCGGTGCCGCCGCCGGTGACCAGCGCGTGATGTCCCTCGAGCCGCATCAGACCGGCCCCACGGCCTGATCGGCCTTGTCGGCGAGCCGCCATGCCTGGTCGCGCCCGGCGAGATAGGGGTCGGGCCAGCGCTCGGCCCGGTCCCCGAGCTGCGTCGCGGTGTGCAGCGTCCAGTAGGGGTCGGCCAGGTGTGGCCGCGCGATGGCGACGAGATCGGCCCGCCCGGCCATCAGGATCGAGTTGACGTGGTCGGCCTCGTAGATGTTGCCGACCGCCATGGTGGCGATGCCCGCCTCGTTGCGGATGCGGTCCGAGAACGGCGTCTGGAACATCCGGCCATAGACGGGCTTGGCCTCCACGCTGGTCTGCCCGGCCGAGACGTCGATCAGGTCGGCCCCGGCCGCCGAGAAGGCGCGCGCGATCTCGACCGCCTCGTCGGGTGTCACGCCATCCGCGCCGACCCAGTCATTGGCCGAGATCCGCACCGACATCGGCTTGTCCTCGGGCCATGCCGCGCGCATCGCGCGGAACACTTCCAAGGGCCAGCGCAGCCGGTTCTCCAGCGACCCGCCATATTCGTCCGAGCGCCGGTTCGAGACGGGCGAGATGAAGGAGGAGACGAGATAGCCATGCGCGGCGTGCAGCTCGATCATGTCGAAGCCCGCGCGGTCGGCCATTTCCGTCGCGGCGACGAACTGCGCCGTCACCTCGTCCATGTCGGCGCGGGTCATCTCGCGCGGTGCCGGGTTGTTCTTCGACCACGGGATCGGGCTGGCGGAAATGGTCTCCCAGTTGCCGTCCTTCAGCGGCGCGTCCATCTCTTCCCAGCCAAGCTGGGTCGAGCCCTTGCGCCCCGAATGACCGATCTGGCAGCAGAGCTTCGCATCCGTCTCGGCATGGACGAAATCGGTGATGCGCTTCCACGCCGCCTCGTGTTCGGGGGCATAGAGGCCGGGGCAGCCCGGCGTGATCCGGCCTTGGGCCGAAACGCAGGTCATCTCGGTATAGACGAGCCCCGCGCCGCCCTTGGCCCGCTCGCCCAGATGCACGAGGTGCCAGTCGGTCGGCGCGCCCTCCACCGCCTTGTATTGCGCCATGGGCGAAACGACGATGCGGTTCTTCAGCTTCATGCCGCGCAGGGCATAGGGCGCGAACATCGGCGCGCGCACCGGCGCATCCTCGGGCAGCCCGGCGCGGGACTGGAACCAGCGCTCCGCCCCCTTCAGCCACTCGGCATCGCGCAGGCGCAGGTTCTCGTGGCTGATCCGCTGGCTGCGGGTCAGCAGCGAGTAGTTGAACTGCACCGGGTCGAGGTCGAGATAGCGTTCCACCTCCTCGAACCATTCCATCGAATTGCGCGCCGCCGATTGCAGGCGCAGCACCTCGACGCGGCGCGCCTCCTCGTAGCTCTCGAAAGCGGTGGTGAGATCGGGCGCGCGGGCCACCTCGTCCGCGAGCGCGATCGCGGATTCGAGCGCGAGCTTCGTCCCCGATCCGATCGAGAAATGCGCGGTCGCGGCCGCGTCGCCCAGAAGCACGATGTTGTCGATGTACCAGCGCTCGCACAGCACGCGGGGAAAGTTGATCCAGGCCGAGCCGCGGATATGACGCGCGTTCGACATCAGGGGATGGCCGCCCAGATGCTCGCGGAAGATCTCTTCGCAGATGGCGATGGACTCGTCCTGGCTCATCTCGCCGAAGCCCCAGGCCGCAAAGGTCTCGGGCGCGCATTCGACGATGAAGGTCGCGGTGCCCGGCTCGAACTGGTAGGCATGGGCCCAGACCCAGCCATGCTTCGTCTTCTCGAAGATGAAGGTGAAGGCGTCCGCGAAGGTCTGGGTCGTGCCGAGCCATGTGAAATGGCAGCGGCGACGGTCGATCTCGGGGCGGAACACCTCCTCGAACTCGGTCCGGGTGCGCGAGTTCAGACCGTCCGCGGCAACGACGAGATCGTAATCGGCGGCGTAATCCGCGGCACTGCCCACCTCCGTCTCGAAGCGCAGCTCGACGCCCAGCTCGCGCGCCCGCTCCTGCAGGAGCAGCAAGAGCCGCTTGCGGCCGATGCCGCAAAAGCCATGGCCGGTCGAGGTGATGCGGGTGCCGTCCTTGACCACGGCGACATCGTCCCAATAGGCGAAATGCGCGCGGATCGCCTCCGCCGAGACGGCGTCATTGGCCGCGAGATTGCCCAAAGTCTCGTCCGAGAGCACCACGCCCCAGCCGAAGGTGTCGTCGGCGCGGTTGCGCTCGATCACCACGATCTCATGCGCCGGGTCGCGCAGCTTGGCCGATATGGCAAAGTAGAGCCCCGCCGGTCCCCCACCGATGCACGCGATCCTCATGGCCCCTCCCCGAGCTGATGGGGAGAGGCTAGAAGCGGGTCCGATTCATTTCAAGTATAAAATATATGTGCTTGAAGCATCCATTCCGGCGCGCCCTAGCCCACCATTTCGTCGATCTCGACCTCGTAGCCCCAAAGCTCGCGCAGGCAGGCCAGCGTTGCGTCGCGCTCGCGCGGGTCGAGCGGCACCTCGTTGCGCAGCACGTGGCGCAGGCGCAGCACCCGGTCGCCCGCGAGATCGGCATCGACCACCTCGATGTCGGGCGCGCGGTTCGACAGGTCGTAGCTGCGCGCCAGCGTGTCGCGCAGCGCGTGGTAGCCGCCCGCGTCGTGGATCGCGGTGACCTTCATCGCCTCTTCCTTTTCGGCATCGCGCAGCGCGAAGAGCCGCAGGTCGCGCATCACCTTGGGGCTGAGAAACTGCTGGATGAAGCTTTCGTCGCGGTAATTGGCCCAGGCGTCCTTCAGCACGCCGCGCCAATCGCCGCAGCCGGCGATGGCGGGAAACCATTCGCGGTCCTCGGCCTCGGGCGTCTCGCAGATCCGCTGCACGTCGCGCATCATGGCAAAGCCGAGCGCATAGGGGTTGATGCCGGAATAGCCCGGATGATCGTAGCCCGGCTGGAACAGCACGCTCGAATGGCTGTGCAGGATTTCGAGCATCGCGCCGTCGCCGATCCGCCCCTGCTCGTGCAGCTTGTTGAGGATGTGGAAATGCACGAAGCAGGCGCAGCCCTCGTTCATCACCTGCGTCTGGCGCTGCGGATAGAAATACTGCGCGAGGTTGCGCACGATCCTGAGCACCTGCCGCTGCCACGGCTCCAGCACCGGGCTGTGACGTTCGAGGAAATAGATCAGGTTCTCTTCGGGCAGGCCGAGCGCATGGCGGCGCTGGGTGGCGCCGGTCTCGTGGTCCTGCGGGCGGTGCTCGGCCTCGATCCGGCTCCACAGGTAATGCGCCGCGCGCTCGTCTTCCTCGATCCGCCGCTCCGCGCGCTCGGCCTCGGCCCTGAGCGAGGGCTGCGCCGGGCGGCGGTGGCGGAACACGCTGGCGTTCATCAGCGCATGCGCCGCGTCGAGCGTGTGCTCCACCCGGGCCGGCCCGTGCCGCTCCTCGCATTGGCTGAGGAAATTGCGGGCATAGTCGAGATAATCGAGGATGCCGCGCGCATCGGTCCATTGCCGGAACAGGTGGTTCGACTTGAAGAAATGATTGTGGCCGAAGGCGGCATGGGCGATCACCAGCGCCTGCATCGGCATGGTGTTCTCTTCGAGGCAGTAGCAGATGCAGGGGTCCGAGTTGATGACGATCTCGTAGGCCAGCCCCTGCGCGCCCTTGGAATAGAGCCGCTCGTGATGGATGAACTGCTTGCCGAAGGACCAGTGGCGATACATCAGCGGCATGCCGGTGGCGGAATAGGCGTCGAGCATCTGCTCGGTCGAGATGATCTCGATCTGGTTGGGATAGACGTCGAGGCCGAGATCCTCGCGCGCGATCTGCTCGATCGCCTCGGTGGTGCGCCGCAGCGTGTCGAAATCCCAATCGGGCCCGTCGAAGAGCAGCTCAGCCATGGGCCACCTCCCCCCGCTTGGCGAAGAGATCGCGGAAGACCGGGTAGATGTCGCCCGCCCCCGCCACGCGCCGCATCGCGAAGTTGGGCCAGCGTTCGGCCACCTCGCGGTAGGCCATCCAAAGCTCGGTGCCGCGCGCCGCGTCGCGCAGTATGCGCGCCTCGGCCTCGCCGATGATCTCGACATAGGCGAAGTGCTGGCAGATCTTCAGAAGCTCGCTTTCGAGCCAGATCTGGCAATCGCGGCTGTCGCCCTGGTAGTTGTCGCCATCCGAGGCCTGGGCCGCGTAGATGTTCCACTCCGAGGCGGGATAGCGCTCGGATTGCACGCGGTTCATCTCGGCCAGCGCGGTCGAGACCATGGTGCCGCCGCTCTCGCGCGAATGAAAGAAGGTCTCCTCGTCGACCTCGGAGGCCAGATGGGTGTGGCGGATGAAGACGAGGTCCACCGTCTCGTAGCGCCGCGTGAGAAACAGGTGCAGGAGCACGAAGAACCGCTTGGCGAGGTCCTTCTCGCGCGCGCCCATCGAGGCCGAGACATCCATCAGGCAGAACATCACCGCCTGCGCGCGCGGCTCGGGCTGCGGCTCGAAATGGCTGTAGCGCAGGTCGAGCGGGTCGAGATAGGGCACGCGCTTGCGATGCGCGGTCAGCGCCTCGATCTCGGCCTGAAGCCGGATGATCTCCGCGCGCTGGGCGGCGTCGGGCTCGAACACCGCTTCGAGCGCGAAGAGCCGCTCGCGCAGCTCTTCGAGCACCGCGTCCGAGGGGCGACGCAGCGCGATGCGGCGGCCCATGGCGCGGCGCATGGTGCGCCCGACATTGAGATTGGCCGGCGATCCGGTGACCGAAAGACCGGCCCGGCGCGGCCGCTGCACCGCGCTGCCCGCCAGCGCGCGCTTCACGAGGTCGGGCAGTTCGAGATCCTCGAAGAAGATGTCGAGAAACTCGTCGCGCGACAGCGCGAAGACGAAATCATCCTCGCCCTCGCCATCGGGCGCGCCCTTGCGCCCGGCCCCGCCGCCGCCCGCGGGCGGGCGCGCGATCTCGTCGCCCGCGCGGTATTCGCGGTTGCCGGGCAATACGCCCTCGCGCGTGCCGCCCTTCGCCGCGTGGCGAAAGCTCGGCTCGGAGAGGCTGTCGCGCGGCACCGAGACATCGGTGCCCGCCTCCATGTCGGTGATGCCGCGCTTGCGCACGCTGGCATCCACCGCCTCGCGCACATGCGCCTTGATGCGCCCGATGAAGCGGCGGCGGTTGGGGGTGCTGCGGCCCTTGGGGTTGAGGCGGCGGTCGATGAAATGCGTCATGCCCGCCCCCGCCTCATCCGGCCTTGTTCACCCGCATGTACCATTCGACGAGCCTCCTGACCTGGCGCGGCGTATAGCCCCGCTCGCCCATCCGCTCGACGAACTCGGCATGCTTGGCATCCGTGTCCTTGTCGCGCTTGGCCCCGAAGCTGACCACCGGCAGAAGATCCTCGACGCGGGAGAACATCCGCTTCTCGATCACCCGGCGCAGCTTTTCGTAGCCGCGCCAATCGGGGTTGCGCCCCTCGTTCTCGGCCCGGGCGCGCAGCACGAATTTGACGACCTCGTTGCGGAAATCCTTGGGGTTCGACACGCCGGCGGGCTTCTCGATCTTGGCGAGCTCCGACTCGAGCACGTCGCGGTCGAACATCTGGCCGGTATCGGGGTCCTTGAAGTCCTGATCCTCGATCCAGGCGTCGGCATAGGCGATGTAGCGGTCGAACAGGTTCTGGCCGTAATCGGAATAGCTTTCCAGATAGGCCTTCTGGATCTCCTCGCCGATGAACTCGGCATAGCGCGGCGCGAGATCGGATTTCAGGAAATCGAGATAGCGCTGTTCCACCTCCTCGGGGAACTGCTCGCGCCGCACCGCCTGTTCGAGCACATACATCAGATGCACCGGATCGGCGCCGACCTCGTCGACGTCATGGTTGATCGTCTCGGCCAAGACCTTGAAGGCAAAGCGGGTCGACACGCCGGTCATCCCCTCGTCGGCGCCCGCGGCATCTCGGTATTCCTGCAAGCTGCGCGCCTTGGGATCGGTGTGCTTGAGCGTCTCGCCGTCATAGGTCCGAAGCTTGGCATAGAGCGTGGAGTTCTCATGCGCCTGCAGGCGGGTGAGCACCGAAAAGCGCGCGAGAATGGGCAGCGTCTCGGGCGCGCAGGGCGCGGTGCCCAGCGAGCTTTCGCGCAACAGCTTGTCGTAGATCCGCGCCTCCTCGGTCGCGCGCAGGCAATAGGGGATCTTCACCACCGAGATCCGGTCGAGGAAGGCCTCGTTGTTGCGGTTGCCCTTGAACTGGCGCCACTCGGCCTCGTTGGAGTGGGCGATGATGAGGCCCTGATAGGGCATCGCGCCGATATTCTCGGTGCCGGTATAGCTGCCCTCCTGCGTCGCGGTCAAAAGCGGGTGCAGCACCTTGATCGGCGCCTTGAACATCTCCACGAATTCCAAAAGCCCCTGCGTGGTGCGGTTGAGCCCGCCCGAATAGCTGTAGGCGTCGGGGTCGTCCTGGCCCATGTGTTCGAGCTTGCGGATGTCGAGCTTGCCGACGAGCGCGGAGACGTCCTGGTTGTTCTCGTCGCCCGGCTCGGTCTTGGTGACGCCGATCTGCCTGAGCCGCGAGGGCTGCATCCTGACCACCGAGAACTGGCTGATATCGCCGCCGAACTCCTCCAGCCGCTTGACCGCCCAAGGGGAGATCAGCCCCGTGAGCAGGCGACGCGGAATGTCGTACTTGTCCTCCAGAAGATCGCCGAACCGCTCGCGGTCGAACAGCCCCAGCGGGCTTTCGAAGACCGGGCTGATCTGGTCGCCCGCCTTGAGGACGTAGATCGGCTCCTTTTCCATCAGCGCCTTGAGGATCTCGGCGATGGTCGACTTGCCGCCGCCCACCGGGCCCAGCAGGTAAAGGATCTGCTTGCGCTCCTCGAGGCCCTGGCTGGCATGGCGGAAGAAGCCGACGATCCGCTCGACCACCTCCTCGTTGCCATAGAGGCTTTCGAAGGCGCGGTAGATCTTGACGGTGCGGTTGAGAAAGATCCGTCCCAGCCGCTGGTCGTGGCTGGTGTCGACCAGCTCCGGCTCGCCTATCGCGCGCATCATGCGCTCGGCGGCGGTGGCGCGCACGGACGGGTCCTCCCGACATCGCAGCAGGTATTCCTGCAGGCTCAGCTCCTCGGTGCGGGTGCTGGCATAGCTTTCGGCATAGCGGGTAAAGACATCCATCGGCCCATTCTCTCGTCGGTTGGCGCCTCTCGGCGCGCGTTCCGTCCCTCAGGCGAATCTTTTTCTTTCCATTATATTACGTGGGGATGGCATATTCGCAAATCACGTAGATTTACGAAACGTCACGTATCATCTTTCGCTGAGCCCCGCGTGAGGCCGCCAAGGGCCCCGGCCCGCGCCCCTGGCCCGCGCACCCGCATGCCGCGCGCGCCGCGCGGCATCGGGTCAAGCCCGGGGCGCACAATCTGCGGGACAGGTTGCGAGACGGGCCGTGGGACAAGGCGACCGCGCGCGGGCCTGCCGCCAGCGCGCCCTTTCGCCGGCACCCATCGACCGCCTCACGCGCTGGCCCGGCCCGCCCCGGCAGGCGTGGCCTGCCGCCCTTTTGCGCCGCCGCACCCAGCCGCGCGGCAACGCAGCGTCACGAAATTCGGAACGCCGCGTCGCCGATGGCGTCCCCGCCACGCGCGGGCAAATGATGGGGCCGAGGCAGAATTGATATTGAACAAGAAAAGGTTACGGCGATGACGGATGATGCGGGCTTGCGGCCTCTCTACCTGTTTCTCTTTGCCGCAGGCATCGGCATCCTGACCCTGCTGGCGACTAGGGCGCCGGTCTACGACACCGTGCTTCTCGCCGGACCGGCAAGCGGCCCCGCCGGGGCCGAAGCCGTCGGCCTGTCGGCCCGTCACAGGTAAAGGCCCCGCCCCCCGAAACGTCCTGCAGGAGCGAGGATTCGGCGCGCCCCGAGCCATATGATGGAATAGGACGGAACCGGCCGGGCCGATTGCATCTGTCGCAGCACTTCCAATAGCCTCGGCCCGGCAAGGGCGCGATCAGGACGGAACATGCGATGCAAGACGGCACCTCCCCCACCCCCCATGAGGTGCGGTCGCCCCGCCCGCTTCTGGTGTTCGGCGATGACGGATCCCGCGGCTGGGGCCCGATCGAGCATTTCGCCCACCTCGCGGCGAAGCTGCTCGGCCTCGACCTCCAGCGCCCGCCGCTTTGGCGCCCATCGAGGCTTCGCGCCGCCCGGCAGGCCCTCATGCCCCCGCGCAAGGGGACGGCACCGGGGGCGATCTACCTGGCCAAATCGCCCGGTGACGTGAAATCCCTGATGGCGCTGGAGGGCTTCGACAGGCCCCGGCGCTTCCGCGCGCTCTGGATCGTCGACAGCTTCTGGACCGAATGGGCGCCCTCGGCCCGGCTGATGCGGCATTTCGATCTGGTCGTCTACATGCAGAAAGGGGAGGCCGCGTTCTACGATGCCCTCGCGCCGGGGCGGAGCCTTCATCTCGGCTGGGGCGCGGATGTGCTCGATCTCGGATCGCGCGCGGCCGAGCGCCCCGTCGATCTTCTGCGCGTCGGACGGCAGCCGCCGGACTGGGAGGATGATGCGCGCAGCCAGGCGGCCTGCGAAGCGGCGGGGCTGCGTTTCGCGGGGCGTCCGCCCTTCCTCCCGCATGCCCCGGCCGACCCGTCATCGGGGCATCGCGACCTCTGCGTCCGCTACGCGCAGGCGAAATACGTGATGGCGCATTCCAACCTCGCGGCCCCCGCCCCCTACACCCATCCGCGCAAGGAATACCTGACCGGCCGATGGACCGACGCGCTCGCCGCCGGCGCGGTTGTGGCCGGGGTCCAGCCCTTCGGCGACGCCTCCGCCGAGGATCTGCTCTGGCCGGGCGCGACCCTGGATTTCGATCGCATCGACCTGTCCCACAACCTCGCGGCCCTGAGCGAGGCCGTGGCGGACTGGTCCCCCGCCATCGCGCGGCGGAACCATCGCCGGGCACTGAGACAGCTGGACTGGCGCTGGAGGATCAAGACGCTGGCAGAGCGCCTCGACCTCGAAAATCCCGAACTGGCTTCGGAGCTCGCCCGTCTCGACCGAGCGATCGGGACCGCACCGGCGTGATGGCGCCAGCTCCTCTGGCGATGCCGCGCAAAGCAGCCCCGGACAGACCCGGCCATGGCTGGATGCACAAAAAGGTCTCATAGGGGGAAAATGGCGGAGCGAGAGGGATTAACGCCACCTGCGGGGAACAGCTAATATCCTGAATTATATGCCGTTCACATTCATGCGTGCACCTAAATGTGAACCAAATTGTGCATCAGGATAGAACTGCTCAGTTTTAGCTTGAGGGACTGTCAGACGAGTGAGCCGCATCCTCACGCTCGCCTAGAATATCTTCCGTGCGAGCTACGCGAATAACTCTGAGAAGTAGCAGCGAACGAAGGTGGTTAACGTATCCCTTACCTTTCTTTCCGCTTACATTATGGACACCGCAGTGCGCTGGATTTTCCTCAAGCCACTGCGGCTTTACGGCAAACGGCCTTCCACCATCCCTATCGACCGCCACTCGAATAGATTGGCAATCAAGTATTAGGGACATAGCGTCCTCACGATCGAAATCATTGCTTTCAGATTGCGCATTCTCTCTTTGCTGTGCAGCAATGCTTCGCACTGCTTGGGGAACCAGGGTGTCCATACGGTCCACACTTAAATAGCGGCCGCTTAGATCAGATCTTGGAAAAGCAGCAGTGGTGGGCTCGCCATTATCGAAATCATCTGGCTCCCAGCAAAGCCGGTGCAGATCGACATCACTGGGAGGCTCAAGCAATTCTTCTCCCTCAGAGACAGGAGTCTCTTCGGAAGCGCTTTTCGCTTCCTGTCCTTTCTCTGACATTCTTCTTAGCCGACTAGGATTTCCGCGAGTTGCGGATCTAGAGGGGCGGAAATACTTACTTCGTCACTCATAGCCTCTAGCTCACCGCGCTGCGCATAGAAGGAATAAGAGCCATCAGGGAAAACGCTCACATCTGCTACTAAATCTTCATCCAGCCAGCTTACAGTAAAAGATCCATCTTCATCTAGACCAATCCGCGGCGAAGCATCTACCCCTGCGAGAGAAAGCTTATCGATAAGTGCCAAAACACTATCAACCGCTTGGCCCGAAGCGCCGATACTTCCCGGCCCTTTCCAGCCGTCCCTCTTATGGCCTAGCCTAAAAACCCTAGCGACCGCAGACGGCTGCCAGTCCGCAGATACAACATGCTCCCATAGTCCAGAAAACTCGCCTCCTACAGGCTCTACGCTTGCAAAATCGTCTATAGCCACGAACGATCCGGACAAATCGTCCTTGGCATACTTTTTATCCGGCAGTGTCGTACTAACCCCATCAAACGGTTTGAAGGGTGATGAAATTCCTTCGAAGCGTCGCTGCGGTGGATTTTTAACTTCGGAAGCATGTGCAGCATACCCCGCCACACTCAATGTGGATGCAAATACCACCTTCATAACTTGGGAGTGGAAACCATGTTTGGGATGAATGACATCTGTTGAGGCACTATGCATATTGATCCAACTCCAACCCAATAACTTCCCGAACTTCAGGGTGTAGCGCTTCAGCGAAGACCTTATTTGAGCGCTTATGCAGCTCCTCTAAAGTCTCATCGATGCTATCGAGTTCAACAATCTCAGAAGGCCGTAGATCTGCTTTCGTTATAACTCTAACGCTGCGCACCGCCCCACGGTTCACAATCTGCCCATCTTGTGCGTCAAAATTCTGATTTATTAGAATTTGATCCCTTCCCCAGGGCTCAAACCACCCTCTATGAAGATGCCAAAGCTGCCCCCCCGACGTTGCGGGCTCAGGCAGCGAACCAAGAACGGTCTCTACCAGAAGACTGGACAAGCTAGCGTTATTAGGAGCACCGTCAAAAGAGAACCTATCAATATACTCAATCGACACCTGTGAAATGTCGATCACATCACTAGCAGCGACCAACAAGTCTCTCATTACCCGGAGGAAGCGCCCTTTGAAAAACTCCCAACGACCATAATCCGCCGTTTCGAAGGAAATGCTTTCCCCTTCATGAACAAGCATTTCAATGATATCGTTCCGCTGATTTAAGCGACGGAAATCCCAACCCTGTAAGGTTTGGGTAGCCGCCTGCGGCATTGGTGCGCCATTGGGACCTAGAGAGATTTGGTGAAGCTCACGTACGTTTCTCGCCCCGAAACCTATCTCTTCTCGGATCTCGTCAACCTTATCGGCGAGCTTGCGTGATAGCTTGCGCGGAAGTGGCTCCCGGAACGAAACGGTAAGACGTGCACGTTCAATGGCATGCGCGCCATGCAGAGGTTGCCACCTTGGCTGTGTCACAGTCTTGTCCCATCCCGTTGCTCGCCTTGAAGATGCCCTCCAAAGGGTGGCGAGTAATCTTACAATCGTAATCCAAGCGGCCCTTATCAAGATGGAAAGCGCAGCACCATGGGGTTGACATGTGAACAAATATGTGAAGCAGATCCCATGTGAATCAGACGTTTTCTGATGCAGAGCCGGTAACTTTTAACCGCATATGTTTTGTTTTTGAGCTCCTTGGCATTGTAGCCCGTCAGAGATGGAAGACTCCTATTGCTCCCATCTGCACGAAGCGGGGTTCAGGGTTGCGGCCATGAGCGAGCGAGATGACACGCGCTGGCATCAACCGCGGCCTCCACCGATCTTCGCGCTCGCGCGGATCCGCCCGATGATTGCCAGGATGCCACCCACGCCCGAGGCGATCTCCGCGAAATGTTGGCCGAGCGACACTTGGTCGGCCGGCGAGACGGCCACGCCCCAGATGATCTGCACCAAGGCGGCGACGACGGCAGCCGAGCCGCCCCAGATGGTCAGGGACTGCAGGGCGGATTTGTAGTTAGTCATGGTGTTGCTCCTTTCTGAGCATGGGTGATGTCAGGCCGCCGACTGCGCGAGGTGCGCGGCGGTCAAGGCGTGGATCTGAGCAATGAGGTTTTCGGGGGAGCCGTCCCCCTGCCCGGGCTCGACCGGCGCCACCGCCGGGCGCTGCATACGCGCCAGCAGCTCGGCGCCGGTGATCGTCTTCAGCACCCCGCGCAGCTTGCCGCGCTCATCGACGCGCCAGATCGCGATCTCGTCGCCGTTCCAGTCGTAATCGCCGGTGTCGAAGAGCCGCTTCTCGGCCGTGCGGCGTTTGCGGATCTCCGGCGGCCGCAGCCAGCCGAAAAAGTGCTCGGAAGCCTTCGGGTCGCCGGCGTTGATCTGCCGCGTCAGGATCGCGCGGTAAATCCCACCGGTGTTCAGATCGAAGGATCCGAGCGCGTCGAACTGGTGCTGCGCGAGCGGCACCTTGATCGCTTCGTTCACCCGCGCCTCGTAGCTCGCGATGTCCTGCCGGAAGACCTCGATCGCGTGGTCAATGGCCGCGTCGAGATCGGCCGGCATGCCGCGCGGCAGGTCCGCCGGGTCGATACCGCCCGCGTTCTTGGTGTGCCCGATACCGTAGGTCAGGACGCCCACGCTGTCGTAGTAGGGCGCAGGCACGATGCCCTCGTGCTCGGCGATCTCGAGCAAGCCTCGGTCGCTGATCTGCATGATGATCTCCCATGCGAAGAGACCCCGCTGGCGGGGCCGGTGATTGGTGATGTCGGTAGGGTCAGCCCCGGCGGCGCTGCCGGCGCGCGGCGGCTCGTCTGCGCAGCCGGCGCCACATGTGTCGGCGCCAGGACACGGCGCAGAAGGTGAAGGTCAGACCGACCTTCGAGGCGATGATCCAGATGTCGCGCGCCTCGTCGCCGAAGCGCAGGAACGCGGTGACCAGCACCGTGAGGCTGACCCAGGCGAAACCGAGAGCGATGATGCGCGCCGGTGGCTTGGCGAGGAGCGCGTTCTGATGGGCGAGCCACCAGCAGACGATGACGAGCGCTCCCGAGGACAGCGTGTGCGCGGTGAGCATGAGGTCAGGCATTGTCCTTGCCTCCCGGCGGCAGAAGGCGGCGACGGAGCGCGTGCACGGCGGCGATGCCACCCTCGCCCATCAGAAAGCCCGCGGCGAGGTACGCGTAGATCCCCGAGCCCGTCATTGCATCGATCAGGTGCCCGGCCACGCCACCCAGGAAGATCGCGGAGACGGCGCCCACGACGCCGTGCAGCGCCCGGCGCGTCCAGCTCTCCTCCGGGAGCGACAGCGCGCGCACGAGCGCGCCGCCGGCGCCGGAGAGGATCAGAGCGGAGACGTGCTCGGGCGCGGCACCCAAGAGGCGGGAGATCTCGTCGAGGATGCTCATGTAGACGCTTTCTGGTGGTACAAAAATTTCAAAGCCAAGTCTCTCTCCATGACGCCGTTTCTGATTCATCCTTCGAAACAGGGCGGCTCTTGGCCGCCCCCGTCATGACAGCGTCATTGGGCTCAGGTAGGCCATTGGCATTCCTCGCAGCGAATGGGCTATCCAATGCGCCATATTTTGACCGAGCGATCGAACTACGCCGCGCTCGAACAGCGCGCTGAGCTACCTGAAGGTTGGTGGCTCATTCCTGGCGCGCTATTTGGACTGACCGTATGGGCAAGGATCATCGCGACCCTGCTCAATTGAGGGCGCGTCCGCAGCGCGGGCACACCCCGCGTCAGACCGCTGCGCCCGCGTGATCCACCCAGGCCGACCCGTTCCACCAGATCGGCTTGCCGATGGTGGTGTCGAAATACTGCAAGCCGGGGTAGCGCCGTTCCGTGGGCCGCTGCGCGGTTGTCCCGTTGTAGGCGACTTCAGAATCAGTGGCGCGCATAGACGTGTAAAATTCGACGTATGAGATATTGGCGCTGTCCGCGTCGAAGTAATCCTTCATACCCGCCAGGTCCGCATGTTCTGCCGTTGCAGCCAGCAGCCGGCTATATGTCGAGCGCACCCCTTCATGCGAATGCGGGCACAAAGAGCGAAGTCGGTATTTCGTTTGGCTGGCATCCAGAAGCGGAGTGATACACTTAACATATTGGTCAGAATAGTTGCGAATACTGCTACCGTAAAGCGGCGTCGGGCTATCCGTTCCTTGTAGATAGACGTTGCCAATCTCAGTGAGGATGTATTGATGCCCGTTTTCCTTGGCGACGTCGTTTACATATTGATTGAACCGGGTATCCAGAAACAGGTTCGAGTTCGGAATTCCCGATGTCTTCACGATGGCCTTAAAGCTACCCGTGTTCGACTCGAAGATATTTTTTGTCGCGCGGAAATTGAACAGGTAGAAATTTCGGTCGTAATAAGCCACGTAGTCGATATAGGCATAAGCAATGTTGGAATTCGTGTAATCCCTGACGTTGGAATTCCAAAAGATCGCCTTCATGGCTCCCTTTTTGGCAGTACCCTGCCCGTTGAAGAACAGATGCCGGTCGGGCACGTTGTCATAGACATTCGAACCAGACTGCCAGCCGAAAAACCCGCCCTTTCCTGCACAGGCGTACACCGCGCAATTCAGAATTTTGGAGCCATAGATCGGGCAGCCGGTCCCGCCGGCTGTCGAGTAATCGTTATGGAAGCAATGACTCCCATAGGAGATAAAGAAGCACTGGTCGTAGAGCGTTCCGTGAATCGCGTTCGCGGACCAGGCGTCGGTCAGCAGGACAGAGCCCTGCGCCTCGACTGTCAGGTTCTTCATGTGGGGGTAGACTGCTGAACCAGCGGTGTAGTGCAGAAAATTGCCGTTCGGGCACCACAACAGGGTTTCGTCGCGGCTTTGGCCTTCGAAAAAATAACTATTGTTGCCCGGCACGATTTCGGCATCGAACGGGTAAATCCCTCCATTGAACCGAACCCGGTGCTTGTTCTGCAGCAGCATCAGCAGGATCGTGCGGTTTTTCGTGCCGATCGCAGGCACCGGTCCGAAGGTCGCCGCGCTCCCGTTGATAAAGGCGTCATAACTGGCGCGGGTGGCCTTTTCGTGGTCAAACCAATCGAACAGCACGCCATGCTCGGTTGCCGGTGCGCCGGTCAGGGTGATACTGGTCGAAAGCCCCTTGTAGCCCTCGATTATCGCGCCCTCGCAGGCCAGCGTGCCGTTGGTGAGCATCCCGCCCGCGAGCACAAGCTTCGATCCGGCGGGCACCGTCACCGTGCCGCCACCGAGGTTATAGATGCCCGCCGGGACGATCACCGTGGTCGACGCCGCCAGCGCCGCCGTCAGCTTGGCCGCGTCATTCGCAACGCCATCGCCCGCCGCGCCCGCCGCCAGCAGGTTCAGCCCGTCTGCCCCCGCGTGGGCCTTCAGCTTGGCACCGCCGGCCGTGATGAAATGCTGCCCGGTCGCCACCTCCTCGAACAGCACGTCGCCGCCCTCCCAGAAGGCACCCGCCCCCCGCGGCGTCTCTAGGGACGCCTTGATCGCCCCGATCGAGCTGTATCGCTGACGCAGGATCTTGGAGTAGTCGGCACGCACCCAGTTCCCCGCATAGGTCGAGATGCTGGCATTGGCGACCCGAGCCACCAACCAATCGCCAAGCGCGAAGGCCTGACCGTCGACAGTCCCGGCAGCGGTGACGATGTAGAATGCGCCCCGCACCGCGCCGGTCGGAAACGCCCCAGAGGCCGCCGACCAGCCGCCCGCCGGCGTGAGGCCGGTCGTGATCGCGCCGATCTCCGCGCGCAGAGCATCCCGCGCCGCCTGAGCCGCGATCGCAGTTTCCACGCCAAGGATGCCCCTGGCCTCGACCGGGGTTTTGAATACCGCCATGGGTTGGGCTCCGTCAGGTAATGGTTTGAGAAACGGGGCCGGCGTCGGTCGCGCTCGGCTTGCCGGAAACGTTGATGGACCGCGCGGTCCAGCTGAAGCTGCCCACACCGGGGCTGTCGAAGAAGGCGATCGCCGTACCGGGCGCATCGAAGAAGGTGCCGACCTCCACCCCGTCGCGGTAGACGATGGTCTTCCACAGGCCGGGGCTCGTGCTCGTGACGAGCGAGACGCGGGCGGAGCCGCCGCCCTCGTCGCTCACCGCCAGATCGGTCGGCGCGGCCGGAGCGCTGGCATCGGCCGAGGCGGTCACGCCGGTAATCACCGCCCAGGTCCCGCGGCGCTCGTCGGAGGTCTCGAAGGCCAGCCGGATGTCATAGTCGGCCCCGTCATCGAGCGGCGAAATCAGCGCCGAGGTGGCCGAGCCGGGCAGCGGCCAGGCCTCCCAGGCATCGCTGCCTGCGGGGGCGTATTGCGCCACCGGCGACAGCGCGTCCGATTCCGGCGCGTCCCATTGCAGGCCGATCCCCGCGGTGAAGGCGTTCTGCGCGGTGCGGCGCCCGGCGCCGGCGGCGGCGAAGTTCGCCGGGACCGGCAGGCCTGCGGAGGTGTCGGGCTCGGGCAGCGCCACCGGCGCCGGTTCCTCGGCCACCGACCAGGACAACGCCGCCGGGTCGAAGCTGCGCAGCTGCAGCACCACCTGACCGCTGGCCAGATCGATCCGGTAGCGCTGGATCCGCCAGACCACCGCCGGCAGCTCAGGCATGTCGATCGATACGTAACGCTCGTAGACCGCCCGCATCGCCGACGGCTTGCATGCCAGCGTCAGCAGGTGCCGCGGGTTGTCGGCCTCGATCCGGTGCTTGGCGCAGCGCCCGCCCTGCCCCGCGCTCGGCGCAAAGGACAGGTCGAGCTGCGGCCCGACCGCGATCTGGCCGTTGTCGGCCTCGCGCGCCGCGTCGACCCAGGCCTCGCCCGTGGTCTGCTGATAGCCCAAGCCCGGATCGGTGTAGACCCAGGGCAGTTCGGTGTAGCGGTCGAGCCGATCCTGCCCCGCCTCCCAGCTTTGCAGATCGATGATCTCGGCTTCACCGATGGTCACCGCCGGTTCGCGCCACTTGCCGACATGCACGCCGATCTTGCCCGAGGGCAGCAGCTGCACGTCGCCGTTGCAGGCATCGAGCATGCGCCGCAGCACCTCGCCGGGCTTTTCTGACAGCGCGTAGCTGCCCGCCAGGCGATAGCGCGGCTCGGTGCCGCCCGCCGCTAGCGGGATCGCGTCGTCGGCATCATCGGCCGCGCCCGCCAGCATCGCGTCGTCGACCATGCCCGCGAGGTTGAAGCCGTCCGGGTGCTCGATCAGGTCGGCCAGCGCCAGCGCCGCATTGTCGGAATAGGCGATCGCGCCGCTGCGCGGGTCGCGCAGCTTGGAGGTGCGGGCCACGATCTCGATCTCGGGCGGGCGGCCGTTCGGATAGACGGAGCGGAAATCCTCGGCCGCAACCTGGCGCGAGATCAGCATCGTGGTCCAGATGCCGTCGAGCCGGTGCGCCGCGTCGAATTCGGGCCATCGGGTTTCGACCGGTTGGTAATGGTTCGACGGCACCAGCCCGCGCCGGGTCAGGATCCGCACCCGCGACACCTTCTCGGCGCCGTTCGACTTCACCACGTACTGGTCATCGGTGACGTAGCCGCCCGCGTCGATCGAGACCTCGGTCTTGTCGAGAAAGTAGCCCTCGACCCCGTCGATCTCGCCATGGCCATGCGCGATCACCTCGAGCATGAACCCCTCCTGCGCGCGGCGGAACACCACCTGCCCGCCGCCCCGCACCCGGCCGTAGTGGCGAATGCGCGGCCCTACTGCCTGCACCCGCTGCAGCTTGATGTTGTCGGGCGTGGTCTGCGCCGGCGCGTCGGGGCGCACTGCCATCGATAGCGCGATCGAGGTGCCGATGCTGGTCACCACGCCGAGCGCGGTGAGCGTCCCGGCCGAGGTGAACAGCGCGGCGGTGCCGCCGGCCGCGAAGGTCGCGGGAAAGACGAAGGCGAGCGCCTGCGGCATCAGTCGAAACCCCATCCGGTCAGCAGCGTGAAGTCGCGGGTCATGCGCACCCCGCCATCGGTCTTGACCACCAGCCGGCCGCGCCGCAGCACGCCGCACAGCACCTGCCCCTCGAGCCGCGCCACCGCGACGCCGGTCTCGGTCTCGCCGGTGCGGAACCCCGCCATCAGCCGCCGCGACAGCCCGGCCAGCCCGCCCGCGCGCAAGAGCACCTGCCGACAGCCGAAGGCGGTGTCGTAGGTGCCGCGCAGCTCCGCCGCCGGATCGCGGCCGGTGATCTCGGCCACCAGCGACGCCGGCCAGAGCGCGCAATCGGTCTGGCCCCAGCGCCAGGGATCGCCGCCGGTGCGGCGGATGAAGTCGCTCACCAGGTCGTCCATGTCACATCCGTGTTGATCACCTCGGGCACGAAGCGCAGGCCCTGGTCGCCGGGGTGCCGCCGCGCCTGGTCGCGCGGGGTCAGCATGCCGTAGACCGGCGCGCCCTTGCGGCTCAGCGGCCCCTCGACCGGCAGCGTCAGCCGCGCCTGCAGCGGCCCGAAGCTCGCCTTCACCCGGTCCATCAGCCCGGTGTGGATCGCGAAGGGCACGCCGACCGGCAGCGGCCTGCCATGCGCGTCGGTGGCTCTGCGATCGAGGATCTGCCCCCAGAGGATCGCCGCACGGTTCAGGTACTCGCCTGGGCTGCCGATCAGCGCCGGAATCCGGCCCTTGCCACTCACGCCCCGCTCGTCGGGGGCGAGCAGCTCGTAGGGCAGCGCCAGCTGGTACTCGACCAGCGGCGCCATTTCCTCGGCGCCGCCGGAGATCTCAGCGATCGAGACCATGTCACCCATGCCCTGCCACTCGTGGCCCCATTCGGCATCGACGAACGGCACGTTGGAGTTGCTGAGATACTTGGTGCCCGACGCGAATTGCAGCTCGAGCAGCAGCAGCAGCGACACCGTCTCGGCCTTCAGCGCCGCCTCGACCGCCTCCGGATCGGGCTGGCCCGCAAGAAAGAGGCTCATCGCTCGAAGGCCTCGACCACGTCGAGCGTGTAGAGCCCGCGCAGCTGGCTGAACGCGTGCGCCGACTCGGCCGCCTCGTCGGAGGGCAGGCGCACCCGCACGCGGGGCGCGCCGACCTTGACCGTGGTCCCGGCCGTGACGGGGGCGCGCAGCGGCGGGTTGAACCGCACTGTGCCGTCGGTGTTTTCGGCCACTCGGTGCAGCCAGCCGGAGATCGAGAACATGGCGTCGCGGCGCAGGAACTCGCCTGCCGAACCCGATAGCTGCAGGATCGTCGCCCCAGCGGGCGCATCCGCCGCGACGGTGGGATCGCCCTCGCCCATGACGAAGCCGGACCCGCTCTCGTAATAGAAATCGCCGTTCCAGTCGGTTACGAACACTACTTCGCCCGGCGCGGCCCAGGGCGTGCGGCCATTCGGCACCGGCAGCAGGAAGCTGTTCAGCGGCCCGCGCAGATCGTCGAGAAACGCGAGCCAGCCGCCCCATGCCCCATCGGCCGAGACGTCCCATCCGCCTTCCACCTGGTAGCTACAGGACCAGCTCCGCGCCTCTCGGGTCAGGAACTGCTGGCGGCCGTCGAGACCCATCCCCGATGACGGGGTGCGGGTTTGCAGGCGCCAATGCGTGCGCTGCGCGAACCGCATGCCACCGGGCAGCGTGATCAGTGCCACGCTCAGGACCGCCGCTGGTTTTGAGCGAGCTGCTCGTTGTTCGACTCGATCAGCTGCACCGCGACCGGCCCGGCGGTGCCGAGGATCTCGGCCTGCAGCATCTTGCTGTCGAGGAACAGCCGGATGTTCGCCACGCCGTTTGCCGCGCCGTCAGCCATCCGCTTACTGATGTCGTGCGGGATGATCTGTGTGCCGCGCGGCAGGTTCATGATCTCGCCGCCGAGCTCGTGCACCCGCGTCAGGCCACCGCGCCAGTTGCTCGTGCCGCTGGCGTTGGAGCCGAGCGACACCTGCGGCACCGCGCCGGGGATCGAGGGGGCCAGCGCGCCCCAAATCGAGTTGAAGGCCTGGTCGGCGAACATGCTCGCAAGGCTCTGCGCGAGACTCGCGATCGCGTCCTTCGCGCTTGAGGCACCGGTGACGATCGAGGAGAAGGCGGAGCCCGCCGACTGCTTCAGGGTGTCGGCCATCTGCGACGCGCGATCCTTGGCTTGCGTCATGTCGTCGATCGCGGTGTTGAGACGGGCAATCTCTTGCCCCTGCGCGCTCGTCGCGGTGACGCCCGCCTCCTGCGTGTCGTTCCAGATCTTCGCCTGCAGGTCGGTCATGTTGATCGTGGCACGCAGCTTGTCGTGCTCGGCGCGCAGATCCTTCAGCACCTGGGCGCGCTTCTCCGCCTCCTGCTTGGCCTTGTTGGCCGCAGCGCTGCTGCCGCCTGCACCAGCACCGCCCCCTTCGACATCGGGCAGATTGCCACTGTCGCCGAAGCCCTCGCCTGCCCCTTCAAGGGAAGCTGCCAACGCATCGCCCGCTGCGGCGCCGTTGAGGGCTTCGTCGCCAGCTTCGGCAACCATAGCCGACAACTTGGCGGCAGCGGCGCGGGCTTCATCAAAGCCCTGCGCGACACGGTTTTTTGCCGTGGCGGCTAGTGTATCAGCAGAGGCTTTGGCCTCATCGGCAGCATGCCGCAATTCATAGACCTGCGATCCGGCCATGATAGCCTGATCTCCAACCGCATTGGCGGCATCCTCCATGCCGGGCACGTTCCGCAAGCCAGCGCCCATCTTGTGCAGAAAGTCGGCCCATTTCGTCGCCAGACTTTCGAGCATCCCGAGGAATCCCGATTTGATGTTGCCCCAAACCGCGCCGAGCGCTGGTACCAGCGCACTCGCGCTCGTGCCGATACCCTTCCAAACCCCACTCGCGACGTCGCCCAAAAGTGACAGCGCGGCGCCCCAGCCCCCCGTCGACTTCACAAGCCGGCCGAACCACATCACCAATTCGCCGGCGGCGATAACCAGCACGCCGAAGCCTGTCCGCATGATCGCGCCGCGCAGCAGCTTCAGCGAGCCCACCAGCCCCAGCGTCGAGATGTTGACCGCAATGGTCATCGCCCGGGCGGCGACGAGGGCGCTCACATAGCGCACGCCGAGCGCCGTCGCCGCGATGCCGAAGTAGACGGCCAGCCGGTCGAGATTGCCGACCAGCCCGTCGATCACCGCGCGCAGCGTTCCGCCTTCGCGCAGACTGTCCGTCATGGCTTGCGCCATCTGGCCCATGGCCGGCACGAGCGCCAGCGCCAGCTGCTGACCGGCATATTGGCCGATCAGGCCAAGCCGGGCGATCTGGTCATTCGCCGCCTCGATCTTGCCCGCGTCGACGCCGCCGAGCGCGAGGCCATAGCTGTCGATGTCGGCGCGGGCATTGCGGATCGCATCACCGCCCTGGATCATCAGCAGCGCCATCTCGCGATTGCGGATGCCGAGATCCTGCAGCACGGTCGTCGCCTGGCCCGCCGACAGCCCGAGCTCCTTCACCCGATCGGCAATGCGCGCGACCTTCTCGTCGGTGTCGAGCCCCTGCAGGCTTTCGGCCGAAATGCCGAGCCGGTCGAGGGCGCGATCCGCATTGCCCGAGGTGCCGATGTTCGCCAACTGGCGGTTCATCGTCTGGATGTCGTCGGCGAGCTTTTCGACCGAGACGCCGGCCTCGCCAGCGGTGACCTCGAGCGCCCGGAATGCTCCGATCGAGCCATCGAGCCGCCGGGCCGATTTCGCGGCACGGTCGATATCGGCTGCCCCCTTGAGCGCGGCGGCCGAGAGCGAGGCGAAGGTCGCGACGCCAATGGCCCCCAAAGCCATGAACTGTTTGCGCATGTTCTGCACCGTCTTGGGCACCTTCTTCGCGCCCCGCTCGAACTGCGCGCTGTCGAGGCCGAGATTGACGCGCAGCGCGCCGATGACAGATTGCGCCATGCTCTATCCTTTCTTCGCACCCCAAGCAGCGGCCAGCGCATCGCACATGGCCTGCAGGGTCTCGCGGGATTGCCGTTGGGGCCGCGCCGCGCGGCCGGTGACGAAGCGCCGCAACGCGGGCAGCTTCTTGGCGCGATCAAGCGCCGCGCTGTGCCAGGCAAGCCAGGCACGGCCCTCGTGCTCGCGCTTGAGCCGCTCACCCGCGCCACGCATCTGCACGAGATACAGCCGCGGGGTCAGGCCCCAGAACGCGGCCGGATCGAACCCGGCCGCGACGTACTCAGAGAGCATTGCGAGGTAGTCTAGCCCGCCGCCTTCGCCTTGCGCCGACGCGGGGCCCGCCCGTTTCCCGCGTCCCCAGCCTCCGCTTCTGTCGGCGAAGCCGCCGCCACCACGCGCTGCAGGACCCCGACATCCTCGGACAGGATCACACCGGCCAGCTTCATGTCGGCATCGGGATGATGGTGCTGCAGGAACGCCCACATCATCGCGATCATGTTCTTCACACGCAGCTTGCCCGCCTCGAATGCCTCGAAGGCTTCCAGCGCGGGCATGTCGGTTTCCTCTTCGAAATGCGCCATCGCGTTGAAGTCGCAGCGCAAGGTGTAGCTCTCACCATCGACTTTTGTCGTGGCCTCTCCCAGGAACCTGTTTGCCATTATGCCGGCGCCCCCGCAGCTTCGAGCTTCGCCTTGCCCGACTGCTGGAAAGTACAGGTCGCGCTCATCTTTTCGTTCGTGATCTCGTCGATCTCGTAATTGGTGAAGACGCCGGCGAACTGCAGCTTCACGCCGTTCGGAAAGGTGATCTGGTATTTGCCCTTCCCGGCTTCGAAGGCGGTGACCAGCGTGTCGGTCGCGCTCGGCACGAAGTTCATGGTGAACCCTGCCTCACCGCCACGCATGATACCGGCGATGAACTCGGCATATTGGTCGGGGCTGTTGAGGTGGGTCGCTTCGATCGCTTCACGCGACCGCGATGGCGGGGTGATCGCAGTGACCTCGGCCACGGGTTCATAGGTTCCGGCGGTCGCGCCTTCGATGCCGAATTCGGCACCGAAACCGATATCGGCCTTGGTTTCGGGAGTCTCAGGCATGGTCAGCCCTCCAATGGATCAGGAAATCTAGGGAAATGCGGTAGGGGCGTTTGGTCTCGTTGCCGCCCCCCTCGCGATCCTCGCGGGTCGCGTCGTGAAAAATGCCGCGAAAGCCGCCGCCGCGATGCGCATCGAGAGCGCTACGTACGGCGCGCGACAGACGCTTGGCCTCGGGATAACCGAGGGCGTAGCAATCGGCCTGGATGCGGCCGCGTGACAGCCCATCGGACCCGGTGAGCGTGTGGCCCCCGGCATCGCCGATCACCCACAACACCACGTACGGGCCGGAGGTGTCGGAGGCCTCGCCGAAGTCGACGCGCGATCCGGCCAGCGCCGTCACCCCGGCGTTGGCCAGAAGCAGCGCGCGGAATGCTTGTTCCATGTCAGCCCTTCGCCTTCGCGGCGCGCGCTTCGGCACGCTTGATCGACTTTCGGATCTCGGCCCAGAGATCCTCCTTCAGCCGCTTGAGCAGGGCGTCGTGACCCCCGTCCCAGGCAGGGCGCACGTAGGGCTGGGGTGCAGTGCCGGGGTGCTGCGACCCGGCGTATTTCCCCTTGTTGACGTGCGGCTCCGTTCCGAATTCCGTGTAGATCGCCTGAGGCAAGGGACCGGGCCCGACGAACATCTCGACCGAGGCGCGGTTGTTGCGAAACATGCGCCGGTGCCGCGAGGCCTGACGCTTCGAGAGCTTGGTCGAGATGGCGATCGACTCGGCCAGATCGTCCGATGCGGTGTCGCCACGCGGCGCGCGATCACGCATCGCCTCGGCCATCGGTTTGGCGGCTTTCTTCAGCGAGCGCCGCAGCGTGGTTTTGCCCGCGGATTTCGAGAGCTTCTGCAGCTCGCGTTCAAGCTCGCGAAAGCCCGAGAGCTTTACCGACGTCCCCATGTCAGACCATCCTCGCGCAGGTGATTTCTAGCCACTGCCGACGCCCCTCGCCTTCCTTGATCCCGGTGATCTCGTACACATCGCCCTCGCAGACGATCCGATCCGCCGGGGTGATCGAAACGGTGAAGCTCGAATAGCGCACGACGAAGCGCGTCGTGACATGCGCCGCAACCTCGCCAGCGCGCCAGCGCTCGCCGTCGCTCAGGTCGGTCTTCTGGGCCCAGATCCGTGATCCGAGATTGTCGGCGGCCGGGTCGGCCGCGTTCCAGTCGCGAGACGAATTGAAGCCGTTGTCGGCAAAGGTCGCGCGCCGGAACTGCACGCGCCGATCGAGTTTCGCGGCACCCATGTCAGACCCAGAGGATGTGGGGCGCCAAGAGCGCCGAGACCGTCAATGGCATCCGGTCACCGGTCGGCAATTCGCCCTCCCGGTTCTGATAGAGATGCGCCACGTAGAGCAGCAGCGCCGTGCGAAGATCTCCGGGAACATCCTGAGCAGCGCCATAGCCCACGGTCATCCGGATCTTCACGCCTCCCTCGACCCCAGCCATCGCGTGCGGCCAGTAGGTTCCGGTTGCCGGCACCAGCTGAGCCGGCGTCATGTGATCAAGAAGCCGCCAGCTGCCATCGGCGAGGCCCGTATCGACCCCGTCGACACCCTCGATCGATATGGCATCGACCGACTGCACAGGCGCCGTTGGCAGCAAAATCTGGGAACGTAGGTCATCGCGGCGCAACTCGACCACCCGCGTGACCAGACTGCGCCGCGTATAGGCTTCGACCGAGGCGCGGGCTGCAGCAATATATCCCTGCAGCAACGCATCTTCTTCCGCCCCGTCGACCCGCACATGCGTCTTGACCAGGTCCAGATCGATCGGCTCTT
The DNA here is from genome assembly GCF_002723615.1 of Limimaricola cinnabarinus. GTDB lineage: Bacteria > Pseudomonadota > Alphaproteobacteria > Rhodobacterales > Rhodobacteraceae > Limimaricola > Limimaricola cinnabarinus_B. Next base: position 101,782 of record NZ_KZ304956.1, read on the forward strand.
CGGTCGGTGGGGTAATCGTCGACAGGGTCATGCCACGAGCCTCAGCTTGCCGCCGCGCCGTTGCCGGGCTTGGTGGCCTTCTGCTTCTCAAGGGCCGCCTTTTCAGCCGCCGCCCGATCGGCCTCGGCCTTCTCGGCCGCCGCCGTCTCAGCTGCCGCAGCTTGGTCGGCTTCGGCCTGCTCGATCGCAGCCTTTTCCTCGGCGATCCTTGCGGCGACGGCCTCACGCTGTCTGGCGACCTTCGATTTGCCCTCGACCCAGCGGCCGGTCTCGACGAGCTTCTTGGCGAGATCGCTGTCGATCGACACCGGCACGTGAGGCTCGGCGCGGCCATAGGCACCCACCTGCAGCATCAGCGGGGTGATCATTGTCTTGGACATCCTCATGCCTCCGTATCGAAATGCGCCGGGGCGGGCTTGTCCGCCCCGGTCAGGTCATGCGTGCCGGATCAGACCACCAGGCCGAAGTCGCCATAGATCAGCGAGCCGGGCCGCTTCACCCCGAGCGCCAGGCGTTTCTCGGCCAGCACGGTGATCATGTTCTTGACGAAGTTGTCGCGATCCTCGGTCGAGATCAGCACCTCGGTATCGGCGCGGTCGTAGATCGTCGCCGCGACGCGGAAGGCACCGACGAGGAACTTGTCGACGCTCATCGCCATGGTGCTCACCACCGGTCGCCCCCAGAGCACGGGGCCGGAGAAGTTCAGCGGGTTCGCGAAGATGTAGCGGTTCTGCGCGTCCTTGCTGGTCTCGATCACCATCCAGTCTTCGGGGTTCAGCACCATGCCGTCCGCCGGATAGAGGTTGAGCGTGGCCTCGAGCATCGCCACCCGAAGCTTGTCGATCAGCGTCGGGTTGGAGATCTTCGCTTCGGCCGCGCCACTGTAGGCGGTGGCATTGGTGATCAGGCCGGACAGGTTCTGGCCGAGACCGTCGCCAGCGAGAAGCTGGGCATCCTCGACAAGGTCGAGACCATAGCGCAGCTCGGTGTCGATCAGCCCCTGCAGCTGCGGCAGGTCCGCCATTGCCTGGCGCGAGACCGGGATCCAGTGCGCGATGGTCCGCACGATGGCATCCTCGGGGCCCCAGGCCAGCGCGCTTTCGGGCTTCAGCCCGCCTTCGGCCACGGGTGCAGCGGCATTGGTCCGGCTGGTCTGGCGCGCGTAGTTCGCGCTGGAATCGGTAATCGGCACCGAGGGGATCAGATCGCGGATGCGACGGTCCTGCATCGGCAGGCCGACCACCTCGGGATCGCGGTAGGGGTCGCCAAGCGCACCTGCCGAACCCGAAGCCGTGGTAATGGCGTTCTGCACCTCCATCTTGACCGTGCCGGTCCCGCTGTAGGCCTTCACCGCCTCGTTGGCAGTGACGGCCTGTCCGAGGGTCTGACGGGCATCCCGGCGCCCGCCATCGCCGCGCGCCGCGAGGCGCTGTTCGATCTCGAGGTTCTGGGTCTGCAACCCCTCGAGTTGCGACGTCAGGGCGTTCACGCTGGTGCTCAGCTTGCCCTGTTCGGTCAGCAGCCGGTCGGCGGTGGCCTTGGTCTCATCCGAGACCTCCCCCGAACGACGGGCTTCCGCCATGGCGTTTTCAGCGGTACGGCTGACATTGTCGCCGACCCGCTTGAGTTCATTCGTCAGCTCGCGGAGCTGGGTCTCGGTGTTATCCAGCGGCATGAAAAGTCCCTTTCGTATTGCGCGCCAAGTCCAGAAGGCCAGCAAGGCCTTCGCTCGCGGCAGCGTCCTGCATGCCGCTCGACCGGCCAGCGTCGTGCATGGCCGCTTTGAGGTCGTTGATCAGTTTCCGGCTTTCGCCGCGGCTGTGGCCCCCGCGCGAGAGCGAGGCCTCCAGCCGGCGGATCGCGTTGGTGGCCCGGGCTTCCGGCGCGGTCTGGCTTTCGCGCGCCGCATCCTCGGCCAGATAGCCGTCCACGAGCCCGGCCTCGATCGCGCGCTTGCCCGACAGCCAAGTGCCATCGCCGCGCCCATCCAGCATCGTCGAGATCGCGCTGAGCTCGGTACCGGATCGATCTGCGTAGATCTCCGCGAGCACCTCGTCCATCGTCTCTTGCCAGTCGGCCACCTCGCGCAGCGCGTGGCGGTCGCCGGCGGCGATCACCTGCGTATTGTGCAGCATCATGAACCCGGCCTTGGGGATGCGGATCTCATCACCCGCCATCGCGATGAATGAGGCCGCCGAGGCCGCAAGGCCGAGAATGTTGACCGTGACCTTGGCCGGGTGCTCGCGCAGCGCGTTGTAGATCGCCAGGCCTTCGAAGAAATCACCGCCAGGGCTGTTGATGTTGACCGTCACGTCGCGCGTGCCGATCGAGCGCAGCGCCGCCGAGATCCGTTTCACGGTGACACCGTCGCCCCAGAAATCCTCGCCGATGACGTCGAGGATCGAGATCGAGGCCTCGGGCGCCTCCTCTCGCGCTTCAAGGTTTTCGACCCAGCGCTCGAAGGCGCCGACCGGCATGTTGGTGCGCAGGTTGACGGGGCGTGCGGTCGGAGCCGCTCGCAGGGATCGGATGGACATCGGTCTCTCCTAGGTTCTGGGCGGCTGCGGGGCGTTGACGCGCGACAGCAGTTCGTCGAGCGTGATCATCGCGCCCTGCACCAGCAGGCTGTCTCCGCCCTCGATGCGCGGCAGGTTCAGTTTCTCGCGGGCTTCGTTCGGCGTCATGATTCCGCCATTCACCAAGCCGAGAAGGAACTCGCTCTTGGCCTTGCTCTCCATCTGCAGGATGCCTTCGCGGTTCCATTCCGCGTAGGCGTTCCGCTGCACGGGACGGATGAGATCGCGGCGAATGCGGGCCTCGATCCGGCGCATCAGCGGATTGAGGCCTTGGCTCATCCAGCTGATCAGGATCTGCTCGACCCCCGTGCCCCACATCGTCTGCCCCTTGGCCGAATGACCGATGACGATCGGAGGAACACCGAACCACCGACAGATGTCCTCGATCGTGAACTGGCGCGTCTCGAGCATCTGCGCGTCCTCAGGATTGAGGGTCGCGGGAAGCCATTCGAGCCCGGCCTCGAGCACCATCATTTTGCCGGCGTTCGAGGATCCGGCGTAATTCGAGAGCATCGCCTGCAGCTGCACCCGTTGGTCCGGCGACAGCGTCTGCTTTGCCTTCAGGAAACCCGAGCCCTGCATACCGTTGGCGAAGAGCTTGGCTGCGGCCTCCTCCGCCGCGAGGCCCGCACCCATGCTCTGGACCCCGTAACGGATCGCCGACAGTCCCTTCAGACCGCCGAAGCCGAAGCCCCGGACGTGGAAAACCTTCTCGGCCGGCAGCGTTTCCTCACGGCCGCGATCCATGACGCGGTACCGCAGTTCACCACCGACGAGGATCGGCTCGACCAGGGCAGCAGGCATGGGATCGAGCGCCGAGAGATGCCGCCCGGTGTGGATCCGTTCCGCATAGCAATTGCCATTCGCCAGGAGCCAGGCAATCTGCCCTTCCCAGTGCTCCATCGCGGTCTGCCGTGCATTCGGCGTGACGGTGAGGATCTCGGACAGCCGGTCATCGACCGGTTGGCGGCTGCCACCCTCGCGCTTTTCGTAGACGCTGAGCGGCAGCGCGGAGATCGTCTGCGCCGTCTGACGGATGCAGGCCCAGACTGCCGACAGCTCCATCGCGCTCTCGACCGAGACCTGCCGCCCAGCATTGCTTTCACGCCCATGGACCGCAGCCCAGCCCCCTGCCTGATCGGCCCGCAGGCGCCGCTCTTTGCCCAAGTCACCCCCGACCAGGTTGTTGCGGACCCGGGGCACCGCCGGGATCGAGGTGGGCCGATCGACTATCTTCACCTCAGACCACCATCACGGGCTGGGACAGGAAGTCATCGAGGCGCAGGGCCGTTGCTTGCGGATTGCGCGCCATCAGCAGGAACGCGTTCAGCGACGCGATCAGCGGATCGATCTTCGCCTTGCCCGCGGTTTCCTTGGTGATGATCACGGCATTGCCTCTCTGTTCGGTCTTCGCGTTTCCGAGAACCCAGTCCATCATGGGCTGGCCCCCGTGCCGGAGCGTCCCGTTCTTCAGCTTGCGCTCCATTCCCCAGATCGCCGGGGACAGCCGGTAGCCCTGCGGGATCGCGACCAGCAGATCGTCATCGATGCCGCGACCGACGAGCTCATCGACGATCGCCGAGATCCCCGCCGGGTCGAGACCCACGGCGCCATTGTCCGGCAAGAGGTCCGCCTTGAAGAGCCGTTCCACGTAGTTCGCGAGATCGACGACATCCTGCGTCGGATCCTCGCCGGTCAGGATCGTCAGGTCCCCTGCCGTCTCGAAATCATGCAGCCGCGGCGCGATCTCCTTGCGCAGCTCGAGCACCTCGGGATGCGCCCAGGCATGCGCCCAATGCAGCCATTTCTTGGTCTCGCGGTCCCGGCCGATCACCGCGAGACCGAGAAGGTCATCGAGACCGCCGCCATCGACGCCTGCGACCGCGACCTCGCTGCGCGCGATCAGCTCGTCGAGGGTCAGGCCTTCTTCGCCCGCGCTGCCCCAATGCCGGGCGCCGACCCAGCTGTCGGTCTTGAGCCCGACACCCACCTCGACGTTGAAGTGCTGCGAAGCGAGGAGCGCCATCGCCGCGGGGCCGTCGCGCTCCGCGACCAGCAGCTGGTCTGCCAGGAACTGCGGATCGACCGAGACGCCGAGGTTCGGGTTCACCAGCCCCCAAGTCGCGGGCTTCTTCCAACCGCCCCTCTTCGCCATGCTTTCGGGCAGTTCGTAGAGCACCGCCAGAAGCGGCAGCCGCAGATCGCCGTCGCGCACCGCGCGAGCCTTGTCGAGCTCCTGCTTGAAGACACCGGCCGGTGGCTCCTTCGACTGGGTCGTGATCTGCATCAGAAACCCGTCGGGCCGCGCGGCCAGCGCGCCCCGGATCTCGACGAAGACTGCCGCCGCGCTCGACTTCTTCGCGAACTCGTGCGTCTCGTCGATCAGCGTGAACGTCGCCTTGCCGCCTGTGATCGCGTCGGTGTCTGCCGCCTTCACGGCGATCTCGGCACGGCTCACCCGATGGACGATCTTGCGCAGGTGATCGCGCACATGGAACGTCTTGGTCAGCGCAGCGTCGAGGCGGATGATCCCCTTCGCCTGCTTGAAGGCAATCTCGGCGATGGTCTTGGTCGGCGCGATCAGCAGCAGCTCGGCCTCTGGCCGCTCGTTCATGATCGCGGCCGTGACGATGATGGCCGCGGCGATCGACGACTTCCCGTTCTTCTTCGGGATCAGGAGGAAGAACTCCCGCAGGGCCCGTCTTTTTGTCTCGGGGTCGTAGCTGCCGAAGATCGCCGCGACCAGGTCGAACACCCACTGCTCGCAGGCTTCGCCATAGGTCGGAGTGCCGATGATGTCGGGCACCCGCAGCCGTTTGAATATCCGCAGCGCCTTCTGTGCCATCACGTCGAACAGCGGCAGATTGGGGATCAGGCTCTCGCGGTTGCGGATCCGCTGTTCCCAGTCCGGGAGCGCGGTGTCCCAGGCATCGCCGACATGGTGCGCCATGCCGGCCTCAGTTCACCATGCTGGGGAACTGCAGGTCGTCTCCCCATTCGTCGTCATCACCGGCGCCCGCGGCTTCGGCATCGAGCTGCGCCTGCTCTTTCTTGCCAAGGCGCGCGACCTTTGCTTTGGCCTTCCCGCCCGCGGGCTTGTCCATCCGCTGGCCCGCGCGCATCAGGTCGGATCGCTCGATCATCTTGCTCAGCTCTTTCAGCGCGCCGACATTGCCGGCGTTCGCCTGCTCCATGACGATCTCGAAGCGTCGGGCATCGAGGCGGTCGCGCATCTGATCGCGTTCCTTCAGCTCGGCTCTAAAATACCGCTTCAGCGTCGCCTCGGAGACCGGGATCGCCGCCGCCACGCGGGTGTTGGACCACCCGAGAGCCAGCAACAGCTTGACTTTGTTACGATCTTTTTCGGTGGCCTCATATGGCGGTCGACCACGCTGGCCCTTGCCGGGCCGAGCAGGATTGCCGAACAGGTCGAAAATCTCGTCAGCCACGAAAAAAACCTCCACGTGAGATTAGGCGCCGGTCTAGAGATCGCGGCCCTTCCAGGTTTCGACACCCCCCTCCCCTTTCGTCCGATTTGACGCGGATTGGCCGGAACCGCGCCGTTCTTCGCGCTGTTTCGCGCTGTCGTGACACCATTTGCACAGGCACTGCAGGTTCCGGCGATCCCAGAACAGCGCGGGGTCACCGCGATGCGCGACCTTGTGGTCCGCGACCAGCAGCGAGGTGTCGCTCTCGACCCGCTTGCACCGGATGCAGGTGAACGCGGCCTCGACCAGCACCTCCCATCGCAGCGCCTGCCAGCGCGCCGTCTTGTACCAGCTGCGCCAGGCATGGCGCGCATCGCGCTCCCGGCTTTCACTTGGACGCTCGACGTAGGAGAGCCGCGGCTTCAAGGACCGAAGCGGCTGCCCCAGCTGCTTCAGTCGGCCCATGGGCTCGCCCTTCGATGTTCGGAAAAGGAAACGCCCGGTCGGGTCTCGGGTCCCGCCGGGCGCACTTGGTGATGATGCCCTAAGGGCTACATCCGGTCGGCTTAATCGAAAAGCCCCTTTTTGCTGTCAGAGGGCATAGAGGCGATCCAGTGCCCCGCACAGCGCCTCCCTAAGGGGGCCACGCGTCCTTTGTGTGTCAGCCCATCCGTACTGCCTGCGAAGCTCGTTGATCGTCATGCTCTGCACGCACACCGCGTCGACCAGCTGGCGAGCGCGGATGGTACGGCGGGGATCATCCGCCCGGCGGCGCTGGGGTGCGAGCACCACCTCGCCGCCGATCGCGCGCAGCATCCGACGATAGCGCTGGATGTCGTGGATCACCGCATCAATCCAGGACGACGAGCCATCGCCCGCCTTTGCCTGCCCCTCGATCGAGGAGCACTTGACGCCCGCGGCCTCGACCCGCTCGGCCAGCGCGGCATAGACGCGGCCCGCCTCGACCTGAGCGACTGTAAAGAGCGCGGGGCCCTCGGGATCGCGGCGCCGCGCCTGCAGTTCCATCCGGTCGAAAGCATCGACGGTCGCGGCCGGGTGGAAGCCTTCGGCCGTGGCGCGCCGGGTGCGCAGCCCCGAGGGCGTCATCACCGTCTCGTACTGGCGCAGCACCCGCATCGGCCCCCGGCCGGGCGCGACGGGGATCTCCGGGCTGCAATCCGCAGGCGGCTGAGCGCCATCAAGCAGCGCCTGCACCCGATCCACCTCCTCCGAGAGGCGATCCTTCCCGGTGACGGGGCGCGCGGTGAGACCGAGGAGGCTGAAATGCTGAGACATGGGCAGGGCTTTCTCAATATGTGGTGGCCTTGATAAGCCGGGATCTAGGTCTTGTGGTTGGTCATCTGGGATTAGGGAGGAACGGGAGGATAAGTGACGTTCATCAAGCTATCCTCCCTGATCCCCCTTCCTTCCAGTTCGCTGTATTCGTTGGATAAAAAGGGAAGGAGTAGAGGATAGGGAGGATAGGGAGGATAATTCCGGTATACGCATAAGGGCCTTCTTCGGGTCTTGTGGCATCCAGAAACACGCGCGTACGCGTATGCGAAAATCATCCTCCCTATCCTCCCTCGGCTCCCTCGGCGGGGTGCAAGCGATTGATCTGGTTATCCTTCCCCCGCACCCCCTTTGCCGCATCATCCTCCCGCCGGGGTCGCCATCCTCCCCATCCTCCCGCCTGTTTTCATGAGTAGGGGTCCGGGGCCCAATCGCTTGCCGCGCCTGACGACGACGAGGTCGGCGCGCTGCCATAGCTGCCGCCGCCGGCGCTATCCGCCATACGCTGCTTGAACTCTTCCGTGAGGAGTAGGCCGCGATAGCCCGCGATGCTGCGCTTGCCGTCGGTGAAGGTAAGCCCCGAGCGACGGTCGCGGTAGTGGTCCGCTTTGGACCTGAGCCGCAGCTGTACCGTGCGCGGCGTCCATTGGCTGTCGCCGCGCTCATCCATCCAGAAGTTGAAGGCCGTGACGAGATCCTTGGTCCGCGTGTAGGCCTCGGGATCGCCCGTGACCTCGCAGCATTGATCGAGGAAGCTGCCGACGGGATCGCTCTCCTCTCGATAAGCGCGGGTCGCCTCTGCCACGCTCTCCGGTATCTGCAAGCCGACCTCGAGGTAATCCTCCAGACCCTCGATCAGCCAGTTCAGGATACCAGCGCGCTCCTCCCAGAGCTTCTTGCCCAGGTTCGGATCGCGCTCCTCTTCGGGGATCTGAACCCCGAAAAGGACCATCAGTACGCGCCGCCAGATGCCGTCATCGGTGCCGCGGATCTCGAGCTTGTGGTTGCCCGAAATCACCAGCTTGAACTTGGGGTTCACCTCGACGAAGTCCTCACGCAGCGCGCGCACCAGGATCGGCTCGCCGCCGGTGAGCTCCTTGATCGTGCCTTCCTTCAGACGTTCACCCTGTTCAGGCTCAGAGGCTCGGACCATGCGAGCGCCCATCAGTGGGATCAGGTCGGGCGTGGCGTCCGCGCCGCCGCGCTTCGACTGGCCGGTCAGGGATTCAATCTTCGCCGTGGCGGAGTAGTCGCCCATCATCCGGGCCATGAGATCGACCAGGACGGATTTGCCGTTGGCCCCGTGGCCGTAGAAGAAGACAAGGTTCTGCACCACGACGCCCGTCATCGAGAGCGCGAACCAACGCTGCAGGAAGCCGCGGATCTGCGGGTCGGGCTGGATGCGGCGCAGGAAGGCCTCGAAGAGGGGCGCCTTTGCCTCCGGATCATGCTCGACCGGCATGCACTTGGTCAGGTAGTCCTCCCGATCGTGCGGTCGCATTTCCCAAGTCGCGCGCTTCGGCTTGCTCTGCGCCTCATGCACAACGAAGTGCAGCGTGCCCGACGCGATGTTGATCGCCAGCGGGTCGGCGTCGAGCTCGTCGAGCGTCTTCGACAGCGTCACGCCCGCCTCGGTCAGCATGGCATCGATCTTGCCGGTGTTGCCGGTCGATTTGGCGAAGGTACGGTGCTCGGTCTTCCGCTTGCCGAGTGCCTTCTTAACCGCGATCGCGGCGTCGACCTTGCGCAGTGCCGTGGCCAGCGCAGCCTCATCATCATCGCTGCGCTCCTCGAGTGCCCGGATCCGACGCACCTCCGCCTCGGCATTCGGCAGGGCGTCGAGCCGTTCGCGCTCCCAGTCTTCCAGAGCAAGGTGACGCACCTCGTCTAGCATCCGGTCGCTGACCGACTGGGCCAGCCGGCGCACGGCCAACCCGTTGCTGTCCTGCGCCCAGCGGGTGCCATCCCATCCGAACCATCCGACGCGCGGCACCTGCGTCACGTCGCTGCCGTGATAGAGCACGAAGCGTCGCCCGTTTCCGACATCGTTGAGCGGATAGCCCGATCCTTCGACCTCCGGCGCCGGGGCGGCGTTCGGGTCTTCGGGATCCTTCGGTGCATCCGTTTCTTGATCGCGCGGATCGGCGGGATCATAATCGGGGTCCGGGGTGTCGGCTGCGATCGGCACATCACCCATATCGACCTCTTCGGCCGAGGCGATGCGATCGCGCACCTCGCGCAGCGGATCAAACTCATCCGTCATTGTGGGTCCCTCGTGAGAATATCGTTCAAATCCTGTCCCTCGCCCGCATGGACGATGGAGATGCTGTCGAGCCCTCGGATCCGCGCCCGGGCGCGGCGCAGGCCGGAAAGAAGCTGGGCGCGGGTCACGCGCGGGTCGCTGTCGCCGTCCTGGATGAAGACCAGGCGGCGGATCCATGGCGGCGGCAGAAAGGCACTGTCGTCTTCGAGGTCGGGGACCCCGGCATACTTCATGCCCTTGCCGCGCAGCACGCGACGCCCCGCCATGTTGCCCAGATCGATCCCGGCCCAATAGGCCGCGCCGGGCAGCGCATCGGCAGCAAGTGCGGTCAGCGTCGTCTCGATCCCCTCGCCCATGATCAGCGTGTCGAAATCGCCCGGCCGGGGCCGGTGATGCGTCAGCCGGATCGCGCAGCCCTTTTTGGAGCCGAGGCTTTTCTTGCGATCGAGTATCTCGCCATCATGCAGGATCCGCGCCTTGCCCTGCGGCCGGTCGAGATCGAACCAGGTGCGATGCACGGCCGAGAACTGGCCCGAGGGCATCTGGATCGCCGCGAGCATGGCCGGGCCCCGATGGACCTCCTGCCAGCCACGCCCCTCGGCCGGGATCATGTAGGGCAGAGCCGGCGCATAGCGCAGGCAGGGCGCCGGGGCCGCCGCGACCGTGTCTGGCAGGCCGCGCAGCCGCAGGTAATCGACCACGGGAGAGCCAAGGGCAGGCTCCGCCCCATCCCATAGGGCACGCGCGGCCGAGACGGCTTCGGCGCGCTTGCGCTCCGCCACCCGCTCCGCATTGGCCCTGTCGCGCTCGCGCGCCTCTTCGCGCTGTCGGCGGACCTCGGGATCGATCTGCTGTTCCGCCTCGCCCACCAGCCATGCCAGCGCCGCCTTGAAATCGCAGGCCAGCACCAGCTCGACGAGGCGCACGCCATCGCCACCGCCGCAATGCCGGCAGTTGAAGACGCCGAGATCCGGATTGATCGAGAACCGATCCTTGCCACCACAGACGGGGCACGGCCCAATCTGCTCACGCGCGGCAGGCTTCAAGCCCCGAATATCAAGCCGGTGCGCGACCTCCGCGATGGGGATCAACCGCGCTTCATCCAAACGGGGATCATCCATCGTCACAGACCCCCGGTCAGGCGCTCTTGCGCCGCATCAGATCGCCCGGCGTAGAGCATCAGCAGCGCGCTGCGCAGCATTTCGTCCGCCTGATGCGGCTTGATGCCGGGCGCCCCGTGGGCCACCCGCCCCGCCTGCACCCGCACGAGCTCGATCGGCTCCGCCAGCGGTTCATCCTTAGGATCGCCAAGGCGCAGCAGCACCTCGCGCAACCGCGCCCGCAGGCTGTTGCGCACATCATCCGCACGAGCGGGGGTCAGGGCATAAGTCACCGAGGTCTCGATCATCGCCGCCAGTGCCGCGCGGTCGATCGGGTGGCGCGCGCGCTCAGCCATGGCCAGCCTCGCGCTGCCAGGCATCGAAGCCGCGCGGCAGATCTTCCGTCAGCAGCGTTTCGGCCCGGCGGATCTCTTCGGTCGTCGGAATCCGTGACCAGCTGCAGATGAAATCGAGCAGCGCCTGACCGGCCGCCACGTGATCGTCGGGCAGATCCCTTAGAAAGACGTCGACGGCGCCCTGTGCCAGAGCATCATCCGGCACGAGCTCAGCCGCGCGCGCGGTGAAGGCGGCGATCTCGCCTTCGGTCAGCGGTCGCTGCTTTGCCTTGAAGGCTGCCGTCATGGCCGCCAATCCGAACGCTACGAGGGTATTTGTCATTCCTGATCCCCCGAGCTACGCGGGGCGACGACCAATTCGCGGCGCAGTGCCACGGCGCCATTGGGCTCGCGCAGTCGTGCGAGCAGGCGTTCGGCCACGGCGGAAGGCTCAAAACCGGCCAGATCGCACACCATGGCGAAGTCGCGCGAACCGATCCATGCCGGCGTGGCATCGTTTGCCTTGATCGGCGCGCCCAAATGCACGTCGATCGCGGACATCAAGCACTGGCGAAGCACTTCCTGCCAAAGCGTCCGGCAGCGCGCGACATCGGCGCTGTCCGTGCCCGCCCACCAGTGCTCGGGCCAAGGCATGCGCCGCTCGGTTTCGCAGGTCGCCTTACGGTTTGCAGCCTCTACCCGAGCTTCGATCTGGAGCTGAAGGGAACGCCGGGGGCCGTCTCCCGCTTCCGATGCGATTTGCGGACTGGGCTGACGTCGCTTGCCGTCCAGCGCAGCGAGATCGGCCAGGATGTCCGAGGACCCCACCGGGGTGGAAACCGGCGCCGCGGCAGCGGCGCGCAGGGCAGCGAGGATGTCGATAGTCATGACGGGATGCCTCCTTCGCGATGCCAGCGCTGCAGCATGGCGGTCAGCGTTTCGGTGAGCAGCGCCATCTGGCTGCGCTGCGAATAGCCGGGCTGCGTCCGCAGCCGCGCGACATCGGCATTGATCCGTGCCAAGTCGAGATGATCGATGAAGGGGATCAGCGGGCCGAGCCGGATCTTCGGCGTCGCGATCACGGCGGCGAGGATCGGCTTCAGCGTTTCATTGGTCCAGGCTTCGACGAAATTGCTGCCGAAGGTGCTCCGCGAGAGCGCAGTCAGCGCCAGGGTCACCGCTCTGCCATGCCCGGCCTCGACCATCTGCCGGATGGCCGACACCGCATAGACCTGACGCACCTGCCGCTTTTCGCTGCTGGCCTGCACCGTCATCAGATGGCATCCGGCCGCAGCTACCACCTGCTGACACTCGACAGCCCAAGCCTCACCCGCCGCCAGCGCGGCCTTGAACACTTGGATCGGATGCACACGCGTCATCTCGCCATTGATCCCGGCGAAGGCAGCGGCCTGAGCCGCGGGATCGAGATGGTTGATCGCGCCGGGCACGGCTGTGTGCCCCACAAGCGCGGCGGCATGGGTGCGGTGCTGCCCGTCGATCAAGGCGAGCAGGCCATCCTCGACCGGGGCGGCCATGACAGGCGAGAAACGCTTCCAGGTGAAGCTACGGGCGATCTTGTGGATGATCTCCCAGTTCGCCTCAAGGAGCGGACGCTGGTAGCGGTCGTCGATCACCAGTCGTTCGATCGGGATCCAGGTGATCTTGGGGCGATCCTCGATTGGGATCTCATCCGGTATCGGCTGCCCTGCCGTGACGATTGGACGGTAGATACTCATTACCAATAGCCCTCCAGCACCCGCACCGGACCTTCGCCGGATTCTGCCAGGTCCGCCGCGCGCACCCGGTTCGTGGTGGTCAGCACGACGCGCTTGTCGGCACCGTCGGTCCGGGCGATGGCGAGACAGGTTTGGCCGGCGCGGCGGCGCTCGAGCCAGCTCAGTACGGTATCGTCGGTGTAGATCCGTCTCACGCGCTGACCCCCTCAAGGTGATCGGCAAGCGCGCGCAGCTGCGCGGCCATGTCGGATGGCACGGGACCGGAGAAGATCGGCTTGCGATCGACGGCCCGGAGAGCCTCGCATGCGATCAGCGCGAAGAAGGGTGTATTGCCCGGCTCAGACACAACCTCGACAGCGAGATGCGCGAGCGGAAACCGGACCCGAGGGGCCGTCGAAGCCTTCATGATCTGCTCTCCTCGTCGTTTTTTTTGTTCAACGCGGCCTTATCGACCGCGCTGTCTCACGGCCTCGGCGCGCATCCGCACCAGGACCCCCATCGCCTCGTCGATCTGCAGGATGGTGTCGTCGCAGTCGGTCGTGCTCATGCTCAGCTTGGCCCTGAGCGCCGAAGCCACGACGTCGCCGAATTCCTTCGCCGCATCGCCGCTCAGCGTGATCAGGCATCCCGGCCCGCTCGCCTCGAGCGGTTGGAAGACACCGCCGCCGAGCGCGCAGAAATGCTGTGCGAGGGGCAGTGCCGAGGGCCGGTGCATGCGGCTGAGCCGGTCGAGATAGTTGACCCCGAGCCCGCCCTGCCGCTTCTCGTCGACGCGGGTGCCAAGGCTCAGCAAGGCCGTCGAGACGCCGATATCCGAGGCGGTGTTCTCAAGCCCGCCATTGGCCTTGTAGGCAGCGGCGATCGCGGACTGGATGCTATCGGGACGGTTGTTTCTCACCGTGAAAACCTCGCAGGGGTGTTTACTCGACCACCGGCGCTCGAAGCCCCAGATTGAGGGCATGGGACAAGCACGGCACACAGGAACAGGATGGGGCGGCGCATCAGGCGGCGGGAGAAGCTGGCGACGGCGGATGAGCCGTCATGTACGACCTAAGTCGATCCACGTTTCTCATCGTCGGGCTCGATCTGCCCTCGACCCATGCATCCCACTGCCCCCAGCTGGCCCCCAGTGCCTCCCTAAGAACCAATGCCGGCGACTTGCCGGTAGCGGAGGCATAGGCCTCGATCTCGATGATTAACTGTTCCATCCCCGCAAAATGGGGAAGTTTCCCCAGTTCGTCAATGGGAAACTTCCCCGTAACTGGCGGATCTTACATGGGGCAATATCCCCACATGGAAGAATCTGACGAATTTTTGGTGGGCTTACGAAATGTCATGACGGCGAAAGGCCTCAAGCCATCTCCGCTGTCCGAAAGAGCCGGCCTCGGCACCACTGCGATCCGAGATCTCTATCGCAAGAAAGCCGCCTCGCCGAAGCTTTCAACGGCACTGAAGATCGCAGATGCGGTCGAGATGTCAGTCGATCAGATTATCGCAGCGGCACATACTCCGGTCGATCTACCACACACCATCGCCATCGCTGGCAAAGTCGGTGCCGGCGCGCATGTCCCGGTGATCGACGCCTATGGCAAAGAGGGCGACGGCCCTCAGGTCGAGGCGCCGCCGGGCTTGCCCAGCTCCGGCATCGTCGCTGTCGAGGTCGAGGGCGATTCAATGGAGCCGATCTACAGCGCGGGCGATCTACTCTTCTACACCCGTGCCGTAGCCGACGGCGTGCCCTCCGAAGCAATCGGACGGCGCTGCGTCTGCGAATGCGAGCGCGGACTGGGCTGGGTCAAACAGGTCAAGCTCGGCAGCGAGCCCGGCCTGTTCAACCTGATCTCGCTTAACCCAGGCGCCGAGAACCAGCACGATGTGAAGCTCAAATGGGCGGCGCCGGTGCGTCTGCACTGGCCTGCTGATCTAGCGAAGAGGGTCGGGTGAACAAGATTATCAACTCAACCGGTCGTATCGAACAAAGCTACGCACCTCCCTGGCACCGAAATTGGGGAAAAACAGTTATAATAGCCGCTTTTACTGCTGCTCTTGGTGCTTTCGCTACACCTGCCACCACGCAGATCATCAGTGATGCTGCACTTGAAGAATGTCGCGCTGAAACAGTGCCCTTCACCAGCGTGGCAAGCTGCGCTCCCATGACTCAAGTTGCGCTAGACATGCTGGCCGTTATCGATGAGCCGCACCTACTGGGTCCTGCGGGGGCCGAACTATCACAGCGCTGCGCCGAAACTACGAGCCGCGCCGTGGAGCAGTGGAACTGTGTACGAATTGCGGTTGATGAGGCGGCACAGCTACGCGCCATGATCGAGGATCCCGCACGGGTTGGAGATCCGCTATTTGCTGATCTTTCCGATCCAGAGCGGCAAGCGGCGTTCGCTAAGGCTGTGGAAGAGGCGGTTCACCGGGTTTATTCAGCTGGCGAATGACCGAACAAGCGAAGGCCCCCGGAAGCGGTAAGCAGCCACTTCGATCTGCAGCTTCTCAGGGGCATCCAGTCCATTTTGGGGAAACTTCCCTATTTAACCTTGCTATGGGGAAACTTCCCCAGTAACTTCCTCCTCATTCGCCGCATCCCGCGGCGGTTCACATGAGGAGACCCCCATTGTTCGCAGCACTGAAAACCAAGCTCACCTCCGGCGCCAAGCGCATGCAGGGCAAGACCGATATGCTCGAAGCGGTCTGCGCCGCCTCCGCTCTGGTTGCCGCAGCTGACGGCAGCATTGAGGACAGCGAGATCGAGGCGATGGCCAAGGCCGTCTCCGCCAACGAGATCCTGAACACCGCCTTTTCGCCGCGCGAGATCGAAGGCTCGATCACCCGCATGATCGATCGCGCCAATGGTGGCCGTGTCGGCCAGATGGGCCTCTATCGCGAGATCGAGGAGGTCGCCGCAGATCCTGATGCCGAGCTGGTGCTGATGGCCGCACTCGACATCGCCGAAGCCGACGGCGCGATCGACGACAAGGAAACCGCCGTTCTCGAGAAGGTCGCGACCAAGCTCGGGCTCAAGCTGTCGAGCTACGTCTGATGGAGTGGCTGCACCGCCATGTTCTGGCTTGGACTACCAGCGCGGCGGTGGCGCTGACCGCCGCGCAGCTGGTCGCGCCCGGCTTTCTCGACATGATCCTCGACCTGATGGTCGTCGGCCTCGTCTGGCTGGCTGCGCGCCTCGCGCAGACCCCCGCGCGCTGAGCCTCTGGCTGGGCGCCCGCGCCCGGCCCTTCCCCGCCACATCGCGATCTTGAGGAGCACGACATGCCCCCCGAACTGCACGACCGCGTCACCCGGCTTGTCCATGCGCTCGACCGCATGACGCCCGAAGAACGCACCGAGACAATCGCCAATGAAGTGATCGAGACCGGCGGCAGCTGGCAGACACCACCGCAAAGCGGCCGGTCCTGTTTCATCATCTCGTTGCATGGGATCGAGGTCCCCGGCTTCGACGCCGACAGCGCCGCGATGCACTGGCATATCGACGCGCGTAGCGTGATCGGCGGCTGGCCCCAGCCTGACCACGACCCCGGCCTTCGCCGCGCTCAGCTCGAATGGGCGCAGATGGCCCTTTTCATCGGCCCGGAAGATCTGCGCCGCCAAGCGGCCGTGATCGCGATGCTTTGGTCTGCCAGCCAGATGGTACGCGATGCCGCGCGTCAGCACTGCCATCAGCGGGAGGCGGCAGCATGACCGCGCTCCCCGACATCCCCTTTGCATACTCCGCCCGTCCGGCCAACGAACCGCGCCCACCTGCTTCGGTCGAGGATCGCCGCTCTTTGGCCGAGATCGAGACCCTCGCCGGAGCGCTGGAAAATCTCGACGACGTACGGCAGCGCAGCTGCGTGCTGATCGACGCTGGCGCTCGCCTGGTCGCTCAGCCCGACTCCGACCACGCCGAGGCCATCCAGCCCGAAGACGACAGCCTCGAGTACCGGATCATGTCCGGCCTCGCGGCGCTCATCGGTGGCGTGGCTATCGTCATGGTAGGGATCTTCGCGATCTCCCTTATCGCAGACCTGCCTAAGCTGCTGACACGGGGGATTGCGCCGTGATCGTCTCACGCAGCCGCCTTGACCTGAGGCTCCTCAAGGCTTCGGAAAGCTGCCCAGTGGCGGAACCGGCGCTGGTACCAGCGAAGCACGACGCGATCGAAGTCGCTGCCGTAAGTGTTCTGGCCGGCCCGGTTATGGGCGACCGCATTGACCGCGCACATCGCCGGCGGCTCGTCCGCGTAGATCATCGTCGCCTCGGCCGTAACTTCCTTGAGATCGCGGCCGCGCTCGAGATCAGCCATCAGCCAGAAGAAACGGCGCTTGAGCACGGCATGGGTCTGCATGCGACCGCTCATGTCCCAGACCAAGCTAGCACCGGACAGCGTGGCAATTGCCAGCCCGGCCAATTGTCCAACGATCTCATGACTGGCCCCGAAGGCCGCTACCGCGCCACTGCCCAAGAGCAGCACAATGAACGTCGTCACGCGGCTGATGCGCCCGTACCAGTCCTCGCGATCCTCATGGTAGAGCGCGCTTCGCAGCAGCTCGAACCGCTGAAGGTCTACTTTGGCCGCGGGGGCTTGATCCCCGGAGGCATTCCTTTGGTCCCCGGTGGTAGCGCCGGCGGGCGGGGTGGTTTCGGTGGTTTCGCGCATCTGCTCTCTCTCATTCTGAACATGCCTCCTGCAGTCCTGCAAAGCGTAGGGGGTGTGGCAGGTCGCGCGTTTGCGGCGTGCGGCCTGCACCTGACGTTAGCTGCGGCTCCTATGGCCCTCAACTGCAACCTTGCCGCGAGGACGCATGATGGCTGAGCCCTGCCCCTGCACACCCTGCCTTTGCTTCAACGAGGTGGACCGCCTCGAAAACGGTATCGAGCTGGCGCTCGAGACGCTGCAGTCGGGCCGCACGGATGAAGCCAAGGCCATGCTGGCCGACCTCGTTGACGGCACTGACCCCGAGGTCGCCGCCATATGGGAAGCGCAGCGTCAGATGCTCATCCTGCAATGGCTGAGCATCTACGGCCCGCGCCAGCCCTTCCTCGAATGGGCGCATACGCGTCGGGGTGCGGCGTAAAGCATCACCGGATCAGACAAGCCCGCCCTCCCCTGACAGCCGGTGAGAAGAAGGAGTTTCAAATGGCGAACGAACTGAAAATCTCGCTTGTTCTCGATTGGCCGTCGAGGCGACGCCCCCTGCCGGGCACCATCCGAACAACGGTCCTGATGGCCGCAATCTCCTACGGCCCGGGCATGCTGATCGACAGCACCCCGCTTCAGGTCGTGGGCTCGATGCTATTCCCGCTCATGATCGCCCCGGTGATCGTGGCCCAGGGCCGCAAGGCTTTGGGCGTGGAAGAGGCGCGGATGAAGCTCATTGACAAGGGCACCCGGGCATGAACCGCAGGCGGATCGCACCCGGCACCAGCGTCTTTCTCGCCATCCCGATCGGGATCGGCCTGTGGCTGCTGATCATCTGTGGCGTCGCAAAGCTGATCGAGGTGCTGTTCTAAATGCCCGCTATCCGCCGCCCCTCACCGATCGAAGCCCGCGCGGCGCGCATCGAGGCCGCGCTGCGGAAGGTCGAGCGCATCGCAGAGGCGCCAGGCGGCGAAGATTACATCCCCGTCATCAACCGGCTGCGCGACGAGCTCGACGCGGCTCAGAGGGCGATTCATTGATTAGAGCGCTAGCCTATTTCTTTCTTACTATTGCGGTGTTAGGTAGCAAACGCACCAAGCCCCGGAAGGGAGCGATGATTAAGGCACTAGTCTTGTGTGTAGTCGCGGGAGGCTTTGTGCAGTTTGGAAACAGGGCCACTGCCCTCGTCAATAACCATCCCGGAGAAAAAGAAGGGCTGATCTATGGGACGACCGAAGACATCGTGTCCCTTGATGGCCCCGGCAATGTGCAAAATCGGCTTCTTTTGCTCATCGGCTACCGCTCTAAAGATTGTCGGATCACGGCGGCCGAACGGAACGATAGGGGCCTCATAGCCTGCTTCCACATCCCCCACATCAACCATCCCCTCAGACTTCTCTCTATACAAGACCTCACCATTCTCCATTGCGGTAGAGGCTGCTTGGATTGCTACGCCCCTAGCCGGAGATTGGCCGGTATTTCGGATGGTGAGTTCAAGGCCGTACCCGCCGTCTGGGGGCAGGAATACTGCCCTAGCGTGAGTTGCGCTCAGGTAAGCCCGAGATTGCGCCTCGCCAATCTCTCTGGTGACGTTAACGGCAGCTTGCGCCGCTCGGTTAGCTTGGCGAGTGAGCCAGAGGGTATAAAGCAGGAGCGCAGTACCGATCCACACGGCAACTGTGGAATAGAACGCGTAATCCCGCATATCCAAGGTGGCGCGCTCGATAGACTGTGTGGCGGCGTTCATGCCCTGTTGGGCAGCAAGATCCGCTATCTCTCTCTCGCGGGCTTCTTGTTCGCTGCGTTGGCGGGTCTCGGTGGCGGCCTCATCGTCGATAATGTCAACCGGCAAAGGAATAGGCAGCACCTGGGCTGGGTTCTGCTCTTCGGGGGCGGTGTCGCTGGGATCGTTAGCTTGTTCTTGGGCCTGCCCTAGGCTGGCGACTAATCCAAATACAATCGCGATGATCCAACGGCTGACAGACATTGCAAATTACGTCGCGCTGAGCCTTCCTCGGGAAAGCTTGCTGGCGACTTGACCTCTTTCTCACTGATTCCAATGTCTGCCAGCTTTTCAACAAGTTGGACCGAGAGCAACTGCTTCCGCTTGCACCGCATACTGTTGGACAGCATCACCACGGCAGACCGCAGCATTTGCAGCGACAACTCAGAGGGCAATCCGCTGAAGCGCATCCAGCTTCATCGGCAGGCCGCCACCGTCGCCGTAGCGCTGCCGGTTGAGGCTGTGACCGAGGATGTCACGGCGCACCCGCTCATCCACCCCCGCGATCAGCAGCCGATCCTCGACCGAATGCCGCAGGCCGTAGAGCGTGTGGCGCGGCGTCTCGGATAGGCCGTTCTCCCGCAGGTACTTGTTCACGGTCGCCGACAGGCCCGCCTTGTCGAGATACCGCGGGAAGCCCTCCGGGCAGCCGCGCATGGCCTCGAGCGAGACGCCAACGAGGGGCACGTCACGCTCAGAGACATCGTTCTTCAGCTGACGCCCCACGGGCCGCACCTGGACATGCGGGATGTTGCCCTCGAGCTGGATCCGGTCGCCGCCCAGGTTGGCAATCTCGCTCGGCCGCATGCCCGTGTTGACCATCACCAGAACGATCGCGCGCGCCTCGCTGTTCAACCCACCGAGGCCGGGGATGATCTTGTCGCGGATCCAGTCCACCGAGAAGGGCAGCCGCGTGTTCTGGCGCCCCGCCTTGATCGGCTCCGGGGTCGGAGGCACGAAGCCCAGGCGTTTGCGGGCGGCCACCAAGCGCAGCACCGCGCCGACATAGGTGAAGTCCTTGTTCGCCGAGGCGGGGATTACGTCGCCCTCCTCAACCTTGTCGATCCACCAGTCCCGGAAGTCCTGCATATCGTCGGGCGTCAGCCGCTCGAGCTCGACATCGCCGACGACGCCGATCAGGTTGCGGATCGCCTTGATGTGCGGATTGCGCCAGCGCCGCAGCTGATCGGTCGACTTGCCCAGCGTCTTGTCGCGGGCGAGCGTCCAGTAGGCCTCGAGTGCGCGGCTGATGGTCAGCGCCGGCGGGCGCACCGTACCGAGGAGCGCGGCCGCTTCCATCGCATCAGGCTCGCCCTTCACCTCAGAGATCGCTTCGACCCGATCAAGGATCTCGGAGGTCGGCATCTTGGCCACCTCCTCAATCCGCCGGAAACGGAAGCCGCGCTGCTGTGCCAGGTCGCGGGCGGCTTGGTAGCGCGCCTCGGCATCGCCATCACGGCCGGCGAGCTTCGCCTCCCAGCCCTCGACCAGCTCGCCCCAGACGGCCGATTCCTTTTCGCGCGCCACGCTCTCGCTGTCAGTCGCCAGACTGATGTTGAGGATCTCGCGAGGATCGACCGCGGCATAGCGCTTGGGTCGCCGCCGTCTCATGAACCAGGTAGTGCCGCGCAGATAGATCATGGGTACAGATGCGCGGGTTTTGCGAGGCAGCACAAGGGGCCATGTGCACCAAAAAGTGCACCAATTTGTGCATCAAATCAGGAAATCGAGAAAACGCTATTCGCGAGGCCCGGAGATTTACCGAACCTTTTCAGCGCCTTATGGGGATTTTACTGGATGAAAAGTGGCGGAGCGAGAGGGATTCGAACCCTCGAGACGGTTCCCCGCCTACACACTTTCCAGGCGTGCGCCTTCGACCACTCGGCCACCGCTCCGTTGCGCGCTCAGTAGCCAAGCCGGGCGGGCTTTGCAAGGGCCGTCGCCGCGCTATTTCGCGCGTCGATTGCTACCGGCCCGCTGCTCCCGCATAGTGAGGCGGCAACAGCCTGCGAGACACCCGACTTGATCACCCGACCGCCCCAAGCGCCGCCCCGCCCCGCCCCAGAGAGACGCCGGCTCTCGCCGCGCGATCCGCACAGGGTGCAGGATGTGGCCCTGATCATCATCGCCTTCGCGGTGGTGCTGTTCTTGCTCGTGCAGGCGCGGTTCCTGCTGATCTCGCTGGTCACCGCCATCGTCATCTTCTCGCTGATGAGCGATGCGATCAGCTTCATCGCGCGGGCCCGCATCGGCCCGCTCGCCATTCCCAACTGGCTCGCCTCGATCGCCGCCGTCGTCGCCATCGCCGCGGCGCTGCTGACGCTGACCTCGGTCGTGCTGGCGCAGATCAACACCGTGCTGCTGACCACGCTGAGCTATGCCGACCGCGCGCCGGAGGCGATCGCCCGGCTGTTCTCATGGCTGGGCGAGAACACCGAGGCGGCGGTGCTGAACTCGGTCCAGACGGTGGAGTTCGGCGGCTATATCCGCACGCTGGCCAGCCAGGCGGGCAACCTGATGCAGGGCACGGTGCTGGTCATCCTCTTCGTCGGCTTTCTCTTCGCCGAACGGGTCTGGTTCTCGACCAAGCTGGTGAATTTCGTGGGCGATCCGGTGCAGGCCGACCGGGTCGGCCGGATCATCGGCTCGATCATCCGCCGGGTGAACCGCTACCTCGCGGTCAAGACGCTGGTCTCGCTGATGACCGGCGTCATGGTCTGGGCGCTGGCGGGGCTGTTCGGGCTCGATCTCGCGGTGGCGCTGGGCATCCTCACCTTCATGCTCAACTACATCCCCAATATCGGCTCGATCGTGGCGACCGCGATGGTGGCGCTGGTGGCCTATGTGCAGCTCGGCGATCCGGCGATGACCGGGGCGATCTTCGCCATCACCGGGGTGATCCAGTTCATCAACGGCAATGTGCTCGACCCGATGATGATGGGCCGGGCGCTCCGCCTGTCCTCCTTCGGGATCATCATCTCCCTCGCCTTCTGGGGCGCGGTCTGGGGCATTCCGGGGATGTTCCTGTCGGTGCCGATCACCGTGGCGGCGATGATCGTATGCTCGGAGATCCCGGCGCTGCGCCCGCTGGCGATCCTGCTGTCGCGCGAGGGGCTGCCCGAGCCCGAGACCGAGGCGCGCGAGACCGCCCCCCACGCCCGGGCGGCCGAATAGGCCAGCCGGGGGGAGGATGCGCGCGGCCTAGCTCTCGCTCTCGGCCTGCTCGTGCAGCGCCTCGGGGTTCTTCAGCCACAGATCCTGCTGCGGGAAGGGGATCTCGATCCCCTCGGCCTCGAAGCGCCGCGCGATGTCGTTGTTCATCTCGGACTGCACCGCGACGACGAAGTTGATGTCGCGCAGGATCGCCCGGATCTCGAACTCCAGCCGCGAGGGGCCGAAGGCGCGGAACAGCACCGCCGGCGCCGGGTTGGCGAGCACGAGCGGATGATCCTCCGCGATCTCCTGCAGGATCTCCTGCACCCGCACCAGATCGCTGCCATAGGCCACGCCCACCGGCACGATCACCCGGCCCACGGAATTGCCGCGGGTCCAGTTGGTCACCTGGTTCGAGACGAGATCGGCGTTGGGCACGATGACGTCGGTGCGGTCGAAGGTTTCGATCCGGGTCGAGCGGACCGAGATGTCGCGCACATAGCCCGACTGCCCGCCCACCTCGATCCAGTCGCCCTCGCCTATCGGCCGCTCGATCAGCAGGATGATGCCCGAGACGAAGTTCGACACGATGTTCTGCAGGCCGAAACCGATGCCCACGGAGAGCGCACCAGCGACGATGGCGAGGTTCGACAGGTCGAGCCCGGCGGTGGTGATGGCGAGGATCGCCGCGGTGGTGATGCCGACATAGCCAAAACCCACCGCGACGGCGTTCTGCCCGCCGAGATCGAGCTTGGTGCGCGGCAGCACCACCGAGCGCAGCACCCGCTGCACCAGCCGCGTCAACGCATAGCCGATCACGAAGATCACCAGAAGCCACAGCAGGTCGGTGGGTTGCAGCCGGGTCTCGCCGAAGGAATAGCCCTCGCGGAAGCGGGTCCAGACCTCGGAGAGATCCTCGGGCCGCGCGCCCCAGATCAGCGCCAGCACCGGCAGCGTGGCAAGGATCAGGAACAGCCCGATCAGCACCGGCACCAGCGCGTCGCGCGCCAGATCCTCGGAGCCGGTGGCCACGGTCCACAGGTCGAAGACGAGCCTTTGCAGCAGCACCAGCACGCCGATCAGCATCATCGTCTTGATCGCGGGGACCAAAAGCGCCTCCGACAGCGCGGCATAGCCCAGCGCCGAGAGGACCGGCGCGGCCACGGCCACGGCCATCGCCACCTTGCCCAGAAGCGACAGGAGCCCCTGCCGGAAGCCGGTGGTGTCGCGCCGCGCGGCTTCGGGCTGCGGCGTCACCGGGGCGGTGGCGGGCGCGCCGTCATGCGTCACCCCCGCCAGCGTCCGGCCCAGGATGAACAAAGGCACCGCCACCAGAAGCTGCAGCGGGAACAGGAGCGCCGTCTCGGCGCCGTCGGGCGCGTCGGCGCTGGCGATCACCGCCTGCGACAGCTGCATCAGCGCGATGGCCCAGCCCAGCAGCATCACCTGCCGCCGGGCGCGGACTTGCCGCGCGGGCGCGATCCCGGCGATCGGCTGCGCCGCCTCGGGGCCGAAGAACTGCCCCGCCAGCCAGCGCGCCAGCAGCACCGCGAGCCCGGCCATCGGCAGCGCCATCAGCACCGCCCCGGCCCGCGGCCCGTCCATTCCCGCAAGATCGAAGGCCCGCCCGATCAGCACCAGACCCGCGAAGGGCAGCGCCACCTGCCCCAGCGAGACGCCGAAGGCCATCGCGCGCGAGCCGCGCCTGTCGGCTTCGAGAATGCGGCGGCGCAGGCGGCGGGCCCAGAGACCGGCGCGCATCAAAAGCCCGCCCGCCAGCCCCAGCAGCAGCGCCTCGGCCAGGACCGGCCCGAGCGCGGCGCGCGCGGCGGGCGAGGTCCAGCCTCGCCAGAGCTCGGCGCGCAGCGCCTCGGCGCGCTCATACATCACCACGAGAGCGCCGGGCCACAGGCCGGGATTGAGCGGCGAGACGCCGCGATCGCCCAGCGCCCGCCCGCGCCGTTCGCGGATCAACCGGTCGATCTCGCGGATCAGCCCGTCGGCATGGGCATAGGCCTCGTCGGCCAGCCGCACCGGGGCGCGCAGCTGCATCAGCCGCTCGGTGAGCGCCGCGCGCCGCTCGGCGATCGAGGCATCCTCGCCGCCGCTTTCGGGCGCGGCGCCCAGCGCGGTGAGCTGCGCCTCGACGGTGCCGATGCGGCTGCCATTCGCGCCGCGCGCCTGCTGGAACCTGTCGCGCCAGACCACCAGATCGCCGCGCAGCCGTTGCAGCGCGAAATCCGAGCCCTGCCCGCGCTGCGACAGCGCCTCGCTGCGCGCCGCCGTGCGCTCCCAGCTTTCCCAGTTCACGCCGTCTTCGGCCAGCACCGCCGCAAGCGGGCCGGTGCCGGGCAGCGCCGTGTCGGCCGCGGCATAGGCCGTGGCGGGGGTCAGGGTCGTTTCGGCTTCGCCGGGTTCGTCTTCGCCGGCCGCCTCGTTTCCGGCGGCCTCGCCCTCATCGGGCAGGACCACCTCGGGGCTCAGCGCCTCCTCGACGCTGGCGGCGGGCGCATCGGAGGGGACGGGGTCGGGCGCGGCCTGCTCTTCGGCCGCCTCGGGTTCGGCGGTGCCGAACAGCCCGCCCGTCACGGGCGCGATGCCTTGAGCCATGACGGGCCCCGCCACCAGCGCGCACCAAAGCGACAGCAGCAGCGCGGCCACGAGACGCGGCCCCGCCGGAGCCGCCGAAAGGCGGGCGCTCATGCGTCCTCGAAGACGCCCGGAATGGAGGACGGGCCGCGATCGAGCCAGTCCGGCGCGGGCAGCCCCTTGGACTTCAGGAAGTCGGGGTTGAACAGCTTGGACTGGTAGCGCGTGCCGTAATCGCACAGCACGGTGACGATGGTGTGCCCCGGCCCCAGCTCGCGCGCCAGCCGGATCGCGCCCGCCACGTTGATGCCCGAGGAGCCGCCCAGGCAGAGGCCCTCATGCTTCAGAAGGTCGAACACGATCGGCAGCGCCTCGCTGTCGGGGATCTTGTAGCTGTAATCGGGGGTGAAGCCTTCGAGATTGGCGGTGATCCGCCCCTGCCCGATGCCTTCGGTGATCGAATCGCCCTCGGATTTCAGCTCGCCGGTGGTGTAGAAGCTGTGCAGCGCCGCGCCTTCGGGATCGGCGAGGCCGATCTTCACGCCCTTGGGCTGAAGCCCCATCCCGGTCCCGGCCAGCGTGCCGCCCGTGCCGACCGCGCAGATGAAGCCGTCCACCTTGCCCTTTGTCTGCTCCCAGATCTCGGGGGCGGTGGCGTCGATATGCGCCTGCCGGTTGGCGATGTTGTCGAACTGGTTGGCCCAGAGCACGCCTTCGGGCGTGGTGCGCGCCAGCTCCTCGGCCAGCCGGCCCGAATAGCGCACGTAGTTGTTGGGGTTGCGGTAGGGGGCCGCCGGGACCTGCACCAGCTCGGCGCCGGCAAGCCGCAGCATGTCCTTCTTTTCCTGGCTCTGCGTCTCGGGGATCACGATCACCGTCTTGAAGCCCATCGAGGCGCCGACCAGCGCCAGACCGATGCCGGTATTGCCCGCCGTGCCCTCGACGATGGTGCCGCCGGGCTTGAGCGTGCCCTTCTCAACCGCGTCGCGGATCATCCAAAGCGCCGCGCGGTCCTTGACCGACTGGCCGGGGTTCAGGAATTCGGCCTTGCCCAGGATCTCGCAGCCCGTCGCCTCGGAGGCGGCCTTGAGCCGGATGAGGGGGGTGTTGCCGATGGCGGCGGCGAGGTCGGATTTGATGTCCATGGGGCAGCCTTTCCTGTGTTGTCCGAGCAATAGGCAGCGTGCGTCCGAAACTCAAGCACCCGGCGGATGTGCCGAGGCGCGCAGCTCTACACGATGATGTGCAAGCCAGTAGAGCATCGCCTGCAAGGGCAGCACCTCGATCTCGCCCGTGCCGACCAGCTCCATCGCGCGGTCGAAGGAGACGGCGTGCAGCCGCAGATCCTCGTCCTCCTCGGCCAGCCCGCCGCGCCAGCTGCGCTCCTGCGGCAGGTCGGCGAGGGCGAGGAAGCAGTGGAAGAAATCGGTGTTCGAGCCGGGCGAAGGGTAGCCGCCGAAGATCGGGATCAGGCTGTCGAGCACGAGCCCCGCCTCCTCGCGCGTCTCGCGCAGACCGGCCTCGCGCGGGCTTTCGCCCGGGTCGACGATCCCGGCGACGGGTTCCAGCGTCCAGGGGTTGGCCGCGCCGCGGCGCGCAGGCCCGGTGCGGAACTGCTCGACCAGCAGCACCCGGTCGCGGCGCGGATCATAGGGCAGCACCAGCGTCGCATCGACGCCCACCAGAACCTCGCGCGGCAGCGCCTCGGCCCGGCCGCCATCGAAGCGCAGATGATCCATGCGCATCCCCGCCAGCTTGAAGAACGCCCCCGCCAGCGGCGCATCGGCGCACCATGCGAAATCCTCCGGCCGGGCCGTCCGGCGCAACGTCGCGGGTGCCGCATCGCGGCTTGCGCGCAGCCGGGCCGCGGCGCGCACCTCGATCATCGTCCTTTGCCGCGCGAAGCTGCCCGGCGACAGCGGCGGCGCGTGCTCCGCGATCTCGGCGGCGATGAGCGGCCAGCTTGCGCCATGCCGCGCCCGCCATGCCCCGGCGTTCCAGCCCTGCGCCCCGGCGGGCGTCTCCGCCCCCTCCAAGAGCACGGCCCGCAGCCGGTCCGCGCCGCGCAAAACCTCGACCTCGCGCGCAACCAGCGCCAGCGTCGCGGCATAGCTGTCGAGCCGGTCGCGCGCGGCCCCCTCGGGCATGGAAACGAGCCGCCCCTCGATCATGCCGCCGCCGCGCGGCACGGCGACCGGCGCCTCCCCGCCCCCCATGAGCGCATGGTTCGGCAGCCGGGCGGGCGCGCCGCCCTCCGCGTGGCCCGTCACGGCGGCGAAGACGCCCGGCTCGGCCAGCGGACCGGCGAGAAACAGCGCCGCGCCCCTCACGAGGCCCGCGCCCTCGTGACCTCGAGCAGCAGCCCGATGGCAAGGCCGCCCAGCACCAGCAGCAGCACGATCTGCGGCACCGCCAGCCGCGCCGCGACGGCGAGCCAGTAATCAGCCATCGCCTCCAGCGCGTCCATCGGGTCGCGGTAATGCCCGCGCATTGCCATGCGCAGCATGAAGATCGCCCCCTGCGCCCCGATCGTCAGAAACAGGCCGCAGATCGTCGTGGTCAGCCCGTTGTCGAGCCCGGCGCGCCAGCCGCCGCCCGCCCGCGGCCCGGCGATGAACCAGCCCACGCCCGCGCCGATCGCTGCGTTGATCATCGCCGCCGAGGAGACGGTCGAGAGCCCCTCCATCATCGGCTCCGCCAGCCGGGTGACGAGAAAGCCCAGAAGCGCGAAGAGCAGGCTTCCGACGAGCTTGGCGGCAGTTGGCATGCGTGTGGCTCCTCGGCGCGGGTCTTCAACTCTGGGTAACGCCAGCGTCACCCGAGCGAAAGCCGGTGCCGGCCCGGCGGGCCGGTTTTTCACCGAAGCGTCGGAAAAAGGCATCGCCCGGCCCCCCTCGCCTTCTGCGGCTCAGCCGCGCGCGCGGTAGGCGTCGAGCGCCCGCGCCCGGCCCTCGCCCGCATCGACGATGGGGTCGGGATAGGGCATGTCGGCCGACAGCTTCCAGCGGCGCGGCGCGGCGGCGAGGAAGTCGAGCGCGGTCTCGGGCGGGTTCTCCTGCCCCTCGGCGATCCAGGCCCGTTGATAGGCGCCCTCGGGGTCGAATTTCGCCAGCTGGCTCTCGGGGTTGTAGACCCGGAAATAGGGCGCGGCGTCGGGGCCGGAACCGGCGATCCACTGCCAGCCCAGCGCGTTGTTGGCCGGGTCCCAGTCGATCAGGCAGTCGGCGAACCAGTCATGGCCGATCTTCCAATGCGTCATCAGGTGCTTGGTGAGATAGGAGCCCACGATCATCCGCGACCGGTTGTGCATCCGCCCCGTGGCGTAAAGCTCGCGCATCGCGGCATCGACGAAGCGCATGCCGGTGCGTCCGCGCTGCCATGTGATGACCTCGGCGCTGCTCGCATCCTCGGACCACGGGAACCGGTCCCATTCCGCGCGCCAGTTGCGCGAGATGAGCCGGGGCGTGTGGTGCAGCAGGTGATAGGCGAAGTCGCGCCACACCAGCTCCTTGCGGAAATGCTCCGCCCCCTCGGCCCCCGCCTCGCGCGCCTGCAATGCCGCGCGGTAGCAGCTCCTGATCGAGATCTCGCCATAGGTGAGGTTTTCCGACAGGCCCGACGTGCCCTCGATGTCGGGGCGGTCGCGGGCGAGGCCGTAATCCTCGACCCGCTCGACGATGAAGCGGTCGAGCCTCTCGCGCGCCGCGGCCTCGCCCACCACGCAGTATTTCGCCACCACCGCGCCGCCGCGTCTCATGTCGCGCGCCATGTCCCAGTCTTCGAGCCGCTCGCTTTCGGGCCAGCTTTCGGGCGCGGGCAGCCGCGCGGGCGCGGGCAGAGGCGCACCCGGATCGCGGTCGCGCGTGGCCTTCATGTAGGGGGTATAGACCTTGTAATAGCCCCCCGTCATGGTTTCGACGCTTTCGGGTTCGAACAGCAGGTGGCCTTCGAAATCGCGGGTCTCGATGCCTTCGGCGTCGAGCCCCTCCATCGCCTCGGCATCGCGCGCCCGCGCCTCGGGGTCGTAGGCGCGGCTCCACCAGACGGCGCGCGCGCCGGTTTCGGCGGCCAGGGCGCGCAGGCTGTCCAACGCCCGGCCCCGGCGCAGGATCAGCTTCGAGCCCAGCGCCTCCAGATCGCGCGCGAAGCTCTCGACCGAGAGCCCGAGCCGGAAGCGGGGCGCAGCCCCCTGCCGCTCGACCACCTCGTCATGCAGGAAGACCGGGATCAGCGGCGCGCCGGTTTCCACGGCCTCGCTCAGGAGCGGATGGTCGGCAAGCCGTAGGTCGCGGCGCAGCCAGATCAGGATCGGGGCGGTCATGGGCACTCCTCGCATGGTCCTTCCGCGAGCTAGCGCCCCGCCCCGGCGATCAAGCGCGACGTTGCGCCGCCAGGCCCGGATGCTCGGCCGCGCCGGCGCGGCCCGGCTCGATGGTCAGCTCCTCGCGCGTGCGCGGCAGCGCCTGCGGGATCTCGGCCTGGATCCAGGCCACCAGCTTCTCGCGCATCTCGCAGCGCAGGTCGAAGGCGCGCGGCGCGTTGCGCGCCGAGACCAGCACCCGCAGCTCCATCACCCGCTCGCGAAAATCGGTGACGGCGAGGTTGAACACCCCGCCATCCCACAGCGCGCTCGCCTCGGCGATCTCGCGCGCCTTGTCGCGGATGCGGTCCACGGGGGCGGAATGATCGAGATAGATCAGCACCGTGCCGATCAGCTGCGCATTCTCGCGGGTCCAGTTCTGGAAGGGCTTCTCGATGAAGTAGCTCAAGGGCACGATCATCCGCCGCCAGTCCCAGATGCGGATCACCACATAGGTCGAGGTGATCTCCTCGACATTGCCCCATTCGCCCTCGACGATCAGCGCGTCGTCGATGCGGATGGGCTGGGTCATGGCGAGCTGGATGCCCGCGAAGATGTTCTTGAGGACCGATTGCAGCGCCAGGCCCGCGACGATGCCCGCCGCCCCGGCGGAGGCCAGCAGCGACACGCCGTATTGGCGCACCTCGTCGAAGGTCATCAGCGCCGCGGCGATGGCGACGATGGTGATCAGCACCGAGGCCACGCGCAGGAATATCTTGGTCTGCGTCACATGCTTGCGCGCGAGCAGGTTGTCCTCGGAATCGATGGCGAAGCGGCGCAGATGTATCTTGGCCCAGACATCGAGCACGATCCGCGCGATCCAGCCCAGAAGCAGGATCGTGCCCACCAGGACGAGGTGGCGCAGCCCCTGCTCGTCCGAAGGCGAGAGCGGCGCCACGGCGGCGGCGGGCGCGATGAACAGGAAGATGAGCGCCAGCCGCGCCGGCCCGCGGGTCTTGGATACCAGTTCGCGGCGGAAAAGCTCGCTGCCCTGCGCCAGACGGCGCAGCCCGGCATAGATCGACGCATGCACGAGACAGGCCAGCGCGATGGCGAGGCCGAAATCGATCAGGATCACGGCCCAGGCCGGAAGCCAGCCCAGACCGATGTCGGAGAAGTTCTGAAACAGCATCATGTGCGGGGATGATAGGCGCGTGTCCCGCGCCGGAAAGCCCCTCCGTCCCCGCTTTCGCCGCGTTGCGGCGCAAAGGTGCCATGCGCGGCGCGCCCCGATCGGGGGCGCGCCGCATCCTGCCTTACGGCAGCGGGTTCTTGCGCTCGTTCTTCAGCGCGATGAAGATCGCCACGCACATCAGCAGCAGCAGGAAGGCGAAGGGGAAGCCGGTGGCCACCGCCATCGCCTGCAGCGCCGCGAGGCCGCCGCCCAGGAGAAGCGCGATCGCCACGAGACCCTCGAACACGCACCAGAAGATGCGCTGCGGCAGCGGACCGTCGACCTTGCCGCCCGAGGTGATGGTGTCGATGACGAGGCTGCCCGAGTCCGACGAGGTCACGAAGAACACGACCACCAGCACCACGCCGATCAGCGAGGTGATGCTCGCGAAGGGCAGCTGGCTCAGCATCTCGTAGAGCTGCACCGGCAGCGCCGCCTCGGCCGCGCCCTGAAAGCCGTCCTGCACCACCTGCGTGATCGCCGTGCCGCCGAAGACGCTCATCCACAGCACGCAGACCATCGAGGGCACGAGGAGCACCGCGATCATGAATTCGCGCACCGTGCGGCCGCGGCTGACGCGGGCGATGAACATGCCGACGAAGGGCGACCAGCTGATCCACCAGGCCCAGTAGAAGGCGGTCCAGCCTTGGGAGAAGTTGGCGTCTTCGCGCCCGAAGGGCTGGCTCAGCGCCGGGAAGTTGGTGACATAGGCCCAGAGCGAGGCGAAGAAGGTGCTGATGATGGTGCCGGTCGGGCCGACGAAGAGCACGAAGAGCAGCAGCAGGAAGGCCAGCACCATGTTGATCTCGGAGGCGCGCTTCACGCCGCTGTCGAGACCCGCCACCACCGAGACCAGCGCGACCGCGGTGATGCCGAGGATCAGCAGGATCTTGAGCCCGGCGCCGGTGCGCCCGATCTCTTCGCCATCCGCGCCGATCACCGGGTTGTCATAGCTCAGCCCGAAGAGATAGCGGTTGCCCTCGATGGTGTCGCCCACGCCGAACAGGAAGTTCATCCCCGCCAGCGCCTGCTCTGCGCCGAAGCCGAGCGAGGTGGCGAGGCCGAACAGCGTCGCAAAGACCGCGACCACGTCGATGATATGGCCGGTCCAGCCCCAGACCCGTTCGCCGAAGAGCGGGTAGAAGGCCGAGCGGATGGTCAGCGGCAGGCCCTGGTTGTAGGAAAACAGCCCCAGCGCCAGCGCCACGACCGCATACATCGCCCAAGGGTGCAGGCCCCAATGGTAGATGGTCGCGGCCATGCCCAGCTCGCGCGCGGCCTGCGGATCGCCCGCCGCGCCGCCGAGCGGCGCCCAGCTTTCGGGCGAACCCGCTCCCTCGGCCACCGAGGTCGAGAAATGCGACAGCGGCTCGGAGACGCCGTAGAACATCAGCCCGATGCCCATGCCGGCGGCGAACAGCATCGCGAACCAGCCCGCATAGCCGTAATCGGGCCGCGCGCTCGCGCCGCCGAGCCGGACCGAGCCCAAGGGCGTCACGATCAGCAGAAGCCCGAACAGCACGAAGATGTTGCCGCCCAGGATGAAGAACCACGAGAAATTGCCCGTCAGCCAGTCGCGCAGGCTGCTGAAGGCGGAGGTCGCGGCCTCGGGCACCATCAGCGTGCCCAGCACGAAGGCGACGATCCCGAGCCCCGCGATCAGGAAGACCGGGTTGTGGATGTCGAGCCCGAAGGGGCCGATCTTCGTCTGGATGTTGTCCTGGCCGACCTCGTAATCGGTCTCGTCTATGAGACGTGTCGTCTCTGTCGCGTCTGGATCGGTATCCGGCGTCGTCATCGTCACCCCCAATGCAAGTTGTCACACGAAAACCTAGGCCCGATGGGCCAAGGTCAAGAATTCGTGCGTCTGTCACAGGCGGGCCCGGATTGCGACCCCGGGGGGCATCGCGCGCCGCGGGCGCTCAGCCCGCGACGTCGACGACCACCCGGCCGCGCACCTGCCCCTTGAGGATCTCGGCCCCCAGCTCGGGCAGATCGCCCAGCCGCGCAGGCCGGATCATCGAGCGCAGCTTCTCCATCGGCAGCTCGCGCGCGATCCGCTCCCAGGCTGCGACGCGGTTGTCATAGGGCTGCATGACGCTGTCGATGCCCAAAAGATTGACGCCGCGCAGCAGGAAGGGGATCACCTTGGCCGGAAGATCCGCCCCGCCCGCGAGCCCCACCGCCGCGACCGAGCCGCCATATTGCATCTGCCCCAGCACGCGCGCCAGCATCGCGCCGCCCACCGCATCGACGCAGGCGGCCCAGCGCTCGCTCTCCAGCGGCTTCTTCGTCGTCTCGTTCAGCTCGGCGCGCGGCACGATCGAGGCCGCGCCGAGATCGCGCAGGTAATCCTCGGTCTCGGGCCGCCCGGTGACGGCGGCGACCTCGTGGCCGAGCGAGGCAAGAAGCGCGGTCGCGACCGAGCCGACGCCGCCCGCCGCCCCGGTGACCAGAACCGGCCCCTGCCCGGTCCTGAGCCCGTGCCTTTCCAGCGCCATCACCGCGAGCATCGCCGTCAGCCCGGCGGTGCCCACCGCCATGGCGTCGCGCGCCGAGAGCCCCTCGGGCAGCGGCACCAGCCAGTCGGCCCTGACCCGCGCGCGGGTGGCGTAGCCGCCCCAATGCGCCTCGCCCACGCGCCAGCCGGTCAGCACCACCTTGTCGCCCGGCTTGTAGCGGTCATCGTCCGAGGCCTCGACCGTACCGGCGAAATCGATGCCCGGCACATGCGGATACTGCCGCACCAGCCCGCCGCCCGGTCCGATGCACAGCCCGTCCTTGTAGTTGAGGGTGGAATATTCCACCGCCACGGTCACCTCGCCCTCGGGCAGCCGCGCCTCGTCGAGCTCCTGCACCGAGGCACGGGTCTCGCCCGCCTCGTCCTTTTCGACCAAAAGCGCCTTGAACATGTGCATCCTCCCTCGGGGCAAAAGCGTCTTGGCGGTCATGATGCACGTCGCGCGGGGCGGCGCAATCGGGGCGATGCGGCGCGAAGGAAGGCCCCGAAGGAAAGCCCGCCGTCTTTCGCGCCCGGCCCCCCTTTTCAACGCCGCCCCGCGCGCCTATATCTGCCCTGTCCCTTCGGGGACTATGGACATAAACGCGCCTGTAATAAGCGGATCGGACCCGGGGGCGGTACCCGGCGGCTCCACCAGACATCCCTCGTTGGGGGCAGATGGGGCCGAAACAGGATCGACGAACGTGTAAAGAGGTCTGCTTTGTCTCGGTGAGGTACCACCGATATCGGTCCAAAATTGTACAGTTGCCAACGACAACCGTGCTCCGGCAATGGCTGTGGCTGCCTAAGCAGTCTCGGTCCGCCGAAACTTAAGCCCTAGCGCCTAGCCGCGTTAGGCGGGGTTCGCAGGCACCTGGCAACAGAAGCCTGCACTTCCCCCCTTTTCCAGCCATGCCGCGCCACCCCCGCCTTCGGGGGCGTCAGACGGTTCTTGCCAGCTTCGGGCGGGCCGGTGCAGCATGGACGCCATGGCCCGGCTGTTGCTCATCGCCCTCGCCTGCGCGCTGTCGCCCGCGATGTCGCGCGCCTGCGAGACGGCGCTTGTGCTGGCGATGGATGTCTCGAACTCGGTCGACGATGCCGAATACCGGCTGCAGGTCGACGGCCTCGCCGATGCGATGGAGGACCCCGTGGTGATCGAGGCGGTGCTGGGCGGCGATGTCGCGCTGGCGGTGCTGCAATGGTCCGCCGCGGGGCAGCAGCGCGTCGTCTTCGACTGGACCCAGCCGCGCGACCGGGCGGCGCTCGCGCGGCTGTCGCAGCAGGTCCGGGCCACGCCGCGGGCCTTCGTGATGGGCGGCACGGCCCCGGCCGAGGCGCTGGAGGCGGCGCTCGGGCTGATGGCGCGTGCGCCCGACTGCCACCGTCGGGTGATCGACGTCTCGGGCGACGGCACGCCCAATGACGGCGGCGATGTCGGCGTGGCGCGGCGGCGGGCCGAGGCGATGGGGGTCACCGTCAACGGGCTGGCCATCGAGAGCCTCGGCCAGGCGATCACCGGCTTCTACCTGCGCCACGTGGCGACACGCGACGGCTTCGTCATCACCGCGCGCGGCCATCGCGACTACCCGCGCGCCATGCGTCTCAAGCTGCGCCGCGAGCTTGTCCGGCTCTTGGGCCACGGCCCGCCCGCCGCGCCGCCGATGCGCCAAAGCCACGCGCCCCGCGCGCGATAGCGCCGCAAAGCCGCCCCTCGTGGCCCGCCCCCTTTCATCCGTCTCCGAATCCCCTATGCTTGGCACGACCGCGAAAGGATGACGTAACGTGACCCGCCCTGCCAACCGCACGATCGACTACGGAAACCTGATGCATCGCGCGATGCGCGGGCTGATCCAGGAGGTGCTGGAGCGCATCGCCGTCGAGGGCCTGCCGGGCAAGCATCATTTCTTCATCACCTTCGACACGATGCATCCCGATGTCGAGATCGCCGACTGGCTCTCGGACCGCTATCCCGGCGAGATGACCATCGTGATCCAGCACTGGTTCGACAACCTCACCGTCACCGATGAGGGCTTTTCCGTCACGCTGAATTTCGGCGACAGCCCCGAGCCGCTCTACATCCCCTTCGACGCGATCCGCACCTTCGTCGACCCTTCGGTCGAGTTCGGCCTGCGCTTCGAGAACCAGGACGAGAGCGACGAGGAGGAGGACGAGGAAGCGCCGATGCAGGAGATGGCCGAGCCCGAGGAGGAGCCCGCCAAGAAGGGCGAGGCCCAGGTGGTCAGCCTCGACAGCTTCCGCAAGTCCTGAAACCGGACATTTAGGCGATTGCCCAGGGGGCGGCCCGCGCGGTAGATGGCATGCGACGGCATACCAGGGAGACCGCGATGAGCCAGACCACCCCCACCCGCACCGAATCCGACAGCTTCGGCCCGCTCGAGGTCCGCGCGGACCGCTACTGGGGGGCGCAGACCCAGCGCTCGATCATGAACTTCCCGATCGGCTGGGAAAAGCAGCCCGTGGCGATCGTCCGCGCGCTCGGCGTGATCAAGCAGGCCTGCGCCGAGGCCAACAAGGCGCGCGGCAAGATCGACGAGAAGATCGCCGATGCGATGATCGCCGCCGCTTCGGAAGTCGTGGCGGGCAAGCTCGACGATCATTTCCCCCTCGTGGTCTGGCAGACCGGTTCGGGCACGCAGTCGAACATGAACGCCAACGAGGTCATCGCCAACCGCGCGATCGAGATGCTGGGCGGCGAGATGGGCTCCAAGGAGCCGGTCCACCCCAATGATCACTGCAACATGGGCCAGTCCTCGAACGACACCTTCCCGACCGCGATGCACATCGCCGTCGCCACCACCGCGCGCGACGTGACGCTGCCGGGGCTGGAAAAGCTGCACGCGGCGCTGGCCGAGAAGGCCGAGGCCTTCAAGGACATCATCAAGATCGGCCGCACCCACACCATGGACGCCACGCCGCTGACGCTGGGCCAGGAGTTCGGCGGCTACGCGCATCAGGTCGCCATGGGCATCCGCCGCATCAAGGCCGCGCTGCCCGCGATCTACGAGCTGGCGCAGGGCGGCACCGCCGTGGGCACCGGGCTCAACACGCCGCATGGCTGGGGCGAGACCGTGGCCGAGAACATGGCCCGGATCACCGGCCTGCCCTTCGTCACCGCGCCCAACAAGTTCGAGGCGCTGGCCGCCCATGACGCGATGGTCGAGATGTCGGGCGCGCTGCGCGTGGTCGCGGGCTCGCTGTTCAAGATCGCCAATGACATCCGCCTTCTGGGCTCCGGCCCGCGTTGCGGTTTGGGCGAGCTGATGCTGCCCGAGAACGAGCCCGGCTCCTCGATCATGCCCGGCAAGGTCAACCCGACCCAGTGCGAGGCGCTGACGCAGGTCTGCGCCCATGTAATGGGCAATGACGCCGCCGTGGGCTTTGCCGGATCGCAGGGGCATTTCGAGCTCAACGTCTACAAGCCGATGATGGCCTATAACGTGCTGCAATCCATGCAGCTCTTGGGCGACGCCTCGGTGGCCTTCACCGACAACTGCGTCGCGGGCATCGAGGCGAACGAGGCGCGGATCGACAAGCTGATGCGCGAAAGCCTGATGCTGGTGACCGCGCTGGCGCCGACCATCGGCTATGACAACGCCACCACCGTCGCCAAGACCGCGCACAAGAACGGCACCACGCTGAAGGAAGAGGCGATCAATCTCGGCTTCGTCGATGCCGAGACCTTCGAGCGCGTGGTGCGCCCCGAGGAGATGATCGGCCCGAAATGAAGCCGGTGAACCTGAACCAGTTCAGGAAGAAGAAGGCGCGGGCCGAAAAGACGGCCCGCGCCGATGCCAATGCTTTGAAGTTCGGCCGCAGCAAGGCCGACAAGGCACGCAACGCAACCGAGGCCGAAAATGCTGCCCGGCGGCTCGACGGGCATCGGCGCGACGATGAGTGACGGCCGGCCCGTCAAGCGGTCGCTGACGCTCAGGGGGCATCGGACCAGCGTCTCTTTGGAGGATGTGTTCTGGCGCGCCTTCCGCGACATCGCCGCCGCCGAGGGACGCACGATCAACGGGCTCGCCGCCGAGATCGACGCGGGCCGCGGCGATGTCGGGCTGGCCTCGGCGATCCGGGTCTTCGTGCTGCGGCGGTTCATGGAGCGTTAAGACACGTCTGGTTTGCTCGACGCATGACCGCCTTGCCCGCCACGATCAGCCCCGACCGCTGGCTATGCCAGCTCTTCGCCTCCCGGGCGGCCGCTTCCGGCGGCGTCGTCCGGCGCAGTCTGCGCGATGTCGATCGGATCGTCGGGCGCTCGCGTTTTTTGCACGAGATCGAGCGGCGCGGGTTTCGCGCCATCGAAAACGCCGGTCAGGTCGTGATCTTCTGCAACCGCGAACCGCTGCGCTCCCTGCGATGACACGTTCCTTCGAAGGAACGTGCAAAACTCTTCGAAGAGTTTTGCCTATCGCCGCTCCGTCACCCGCAGCCTGATCCCGGCCTTCGACCGCACCGTCAGATGCGCCACCGGCACCGGCACGTCGCCCTCGACCGGCGCGAAGCGATACCGCGCCAGCAGCGCCGCCAGCAGCACCGCCGCCTCGGCCATGGCGAACCCCGCGCCGGGGCAGACGCGGGGCCCGGCGCTGAACGGCAGGAAGGCCCGCCGCGCGCTCTCCTTCGTCTCCTCCCGGCTCCAGCGGTCCGGGTCGAAGGCGTCGGGGTCCTGCCAGAACCGCTCATGCCGGTGCAGGTGCCACGGCGACAGCACCACCTGCGTGCCGCGCCCGAGCGCGCGGCTCCGAAACCGCTCGGGCCGGGTCGTCTCGCGCACCATCATCGGCACCGGCGGGTAGAGGCGCAGCGTCTCGCGCGTGATGTCCCGGATGAGCTTCAGCTTGGAAAGCTCGGAGAACGCACCGGAAAACGCCTTCGCCTCCGCCGCCGCGCGCTCCTGTATCCCGGGATGGGTGGCCAGAAGATAGAGCGTCCAGCCCAGCGTCGAGGCGCTGGTCTCGTGGCCCGCGAGGAAGAAGATCGCCACCTGATCGACCATCTCCTCGCGCGAAAACCGCGCGCCGCTCTCAGGGTCGGGCGTGGTCATGATCCGGGTGGCGAGATCGCGCGGCGCGTCGCCCGCTTCGATGCGGCCCGCGCGCTCGGCGACAAGCCCCGCGATCAGCCCCCTGATGCGCCGCGCCGTGGCCCGCGTCTCGCGCGAATGAAGGCGCGGCATCCAGCCCGGCCCCTTCACGAAGGCCGCGAGGTTCAGAAGCGGCTGGCTGCGCTGATGCGCGTGAAATTCCCGGTAGGTCGCCTGCGCCGTCCCGTGCTCGATCGGGATCGAAAACAGCGTGCGAAAGATCACGTCGGCGGCGGCGTGGCTGGCCAGGGGCTCGATCTCGACCGCGCGGCCATCGGCCAACGGCGCGAGCCGGTCTGCCGCCGCATCCCCGGCCGCGCGCATCGCGCCGAAGCTGTCTTTCAGCCGGCCGCGCTCGAAGGCCGGGTCGATGATCCGGCGCTGATGCGCCCATAGCGGGCCATTGGTCAGGAATACCGAAGCCCCGAGCAAGGGCCGCAGCCCCGCGCCGATCCTGTCGGATTTGGGAAAGTCGCGCGGTCGCTCCTTCAGCACGCATCGCAGCAATGCCGGGTCGTTGACCAGCACCGAGCGGAAGAACGGCGTGCGGAACTCGGCCATCCAAGCGCGGTAGATCCGCGCGGGCTGGGCCGAGAGGATGTCGGCGCGAAACAGCTTCAGATGCCGCCAGAGCGACACGCGCGGCGCGCGCGGGACAGGTTTGGGCGGCAGGCTCATGCGGTGGCGACATGCGGCGACAGCGCCCGGCGGATGGTGGAGCGCGAGGGCGCGCGGGCGGCAAAGCGTTCGGCCAGCGTCAGCGGCCCGGCGGTGAGGCGGAAATAGTCGTAATCGCCGGGCCGGTCGAAGGCGCAGAGATACTGGAAATGCAGCCGGAAGAAGCGCCAGCGCAGTTCGCGCCAGCGCGCGGGGCTCAGCGTCTGGGTGAAGGCGGCCGAGATCACCAGCGGCCAGCGCTGATCGGGCGTGGCGACGCCGGAGACCGCGACCGGATCGCACAGCGCGAAGGCGCAGCCATCGCCCGGCGCCGTCACGTCGAGCCATGTCAGCTCGTCCCGCGCGCAAAGATAGGCGAGATCGGCGCGCAGGCGGCGCGCCTCGGGCAGAAACGACATCATCGGCACCACCTGCCCCAGCGACACGAAGCCGAGCGCCGGGCCGCCCTCGGGCACCCGCCCCGCGCGGATGAGGTCCGACAGCACCGAGACCGCGAGATGCGCGCCCGAGGAATGGCCGATCACCAGCACCTCGTCGACATCCTCCCGCAGCGCCGCGGCGATGTGGTTCTCGAACAAGGCCAGCCGCGCCTCGAGCGCCGCCGGGTTGGCGCCGCGCCAGCGCGCCGCGAAGGCGTAGTCATGCATGAGGTAATAGGCGAAGAAGCGGCGGTCGTGACGGCGAAACCAGTGCAGCACCGCCGCGGCCACGCCCGCCAGCGCGGGCCAGAAGGCCAGCCAGCCGGGCAGCCCGGCCCAGAGCGCCAGCCGCGCCGCGCCCCCGCCCGCCAGCGCCCCGAGGCCCAAGGCAAGCCCCAGCTGCACCAGCAGCATCACCACCGGGTAGAGCGCCGCGATCACCGGCCCCTTCCTGAGCCGCATCAACCGTCCCAGCGCGCCGCTGGCGATATAGGTCCAGGCGGTGCGCAGAAGCTGCCCATAGGTCGCCAGCACGCCGCCCTGCATCTGCTCGCGCACGATGTCCGACCAGACCAGCACCTCGAACTCGGCCCGCACCTCGCCGCCCTCGATCCGGGCGGCGACGTCCCAGCCGAAGCGGCGCCCCTTGGCAGGCGAAAGCGAGAGATCGAAGCCCGAAAGCGCGGCCTGCGCCGCGCCCTCGCGGCGGTAGAGCTCGCGGTAGCGGCGCGGGTGGATCGGGTCGAAACCGGGGATGTAGAACACCCGCCGCCTGCGCACCCGCCGCATCGATGATCCATCCATGGCCTGCCCCCTTTCGGTGACAGGTTAGAGCAGGAAGCGGGCCACCATAAGGCCGAATGAGGGCTTCAGCCGAGCGCCGCGAGCGAGGGGAAGGTTTCGAGCAGCCAGAAGCTGAAATCCGAGAATTGCCCGGTCAGCATCATCAGGCCCACGGTCCACAGGAGCAGCCCAGAGGTCCGCTCGATCCGGCCCATATGCCGCTTCATCCAGGCCATGGCGCCCGAAAGCTTGGGAAAGAAGGCCGCGACCAGCAAAAAGGGTATCCCGAGCCCCGCGGCATAGACCGCAAGCAGCGTCGCCCCGCGCGTCATGTCGGCCTCGGTCGCCGCCAGGCCGAGGATGGTGCCGAGAATGGGGCCGAGGCAGGGCGTCCAGCCGAAGGCGAAGGCGAGGCCCAGAACATAGGCGCCAAAGGCCGAGCCGCCGCGATCACCGCCCGAAACCCGCGCCTCGCGGTCGAGAAAGGGGATGCGGATCACGCCCGCGAAATGCGCGCCGAAGATCATGATCGTCACGCCCGCGATCACGTTGAACCAGTCCTGGAACTGCAGGAAGACCCGGCCCAGCGCCGAGAAGGCTACGCCGAGCAGCAGGAACACGGTCGACAGGCCCAGCACGAAGAACAGCGCCGCCGTCATCACCCGCCGCCGGTCGCTGCGCGGGGCCGAAAGATCGGTCACCGAAACGCCGCCCATATAGGCCAGATAGGGCGGCACGATCGGCAGCACGCAGGGGCTCAGGAAGGACAGAAGCCCCGCCGTGAGCGCGATCATCATCGCGGGCAGCAGGGTCGCGTCGAGGATCAGCTCGGCTGAGAACATGGGGGCACTCCTTTGATCCGGCGAGGGTATCAGCGGCGCGCAGGGGCGTCACTGCCGCGCGGCTCACTTCGCTGTGCGGCATTGTGTCAGGCATGGGGGGTCAGACGCCGGGCAGCACCCAGAGCGCCTCGCGCGGCAGCCGCCAGCGCACGTCCTGCCCCGGCACGGCGCCGCGCGCCGCGCCCGCGCGCATCAGCGCCTCGAGCCGCAGCCCGGAGCCTTCGGCGGTGATCCGCGTCAGCAGCCCCTCGAAGCGGGTCTCGATCACCCGCAGCGTCAGGGCGTTCTCGCCCTCGCCCGGCTCGATCGCCTCGGGCCGCAGCGTCAGGCAGCCCTCGCCCGAAGGCGCGCCCTCGGGCAGCAAGAGCCGCCCCAGCGCGCAGTCGAACCCGCCGCCCGAGGAGCGGCCCGAGATGAAGTTGCAGCCGCCGAAAAAGCGCGCCACGTCGAGATCGGCGGGCCGGTTCCACAGCGCGGCGCCCGCGCCGATCTGGTGGATGCGCCCGCCCAGCATCAGGGCGACCCGGTCGCCCAGAACCGCCGCCTCCTCCTGATCATGTGTGACGACGAGCGTGGTGATCCCGGTCTCGCGTTGCAGCCGCCGGATCAGCGCCCGCATCTCGCCGCGCAGATGCGCGTCGAGCGAAGAGAGCGGCTCGTCGAGCAGCAGGAGGCCGGGCTTCAGGACCAGCGCGCGCGCCAGCGCCACGCGCTGCCGCTGCCCGCCCGACAGCTCGTGCGGGCGGCGATGGCCGAGATCGCCGAGCTGCACCTGCGCCAGCGCCTCGGCCACCCGCTCGGCGATCTCGCGCTTCGGGCGGCGCTGCATCCTGAGACCGAAGCCGACATTCGCCGCCACGTCCATATGGGCGAAGAGCTGGCCCGACTGGAACACCAGCACCGCCTCGCGCCGCTCGGGCGGCAGATGCCCGACCGAGACGCCGTCAAAGCGCACCTCGCCCGCATCGGGCGCGACGAGCCCGGCGATGACGCGCAGCGCCGTGGTCTTGCCGCAGCCCGAGGGACCCAGAAGCGCCACCATCTCGCCATCCGCCACCTCGAGCGACAGCGCGTCGAGCGCGGGGCGTTCCGTGCCCGGATGGCGCAGATCGAGGGTGTCGAGTGTCAGCCGCGTCACCGCGTACCTCCGATGGTCATGCCGCGCCCGGCGAGCTGCCGCGCCACCAGCGCGAGGATGACGAGGCCGGGCGCGAGGCTGAGCATCGCCAGCACGCCCGCCTGATCGTTGCGCCCCGCGCCCGCCTGCGCATAAAGCAGCAGGGGCAGCGTCACCACCCGCCCGCCACCGATCGTCAGCGTCAGGATGTATTGCGACCACGAGACGAGAAAGGCGAAGAGCCCCGCCACCATCACCCCCGGCGCGATGGCGGGCAGCATGACGTGCCACAGCACCTGCAGGGGTTTCGCGCCGAGGCTCCTTGCCTGCGCCTCGGCCTCGGCGTCGTAATTGGCAAAGACGCCCGACATCACGAAGACCACGTAAGGCAGCGTCGGCACGAGATGCACCAGCACCACCCCCAGCGCGGAGTTGGTCAGCCCCAGCCGCAGGAAGACGCCATGGATGCCCAGGCCCACCGCGATGCCCGGCACGATCACCGGGGCGAGCAGCGCCAGCTCGACCAGCGTCTTGCCGCGAAAGCGGTAGAGCCCGAGCGCCCGGCCCGCGGGGATGCCCAAGAGCAGCGCGAGGGCCGAGGCCGCGAGCGCGATGCAGGTCGTCGTCATCAGCGCGCCCGGAATGTCCGAACGGGCTGCGAAGGCGCGCATCCACGGCTCAAACGTCCATGTCGCGGGCAGGATCTGCGGAAAGAACCAGCCGCGCGCCACCGACCACAGCGCCAGAGGCACCAAGGGCGCCATCAGCGCCGCGATCAGCAGCGCGCCCAGCGCCATGCGCGCCCGCGCGTTCACGAGCGCCCCGCGAAGGCCGCGCGGATCAGGAGCGCCGAGACCAGCGCGATCAGCATGGCGATGGCCATCGCCTCGGGGCGCGCGGCGAGGTCGGGATCGGTGAAGCGCTGCCAGGCCAGCACCGGCAGCGCCGGCGGCGAACTCTGGCCCAGAAGCACCGGCACCTCCCACGCGCCGAAGGAAAAGGCGAAGACGATGGCGCCCGCGCGGATCAGCGCCGGGCGCAGCAGCGGCAGCAGCACCAGCCGCATCGCCGCGAAGGGCGAGGCCCCGAGCGAGCGGGCGGCGGCCTCGGGGTCGTCGCCGATCGACTGCATGTTGGCCAGCAGGATCAGCCCGATGAAGGGCACCTCCTTCCAGACGTAATGGGCGATGATGCCGATGGCATGGCGGTCCTGCGTCAATGCCGGAAAGCCCGCCGGCCCATCGATCAGCCCCGCCCCGCCCGCGATCCGCGCGAGGAACCCCGATTGCGACAGCAGCCACAATATGCCCAGCGCGCCCACCGCATGCGGGATGGTGAGGTTGATCTGGAACAGCAGCCGCGCCAGCCCCTGCCCCGGAAAGCGGCGGCGCAGAAGCAGCGCCGCGCCGAGACCGATCAGGCAGGAGAGCGCGGTCGAGGCGAAGGCGATCCAGAGCGACAGGCCGAGCGAGCGCCAGACCCGCCCCTCGCCCAGCACGGCGGCCCATGCGTCGAGCGACCAGCCGCCGCGCCCCATGCCGAAGGAGCCCGCGAGGCCCAAGACCAGACCGCCGCCGAACAGCACCGCGATCACGCAAAGCGCGGGCGCGAGCGACAGCCATGGATGCCCGCGCCCGATCACCTCAGTTGCCGACGTTCTCGATCCAGCCATCCTCGATCGCCGAGGTCCAGTCGGGGGTCAGCTCCGGCAGCGCCGCCTGCCCCAGCTCCTCGATCGAGACGACCGAGGGGTGCCGCTCCAGCGCCGCGAAACCCGCCTGCACCTCGTCCGGGGCGCGGTCCGGCTCGATCACCGTGGCCGCGCCCCAGATTTCGGGCTGCGCCTTTTCGAGCTGCGCCTCGCCCGACAAGAGCAGGTTCTGCGTCACCATTGCGGCGGCCTTGTTCGCGGCATTGACCGGGATCGCCATGTAGTTGGTGTTGGCGAGCGTGCCGTCGCTCAGCCCGTAGGACTGCATCGTCTCGGGGAAGATGCCGTTGACGACCGCCGTACCGATCTCGGCCGGGTCATAGGTAAAGAACAAATCCACCTCGCGGTTGGCGAACATCTGCTGCAGCTGGGTGATCGAGGTCGGGTAGGTCCGCCCCTCGCGCCACAGATGCGGCTCCAGATCGTTGAGGATCTCCC
The DNA here is from genome assembly GCF_002723615.1 of Limimaricola cinnabarinus. GTDB lineage: Bacteria > Pseudomonadota > Alphaproteobacteria > Rhodobacterales > Rhodobacteraceae > Limimaricola > Limimaricola cinnabarinus_B. The sequence goes on from NZ_KZ304956.1 coordinate 145,812, forward strand.
ATGTCTCTCCGGCCACCGTGTCGAACGTCTCCCGGTCGAAGGGCCCGACCAGCGCATCCGCGCCGCCCGCCACATGGGTGAAGACATGGCGCACGAAGGCGGCACCCGTGAAGTCGGGCGGCGCGGGATAGGTGAAGCGGCCCGGATTCGCCTCGATCCAGTCGATCAGCTCGGGGATCGAGCGCGGCGGCGCGGGCGTGCGGGCGCTGTCATGGGCGAAGGCGAACTGCACCCGGCTCCATGGCACCTCGCAGCCCTCCACGGGCGTGCCGAAATCATTGGCGATGGCGGGGTTGTCGAAATTGACCAGTTCGGCGTTGGGCAGCTTGTCGACATAGCCGCACCAGACGAGGTCGCCCTGCTTCATGGTGCGGAAATTCTCGCCATTGATCCAGATCATGTCGACCGCGCCCTCGGCGGCCCCCGCCTCGACCTCGCCCAGCACGATGTTCACCGCCTCCGCCGTGTCGCTGAGCGGCACGCGGTTGAGCGTGATGTCGTATTCCTCTTCGAGGATGCCGCCGATGTAGTCGGAGACATAGGCGTTGATGTTGTCGGCCCCGCCCCACATGAAGATGTTGACCTCGCCGCCGCGCGCCGTCTCGACGATCTCGTCCCAGCCCATGTCGAGCAGCGCATCGCCCTCCTGCGCCGCGGCCGTGCCCGCCAGCAGCAGCGCCCCGATTGCCGTCATCATCCGCTTCATGCCGTTCTCCCGTCGATGCCGCCGGGTCGTGCCGCCCGGCCCTGCTGCCCGGCTGTGTGCCCGCGCGGCAGTATCGGCGCAACACACCAATATGTCAGGCCCTTGCAATATCCGCGCGCCTCAGTGATCGGCGGGCAGGCGCATCGGGTTGACCCGGTCGCGCGAAGCTGGCGCGGAGGGGGCGATCTCTCCGGTGCCCGGATCGAGCGCCGCGTACCACGCGGCCAGCGCCTCGATTTCCTCTTCCTCCAGCTCCTGCGCCGCGACGCGCATCAGGTTGTAGACCTCGGTGCCGCCGCGCACGCCGTCGCGCCAGAGCCTGAGCTGGGTGATGAGATAGGCTTCGTCCTGCCCGGCCAGCGGCGGGAAATCCCCCTCAAGCGCATCGCCGCCGAAACCTTCGAGATCGCGCGGCCCCGGCCCGTGGCAGGCGGTGCAGGCGGGCACGTCGTCGGTGCCCGCGCGCGCCAGCTCTTCGCCCGAGGCCAGCCTATCGGGGTCCGCCCTGCCGGACCTTTTCGGCGCCGCCTCGCGCCCGGCGAACCATTCGGCCAGCTCGCGCAGCTGTTCGGGCCGCAGCTCGGAGGCCGCGTGCTGCATGATGCCGCTTTCGCGCCGCCCCTCGCGGTAGGCCATGAGCGCGGCCTCGATGTAATCGGCGTCGAAGATGTCGAGCCGGGGCACATGCGCCCGCGTCTCGACATGACAGCCCGCGCACCATGCCGCCCCCTCGGGCGCGTCCGCCGCGGCGCGCGCGGTGATTTCGGCCTGCCGCTCGGGCGTCACCTCGCCCTCCTGGATCGCGCGCAGATAGGCGACCACGGCCCAGACGTCGTCCCCGCGCGAGGAGGGCCATTGCGGCATGCCCGACATCTTCACCCCCTCATAGACGATCCAGTGCAGCTCCTGTGGGCTCCACGTGCCCACCGCATCGGTGATATGCGGCGGCGCGGGGTTCATGCCGCGCACCGTGGCGCTGCGGGTCTTTCCCGGCACCGCGTGGCACATGGCGCAGGCGCTCTCGACATGCCGCGCGCCAAGCTCGATCAGCGCGGGATCGTCGAGATCGGGGGCGGGCGTCTCGGGCGCGCCGGAATAGAGATCGACCGCGTTGCGATAGGTCGTGTGCAGCGCCCAGTAGGTCGGCGGCAGATGCCCCGCCCGCGCCGAGACGTTGTAGAGCCCGAAGGCCACCGTCGCGCCCCCGGCGAGCCCCCCCGCCACGGCCAGCGCGCCCAGCGTATAGAGAACCGTCTTCATCCGCTGCTTCATGCCGCGGCCTCCCTTTCATTCACCGCGCGGGAGGTGAGCCACAGCCCCGCCACGAGATAGACCGGCGTGCCGAGGCCGAGCATGATCATGCCGCCCATCTGCTGGCCCGTGAGGTTCGGCATCAGCCCGCACCACGCCGCATAGAGATCGCGCGGCGCGAGGATCAGCAGCGCGCCCAGAAGCGTCATGTGCATCGAGGTGAGCAAGAGCCCCCCGGCCCCCGCCAGCGGATGCCCCGCCCGCAGACAGCCCGCCCAGACCAGCAGCCCGGCGATGAGAAAGCTCGCCTGCTCGGCCACGAACCACGGCGCGGAGCCGTAGGAGAGCCCATGCGCGCGCGGCAGGTGCCAGCCCCAGACCACCGCGAATTCGAGCGCGGCGGCGATGAGCGGGCCGAGCGCCAGCGCCCGGCCCAGCGCGGGCCAGCCCAGCACCAGAAGCGGTGCCGCCAGCGCCACGATCGCCATGTGCCGCAGCATGTGCCCGGCGAAGGGCGCGTCGAACCCCATGGAGCGCGGCGCGACCCAGATCGCCGCCAGCAGCCCCAGCCCGAGGGTCAGCGGCACCGGCCTGAGCGCGCCGGGCGTCATCGGCAGCTGCCCAGCAGGATCAGCGGCAGCGTGTCGTAGACCACGCCGATGAACGAGACGATCGCCAGAAGAAAACCCGCATGGCCGAGAAACTGGTGCCGGTCCTCGGCGCTGCCCTCGGGGTTGGTGAATTCGCCCGTGTCGCGCACGTCCCAGCGCAGAAAGGCGCGCCAGCCGATCCAGGCGATGGCGGCGAGCATGAGGGCGGTCATCGCGATCAGCGCAAAGCGCAGGGTGTTCATGTCGAACAGCGCCCCGAACTTGAAGCAGTAGACCGAAACGGCGGCGTAGCTGATGATGAAGTGAAACGCCCAGATCGTCGGCGCGAAGGCGATCCGCCACAGGCTTTCGCGCTCTTCGGAGAACTCGCGCTCGTCGCCATGCGGCTGCGGCTGCGGTTCGCGGTCGTGATCGTCGCGGTCCATGCGCCCCTCCCTCACATCATCCGCGGCACGAGGCCGATCATCGCGCCCGTGACCAGCGCCGTCAGCCCGAGAAAATGCCAGAACAGCGTGACGTTCCACAGATCGGCGTCGTAGCGCGGGGTGAGCTTGCCGAAGAGCGAACCGGCAAGGCAGTAGAGCTGCATGATCGTGCCCGCGATGCCATGCGCCACCACCCAGACCATCAGCGCCCACATCATCGCCGGGTAGACATGGGATGTCGGGTCGAGATCCAGCACCGAGAGGATGAAGCCGCCCATGCCCGACAGGGTCAGCAAGGGCGCGGCCGCCAGCGCGGCCCGTGCCAGCCCGACCCGCCCCGCGCGGTTGAGGCTGCGCGCGCCGCGGGTCAGCGCCCATGAGAGCGCGAAGGCCGCGGTGGCCAGCGCCACGAAAAGCCCCGAGGCATGTTCGGCGCCGGGCGGCGGGAAGGCGGTGTTGGAGGTCCAGTAGAAGAACACCCCGAAGACCAGCGAGGCGAAGGCCGTGGCGTCGCCCAGCATGGTGATCCAGACCGCCCACCAGCCCACCGCCTGCGGCCCCGCCGCATAGGTCGGCAGGCTCAGGCCGAGACCGACATCCTTCATGTCCTTTTCCGGCGGCCGCGCGGTCGTGGTCCACAGCCAGTAGATGATCGAGACCACGGCGAAGGCGGCGCAGATGATCGCCGGGGTGTAGAGGTGGAAGGTCGGAAAGATGAAGGCCCCGCCGGTGAAGGCTGCGGCCATGATGGTGATATAGGCCGGGCCGGTGACCCGCTGCACCTGTATGGGCCGCGCGTCGATCACGCTGGTCACGATGGTCTCGCGGTATCCCTCCTCGGCATCGGGGAGATAGTAGCGCCCCGCATCCATCCGCTCGACCAGCTTGGGCTGGTCCCAAAGCGGGTAGCGCGTCGTGATGTGCGGGATCGAGCGGACGCCCCATTTCGTCTCGGGGATCTCGTGGCTCCATTCCAGCGTGCCGCCGCCCCACGGGTTGCGCGCGATCTGCGGCTGGTCCTTCTTGGGGCGCACGATGTCCCAGGCAAAGATGGCGAAGCCCGCCGCGATGACGAAGGCGCCGACGGTCGAGATCTGGTTGAGCCAGTCGATGCCGAGCCCGCCCGGATAGGTATAGACCCGGCGCGGCATGCCCAGAAGCCCGGTGAGGTGCATCGGCAGGAAGGTGACGTTGAAGCCGGTGAAGATCAGCCAGAAGGCCCAGCGCCCGAGCCGCTCGGAGAGCATCTTCTTTCGGAAGAACGGGAAGAAGTAATAGACCCCCGCGATCACCGGAAACACCATGCCGCCGAACAGCGTGTAATGCAGATGCGCGACGATGAAATAGGTGTCGTGCACCTGCCAGTCGAAGGGCGCGACCGCGACCATGACGCCGGTCAGGCCACCGGCGGTGAAGATCGCCAGAGCGCCTGCGATCCACAGCATCGGCAGCGTCATCTTCACCCGCCCCGCGATCAGCGTGGCGACGAAGGCGAAAAGCTGGATGCCGGTCGGGATGACGACGGCCTCGGAGGCCGCCGAGAAGAAGCCGAGGCTGATATTGGGCAGGCCGGTGGTGTACATGTGATGCACCCAGAGCCCGAAGCTCAGAAAGCCGGTGCCCACCGCCGACAGCACGATCCACGAATAGCCCAGGATCGGACGGCGCGCGACGGTCGGCACGATCATCGCCGCGATGGCGATCGAGGGCAGGAAGATGATGTAGACCTCCGGGTGGCCGAAGATCCAGAACAGATGCTGCCAGAGCATCGGATCGCCGCCGCGGGTGTGATCGAAGAAGGGCCAGTCGAACGAGCGCTCCAGCTCGAACAGGAAATCGCCCGCGATCAGCGGCGGGAAGGCAAAGAGGATCATGCCGCCGACCACGAGGACGTACCACGCATAAAGCGGCATGACGTTGACCCGCATGCCGGGCGGGCGGCATTTGAGCGCGCCGACGATCAGCTCCACCGCGGCGGCGATCGAGGCGATCTCGATGAAGGACAGGCCCAGGAGCCAGATGTCGGAACCGATGCCGAGCTCGATCGTGGCCAGGGGCGGATACATGAACCAGCCCGCCTTGGGCGCGGCGGAAAACAGGATCGAGCCGATCACGAAGATGCCGCCGATCAGGAAGGCCCAGTAGCCATAGGCCGAAAGCCTCGGAAACGGCATGTCGCGCGCGCCGAGGAAAGCGGGCAGGATCAGGATCGAGATCGCCTCGAACATCGGCACGGCAAAGAGGAACATCATCGCCGAGCCGTGCATGGTGAAGAGCTGGTTGAACATGTCGGCCGAGATGAGGTCGTTCTCCGGCACCCAGAGCTGCAACCGCATCAGGAGCGCCATGACGCCCGCGATCAGCATGAAGACGAAGGCGGTCATCGTGTACCAGGCGCCGACCTCGGAGTTGTTCACCGCCGTCCAGTAGCGCCAGCCGTCGGGCGTCTTCCAGGCCTTGCGCAGGTTCTCCTTCTGCCGCTTCTGCACCTCTTCGGGCACCGGCTCGTTCAGCATCTCCTCGGTCGGCGGATAGACCCCCTCGGCCATGAGGTCGCCTGCGGGGATTTGGCGGTCGGTCATTCGAGGCCCTCGAGATAGGCGGCGATCGCGCCGATCTGCGCGTCCGAAAGGTGGTCGTATGCGGGCATTTCGGCGCCGGGCTTCCAGGCGCCGGGATTTGCGACCCATCTGGCGAAATCCTCGACGCCGGTGCCAAGCCGCCCGGCGGCGAGCGAATGGCGCGCGCCGACATGGGTGAGATCCGGCCCCACCCGCCCCATGGCGGGCGTGCCGCGCACCGTGTGGCAGGCGCCGCAGCCCTGGGTCAGGAACAGCGCGGCACCCCGACCGGCCTCCGGCGTGGCGGGGGCCGCCGCCGGTTCGGCCTCGGCATCGAGCCAGGCCTCGAAGGCGTCGGGCTCCATCACCTCGGCCTCGAAGGCCATCCAGGCATGGCTCTCGCCGCAGAACTCGGCGCATTGGCCGCGATAGATGCCGGGTTTCTCCGGCCCGAGCGTCATCTCGGTCACCCGGCCGGGAAACATGTCCATCTTGCCGCCCAAGCTCGGCACCCAGAAGGAATGGATCACCTTCTTGCTGTCGAGAAGGAAGGTCGAGCGCTCGCCCGCGGGCAGGCGGATCTCGTTGGCGGTGGTGACGGTCGAGCCGTCCTCGCGCTCATATTCGACGCGCCACCACCATTGCTCACCCGTCACGCGGATCACCGGCCCGTCGCCGGTGGCGCGCAGCTCGGGCATGAGGGTTAGGCCGTAAACCAGCAGCGCGCCGAGCGTGACGGTCGGAAACAGGATGCCGCCGAGGACCACCAGCCAGTTGGCCACGCGCTGCGAATGCGGCGCCGGGCTGCGCCGCGTGGCCCAGTAGAACAGCCCGTTCATGCCGAACCACAGCACCACCGCGCCCACCAGCATGACCACGAAGAGATCGGTCAGGATGCGCGCATCCGCGCCGCCATCGACCAGCACCGATTGCCGCCCCTCGCAGGCGGCGAGCAGCAGGGGCGAGGCAAGCAGCAGCCGCGACGATCCGGGCGGCAGGGCTCTTCGGGCGCGGGTGTCGCGGGTCATGCATCGTCCGTGAAAGAGGCGCGCGGGGGCGGAGGTCACGACAATGAGAGGGCGCGCGGCGTTGCGGTCAAGCGCGCGGCGGCGTTAAAGGCACGGACCAGCGGGGAAATCGGCGGCCACCGCCTTCGAAGACGCCCTGCCCCCAGCTCAGCGGATGCCCCATGCTCGACAAGATCAGACCCGTCCACGCCTTCGCCCTCGCCTGCCTCGCCCTCGCGCTGGGCGTGGCGGTCGGTCTCGGGCTGGGCGATCTCGACAACCAGTTCCGCGAAAGCGGCATCGTCACCTATACCTCCGCCGCGCTGCTGGCGCTGACGGCGGCGATGAGCCTGCGCATCGGCCGGTTGCGCCGCGCCGGCGCCGGATGGTCATGGCGCGATCCGCGCATCGTCTGGCTGGCGATCGGTCTGGGCTTCGTCTGGCTGGCGCTCGACGATCTCGCCCAGATCCACGAGAATCTCGACCGGCTGCTGCACCGTCTCGCGGGCATCGAGGAGACGCCGCTCACCGACCGGCTCGACGACCTGATCATCCTTGCCTACGGGCTCATCGGCGCGGGCGTGATGTGGGCCTGCCGCTCGGAGCTTCGGCGCTTTCCGCAGATGCTGGGCTGGCTCGGCATCGGCGCGGCGCTGCTGGTGCTTCAGGTGGCGCTCGACATGCTGCTCAACGATGCAAGCTGGGTGATGTCCCTGGGCATCTCCGCCCGGCCCGATCTCGCCCATGATCTGGGCGAGATCGCGGAGGAAAGCATCAAGCTTCTGGCCGAGGCCGCGTTTCTGAGCGCCTTCATCAAGGCGCGGCGCGGCCTCGCGGGCTAGACGCCGCGCTTGTTGCCCCAGATCAGCACATGCAGCTGCGGCAGCACCCGCGCCGCGAACCAGCCATCGGCGAGGGTGCGGCTGACCAGCCAGTCCATCCGGTCGGTGATGCCGTCCATGTCGATTTCGGCATCCTCGGCCTCTGGCGGCGGCGGGGTGTGGTTGCCGGGCTGCAGATAGACCGGAAGGTCCGGATAGCGCGCCGCCACGCCGCGGGCCCAGAGGTAATCGGTCTCGTCGAACACCACGATCTTGAGGATCGCCTCCGCCTTTCCCGCAGCCTTCAGGCAGTCGTCGAAACGGTCCCAGTCGGGCGTCTCGCCCGAGGAGGGCGGCTTGGGGGAGAGCACCAAGGGCTCCAGCCGCGAGAACCAGTCGCGCGCGACCGAGCCTTGGGTCTCCAGCGCGAAGCCATAGCCCAGCGCCCGGCCCTTCTCGATCAGCGGGCCGCAATCCTGGATCGCCGGGTTGCCGCCAGAAATGGTGACGGTGAGGGGCCGCCCGCCGGACAGCTCCGCCACCTTGGCCCAAACCTCGTCCGTCTCCATCGCCGCCCATGTGTGGCGGTATTCGCTCTCGACCGAATGCAGGCTGTCGCACCACGAGCAGCGGTAATCGCAGCCGCCCAGCCGCACGAAGACCGTCGCCTGCCCGATCAGCGCGCCCTCGCCCTGGATCGTCGGGCCGAAGATCTCCGATACCCTGAGCGTGCTCATGCCGCGCTCCGGGGCCGGTATTCGGCCCATGTCTTGGGCGTCTCGGAGATGCGCACGGCGCTGACCTGTGCCCAGCGCGCGCGCGCCCAGTCATAGATCTCCTTGGCCAGCACTTCCGAGGTCACCCGGTCATGGCCGAACACCTCGTTGAGATGCCGGTGGTCGAGATGATCGTCGATCCAGGTCTTCAGCGGTTTCAACGCCTTGTAATCGAGCACGAAGCCGTTCTCGTCGAGTTCCTCGGCCTGAAGCTCCACCACGGCGATGTAGTTGTGCCCGTGCAGCCGCGCGCAGGGGTGATCCTCGGGCAGGCCGCATAGCTGGTGGGAGGCGGAGAAGTGGAACTCCTTGGTGATGGTGTACATCAGTTCGCCCCCTTCTTCACGGCCTCGGCCCAGTAATCCGGGTCGGCGTATTCGGTCGGATCGTCCACGCCTGCGAGGTGGAACGCCTCGCGCCGCTCGACGCAGGTGCCGCAGCGGCCGCATTGCTTCTCGCCGCCCTTGTAGCAGGACCACGTCTCGGCGAAGGGCGTGTCGTGCTTCGCCCCTTCGGTGACGATCGCCGATTTCGGCGCGCGCACGAAGGGGGTGTAGAGCCGGATATCGGCGTAGCCGTCGAGCGCATGGCGCTGCATCGCCTCGAAGCTTTCGGTGAATTCGGGGCGGCAGTCGGGGTAGATGAAGTGGTCGCCGCCATGCACGGCGGTGGCCACCGCATCGGCCTTCTGCGCCGCCGCGAGGCCGAAGGCCACGGTGAGCATGATGGCGTTGCGGTTCGGCACGACCGTGCTCTTCATCGTCTCTTCGGCGTAATGCCCGTCGGGCACCTCGACATCGTCGGTCAGCGCCGAGCCGGTGAGATGCGCGCCGATCCCGCGCATGTCGATCAGGTGGAACGGCACGCCGAGCCGCTCCGCGCAGGCGCGCGCGAAATCCAGCTCCTTTGAGTGGCGCTGGCCGTAATCGAAGGAAATCAGCCCCGCGAGCTCGTGCTCGGCGGCGACCTTGTGGGCGAGCGACACGGAGTCGAGCCCGCCCGAGCAGATGACATAAGTTTTCATTTGATCCGTCCTTGTTTTGACCGGGTAGGCTGCGACCGGTGCCCGGACCATTCCGGGCGACCCCGTCTAACGCATCCCGGGCGGACGGGAAAGATCAGCCTTCGGGCACGTTCTCGCGCAGCTCCTCGAGCCAGACCGCGGCACTCGCATCAGAAGGCGCGCGCCAGTCGCCGCGCGGGCTGAGCGATCCGCCCGCCGAGACCTTGGGCCCGTTCGGCATGGCCGAACGCTTGAACTGCGCGAAGCCGAAGAAGCGCTGCACGAAGACCTCCAGCCATTTGCGGATCTCGGGCAGATCGTAGGTCCGGCGCTTTTCCTCGGGAAAGCCGATCGGCCAGAGCCCCTGCTCCGCGTCGCGCCAAGCGTGCCAGGCGAGGAAGGCGATCTTGGAGGGCGGCAGGCCGTAGCGCATGGTGTGGAACAAAAAGAAGTCGTGCAGCGCATAGGGACCGATCCGGTCCTCGGTCGATTGCAGCTCCTCCTCCTCGCCCTGCGGCACCAGCTCGGGCGAGATCTCGGTATCGAGGATCGCCTGCAACACGTCGGTGGTGGCCTGCGCGTCGAACTGGCCCGAGCGGATCGACCAGCGGATCAGGTACTGGATCAGCGTCTTCGGCACGCCGGAATTGACGTTGTAATGGCTCATCTGGTCGCCGACGCCGTAGGTGCACCAGCCCAGCGCCAGCTCGCTCAGATCGCCCGTGCCCACGACGATGCCGCCATGCTGGTTGGCCAGCCGGAACAGGTAGTCGGTGCGAAGCCCCGCCTGCACGTTCTCGAAGGTCACGTCATAGACCGGCTCGCCGCCCGAAAACGGGTGATCCATGTCCGTCAGCATCTGCCGCGCGGCGGGGCGGATGTCGAGCTCGGCCGCCTCGACGCCCATGGCGCGCATCAGCTTCCACGCGTTGGACTTGGTGGCGTCGCCGGTGGCGAAGCCCGGCATGGTGTAGCCGAGGATCGTGTCGCGCGGCAGGCCCATCCGGTCGCAGGCCTTGGCCGCGACGATCAGCGCATGGGTGCTGTCGAGCCCGCCCGAGATGCCGATGACGAGCTTGGGGTTGCCGATCGACTCCATCCGGCGGCGCAGCCCCTCGACCTGGATGTTGAAAGCCTCGTAGCAGTCGAGATCGAGATGGCTCTCGCGGTTGGGGACGTAAGGATAGCGGCGGATCGGGCGCAGAAGCCCCGCATCCTCGTAATGCGGCTGATGCGCAAAGCGGATGCGGCGGAAACCGGGGGCCTGCCCCTTGCCCGCATCGTTGAAGGTGCCGGTGCGCATCCGCTCGCCCAAGAGCCGCTGGGTGTCCACATCGGCCATGCACAGCTCGGGCTCCACGTCGAAGCGGCCCGATTGCGCTAGCAGGTCGCCCATCTCGTAGATCGCCCCCTGCCCGTCCCAGCTCAGATCGGTGGTGCTTTCGCCTGGACCCGCGGCGGAATAGGCATAGGCGGCGAAGCTGCGCATGCCGTGGCTGCGGCACAGCACGTGGCGGTCGTCGGATTTGCCGATCACGATGTTGGAGGCCGAGAGGTTGGTGAGGATCAGCGCGCCCTCGGTCGCGGCGGCGCTGGAGGGCGGCACGGGGGCCCAGAAATCCTCGCAGATCTCGGTGTGGAAGATGAGCCCCGGCAGATCCTCGGCCTCGAAGATCAGGTCGGTGCCGAAGGGCACCTCCGCGCCCCCGAGCCGCATCATCCGCCCGGTGACGCCGCGCCCCTCGGCGAACCAGCGCTTCTCGTAGAACTCGCGGTAATTGGGCAGGAAGCTTTTCGGCACCACGCCGAGAATGCGCCCGCGCGCGATCGCGATGGCGCAGTTGTAGAGCCGCCCCTCGTGGCGCAAAGGCGCACCGATGAGCAGCACCGGCGCGAGCTTGGCGCTTTCCTTGGCGATCCGCTCCACCGCCGCCTCGGCGGCGTCGAGCAGCGCGGTCTGCATGTGCAGATCGTCGATGGCGTAGGAGGAGACGCAAAGCTCGGGATAGATGACGAGATCGGCGCGGGCGTCATGCGCGCGCCGCGCCTCGGCGATCACCGCGTCGCGGTTGAAGCTCACATCGGCGGGCCGGACCCGCGGCGTCGCGGTGGCGACGCGCACGAAGCCGTGCCGGTGCAGGGAATGAAAGGCCTTCGCGCCCTCGGGCTTCATCGTCATCTCGTCGTCTCCAGCTGTGCGGGCGCATCGACCATGCCGCGCGCGGGTTCGGGTTTCCAGCCTTCCGGTTCAGCCGCCGCCACCGCCGATCATGCCAAAACCCACGCCCACCGCAACGAGGCTGAGCACGAAGCCCAGCGCCATCAGCAGCCCGTCGCGCAGGGTCATGGCAAGGCCGAAGGCGGCGATGGCGGCCATCGGCGCGGTCGAGGCGAAGGGGATGAATTCCAAGGGCGGCACGGTCAGGCACAAGAGCAGCACCGCGATCCCGGCGATGCGGCTGGCCTTGGGTCCGGTCAGCGCCTCGAGCCGCCCGTGGAACCAGCGGTCGAGCCAGCGGCCGATGCCGCGCAGCTTGTCGGCCGATTCGGCGAGCTTGTCGCCCGAGACCGAGCGATTTTCGAGAAAGCCGGGCAGCCACATCTCGTCGCGCTGCATGACGATCTGCACGGCAAAGAGCGCGATGATCAGGGCCAGAATCGTCGGCACGCCGGGCACGCCGCCGATCGGCGTGATCTCGATCAGCGCCGGCACGAAGAGAAACGGCCCGAAGCCGCGATCGCCCAGCGCGCCGGTGACGTCGCCCACCGTGGCGCGATCGTCATTGCGGCCCTCCTGTTCCAGACGGTCGAGAATCTCCTCTACCGCGCGCGATGAACTGCCCATGTCCGGCCTCCGGTCGTGTCACGAGGTCCCAACATCACCAAGGCGATGCTGTTCCCGCGCGCGGCCCGGATCAGCCCGGAAAGGGCCTTGCCTGCCCCTCGCCCCGGCGCGGGGCGGCGGAGGCGGCGCGCGGCACGAGATGGCCCAGCAGGCGCTCGCGCAGCGCGCGCGCATGGCGGCGCGCCTCGGGGCGGCTGCGCCCGGCGGCGTCCAGAAGCGCGATCGCTTCGGCGGGGGCCGTGCCCGGGCGCGCGCCCGGCGGCAGCATGGCCATGATCTCGCGCAGCCGCGCCGCGATCTGCGGGACTGCCTCGCGCTCTTCGCCCGCCCCGCCGGGCATCGTCACCAGCGCCGCCAGCCCGGCCCGTCGCGCGGCGCGCAGGCTGCGCTGCGCGGCGGGCAGCGTGGCGGTCTCATGCGCGGCGACAAGCGCCGTCACCGGCCCGTCGATCACCCCGGCCAGCATGGCGGCCATGGCCAGCCGCGCCCGCGCATCCCCGCCCTCGGTGTCGAAGGCCGCCGCCTGCGCGGGCGTGATCCCCGGCGCGCCGCGCACGGTGCCATGGCCGAAGACGTGCCGGTTCGCCCGCTCGATCCGCGCCGCGTCGAAGCCCAACCGCTCCAACAGGCCCATCCCGTGACCGGCCAGATCCTCGGGCGTGAGACCGAGCCGGGCCTCGCAGAAGGCGCGCCCGAGCCGCCAGGGCGTGATCACCGCGCGCAGGTCGCGCGCCTCGGGCAGCGCCGCCTCGATCCGGGCGATCTGCTCGGCGTCGAGCCCGCAGGCCCTCAGCGCCGCGTGATCGATGCCGGGGGCGGCGGCGAGGCTGTCATGGCCCGCGACATGGCGCAGCACTGCGGCGATGCGATCGGGCGCATGGCCCTGCGCCGCCAGCCCCGCCGCAAGCTCGGGCGCGGGCGCGCGCCGGTGCCCGGCGGGCGTCTCGACATCGATCCGTAGCGCGCCCACCGGGGCCAGCGGGTCCGGGCCGCGCCCGAGGATCGCCGCCGCCGCGCCCAGCGGCGAAACCGCGAGCGCGGGCGCTTCGGGTGCCTGTCCCGGGGACAG
>NZ_KZ304957.1 GCF_002723615.1 Limimaricola cinnabarinus
TCGCCATTGCGCTCGTCAGGTTCATAACCTGAAGGGTCGAGACCGGCTCGGAAACGCTCCAGTGGAGCGTTTCAGGTCTCGACGGGCAAAGCCCCGGCGCAGGGGCGACGCCTGCTTCCCTGCTTACAGGCAATGCGACGTTGTCAGTGTCGGAATGAGCGTCCAAGCCGTGGCGACCAGCGCAACGATAGCGAGCGCCATGCTGATGCGATGAATGGCGGCATCGGGATGGGGCCAGCGCGAGGATCTCAGCAAGACGAGAAGCAGGGCTTGCAGCGCCAAGGCAGCAAGGCTCGCACCGATCAGCAGGAGCCGGCCCGGAAGCTCCGGGGCGAGCGTGGCCCAGCGGCTCGAGCACAGCAGGCCGTGCAGGCCGTAGACCGCGCTGAAACTGGCGAGCCAGAGCGTCAGCGGCAGAGACAGGCGCAGGATGGCGTTCATGTCAGCACCCCCGGCAGGCCGATCGCCGCGGCGCTCAGCAGGGCGACCAGCAGGGTGTAGTCGCTCCATAGGCGGGCGACGCGCATTGCGCCGAGCGTGGTCTGCGCCGAATGGCCCGACAGGCGGCGCGCCGCCACGACCGACCACATCAGCAGGCTGACGAGGCAATGCAGCAGCCCGTATCCGACGAAGACCCAGACCGTCGCGTCATAGGCGTGGCGCGTGGGATCGGGGCTTTGCGACAGAACGGGCAGCGAGGTTCCGGCGATGAGAACGAGGCCGGCGAGGGCGGCGCCTGCGCCCATGAGCGCGCCGAGGCGGGAGCCGAAGAAGACGAGACCCGCGCCCATCAGGACGAGGATCAGCGGCAGGGCCCCCGGTTCGAGATAGGAGGGCGGCGGCCAGTTCGGGGCGATGGTGAACAGGAAGGCATAGCCGAAGAGCAACGAGCCGAAGAAGGTGCCATTGGCCAGAAGCAGGAAGACCGAGCCCCACCAGCCGGGCGGATCGGGAACCTCGGTGGCAGGGACGAGCGACAGGCCCCGGCCCACCGGCAGCGCCCCTTCGGTCGTGCTGCGGCCGAGCCCCCAGACCCAGACCAGCGCGCAGGCGATCACGCCGATCGCCGAGATCGGCACGAGCCAATAGGCCTTGATCAGCATGCCCAGGAAGAACAGCCCCGTGACCGCAGACATCAGCATCGGCAGCGCGGAATTGCCGGGAAAGACCACCATGTAGCGCGGCGTGCCGCTGGCGATGTCGAGCGAGAGCGTCTCGCGCCGGCCGCGGGTCGGGTCGCCGAGATAGCCCTCGCCGCGCGCCAGCCGCACCGGCAGATCGGGGTCTTCATGGAGCGGATCGCGCGAGGTGACATGCGCGAGGCTGGCGAAGTTGTAGGGCGCCGCCGGGGTCGGCATCGCCCAGTCGAGCGTGCCCGCGCCCCAAGGGTCGCGCGAGCCGCGCACCGCCACCACCGCGTTGACCACCACGTCGATCAGCACCAGCGCGAAGCCGATCGCCATGACGAAGCTGCTGATCGAGGCGATGATGTTGATCGCCTCCCAGCCTTGTCCCGGCGCGAAGCTGTCGATCCGCCGCCGCATGCCCAAAAGCCCGGCCCAGTGCAGAGCCAGGAAGGTGCCGTGAAACCCCGGCACCACCAGCCAGAAGGCGGCGTGGCCGAGCTTGAAATAGGTCCGACGCCCGGTGAAATGCGGCATCCAGTAATAGAGCGCCGCGATCATCGGGAAGACGAAGCCGCCGATCAGCACGTAGTGCAGATGGGCGACGATGAAGTAGGTGTCATGCGCCTGCCAGTCGAAGGGCACGATCGCCACCATCACGCCCGTCAGCCCGCCGATCACGAAGGTGGCGAAGAAGGCGAGAAGCCAGAGCATCGGCAGGTGCATCACGGGCCGGCCCTTCCACAGCGTGCCGATCCAGGCAAAGATCTGCACCGCCGTCGGCACCGCCACCAGCGTCGAGGCGGCCGAGAAGAAGGCCAGCCCCATATGCGGGATGCCGGTGGTGAACATGTGGTGCACCCAGAGTCCGAAGCTCAGCACCCCGAGGCTCACCGCCGACGCGACGATCCAGCCATAGCCCATGAGCGTGGTGCGCGCCATCACCGGCAGTATGGTCGAGATCGCGCCCGCCGCGGGCAGGAAGATGATGTAGACCTCCGGGTGTCCGAAGAGCCAGAACAGGTGCTGCCACAAGAGCGCGTCGCCGCCCTGCGCCACCTGGAAGAAGGGCAGGCCGAAGGCGCGCTCCAGCTCCAGGAGGATCGAGCCGAGGATGAGCGGCGGAAAGCCCGTCAGGATCATCACCGCCGTGACCAGCGCGTACCACGCGAAGATCGGCATCTGCGAGAGCTTCATCCCCGGCGCGCGGTAGCGCAACACCGTCACGGTGATCTCGACCGCCGCCGAGATCGCCGAGATCTCGACGAAGGTGATGCCGATCAGCCAGAAATCCGAGTTGATCCCCGGCGCGCCGATGGTCGAGGACAAGGGCGGATACATGAACCAGCCGCTGTCGGGCGCGATCCCGGCCAGCAGCGCGAAGATCATCATCGCGCCGCCGAAGACGTAGCACCAGAAGCCGTAGGCGGTGAGCCGCGGGAAGGCGAGGTCGCGCGTGCCGAGCATCTTCGGCAGCAGATACACCGCGAGCCCCTCGAAGAAGGGGATCGCGAACAGGAACATCATGATGGTCCCGTGCATGGTGAAGATCTGGTTGTAATGGTCGGGGCCGAGAAAGGCCGAGCGGGGGCTGGCGAGCTGCGCTCGGATCAGCATGGCGAGAATGCCGCCGATGACGAAGAAGACCGTCGCCACGAAGAGGAACATCCGCCCCAGATCGGTGTGGTTCACGGTGGTGAACCAGCCCTTGAGGCCGGGCTCGGAGGCCCAGATGCGCGACAGGGCGCGGTGGCGCCTGAGCGCGTTCATGGTGTCTCTCCTTGCAGGAAGCTCTGCCAGCCCGCCTCGTCATGCGCGATCACGGTAAAGCGGTGGTCGCGGTAGCCCGCGCCGTTGAACTCCGAGCCCAGTCCCTCGTAGCGGCCCGGCGCATCGGCCTCGAGCCTGAGCACGTTCACATGCCCCGGCATGGCGTCGAGCTTGCCCGCCAGCCGCGGCACCCAGAAGCCATGCACCACGTCGACGCTGGTGATGGCGACATCGACGGGGCGGCCCGCCGGGATGTGCAGCACGTTTTCCGTCTCCCGCCCCGGCGCGTCCTCGTAGCCGAAGCGCCAGTCCCATTGCCGCGCCTCGGCCGCGACGCGCACCAGATCGGGCGTCGCGCGCGGCAACAGCCGCTCGCCCACGACGAGGCCATAGGCGAGGAGCGCGGCCAGCACCGTCATGGGAAAGACGAGCCCGAGCCAGACCACGAAGCGCCGCTCCTGCGTCTCTCCCGGCGGCCGCCGCCAGGCGAGCGCGATCAGCGCCGCGACGAAAAGGAAGATCGCCGTGGCACCCGCCAGCAGCACCCACCACAGCTGCGCGATGACCGCCGCCGCCGGCCCCGCCGGATGCACCGTCGAGAGGCTTTCCTCGCAACCCGCGAGCAGCAGGAGTGTTGAGCCCGGAAGACCCCAGCGCAGGAGAGAGCGGGCATGGCCGAGGAAATGGTTCAGACCGAGCGGGAAGAGCTCGAAGACCCGATCGTGGAGCATGAAGGGTATGAGGACACCGAATCCATCGTCGGCATCTGGGGCCACCCGCTGCACGCGATGAGCGTGGCCTTCCCCGTGGCGCTGACCTTCTGCACCTTCGGGGCCGACGCGCTCTACTGGTGGTCGGGCGAGCTGTTCTGGGCGCGCGCCGCGATCTGGGCGGCGGGCACGGCCTTTTTGTTCGGCCTCGCCGCAGGTGCCACCGGCACGGCGGAGCTTTTGATGGTGCCGGGCATCCGCATCCGCGCCCCGGCCTGGTCGCATTTCGTCATCGCCGTGCTCCTGCTGTCGATCCTCGGCGCGAATTGGGGCTACCGATTGCAGGGCTTCGAGGCGGCGGTGCTGCCCTACGGCATCCTGATCTCGGGATTCGCCGTTCTGGTGGTGATGGTCACGGGATGGCATGGCGGCAAGCTCGTCTTCGATTATCGTCTGGGCACGTCGAAAGGCAGCTGACGGCCCATCGGCTCGGTCAGCCAGCCCGGCACCGGGATCTCGCCAAGCTCCGGCTTGGCGAGGACCAGAGCCAGGATGCCCAGCACCGGCAGCAGCAACAGCAGAAGCGGCAGCACCGGCTGCGGCGCGCGGTGCGCGCCCGCCCGCTCGGCCACCGCGACCAGCACGTAGCCGACCCAGACATGAAAGCTCACCAGGAGCGCCACGAAGACCAGCTTGGCGAACATCCATGTCACGAAGGCCTCGCGCAAAAAGATCAGCGCCGTGCCCGAAGCGATGGCGAGAACCGCCGCCGGGGTGACGCAGAAGGTATAGGCGTAATGCGTGGCCCGGCGGATGCGTTCGTAATCGCCCTGGCCGATCGCCGGCTCGTGCCGCGCCAGCATCAAGGGCAGCGCGAAGAGCCCGCCGCACCACAGCACCAGCATGCCCACATGCAGCGCCTTGAGATGCGGGATGAGGCCGTAGACCCAGCTCACGCGACACCCCGCCCGGCGCCCGCCTGCCAGCCGCGTCGGGCCGAAAGCGCGATCATCGCCGCATAGGGCAGCATCGCCGGCACCCACATGATCAGCCCGCCGAGCTGCTGATCGGCCAGCGGCGTGAGACCCCATGCCAGCGGCGCAAGGGCATGGGCGGCATAGAGCGGCACTGGCGCGAAGGTCAAAAGCGCGCCGAGCGCGCCCATCTGCATCAGCCCGGCCAGCGACCACAGCACCGCCTCGATGCCGCCGCGCGCGGCGAGCACCGCCCGCCAGAACCAGAGGGCCGAGCCCAGCAGCGTCGCCTGCATGACCCAGTAGACGGCCATGTCGCGCAGCGCGAGATCGTAGGCCGCAGGCAGGTGCCACGCCCAGAGCAGCGCCGTGGAGACGAGAAAGGGCAGGGCCGCACCGGACGCGCGGCGCGCGGGCAGGGCGGCCGCCAGCAGCGGCGCCGCCACCGCGACCAGCAGCACGTGATGCACGACACGGGCCGAGAACAGCCCCACCGACATCGCGCAGAGCGGCGAGACGAAGGCGAGGACCAGCACGCCGACGCCGGCAGGCCCCGTCCGGCTGCGCCACAGGAGCACCAGCATGAGAAGCAGGCCCGCCAGCAGAAAAGGATCGAGATTCCAGCTGTACAGCGCCAGATCGGGCGGGGGTGGCGCGCCGCAATAGCTGCCCGGGATGATCTCGATCGGCATCGACATGCTCCTTGCCGCGGTGGCGGTGGCGGTGGCGCGCAAAGCCCGCAGGGGCCGTTGCGCCGCTACCGGTACCCAAAGCCAGTTAGGCCGGTAAGGTCATGGTTCAACGGCGCAATCCGCGTGCCGATCCACACCATGCCCCGCGGCCCGGATCGGCCTCCATGCGGGGCCGGGCCGTCAGGTCCGGCCGGCCGCCTTCGCCGCGCGGGTTTCAGTAGATGATGCCCGCTTCGCTGCAAAGCTCTGCCGAGATCCCCGAAAGATCGGGGTTCGCATCGCCGGAGCTTTCGCCATCGCCATCGCCAGAGGCCAGCTGATCCGCCCCGATCCCCGTTCCGACGGAGCCCACGGGGGAGCCCGAAGCCTGGCCGGCCCGTTCGCTTTCCACCCCTTGGGTCAGCAGGCCCGCGCCATTCGATGCGCCATCCCCAGCCTCGCGGGACACCTCCCTGCAATGCTCGATGATGGCCTCCATCGTGGCGCGGTCCCCGGTGTCGAACTCCTTGTTGCCGAGATAGAGGGCTTCGGCCCCTCCGGGCCCCGCCATGCCGATGCTCAGGGCGAGGGAGACGAGACATGCGCGCATCATGGGGGTCACCTTCAATGTTCCTCTTCGGCCAGATATTCGCGCATCTCGGTCACCTGCGCGGCCGAGACGGGGCCTGCGCGCCGATCGCCGGTGCCGCGCAGATAGGTCAGCAGATCGGCGATCTGTTCGTCGCTGAGCTTCCACGAGAAGGGCGGCATGGCGAGCATGCTGGGAATGGTGTCCGTGGGCTGCGCCCGCGCCCCGCCGAGGATGATGCGGATGGCGGTCGAGGGGTCCTCGGCATGGACCTTGTTGGAACTGCTCAGCGGCGCGAAGAAATACGGCACGCCGGACTGGTCCGCCGCATGGCAGGCGGCGCAGTTGTCGAAATAGAGCCCGGCCCCGGTCTCCAGGCGGACGGGGTCGGGGGTGTCCTCCTCCTCGCGCAGCTCGTCCTCGAGGCTCTTGAGATAGGTCGCCACCGCGCGCAGATCCTCTTCGCGCAGGTGCTGGGTTGAGATCGAGACCACCTCGCCCATGCGCTGCATCGGGGCGGTGTGCTCGGCCCGGCCATATTTGAGAAACTCGACGATGTCGTCGGTGTCCCAATGCGCGATGCCACCGCCCGCTCCGGCGCGGATATTGGGCGCGAACCAGTTCTCCAGAAGCCCGCCGCGCAGGTACTCGTCGTCCTGGCTCGCCCCGAGCAGGTTCTTGCCCGAATGGCAGGCGCCGCAATGCAGCGGGCCATCGACGAGAAAGCGGCCCCGGTTCCACTCCTCCGAGCGGTCGGGGTCGGGGACGAACTCCTCATCCTCGAAGAACAGGAGCTTCCAGCCGCTCACCGACATGCGGATGTTGAGCGGGAAGGGCAGATCGTTCTCCGGCGTCTCGGCGTGGACCGGCTCCAGCGACTGGAGATAGGCGAAGATCGCGTCGGTCTCCTCGCGCGACATCAGCGTGTAATTGGGGTAGGGCATCGCCGGGTAGAGGTGCTGGCCCTCGTCGTCGATGCCTTCGTTCAGCGCGTCGTGGAACTCCTCGCGCGTCCAGCGCCCGAGCCCGGTCTCGTCGTCGGGCGTCAGGTTGGGCGAGTAGATCGTGCCGAAGGGCGTGCCCAGCGCGCGGCCCCCCGTGAAGGGCAGGCCGTTATTCTCGATATCGGTGTGGCAGGCCTGGCAATCGCCCGCGATGGTCAGGTAGCGGCCGCGCTCGATCTGCGACGAGGACAGCTCTTGTGCCGTGGATGCGGTGGCCATGAGGGCGGCCAGGCCGCCGATGGCGGATATCAGGGCAGGGGCTTTCATGGCTGCACCAGCGGGCCGGGCTGGCCCAGATACTTGTTGATGATCGCATCCACCGACCAGTAGGCCAGCGCGCCGACCGTGCCCGTGGGGTTGTAGCCCGCGTTTTGCGGAAACAGCCCGGCCCCGGCGACGAAGAGGTTGGGCAGGTCCCAGCTCTGGCAATAGCGGTTGCACACGCTGGTCTTTGGGTCCGTGCCCATGATCGTGCCGCCGGTGTTGTGGGTGGTCTGGTAGGGCACCGAATCGTAGGAGCCCTTGCGCTCGGCCACCACCACGTCGCGCCCGCCCATGCCGCGCGCGATCTCCTCGGCGACCGGGGTGAGATGGGCGCTCAGCCGGCGGTCATTGAGGGTGAAGTCGAAGGTCATGCGCAGCAGCGGACGGCCATGCCGGTCGGTATAGGTCGGGTCGAGATCGAGATAGTTGCTGCGATGCGCCATCGAGGCGCCATGCACCCCCACCGAGGCGGTCTTGAGGAAGTTGGCCTGCACCGCCTGCTTCCATTCGCTGCCCCAGCCGGGCACGCCCTCGGGGACGGGGTGGCTTTCGATCGGGCGGGCATTGGTGGTGTAGCAGGCGATGTAGCCGCCGCCGATGAAGCCGAGGCCGGTATGGTCGAAATTGTCGCCATTGTAATCGTCGGCCGCCATGCCCAGCGCCCCCGCCCCGACGAAGCCGTTGGTGTATTCCTCCTCGAAGAACACCGTGGCGCCCGACATCACCTGGTAGCAGTAGTTCTTGCCGACCACGCCCTCGCCCGTGCTCGGATCATAGGGCTCGCCGATCTGCGACAGCAGCATCAGCCGGGTGTTCTCCAGCGGATAGGCGCAAAGCACGACGATCTCGGCGGGCTGGAAGAAGGTCTCGCCGCTGGTGTCGACATAGGTGACGCCCGTGGTCCGCGACCCGTCGGCCGATTTCTCGATCGACAGCACCTCGCTGTCGGTGCGCAGCGCGAAATTCGACCGCTTCATCAGCGCCGGGATGATCGTCGTCTGCGGCGAGGATTTCGAGTAGTTGCCGCAGCCATGCTTTTCGCAAAAGCCGCAATAGGTGCAGGGCGCCAGCTGCAGGCCCAGCGGGTTGACATAGGCGCGCGACATGTTGGCCGAAGGCACCGGGAAGGGGTTGAGCCCGACATTGCGCGCCGCCGCCTCGAAGCGGTCCTGCGAGAAGGTCATCTCCATCGGCGGGTTGGGATATTCGTCGCTGCGCGGCCCCTCGAAGGGGTTGCCGCCCGCGACGATGTCGCCGTTGAGGTTGCCCGCCTTGCCGCAGATGCCGCAGATCTTCTCGAAATAGTCGAAATGCGGCTCCAGCTCGTCATAGGTGACGCCGTAATCCTGAACCGTCATCCCCTCGGGCAGGGGGCCGTAGCGTTCCTCGTTATGGCTCTTGGCCACGAAATCCGAAGGCAGGAAGCGATAGGTCTGGCCGTTCCAGTGCACGCCCGACCCGCCGACGCCGTTGCCCGGCAGGAACGAGCCCCAGCTGCGCATCGGCAACGCGGTCTGGGCCGAGTTGTTGCGGAAGGTGACCGTCGATTGCGACGCCTCCTGGAACATGCCGTGCCGCCAGTAATAGCGCAGCTCGTCCTGCGCAAAGGTGGTGGCGAAATCCTTGGTCGTGTCGCGCCATGGCCCCCGTTCGAGAGCCAGCACGTCGAGCCCCGCATCGGTCAGCTTCTCGGCATAGATCGCGCCGGTCCAGCCGAAGCCGACGAGAACCACGTCGACACCTGGGAGCTGTTTCGTCATTCCTCACCTCTCGGTCTTGGTCTCGGTCTGGGTCCCGGTCTGGGCTTCGGTCTCAGGGGCTGCTCCAGCCGGGGCGGCCCATCAGGCTGACCGGCGGAAGCTCGATGCGCGCGCCGTTGTGGCCGACGAAGTCGCGGTAGTCGTAGCGGGTGCCGGGAAAGCCGATGTAGCGCCACGCCACCATGTCGCGGTTGCCGCCATAGAGCGGGTCGGCGAAGAAGCCCTCGATCGTGTTCTTCAGGATCAGGTCGAAGAAGGTCTTGGCCGACACCTCCGCAAAGGTGATCTCCTCCTCGTCCAGCCCCTTGAGCACCGCATCCTGCCGCTCCTCGGAAAGCGCGGCGAAACCGGCCTCGTAGGTGTTCCGGCAATGGGCCTCCAGCGCGGCGAGCGCGCGGCGATAGAGCTGCGCGGGCGGATGCTCGCTCTGGTATCCTTGGGTGGCGGTCCCTTCGAGGAAGGGGCCTTGCATGTACCAATGCTGGCCGCGGCCGTAAAAGCCCGCCATCTGCCGGTCGAGAAAGGTCACCACGTCGGCCTCGGTCGCGCCCGGCCCGTCATCGCTGGGGATCAGCCGCGCGCAGATCGCCGCCACCGCCTCGCGCTCCGCCGGGGTGAAGAAGGAGGCCTCCGTCGTGCCGTAATAGGGCGGCTGGCCCCTGAGCGGCGACCACGGCATTCCCTCGCCGCGCCCGTATTCGGCTGCGTAGAGCGCGGACGGCACCGCGATGGCGGTGCCGCCGAACAGCATGGCCTTCAGAACCTTGCGTCGTGTCGGAGAAAACAAGCCACCTCTCCTGTCTCTGCTAGCTACGGTTGCACGGGTTCCCGACACGAACTGTATCGGGCCGCGGGACCGTCAAGGGATTCGGCGGCCGAACGGGGCCGGATCTTCAACTTGCGGGAAAGCGCGGCTCCCGGCTCCCGGCGCATAGCAGCGCAGGCGCATGGCAAGGCCCGATCCCGAGGCCAGTTTCGGCCGGAATCTCGCGGCAGGCGGCGCAGCGCTCGAGGTGCCGCGTGGCACCAGCCGTCAGCGCCCCCCCTATTGCCCCCGTGCGGCCCGGGCGGGCGGGGCGGTCAGAACGCCAATTCGAATCAAATGCTGCCGGTCCGCGCCCTGTGGCTGGCAACGATTCGCCCCGTGGTCCGATACTGTTTCCGGTTTGGCGCAAGTTCGGCGAGAGGCCGGCGCCGGTCATGACAAGGCCGCCATCCTGCCGGGCGGTCGCCGCAAAGCCGCCCCAATCCTGAGCGCGGTGGAGAGGCATTGGGCTGAGGCGCGGGACTTAAGTATAGGTAAGGTTTCCCGACGGCGATCAAATCGGCATCAATGAGAAGGGCCGTTTCCCGCCCGTGCCCAATCAGGGCACGGCAATGTGAGGTGTCGGCCCGCGTCGGAGCGCGTTTTTCGGTGTGATTTCGGCAATTTGGTGGCCGCGTGCCGCTTGGTTTCACCGCCCGAGCTTTGACCATGGGTAGGTGAAATATAGGTTCGATGGCACGCGGGGTGCGCGGGATCGGTTGCCCCGGTCACCGCTTTGATCGGTGCAGGCGAAGGGACGGTTTTTTGATGACAAGTATCTTTGTGGTCGACGGACGAGCGAACAACATCTCTCGCGCGATACCGCGGCGCGAGCATGCCGCATCGGACAGGCTGGCCATCGGCGCGGCCGAAACGGGGCGGGACGGCCTGCTGCCGCGCCCGGAAGGGCTCTACCACCGCCGCTTCAAGCGCTGGATCGACCTGCTGTTCACCGCGCTGGTCTTCGTGCCGGTGTCGCTCCTGGTGCTGCTGATCGCCGGTCTCGTGGCGCTCGATGGCGGGCGGCCCTTCTATGCGCAGCGCCGGGTCGGGCTCGCCGGGCGCAGCTTCACCATGTACAAGATCCGCACCATGGTTCCCGATGCCGATGCCGTGCTCGAGCGGCATCTCGCAAGGAACCCGGCCGACCGGATCGAATGGGACCATCACCAGAAGCTGCGCAACGATCCGCGGATCACCCGGATCGGGCGGCTCTTGCGCCGCAGCTCGCTCGACGAGCTGCCGCAGTTCTTCAACGTGCTGCGCGGCGAGATGGCGCTGGTCGGGCCGCGCCCCTTCCTGCCCGAACAGCAGGCCTATTATCCCGGCACGGAATACTACGCCATGCGGCCCGGCATCACCGGCTTCTGGCAGACCTCGGTGCGCAACGAGGCAAGCTTCGTGCAGCGCGCCGCCTATGATCGCAGCTATTACCACGCGCTCTCGCCGATGACCGATCTGCGGGTGATCGGGCGGACGCTACGGGTCGTGCTGCGCGGCACCGGCCTCTGAAGCGTTCGGGTTCGCGCCATCCTCTGCCCGGTGGCGCGGCCCAATGCGCCGCCATGCGCCCCTTCGCGCCACGGCCCTGCCATCGCCGCGGCTTCGTGATATGCCATGGCGTGACGCGGAACACGGGACCGGCCTGACATGCCCAATGCCATAGCCTCGATCGCCCTGCTGGTCTGGCCGCTCGTCACGCTGGCGCTCTTCGTGCGGCTGAGCCCCGAACGCGCGCTGCTGGCGAGCCTCATTGGCGGCTATCTTCTGCTGCCGCCGATGCCCGCCGAGTTCGACCTGCCGCTGCTGCCCTCGCTCAACAAGAGCACCATCCCGAGCCTGTCGGTGCTGGCGGCCGCGGTGATGCTGGGCCGGCTGCGCGTGATGCAGCTCGTGCCGCGCCATCCCTTGATGCTGATCGCGCTGGCGGTCTACCTGCTGTCGCCGCTGATGACGGTGCTGGGCAATGACGATGCGCTGCGCTACGGCCCCCGGCTGGTGCCGGGGCTGCGCCTGGCCGAGGTGCCGGGTCTGGTGATCGTGCAGTTCCTGCTGGTGGTGCCCTTGCTGATGGCGCGGGTCTTCCTGGGCCGGGGGGAGGATCACCGGCTGCTGCTCTGGGCCATCCTGCTGGGCGGGCTGGCCTACACGCTGCCGATCCTGATCGAGGTCCGGCTCAGCCCGCAGCTCAACATCTGGACCTATGGCTATTTCCAGCACAGCTTCAGCCAGATGATCCGCGGCGACGGGTTCAGGCCGATCGTGTTTCTCTATCACGGGCTATGGGTCGCGTTCTACGTGGCGATGGCGGTGCTGGCCGCGACGGGGCTCGCGCGCGCGGCGCGGGGGCGCGAGGCGGTGGCGCTGTGGGGCGCGGCGGCGGGGCTCGGCGTGGTGCTGGTGCTGTGCAAATCGCTGGCGGCGCTTCTCTACACCATGGTGCTGGCACCGGTGCTGGCGCTGGCGCCGCGGCGGTTGCAGCTCTTCGGCGCGGCGGCGATGGCGCTGCTGGCGCTGGGCTACCCGCTGCTCAAGGGCGCCGATCTGGTGCCGCAGGAGCAGATCCTCGCCTTCGCCGAAAGCATCCACCCGGACCGGGCGCAATCCGTGGGCTTTCGCTTCGACAACGAGGACATGCTGCTCGAGCGCGTCTGGGAGCGGCCGGTCTTCGGCTGGGGGATCTGGGGGCGCAACCAGATCTACGATGCCGAAAGCGGCCGCGAGCTGAGCGTCACCGATGGCCGCTGGCTGGTGGTGATCGGCATCTTCGGCTGGGCCGGTTTCCTGGCCGAGTTCGGCCTGCTCGCCGGACCGGTGCTGCTGCTGTGGTGGCGGGGCCGCGACGCCGCGCTCGATGCGGCCAGCGTGACGCTGGCGGTGATCCTGGGAATGAACCTCGTGGACATGCTGCCCAATGCGACGCTGACGCCGCTGACCTTCCTTGCCGCGGGCGCGCTTCTGGGCCGGGTGGAGGCGCTGTCGGTGCGAAACCGGCGCGCCCTGGCCCCCGCGCACCCCCCGATCCGGACGGTGCTGTGAGCGGCGCGCGGCCCGCCCCGGCATGGCGCGCCCCGGCGGCGCTTCTCCTGTGGCTCGCCTTGGCCATGGCGGCCATGGCGGGCGCCGCGATGGGCCGCGGCGCCGCCGCAGAGCCCGCCGCAGAGCCCGCCCCAGTGCTGGGCATGAACCTCGCGCCCATCTCCGACTGGTCGACCGAACATCCCTTTCTCGACCTGATGAAAAGCTCGCGCCCCTGGCTCGGTCACCTGCCGGGCCGCTGGGGCGGGGTGGAGCCCGAGGCGCTGCTGGCGGCGGGCCATGTCGATGCGGGCGGGCACCTGCTCTCCATCCCGCCCGAGGTGGAGCATGTCGGCACGCTGATCCTCACCGATCAGCCCGAGGCGGCGGTCTCGCTCGCCGGGCGCTACGTGCTGCGGCATGAGGGGCGGGGCGAGATCTCGGTCGGTGGCCGCGCGCAAGAGGTGAGCCGCGCCCCCGGCGAGATCCGCTTCGACTACACCCCCGGTCACGGCGCGGTCGAGATCGAGATCGCCGCGATCGACGCGCAGGATCCGCTGCGCGACATCAGCGTGGTGCGCGAGGATCGCCTGTCGCATGCCGCGGCGGGCGCGCTGTTCAACCCCGACTGGCTGGCGCGCGTGTCGCGGCTGCGCCTGCTGCGGGTCATGGACTGGATGGGGACCAACGGCTCGAAGGCGCAACATTGGCAGGACAGGCCGCGCCCGGCGGACCAGCGCTGGACCGAAGCCGTGCCCGCGGAGGTGCTGGCGCGGCTGGCCAACGAGATCGGCGCCGATCTGTGGGTGACGCTGCCGCATCTGGCCGATGACGCCTATGTGCGCGGCTTCGCGCGCTTGATGTATGAGGCGCTCGACCCGCGGCTCAGGATCCATGCGGAATGGTCAAACGAGGTATGGAATTTCGGCTTCCGGCAGGCGAAATGGGCCGAAGAGCAGGCGGCGGCGCGCTGGGGCGAGGCGGCGCCGGGCGACGCATGGATGCAGGTCGCCGGGAGGCGCGCGGCGCAGGTGGCCGATATCTGGGCCGAAGTTTTCGGCGCGCAGGCCGAGGCGCGGCTGGTGCGGGTGATCGGGGTGCAGACCGGCTGGCGCGGGCTCGAAGCGGCGGCGCTCGAAGCGCCGCTGGCGGTGGCGGAGGGCGCGCGCCCGCCGGCCCAAAGCTTCGACGCCTATGCGGTGACGGGCTATGTCGGCCATGACGTGGCGCGCGACGATGATCTGCCCGGGCTGCGCCGGGCGCTCGCGCGCGGCACCGCCGCCGAGCGGGTGCTGGAGATGCTGCGCGCCGATGCCGCCGATCTGACGGGGCGGTTCTGGCCCCATCACGCGCGCGTCGCCGCGCGGCACGGGCTGCGGCTGGTGATGTATGAGGCCGGGCCGCACATGGCCGCCGGGGCGGCGGGGCGCGAGGATGACGCGATCACCGATTTCCTCGCCGAGATCTCGCATGCGCCAGAGGTCGCGGCGCTGGTCGAGGCGCTGTTTGAGAGCTGGACCGCGCTCGGCGGCACGCAGGTCACCGCCTATCACGACATCGGCTGGCCCTCGCGCTGGGGCAGCTGGGGCGCGCTGCGCCATATCGACGACGACACGCCGCGCTGGCAAAGCCTGATGCGCTACAACCGCTCGGGCGCCGATTGGGAAAGCCGCGCGCCGGGCAGCTTCGAGGACGGGGTGACGCTGCGCGGCGGCGCGGCGGCCGAGCGGCTGGTCGGTACGCCCGAGGAGGACCTGCTGCTGGCCGGCGGCGGCAACGACATCGTGCTGGCCGGGCCGGGCGACCGGGTCGATGGCGGGGCGGGGTATGACCGGCTGGTGTTGCCGGAGGCGCTGCGCGGCGCGCCCGTGGCGTGGCAGGGCGCGCGGCTTGCGATCGGGCAGGGGCGGGGGCGCATTCTCGTGGCCGGCATCGAGGAGATCGCCTATGGCACCGACATGCAGGCACAGCCCGTGCCGGAGCGGCCCAGATGAGCGCAGCGACCCCGATGGAGATCCTGATCCCCGCCAGCAACGAGGCGGCGCTGATCGGCGGTTGCCTGTCGGCGCTCGCGGCTTCCGCGCCGCCGCCCGGCCCGGTCGGCGTCACCGTCATCGCCAATGGCTGCCATGACGCCACCGCCGCGCAGGCGCGGCGCTTCTCGCAGGTCTTCGCAAAGAAGGGCTGGCGCCTGCGGGTGATCGAGCTGGCGCAAGGCTCCAAGATCGCGGCGCTCAACGCGGGCGAGGCCGGTCTGCCGCCCGGCGCGATCCGGGTCTATCTCGATGCCGATGTCACCGTTTCGCCCCGGCTGATCGCGGGGCTTCACGCCGCGCTCGACCGGCCGGGCGCGCTCTATGCCAGCGGCCGGCCGCGGATCACCGGGCGGGGCCGCGTCGCGCGCGCCTATGCGCGGCTCTGGGCGCGGCTGCCCTTCATGCGCCACGGCGTGCCGGGCTGCGGCGTCTTCGCGGTGAACGCCCGAGGCCGGGGCCGCTGGGGCCGGTTTCCCGATCTCATCTCGGATGACGGTTTCGTGCGGCTGCAATTTTGCCCCGAAGAGCGCTGCGACGTGCCCGCCACCTATGACTGGCCCGTGGCCGAGGGCTGGCGCGCGCTGGTGCGGGTGCGGCGGCGGCAGGATGCGGGCATGCGCGAGCTGGCGGCGCGGCACCCCGAGATCATGTCGCGCGAGGACAAGCCGCCCCTGGGCGCCTCGGGTGCCGCGCGGCTGGCGCTGCGCGATCCGCTGGGCTTCGCGGTCTACGGTGCGGTGGCGCTTGGCGTCCGGCTGCGGCCCGCCGGTCGGGGCTGGAGCCGCGGGCGATGACGGCGGCGCTGACGACGGCGCTGATGGGGCGGCTGCGCTCGGCCGATATCGGCAGCCGGGCGCTGCGCTCGGCGGGGATCATGATCGCGGGCTTCGGAGCGAGCCAGCTTCTGCGGCTCGGCTCGAACCTTCTGCTGACGCGGCTGCTCTTTCCCGAGGCCTTCGGCATCATGGCGATCATCATGGTGGTGATGATGGGCCTCAACATGTTCTCGGATGTGGGCCTCACCCCCGCCATCATGCAAAGCCGGCGCGGCGACGATCCCGCGTTCCTCGACACCGCATGGACGATCCAGATCGGCAGGGGGATCGCGCTGTGGCTGGTGGCGCTGGCGCTCGCCGCCCCGGCGGCGCAGTGGTACGACGAGCCGATGCTGGCGCACTACCTGTCGGTGGCGGCCTTCGCGCTCGTCATCAACGGCTTCAACCCGACCCGGCTCGACACCGCGCACCGGCATCTGCGCGCCGGTCGCGTGACGCTGATCGAGCTGTCGACGCAAGCCACGCAGCTGGTCGTCGGGCTCGTCCTGGCCTGGGCCTGGGGCTCGGTCTGGGCGCTGGTGGCAAGCGGGCTGGCGGGGGCGCTGGCGCAGCTGGTCTATCTCAACCTGTTCCTGCCCGGCCCGCGCAACCGGCTGCGCTTCGAGCGGTCGGCCGCCTCCGAGCTGGTGCATTTCGGCAAGTGGATCTTCTTGTCGACCGTCGCGGGCTTTGCCGTGGCGCAGGGCGACCGGCTCATCATCGGCAGCTACCTGTCGCTGTCGGAGTTCGGGATCTACAATATCGGCCTGTTCCTCGCGACATTCCCGGTGATGCTGGGCCACATGGTGACGCGGCGGGTGCTGATCCCGGTCTATCGCGACAGCCCGCCGGGCCGCAGCCGGGCCGATTTCATGCGGCTGCGGCGGCTGCGGATGCTGGCCAGCGCGGGGCTGCTGGCGGCCACATGCGCGCTGGGCCTTTTGGGCGACTGGCTGATCGGGGTGATGTATGATGCGCGCTACGCCGCCGCGGGCGGCGTGGTGGTGCTGGTGGCACTCTTGCAGATCCCGGTGCTGATCGGCATCACCTATGATCAGGCGCTGCTCGCCTCGGGGCGCTCGCGCGGCTTCTTCGCGCTGCAGGCCTTGCGCGCCGTGCTGACCCTCGCGGGGCTGGCGGGGGGCCTCGTTTGGGCTGGGCTCTGGGGCGGGCTGCTGGGGCAGGGGGCGGCGCAGATCCTGGCCTACCCGCTGCTCGTCGCTCTCGCACGCCGCGAGCGCGCCTGGGATCCGCTGCATGATCTCGTATTCGCGGCGGCGGGGCTGCTCCTGGCCGCTCTCTGCCTTTGGGTGAACTGGCCCGCGATCATGGCGCTCGATACGCTCGGACGCTCTTGATAACGTCGTCTCATGGGCAGGCAGGGGCCGAAAAAGTGCCGTATTCCCCGGCCAGTCTGCATGACGGAACAGAAGTCTGGAGCAGGCGGAATGACGGGGCCGAACGAAAGCGCAGCGGGCGATATCGCCATTGTCGGCATGGCCGTGGACCTGCCGGGCGCGCCGACGCTCGACGCCTTCTGGCAGATGCTGTCGGAGAGCCGCACGGCGATCCGCAGGCTGAGCCCCGAGGAGCTGGCGCAGGCCGGCGTGCCCGAGGAGACCAGCCAGAGGCCCGATTACGTCCCCTTCGGCGCGCCGCTCGAGGGCCATGACCGCTTCGACGCGGGCTTCTTCGGGCTGACGCCCAAGGACGCGGCGATCATGGACCCGCAGCACCGGCGCTTCATCCGCACCGCATGGGCGGCGCTGGAGAACGCGGGCCGCCTGCCCGAAGCCTTCGACGGGGCGATCGGCGTCTATGCCGGATGCGGGCCCAATGACTACTACATGCGCAACCTGATGGGGAACGCCGATCTGCAACGCGATGTCGGCGCCTTTCTGCTGCGCCACACCGGCAACGATAAGGATTTCCTCGCCACGCGGCTGAGCCACATGCTCGACCTGACCGGCCCCGCCGTCTCGGTGCAGACCGCCTGTTCGACCTCGCTCGTGGCGGTGCACATGGCCGCGCAGGCGCTGCTCACCGGCGAATGCGACATGGCGCTGGCGGGCGGGGCCACGATCGAGCAGCCGCAGGGGCGGGGCTATCTGTGGCGCGAGGGCGAGATACTGTCGCCCGACGGCATGTGCCGCGCCTTCGATCACCGCGCGCAGGGCACGGTGTTCGGCTCGGGCGCGGCGGTGGTGGCGCTGCGGCGGCTGGAGGATGCGCTGGCGGCGGGCGATCATGTCTGGGCGGTGATCCGCGGCACCGCCATCAACAATGACGGCGCGCAGAAGGCGAGCTACCTCGCCCCTTCGGTCGAGGGGCAGGCGGCGGCGGTCACCGCGGCGCTGCGCATGGCCGGTGTGGGGGCCGAGAGCCTCGGCCTCGTCGAATGCCACGGCACCGGCACGCCGCTGGGCGATCCGATCGAGGTGGCGGCGCTGACCCGGGCCTTCCGCGAGACGACGCAGGCGCGCGGCTTCTGCCGGATCGGCTCGGTCAAGACCGGCATCGGCCATACCGACACGGCGGCGGGCGCCGCTTCGCTCATCAAGGCGGCGCTGGCGCTGCATCACGCCGCGATCCCCGGCACGCCGGGCTTCGAGGCGCCCAACCCGGCCATGGCGCTCGCGGAGTCCCCCTTCGAGGTCGCGGCGACGACGCAGCCCTGGCCGCGCGGTGCCACGCCGCGCCGGGCGGGCGTCAACTCGCTCGGGGTGGGCGGCACCAATGCGCATGCCGTGCTCGAAGAGGCCCCGGCGCGGTGGGAGGCCGCCCCCTCGGACTGGCCGTTCGAGCTCATCCGGATCTCGGCGCGCTCGCGCGAGGGGCTCGACGCCACCGCCGCAAGCCTCGCCGCGCATCTGCGCGCCCATCCCGAGCTTGCGCTCTCCGATGTCGCGGCGACGCTGGCGCAGGGCCGCCGCGCGCTGCCGCATCGCCGGGTGCTCCTGGCCGAAACCGGCACCGAGGCCGCCGATCTGCTCGATGGCTGCGATCCGCGCCGGGCGGCGACCGCGCGGGCGCAGGCCGACCCGGAGGTGGTGTTCCTCTTTCCCGGCGGCGGCGCGCAGCAGCCCGGCATGGGCCACGATCTCTACGAGACCGAGCCGGTGTTCCGCGACTGGATCGACCATGGCTTTGCCGCGATGGGCGAGGAGGGCGCGGCGCTGCGCGCGCTCTGGTCGCCCGCGCCGGGGCGGGAGGCCGAAGCCGCGGCCGCGCTGCGCCGCCCCTCGCGGCAATTGCCGCTGCTGCTCATCGTCGAACACGCGCTGGCGCGGCTCTGGATCGGCTGGGGCGTGCGCCCCGCGCGGCTGATCGGTCATTCCATGGGCGAGAACACCGCCGCTGTCGTGGCGGGGATCATGTCCTTCGAGGAGGCGCTGGGGCTGGTGCGGCTGCGCGGCGCCCTGTTCGAGGAGACCGAGGCGGGGGCGATGCTTTCGGTGGCGCTTCCGGCCGAGGAATTGCGCGCCGAGCTGGGAGAGGAGCTCGACCTCGCCGCGATCAACGCGCCGGCGCTCTGCGTCGCCTCCGGCCCGGTGGCCGCGATCGCGGCGCTGGCCGAAAGGCTGTCCGCGCGCGGCGTCGAGGCCCGGCGCATCCCGATCGAGGTCGCGGCGCATAGCCGCCTGCTCGACCCGGTGCTGCCGCGCTTTCTGGAGCATTTGCGCGGCATGCGCCTGTCGCCCCCCGAGATCCCGGTCATCTCCAACCGCACGGGCCGCGCGCTCACCGCCGCCGAGGCCACCGATCCGGCCTATTGGGCCGAGCATCTGCGCCACACGGTCGATTTCGACGCGGCGCTGCACGGGCTTGGGGCGGGCGCGCGCCTCTTTATCGAGATCGGGCCGGGCACCAGCCTCGGCTCCTTTGCCACCCAGCAGCCCGGCATCGGTCCGGGCCGGACGCTGGCGGGGCTGCGCCCGGCTTCGGCGCCCGAGGGCGACGACCGGCACATGATCATGGCGCTGGGGCGGCTCTGGGCGATGGGCGGCACCTTCGACGAGGCCCAGCTCTGGACACCGGACCACCGCCGGGTGCCGCTGCCCGGCACCACACTCGACGAGACCCGCCACTTCATCGCGCCCGCGCGGGCCGCGGCGGAGCCGCCGGCGCATCCCGCGCGCGAGGACGACATGGACCGCTGGGCCTGGCGCCCCGGCTGGTCGCGCCGCTATCCGGGCGGGGCCTACGAGGCGGGCGGCGACCTGGCGGCGCAGGAGGCGGGCAACTGGCTGGTGTTCCTCGACGAGACCGGGCTCGGCGCCGGGCTCGTGGCGCGGCTGCGCGCGGCGGGGCACGCCGTGGCCTGCGTTTCCCCCGGCCCGCGCGAGGCGCAGACCGGCCCGGCCGACTGGACCATCCGGCCCGAGGCGGGAGAGGAAGCGCATCGCTGGCTGTTCGAACAGCTGGCCGAGGCGGAGCTGCTGCCCGAGCGCGCGCTGCATCTTTGGTGCGTGACCGCGCCGCGCCGCCGGGGCCGCAGGGGGCATCGGCAGCGGATGCAGCTGCTCGGCCATCAAGGGCTGATGCACCTGGCGCGCGGCTGGCACGCGGCGCAGGGCGACCGGGCGCTGCGGCTTCTCGTGGTCAGCAGCGAGGCCTATGCCGCGGCCCCGCGCGACCGGCCCGACCCGACCAAGGCGACGCTCGATGGCCCGGCGCTGGTGATCCCGCGCGAACTGCCGGGCTTCGCGCTGTCGCGGCTCGATCTTTCGGCACCGCGCCGCGCCGGCCGCGCGGCGCAGATCGAGGCGGTGCTCGAAGAGGCGCTTTCTCCGCCCGCACCGGCCCCGGTGGCCTGGCGCGCGGGGGTCCGCCGGGAGCGCGTCCCGCGGCGCGTGGCGCCGCCCGCCGCCGCGCCGGTGCTGCGCCATGGCGGCGCGGTGATGATCACCGGCGGTCTGGGCGGCATCGGCCTGACGCTGGCCGAAACGCTGATCCGCGAGGCGCAGGCCCCGGTCGCGCTCGTCTCGCGCCGCGGGCTGCCGCCGCGCGAAAGCTGGGAGGGCCGCATCGCGGCGGGGGGCGAGGGGGAAGAGCCGCGCCTCATTCGCGCCGTGCTGCGGCTCGAGGCGCTGGGCGGGCGGGTCATGGTGCTGCGCGCCGATGTGACCGATCTCGAACAGATGCGGGACGCGGTCGCCCGGGCGACGTCCGGGCTGGGTCCGCTCAGCGGCGTGATCCACGCCGCCGGGCGGCTCGACGACGCACCGGTGCTGGGCCGCGATCCGGCGGCGGCCGAGGCGGTGCTCGCGCCCAAGCTGCAGGGGCTGATGGTGCTCGACGCGCTGTTTCCCGACGGGCGGCTCGACTGGATGGCGCTGTGCGCCTCGAGCTCGGGCTGGACAACCCCGGCGGGGCAGGCCGATTACGTCGCCGCCAACGCGGCGCTCGACGCCTATGCGCAATCGCATGCGGGCGGAGCCACGCGGGTCGTGGCGATCGATTGGGGCATCTGGGCCGATACGGGCATGGCCGCCAGGGGCGGCAGCGGCCCGCGCGCGCCCCAGAGCCCCGCCAGCGGGGCGCGGCCCGATCCGAAGCTGATGTTCGATCACCGCGAGACGGGGGAGGAGATCCTGCTGAGCGCGCGCTGGAGCCCCGCGACGCGCTGGTTTCTCGATCAGCACCGCACGCGGGCGGGCGAGGCGCTTCTGCCCGGCACGGGCTATGCCGAGATGATGGCGGAGCTGGCCGGGCCGCGCGGCTTCGTGCCGTTCGAACTGCGCGAGCTGCGCTTTCTCGCGCCCTTGCACACGCCCGATGCGGGCGAGACCCGGGTGCGCGCGCGGCTGCACCCCGATGACGGTGCCGTCTCGGGGCAGGAGGGGCCCGTGCCGGGCCTGGTCGAGATCGAGGCCGCGCCGCCGGGGGCGGATTGGGGGCCGGTCGCCACCTGCCGGCTCGGCGGTGCCGAGGCCGCCCCGCGCGATATCGAGATCGGGGCCATCGCCGCGCGGCTGCCCGCGCCCGCGCCGCTCGTCCTGCCGCAGCAAACCCATCTCGATTTCGGCGCCGAGTGGCAGATCACGGGCGAGGCCCGTCTCGGCGCGCGCGAAGGGCTGGCCGAGCTGGAGCTGCCGGACGGGGCGACCCCGGGCATGCCGCTGCATCCGGGCCTGCTCGACATCGCCACCGGATGGGCGATCGAGCTTGTCGAGGGCTATGATCCGGCCCGGCTCTGGGTGCCCGCGGGCTACGGGCTGATGCGCATCCATGCGCCGCTGCCCGGCCGGATCGTGAGCCATGCGCGGCTTGCGCGGCAGGCGGAGGGCGCCGCCTGGTTCGACCTCACGCTCTGCACCCCCGAAGGGGCGGTCTGCGTCGAGATCGAGGGGTTCGAGATACGCGCCCTGGCGGCGGGGCTGTCCCTGCAGGCCGGGCGCGGTGCCGGCGATGCCGCATCTTCCCGGTCCGATCCGCTGGAAGAGGCTCGGCGGCGGGGCATCCGCCGCGAGGAGGGCGGGGCGGCCTTCCTGATGGCGCTGCGCTCCGGCCTGCCGCAGATCGCGATGACCGCGCAGCCGCTGCCCGAGCTGATCGCCGCGGCCCGCGCGATCCGCCCCGCGCCCGCGGCATCCGCGCCGGAGGTCGCGCTGTCGGAGGAGTTCGAGACCGAGACGCAGGTCTGGCTCGCCGGGCAGTGGATGGCGCTGCTCGGGGTCGAGCGGGTCGGGCCGGATGACAGCTTCTTCGATCTCGGGGGGCATTCGCTGATCGCGGTGCGGCTGTTCGCGGCGATCCGCCGCGAGACCGGCACCGCGCTGCCGATCTCGGCGCTGTTCGAGGCCCCGACGATCCGCGCGCTCGCCGCGCGGCTGGAGCCCGAGGAGGGCGCATCCCGGCCCGGCACGCCGCCCGCGGCGGGCGGTGCGCGGCGGGCGGCCGAGGACAGCGTGCATCTCGTCGCGCTCGAAACGAAGGGCGACAAGACGCCGCTCTTCATCTCCGCGGGCATGTTCGGCAATGTCATGAACCTGCACCATCTCGCGCGGCATCTGGGCGCGGAGCGGCCGGTCTGGGGCCTGCAGGCGCGCGGGCTGACCGGCGAGGTGCCGCCGCATCGCCGCTTCGAGGAGATGGCGCGCGATTATCTGGCCGAGATGCGCCGCGTGCATCCGGGCGGGCCCTGGCTTCTGGCGGGCTATTCGGGCGGCGGGCTCGTCGCGCTCGAAATGGCGCGGCAGCTGACGGCCCAAGGCGAGGAGGTGGCGCAGCTGATGCTGCTCGATACGCCGTTGCCGCAGCGCCCGGCCCTGCGCTGGCAGGACCGGCTGGCGATCCAGGCGGTCGAGCTGCGCCGGGCCGGTCCGGCCTATCCGGTGAACTGGCTCGCGCAGCGGCTGCGCTGGGAGATCGACCGCCGCCGCCATGGCCGCCTCGCGGCGCAGCCGAGCGCGAGCCCGGTCGAGGCCGCGATCGAGGCCGCCTTCTACGAGGCCAGCGCCGCCTACCGGCTGCAACGCTGGGACGGCCCCATGACGCTGTTCCGCCCGCCTGTGGCGGGGCGTTGGCGCCTTGCGGGCGGGCGCGTGGTGAACGACGATCGGCACTATGTGAGCGAAGACAATGGCTGGCGCGACTGGGCACCGGCGCTGGAGGTGATTGAAGTGCCGGGCGATCATGACAGCATGGTGCTGGACCCCAATGCCGAGGCGCTCGCCGCCCGGATGCGCGCCGGGCTCGCGACGGCCGGGCGCGCGGCGAAAGAGACCGATGCGGCGGGATCGGATCTGCATGCCGCGGAATGACCACAGCGACATCCGCCTGCTGACGATCATCCTGAACTGGCGCACGCCGGAGATGACGCTGCGCGCGGCCCGAAGCGCGCTCGACGCGATGCGCGGGATCGAGGGCGGGATCGTCATCGTCGACAATGATTCGGGCGACGGCTCGGAGCTGTGGCTGCGCGAGGCGGTGGCGGCGCAGGGCTGGGCGCCGCGGGTGCGGGTGGTGCAGTCGGGCCGCAATGGCGGCTTCGGCGCGGGCAACAATGCGGGCATCCGCGCCGGGCTCGCCGATGGCGCGGCTGCGGATTTCGTCTATGTGCTGAACTCCGACGCCTTTCCCGATGCGCAGGCGATCACCGCGCTTCTGGCGCATATGCGGGCGCATCCCCGGGCCGGTCTGGCCGGCAGCCAACTCGAAGGGGAAGACGGCGTGCCGCATGTCTCGGCCTTCCGCTTTCCTTCGCTCCTGTCGGAGATCGAGGGGCCGCTGCGCTTCGGCCCGGTGTCGCGGCTGCTGGGGCGGCACAGCGTCTGGATGCGGATGCCCGGGCAGAGCGGCCCGGTGGACTGGGTCGCGGGGGCGAGCCTGATGATGCGCGCCGGGATGCTCGATGCGACCGGCGGCTTCGACGAGGGGTTCTTTCTCTATTTCGAGGAAACCGACCTGTGCCGCCGCGCCCGCGCCGCCGGCTTCGAGACGCATTTCGTCCGCGAGAGCCATGTGCGGCATATCGGTTCGGTCTCGACCGGCATGGGCTCTTGGACCCGCGTGCCGGAGTACTGGTACGATTCGCGCCGCCGCTATTTCCGCAGGCATTTCGGCGCGGCGGGCAGCGCCGCGGCGACGGCGCTGCATCTTCTGTCGGGCGGGCTGCACCGGCTGCGCTGCCTCGTGATGCGGCGCGAGACGGGCGATCCGCCGGGCTTCCTGCGCGGCATGATCCGTCACGAGCTGGGCCATGTTGCGGGGCCGTGTAGGGCTTCGGCGAGAAAGAGGGCATGAGCATGACGCTGGCACTGATCGGGGAGACCGCGCTGACGCTCGAAGCGGCGCGGATGGCGCGGGAGGCGGGGCTGCGGCTTTCGCTCGTGATCACGCGCCACGCGCCCCTGCGCGCCCATGCGCAGGCGCATGGCATCGCGACGCTCGCGCCCGACCGGCTCGACAAGCTGCCGGACGGGATCGACTGGCTGCTCAGCGCGGGCAATCTGCGGCCCCTGCCGGGGGCGGTGCTGGCGCGCTTCGCCAAGGGGGCGATCAACTTCCATGACGGGCCCTTGCCCGAGCGGGCGGGGCGCAACGTGCCGGTCTGGGCGCTGCTCGATGGCGCGCGCCGCCACGCCGTGACCTGGCACCTGATGACCGCCGGGATCGACGCGGGCGACATCCTCGTGCGGCAGGGCTTCGACATTCCGCCCGGGGCCACGGCCCAGAGCCTCAACGCGCTGTGCTTCGCCGCCGCGATCGAGAGCCTGCCGCAGGTCTTCGCGCAGATGCGTGACGGGCTGCGGCCCCGGCCGCAGCCCGCCGGGCAGGGGCGGATGCACCGCGCCGCCGACCGCCCGCCCGCCGATGCGCTGATCGACGGGCGCGGCCCGGCCGAAGCGGCGCTGCGGCTGGTGCGCGCGCTCGATCATGGCGACCGGGAAAATCCGCTGTGCTGCCCCAAGATCGCCGGTCCGCGGGGGCCGGTGCTGGTGGGCGCGGCCGCGATCTGCGACGCGGCGCGCCCGGGCGAGGCGCCCGGCACGCTGCGCGCCGTCTCGGCGGATGGGCTCGATCTGGTCTTCGAGGACGGGGTGCTGCGGCTGACGGGGCTGCGCCGCCCCGATGGCGCGCCCTGCGCCGCCGATGCGCTCTTTGCCGCCGGCGACCGGCTGCCTGCCACCGAAGCCGGGCCGCTGACGGCGCGGATGGCGCGTCTGGCCAAGGCCGAGCCGGGCTGGCGCGCGCGGCTCGAAGCGCTGCGCCCGGTCGCGCTTGCCGGGTTTGCCGCGCCGCGGGCGATCGGTGAGGGAGAAGGCGAAAGCTGCCAGCTTGCGGTCGAGGCCACGCCGGAGCGGCGCATCGCGGCGCTGGCGCTGCTGGCCGCGCGCCTGTCGGACGGTGCGGCTGATATCGCCCTGTTGCGACCGGACGAGGGCGGGCATGTCTCGGACTGGGTGCCGCTGCATGTGGCACCCGATCCAAGGGAGACGCTGCAGGCCTTCGCGGCGCGGCTCGCGGCGGATTGCGCGGCATTGGAGGCGGGCCCGGGCTTCGCGGCGGATCTGCCCGCTCGGCTCGGCACGCCGCCGCCCGCGGTGCCGGCGCTGGCGCTGGGCCGGACCTGCCCCGAAGGGGCGCTGCTCGCCCTCGACCCCGAAACCGGGCGCCTGCAGGCCGCGCCGGGGGCGCTGCTGCCCGGGGCGCTGGACCTG
Organism: Limimaricola cinnabarinus; assembly: GCF_002723615.1. GTDB lineage: Bacteria > Pseudomonadota > Alphaproteobacteria > Rhodobacterales > Rhodobacteraceae > Limimaricola > Limimaricola cinnabarinus_B. The sequence goes on from NZ_KZ304957.1 coordinate 25,707, forward strand.
CTGGCCGGGCGGATCGAGGCGTTGCTCTCCGCCGGGGCGGATGCGCCGGGCCTTGCGCTGTCGAAGCTGCCCGTGACCGGGCCGGGCGAGCGCGATCTGCTGATCGAGGGCTGGAACGCGACCGAAGGCGCGATCCCCGAGGGCACGATCGACGCCGCCATCGCCGCGCAGGCGCGGTGCCGCCCCGAGGCGACGGCGCTGATCTGCGGCGAGACGCGGCTCGGCCATGCCGAGTTGGAGGCGCGCGCCAACCGCATGGCGCGGGTGCTGATCGAGATGGGCGCAGGGCCGGGCGGCCATGTCGGGCTGCATCTGCCGCGCTCGGCCGAGATGGTCGTGGCGATGCTCGCGGTGCTGAAATCCGGCGCGGCCTATGTGCCGCTCGACCCGTCCTACCCGGCCGAACGGCTCGCCTTCTACCTCGAGGACAGCCGCGCCGGTCTGGTGATCTGCGAGGCCGAGGGGGTCCTCGGGCTGCCGACGGGCGCGGCGCGGCTGCTGCGGCTCGACGATCCGCGCATCGCGCGGGCTTCGCCCGGCCCGATCCCGGCGCGGGCGCGGGCCGGGGATCTGGCCTATCTGATCTACACCTCCGGCTCGACCGGCCGCCCCAAGGGGGTGATGATCGAGCACCGGCAGGTGATGAATTTCCTCGCCGGGATGGATGCGCGGGTGCCGCATGCGCCCGGCGACGTGCTCCTGGCGGTCACCTCGATCTCCTTCGACATCTCGGTGCTGGAGCTTGTCTGGACCCTGTCGCGCGGGATGACGGTGGTGATCCAAAGCGAGGAGGAGCGGCTGCTCACCTCGGCGGGGCCTGCGGCCGCGCAGAAGCCGAAGGGCCCGGCGCTCAGCCTGTTCTACTGGGGCCACGAGGACAGCGACACCGCGGATTACCGGCTGCTTCTGGAGGGCGCGCGCTTTGCCGATGCGCATGGCTTCGAGGCGGTCTGGACGCCGGAGCGGCATTTCCACGGCTTCGGCGCGGCCTATCCCAACCCGGCGGTGACCGGCGCCGCCGTCGCCGCCGTCACCTCGCGGCTGGCGATCCGGGCGGGCAGCTGCGTGGCGCCGCTGCACCACCCGGCGCGCATCGCCGAGGATTGGGCGGTGATCGACCGGCTGTCGGGCGGGCGCGCGGGGCTGGCGATGGCGGCGGGCTGGCAGCCCGGCGATTTCGTGCTGCGCCCCGAAAACGCCCCGCCCGACAACCGCGCCGCCCTGCGCGATGGCATCGACGCGGTGCGGCGGCTCTGGCGCGGCGAGGCGGTGGCCTTTGCGCGCGCCGATGGCAGCCTGCAGGAGGTGACGACGCGGCCCCGCCCGGTGCAGCCCGAGCTGCCCTTGTGGCTCACCATCGCGGGCAATCCCGAAAGCTGGCGCGAGGCCGGGCGGATCGGGGCCAACGTGCTGACCCATCTTCTGGGGCAGAGCATCGAGGATCTGGCGGCAAGGATATCCGACTGGCGCGCCGCGCTGGCCGAGGCGGGGCACGATCCTTCGGCCTTTCGCGTCACGGTGATGCTGCACAGCTATCTCGACGAAAGCCGCGAGGCCGCCTATGATGCGGCGCGCGGCCCGATGAAAGCCTATCTGCGCTCCGCCGCCGGGCTGATCGCCAGCCATGCGGCGGCCTTTCCGGCGATCCGGCGCGGGGCCGACGGGGCGATCGACCCCGATGCGCTGACGCCCGAGGAAATGGACGCGGTGCTCGAACACGCCTTCGCGCGCTATTTCGAGACCCAGGGGCTGTTCGGCACGATCGAAGACGGCGCGGCGCGGCTGGCGCAGCTGCGCGCCATCGGGGTCGACGAGATCGCCTGCCTGATCGATTTCGGCATCGCGCCCGACCGGGTGCTGGCGGGGCTGCCGCGGCTGGCGGCGCTGGTGGATGCCCAGCCTGCCCAGCCTGCCCAGCCCGTGGCACCGGCCGAGGAAGACCGCTCGATCGCCGCGCAGATCCGCCGCCACGGCGTGACCCATCTGCAATGCACGCCATCGATGGCGCGGATGTTGGTGGCCGACGAGACGAGCCGCGCCGCGCTGGGCGGGCTGTCGCATCTCATGCTGGGCGGCGAGGCGCTGCCCGCGGCGCTGGCCGAGGAGCTGCGCGCGGCCGGGATCGGCTGGATCGAGAACATGTATGGCCCGACCGAAACCACGATCTGGTCGACCACGCGGCGGGTGACGCCGGAGGCCCCGGTCTCGGTGATCGGCACGCCGATCCTCAACACCCATGCCTATGTGCTCGATGCGGCGATGACGCCCTGCCCGGTGGGGGCACCGGGCGCGCTGTGGATCGGCGGCGCGGGGGTCGCGCGCGGCTATTGGGGCCGGGCGGAGCTGACGCGGGCGCGGTTCCGCCCCGATCCGTTCCGGCCCGGGGAGCGGATCTACGAGACCGGCGACCTCGCGCGCTGGCGCGCGGATGGCACGCTCGAATATCTCGGCCGGGCCGATGCCCAGGTGAAGCTGCGCGGCCACCGGATCGAACCGGGCGAGATCGAGGCCGCGCTCGATGCGATCTCGGGGCTGGGCCCGAGCGTGGTGCTCCTGCGCGAGGATCGGCCCGGCGATGCGCGGCTCGTGGCCTATCTCGAAACCGCGGCACCGATCGACGAGGCGGGGCTGCGCGCGGCGCTGGCGGCGCGGCTGCCGGGCTTCATGGTTCCGGCGCGGATCGTCGCGCTGGTGCAGTTCCCGATGACGCCCAACCGCAAGACCGACCGCGCCGCGATGCCGCCACCGCCGCCCCGCGCCCCCCGTGTTCCGGAGCCTGAGATCGCCGCGCCGGTGCCTGAGACCGCCGCGCCGGTGGCGGCGAGCATAGCTGCGCCCGCGCCCGGCACCGCCGCCCCGGCCATCGCGCAGATCTGGCGCGAGCTGCTCGACGTGGAGCAGGTCGGCCCGGGCGACAGCTTCTTCGATCTCGGCGGGCATTCGCTTCTCGCGGTGCGCGCCCATCGCGAGATCCGCGACCGGCTCGGCGTGGCGGGGCTGCAGATCACCGATATCTTCGGCCTGCCGCGGCTTGCCGATCTCGCGGCGCGGATCGAGGCCGAGCTGATGCCGGAGCCGCCCATGGAGCCCGGCTCCGCGCCTGCGCCCGCCACTGCCATGGCCGGCACGCGCGAGGAGATGATGGCGCGGCGGCGCGCGCTGCGGGCGCGGCGGGGCGGGCATGTCTGAGGCGGCGCAGCTCGCGGCCGGGATCGAGGCGCTGGGCGGGCCGGGCCTCGTGGCCTGTGCCGTGTGGATCGGGGCAGAGGGCGCGCCCGACTGCGCGCTCGCGCCCGAGGAGGCGCGCGCCATGGCCCGCGCGGTGCCCGCGCGGCGGGCCGAGTTCGCCGCCGGGCGCCATGCCGCGCGCGAGGCGATGCAGCGGCTCGGCCAAGCGGCGCAGCCGGTGCCGATGCGGCCCGACCGCTCGCCGCATTGGCCCGAGGGGCTGCGCGGCAGCATCAGCCATGAGGCGGGCCTCGCCGTCGCGGCGCTGCGCTCGGGCGGCGCGGCCTTCGGCATCGACATCGCGCCCGCCGCACCGCTCGACCGCGATCTGCATGACGAGATCGCCGCCCTCGGCGAGCTCGACCAGCCGGTGCCGGGGTTCGATCGGGGCATGATCGCCCGGCTTGTCTTTTCGGCCAAGGAGGCGGCCTACAAGGCGCAGTTTCCCGAAAGCGGCCTGGTGCTGGGCTTCGAGGCCATGCGGGTCGAGATCACGGCGACGGGGCCGGCAGGGGGCGGCCTCGTGGCGCGTCTGGCGCGGCCTGCCGGACCTTATGGGGCGGGCACGGCGTTTCGCGGGGGCTGGAGGCGGATCGGGGCCCGCTTCGCGGTGCTGATGCAGGCCCCGGCGTCCGCTGCAGAAGGTTGCCGGCCGGGTTTCGCGCTGCGCAACACTGCGTCGCGCGGCCGCGCGCGCATGGCCAGCCGGGACGGGGTGAGCTAGATTGCGGCCCGGGTGTGGCGGCAATGAGGCCGGGGCCGCGAGGCGCGGCCGGAACGGGAGTCGGTGATGGAGTATCTTTCCTCGCTGCGCGATCTGCGCGGGGCGCTGCGCCGCAGGGCCTGGGCCATCGTGCTGGTCTGCGCGCTGGGCATCCCCTTCGTGCTGTGGTTCGCGCTGACGCGCCCGCCCGCCTATGAGGCGACGGCGGTGATCCAGATCGAGGCGCCCCTGGTCGATGCGGGCGGCGATGCGGCCGCGCTGGCCGATACCCAGCTCGACCTGATCGAACAGAAGATCATGGCGCGCGACAGGCTTCTGGACCTCGCCGCGCGCTTTTCGCTCTTTCCCGAGCTGAGCGCCTCGGAGCGGCTGGCGCGGATGCGCGAGGCGATCGAGATCAGGAAGCTGGTCGATCCGGCGCTGGCCTGGCGGCCCGAGACCGTGCCCTCGGGGCTGTCGATCACGGTCGAGCTGGGCGAGCGGCAGGTCGCGGCCGATCTGGCCAACGCGCTGCTGAGCGAGATCGTCGCCGCGGCGCAGAGCCGGCGCGAGGGGCGCACCGAGCGCACGCTGGCCTTCTTCGAGTCCGAGGAGGCCCGGCTCGAAGAGGAGCTGGAGACGCTGGAGGCGGAATTCGCGCGGTTCCAGGAGCAGAACTTCGACTCCCTGCCCACCAGCGTCGCGGCGCAGCGCGACCAGCTATCAAGGCTGGTGGCCCAGCGGATCGACCTCGAACAGCAGGTGATCGCCTTCGAGACCAGCTCGGACCGGCTGCGCGAGGACGAGACGGCGCGCCGCCGCTCGCTGCTCGAACAGCAGCGGCAGCTGATCACCGACAATATCGAGCGGATCGAGGCGGCGCTGGCCGCCGCCCCCGAGACGGAGCGGCGCTACAACGACTATGCCCGCAGGCGCGACCAGCTGCAGCAGGCGCTGTCGGCGGTGACCGAGCGGCGCGCGGAGGCGGCGATGGCGCGGCTGCTCGAAAGCCGCGACGAGACCACGCGCTTCGAGATCCTCGAAAAGGCGGTGCCGCCCGATTACGCCTCCTCCTCCTCGCGCCGCAAGATCGCGGCGGCGGGCGGGATCGGGGTGCTGCTCGCCGCTCTGGCGCTGGCGCTGTCGCTCGAGGTGGTCAACCCGCAGATCCGCACCGCGGCGCAGCTGGAGCGCGCGCTCGGGGTGCGGCCGGTGGTGGTGATCCCCGAGATCGACCGGCGGCAGGCGCGGCGCCGGGCGCGCCGGGTCCGGCGGCGCGAGGCCGGGCGATTCCTGGGGATCTGGGGCCGGTTGCGCGGCTGGCGGCGGTTCCTGCCGGGCTAGGCCGCGCCCGAGGCGGGGTCTTCCTCGGCGCGGTTGAGGATCATCCCCAAGATCGGCTTGTCCTCGCCGATGCGGCGCACCGCCTCGCGGATCTGCTCGGCGCTGTTGCGCCCGCCGCCGACCACCATCAGCACGCAGTCGTAGCGCGCGCGAAACGCCGTCACGTCGTCATGGTTGAGCGCCGGGGGCAGGTCGAACAGCACCGCGTCGGGCGACAGCTCCTCCTGCATCTGGTCAAGCACGGCGGCGGCCTTGGGGTCCTGCAGCAGCTCGGCGGGGTAGGTCTCGGCCCGGTCGTTGAGCCCGACGGCAAGGCCGCCGATGCCCAGAAGGTTCTGGCCGACCCGCTGCAGATGCGTGCCGCTCGACGCGGTGCCGCGAATCCAGTCCGAGATCGGGCCGGGGGCCGAAACCCCGAGCACGTCGGCAAGCGCCGGTGCGCGCATGTCGAAATCGAGCAGCACGGTGCGGCGATTCTCGTAGCGCGACAGCGCGATGGCGAGATTGGCGGCGGTGAAGGTCTTGCCGCAGCCGCGGGTGGGCGAGGTGATCGCCACCCGTTTCCAGCCATGCTCGTCGAGCGCCTGCAACAGCCGCGTGCGCAGCAGGTCGAAGGCGGCATGGGCCGGATCGCGGCGGCTGGCGGTGATCACGAGGTTGGCTTCGAGGATCGCCTCGTCGACCGGGATGCGGCGCAGGCTGCCCCACAGGTCGTGGATCTGCGGCAGCAGGGTCACGTCATCGCCCAGCACCGCGGCGCGCAGGGCGCGCGTGGCCGGGTCGGTTTCGGGTGCGGGGGCGGCGAGGCGGGCGGCGGTCCCGCTCTCGCGCGCCGGGGCATCGACTTCGGCGATCCGGTCGAGAATCGCGGCGCGGGCCTCCGCGCCCAGCCGCCTGCGTCCATCCCGCTTGCTGCGTTCGCTCATCTCGTCAAACCTCGCCTGCCGCCTGGTCGCGGCGAAGGTAACCCGGAACGGGGGGCGAGAATAAGCCCCGATCGCAGCCCTGCCGCGGCGGGACCCGGCGCAGCTTACCTGTATTCGATCAGCCGCATCTCGCGGCCCCGCAGGCGGCGCAGGCGGTAGGTGATCATGCCCTGGGCGTTGGGCAGCTTCGACAGCACCAGCAGCAGCGCCAGCCCCGCCGCGCTGTAGGGCGCGTGGCCCTCTCGGCGCAGCCTGCGCGCGCTGCGCGCCCAGCTCGCCGCATAGAGCCCCAAGCCGGCCAGAACCGCGCCGGGGCCGAAGGCCAGAGCCCCAAGCGCCGTGGCGGCGGGCAGAGCCATGCCCCAGGCCCGCACCCGCCGCCGCTCGGCATCGAAATGGCCCGGATGCCGGTCGCCGACCTCGGCAAAGCCGTGGCCCGCCCGCACCGCGCGCCGCCACCACTGGCCCAGATGCGTCATGGCGATGTCATGCCGGGTCATGGCGCGCGGCAGGCGGTGCACCTTCAGCCCGCGCGCCCGCACCCGCAGGCACAGATCCTCGTCCTCCGAACAGATGATCGCCCCGTCGAAGCCGCCCAGCTCCTCGAACAGCGCCGTGCGCAGCATCATGTCGCCGCCGCAGGCCGCGATGTCGCCCGCCGGGCGGTGCCATTCCCATTCGGCCATGGCGTTGTAGAGCGTGGCGTCGGGCGCGACCTCGCTGCGCCAGCCGGTGACGATGCCGATGCCGGGGTCGGCCCTGAGCGCCGCCATGCCCGCCGCGAGCCAGCCGGGCTCCAGCGTGCAATCGCCATCGACGAACTGCACGAACTCCGGCAGGCCCTCCTCGCGCAGCGCCGCGACGCCCGCGTTGCGGGCGCGGGCGGCGGTGAAGGGGGCGGCGCGGTCCAGCTCGACGATGCGGGCGCCTGCGGCGCGGGCGATGGCGAGGCTGTCATCGGTGGAGCCCGAATCGACATAGACCACGCGCGCGCCGCTGCCTTCGAGCGAGGCGAGGCAGGCGCCGAGCCGCGCGCCCTCGTTGCGGCCGATGGCCACGACGCCGACCCGGGCGCTCATGCCGCGGGCTCCGGCCGGACCGGCCCGCCGGGGCCGCTGGGGCCATCTCGCAGGAGCCGCAGCATCCGCGCCGCCTCGTGCCTTGCGTCGAACCCCGCCATGACCGCCGCGCGGCCCTCGGCCCCCATCGCCGCGCGCCGCGTCGGATCACCGGCCAGCGCCAGCATCGCCTCGGCCAGCGGCGCTTCCGCCCCCGGCGGCACCAGAAGCCCCGAAACCCCGTGCTCGACCAGCTCGGCCACGCCGCCGACGCGGGTGGCGATCACCGGGCGCGCGGCGGCCATCGCTTCCATCAGCACCACCGGCACGCCTTCGGCAAAGGAGGGCAGCACCAGCGCGCCCGTCTCGCGCAGCATCCGCGCCACCTCGGCCTGACCGAGATAGCCGTGAAAGCGCACGGCATCCCCGAGGCCCAGATCGGCGGCGAGCCGCTCCAGCGCGGCGCGGTCCTCGCCATCGCCGACGAGGTCGAGCGTGAGGGCGGGGCGCGTCTCGCGCGCCCGCGCCAGGGCGCGCAGCAGAACCGGCACGCCCTTGACCGCCGAAAGCCGCCCGACGAAGAGGAGCCGGTCATCGGGCGGGGCGGGGGTGTCGGCATAGAGTTCGGGCGCGACGCCGCAATGCACCACGTGCAGCTTGTGCCAATGGGCGGGGTCCGAAAACAGCATCGCCTGCGATCGCGCGAAATCCGAAATGCAGGCGACGAAGCGGGCGCGGGCGATCTTCTCGCCCAAGGCCCACTGCTCGGGCGCAAAGAAGATGTCGGGGCCGTGCAGGGTGAAGCTGTACGGGATGCCCGAGATCTCGGAGGCGAGCATCGCCACCGTGCCGGAGGATTTGGCGATGTGGTTGTGCAGATGGGTGATGCCGCGCGCCTGCATCCGCTGCGCCAGCACCAGCGCCTCGCCGAAATAGATCATGTTGTAGAGCCGCCCACGCAGCCCCTTGGGCGCGCTACGCCAGGCCAGCGCCAGGGCGCGCCAGAAGCGGGCCGGGCGGCACAGCGCCGAGAGCTTGGCGCGGGTGATGGCCACGGGGTTGAGCGCGCGCTCCAGCAGGTGAAAGGTCGCCGCCGCCTCGGCGCGCTGCTCGGGGCCCACGTGATGGGCGGGATCGGTGCGCCGGACCGAGGCGGTCTCGACCGTGATCCCGAGGTCGCGCAGCGCCGCCACCTCGCGCTGGATGAATGTGTCGGTGGCGCGCGGATACTCGCCCGTCAGCCAGATGACCGGGCCGGGCGCGCTCATGCCGCCCCCCGCGCCGCGGCCATCGCCGTTTCGAAATCCGCCTCGGGCCGGAATCCCAGCGCATGCGCGTGGGCATTGTCGTAGCGCAGCGGCATCAGCCGGGCGCGCAGCGTCTCGCGGCGCAACAGCCCCGGCAGACGGGGGGCGAGCGGCGTCAGCAGCCCCGCCGCCATGTCGAGCCCGCGCCAGCCCAGCGGCAGGCCGCGCCGGCCCAGCGCGGCGAGAAAGCGCGCGCGGTCGGGGCGGTCGTCGTCGAGCGCGTGGATCAGCTCGACCGGGTCGGCCTGCGGCGCGGTCGCGGCCAGCAGGAGGATCTGCGCGGCATGCGCAAGCCAGCACAGCGGCAGCTCGCCCGCATGGCGCGGCCCGAGCGTCAGGGGGCCGAGCGTGACGCCCATATGCGCGTTCCACAGATGCCCGGCCCCGAAGATCGCCCCGGGCCGCACGATCCGCAGCATCGCGCCGTGGCGCGCGGCGATGGCGCGGGCGTCGCGTTCCTGCGCGATCTTGGCGCGGGCATAAGCGTCGCGCCGCTCGGGGCGCGGCTCGATCGGCGTGTCTTCGTTGACGCGGGCAAAGGGCGCGAGGCCGGCGGTGCCCAGCACCGAGATCGAGCTGACCAGCACCAGCCGCGCACCCGATCCTGCCGCGTGATCGAGCAGGCGGGCGCTCGGCGCCACGGTGCCTTCGGCCTGCGCCGCGTCGTCGCCGCCCATCCGCGCGGCGGCATGGATCACCGCCGATACCCCATCGAGCGGCGGGCTCTCGCGCCTCAGATCGGCATGGACGACCTCGATGCCCGTATCCCCGGCCCATTCGGGCGGCGCCGCGCCGCGCGAGATCGCGCGCAGCTCATGGCCCTGCGCCCGCGCCCGCGCCACCACCGCCCGGCCAAGGAACCCGGCCGCCCCGGTGACGGCGATCACAGCGCCCATGGCATCGGCTCCATCGGTGCGCAGCGCGTCGTCATCTCGCGCGCCGCCCCCTCCTGGATCGCCAGCGTCACCTCGGTCAGGTGCAGCGCATAGGCCCCGGCGAGGCGGCTTTCGCGCCCCTGCGCGATGGCGTCGAGCATCTCGGCGGGGCCCAGCGCGAAATCCATCCTCGCCGCGCCGCGCCGCCCCGGCTTGGGCTGATGCGCCCCCCTGAGCGAGACGTCGCGCGCCAGCGGGCTTTCGAGCAGGCGGCGGCGCAGCCGCATCCGGCGGCGGTAGCGCACGGGCGCGTGGTTGTCCCAGGCGCGGGAGACCTCGATCACGCCCTCCTCGCCGAAGACGCGCAGCCGGTGGTCGTGCGGCGCGGCGATGGAGCAGCTGAGCCGCGCCACCGGGCCGCTTTCGAAGAACAGCGCCGCGACCGAGAAATCGGGGGCGCCCTGCTTCGATCCCGGCTTGTCGGGGATCACTTCCGCCGCCGCGGCGACGACCCGCTTTACCGGCCCCAGATGCGCGATCAGCCATGACAGCCAGTAGCCCGCATGCTCCAGCGTGCAGCCTGTGGCGAACTCGTCTTCGGCGGGCCATGGCGCGCCGCTTTCGCTGGCCCAGTCGCGGTAGGGTGCCTGCGAAATGAACCCGTCATCGAGCTCGGCATAGATCAGCCGCGGCGCGCCGCCCACGCCCATGCGCAGCGCTCGGCCCAGGCCCTGCGCCGATTGCGACAGCACCGAGGAGGGGGCCGAGGCCAGCTGCAACCCGCGCGCGCGGGCGAGATCGTGCAGCTCGCGCGCGGTTTCCATATCCGTCACCATCGGCTTTTCGGACCAGACATGCCGCCCGGCGCGCAGGCAGCCGCGGGTGATCGTGGCGTGGCTGCGCGGGTTGGTGAGGTTCAGCACCAGCCCGTCATGCGGCAGCGCCGCGCAGGCGGCCGCCGGGTCGGGCAGCGCCGCGACGCCCCAATGCCTGCAAAAGGCAGAGAGCCGGGCCGGGTCGCGGTCATGGGCGCCGAGCACCCGGATTTCGGGGTGGGCCTTGAGGCTGCGCATGTAGAGATCGGCGACATAGCCGCATCCGATCACTGTGACGTCTTTCATCGCGCTGCGGCTCCATGCGGTCTGTCGGGCGTCCGACCGCTTCCGGTCCGACGCCAAGTGGTACACAAGGGACATGGCGGCATCGGGGCGGCCGCGAGATCCTCGGGGCCATGGCTAAGCCAGCCCGCGCCCCGCGCCAAGAGGCGGAGGGCAGGCGAGGGAAGCGCGATGGAATTCGATCATGGGGCGGGCCGGGTCCGGGTCAACATCACCGGTCATGCCGATCTGTTGGGCGAGGTGGGCGCGCGGCTGCGCGCGCATCGGGGCTTCGCGCTGGCGACGCTCAACCTCGATCACCTCGTGAAGCTGCGGCGCGACGCGGAGTTCGCCACGGCCTATGCCGCGCAGGATCTCGTCACCGCCGATGGCAACCCGGTGGTCTGGCTGTCGCGGCTGGCCGGGCGCGAGGTGGCGCTCTTGCCGGGGGCCGACCTGATCGCGCCGCTGGCGGCCGAGGCGGCGCGCTGCGGCGTGGCGGTGGCCTTCATCGGCGGCACGGAGGAGAGCCTTGCGCGCGCGGAGCGTGCCTTGCAGGCCCGGGTGCCGGGGCTGCGGGTCGCGGCGCGCATCGCCCCGCCCATGGGCTTCGACCCGGAGGGGGCCGAGGCCGATGCCGCGCTCGACGCGGTGGCGGCAAGCGGGGCGGGGCTGGTGTTTCTCGCGCTGGGCGCGCCCAAGCAGGAGCGGCTCGCTGCGCGGGGGCGGGCGCGCCAGCCGCAGCTGGGCTTCGTCTCGATCGGCGCGGGGCTCGATTTTCTCGCCGGGACACAGCAGCGCGCGCCGCGGCTGGTGCGGCGGCTGGCGCTCGAATGGCTGTGGCGCGCGGGCTCGAACCCGGCCCGGCTGGCCGGGCGCTACGCGCGCTGCGCCGCGATCCTGCCGGGACATGCGCTGCGCGCCTGGCGGATGCGGCGCGGCTGAGCGCGGTTCCGGCCATCTGCGCGGACCGGCCTGTGCGCGAACGCGCGAAGATCGCCCGCGCTGCGGGTTTCGCGCCTCGGGGCAGGGGGCTATCGTCGCGCCAAGCAGGCGAAAGGTTTAGAAGATGCCCCCCATCGTGTCGGTTCGCGACCTGACCAAGAGTTACGCGGGCGGCTTCACCGCCCTCGATCACGTGTCGCTCGAGATCGAGCAGGGCGAGATCATCGCGCTGCTCGGCCCCAACGGCGCGGGCAAGACGACGCTCATCTCCACCATCTGCGGCATCACCATGCCCTCGGGCGGCACGGTCGAGGTCGGCGGCCACGACGTGGTGCGCGACTGGCGAAAGGCGCGCGACCTGATCGGCCTCGTGCCGCAGGAGATCGCGCTCGAGCCGTTCTCGACCGTGTGGAACAACGTCCGCTTCACCCGCGGCCTGTTCGACCGCAAGCGCGACGACGCGCATCTGGAGCGTCTGCTGCGCGACCTGTCGCTGTGGGAGAAACGCGACGCCAAGGTGATGGAGCTGTCGGGCGGCATGAAGCGCCGGGTGCTGATCGCCAAGGCGCTGAGCCACGAGCCGAAGATCCTGTTTCTCGACGAGCCGACGGCGGGTGTCGACGTGGAGCTGCGCAAGGATATGTGGCGCGTGGTCGAGCGGCTGCGCGAGGAGGGGGTGACGATCATCCTCACCACCCATTACATCGAGGAGGCCGAGGCCATCGCCGACCGGATCGGGGTCATCTCCAAGGGGCGGATCATGCTGGTCGAGCGCACCGAGGACCTGATGGCGCGGCTGGGGCGCAAGGAGCTTCGGATCGAGCTGGCCGAGCCCGTCGCCGAACTGCCGCAATCGCTGCGGCGCGAGGGGCTGCTGCGCGCCGAGGACGGAACGGCGCTGATCTACACCTATGACACCCATGCCGAGCGCACCGGCATCACCGCGCTTCTGGCCGACATCCAGGCGGCGGGGTTGCAGCTCACCGATCTTTCCACCAGCAATTCCAGCCTCGAAGAGATCTTCGTGGGCCTCGTCAAGGAGGACGCGGCATGAATCTCGGCGCCGTCACCGCGATCTACAAGGCCGAGATGGCCCGCTTCTTCCGCACGCTTCTGCAAAGCTTCATCTCGCCCGTGATCTCGACCTCGCTCTATTTCGTGGTCTTCGGCTCGGCCATCGGCAGCCGCATGGACCGGGTCGAGGGGGTGGAATACGCGGCCTTCATCATTCCGGGGCTGATCATGCTCTCGGTGATGACGCAGGCGACCTCGAACGCCAGCTTCGCGATCTATTTCCCGAAATTCATCGGCACGATCTACGAATACCTCTCCGCCCCGATCAGCTTTCTGGAGGTGACGCTGGGTTTCGTCGGCGCGGCGGCGACCAAGGCGCTGTTCATCGGCCTTGTGATCCTCGCCACCTCGTTCCTCTTCGTCGATTTCACCATATTGCACCCGGTCTCGATGCTGGCCTTCCTGATCCTGACCTGCATCAGCTTCTCGCTTCTGGGCTTCATCATCGGCATCTGGGCCAGGAATTTCGAACAGCTGCAGCTGATCCCGCTTCTGGTGATCACGCCGCTCGTCTTTCTCGGCGGCAGCTTCTACTCGATCTCGATGCTGCCGCCCGCCTGGCAGGTCGTCACCCGGTTCAACCCGGTGGTCTACCTGATCTCGGGCTTTCGCTGGTCCTTCTTCGGGCAGGCCGACGTCTCCATCGGGGTGAGCCTCGCGGCGATCGGGCTCTTTACCGCGATCTGCCTCGGGATCATCTGGCTGATTTTCCGCACCGGCTGGCGCATCCGCTCATGACCTTGTGATGGGGGCGGGCGCGGCCTAGATGTCAGCCATGATGAACTGGCTGCCGTTTCGCCCCAAGGGCCCTCTCGTTTCCGTCATCCGCCTGCAGGGCGCGATCGGCGCCACAGGCACGGGCCTGAGCGACGCGGGCACCGCCGCGATGATCGAAAAGGCGTTCCGGCGCGGCAAGCCCGCCGCCGTCGCCATCGAGATCAACTCGCCCGGCGGCTCGCCGGTGCAATCGGCGCTGATCGCCGCGCGCATCCGCAGGCTGGCCGAGGAAAAGGACATCCCCGTCATCGCCTTCGTCGAGGATGTGGCGGCCTCGGGGGGCTATTGGCTGGCGGCGGCGGCCGATGAGATCATCGTCGATCGCGGCTCGATCATGGGCTCCATCGGCGTGATCTCGGCGGGCTTCGGCGCGCATGAGCTTCTGGCGCGCAACGGCGTCGAGCGGCGGGTCCACACCGCCGGGAAATCCAAGAGCTTCCTCGATCCGTTCCGCCCCGAAAGGCCCGAGGACGTGGCCCGGCTCGAAGGCTGGCTCGAGGAGATGCACGACTATTTCATCGACCATGTGAAGACCCGGCGCGGCGCGAAGCTCGCCGACGACCCGGACCTCTTCACCGGCGAGATCTGGATCGGCGCGCGGGCGGTGGAAAAGGGGCTCGCCGACGGGATCGGGCATCTCGTGCCGACCCTGAAGGCGCGCTTCGGCGACAAGATGCGCCTGCGCCGCCATGCCCGCAAGCGGCCCTTGCTGACGCGCTTCGGCGCGGGGCTGGCGCAGGATGCGCTGGGTGGCATCGAGGAGCGCGCGGGCTTCGCCCGCTTCGGTCTTTGATGCTGATCAAGATCGTCACGCTGTTTCTGGTGGGCATGATCCTGCTCGCCATGTTCGGAAAACTGCGGCTGCCCAAGGGGCGGGGCCCCAGGGGCCTCATCGGGCGCGGCCGCTGCGCCGCCTGCGGGCGGCCGAGGATAGGCAAGGGGCCGTGCCCCTGCGGAAAGGACAGACTTTGATGGACTGGCTGTTGGTGGCGGCGGGGCTCGTGCTCCTCGTCTTCGCGGGGGATGCCCTGGTGAAAGGGGCGGTGAACCTCGCTTTGCGCCTCGGCATCCCGGCGCTGATCGTATCGCTCACCGTGGTGGCCTTCGGCACCTCCGCGCCCGAGCTGCTGGTCTCGATCGACGCGATCCTCAAGGGCACGCCGGGCATCGCGCTGGGCAACGTCGTCGGCTCCAACGTGGCCAACGTGCTTCTGGTTCTCGGCGTCCCGGCGCTGATCACCACGCTGCATGCCAGCGGCGGCTCCGACACGCGGTCGAGCTTTCTGCAGATGATGGCGGCCACGGCGCTGTTCATGGCGCTGGCCTTCACCGGCGTGTTCTCCTGGTGGGCGGGGCTCTTGCTGCTGGCGGCGCTGGCGGCGATGCTGCTCTATGCCGCGCGGGTGGCGCACAGCCACCGCAATGGCGGCACGAAGGAGGAAGAGGTCGAGGGCGCGGACCCGAAGATGCATGGCTGGAAGGTCGCGGCCTATCTTTTGGCCGGTATCGTCGGCCTGCCCGTGGGGGCCGATCTTCTGGTGACCGGCGCGGTTTCGATCGCCGAGACCTTCGGCATTTCCGACACCGCGATCGGCCTGACCCTCGTCGCCATCGGCACCTCGCTGCCCGAGCTGGCCACCACCGTCATGGCCGCGATCCGGCGCGAGGCCGACGTGGCGATGGGCAACGTGATCGGCTCCAACATGTTCAACCTTCTGGGCATCATCGGCGTGGCGAGCCTCGTCGGCCCGATCCCGGTGGCCTCTGACGTCATGGGCTTCGATCTGTGGGTGATGCTGGCGGCCTCGCTCCTGCTGGTGCCCTTCGTCTACATGGGGCGCGACGTGACGCGCGGCTGGGGCGTGGCGCTGACCGCGCTCTATGTCGGCTACGGCGTGACGGTGCTGGCATGAGAGCGCGGGCGCTCGTCACCGGCGCCGGCGCGCGGCTGGGCCGCGCCATGGCGCTCGATCTGGGCCGTCGCGGCTTTGACGTGATCGTGCATTACAACACCTCGAAGGACCCGGCCGAGGAGGTCGTGGCCGAGATCCGCGCCATGGGCCGCGAGGCGCATGCGCTGGGCGCGGATCTGCTCGACGAGGCGGCGGTGCAGGCGCTGATCCCGCGCGCCGTCGAGGCCCTGGACGGGCCGATCACCTGCCTCGTCAACTCCGCCTCGATCTTCGAATATGACGACATCGAAAGCGGCACCCGCGACAGCTGGGACCGGGCGATGGAGAGCAACCTGCGCGCGCCGGTGGTGCTGACCCAGAAGGTGGCCGAGCAGATCGCCGCGCCCGCCCGCGACGCGCGCGGCGAGCCGGTGGCCCGGGGCCTCGTGGTCAACATCATCGACCAGCGGGTGCGCAAGCTGACGCCCGATTTCATGTCCTACACCATCGCCAAGATGGGGCTGTGGGCCTTCACCCGCACCGCCGCGCAGGCGCTGGCCCCGAGGCTCAGGGTCAACGCGATCGGCCCCGGCCCGACGCTGCAGGGCGCCAACCAGAGCGACGAGCACTACGCCGGACAGCGCGCCAACACGGTGCTGCAACGCGGCTCCAACCCCGAGGACATCTGCGCGGCGCTGGGCTATTTCATCGACGCGCCGGGGGTGACGGGGCAGCTTCTCTGCGTCGATGGCGGCCAGCATCTGGGCTGGCGGACCCCGGATATCCAGGGGCGCAACTGATCTCGCGGGCAGCCCCGTCCACGGGGCTGTCCACCGGGGCTGTGCGCAAGGCCGCGCGGCGCGGCATGGGGATGAAAGATCCACGGACCGCCGGTGTTTCCCCTGCGAAAACAGGTAATTGGCATTGCCCATTTTTTGGGCAAACCCATCAACCCCCTGACACTCCAAGGCTTATCCCTGCCGTCCCGCCGCTATCCACCCGCTTATCCCCAGAAACGGTGGACAGCTTTGCACATGACGCAGGGACGACTAGATTGCAGGACCAGCGCACGATGCCGATATGGACCGCATGACCGACACTCAGACCGATACGCCGAAGACCCCGCTGACCGGCCACGCGCTGATCCGTTCGCAGCTGCGGCTGATCGACGGCTCGCCGGGCGTCTACCGCATGCTCGATGCCGAAAGCCGCGTGCTTTATGTCGGCAAGGCGCGCAACCTGCGCGCGCGCGTGTCGAGCTATGCCCGGCCCGCGGGCCATTCGGGGCGCATCTCGCGGATGATCCGCGAAACCGCCTCGATGATGTTCCTCACCACCCGGACCGAGACCGAGGCGCTGCTTCTGGAGCAGAACCTCATCAAGCAGCTCAAGCCGCGCTACAACGTGCTTCTGCGCGACGACAAGTCGTTTCCGAACATCCACATCTCGGATCACGACTTCCCGCAGATCGGCAAGCATCGCGGCGCGCGCAAGGGCGCGGGGCAGTTCTTCGGCCCCTTCGCCAGCGCGGGCGCGGTGAACCGGACGCTCAACCAGCTGCAAAAGGCGTTCCTCTTGCGCAACTGCACCGATTCGGTGTTCGAGGGGCGCACCCGGCCCTGCCTCCTGCACCAGATCAAGCGCTGCTCGGCGCCCTGCACGGGCGAGATCAGTGCCGAGGATTATGCCGGGAGCGTCAGGGACGCGGTGCGCTTTCTGTCGGGCAAGTCGACGCAGGTGCAGGAGGTGCTGGGCCGCCAGATGGCCGAGGCCTCCGAGAACATGGAGTTCGAACGCGCCGCCGCGCTGCGCGACCGGATCCGCGCGCTGACGCAGGTGCAGACCGCGCAGGGCATCAACCCGCGCGGCGTCTCGGAGGCCGACGTGATCGCGCTGCATGTCGAGGGAGGTCAGGCCTGCGTTCAGGTCTTCTTCATCCGCGGCAACCAGAACTGGGGCAACCGCGACTATTACCCGCGCGTGTCGGGCGAGGAGGACCCCTCGGAGGTCATGCAGGCCTTCGTCGGGCAGTTCTACGCCGACCGCGAACCGGCCCGGCAGCTGATCCTGAGCCACGGGCTCGACGATCCCGACCTGATGATCGAGGCGCTGAGCGAGAAGCTCGGCCGCAAGGTCGAGGTGATCGTGCCGCAGCGGGGCGAAAAGGCCGAGCTGGTCGAGGGGGCGGCGCGCAACGCCCGCGAAAGCCTCGCACGCAAGATGAGCGAGACGGCGACCCAAGGAAAGCTGCTGCGCGGCCTGGCCGAGGCCTTCGGCCTCGACGAGCCGCCGCGCCGGATCGAGGTCTATGACAACTCCCACATCATGGGCACCGATGCCGTGGGCGGCATGATCGTCGCGGGGCCGGAGGGCTTCGAGAAGAGCCAGTACCGCAAGTTCAACATCAAGGGCACCGAGATCACGCCGGGCGACGATTTCGGCATGATGAAGGAGGTGCTGACCCGCCGCTTCGCGCGGCTCCTCAAGGAGGACCCCGGCCGCGAGAGCCCGGCCTGGCCCGACCTTCTGCTGATCGATGGCGGCGCGGGGCAGGTGAGCGCGGTGCAGGAGATCCTCGACGAGATGGGCATCGACGACGTGGCGATGATCGGCGTGGCCAAGGGGGTCGACCGCGACCACGGCAAGGAGGAGTTCTACCGCACCGGCATGCGGCCCTTCGCCCTGCCGCGCAACGACCCTGTCCTCTACTTCGTGCAGCGCCTGCGCGACGAGGCGCACCGCTTCGCCATCGGCACCCACCGCGCCAAGCGGGCCAAGGCGGTGGGGGCGACCCCGCTCGACGAGATCGCGGGCGTGGGCGCTACGCGCAAGCGCGCACTGCTCGCGCATTTCGGCTCGGCCAAGGCGGTGAGCCGCGCCAACCTCGCCGATCTCAAGGCGGTGCAGGGCATCTCGGAAAGCCTCGCGGAGAAGATCTACGGCCATTTTCACGAAAGCGGCTGACGGCAGGGGGGCTGTTTCATCTTTCCGAAAATACGCATGGCGCGCCGCTGCGGCCGCGCGCCCGGCCAAACCGTCATGCCATGCGTATTTGAAGAAAGATGAAAGGGACGGACGGCCAGCAGAATGGCGGCGCGGCTATGGCAAGACCGGGGGGAGCGCGCTATCTCTTGGCGCATGACATGGACCTTGCCCAATATTCTCACCGTCCTGCGGCTTCTGGCAGCTCCCGGCGTCGCGGTGATGTTCCTTTTCTTCCTGCGGCCATGGGCCGACTGGTTCGCGCTGGTGCTCTTCGTCGTGGCCGCCGTGACCGATTTCGTCGATGGCTACCTCGCCCGCGCCTGGAAGCAGGAGTCGAAGTTCGGCGCGATGCTCGACCCGATCGCCGACAAGGCGATGGTGATCATCGCGCTTCTGGTCATCACCGGCTTTTCGGGCATGAACCCGTGGATCCTGCTGCCCGCGACGCTGATCCTGTTCCGCGAGGTCTTCGTCTCGGGGCTGCGCGAGTTTCTCGGCGCCAAGGCGGGGCTGTTGCAGGTCACCAAGCTCGCCAAGTGGAAGACCACCGCGCAGATGGTCGCCATCGCGGTGCTGTTCTCCACCGGCGCCTTCGAGCATGGCGGCCATGAGATCGGCTCCGTCATCAGCTGGTGGACCGGCATCGTGCTGCTGTGGCTTGCCGCGGTCCTGACGCTGATGACCGGATGGGATTATTTCTCCAAGGCGCTGCCCTTCCTGCGCGACGCGCCGCAGCCCGACCCGTCGGAGCGGCGCGTGCCATGATCGAGATCGTCTATTTCGCATGGGTGCGCGAGCGGATCGGCCTGCCGCGCGAACGGATCGAGACCGGTGCCGCCACGGTGGCCGATCTGGTCGAGGAGCTGCGCGGCCGCGAGGAGCGCTATGCCGCGGCCTTTTCGGACGTCTCGGCGCTGCGCGTGGCGCTCGACCAGGAGCTGTCGGAGTTCGAGGCGAGCCTGTCGGGCGTGCGCGAGGTGGCGTTCTTTCCGCCGATGACCGGCGGCTGAGGAGGGGGCGGGCATGAAGATTTCGGTGCAGGAGGGGCCGTTCGACGCGGGCGCCGAGCTCGACGCCTTCAGCCATGGCCGCCACGAGGTCGGCGCGGTGGTGAGCTTTACCGGCATCGTGCGCGACCGCGAGGGCGGGCTGGTCGCCATGGAGATCGAGCACTACCCGGGCATGACCGAGAAGGCGATCGCGAAGATCGCCGAAAAGGCCCGGGCGCGCTGGGATCTGGCCGATATCCTGGTGATCCACCGCTTTGGATCGCTGCCCTTGGGCCAGCCGATCATGATGGTGGCCACCGCCGCCGCGCATCGCCGCGCCGCCTTCGAGGCGGCGGAGTATCTGATGGACTACCTCAAGTCGCGCGCGCCCTTCTGGAAGAAGGAGGTGACGCGGTCGGGGGAGCATTGGGTCGAGGCGACGCCCGAGGACGAGGACGCGCTCTCGCGCTGGTAGCGGCTTTCACCTCGTCTTAAGCGGTATCGCCCATTCTGGCGCCCATTGCCGCAGACGGGGGTCGCCATGCCGCTTGAAACCGATCAGCCCACCGATCCCTTCTCACAGGCGCAGGCGCTCGATCTGGCCGACATCCCGCGCATGGTGCGCGCAGCGCTGGCCGAGCGGCGCACCGAGCTGGCCTATCAGCCGGTGATGGTGGCCGCGAGCGGCGCGATCGCCTTTCACGAGGGGCTGATCCGGCTGCGCGATCATGCCGGGCGGCTGCTGCCGGCGCGGCATTTCCTTCCGGGCGTGGAGGAGACGGCGCTGGGCCGTGATCTCGACCGCGCCGCGCTGCGCGAGGGGCTGGAAGCGCTGCGCCGCGCGCCCGGCCTGCGATTGTCGGTCAACATGTCGGCCCGCTCGATCGGCGACGGGCGCTGGCGGCGGACGCTGCTCGACGGGCTGGGGCGGGGTCCGGGGATCGGCGAGCGGCTGATCCTCGAGATCTCCGAAAGCTCGGCCATGACCCTGCCCGAGGTGGTCTGCCGCTTCATGGCCGAGATGCGCCCGCGCGGTGTGAGCTTCGCGCTTGATGAGTTCGGCGCGGGCCAGACCGCCTTTCGACACCTGCGGGATTTTCTCTTCGATCTCGTCAAGATCGACGCGCATTTCGTGCGCGGCATAGAGGAAGACCCGGACAACGAGGTGCTCTGCGCCGCGCTGGTCGCGGTGGCGCGGCAGTTCGGCATGGCCAGCGTCGCCTGCGGCGTGGAGACCGAAAAAGAGGCGGAGCGGCTCGCCGGGATCGGCGCGGAATGCCTGCAGGGCTATCTTTGCGGCCGCCCGGCGCGCCAGCCCCGGCCCGCGGCGCGAATGGCGTTGCCCTGAGGATCGAGGCTGCTAGGCTCGGCCCCGATCCGGAAGCCCGGCACGTGCCGGCCCGTCTGTCAGGGAGAGTTTCATGACCAATGTCGTAATCGCTTCGGCCGCCCGCACCGCCGTGGGCAGCTTTGGTGGTGCCTTCGCCAACACGCCCGCGCATCAGCTCGGCGCCGCCGTGCTCGAAGAGGTCGTCAGCCGCGCCGGTGTCGACAAGTCCGAAGTGAGCGAGACCATTCTCGGCCAGGTGCTGACCGCCGCACAGGGCCAGAACCCGGCGCGCCAGGCGCATATCCTCGCCGGTCTGCCGCAGGAAAGCGCCGCCTGGGGGCTCAACCAGGTCTGCGGTTCGGGCCTGCGCGCCGTCGCACTCGCCGCGCAGCACATCCAGCTCGGCGATGCCAGCATCGTCTGCGCCGGCGGGCAGGAGAGCATGTCGCTCGCCCCCCATGCCCAGACGCTGCGGCAGGGCCAGAAGATGGGCGACATCAAGCTCACCGACACGATGATCAAGGACGGCCTCTGGGACGCCTTCAACGACTACCACATGGGCACCACGGCCGAGAACGTGGCCACCCGCCACCAGATCACCCGCGAGATGCAGGACGAGTTCGCCGTCGCCTCGCAGAACAAGGCCGAGGCCGCCCAGAAGGACGGGCGCTTCAAGGACGAGATCGTCCCCTTCACCGTCAAGACCCGCAAGGGCGACATCACCACCGATGCCGATGAATACATCCGCCACGGCGCCACGATCGACGCCATGGCCAAGCTGCGCCCGGCCTTCTCCAAGGAAGGCAGCGTGACGGCGGCCAACGCCTCGGGCCTCAATGACGGCGCGGCGGCGACGCTGCTGATGAGCGTCGAGGAGGCCGAGCGCCGCGGCATCAAACCCCTGGGCCGCATCGCCGCCTATGCCACCGCCGGTCTCGACCCGGCCTATATGGGCGAGGGGCCGATCTATGCCTCGAAGAAGGCGCTGGAAAAGGCGGGCTGGTCGGTCGACGATCTCGACCTGATCGAGGCGAACGAGGCCTTTGCCGCGCAGGCGCTCGCGGTCAACAAGCAGATGGGCTGGGACCCCGAGAAGGTGAACGTCAATGGCGGCGCCATCGCCATCGGCCACCCGATCGGCGCCTCGGGCGCCCGCGTGCTGGTGACGCTGCTGCACGAGATGCAGCGCCGCGACGCCAAGAAGGGCCTCGCCACGCTGTGCATCGGCGGCGGCATGGGTGTCGCGCTGTGCATCGAGCGCGACTGAGATGAGCGACTGGACCGCGCCCCGGCAGCTCGTCTTCTCGGGGGGCGGCCTGCGCTGCTTCTGGCAGGGGGGCTTCATGGAGACCCTCGGCCGGCACGCGGCCATCGCGCCCGAACGCGTCGTCGGGGTCTCGGGCGGCGCGCTTTCGGCGGCGACGCATGTCGCCGGGCGCGAGCGCAAGCTGCTCGACGCGATGTGCGACGCCTTCGAGGCGCAGGACAGCAACCTCTTCGACCGCGAGAAGGGCAGCATCAGCCCGCATCAGCGGATCTATTGCGAGGTGGTGTCGCGGGTGCTCGACGAGGAGGCGGCCCGCCTTGTCGCCGAAGGGCCGCAGACGCAGATCCTGATCGCGCATCCGCCCGCCTCCGGCCTGCCCAAGCTCAGCGGCGTGGCCGCGACCGTGGCCTATGAGGCGGAGCTGCACCTGGTCAATTCGCCGCATTTCTCATGGGCGGCCAGGCTCGGGCTCGATTGCAGCCTCGTCGATGCGCGCGCCGCCGCGCGCGAGGGGCGGCTCGTCGATCTGGTCTGCGCGGCGGCGGTGATCCCGCCGGTGTTCGAGCCGCCCGACTGGGATGGACGCCCCGTGGTCGATGGCGGCATGGCCGACCAGGCGCCGATGCCCGAGCCCGACGAGGGCGAGACGCTGGTGCTTTTGACCCGGCGCTACCGCAAGTTGCCGCAGGTGCCGGGGCGGCGCTACGTGATGCCCTCGTACGAGACGCCCGCCGACAAGATCGATTTCACCGATCCCGACAAGCTGCGCCGCACCTGGGACCAGGGCGCGCGCGACGCAAAAGCCTTTTGTCAGGAGGTTGGGCTTGCTTGACCCGACGTGATGCGAAAGGGTCGGGGGGAAGCAATTCGCAAGACGAGGGAGATCGGGAATGGCGAGAACGGCACTGGTGACAGGGGGCAGCCGCGGCATCGGCGCGGCGATTTCCAAGGCGCTGAAGGCAGAGGGCCATAGGGTCGTCGCAACCTATGCGGGCAATGACGAAAAGGCGCGCGCCTTCACCGAGGAGACCGGCATCGCCACCTACAAATGGGATGTGGGCGATTACGAGGCCTGCAAGGAGGGCATCGCCAGGGTCGAGGAAGAGCACGGGCCGGTCGACATTCTCGTCAACAATGCCGGCATCACCCGCGACGCGCCGTTTCACAAGATGACCCCGCAGCAATGGCGCGAGGTGATCGACACCAACCTCACCGGCCTGTTCAACATGACCCATTGCGTCTGGCCCGGCCTGCGCGAGCGCAAGTTCGGCCGGATCGTCAACATCTCCTCGATCAACGGCCAGAAGGGCCAGTTCGCCCAGGCCAACTACGCCGCCGCCAAGGCAGGCGACATCGGCTTCACCAAGGCGCTGGCGCAGGAGGGCGCGCGCGCCGGCATCACCGTCAACGCGATCTGCCCGGGCTACATCAACACCGAGATGATGAGCACCATCCCCGAGAAGGTGATGAACGAGGTGATCCTGCCGCAGATCCCGGTCGGGCGGCTGGGCGAGGCCGAGGAGATCGCGCGCTGCGTGGTGTTCCTCTCCTCCGAGGATGCGGGCTTCGTCACCGGTTCGACGCTCTCGGCCAATGGCGGGCAGTATCTCGCCTGATGGCTGATAGGAGGGGGCGGGATATCGGCCCCTCCCTTCAGATAAAGCAGCGCCCGTCGCGTGAGCGGCGGGCGCTTTTCGGAAACAAGGTGTCTGTCACGAGGGTCGGGCCCCGAGGGGCATGTGCCGGGCGCGCGGCCCGGCATGGGGCCAGCCTAGTGCGGGCTGAGACGCGTGATCTCTTCCTTCAGCATGAGCTTGCGCTTCTTCATCTGAGCGATCTCGATGTCGCTCGTGGCGGGCGACCTTTGCGCCATCTCCACTTCCTGCGAAAGCGACTGGTGTTTGCGGCGCAGTTCCTCCAGATGCGATGTCAGGCTCATAGGCTGTCTCCTGTGTCTGGTTGCGACAAGGACAGTCGAGCACGGTTTTGCAATTCTGTCACCTGAGAGATGCGACGCAATCGACCTTTATTGTCGCGATGCGCGAAATCTTGCGTGATCTGCGCCTCTAGATGCGCAAGATTCCTCCATCGCGCAAAATAGTTTCGGCCTCGGGGGTGAAATCGGCGGCGTCCGACAGATGCCGCGCCCCGGCATGCAGCACCAGCGGCGCGGCGAGTCGGAAGGCGGCGCGGCCGCTCTGGCGCGCCGTCACCACCACCCGCTCCGCATCACGCCCGGCGCGCGAGACGAGCGGGCGCAGCGCGATGCCGCCCATCCGGCCATGCAGCGCGGCGATGATCTCGGGCAGCCGGTCGGCGCGCTGGATCAGCGTCAGCCGCCCCAGCGGCGCCACCCGGCGCGCCATCGCATCGACCCATGCCGCCATCGGCAGCGGCGCGCCGAAGGCGGTCTCCTTGGCCGGGTTTGGCGCGGGGCGCGAATGGGCGCGGTCGAAATAGGGCGGGTTGGCGATGACATGATCGAATCGCCGCGCCTTGAGCGCGGCGGGCAGGGCGCGCAGATCGGCGGTGTGGATCTCGGCTTGCGCGCCGTTCAGCGCGGCGTTGCGGCGCGCCAGATCGGCATAGGCGGGCTGGATCTCCGCGCCCCAGAGCGCCAGATCAGGCACCCGCGCGGCCAGGCACATCAGCGCCGCGCCCGCGCCGCAGCCCAGCTCCAGCACGCTCTGGCCCGGCTCGGCCTCGACGGCGGCGGCAAGCAGCACCGGGTCGGTCCCCGCCCGGTAGCCGCGCCGCGGCTGCAACAGCGTCACCCGCCCGCCGAGAAAGGCGTCGCGGGTCAGCGCCTCATCGGCCCAGGTCGACGTCATTGTCGCGCATCGCCCGTTCGGCGGCGGCATGGTCGGCACTGCGCACCATCAGGCGCCGCGGCAATATGCCGATGCTGCCTTCGAGGATGCTCGTGTTTACGTCCCACTCGAAGCAGTCTATACCCTCGCCGTTCAATAGGGCGGTGGCAAAAGCGATGACCGTCGGGTCGTTGCTGCGCAAAAGCTCTTTCATCCGCAACCAGCTAGGGCGTTTCGGCGCCCTTGTCGAGAAGACCGCCGCCATGGACCTCGCCACGCCGACAGCAAAGCCGCATGACCGCCTCGCCCATGCCCTCTCGGAGGACATGCAGGCCGTCAACGCGATGATCCGAGAGCGCATGGCCTCCGAGCATGCGCCACGCATTCCCGAGGTGACCGCGCATCTGGTCGAGGCGGGGGGCAAGCGGCTGCGGCCGATGCTGACGCTCGCCGCGGCGCGGCTGTGCGGCTATGACGGCCCCTATCACATCCACCTCGCCGCGACGGTGGAGTTCATCCACACCGCGACGCTCCTGCATGACGACGTGGTCGACGACAGCAAGCAGCGGCGCGGCCGGCCCACGGCGAACCTGCTGTGGGACAACACCTCCTCGGTGCTGGTAGGCGATTATCTCTTCGCCCGCTCGTTCCAGGTGATGGTCGAGACCGGCTCGCTGCGGGTGCTGGGCATCCTGTCGAACGCCTCGGCCACCATCGCCGAGGGCGAGGTGCTGCAGCTCACCGCGGCGCGCAATCTGGAGACCACCGAAGAGACCTATCTGCGGGTGGTGCGCGGCAAGACGGCGGCGCTGTTCTCGGCCGCGACCGAGGTGGGCGGCATCATCGCCGCCGCGCCCGAGCCGCATGTCGCGGCGCTGCGCGCTTACGGCGACGCGCTCGGCATCGCCTTCCAGATCGTCGACGACCTGCTCGATTATGGCGGCACGGCGGCGATCGGCAAGGCGCTCGGCGACGATCTGCGCGAGGGCAAGCTGACGCTGCCGGTGATCCGGGCGCTGGCGCAGGCCGACGAGGAGGAGCGCGCCTTCTGGAGCCGCACCATCGGCAAGGGCCGGGTCGAGGCGGGCGATCTCGACCGCGCGCAGGCGATCCTCGCGCGGCACGGCGCGCTGGAAAGCACGCGCCAGACCGCGCTCGACTGGGCCGAGCGCGCGCGCCTCAGCCTGCGCGCGCTGCCGGACCACCCCTTGAGCGAGATGCTCGAGGATCTGGCGAGCTACGTGGTCGAGCGGATCAGCTGAGCAGCGGCGCCGGCGCCACCCACCAGCCCATTTCCGACAGCTGGATCGCGCGGGCGACCTGCCGCGCGCGGCCCATGTCGCGGGTGAGGCCGACGCAGGTCGCGCCCGAGCCCGACATCACCGCGAGATCGACACCGGGCATGGCGCGGAGCCGCTTGAGCGCGCGGGCGATCTCGGGCGCCAGCGCCTCGGCCGGGGCCTGCAGATCGTTGCGCTGCGCGGCCAGCCATTCGACGAAGCCCTCGTAATCGAGCCGCGCGGGCATCTCCGCCATGGGGGCGTTGTCCGACTGCGCGAGCTTGTCGAAGACCTGTCCCGTCGGCACCTCGACGCCGGGATTGACGAGCACCAGCCCGCAGCCGGGCAGGGCGGGCAACGGGGTCAGGCTTTCGCCGATGCCGCGCATCCGTGCCGGGGCCGGGGCATGGAGGCAGACCGGCACGTCGGCCCCGAGTTCGAGCACGATCGGATCGTCGGGCGCGAAATTCTCGACCCCCCAGACCTGGCTCAGAAGCCGCAGCGCCGCCGCGGCATCCGACGAGCCGCTGCCGATGCCCGCGGCATGGGGCAGCGTCTTGGTCAGCTTGATCCGCGCGCCCTGCGCCACGCCGCGCGTGGCCTGCAGCACCCGCGCGGCGCGCAGGATGGAGTTGCTCTCGTCGACCGGCACGCCCTTGGAAAAGGGCCCCATCACCTCGAGTGTCAGGTCGGTCGCGGGCAGGGCGGTCAGCTGATCGCCCACCCCGGCAAAGGCGACGAGGCTGTCGAGCAGGTGATAGCCCCCGGCGCGCAGCCCGGTGACATGCAGGGCGAGATTGATCTTGGCCGGTGCCAGCCCCTTGTCGAGCGCCATGGTCATTGCCCCCCCGCGACCTGCCGGAGCGGCACGCCGCCCTCGGCGGCGATCACCGCATCGAGCCCCTTTTCGAGCTTGGCCCGGATGCGGCTGGCCTCCTCGGGCGCGGGCTCGAAGGACAGCGCGCGCTGCCATTGAAACCGCGCCTCGGTCTGGCGGCCCACCGCCCAGTAGCCATCGCCCAGATGATCGTTGACGACCGGGTCCACCGGCTCCAGCTCGGCGGCGCGTTCGAGATGGCCCACCGCCTCCTCGTAGCGGCCGAGCTTGAACTGCGCCCAGCCGAGGCTGTCGACGATCGCGCCGTTGTCGGGCTGGCTGCGCACCGCGCGTTCGATCATGTCGAGCGCCTCGTCGAGCGATTCGCCACGCTCGACCAGCGAATAGCCGAGGAAATTGAGCACCTCGGCGCGGTCGGGGTCGATCTCGAGCGCGGCGCGGAAATCGGCCTCCGCGCCGGGCCAGTCGTCCTGCTCGTGCCGGGCGATGCCGCGCATGTAGTAGAGCCACCAGGCGGCATCCTCGCCCGCCAGGTCCAGAGCGGCGCTGTAGGCGGCCTCGGCGGCGGCGACATCGCCGCGGACGCGCTGCAGATCGCCGATCGCCACCTGCACCTCGGCCAGCTCCGGCGCCGCGCGCGACAGCTGTTCGAGCACCTCGAGCGCGCGGCTGGGCTCGCCCGCCCGGCGCAGCGCCGCGGCGCGGCCAAGCTCGGCGGTGACATGGGCGGGATGGTCCTCGGGCACCTCGGCATAGGCCTGCTGCGCCAGATCCATCCGGCCGGCCCGCTCCAGCAGCTGCGCGGTGACCAGCAGCGCCTCGACCCGGTCGGGATCGAGCGCCAGCGCCGCGCGGGCGTAAAGCAGCGCGAAGGCCCCCGGCGTCTCGTTGCCCAGCGCGCCCGCGACGCTGACATAGAGATCGGAGAGGCCCTCGACGGCGGTGGTGACGTCATCGAGGGTGGCGTCGGGATCCTGCGCGAGGCGCGTGCGCAGCGCCCCGAGGATCGCGTCGCCGCGCCCGACCCGGTCGAGCAGCGCCAGCGCCTCCTCGTGCCGGTCGAGACGCCCCAGAATGCGGGCATGGGCGGTGACGACCTGCCGGCTCAGCGGCAGCCCGTTCTCCGGCGCGGCGGCGAGGATCGCCTCGGCGGCCGAGAGATCGCCCGCCACCGCCAGCGCCAGCGCCTTGTGATAGAGGCCGAAGCCGCTCAGGCCGGGGGTTTCGATCACCTCGTCGAAGGCCGAGAGCGCCTGGTCCATGCGGCCCTGCCCGAGCCGGGCCCAGGCGCGGGTCAGCCCGTCGGCCAGCGGGCCGACGCCGTGACCGGCCTCCAGAAGATCGAAGATCTCGTCCCAGTCGCCGCGCTTCGCCGCGTCGATCTGCAGCAGCATGTTGGCGACGGGGCTGGGCGCGCCGGTCTCGCGCAGCCGCTCGGCCAGGGGCATCGCCGCCTCCGCCTCGCCCGAGGCCAGAAGCCCGCCGATCGCCCCTTCGAGCAGGGCGGGGTTGCGCGGATCGGCGCCGAGCGCGGTCTCGAACCAGTCTGCGGCGGCCTCGTAATCCTGCGCCGCGGCGGCGGCGCGGGCGGCAAGATAGGGGCCCGCATCGGTGCGGGCGCTCTGGGCCATCGCCGGGGCAGGGGCGAAAGGGGCTGACAGGATCCCGGCCGTCACGGCCAAGGCCCGCAGGCTTCGGGTCACCATCATTCTGCTCCTGCCGTTCCGGTCTTGGTGTTGTCGGGCAGGCTAGAGAGGCCGGCGGGGCCGCGCAATGCGGGTTCCCGCCGACCGGCGGATATCCGCGATCACATGTTCGGGTAGTTCGGCCCGTCGCCGCCCTGCGGCACCGTCCAGACGATGTTCTGGCTGGGGTCCTTGATGTCGCAGGTCTTGCAGTGGACGCAGTTCTGGAAATTGATCACGAATTCCGGCCCGTCCTCCTTCTCGACCACCTCGTAGACCCCGGCCGGGCAGTAGCGCTGCGCCGGCTCGGCATAGACCGGCAGGTTCTTCTGGATCGGGACGCTCGGATCCTTGAGCTTCAGATGGCAGGGCTGGCTTTCCTCGTGGTTGGTGCCCGAGAAGCTGACATTGGTCAGCCGGTCGAAGCTCAGCACGCCGTCGGGCTTGGGATAGACGATCTCCTTGTGATCCTTGGCGGGCTCGGTCGCCTCGGCGTCGGACTTGCCATGGCCCATCGTGCCCATCAGCGAGAAGCCCAGCGTGTTGGTCCACATGTCGAAGCCGCCCAGCACCATGGAGGCGGTGAGCCCCCAGCGCGACCAGAGCGGCTTGACGTTGCGCACCCGCTTGAGGTCCTTGCCGATCGCGCCCTCGCGCACCGCCGCGTCGTAGCCTTCGAGCACGTCGCCCGAGCGGCCCGCCCTGATCGCCTCATGCGCGGCCTCGGCGGCGTGGATGCCCGAGAGCATGGCGTTGTGATTGCCCTTGATGCGCGGCACGTTGACCATGCCCGCGGCGCAGCCCAGGAGCGCGCCGCCCGGGAAGGCGGTTTTCGGGAGCGACTGCCAGCCGCCCTCGGTGATCGCGCGGGCGCCGTAGGCCACGCGCTTGCCGCCCTTCAGAAGCTCGGCCACCACCGGGTGGTGCTTGAAGCGCTGGAACTCCTGATAGGGGCGCAGATAGGGGTTCTTGTAGCCCAGATGCACCACGAAGCCGACATAGACCTGGTTGTTGTCGAGATGGTAGATGAACGAGCCGCCGCCGGCGTTCTTCTCCAGCGGCCAGCCCATGGTGTGCTCGACCCGGCCCTCATGGTGCTTGGCGGGGTCGATCTCCCAGATCTCCTTCATGCCGAGCCCGTATTTCTGCGGCTCGCGGCCCTGGGCCAGATCGAAGCGCTCGATCGCCTGCTTGGAGAGCGAGCCGCGCACGCCTTCGCCCAGGAAGACGTATTTGCCCAAAAGCTCCATGCCCGGCTCGTAGCCCGGCCCCGGCGTGCCGTCCGGGTTCTTGCCGAATTCGCCCGCGACCACGCCCGCGACGCGGCCATCCTCGCCCCAGACGATCTCCGAGCAGGCCATGCCGGGAAAGATCTCGACGCCGAGCGCCTCGGCCTGCTCGGCCATCCAGCGGCAGACATTGCCCATCGAGACGATGTAGTTGCCGTGGTTGTTCATCAGCGGCGGCATCGCGATGTTGGGGATGCGCACCGAGCCGCCTTCGCCCAGCATCAGGAAGCGGTCTTCCTTGACCGGCACGGTGATCGGCGCGCCCATCTCGCGCCAGTCGGGCAGAAGCCGGTCGAGGCCGCAAGGGTCGAGCACCGCGCCCGACAGGATATGCGCGCCGACCTCGGAGCCCTTTTCCAGCACCACGACGGAGGTTTCGGGGTCGAGCTGCTTGAGGCGGATCGCCGCCGAGAGGCCCGCGGGCCCCGCGCCGACGATCACCACGTCGTATTCCATCGCCTCGCGCTCGGGGCGGGTCTCGGTCTGGCTGGTGGCTTCGGTCATGGCGGTGTCCCTGTTGGCTCTCCTGCTCCGCGCAAAGGCCTATCGCATGCGCCCGACACGCACAATTGCGACCCCGCGCCATGCGGGCCCGAAGCCGTCCCCGGAGACGGGCCCGAAACCAGCCCCGGAGACGGGCTTGACTTCGTCCCGCCCGGCGGGGTTAGAACGTCCGGTGTTGCACGGCCCCGCATGGGGGAAAGGCTGTAGAAAATGGAAAAGATCCCGCTGACGCGCGCCGGTTTTGCCAAGATCGACGCGGAGCTGAAGCACCTGAAGACGGTCGAGCGCCCGGAGATCATCGCGGCGATCTCGGAGGCGCGCGCGCATGGCGACCTTTCCGAGAACGCCGAGTATCATTCGGCCAAGGAAAAGCAGAGCTTCATCGAGGGCCGGATCAAGGAGCTCGAAGGGGTGATCGGCCTGGCCGACGTGATCGACACCTCGAAGATGTCGGGCTCGATCAAGTTCGGCGCGACCGTCAAGCTCGTCGACGAGGACACCGACGAAGAGAAGACCTACCAGATCGTCGGCGAATACGAGGCCGATATCGAGCAGGGCCGTCTCAACATCAAGTCGCCGCTGGCGCGCGCCCTGATCGGCAAGGATGAGGGCGACAGCGTCGAGGTGCGCACGCCGGGCGGCGAGAAGTCCTACGAGATCCTGAGCGTCAGCTATTCGTGAGGCCGCGCGAGCGGCCCGGAAGGGCGGTATGAGCGACGATCCCGAACTCCCGCAGCCCACCGAGGCACCGTCCTCCGCCCATGCCCTGCCATGGGAGCGGATGGGCCGCGCCGAGCGCATCGCCGCCGGGGCGAGCCTGCTCTGGGCGCTGGGCGCCGGGCTGGCCATGGCGCTGGGCGGGGCGACGCTGGTCGGGCCGGTGCTGGTCGTGGTGGTGCCGGTGGCGCTCTTGTGGATCGGGCTTTTCGCGAGCCATGCCTCGCGCAGCGCGCGCGAGGAATCGCACCGCCTGCGGGCCGAGATCCAGACCCTGCAGCGCAGCCTGCGCACGCAGGCGCGCGGCGGCGGGCTGCCGGCCGAGCTCGACCGGCGGCTTGCCGGGATCGAGCGCGCGGCGCGCCAGACCGAGACGGCGCTGGCGGGATTCGGCGTGATGCGCCCCGAGCCCGCCCCCGAGGCCGAACCCGAAACACCGGCCCCTGCGCCCGAACCCGCCCCGACGCTGGGCCGGGCCGAGCTGGCGCGGGCGCTGAACTTTCCCGACAGCGACCAGGATCTCGAAGGGTTTGCCGCCTTGCGCGCCGCCTTGCGCGACACCCGCGCGCGCCAGCTCATCCAGGCCAGCCAGGACGTGCTGACGCTGCTGAGCCAGGACGGCATCTACATGGACGACCTCGCGCCGCCGCCCGCGCCCGCCGAGGCCTGGCGCGCGCTGGCCCAAGGCGCGCGCGGCGCGCCGCTCGCGCCGCTGGCGGAGGGGCTCGACGCCCAAGGCATGGCCGGGATCGCGACCGCGCGGATGGGCGAGGACACGATCTTTCGCGACACGGCGCAGCATTTCCTGCGGCTGTTCGACCGGATGCTCGACGATTACTGCGACGGCGCGGAGGACGATGAGATCGCGCTTCTGGCCGAAACCCGGACCGGGCGCGCCTTCCGGCTGCTCGGCGCGGCGGCGGGCAACTTCTCCTGAGGCTCAGCCGAGGCGGCGGATCATCGTCGTGGTGGCGCGAAACCCGAAGACGAGCCGCAGCGGCCCCGCGGGGCGCCGCGCGGCGGCGACGAAGCCGCGCCGCTCGTAGAGCGCGCGGGCGCGGATGTTCTCGTCCACCACCTCGAGCCTGATCTCGTCATGGCCGCGCGCGCGCGCCTCCTGCGCCAGCGCCTCGATGAGCCGCGAGCCCACGCCGCGCCCGCGCGTCTCGGGCGCCACGAAGATCCCATCGACGAGAAAGCGTGCATTGTCCACGTCGCTTTCGAGCAGGTTCAGCAGGCCCGCCCGCCAGACCGCCCCGACCGGGCCATAGGCCGCGCGCAGGGCCCTGGGGCCGCCCAGCACCAGCGCACCGCGCGCGGTCTTGAACCCGGCCACGCCGAGCAGTTCGCCACCCGGCGCGCGCGCGCAGAGCGCATGGGCCGGGTCGAGCGCGTGGTCGATGAAGCGCAGCGCCCGGGGCCGGGGGCCGAGCACCCGCCCCAGCTTGGCGCCGAAAGCCTCCCAGTAGAGCGCCGCGATGCGCGCCCGCTCGTGCTCTTCGAAGCCCTGTCCGATCCTCACCGCCGCGCCTCGGCGCGCGCGAAATCCTCGGGCGTGTTGAGATTGGCGAAGGGGTCCGGGGTTCCTTCGGCAAACGCCGCGCGCGCCGCGCCGTGGCGCTGCGCCCAATCGCCAATCCGCCGCGCCCCGGCGGCGATGTCCCGCTCCAGCGTGGCGCGCAGCCGCACCGGCCATAGCCCGCAGACCGGGTGCAGCCGCCCGCCGCATTCGGCCAGCGCGATGCCGTCGCTATCTTCGCTGGCGAGAATCAGCCGCGGCACCAGGTCGCCCGGCAGCCAGGGCGTGTCGCCCGGCACGGTGACGACCCATGGCGCGCCGCGCGCCTGCGCCCAGCCCATCGCCGCCAGCACGCCCGCCAGCGGGCCGGGATGGCCCGGCAGCGGGTCGGGCACCACCTTAAGGCCGAGGGGGGCGAAGCGGGCCGGATCGCCATTGGCGTTGAGCGCGAGGGCGGGCAGCTGCGGCGCCATCCGCGCGATCACATGCGCAAGGAGCGGGCGGCCCGAAAGATCGCGCAGCCCCTTGTCGCCGCCGCCCATCCGGCGCGACAGCCCCCCTGCGAGGATCATGCCGGGCGGGGCTTCGAAGGGCGCGCTCATCGGCGGGGCTTTCCGTGCGGAGGCGTCAGCTGTCCAGCTGCCGCGCCACGGCGCGCCGCGCGTCGCGCAGGCTGTCGCTGTCGTTCTCGTTGTGCTCGGTGGTCACCACGC
Organism: Limimaricola cinnabarinus; assembly: GCF_002723615.1. Taxonomy (GTDB): domain Bacteria; phylum Pseudomonadota; class Alphaproteobacteria; order Rhodobacterales; family Rhodobacteraceae; genus Limimaricola; species Limimaricola cinnabarinus_B. The sequence continues at coordinate 58,859 of NZ_KZ304957.1, forward strand.
CGGGCAGCGCGCCGAAGCGGGCCATCAGCTTGTCGGGAAACCATGTCGTGCCGAGCCCTTCGAAGCCGGGCAGCTGGCCCAGCAGCTGCGAGATCGCGCGCGTGCAGAAGGCCTGCCGCACCGGCCCGGCCGAAAGCGCCAGCTTCAGCGCCGCCTCGGCGGTGGGGGCCGGCACTTCGAGCCTTTGCTCCACGGTCACGTAGGAGGCGCGCGAGTGGTAGGAGACGTAGCTCTTCACCACCTGCGGCGTCATGCCGAACAGCACGTCGTTGCGCTCGGGGATCGAAGGGTGGCCGAAGCTGCCCGCCGGGTCGAACAGCACCCTCTGGCTCGCATTGATCAGCAGCGCGCTATGCGCGCCGTTGCCGGTGCCGAGATTGTTGACCGTGTAGAGCGTCAGCGCGGGCGGCCCGTCATGGACGTAGCGCGCGGCATCGACCGCCGCGTCGGCGGCCCAGACCGCCTCGCCGCCGGTGCCGCATCCGGCCAGCGCCAGCGGCGCGGCGATGAGAAACGCGCGCCGCTGCATGGCTCAGGCGTTGACGAGCGCGAGCAGGATCAGCGCGACGATGATCGCGATGACGGTGCGGGTCGTCAGCTTGATGAAGCCCGCATAGGTGCGTTCCTGGTCGGTGATGTCCATGGTCCCGGGAACATGGTGGTGCTGCTGATCGTCGGCCATCGGGGGCTCCTCGCATCTGGGCATCTGGCGTATCGCGCCGGGAGTTAGCCCGAATCCCCGCGCTTGTCACGATGTCTCGGGCGCGGCATCGGGTCCGTGTGGCGCCGTGTCCTCCTGCGGCTCGCTTTCGGCCTCCTCCTCCTCCTCCAGCTCGCGCGCCAGCCGGAAGCCGATCCGCCGGGCCGGGGCCTCGGGGCGCGGGCGGGGCAGGGCGCGCAGGATCACCGAAAGCTGGGTGACGTGCTGGATCAGCTGCGTCTTGGCGCCCGCGGGGTCCGTGCCATAGAAGGTCACGATATCGGGATCGAAATAGCCCATGCCCTTGATGCGCAGCACGCCCGAAGGTCCCCCCGTCATCGCCATGGCGACCTCCTCGCCCGGCTCCAGCCCGTCCTCGAACCGCTTGACGTAGTGGATCAGCCGCTCATAGGCCCAGCGCGCCGGGCTCTTGGCCCCTGCGGGCTTGCGCAGCGCGGGCGGCAGCGCCTGCGGGGCCGCGTCCCCCGCCTCGTCCGCATGCACCTCGCGCAGCCGCGGCAGGGCCTCGGCCTCCAGCGCCTCGGCGGCGGTGGCGATGATGTCGTCGGCCATGGCGGTCCCTCCCTCGTATCCGGGGCTTCAGGGTGGCGCGGGCGGGGCGCGCGTCAAGCAGGCGCGCGCGCCCCGAGTTGCACCGGCCCGCGCGACGCGTCATATACCGGGGGCACGCGCAAATGCAGGGGCCTTCGCATGACCATCTACCTCGAATTCGAGAAGCCGCTCGCCGAGATCGAAGGCCAGGCCGAGGAGCTGCGCGCGCTGGCCAGGCGCAGCCCGGAAATGGATGTCGAGAAGGAGGCCGCGGCGCTCGACCGCAAGAGCCACGACATGCTGACGCAGCTCTATGGCAGCCTGACGCCCTGGCGCAAATGCCAGGTCGCGCGCCATCCCGAGCGGCCGCATTGCAAGGATTACATCGAGCGGCTCTTCACCGAATACACGCCGCTCGCCGGCGATCGCAACTTCGCCGATGATCACGCGGTGATGGGCGGTCTGGCGCGGCTCGACGGCCGCCCGGTGGTGGTGATCGGCCATGAGAAGGGCCACGACACCAAGTCCCGGATCGAGCGCAATTTCGGCATGGCGCGCCCCGAGGGCTACCGCAAGGCGATCCGGCTGATGGATATCGCCCATCGCTTCAAGCTGCCGGTCGTCACCCTCGTCGACACGCCCGGCGCCTATCCGGGCAAGGGCGCGGAGGAGCGCGGCCAGTCCGAGGCGATCGCGCGCTCGACCGAGAAATGCCTGCAGATCGAGGTGCCGCTGGTCTCCGTCATCATCGGCGAGGGCGGCTCGGGCGGGGCGGTGGCCTTTGCCACCGCGAACCGCGTGGCGATGCTGGAGCATTCGATCTACTCGGTGATCTCGCCCGAGGGCTGCGCCTCGATCCTGTGGAAGGATGCCGAAAAGATGCGCGAGGCCGCCGAGGCGCTGCGCCTGACCGCGCAGGAGCTGAAAGAGCTTGGCGTCTGCGACCGGATCGTCGCCGAGCCGCTGGGCGGCGCGCATCGCGACGCGGGCGCCGCGATCGACGCGGTGGGCCGCGAGATCGGCAAGATGCTCGACGAGCTTGGCGGCATGGACGGCCAGGCGGTCCGCGCCGACCGCCGCCGCAAATATCTCGACCTCGGCTCGAAGGGGCTGGCCGCCTGATCGGCGCGCCCCCTTCGGTTCATCTTTCTTCAAATACGCAAATTCCACGGCCGGGGCCGGGCGCTACCACATCGTGGTCTTCGCCCGCTCCGGCCACTGCGCATCATAAGCCGCGCCGTCGAAGCCTTCCCTGGCCTCGGCCAGCATCTCGCCGATGCCGGGCAGGCCCGCGCTGTCGTCGCCGCGGCTCCAGAGCCCGGCACGCATCACCGCGCGGGCGCATTGCGGATAGGCCTCGCTCACCGACACCACGATCACCGCGCGCGGATGCATGTCCTCATGGGCGAAGCGCGCGGTCAGATCGGGATCGTCGCTCAGCACGGCGCGGCCATTGACGCGCATGACGATGGTGGCGCCGATCACGAGGAACATCAGGCTCACCCGCCCGTCGCGCACGATGTTGCGCAGCGAATCCATGCGGTTGTTGCCGCGCCAGTCGGGCAGGAGCAGGGTGCGCTCATCCATGATCCGCACCACCGGGCCGTCATCGCCGCGCGGGCTGGCATCGGTGCCCTCGGGGCCGACCGTGCTGAGCACGCAAAAGCGCGAGGCTTCGATCCAGGCCGCCTGGGCGGGGGTCAGCCGGTCGGTGACCTTGTCGAGCGCGGCGCCCGAGGGCTTGCGCTCATAAAGCGCTTCGAGCGCCTCGATGCTGTCCACGGTCCTCACGCTGTTTCCTCCACGGCGAGGGGGAAGCCGGCCTCGGCCATCAGCGCGTTGGAGCGCGGCTCGATCTCGGCTTCGAGCCGGGCCATGAACTCGGGTGCGGGCAGGCCTGGCGGGATCGGTGGGAGGAATTCGACCACGGCGGTGCCGGGGCGGCGCAGCACGCCGCGGCGGGGCCAGAACAGCCCGACATTGCAGGCCACGGGCACGCAGGGCTGGTTCAGCTCGCGGTAGATGGCGGCGGTGCCGGTCTTGTAGGGCGCATGGACGCCCGGCGCGAGCCGCGTGCCCTGCGGGTAGATGATGAGCTGGCCGGGATCGTCGCGGCCCGCGCGCACCTCGACCATCATCTTCTTGATGGCCGCGCCGCGCTTGCCGCGATCGACCGGCACGCAGCCCATGCGCAGCGCGATCTGGCCCAGCACCGGCGCATAGACCAGCTCCTTCTTCATGATGAAGCGGCCGCGCGGCACGGAGCCGTAGATCATGATGATGTCGAGAAAGCTCTGATGCTTGGCGGCGACCATCACCTCGCCCTCGGGCGGCGTGCCGCGCACTTCGGTCCTGAGCCCCAGAAGCACCCGCGCCAGCCAGCGCACGAAGCGGCACCATGTATGGGCGGCGGCGACGGCGCCGTCGCGGCTCATGATCGCCCAAGGCGTATAGGCGAGCCCGATCGGCAGCATCGCGGCGTAGATCACGCCGCTGAACAGCAGGCTGCGCAGCCAGCGCCAGCCGTAAGCCAGCCCGCTCATGACTGTCGCTCCAGCATCCGCCGCGCCGCCATGCGCGTGGCGGCAAAGGCCACGGCGGCGGCGAGCGGCGGGATCGGCAGCAGCCACAGCCAGTCCGCCCCGGCAAGGCCGATGCCGGTCAGGAAGCTGTCGGTGCCCCGCGCCGCGCCGGGCAGCAGCGCCAGAAGCACCCCGCCCGCGAGCGTCCCCGCCGCCGCACCGGTGAGCGCGCGCAGCGTGAAGCGGCGCACGAAGGCGCGGGTGATGTAGGCGTCGCGCGCGCCGACCAGCCGCAGCACCCGGATCACCTGTGCATTGGCCGAGAGCGCCGATTGCGCGGCCAGCGTGATCATCGCCGCCGTCGAGGCGCCGATCAGCAGGATCGCCAGCGCGCCCAGCGCGCGCAGCCGCCCGGCAGCGGCGACGAGCGGCTCGCGCCAGCGGGTGTGATCGTCGAGCACCGCGCCGGGCACCTCGGCCTGAAGCCGGGCGCGCAGGCCCGTGGCGTCATAGCCGTCGCCCTCTTCCTCGATCTCGATCAGCTGCGGGATCGGCAGCGCGTCGAGCGGCAGATCCGGTCCGAACCACGGGGTCAGCAAGGCCTGTTCCTCTTCTTCGGTCAGGGCGCGCGCCCGGGCGATGCCCGGCGTGGTGCGCAGCACGTCGAGCGCGGCGGCGGTCTGGGCCGCCAGCTGTTCGGCGGGGGCCGAGATCCTGAGCGTCGAGGTCTGCGCCAGCTCCTCGCCCCAGCGCGCGGCCAGCCGGCCGGTGGCCAGCGACAGCGCCAGCGCGAAGACCGTCAGCAGCGCCATGGCGGCGGCGGTGAACAGCGTCAGCCGCGCGGTGAAGCCGGTGGGCGGCACGGTGCGGTCGGCCTGCACGTCACCGGCGAGAAAGGACAGCGCCTGCCAAGCCGCGCGCTTCACAGCTCGGCCCCCGCGGCGATGAGCTGTCGGTCCTTGAGCCTGAGCGTGCGCACCGCGACCTGCGCCTTGGCGCTGCGGATCAGGTTCATGTCATGGGTGGCGATCAGCACCGCCTTGCCCATGCGGTTGAGCTCCACCAGCAGCGCCAGCAGGCGCTGCGACATGTCCCAGTCGACATTGCCGGTGGGCTCGTCGGCGATGATCACCTCGGGCGACATGATGACCGCGCGGGCCAGCGCCGCGCGCTGCCGCTCGCCGCCCGACAGCTCGGGCGGGCGGCGCTTTGCGTGGCGGGTGAGGCCGACCCAGGCCAGCAGATCGGGCAGGTAGGCCTCGGCCTCCTGGTGCCGCCCGGCGACGGTGAGTGGCAGCGCCACGTTGTCGGTCAGCGGCAGATGATCGAGAAACTGGCAGTCCTGATGCACCACGCCGATGCGGCGGCGGTTGAGCGCGAGCCCGTCGCGCGCCATGCCGGTGGTGTCCTCGCCCCAGAGCGCCACGGCGCCCGAGGTCGGCACGAGATCGCCGTAGCACAGCTTCAGCAGCGTCGTCTTGCCCGCCCCCGAGGGGCCGGTGAGGAAGTGGAACGACCCCGGCGCGAGCGACAGCGACAGGCCGGAGAACAATTCTCCGCCGCCATAACTATAGGCCACGTCCCGAAGTTCGATCACCTGCTGCCCCCTGTTGCGTCTCCCTTCTGCCCGAGCCGGGCCGGGGTTGCAATTGCAGCGCTGCATCAGGCCGCGCGGCGCGGATGCGCGCGTTCTTGGCGCGGGGCAATGGGGCCGCTAGGTTGATCGCGCAGTGGCCGCCGGGCGCGAAGGGAAGAAACGGATGCGATTGACCTGCCCGAATTGCGGTGCCCAGTACGAGGTGACGCGCGATGCCGTTCCGCCCGAGGGGCGCGACGTGCAATGCTCGAATTGCGGGGTGACGTGGCTTGCCACGCCGGTGCCCGAGGCGGAGGCCGGGACGGATGCGCCCGCCGCGCCCGCGCCGCGCAGCACGATCACGCCCGAGATCGCGGAGATCCTGCGCGCCGAGGCCGAGCGCGAGGCCGCCGCCCGCCGCCGCGCCGCCGCGCCGCCAGCCGCGGAGACCGCTTCCGAGCCCATGCCCGAGTCCGAGCCCGAGCTGGACCGCGCGCTTGACGCGGCACCGGAGGCGGAGTTCGAAGCCGAAGCCGAAGCCGAAGCCGAAGCCGAAGCCGAAGCCGAAGCCGAAGCTGAAGCTGAAGCCGAAGCTGCGCCCGCCTTCGATGACGCGCCGGATGCCGTGCCTGATGGGGCGGAAGACTCCAGCTTCGCCGATGGCGAAGAGACGGGGGTGGCGGATCAGCCTGCCGCCGCGGCCGATGATCCGAAGGATCATGACCGGCCCGAGGCCATGCAGCCGGCTGAACAGCCTGCTTCGGCCCCGCCCCGGCAGGAGGCCGATCTCGCGGCGTTCGGGCAGGGGAGCGCTCCGGCATCCTCCGATCTGGACAGCCGGTCCATGCCGATCGGGGATGGTGAGGCGGCAGCGCCCGCTCCGGCGCGGTTCGATCCTTTCGAAGAGACCGACGAGGACGAGGCGGAGATCGATTTCGAGGCGGTCACGCCCGACCGTCCGCGCACCGGCCCCGATGCGCCGCGCATCGACAGCCGCGACCTTTGGGAAGAGGAGGAGGACGAGGCGGATTCGGATTTCGAGCGCCTGCTGCGCGGCGAAAGGCTCGAGGCGGAGGCCGACCCGGATGCGCCCGCGCGGCAGGCCGATCTCGAAGCCTTGCAAGGGGCAGCCGCGCCGGCCCCCGGTGGCCTTGCCGACCTCGAGGACGCGCCCGCCGAGGGCGGGGTGCCGCAAGAGGATACGCCTTCTGCGTCGCAGCCCGAGGCCTTCGCGCCATCGGGCGAGGCCGCGCCCCATGACGACAGGATCGACGACGATCTCGACGATCCGGCGCTGATGGCCAGCCTTTCGGCCGAAGAGCCGGATGAGCCGCCCCGACCGCCCGAGGAGGCTGCGCCCTTCGAGCCGATGCCGCGGGAGGAACGGGATGCCGGGGTCGCGCCCGATGAGTGGGCGGCGCGGAGCGAATGGGCCGAAGCGGAGGACATTCGCGATTCGGATGTCGCCCAGACTGACGGGACCGACGCGACCGATGAGATGATCGAGGCGGGCGATGAGAGCGCGCGCGATCGCGAGGTCGCGCGCGAGACGCCTGATCGCGCAGCCATGCACGAGATTCCCGACCGCGCGGCCACGCGTGAGGCCCCCGCCGCGGCGGATGAAACGGCCTTGCACGAGGCCGCGCGGCAGCGCGCGAGCGTGGCCGCGGCCTCGACCGGCGCGGTGACGCGGCGCGACCTGCTGCCCGATATCGAGGAGATCAATTCCAGCCTGCGCAGCACCGCGATGCGCGGCCCGGCGCATCGCGTGGCCGAGCCCGGCGACATGCGCCGCGGCCGCGGCTTTCGGCTCGGCTTCGGCACGGCGCTGCTGATCGCGGCGGCGCTGGTGCTGATCTATGCCAATGCCGGGGGGATCGGCGCGGCGCTGCCGCCGCTGGCCGGCCCGCTCGATGCCTTTGCCGGCTGGGTCGACACGCTGCGCGCCGGGCTCGACGCCTGGCTGCGCGGGCTGCTCGCGGCGCTGGGCTGACCGGACTGCGCGGTCAGAACAGGTCGAGCAGGCGTTCGAGGTAGTCGCGCTCGGCCTGCGGGCGCTCGCGCTCGGCGGCGCGGCGGCGGATCTCGCCCAGGAGTTCCTCGGCGCGCCTTGTCGGGTCGGTGCCGTCGATCATCTCGCCTTCGCTGCCCGGCCCGCCCTGTTCGGCGCTGTCGCGCCCCAGCGGATCGCGCCCGCCGCCCGCGCCGGGCTGTGCGCCCTCGCGCGTGCCTTGCGCCTCGTTCCCTTCGTTCCGGGCCAGCGCCTGGCCCAGCTCGCGCGCGGCACCACGCAGCGCCTCGGTCGCCTCGGCCTGCCGGTCGATCGCCCCGGCGAGATCGTCGCGGCGCAGCGCCTCCTCGGCCTCGTCCATCGCGCGGCCGGCCCGGTCGAGCGCCTCGCCCGCGCGCTCGGCCGCTTCGCCGTCGAGCCGGGGCAGGGCGCCGCGCTGGCGGGCCAGCTCGTCGCGCAGCGCCTGTTGCCGGTCCGCGAGGCTGCCCGCGCCGTCTTGCCCGTCCCGCGCCCCGCCGCCCGGCTCGTCCTGGCTTCCCGGTTGCCCCGGCTGTCCTTGTCCGGCTTGTCCCTGCCCCGGCTGGCCCTGGCCCCGGTTCTGCCCGGGGTCGCGGCCGTTGAAGCGGTCCTGCAGATCGCGGAACGCCTCGTCGGACAGCTCCTGCTGGTCGCGCAGCGTGTCCTGCAGCTCCTGCATCGAGCGCTGGCCCGGCGTGCCCGGCCCCGCGCCGCCTTCGCCCTGCGCCACCTGCAGGTTCTCCATCATCCGGTTGAGCTGCTCCATCAGCTCGGCCGCCTCGGCCATCCGGCCTTCTTCCATCAGCTCCTGGATCCGGTCCATCAGCGCCTGCAGCTCGTCCTGCGTGACCTGCATGCTGTCGTTCTGCCCGGTCTGGGGCTCATCGAGCCCGTCCTCGGCGGGCTGCGCGTCCTGCGCCAGCATCGACAGGTAATCGTCGGTCGCGGCGCGCAGCTCGTCCATCAGCTCGGCGATCTCGTCCGCGCTCGCCCCGTCGCGCATCGCCTGCGCCAGCCGCTCCTGCGCGCGGCGCAGCCGCTCGCGCGCATCGGCGAGCGTGCCGTCTTCGAGCTGCACCGCCAGCTCCCACAGCGCCTGCGCGATCTCCTCCTGCGCCTCGGGCGCGAGCCCGCCGGGCGCGCGGTGCAGCCGGTCGAGGCGGCGCAGCGCCACGCGCAGCCGCAGATAGGTCGCCCGGTCGGGAAACACCGCCTCGGGCCGGTGCGACACGGCGCGCAGCAGGTCGACCACCCGGCCCGCATTGTCGCGCGACCACAGAAGATCGCGCCGCTGCTCGGCCACGGCGCGGGCCACCGGCTGAAAGAAGCGCCGGCCCGGCAGCACCGTCGGATAGGGCTGCGACGCGCCGCTCTGCCCGGCGGCATCGGTCACCTCCAGCGTGATCCGCACCGGCATGTTGGCGAAGGGGTGCTGCGAGAAATCGCCCGACAGCACCTCCTCGATCTCGCGCCGGTCGCCGGTGAAGGGCACCGGCAGGTCGACCGTGAGCGGTTCGCGCGGATCGGGGGCGGTGGAGAGACCATGGCGCCGCTCGACCGCCTCCGCGTCGAGCGCGATCGAGGCGGTGCCCGAGACCACGCCGTGATCGTCGCCGGCGCGAAAGGGCAGGGCGGCCTGGCCCAGCCCGACGGTCTCCAAGGGCCCGGCCACCGAGACCTCGGGCGGTGCATCCGGGATCGCCTCGACCTGCCAGGCCGCGCCGCCCGGCCCGTCGATGGCGATCTGCCCGTCATGGTTGACGGTGAAGCTCTGGCGCGGCTCGGAGGCGGCGGGCAGCTCGCCGGTGCGCCCCGAGACCGTTTCCGACAGGGTCAGCGCGCCGACCTTGCCATAGAGCCGCACGGTGATGGTGCTGCCCTCGGGCACCGCGAGGGGGCCGGGCGGCTGGTCGGGCAGGTAGAGCACGGGCCGGTCGGTATGGGCGGGCGGCTCAACCCAGCCCTCCCAGACCGGCCCCTGCGCCAAAGCGCCGCCGCCATCGGGCGCGAGCGCGGTGACGCTGCCCAGCCGCCAGACCGATCCGAAGAGAAGCGCCGTGACCAGAAACAGCAGCGCGATGTAGCGCAGGCCGAACGGGTCGCGTGCGGCAAGGCGCAGGTTCGGGCGGGCGGGGGGCGCGTTTTCGCTGCGCGCGCGCATCCGCTCCAGATGCGCGGCCCAGAGCGCCTCGGAGCCCGCATCGCCGCGCCCCGTCGCCTGCGCATCGCTGAGCGCCGAGACGGGGCGTCCCGGCAGGCTGCGGTCGAGCCGGTCGAGCGCTTCGGCGCGCGAGGGCCAGCGAAACCGCCACAGCCCCCAGCCGAGCCCGGCCAGCGCGCCCAGGATCGCCAGCACCGCCCAGCCCCAGAAGGCTTCGACCGGCAGCCGGTCCTGCCAGCCCGCGATCAGCGGCGCCAGCGCCAGCGCCAGCACCGTCCAGAGCGGCCAGAAGGCGCGCAGCAGCCGTTCGGCCACCATCCCGGCGCGGGTCAGCGCGGCGGGGCGTCTCAGATGCGACAGGGGATCGCGGGGCTCGGTCAGGGCGCGGGTGCTCCGGGACAGGTGGCGGCTCTCTCCATCATAGCCATTCGGGGATGCTATCGCGCGCGATCATCTCCTCATAGCTCGGCCTGCGGCGGATAACCGCGAATTGATCGCCCCTGACGAGAACTTCGGGGATCAGCGGGCGGGCGTTGTATTCGCTCGCCATCACCGCGCCGTAGGCCCCGGCCGCGCGGAAGGCGACGAGGTCGCCCTCGGACACCGGCGGCAGGTCGCGCGCGCGGGCGAAGGTATCGCCGGTCTCGCAGACCGGGCCGACGATGTCCCACGGCTTGGTCTCGGCCCCGGCCTCGGGCTCGACCACGGGGACGATGTCGTGATGCGCGTCATACATCGAGGGGCGCACGAGATCGTTCATCGCGGCGTCGAGAATGAGGAAATCCCGGCCCTCGCCGGATTTGGCATAGATCACCCGGCTGATCAGCAGCCCGGCATTGCCCGCCACCAGCCGCCCCGGCTCGATCTCGATCTCGCAGCCCAGATGGCCGACCGTGCGCCGGATCAGCGCGCCGTAATCGAAGGGCAGGGGCGGGGCCTCGTTGATCCGCTCATAGGGAATGCCAAGCCCGCCGCCGAGATCGAGTCGGCGGATGTCGTGGCCCTCGGCGCGCAAGATTTCGGTCAACTCGGCCACCTTGGTGAAGGCCGCCTCGAAGGGGGCAAGCTCGGTCAGCTGGCTGCCGATATGCACGTCGATGCCGATCACCTCGATGCCGGGCAGCCGGGCCGCCATGGCATAGACCTCGCGGGCGCGTGCGATCGGGATGCCGAACTTGTTCTCGGACTTGCCGGTGGCGATCTTGGCATGGGTCTTGGCGTCGACATCGGGGTTCACCCGGATGGTGATCGGCGCGGTCGCGCCCATCGCGCTCGCCACGTCCGACAGCGCCAGAAGCTCGCGCTCGCTCTCGACGTTGAACTGGCGGATGCCGCCTTCGAGCGCCATGCGCATTTCCTGCCGCGTCTTGCCGACGCCGGAAAAGACGATACGCTCGCCCGGCACGCCCGCGGCGCGGGCGCGGGCGTATTCGCCACCAGAGACGATATCCATGCCCGCCCCGGCCTCGCCCAGAAGCTTGAGCACCGCGACGTTGCCGAGGGATTTCACCGCGAAGCAGACGAGATGCGGCAACCCGTCGAGCGCCTCCTCGAACAGCTTGAGATGCCGCAGCAGGGTCGCGGCGGAGTAGACATAGACCGGCGTGCCGACCTCGGCCACGATCTCGGAGAGGGCGACGTCCTCGGCCATCAGCTGGCCGTTGCGATAGAGGAAATGGTCCAAGGTCTGGGCTCCGCTGGCATGGGTCGGTCGCGTCTTAGCAGATCGCGCCGCGATCCCAAGCCCCGCCGCGGCCGGGGCTCAGAGCGGGCGGGTGCGCAGAAAGAGGTAGAGCGGCAGGCCGCAGCCGACGCCGATAAGGAATGTCGCCGGAATCGCGGCCAGCGCCTCCCAGTTGCGGCGCACGCGCACCTCCGAGAGAATCCACAACGTTAGCGCCACGGCGGCGATGGTCGCGTCCCACATCAGCCCGGTGGTGGCCGGGTTGGCGCGCCAGGCCGCGAAGAGGCCCGACCAGGAATAGCCGTTCTGTGCGAACCAGACGATGAACCAGCGCATCGGGTGCAGCGCGCCCCAGATGGCGAGCGCCAGCCAGACCCACCTCACGGCGCGGCCCCGAGCCGGCGATCCGTCTCGGTCTCGCCATAGTCCAGCACCGCGCCGGGGGCCTGCGGCGCGCCGCCCGCGCCGCAGCCCGCCAGAAGCGCCAATGCCAGAAGCGCGAACCTCACTTCAGCGCATCCCGCCAGCGGGCGATCTGCGCGCGCACATTGTCGGGGGCGGTGCCGCCATAGGCGCTGCGCGAGGCGACCGAGTTCTCGACCGTCAGCACGCCGAACACCTCCTCGGTGATGTCCTCATGCACCGCCTTCATGTCGTCGAGCGTGAGGTCGGGCAGGTCGCAGCCCTTTTCCTCGGCCCGCGCCACCAGAGACCCTGTGACGTGATGCGCCTCGCGGAAGGGCAGGCCGAGCGCGCGCACCAGCCAGTCGGCGAGATCGGTCGCGGTGGAAAAGCCCGAGGCGGCGGCGGCGCGCAGATTGTCGGGCTGGGCGGTCATGTCGGCCACCATGCCGGTCATCGCGGCCAAGCTCAGCATAAGGTTGTCGGCGGCGTCGAAGACCTGCTCCTTGTCCTCCTGCATGTCCTTGCCATAGGCGAGCGGCAGGCCCTTCATCACGGTGAGCAGCGCGACGTTGGCCCCGAGGATGCGGCCGATCTTGGCGCGGATCAGCTCGGCGGCGTCGGGGTTGCGCTTTTGCGGCATGATCGAGGAGCCGGTCGACCAGCGGTCCGACATGGCGACGAAGCGGAACTGCGCCGAGGACCAGATCACCAGCTCCTCGGAGAGCCGCGACAGGTGCATCGCGCAGATCGTGGCCGAGGACAGGAATTCGAGCGCGAAATCGCGGTCCGACACGGCGTCGAGGCTGTTGGCCATGGGCCGGTCGAAGCCGAGCGCCTGCGCCGTCGCCTCGCGGTCGATCGGAAAGGAGGTGCCGGCGAGTGCTGCGGCGCCGAGGGGGCTTTCGTTCATCAGCTTGCGGGCATTGGCAAAGCGCGCGCGGTCGCGGGCGAACATCTCGACATAGGCCATCATGTGATGGCCCCATGTCACCGGCTGCGCGGTCTGCAGATGGGTGAAGCCCGGCATGACCCAGTCGGCCCCGGCCTCGGCCTGACCCAAGAGCGCCTCGATCAGCGCCTTCAGGGCGTCATCGGCGGCGTCGCACTGGTCGCGCACCCAGAGCCGCAGGTCGGTCGCGACCTGATCGTTGCGCGAGCGCCCCGTATGCAGACGCCCCGCGGGCTCGCCGATCAGCTGCTTCAGCCGCGCCTCCACGTTCATGTGGATGTCTTCGAGCGCGGTGGAGAATTCGAAGCGGCCCTCCTCGATCTCTGACAAGACCGTGAGAAGGCCTTTCCTGATCTCTTCCGCATCTTTAGCCTCGATGATGCCTTGGGCCGCGAGCATCGCGGCATGGGCGCGGGAGCCTTCGATGTCCTGTGGCGCGAGGCGCCGGTCGTAGCCGATCGAGGCGTTGATCGCCTCCATGATCGCATCCGGCCCGGCGGCGAAACGGCCGCCCCACATCGCGTTGGAGCTCTCGGTCATCTTTTGGTCCTTGAAGGAAATCACATGCGCAGCGTCGTTCTCATCGGTCTTTACATGGCGGCAACCGGCCTTGCAAACGCCGCCCCCGCCGATCTGGAGGCGCTGCGCGAGGGCGACATGCGCAAGCTTGCCATCCATGCCGAGCCGCAGCGCGGATCGGACGTGCCCTTCGAGAGCGAAGAGGGCGGCGAGATCACGCTCGCGGCGTATGAGGGCAAGCCGGTTCTGGTGAACTTCTGGGCAACGTGGTGCGCGCCCTGCCGCGAGGAGATGCCGCAGCTCGCCGCGCTGCAGGACGAGTATGGCGGCGAGGATTTCGAGGTCGTCACCATCGCCACGGGCCGCAACGATCCGGCGGGCATGGAGCGCTTTCTGGCCGAGATCGGCGCCGAGACCCTGCCGCGTCACAAGGATGCGCGACAGGCGCTGGCGCGCGACATGGGCGTGCTGGGCCTGCCGGTGACGCTGATCCTCGATGCGCAGGGCCGGGAGATCGGGCGGCTGCAGGGCGAGGCGGACTGGTCCTCGGACAGCGCGCGCGCCATCGTCGAGGCGCTCATTGCCCAGGAGCATGAGGGCTGAGCCTTCGGGCGGGCGCGGCTCAGGCGGTGCCGGAGGTCGGCGAGAGGCTCAGAGGGTCGATGCCGACCGCCTTGAGCGCGGCCGACCATTTGTGCTCGTTAGCGCGGCCGAAGACGACCGCGTGCTGCGCCTCGCCGATCAGCCAGCCATTCTGCGCCAGCTCGCTTTCGAGCTGGCCGGGCCCCCAGCCCGCATAGCCCAGCGCCAGCAGCGAGGATTTCGGCCCGCGCCCATGCGCGATCTCCTCGAGCACGTCGAGCGTCGCGGTCATCGCCGTGGTCTCGTCGACCTGCAGCGTGCCCTGGTCGGAGGCGTAATCGGTGGTGTGCAGCACGAAGCCGCGGCTTTCCTCGACCGGGCCGCCGACATGCACGCGGATGTCGCGGATGCCGGGGTCGGCGGTGATTTCGAGCTGCTCCAGCAGGTCGGAAAACCGCACCTCGGTGGCGGGCTTGTTGACGATGAGCCCCATCGCGCCCTCGTCGGAATGGGCGCAGACGAAGATCACCGCGTGATCGAAGCGCGGATCGGCCATGCCGGGCATGGCGATGAGGAGCTTGCCGCTCAGGTCGGGGTTCAGGCTTTCCATGTCTTCAGAATGTGATGCGCGGGCCACACGATCAAGGGGGCGCTTGGCCGGCTCTCGCGGGCTCGTGACTTTCCATCGCTTCGCGCGGGGGGCATCACTGCCGCCATGACCCGTTTTTCGCGCCTCGCCCCGATCGCCCTTTCATTCGCTCTCGCCGCGCCGGCCGCGGCCATTTCCGGGCCGGTCGACGATATCGTCCGGCTCGACATGCTGCCGGGCTGGCGCGCCGAGGACGGCACGCAGATGGCGGGGTTCCGGATCAGCCTCGCGCCGGGGTGGAAGACCTATTGGCGCGCGCCCGGAGAGGCGGGGATTCCGCCAGCGGTGAACTGGTCGGGCTCGACCAATGTCGCGGGCGCGAGGCTGCACTGGCCGGTGCCCGAGATCTTCGAGTTGGGCGGGTTCGAGACCTATGGCTATTCCGAGCAGGTGGTGCTGCCGGTCGAGATCGCGCCGCGCCGCGCCGGAGAGGCGGTGCGGATCTCCGGCCAGCTCGAAATCGGCGTCTGCGACGATGTCTGCGTGCCGGTGATGCTCGATTTCGACGCCGACCTGCCGCAGGGGCCGCGGCGCGACCCGTCGCTGGCGCTGGCGCTGGCCGACCGCGCCAAGAGCCCCGATGAGGCGGGGCTCGGCCCCGCGCGCTGCGCGATCAGGCCCGAGGCCGAGGGGCTGACGCTCACCGCGACCCTGCCCGCCATGGCGGGCGCGCGGGCGGTGGTGGTCGAGACCGGCGATCCGTCGCTCTGGACCAGCCCGGTCGAGACCCGCCGCGAGGGCGGCGCGCTCGTCGCCAGCACCCGCATCTCGCATGTGGCCGGGGGCCCGGTCGCGCTCGATCGCTCGGGCCTGGTGCTGACCATGATCGGCGGGGGCAAGGCGGTCGAGTTCGCGGGCTGCGCGCCCGCCTGATCACTTGCGCCGCAGATGCTCGTCGAGCCGCGGCAGGATCTCCACGAAGTTGCAGGGCCTGTGGCGGTAATCGAGCTGACGCTCCAATATCTCGTCCCAGGCGTCGCGGCAGGCGCCGGGGCTTCCCGGCAGGGCGAAGAGATAGGTGCCCTGCGCCACGCCGCCGGTGGCGCGGCTTTGCACGGCGGAGGTGCCGATCTTGTTCATCGAGACGATGGTGAAGACCGTGCCGAAGGCGTCGATCTCCTTTTCGTAGACGTCGCGATGCGCCTCGACGGTCACGTCGCGCCCGGTGAGCCCGGTGCCGCCCGTGGAGATCACCACGTCGATCTGCGGGTCGGCGCACCATGCGCGCAGCTTTTCGGCGATGGCGGCGCGGTCGTCGCGCAGGATGTCGCGCGCGGCGAGCACATGGCCCGCCGCCTCCAGCCTTCCAACCAGCGTGTCGCCCGAGCGGTCATCGGCGGCGTCGCGCGTGTCGCTCACGGTGAGCACGGCAATGCGCACGGGAATGAAGTCTCGGTCCATGGGTCAGGTTTCCTGCAGAAAGGCGAGGCGCAGGGCGAGGCCCGCGAAGATCGTGGCCGAGAGGCGGCCCAGCCAGCGGTTGAAGGCGGCCGATCCGGCAAGGCGGCGTCCGACGCCCCCTGCGAAGACCCCGACCGCGCCATTGACCACGAGCCCGCCCAACGAGAGCACCGCGCCGAGGGCGAGGAATTGCGGCAGCACGGGGCGGGCGGGGTCGGTGAATTGCGGCAGGAAGGCCAGCACGAAGAGGATCACCTTTGGATTGGTGAGATTGACCACGAGGCCCTGCCGAAAGGCACGGGCAGGGCGCACCGCGGGGATTTCGCCTCCCGCCGCCCCGCCGCGCAGCGCGGCGATGGCGAGCCACAGCAGATAGGCCACGCCGATCCAGCGAATCGCATCGAAGAGCCAGGGCAGGGCCGCGACGGCGGCGCCGAGGCCGAGCCCGGCCAGCGTCACATGCCCCATGATCGCCAGAGCGATGCCCGCATCGGCGGCGAGCGCGGCGCGCGCCCCGCCGCGCAGGCCCTGGCCGAGGCAGAACATCATGTCCGCGCCGGGCGTGAGGTTGAGCGCGAGGGCGGCGGGCGCGAAGGCGAGAAGCACGAGCGGGTCGATCATCCGCCCGTCTCCAGCCGCGCCTTCAGCGTCAGAAGATCGGCCCAGGCCTCGCGCTTGGCGGCGGGGTTGGCCATGAGATGGGCGGGCGAGAAGATCGGCAGGGCCGGGCGGCCCAGAACCTCGCCCCAGCGGCCGCGCAGGCGGTGCAGCCCGCCGCCCTTCATCAGCGCGGCGCAGGCGACGGAGCCCATCACCACGAGGATCTCGGGGTCGGCCAGCTCGACATGCCGGTCGAGAAAGGGTCGCATCATGGCGAGATCCTTGGGGTCGGGGGCGCGGTCGCCGGGGCTGCGCCATGGCAGCACCGGCGCCATGTAGACGGCGCGCTCGGTGTCGGGCGCCTCGGCCGACAGCCCGATCGCGGCGAGCATCCGCTCCAGGAGCAGCGCGGCGGTCCCGGCGAGGGGCGCGCCCGCGCGGTCCTCCTCGCGGCGCGGCGGATCGAGCAGCAGCATGACGCGCGCGCCCTGCCGCCCGCCCGCAAAGACGAAGCTGCGCGCGCCGCGCCGCAGATCGCAATGATCGAAGCGCTCCATCGCCTCGGACAGCGCGGCGAGATCGGGCGCGGCCTCCGCCGCGGCGCGGGCGAGCGCCACCGGGTCGGGCTCTTCGACGCGCGGCAGGGCCGGCGGGCCCGAGCTTGCCGTTTCGGCGGGTTTCGGGGCGGGGCGGGCATCGGTGAGGGTATAGCGGTCGAGCGGGGCGTCGAGCATCGCCTCGTCCGCCCCCATCTCGATCTGCCAGTCGAGCAGCGCCCGCGCGCTCCAGTAGTCCAGTGCCGATTCCATGAGCCACAAGCTATGCCGGATCGCGGCGGGATGGCAGGGGCGAATGGCGCGCGCCCCTATGGTTCATCTTTCTTCAAATACGCATGGCGACCGGCCGGCCCAAGGCGCGCCGCATCCCCTTCGCCCCAGAGCTCAGCCGAGGTTGTGCCGCTCGATCCAGCCGCGCAGGTCCTCGGTCTCGTGGCGCGCCTCGCGCAGCGCTTCCATGGCGGCGCGCAGCTCGGCCTCGGATTGGCGCAGCTGGCCGGTCAGCTCGGCCTCGCGCTCCTCGACATAGGAGATCGCCTGGTCGCGGGTTTCCTCGGCCTCGTGCAGCGCTTGGGCCATGCGGTCGAGCTCGCCGATATCGGCGCGGGTCACGCGGGTGAAGCGGTTCACCAGCCAGCTGGCGAACCAGCCGAGCGCGAAGGCGGCGAAGAGAATGACCGCCGTGGCGATGATGAACTCGGTTCTGTTCACGTCCCTGTCCTTATTCGTCGTCGTCGTCGTCGGAGGGGCGGGCCCTCGGTCCGGTCGCGGGCCTGTCCATGGCCTGCGGCGCATCGATGTCCAGCGTTTCGGCCTCGACGCGCTCGGCGTCCTCTTCTGCCGTCTCGTCCTCGCCCGCCTCGTCCTCGCCCGCCTCGCTCTCGGCGGCCTGCGCGCCCGAGAGGCGGAATTCGATCCGGCGGTTGGCCTCGCGGCCCGCGCTGGTGTCGTTGTCGGCGATGGGATCGGCCTCGCCATAGCCCACGGGGGTGAAGCCCGCGACCGGCACGCGGGCGCGGCGCAGCGCCTCGACCACCGCGTCGGCGCGCTCCTGGCTCAGTTCGAGGTTCATCTCGTCGCGGCCCTGGCTGTCGGTATAGCCCGCCACCTCGATCTCCAGCTCGGGACAGCGGCGGACGATCTCGGCGATGTCGTCGACCACGGGGCGCGCCTCGGCGGTGATCGAGGCCGAGCCCGCGTCGAAGGTGATCTTGGTGTCGGCGGTGACGAAGGCGATCTGACGCAGGCATTCCTCGGGCGAGGGCAGACCGGCGATCGGGTCGAGTTCCTCGCGGTAGCTCACGTCGATGTCGAAGCTCGCGCCCTGGCCGAGCTTGTCGGCCATGAGCCGGGCGATGTCGGCCTCGGCGGTCTTGCGACCGGTCAGGCCGCTGAGCGCGACGCGGTCGGCCCCGACGCTGAGCCGCCCTTCGGAGAGGAGCGACAGCGCCTCGAGCCCGGTCAGCACCCGCATCGACCAGTCGCCCGGCAGGCCGCCGGTCACCCGCGTCGCCATGTCGAGCCCCTCGCCGCCGAAGCGGGCGCGGGCAAAGTTTCCGACCGTGGTGTTGGCAAGCTGGTCGGGCAGGCGGCCCGAAAGCCGCAGGCCGTCCTCCTGCGAGAGCGTGGCGGTGAATTCGGGCGCGCCCTCGGGGCGGGCCTCGGGCGCCTCCGGCAGCACCGCTTCGAGCGCGAAGAAATCGGGCAGGTCGTTTTCCAGCCGTCCCGCCACCCGGTCGAAGGCCCCCGCATCGGTGCCCTGCGCCGCGACGAGCGAGACATCCGCATCCGAGAAGGTGATGGAGCCCGCGCCAAGCTCGGCCAGCGCCGCGATGCCGCGCGAGACCGCTTCGCCCCATTGGCCGGAGGGCACGCCGAGGCCCAGGGTGCAGTCGATCTCGCCCTCCGCGCCGGCCTCGGCCGCGGCTTCGGTGATGCGGCGCAGCGCGGTTTCGGTATCGGCCGAGCAGGCGTCGAAGCGGGCGCTGTTCTCGTCGATCACGAAGCGCGCGGTGAAGGGGGTGATGACCGGGCGCGGCGCGCTGATCCTGAGCGCGAGGCGCACCGTGTCGGGCTTGAGCCGGGCGAGCTCCGATTCGAGCCTGCGCTGCGCTTCGGGGCTGTCGGAGATCGCCTCGATCCGAACCCGGCCGGGCCGCACCGAAAGCTTGGAATGGGGCAGCGTGCGCAGCGCGCGCCCCGCATAGCGCAGGGCGGCGGGCCAGGCGTCGGGCACGGGGTGGTCGGAGACGTCGAGCAGGTCCGAAACCGGCAGCCCGTCCGCCGCGTCTTCCATCATCTCGATCAGCGCGGCGCGGTCGGTCGCCGCCGGGATCAGCCCGATCAGCGACACGCCGCTGTCATTGCGCAGGATCTCGATCGCGAAATCGGGCGGCGGCGGGGTTTCGGCCTCGACCACATGCATGTTGTCGATCACCCGGCTGGCATCGACCATGCCACCCGCCGCCGAGATGGCGCGAAACCGCATCGCCTCGGTGGGGGCCGCGCCTTCGAGGATCACCTGCAGCCCGTCGGCCTGCACCCGCGCCCAGTCATGGCCCTGCCGCGCGAGCGCTGCGCTCACCTGTTCGACCGAGACCTCCTCGACCACCGCGACGGCGGTGCGCCCGGCGATGGCAGAGACCCCGCCGGCAAGGACGAAGGCGGTGACGGTGGCGGCGAGGGGCGGCAGGCGCATCCGGGCTCCGGGGACGTGTTGCGACCCGCGCCTTCTAGGGCGCGGCCGCGGGCAGATCAATCACAAGGCCAGAGCGACGGCGGAAAACAGCACGGGCAGCAGCCCCGCGTCGCGGTTGGAGCGAAACAGTTTCAGCAGCCCCGCATTGTCCGAAGCATCGAAGCGCGACAGCTGCCAGGCCATGTGCCAGCCCATTGCCCAGGGCCCGCCCAGCGCCACCACCAGCGACAATACCGAGCGCTCGCGCGTGGCCAGCACGACCGCGAGCCCCATCAGCAGCACGGTCGCCACGAGAAAGCCGCGCAGCCAGGCTTTGGAGCGGTCGCCGAACAGGCGGGCGGTGGATTTCACCCCGATCAGCGCGTCGTCTTCGGCGTCCTGATGGGCATAGATCGTGTCGTAGAACAGCGTCCATGCGATGCCCGCGAAATAGAGCACCACCGGCGCCCATGACAGCGACCCCGCCAGCGCCGCCCAGGCCAGGAGCGCGCCCCAGTTGAAGGCGAGGCCGAGAAAGACCTGCGGCCACCATGTGAAGCGCTTGGCGAAGGGGTAGATCGCCACGGGCAGCAGCGACAGCACGCCGAGCCAGATCGCCGCCCAGTCGAAGGTGAGCAGGATGAGGAGAGAGATCAGCGATTGCGTCGCCATCCATATGAGCGCCTGCACCACCCGCACCTGCCCCGAGGGGATGGGCCGCGAGCGGGTCCGCGCGACGGAGCCGTCGATGTGGCGGTCGGTCACGTCGTTCCATGTGCAGCCCGCGCCGCGCATGAGAAAGGCGCCAAGCGCACAGCCTAGCGCGATCCATGCGCCCTCCCAGCCAAAGCGCCCGGTCGCGAGCGCGGCCAGCAGCAGCCCCCACCAGCAGGGCAGCAGCAAAAGCCATGTGCCGATCGGCCGGTCGGCCCGGCTCAGCCGCAGGTAGGGGCGCGTGGGCCGCGGCGCGAGCCGGTCCACCCAGTTGTTCGCCACCGCGTCGGCGACGGTTCCGTTTTCGGCCTCTGGCATCCGATCCGTCGCTTTCATATGGTCCGCCCCATGGCATCAAAAGTCCGGCTGTTTGTAGATCACCCCCTGGCCGAAGGGCAAACCGTTCCGCTCGAGGCGGCGCAGGCGCATTACCTTTCGGGCGTGATGCGGCTGCCCGCGGGCAGCGTCATCTCCGTCTTCGACGGGCAATCGGGCGAGTTCGACGCGACCGTGGCGCAGGCCAACAAGCGCGGCGGCACGCTGGAGATCGGCGCGAGGACGCGGCCCTTGCAGCCGCCGCCCGACCTGTGGTTGTGCTTTGCGCCGATCAAGAAGGCGCGCACCGACTTCATCGTCGAGAAGGCCGCCGAGATGGGCGCGGCGCGGATCGTGCCCGTGCTGACCGAGTTCACCAATTCCGAGCGGGTGCGGGTGGACCGGTTGCAGGCCCATGCCGTCGAGGCGGCCGAGCAATGCGGCGGCACTTATGTGCCTGAAGTGGCCGAGCCGGTGAAGCTGGCCAAGCTCCTGGAGGGCTGGCCCGAAGAGCGCCGGCTGATGTTCTGCGACGAGACGCTGGTGGGCGAAAGCGGCCGGCTGCCCGAGGCGCCGGGGCCATGGGCGGTGCTGATCGGGCCGGAGGGCGGGTTTTCGGAAAAGGAGCGCATGCGGCTGCGCGGGCTGGAGCAGGCGCATCCCGTCAGCCTCGGCCCGCGCATCCTGCGCGCCGACACGGCGGCGGTCGCGGCGCTGACGCTGTGGCAGGTCACGCTGGGGGATTGGCGATGAGCGGTGCGGCAGGGCGCGGGGCGGCCGCCCATGGCTGAGCTGCTGCGCCCGGAGGCGCGCGCGGCGCTGTGGCGCGGGCGCGAGGTGATCGCCGGGATCGGCGTGGCCGCGCTCGGGCTGTGGTGGGGGCTTTCCGCCTTCGGCATCCTGCAATGGCTGGGCTGGGGGCTCGTCGCGCTGGGTGCGGCGCTGGTGGCGGGCGGCGTGCAGCGCTGGCGCTTCCGGCAGGAGGGGCAGGGGCCGGGCATCCTCAAGATCGACGAGGGGCGCGTGGCCTATATGGGGCCGCTGACCGGCGGCACGGTCGATCTCGACGCGGTGCGCAGGCTCCGGCTCGACCGGCGCGCCCGGCCCGCGCATTGGCTTCTGGAGACCGGCGACGAGGTGCTGGCGATCCCGGTGACCGCCGAAGGGGCGGAGGCGCTGTTCGATGCCTTCGCGGCGCTGCCGGGGCTCAGGCGGGGCCGGATGATCGAGCTTCTGAACAGCGGGGCGGGGGATGTCGTCACCGTCTGGAGCCGGCCTGCGCGGCTCAGCCTCGTCTAGACCGCCCCCTGCATTCGCGCAGAGGCTCTGCGCACAACCGCGCGAGGCCTCCATTGACTTATGCCCCCATGCGCGACACCTGTAACCCCGCCTTGCACGATAGGAGCCACGCCCATGTCCATTCCTCAATCCGGCGGCGGACCGATCGAGCATCATTCCCAGCTGGCCGAATATCTCGCGAAGGGCTGCAAGCCCGAGGCCGATTGGCGCATCGGCACCGAGCATGAGAAGTTCGGCTATTGCCGCGACAGCCACAAGCCGCTGCCTTATGAGGGGCCGCGCTCGATCCGCGCCATGCTCGAAGGGCTGCGCGACCGCTTCGGCTGGAGCCCGGTCGAGGAGCAGGGCAAGCTGATCGGGCTGGAGCGCGAGGGCGCGAACATCTCGCTGGAGCCGGGCGGGCAGTTCGAGCTGTCGGGCGCGCCTCTGGAGACGATCCACCAGACCTGCGACGAAGTGAACCAGCACCTGGCCGAGGTGAAGCAGGTCGCCGACGAGATCGGCGTCGGCTTCATCGGGCTCGGCGCCGCGCCGGAATGGTCGGAAAAGCAGATGCCGATGATGCCCAAGGGGCGCTACCGGCTGATGACCGACTACATGGACCGGGTCGGCACGCATGGAAAGCAGATGATGTACCGCACCTGCACGGTGCAGGTGAATCTCGACTTCTCCTCCGAGGCCGACATGGTCAAGAAGCTGCGCGTCGCGCTGGCGCTGCAGCCCGTGGCCACCGCGCTCTTTGCCAATTCGCCCTTTTTCGACGGCAAGCCGACCGGCCTGAAATCGTGGCGCAGCCGGATCTGGCGCGGCCTCGACGATTCGCGCACCGGCATGCTGCCCTTCGCCTTCGAGGAGGGGATGGGCTTCGAGCGCTATGTCGAGTGGGTGCTCGATGTGCCGATGTATTTCGTCTACCGCGACGGCAAGTACATCGACGCGCTGGGCCAGTCCTTCCGCGATTTCCTCAAGGGCGAGCTGCCGGCGCTGCCGGGCGAGAAGCCGACCCTGTCGGACTGGGCCGATCACCTGACCACGGTGTTTCCCGAGGCGCGGGTCAAGAAGTTCATCGAGATGCGCGGCGCCGATGGCGGCCCGTGGCGCAGGCTTTGCGCGCTGCCCGCCTTCTGGGTCGGGCTGACCTATGACCAGGGCGCGCTCGACGCGGCATGGGACATGGTCAAGGGCTGGGACGCCGAGACGCGCGAGGCCTTGCGCGTCGCCGCCGCCGAGGACGGGCTGCAGGCGCGGGTGGGCGACATCTCCATGCACGAGCTGGCGCGGCAGGCGGTCGGGATCGCCGAGGCCGGTCTGAAGGCGCGCGCGCGGCCCGGTGCGGGCGGGCTGGTGCCCGACGAGACGCATTTCCTCAACGCGCTGAAGGAAAGCGTCGAGAGCGGGCGCACCCCCGCCGACGAGCTGCTTTCGGCCCATAAGGGCGAGTGGGGCGGCGATCTGGGCCGGATCTACGCCGCGCATTCCTACTGAGCGGCGGCCCCTTGCGGGGGTCAGCTCAGCGCGGGAAAGCCATGCGCCTTGCTGCGCCGCTCCAGCGACTGGCGCCGCGCAAGCGCGGCGTTGTGCCGCCGGACCATCGCCGGAAGCCGCGGCAGGTCGATCAGCAGCCACAGCGCCGTCACCAGCAGCCCGACCAGCGTGACCGCCAGCATCAGCATCATCGTCGCGCTGCCGCGTCGGCCCATGTAGAAGCGATGCGCCCCGAAGGGGCCGAGAAACACCGCCAGCAGCATGGCCGTGGAGAGCGTCTTGTGCCCCTGCGGTGCCGCGCCTTCGCTGTCATCCCGTGAAAAATCGGACATCGTCGCTCAACCTGAAATACCGCTCGGCCCGCCCCGAAAGGCGCGACATGATGTAGCATCCCCCCTCCTTCAGGGTAATGCAATGGGCCGGGGGTCTGGGGCCTATTTCGCGCCGATCTTCGGCTCCGTCCCGGCGCGCAGCCGCAGGATGTTGGCGGCGTGGCGGGCATAGAGGATGAGCGCCAGCACCAGGCTCAGGATCACGATCCGCCCGTCGCCCAGGAGAAGCGACCACAGCGGCGCGAGACCGGCGGCGAGCAATGCCGCGAGCGAGGAGTAGCGAAAGGCGAAGGCCGCGGCGAGCCACGTGGCGCAGGCGGCGAGCCCCACGGGCCAGCTCAGCGCGATCAGCAGGCCGAGATTGGTGGCCACCCCCTTGCCGCCGCGAAACCTCAGCCAGACCGGGTAGCAATGGCCCGCGAAGGCCGCGGCCCCCGCGATCTGTGCCGCGTCCTCGGCGGCAAAGATCCGCGCGAGGATCACCGCGGCGATCGCCTTGCCCGCATCGAGAAGCAGCGTCGCGATGGCCGCCGGTTTCGAGCCGGTGCGCAGCACGTTGGTCGCGCCGATATTGCCCGAGCCGATGGCGCGCACGTCGCCCAGCCCCATGGCCTTGGTGATCAGGATGCCGAAGGGGATGGAGCCCAGAAGGTAGCCGATCACCGCCCAGAGGATCAGAAGGGTGGTCGGGCTTTCCATCAATGGCATCAGCGGCTCTCCGTCACGCTTCGACCTGCAACCCAGGTCCCGAGGACCTTGCCCTCCAGCCGCGCCCCGTCAAAGGGGGTGTTGCGCGATTTCGAGCGGAGTGTGGCGCGATCGAGCACGAAGGGGGCGTCGGGGTCGAACCACACCAGATCGGCGGGCGCGCCCTTGGCGAGCCGCCCCGTCTCCAGCCCCAGCCGCTTCGACGGGTTGAGCGACAGCGCCCGGAACAGGCCGGGCAGGTCGATCACCCCGCCATGCACCAGCCGCATCGAGGCGGGCAGCAAGGTCTCGAGACCCACCGCCCCCGAGGCCGCCTCCTCGAAGGGCAGGCGCTTGCTCTCCTCGTCCTGCGGGGTGTGCATGGAGCAGAGGATGTCGATCAGCCCCGAGGCCAGCGCCTCGCCCACCGCCTGCCGGTCCTCCTCGGCGCGCAGGGGGGGCTTCAGCTTGAAGAAGCTGCGGTAATCGGCGACGTCGAGTTCGTTCAGCGTCAGGTGATGCACCGAGACGCCCGCCGTGATGTCGAGCCCGTTGCGCTTGGCCCGCTCCAGCGCCGGAAGGGCGCGGGCGGTGGTGATCTGGTCGGCGTGGTAGCGCGCGCCGGTCATCTCGATGAGCGCGATGTCGCGGTCGAGCGCCATGCGCTCGGCCATGGGCGAGACGCCGGGCAGCCCGCGCAGCGAGGCGAACTTGCCCGAGGTGACGACCGCGCCGCTTGAGAGCCCCGGCTCCTGCACATGCGCCATGACCAGCGCATCGAGCGAACGGGCATAGGCCAGCGCGCGGGAGAAGACCTTGGTGTCGGTGACGACCCGGTCGCAATCGGTGAAGGCGACCGCGCCCGCATCCCTCAGGAAGCCGATCTCGGTCATCTCGCGCCCGTCGCGGCCCTTGGTCAGCGCCGCCATCGGCAGCACCCGCACCGGGCTGTCCTCGCGCGCGCGGCGCACCACGAATTCGAGCGTCTCGGGCGTGTCGATCGCCGGGCTGGTGTCGGGGCGGGTGACGATGGTGGTGACCCCGCCCGCCGCCGCCGCCCGGCCCGCCGAGGCGAAGCTCTCCTTGTGCCGCTCGCCCGGTTCGGAGACCTTGACCCCGAGATCGACGATGCCCGGCGCGAGGCAATGGCCACGGCAGTCGATCACCTCGGCCGCCTGCGGCAGGTCGCCGGTTTCGATCACGCCGGCGATGCGGCCATCCTCGACCAGCAGCGCGCCGTGCGTCTCGCCGCGCTCGGGGTCGATCAGCCGGGCATTGGTGAAAAGGGTGCTCATGCCATCACTCCGGTCTCGTCTCGGCCCATGCGCGCGTTGCGCGCCAGAAGATCCATCGCCGCCATGCGCACCGCGACGCCCATCTCGACTTGCTCCTGGATCACGCTTCGATTGATGTCGTCGGCGATGGTGCCGTCGATCTCGACGCCGCGATTCATCGGCCCCGGATGCATCACGATGGCGGCCGGCCTGGCGTGTGACAGCTTCGCGGCGTCGAGCCCGTAGCGGTGGAAATACTCGCGCTCCGACGGGATGAAGCCGCCATCCATGCGCTCCTTCTGAAGGCGCAGCATCATCACCACGTCGACATCGCGCAGCCCCTCTTCCATGTCGTCGAACAGCTCGACCCCGAACTCGGCCACGCCCGAAGGCATCAGCGTCGGCGGCGCGATCAGGCGGATGCGGTTCTCCATCTTGCCCAGCAGCATGATGTTGGAGCGCGCCACCCGGCTATGGGCGATGTCGCCGCAGATCGCGATGGAAAGGCGGTGCAGCCGCCCCTTGGCGCGGCGGATGGTCAGACCGTCCAAGAGCGCCTGCGTCGGGTGCTCGTGCCGCCCGTCGCCCGCGTTGAGCACCGCGCAGTTGACCTTCTGCGCCAGCAGGTCGACCGCGCCGGAATTGGGGTGGCGCACCACCAGCAGGTCGGGGCGCATGGCGTTGAGCGTCAGCGCCGTGTCGATCAGCGTCTCGCCCTTCTTCACCGAGGAGGCCTGCATCGCCATGTTCATCACGTCGGCCCCGAGCCGCTTGCCCGCGATCTCGAAGCTGGCCTGCGTGCGGGTCGAGTTCTCGAAGAACATGTTGATCTGGGTCAGCCCGGCGAGCACGTCGCGCGGGGCGCGGCCCTGCCGGTTGAGTTCGGCATAGCGGTCGGCGGTGTCGAGAAGCTCGGTGATCTCCGTGGGGTGCAGGGGCTCGATCCCAAGCAGGTGGCGGGCGCGGAAGGTCATGGGCAAGGCTCCGGGATGCTGCGCGGGCCTTATAGGACCGGGGCGGGCGCGGCGTAAAGCGGGGCGGGGCAGGCGCGGTCTTCGGATCGACAGCGCGGCGGGCGCGTGCAAGATGAGCGCCGCGCGCAACGCCGCCGCGCGAGGGAGGATGAATGCCGGGCCGCCACAAGAAGACCTTGCGAGAGCTCTACGAGGGCGAAACCCCGCGCGCGCACCGCTTTCGCTACTGGCTTCTGGGCTTCGATCTGGTGGCGATCCTCTTCGTCGTCGTCACCTCCTTCACCGCCTATGGCCCCTGGGTGCAGGTGGTCGACATCGCCTTCGGGGTGGTGATCATCGCCGATCTGGCGGCCCGGGTCTGGCTCGCGCCGCGCCCGTGGCGCTTTATGGTCTATCCCACGACGCTGGCCGATCTGGTCAGCGCGATCTCCTTCTTCGCGCCGCTGGCGGGCGAGGGCTTCGCCTTCCTGCGGGTGGTGCGGATGCTGCGGCTCTTGCACATGTACCAGATGCGCGCCCGGCTGCGGCAGGATTTCCGCTTCTTTCGCGAAAGCGAGCAGGCGCTGGTCGCGGCGACCAATCTGGGCGTGTTCATCTTCATCATGTCGGGCGTCGTCTTCGCCACCCAGCACCGCAGCAGCGCCGATATCGACAACTACGCCGACGCGCTCTACTTCACCGTGACGGCGCTGACGACGACGGGCTTCGGCGACATCACCCTGCAGGGCACCGGCGGGCGGATGATCTCGATCGCCATCATGATCTGCGGCGTCACGCTGTTCTTGCGGCTGGCGCAGGTGCTGTTCCGCCCGCTCAAGGTGCGCGAGCCCTGCCAGACCTGCGGGCTGACACTGCATGACGCGGATGCGGTGCATTGCAAGCATTGCGGCACCAACATCCATATCGAGACCGAGGGCGAGCTTTAGGGCGAGGCCCTAGCCGGTGGGTCCGGCTTGCGCGAGATAGATCCGCACCGCCTCCTGCACATGGCGGAAGCGGTCCCCGCCCAGATGCTTGCCGCCATACCAGCGGGTCACCACGATGATGTGGTCGTGCAGCGCCTCGCGCTCCAGCATGCGCAGGATCACCATGCCCGCGCCGCTTTCGCCGTCATCGCCCTTGAGCGGCGCTTGGGCGGTCAGCAGGCCCCAGCTGTTATGCGTGGCCTTGGCGAATTTCTTGCGACGTTGCAGCTCCTTGAGAAAGGCCCGGGCCTCGGCCTCCGAGCGGCAGGGCCCGCCCGAGACCGCGTATTTCGAGCCGCGGTCGCTGATGATGTTCTCGAACACATGCATGGGGTCGGCCTAGACCGCCGCCGCCCATGGATGCAAGCGCGGCGGCTCAGCGGCGCGGGGCCGCCGCGCGGCGCAGCCGGTCGTTGATCGCCCGGCCCAGACCGTGATCGGGGATCGGCGCCACCGCGATCCGCTCGGCGCCCAACGCGTCGAGCCGGTGCAGGCAGTCGAAGAGATTGGCCGCCGCCTCCACCAGATCGCCCGAGCGCGACAGGTTCATCTCCGCCCCCAGCGGCCCGAAGCCGAGATAGGTCTCGCCCGGCTCGGTCTCGGTGGCGTCGAGCCGCACCGTCCCCTTGGGCGCGTAATGCGACGACAGCTGCCCCGGCGCGCTGGGCGCGGTGGCGGGGGTGACGGGGGGCGGGGCGAGCGGCACGCCGAGGCAGGCCTCGATCGCCTCCGCCGGAAGACCGCCCGCGCGCAGAAGCGCCGGGGTCACGCCGGTGCAGTCGAGGATCGTCGATTCCAGCCCGACGCCGCAGGGCCCGCCATCGAGCACCGCCTCGATCCGGCCCGCCAGACCGGCGAGCACGTGGTTCGCCGTGGTCGGGCTCACCCGGCCAGAGGGGTTGGCCGATGGCGCGGCCACGGGGCGCGCCGTCTCGCGCAACAGCGCCTGCGCCAGCGGATGATCGGGCACCCGCACGGCCAGCGTGTCGAGCCCCGCCGTCACCAGCTTCGAGATCCCCGCATAGGGCCGGATCGGCAGCACCAGCGTCAGCGCGCCGGGCCAGAAGGCCGCGGCGAGGCGGCGCGCGGTGTCGTCCATCACGCAAAGCGCCTCGACCGCCTCGGCATCGGGCAGATGCACGATCAGCGGGTTGAAGCTGGGCCGCCCCTTGGCCTCGTATATCCGCGCCACGGCCTCGTCGTCGGAGGCATCGGCGCCGAGGCCGTAGACCGTCTCGGTCGGAAACGACACGAGCCCGCCCCGGCGCAGCATTTCGGCGGCGCGCTTGAGGCCGGTCTCGTCTGGGTCGAGGTGTCGGGTCATGACGTGGCGTCCGGGTTGCGGGGTCGGGGGGCGACGTATCAGGCTGCTGCAGCGATGGCGACCGGTTCCCGGCATGCCACGCGATGGAGGAGACCCGCAATGCCCTTTCACGCCCCGGTCGAGGATTTCCGCTTCCTGCTGGAAAAGGTGATCGGATTTTCCGAGGTGACGGCGACCGCGCGCCATGCCGAGATGACGCCCGATGTCACCGACGCGATCCTGACCGAGGCGGGGCGGATGTGCGACGAGATCCTCGCCCCGCTCAACCGCGCGGGCGACCTGCATCCCGCCCGGCTCGAAAACGGCGTGGTGCGCACCTCGCCGGGCTATGCCGAGGGCTACCGCGCCATCGCCGAGGGCGGCTGGGTCGGCATGGCGGCGGGCGAGGCGCATGGCGGCATGGGGCTGCCCATGGCGCTCGTCACCTGCGTCAACGAGATGATGGGCGGCGCCTGCCTCGCGCTGCAGCTCAACCCGCTGATGACGCAGGCCGAGATCGAGGCGCTGGAGGCGCATGCGGATGCCGAGCTTCAGGCGCTCTATCTTCCCAAGCTGATCTCGGGCGAATGGTGCGGCACGATGAACCTGACCGAGCCGCAGGCAGGCTCGGATGTCGGCGCGCTCAGGACCAAGGCCGAGCCGGACGGCGAGGGGACCTACCGGATCACCGGGCAGAAGATCTACATCACTTGGGCCGACAATGATTTTTCCGACAACGTCGTGCACATGGTGCTGGCGCGGCTGCCCGACGCCGTGCCGGGCACCAAGGGGATCTCGCTGTTCCTCGTGCCCAAATACATCCCCGACGCCGAAGGCCGCCCCGGTGAGGCCAACGCGCTGCGCGTGGTCAGCCTCGAGCACAAGATGGGCATCCACGGCTCGCCCACCGCGGTGATGGAATATGACGGCGCGAAGGGCTGGCTCGTGGGCGAGTCGCATGGCGGGATGGCGGCGATGTTCACCATGATGAACACCGCCCGGCTCGGCGTGGGCTCACAGGCCGTGGGCGTGGCCGAGGCCGCGACGCAGGCCGCGCTGGCCTATGCGCAGGAGCGCAAACAGGGCCGCGCCGGCGGCACCGGCACCATCGTCGAACACGCGGATGTGCGCGCCATGCTGGCCCGTATGCGGGCCGAGACCTTCGCCGCCCGCGCGATCACGCTGGCCTGCGCCAAGGCGATCGATCTCGGGCGCGAGGGCGACGCGGCCGCGCGGGCGCGCGCGGCGCTGCTCACCCCGATCGCCAAGACCTTCGGCACCGAGACCGGGATCAACACCGCCGATCTGGGCATCCAGGTGCATGGCGGCATGGGCTTCATCGAGGAGACCGGCGCCGCGCAGTTCCTGCGCGACGCGCGGATCACCGCGATCTACGAGGGCACCAACGGCATCCAGGCGATGGATCTGGTGGGCCGCAAGATGATGGATGGCGGCGAGGCGGCGCAGGCGCTGATCGACGAGATCGAGACGGTGGCCGAGGCGGCGCGGGCCGAGATCCCCGATCTGGCCGAGCCGGTCTGGCAGGCGGCCGAGACCATGCGCGAGGCGACCGAATGGCTGGTGGCGCAGCCGATGGCCGAGCGGTTTTCTGGCGCCATGCCCTATCTGCGGGCCTTCGCGCGGCTCTTGGGCGCGCATTACCACCTGCGCGCGGCGCAGGCGGGCGATGGCAAGCGGCGGCGGCTCGCGGCCTTCTACATCCAGCGCATGCTGCCCGAGCAGGCGGCGCATATCGCCGCACTCCGGGCCGGGGCGGAGCCGGTGATGGCGCTCGATGCGGGCGATCTCGCCCCCTGACGCATGCCGCTGGACGCGGGGCCGCGGCTGCGCCATCACATGGGCCATGACAGCAAACACGCGCGCCCCCGATCAGCCCTTTCCCGAACCGCCCGCACCGGGCACGGCCATCGAGACAGCACCCGGGGTGCTGTGGATGCAGCTGCCGCTGCCCTGGGCGCTCAACCACGTCAACGCCTATGCGCTCGACGACGGCGATGGCTGGACGGTGATCGACACCGGGCTCGACACCACGCGCATCCGCGCCGTCTGGGAGAGCCTGCTCACCGGGCCGCTGGGCGGGCGGCCGCTGCGCCGGGTCGTCGTCACCCATCACCATCCCGACCATGTCGGCCTCGCGGGCTGGCTGTGCGAACGGGCGGGGGCCGAGCTCGTGATGCCGCGCACCGGCTATCTGATGTCGCGGATGCTGCGGGCCGAGGAACAGAGCCTGCCGCCGCGCGAGGTGGTGGCGTTCTACAGGCGCGCGGGCATGGATGCCGAGCTTCTGGCGCAGCGCCGCACCGAGCGGCCCTTCAACTTCGTCGATTGGGTCGCGCCGCTGCCGCTCTCCTATACCCGCATCCGCGAAGGCGACCGCATCCGCATGGGCGGGCGCGACTGGAGCATCCGCATGGGCGAGGGGCACGCGGCCGAGCACGCGACTTTCTGGGAGGAAGGCGGCGATCTGGTGATCGGCGGCGACCAGCTGCTGCCCGGCATCAGCCCCAATCTGGGCGTGCAGCCGACCGAGCCCGAAAACGACCCCGTCACCGACTGGATCACATCCTGCGAAAAGCTCACTGCCTTCGCCCGGCCCGATCAGCTCGTCCTGCCCGGCCACAAGAAGCCCTATCGCGGCCTGCCCGCGCGGCTCGAGCAGATGGCGCAGGGCCACCGCGACGCGCTCGACCGGCTGGAGAGACATCTCGCCGTGCCGCGCACCGGCGGCGACTGCTTTGCGCCGCTGTTTCGCCGCTCGGTGACGCGCGACAGCTACGGGCTGGCCTTGGCCGAGGCGCTGGGCCATCTCAACGCGCTGGTGGCGCAGGGACGGGCCGTGCGCGAGATGGGCGATGACGGGGCATGGCGTTGGAGGGCCGCATGATCGAGATCCATGAGGAGAGCTTCCCGCTCGCCCGCGCCTTCACCATCAGCCGCGGCTCGCGCGCGGCGGCGCAGGTGTTGAGCGTGCGGATTTGCCGTGAGGGCCACGAAGCCCGGGGCGAATGTGTGCCATATGCGCGCTATGGCGAAAGCCTCGCCAGCGTGCGCGCACAGATCGAGGGCCTGCCCGAGGGCATCACGCGCCATGATCTGCAGGCGGCGCTGCCGCCGGGAGCCGCGCGCAACGCGGTGGATTGCGCGCTTTGGGATCTGGAGGCCAAGGCGGCGGGGGTGCCGGTCTGGAAGCTGGCCGGGCTAGAGGCGCCCAAGCCGCTCGTCACCGCCTACACGCTGTCTCTTGAGGCGCCCGAAGCGATGGAGGCGCGGGCGCGCGAGGAGGCGCATCGCCCGATCCTCAAGATCAAGCTCGGCACGCCCGATGACATGGCCCGGCTCGAGGCGGTGCGCCGCGGCGCGCCGGAGTCCACGATCATCGTCGATGCCAATGAAGGCTGGAGCGCGGAGGTCTATGCCGATCTCGCGCCGCATCTTTTGCGCCTCGGCGTGGCGCTGGTCGAGCAGCCGCTGCCGGCGGGGGAGGACGAGGCTCTGCTGGGCCTCGAGCGCCCCGTGCCGGTCTGCGCCGACGAAAGCTGCCACGACCGCGCCTCGCTGGCGGGCATGGCGGGGAAATACGACATGGCCAACATCAAGCTCGACAAGACCGGCGGCCTGACCGAGGCGCTGGCCTTGCGCGACGCGGCCCGTGCCGCGGGCTACGACATCATGGTCGGCTGCATGGTCGGCTCATCGCTCGCCATGGCGCCCGCGCATCTGGTGGCGCAGGGGGCGCGGATCGTCGATCTCGACGGGCCCTTGCTGCTGGCCGAGGATCGCGATCCGCCGATGCGGCACGACGCCGCCGGGCTGCACCCGGCCGATCCCGCGCTCTGGGGCTGATCCCTCTGGCATCGCGCCTCACCCTGCGGCAGAAGGGGCACGACAGCCAACAGGAGAGCGCCATGACCCGCACCGTCTATGTCAACGGGGAGTACCTGCCCGAGCACGAGGCCAAGGTCTCGATCTTCGATCGCGGCTTCCTGATGGCCGACGGGGTCTACGAGGTGACTTCCGTGCTCGGCGGCAAGCTGATCGATTTCGAGGGCCATGCGAAGCGGCTTGCGCGTTCGCTCTCCGAGCTTGAGATCCGCAAGCCGATGGAGGACGAGGCGCTCTTGGAGATCCACCGCGAGCTGGTCGCGCGCAACGATATCGACGAGGGCATGATCTATCTCCAGATCACCCGCGGCGCGCCGAACGACCGCGACTTCGTCTTTCCGCCCGAAGAAACCGCGCCGACCGTGGTGCTCTTCACCCAGTCGAAGCCCGGCCTTGCCGACAGCCCGGCGGCCAAGGAGGGCATCAAGGTGATCTCGATCCCCGACATTCGCTGGGGCCGCCGCGACATCAAGACGGTGCAGCTCCTGTATCCGTCGATGGGCAAGATGATGGCCCGCGCGGCGGGCGCCGACGACGCCTGGATGGTCGAGGAGGGCGCGGTGACCGAGGGCACCTCGAACAACGCCTATATCGTCAAGGGCAACACCATCATCACCCGCCAGCTCAGCCACGAGATCCTGCATGGCATCACCCGCGCCGCGGTGCTGCGCTTTGCGCGCGAGGCGCAGATGCAGGTCGAGGAGCGCGCCTTCACCATCGAGGAGGCGCAGCAGGCCGACGAGGCCTTCATCACCTCGGCCTCGACCTTCGTGATGCCGGTGGTGGAGATCGACGGCGCACAGGTCGGGCAGGGCGCGCCCGGCCCGGTGGCAAACCGCCTGCGCGAGATCTATATCGAGGAAAGCCGCAAGGCGGCGATCTGACACCGGAGCCCGTCATGGATCACCCGCTCATCGACCATATCAGCCGCGTCATCGCCAAGGCGGAGAAGGACGGCGCCTTCGACGACCTGCCCGGCGCGGGCAAGCCGATCGCGGATCTGCACGCGCCGGGCGACGCCGTGCTCGACCGGTTGATGCGCGAATCGGGCGCCAAGCCGCAGGCGGTCACGCTGAAGGCGGAGATCGCAAAGTCGAAGGCGCGGTTGGCAGCGCTGACCGGCGAGGAGGCGCGGCGCGAAGAGATGCGCGTCCTCGCCGAGCTCGAAATGCGGCTTTCCATCGAGATGGAGGCGGTGCGCCGCTACGGCTGAGATCAGCCCTCGCTCGCCTCGTGCTTTTGCGCCGCGTCGAAGGCGGCGCGGGCCTCCTCGCTTGCCTCGCGCTGGTGCTTTTCGCGCCACTGGTCGTAGGGCATGCCGTAATAGGCCTCGCGCGCCTCGTCCTTCGACATCTCGTGCCCCTTCTCGGCCGCCGCCTCCTGCACCCAGCGCGCAAGGCAGTTGCGGCAAAACCCGGCGAGGTTCATCAGCTCGATGTTCTGCACGTCCGGGCGCTCCTCCATCAGGTGCTTGCGCAGCCTGCGGAACGCCGCCGCCTCGATCTCGGTGCGGGTCGTCTCGTCGATCTCGTCGAGCTTGCTCATGATCGTCTCCTTACAGTCCCGTCTCGGCAAGTATGTCGCGCAGCGCCGGTGCCAAGCGGTCGGCCCATGCGATCTGGCCGTCCACCTCCTCGATCAGGTCGTTGCGCACCTCGATCAGCACGTTCGGACGGCCATGGCGCAGCGCGTGCCGGTCGATGGAATCGCCGGGCAGATGGCCCGAATAGGGCTCGTTGTCGCCGACCACGAGCCCGTCCTCCTCGCGCAGCCGGGCGATCAGCGGCTGCGCGAGCCGCGAATCGAGATGGCTGTGCAGGATCGCCGCGTGCCAGGGCCGGGGGCGGCGGCCGCGAAGCTGCGAGACATAGCTGTGGATCGCCACGATCACCGTGTCGTCGCGCCGGGCCGCCAGCTCGGCCAGGGCCGCGTGATAGGGCCGGTGCAGCCGCTCCAGCCGCTCTTCGGTCTCATGCGGGCCGGCATGGCGGTTGCCGGGAATGATCGAGCCGTCATAGAGCTTCATCAGCAGCGTGGGGTCGTCCTCGCCGCGGTTGGGGTCGATCACGAGGCGCGAGAATTTCGAAAGGATCGCCGGGGCGTCGAGCCGCTCGGCCAGCGCCTCGGTCAGGGCGGCGGCGCCCACGTCCCAGGCGATGTGGCGCGCCATGTCCGAGGCGGGCAGGCCCAGATCGCCGCCCGAGACCCAGTCCGGCACATGGTTGCTCGCATGGTCGCAGGTGACGAGCCAGCGGGAGCGGCGCTCTTCGCCGATGATGCGGTAGGCTTCCGAGGTCATGTGGTCTGCTGTTCTCCCCAATGGTGCGTCCCTTGTCTCGAGGGCAGTTGTGACATAGCCCGTTTTCGGCAATAAGGGCGCTCGAATGGCGCTGGTAGCGGTAACGGAGCCGTCTGCCCGCCCGAACTTATCGCGTCCCTGAGGACAGTCGAGAGGATCCCAACGATGAAGCGGCATCGCAATGTGAAAATCGTGGCCACGCTGGGGCCGGCGTCGAGCACCTACGAGGTGATCCGCGCCCTGGTCGAGACCGGCGCGGACGTGTTCCGCCTCAACATGAGCCACGGGGCGCATGACGAGATCCGCGCCCGCCACGCCATCATCCGGCAGGTCGAGCAGGATCTCGACACGCCGATCGGCATCCTCGCCGACCTGCAGGGGCCGAAGCTGCGCGTCGGCACCTTCGCCAATGGCGAGGAGGAGCTGGTCGAGGGCGCGGCCTTCCGGCTCGATCTCGACGAGGCCGAGGGCGACGCGACCCGCGTGCGCCTGCCGCACA
This sequence comes from Limimaricola cinnabarinus, assembly GCF_002723615.1. Taxonomy (GTDB): domain Bacteria; phylum Pseudomonadota; class Alphaproteobacteria; order Rhodobacterales; family Rhodobacteraceae; genus Limimaricola; species Limimaricola cinnabarinus_B. Next base: position 94,471 of record NZ_KZ304957.1, read on the forward strand.
AGGAGATCTTCGACGCGCTGGAGCCCGGCGCCTCGCTTCTGGTCAATGACGGCAAGATCCGGCTCAAGGTCAGGGATTGCGGCGCCGATTACGCCGATTGCGAAGTGATCGTCGGCGGCACCATCTCCAACCGCAAGGGGGTCAATGTCCCCGATGTGGTGCTGCCGCTGGCGGCGCTGTCGGAAAAGGACCGCAAGGATCTCGAATTCGTCTGCGATCTGGGCGTCGACTGGCTGGCGCTGAGCTTCGTGCAGCGCGCAGCCGATGTCGAGGAGGCGCGCGAGCTGTGCCAGGGCCGCGCCGCGATCCTGTCCAAGATCGAGAAGCCCGCCGCCGTGAAGGCCTTCGACGAGATCCTCAGCGTCTCCGACGGCATCATGGTCGCGCGCGGCGATCTGGGCGTCGAGCTGCCGGTGCAGAACGTGCCGCCGATCCAGAAGCGTCTCGTGCGCCGCTGCCGCGCCGCGGCCAAGCCGGTGATCGTCGCCACCCAGATGCTCGAATCGATGATCGAGAGCCCGATGCCGACCCGCGCCGAGGTCTCGGATGTCGCCACCGCGATCTATGAGGGCGCCGACGCGATCATGCTCTCGGCCGAATCGGCGGCCGGGCAGTACCCGATCCAGGCCGTGGCCACGATGGACAACGTCGCCCACGAGGTCGAGACCGACAGCACCTATCGCGACATCATCGAAAGCTCGCGCAAGGTGGCGCACAACTCGGTCGCCGACGGCATCGTCGCCGCGGCGCGCGAGATCGCCGAGACGACCAACGTCAAGGCGATCTGCTGCTTCTCGCAATCGGGCACCACCGCCTCGCTGGTGGCGCGCGAGCGGCCGCGCGTGCCGATCCTGGCGCTGACCTCGATCCGCGACACCGCGCGCAGGCTCTGCCTGACCTGGGGCACCAACTGCGTCGTCACCGGCGAGGTGGACCGCTTCAAGATGGCCGTGGTCGCCGCGGCGAACTGCGCCCGCGCGCAGGGGCTCGCCACCGCCGACGACCTGATCGTGGTCACCGCGGGCGTGCCCTTCAACACGCCGGGCAGCACCAACATCCTGCGCGTCGCGCCCTGCGACGAGCGGCTGATCTTCAACGCCGATCCCGAATGAGGGCAGGGGGGCGTCGAGCCCCCTTGCCTTGACCCCGCGCGCCGCCTATACGGCGCGCTCACCCCGCGCGTCCGGCCTCCTTGGCATGCCGAGGCACGCGGTCCCACCACCGTTCCGGAAGGGAGATGGAAATGCCGAAGATGAAGACGAAATCGAGCTGCAAGAAGCGGTTCAAGGTGACGGCCTCGGGCCGGATCAAGGCCGGCCAGGCGGGCAAGCGCCACGGCATGATCAAGCGCACCAACAAGTTCATCCGTGACGCCCGCGGCACCACGGTCCTCGCCAAGGCTGATGAGCAGATCATCAAGCCGATGATGCCCTACGCGCGCTAAGGAGGTCAGGACATGAGCCGCACCAAAGGTGGTACCGTTACCCATCGTCGTCACAAGAAGATCCTCGACCAGGCGAAAGGCTATTACGATCGCCGCTCGACGACCTTCAAGGTCGCCAAGCAGGCCGTCGACAAGGCCAACCAGTACGCGACCCGCGACCGCAAGAACCGCAAGCGCAACTTCCGCGCCCTGTGGATCCAGCGGATCAACGCCGGCGTCCGCGCGCATGACGAGCAGATGACCTATTCGCGCTTCATCAACGGCCTGGCGCTCGCCGGCATCGAGGTGGACCGCAAGGTTCTCGCCGATCTCGCGGTGCACGAGCCCGAGGCCTTCGGCGCCGTCGTCGACAAGGCGCGCGCCGCTCTGGCCTGAGGCCAAGCGACAGACTGAACGGAAGCCGCGCCGCCCCCCGACGGGCCGCGCGGCTTCTTGCGTTTCGGGACCGGGCTGCTAGTCCGGACCGGCAGAAAAGGGTGACGACATGGACGATCTTCGAGACAGGTATCTGGGGCTGATCGCCGAGGCCGGCGACGAGGCGGGCATCGAGGATCTGCGCGTGCGCGCGCTGGGCAAGAAGGGCGAGATCTCGGGCCTGATGAAGACGCTGGGCGGCATGACGCCCGAGGAGCGTCAGGAAAAGGGGCCGAAGCTCAACGCTTTGAAATCCGAGATCGCCGACGCGCTCGCCGCGCGCAAGGCCTCGCTCGCCGACGCGGCGCTGGAGGCGCGGCTCAAGACCGAATGGCTCGACGTGACGCTGCCCACCCGCCCCGCGCGCACCGGCACGATCCACCCGATCAGCCAGGTCACCGAGGAGGTCACCGCGATCTTCGCCGACATGGGCTTTTCGGTCGCCGAAGGCCCGCAGATCGAGAGCGACTGGTACAATTTCGACGCGCTCAACATCCCCGGCCACCACCCGGCCCGCGCCGAGATGGACACCTTCTACACCCATCGCGCCAAGGGCGACGACCGCCCGCCCCACGTGCTGCGCACCCACACCTCGCCGGTGCAGATCCGCTCGATGGAGCAGAATGGCGCGCCCATCCGCATCATCTGCCCGGGCCGCGTCTACCGCGCCGATTACGACCAGACCCACACCCCGATGTTCCATCAGGTCGAGGGCCTCGCCATCGGCACCGACATCACCATGGCGAACCTCAAATGGGTGCTGGAGGAGTTCCTCTCGGCCTTCTTCGGCAAGCCCGTGAAGACTCGCTTCCGCGCCTCGCATTTCCCGTTCACGGAGCCTTCGGCCGAGGTCGATATCCAGTGTTCGTGGGAAAACGGCACCGTGAAGGTGGGCGAGGGCGACGACTGGCTCGAAGTGCTGGGCTCGGGCATGGTGCACCCCAAGGTTCTGAAGAACGCCGGGATCGACCCCGAGAAGTACCAGGGCTTCGCCTTCGGCCTCGGCATCGACCGTCTGGCGATGCTGAAATACGGCATCCCCGACCTGCGCGCTTTTTTCGAGAGCGACCTGCGCTGGCTGAAGCATTACGGCTTCGCGGCGCTGGATGTGCCGACGTTGAGAGGGTAAGGGAATGTCTGTATTTATTAGCTATGCACATGCCGACAGGAGAGCTCTAGATCGCCTTCTTGTGCATCTCAGGCCACTAGTTAAATCGAATGACTTAAGTGTATTCTCTGATCTTGATATAAAAACGGATCAGGCGTGGCGCGAAGAGATTCGCGTTGCCATTGATCAGGCCTCGGTTGCTATTCTACTTGTTAGTGCGGATTTTCTGGCATCCGACTTCATTCAAGAACAAGAGCTTCCGAGTCTATTTGAAGGGCGGCGAAGAAAAGAGAAGAAGATTATATCAATCTTTTTATCTCACTGCTATATTGAGAATTCTCCTGAGATTGCAAACTTTCAAGCTTTCAACGATCCCAAAGCTCCGTTGTCTAGCCTCGGCGATACTGAAAAGGAGGAGTTTTGGTCTAGGGTTGTCGGGGAGGTCGCGCAAGTTTCCAAAGATTTCTCAGGAAGTTTAGATAGCGAAATCAAAGATTGGGATAATCTTCCTGAGTTGGACTACAAGAATGTTTTAGGTCAGAGACTGTTCTCTGGCGTAAGGGTGAGTATCCCAAGTTTGTTGGCCATCAGCAATCTATCGTCTTTGGATGGCTGTTCATTTGAAAATTGCTGGATTGAGGGTCCTGCGATTTTATGGGCTCCGATTATAAGTGCCACTAAGAACCAATTCGATGTTCCCGGCGGCAATGTGCAGGCGATGTTCCTGGCGCCCCGGAACGATTTTATTGTTGGGGTTGTTGGCGCTAGTCATCTGTCACTCATAGGTTGCCGAGTATCGAACGTTGGGTTCGTAGAGAAGGAGCCGAAAATAGAAAAAGCACTTAATGAGGCGGATAAATGAAATTCACCCTCTCCTGGCTCAAGGACCATCTCGACACCACGGCCACGGTGGACGAGATCGCCGAGGCGCTGACCGATCTCGGGCTCGAGGTCGAAGGCATCGAGAACCCCGCCGCCGCTCTCAAGAACTTCGTTCTGGGCAAGGTCGTCGCCGCCGAAAAGCACCCTGACGCCGACAAGCTGCAGATCTGCCGCGTCGACCTGCCCGGCGGCGAGGACCAGATCATCTGCGGCGCGCCCAATGCGCGCCAAGGCATCACCGTCGTCGTCGCGCGCCCCGGCACCTATGTCCCCGGCCCCGACTTCACCATCGGCGTCGGCAAGATCCGCGGCGTCGAGAGCCACGGCATGATGTGCTCCGAGCGCGAGCTGGGGCTTGGCGACGCGCATGAGGGCATCATCGAGCTGCCCTCGGGCGAGGTCGGGCAGAGCTTTGCCGACTGGCTGGCCGAGAACGATCCCGCCAAGGTCGATCCGGTGATCGAGATCGCGATCACGCCCAATCGGGGCGACGCGCTCGGCATTCGCGGCATTGCGCGCGACCTCTCGGCGCGCGGCATCGGCACGCTGAAGCCGCTCGAAGTCAACGCGGTGCAGGGCGGCTATGACAGCCCCATCGGCGTCGAGATCGCACCCGACACGCGCGACGGCTGCCCGATCTTCGCGGGCCGCCTCATCCGCGGCGTGAAGAACGGCCCCTCGCCGGACTGGCTGCAGGACCGGCTGCGCGCCATCGGCCTGAGGCCGATCAGCTTCCTCGTCGATGTGACCAACTACATCACCTACGACCTGAACCGCCCCCTGCACGTCTTCGACGCCGACAAGGTGGCGGGGAACCTGCGGGTGCATCGCGCCAAGGGCGGCGAGCAGTTCGCCGCGCTGGACGAAAAGAGCTACACGCTCGAACCCGGCATGATCGTCATCTCCGACGACAACGGCGTCGAAAGCCTCGCCGGGATCATGGGCGGCGCGGATACCGGCGTGACCGAGGAGACCACCAATGTCTTCGTCGAGAGCGCGCTGTGGAACCCGGTGCAGATCGCTCTGACGGGACGCGCGCTCAGGATTCATTCGGATGCGCGCCAGCGCTTCGAGCGCGGCATCGACACCGATTTCGTCACCACCGGCCTGCAGATCGCGGTGCGGATGATCGTCGATCACGCGGGCGGCGAGGCGTCGAAGATGGCGATCGCGGGCGCGACCCCCGACACCAGCCGCGCCTATCGCTTCGATCCCAAGGCGGTGACGCGGATCGTCGGCATGGAGATCCCCGTCAAGGCGCAGCGCCAGACGCTCGACCGGCTGGGCTTCCGGCTCGATGGCGAAATGGCGCATGTCCCCGCCTGGCGCTCGGACATCCAGGGCGAGGCGGATCTTGTCGAGGAGGTCGCGCGCGTGGCCTCGCTGTCGAAGCTCAAGGGCGTGCCGTTGCCGCGCCCCGAAGGCGTGGCCAAGCCGGTGCTGACGCCGATGCAGGCGCGGCTCTCCAAGGCGCGGCGGACGACCGCCGCGCTCGGCTATGACGAATGCGTCACCTACAGCTTCATCGACGCCGAGGCGGCATCGCTGTTCGGCGGCGGCTCGGATGCGACGCGGCTCGAAAACCCGATCTCCTCCGAGATGAGCCATATGCGTCCCGACCTGCTGCCGGGGCTGTTGCGCGCCGCCGCGCGCAACCAGGCGCGCGGGCAGGGGGACCTCGCGCTGTTCGAGGCGGGGCACGTGTTCTTCGGCGGTGAGCCGGGCGAGCAGCGGCTTTACGTGGCGGGGCTGCTGACCGGCAAGACCGGGCCCAAGGATGTGCATGGCGCCTCGCGCCCCGTCGATCTCTTCGACGTCAAGGCCGATGCCGAGGCGGTTCTCGCCTCCATGGGCGCGCCCGCCAAGGTGCAGATCCTGCGTGGGGGCGAGGGCTGGTGGCATCCGGGCCGCCACGGGCGGATCTGCCTCGGGCCCAAGAAGGTGCTCGGCGTCTTTGGTGAGCTGCACCCCAAGGTGCTCGCCGCGCTCGACGTGAAGGGCCCGGCGGTCGCCTTCGTGCTCTGGCCCGAGGAGGTGCCGCTGCCGCGCCAGACCGGCGCCGCGCGCCCGGCCTTCACGCCGCCGTCGCTGCAGCCCGTCGAGCGCGACTTCGCCTTCGTGGTGGATGCGCAGATCGAGGCGCTGACGCTGGTGAACGCGGCGCAGGGCGCCGACAAGGCGCTGATCTCCGACGTGCGCGTCTTCGACCAGTTCCAGGGCGGCTCCCTGGGCGAGGGGCGCAAATCGGTGGCGATCACGGTGCGGCTGCAGCCCACCGACAAGACGCTTACCGAAAAGGAGATCGAGGCCGTGGGCGCGAAGATTGTCGAGAAGGTGGCCAAGGCCACGGGCGGCGAGCTGCGCGGCTGATCGGGCGGATCAGGGACCTCGAAGGGGGCGGGCCGATGGCCAGCCCTTTGCAGTAAATGGTGCACGAAAACTTAGGTTGGCCAGATTTTGGCCAACCTTTCCCTCGATAGCCACGAAATGTGGTGGTGATCGAGGGAAGCTACATGAACGCGCTCACGAAGATTTCTTCGCCGGTCCTCCGGCGCAGGTTGCCGTTCCCGAGCTATGGGATCGACATCAACTTCTGCCGAAACCCTCAATGTGATCTCTTCGCAGAAGCACCTGATCCTTATGATAAGAGAGGGAAATCCTCAGCAGGAGTCAAATCCAACCAGCCTCGTGGTCGGGTAATCGGTTCTGGCGATGAGAAGACCTTCAAGTGCGGGGCATGTGGGCAGTCGTCGATCATTAAGAACAACAGTGCAATCGTCGAAGAATACCGTCGGCTACGAAATCGCTTCCGTGCGGCGCTCCCGCAAGATTCGTGTCCGAATAGGATGTGCGGCCATCATGGCCAAGCGCAGTCAGAGCATCCAACTTTTTACCGCAAGTCTGGACGCACTGCGAAGGGCGCGCAGCGATGGAAGTGCAAAGCGTGTCTAACTTCGTTTTCCGTAGGGTCCCGCATCCGGCGCCAACACCGCAGCACAGCGAATCGCGATGTGCTATGGATGATCACCAACGGGCTTCCGATCTCCAAGATTGCCGACTTTACAGGGCTCTGCCCTCGCGATGTCTATCGTAAGATCGACTTCATCTATGACCGCGTCGTGGATATCACCGCCCGGCGCGAGGGGATGTTCGAAGGGGTCAATTGGAGCAGCGTAGGTCGCCGCTTCGCGACCGACTCGCAGACGCTTCATCTAAACTGGCCGAATAAGAAGACCCGTGCTCAGATCGCCGTGCAGCACCTCTGCACAGCTCATGCTAACACGGGCTATATCGTTGCTGCGCACTTGGCGCTCGATCCAGCTGTTCATCTGCCCGATATCGAAGCGCGGATGACGACATCTGGGGACTTCGCCCGGCCGCGCGCATTTCGCAGCCAAGCGCGAGTGTGGTCAGAGACCGAGTTCAAGGCTTACCTCGATAAGATTACCCAGAATGTAGCTGTCCATCCCTTGGAGGCGCCTGACATCGACTTGGACCTCCAACTTCCGCACAGCGGGGCCCTTATGCGTCAGGATATCATGCAACTCGCCCATGCTTTCCTGCTGCGCCGTTTGCTGGGCAAGGGCGGAGAAAGGTTCGTATTTGTCTTGGATGCGGATTCCGGGCTCGCCCTCGCATTTATCTCAGCATTTGCCCCGTGGGTGAAGGATGGCACTGCCGATGTGGTTGTGGTGCAGTTTGACAAGCATAAGTCCAACGATCAACGCAACATGCTGGTGAGCGAAGGCAAAGTTGCTCTCGAACTGGCGACTGGCATATCGCAGTCTGCCTGGGCGGCCCTCGACTACCAAGATCGGCTCGACCAAACGGACGCGGTGATCGAAGCGATGATGCGAGGGATGCCACTCGGTGCTCCGTTCGAGTGGCCATTCCACACGAAGAGCGAACCGAGCAGACGTGTTCGGCTTCTCACGGACCGGCCCAGCATGGCGGCCGACCGGCGTGCGCGCCTGATGCGCCTCGCCACTCTCCGCAGCGTAGATGCTTACTTTCACAAGGTCCGATCGAACATTCGGTTCGCAGCTCGCCCAGCTCATACCCCGAGCGGAAACGGGCGTGCATGGGATCGCCACTACCTCTACAACCCTGAGACCATGACGAAGGTCATCGAGATCTACCGTTTCGTCCATAACTGGATGGGACCTTCGAAGACGAAGGAAACCCCCGCGATGAAACTCGGCCTTGCTCGCGGCAAGATGCGAGTGAATGAGTTCTTCGCCTAATAGAGGACCAAGGCTTGGCAGATCGCTTCACGGCCCTGAATATCGCTGCCCATCTGGATCGGGTGGCGGCCTTCTATACTGAGGCACCCGACTATTGGGTCCTGGCAGAAGGGAGCCATCCGGACCCCTACAAAAAGGCAGAGGAGTTCTTCACCGCTGGCGCGCCGGGGTGCGAAGTCGATCGCTCCCGGTTCTTGGGACTGTTCGTAGGCAGCCGGCTTTCCGGTCTGGCCGAGCTCCATTACGGCTTTCCCACGGACAGCGATGCCTATCTTGGCTTGATGATCATCGGGCCATGGGCCCAAGGTGCCGGGCGCGGAGCTGCGTTCTTATCTCGCATTGAAGAACTCGCGCGCTCAGACAGGGCTAAGAAGTTGTATGTGGGCGTCTTGGAGGCGAACCCCCGTGGTCGGGCGTTTTGGGAGCGTGAAGGGTTCTCTGCCACAGGGATCACCAAGGAAGACAACACGCATGGCCTCGACCATGTGCTGCATCGCCTCATGAAGCCTCTCTGAGATCAAAAACCGCAACCAATGACGCCTTGATAGCGACGCAGCCGCCGAGGTTTCGGCGGCTGCACCATTTACTGCAAAGGGCTGGGGCCGATGGTCCGCCCCTTTTTTCGTGGCCCATGGGTCGCGCTGGTCCGTCTTTGCGCGCCAAAGGCTGCGCCTTGCGCGCGCCGCACGCTAGGTTCGGGCCGAACCCAGCCAGGAGACCCCGATGATCAACGAATTCCGCACCTTCATTGCCAAGGGCAACGTGATGGACCTCGCGGTCGGCATCATCATCGGCGCCGCCTTCACCGCCATCGTCCAGAGCCTCGTGCACGACCTCATCAACCCGGTGATCGGGCTGATCCTCGGCGGCATCGACTTCACCTCGATGTTCATCGTGCTCTCGGGCGACGTGCCCCCCGGCAGCTCGCTGGAGGCGGCGCGCGAAAGCGGGGCGGCGATCTTCGCCTATGGCGCCTTCCTGACGGCGGTGATCAACTTCCTCGTCATCGCCTGGGTGGTGTTCCTGCTGGTCAAGGCGGTGAACCGGATCAAGGACGCGGCCGTCGATGAGGGCGAGCCGGTGCCCGCAGCCCCCCCCGCAGCCCCCAAGGGACCGACGCAGGAGGAGCTTCTGAGCGACATCCGCGATCTGCTGAAATCGCGCGGGGTCTGAGCCGCCACGCAGATTCTGTGCGCAAATACGGAGTTCATGCCTCTCATGTGCGCCCCTAGATGGGGCGCAGCATGACACAAGGACCTTTCCAGATGACCATCCTGCATATCGACAGCTCCATTCTCGGCGAGAACTCGGTTTCGCGCGATCTGACGGCGACCGTCGTCGCCGAGCTGACGGCGAAGGGCGGCGAGACCGTGCTGCGCCGCGATCTCGCCGATCCCGCGACCGAGGCCGCCTTCGACGGCGATCCGGTCGAGCAGCTGATGTCGGCCGACACGCTGGTGATCGGCGCGCCGATGTACAACTTCGCGATCCCGCACCAGCTCAAGGCCTGGATCGACAGCGTCGCGGTGGCGGGCAGGACGTTCCGCTATACGGCGGAGGGCCCCGAGGGCCTCGCCGGTGGCCGCCGCGCCATCGTGGTCTATGCCTCGGGCGGGGTGCATGACGGGACCACCGACTTCGTGGAGCCCTATCTGCGGCACATGCTGGGCTTCATCGGCATCACCGACGTGACGGTGCTGCGCGTCGAGGGGCTGGCGCTCTCGCCCGAGACGCGCGCCGAGGCGATCGCCGCGGCCCGCGCCAAGGTGCCGGGCCTCGTGGAGAAGGTCGCGGCCTGATCCTGCGGGTCTGAAAGGCGAACGGCCGGTGCGATGCACCGGCCGTTTTCCGTATCAGGCGGCCTTGGCGGCCTGATCCATCCAGTCCTTGTGCTTGCGTTCATCGGCAAGCCCGCGCTGGAACAGGTCCTTGTCGGCGGCGGGCACGGCGGCGTTGTCGACCGCGTGCTCATAAGCGGTGATGGTGTCGACCTCGTTGGTGGCCATCGCCTTGAGGATCGCGCCGTCGCCGCCGACCATGTCGGCGAGCTTGATCTTACCGGTGGTCAGCAGCTCCTTCATGTCGCCCTCGCCGGGGACATTGGCGCCGACCCGGCCCGCCAGCGCCGTCAGCTCGGACAGGTGCCGCAGGTGATCTTGCCGAAACTCCTCGATCTTCGCCTTGTGGGCCGGGTTTTCGAGCTTCTCGATGGTGGTCTCGTAGGCGGCGATGGCATCGTGTTCGAGAAGGATGAAATTCTCGACCAGCTTGGCCATGTCGCTCGACGTGCCGATGGTAGTGACCATGATATCGTCCTCCGCATCTGGGGGTTGCGGAGGGCAAACGATTGCCGCGCCGGAGCGTTCCGGCGCGGCCTCGCCTATCAGCGGGCAAGCGCTTCCTGCGCCGAGATCGCCTCGCGGCCCAGCCCCTCGCCCACGGCGAGGTTGGTGATCAGGCCCCGATGCACGTTGAGCCCCTCGGCCAGATGCGCGTCGTCGAGGCAGGCCTGCTTCCAGCCCTTGTTCGCGATCGCCAGCACGAAGGGCATGGTGGCGTTGCCCAGGGCCAGCGTCGAGGTGCGGGCCACCGCGCCGGGCATGTTGGCGACGCAGTAATGCATGATGCCGTCGACCTCGTAGATCGGGTCCTGATGCGTCGTGGCCTTCGAGGTCTCGAAGCAGCCGCCCTGGTCGATGGCGACATCGACGATCGCCGCGCCGGGCTTCATGGTGGAGAGCTGCTCGCGGGTGACGAGCTTGGGTGCTGCGGCACCGGGCACCAGCACCGCGCCGATCACCATGTCGGCCTGCGCGACCGCGTCGGCGGTGGCGCCGGCGGAGGCATAGAGCGTACGGAAGCTGCCGCCGAACACGTCGTCGAGATAGCGCATCCGCGGCAGCGACTTGTCGAGCACGGTGACGCGCGCGCCCATCCCGGCGGCGATCTTCGCGGCATGGGTGCCGACCACGCCGCCGCCGATGACGACGACATCGGCCGGGGTCACGCCCGGCACGCCGCCCATCAGCACGCCGCGCCCGCCATTGGCCTTCTGCAGGGTCCAGGCCCCCATCTGCGGCGCAAGGCGGCCCGCGACCTCGGACATCGGCGCCAGAAGCGGCAGGCCACCGGCGCGGTCGGTCACGGTCTCGTAGGCGATGCAGGTCGCGCCCGAATTCACCAAGTCCTCGGTCTGCTCGGGGTCGGGGGCGAGGTGGAGATAGGTAAAGAGGATCTGCCCCTCGCGCAGCATCCTGCGCTCGACCGCCTGCGGCTCCTTGACCTTCACGATCATATCGGCGCCGGCAAAGATTTCCTCCGCCGTGTCCGCGATCCGCGCGCCCACCGCGCGGTAATCCTCATCCGTGAAGCCCGCGCCCATGCCGGCGCCCGCCTGCATGGTGACCTCGTGGCCATGAGCCACCGCCTCGCGCGCGGCATCGGGGGTGAGGCCGACGCGAAATTCCTGCGGCTTGATCTCAGTGGGGCAACCGATATGCATATGTATCCTCCTTGTTGCCTCCATGCTGCGCCTCGGCTGGCGCAATTGCTGACGAGATCATGGCACATTTCGGGCAGGCAGCAGAAGACCCTTGCATGAAAGTCCGGTTTCTTCGAATGATCTTGCATGAACGAGATCGACCGCATCGACCGGGCCATCCTTGCCGCCCTGCAAGCCGACGGGCGGCTGTCGAACGCGCAGCTTTCCGAGAAGGTGAACCTTTCCCCCTCGGCCTGCCACCGCCGGGTCCGGGCGCTGGAGGCGGCGGGGCTGATCCGGGGCTATGTCGCGCTCCTTGATCCGCGCAAGCTGGGCCGCCCCGTCACGGTCTTCGTGGAGATCACGCTGTCGGGTCAGGCGGACGAGCTGCTCGAAGCCTTCGAGACGGCGGTGGCGCGGATACCGGACGTGCTGGAGTGTCACCTCATGGCGGGCACGGCGGATTACCTGCTCAAGGTGGTGGCGCGCGACAGCGAGGATTTCGCGCAGATCCACCGCCGCCATCTCGCGCGTCTTCCCGGCGTTCAGACGATGCAATCGAGCTTTGCCTTGCGCACGGTGCGGCGCACCACGGCGCTTCCCATATGAAACGCCGCCCTCCCGCGGGGGAGGGCGGCGCTCGCCGGTGCAGCAGCATCGGATCTCGGATCAGGCGGCCATCCTGGTGCCGCGGATCGGGTATTCGTTCTCGCGGATGAATTTCAGCCCGTTCAGCAGCCCTTCGAGATCGGGGCGCGCGAAGGGGGCGTTGGAGATGTCGGCGATATGCACCGTGCCGCGATCATTGATCACGAAGACGGCCGGTTCGGCAAAGGGGCGGTCGGTCTCCTGCGCCGAGCGCGGCTCGGAGACGTAAAGACCCAGCTCGAGCATCTGCGGCACGCTCAGCCCATAGGCCACGGGCGCGCTGGTGCCGGTCTCCTCGGCAAAGGCGCGGGCCTTCTCCTCGGGGTCGCCCGAGACGAGCACGACGTCGATCCCGGCCTCGTGGTACTGGGAGAGCAGCCCTTCGAGCCCTTCGACATATTTGTGGCAGATCGGGCAATGCTTGCCGCGATAGACGACGACCATCTGCCAGTCGCGCCCCTCCATCGGTGTGCCGAGGGTGATCTCGCCGCCGCCCAGGCGGGGCAGGGTGATCTCGGGAAGGGTCGCGTCGGGGGTCGGTTTGCCGGGCATGATGCCTCCTCGTGGGTCCGTTTCCGGCGGCACAACGCGGCAGCCGCCATCCGGGTCGTCCCGATCACGAAGAAGGGATGTCGATGTCAGCGCAGCACTTCGGCGGTCACCACCCGGCGCACGAAGCTCGCCATGCCGCCGGGGCCGGAGGCGCGGTCCTTGAGATGGATGGTGATGTCGGGGCGCTTCGAGGCGATCACGCCGATCAGCTCGCCCCGGACCCGGTCGTCGAGCCCCGCGCCCATGACCACGCAGGCGATGGCGGGCTCGGTGTCGAGCTGGCGTTCCACCTCCGCGCGGTCATGCGCGCCGAGCCATTCGACCGGCAGGTCCTGAAGCTCGCGCGCCACGGTCTCGTCCACGCCGGGCAGACGGCCGACCAGAAGGATGACGGGTTTCATCGGCGCCTCCCAAAACTGCACGGGGAACAGTCTAGCAAGGAAACGCCATGGCGCGGGCACGAAAAAACCCCCGGAGCCGTCGCCTCGGGGGTTTCGTCGTTCGAAAGCTCGCGCGTGATCTCAGAGGAGACCTTCGCGCTGGGCCTTCTTGCGGGCGAGTTTGCGCTGACGCCGGATGGCCTCGGCCTTCTCGCGCGCTTTCTTCTCGGAGGGCTTCTCGAAATGCTGCTTGAGCTTCATCTCGCGGAACACACCCTCGCGCTGCAACTTCTTCTTCAGAGCCCGGAGGGCCTGATCGACGTTGTTGTCGCGAACGCTGACCTGCATGTGGTTTTCACCACCTTTCTAAGCTGGAGTTTCAAGATTGCAGGAAGCGGCCGTATAGCAAAGCCCCGGCCACTTGTCTAGGCTGGAGGCGAAGGGAGACGCCAATGACCCATTCCACCACCGGCGCGCCCGAGGGCGCCCCGCCACCAGATCCGCAGATCGCGGCGCTGCTCGACGCGATCCTGCCGCATGTCGCCTTCGACGGCTGGTCCGAGACGGCCTTTCGCGCCGCAGTTCAGGAGCAGGGCATGACGCTGGCGCAGGCGCATGCGCTCTGCCCGCGCGGCGCGATCGACCTCGCGGTGGCGCTGCACGACGCGGGCGACCGCGCCATGGTCGAGGCCGTGCGCGCCGCCGAGCTGGGCGAGATGCGCTACCGCGACCGGGTCGCCTTCGCGCTGCGCGCGCGGATCGAGGCGGTGCGCGACAAGGAGGCGCTGCGCCGCGCGACGACGCTTTTCGCCCTGCCGCATCACGCCGCCGAGGGCTCGCGCCTGCTGTGGCGCACCGCCGATTCGGTCTGGACCGCGCTGGGCGACGCCTCCGACGACGTGAACTGGTACACCAAGCGTGCGACGCTCTCGGGCGTCTGGGCCTCGGTGGTGCTCTACTGGCTCGGCGATGACAGCCTCGATCATCAGGCGACATGGTCCTTCATCGACCGGCGCATCGACGACGTGATGCGCATCGAAAGGGCCAAGGCCAGCGCCAACAAGTCGGTGCTGCTGAAGCCGGTGACGGGGGCGCTGTCGTTCCTGTTCTCGGGCGTGCATGCCCCGAACCGCAAGCCCCCCATGGATCTGCCCGGACATTGGAGCCCCCGCCGATGATGATGCGCGCCATCGAGATCGCCCGCCCCGGCGGGCCGGACATGCTGCGCGAGACGCAGCGCCCGCGCCCCGAACCCAAAGAGGGCGAAATCGTCATCGACGTCGCCTTTGCGGGCGTGAACCGCCCCGACGCGCTGCAGCGCGCGGGCGCCTACGCGCCACCGCCCGATGCCTCGGACCTGCCGGGGCTGGAGGTGTCGGGCCATGTCGCGGCGATCGGGCCGGGGGTCACCGGATGGGCCATGGGCGACGCGGTCTGCGCGCTGGTGCCGGGCGGCGGCTATGCCGAGGCCGTGGCCACACCGGCGGCGCATTGCCTGCCCGTGCCCGAAGGCATGGGGCTGAAAGAGGCCGCCTGCCTGCCCGAGACCTTCTTCACCGTCTGGTCCAACGTCTTCATGCGCGGCGGGCTGAAGGACGGCGAGCGGTTCCTGGTGCATGGCGGCTCCTCGGGCATCGGCACCACGGCGATCCAGCTTGTCCGGCATTTCGGCGCGCGGGTCTTCGCCACCGCCGGATCGGCCGAGAAATGCGCCGCCTGCGAGCGCCTCGGGGCCGAACGCGCGATCAATTACCGCGAGACGGATTTCGTCGAAGTGCTGCGCGAGGAGGGCGGGGCCGACCTGATCCTCGACATGGTGGGCGGCGATTATATCGCCCGCAATCTCAAGGCGCTGGCCGATGACGGGCGGCTGGTGCAGATCGCCTTCCTGCAAGGGCCGAAGGTCGAGCTGAACCTCGCGCCGCTGATGATGCGGCGGCTGACGCTCACCGGCTCGACCCTGCGCCCGCAATCCATCGCCGCCAAGTCCGCCATCGCCGCCGAGCTGCGCACGCAGGTCTGGCCGCTGCTCGATGCGGGCCGGATCGGCCCGGTGATGGACAGCAGCTATCCGCTGGCCGAGGCGGCGGCGGCGCATGCGCGCATGGAAAGCTCCGAGCATATCGGCAAGATCGTCCTGCAGGTCGGCTGAGACCCGCGCCCCGGGTGGCGGGTTGACGCGCGCGTAACGCGACGTCGCCCGGCGCCGAAGGGTCGGTTTCGCCTTGTTGCCGCCGAAAACCGCGCGCTACCAATCGGGCAAGGATCCGTAAGGAAAGGCTGATCATGAAAATTCTCGTCCCCGTGAAGCGGGTGATCGACTACAACGTGAAGGTCCGGGTGAAGTCGGACGGCTCGGGCGTCGATCTGGCCAATGTGAAGATGTCGATGAACCCGTTCGACGAGATCGCGGTCGAAGAGGCGATCCGGCTGAAGGAGGCGGGCACCGCCACGGAGGTCGTCGCCGTCTCGATCGGCGTGAAACAGGCTCAGGAGACGCTGCGCACGGCGCTGGCCATGGGCGCGGATCGCGCGATCCTCGTGGTCGCCGCCGATGATCCGACCCAGGACATCGAGCCGCTGGCCGTGGCCAAGATCCTTGCCAAGGTGGTCGAAGAAGAGCAGCCGCAGATGGTGCTCTGCGGCAAGCAGGCGATCGACAACGACATGAACGCCACCGGCCAGATGCTCTCGGCGCTCCTGGGCTGGTCCCAGGCCACCTTCGCCTCCGAGGTGAAGATCGAGGGCGAGAGCGCGCAGGTGACGCGCGAGGTCGATGGCGGCCTGCAGACCATCTCGGTCAAGCTGCCGGCGATCGTCAGCGTCGATCTGCGGCTCAACGAGCCGCGCTACGCGTCGCTCCCGAACATCATGAAGGCCAAGAAGAAGCCCTTGGACGAGAAGACCGCCGCCGATTTCGGCGTCGACGTCTCGCCCCGGCTGGAGGTGGTGAAGACCGCCGAGCCGCCGGAGCGCAAGGCGGGGATGATGGTCGGCTCGGTCGACGATCTGGTCGAAAAGCTCAAAGATCTGGGGGTGGTGTGATGAGCGTTCTTCTTCTGGCCGAGGTCACGGACGGCGAACTGAACCACGACGCCACCGCCCGCGCCGTCGCCGCCACGGCACCGCTGGGCGACTTGACGCTCTTGTGCGTCGGCGCCAAGGCCAAGGACGCGGCCAACGCCGCCGCCGCGATCGCGGGCGTGGCAAAGGTGCTCTGCGCCGAGGACGCGCTTTACAGCCACCGTCTGGCCGAGCCGGTCGCCGCACTGGTGGCGCAGCTGGCCGAGGGGCATGATCACGTCGCCGCCCCCGCGACGACGGACGCCAAGAACATCATGCCGCGCGTCGCCGCACTCCTGGACGTGATGATCATCCCCGACGTGCTGGCGATCCACGAGGACGGCAGCTTCGACCGCCCGGTCTATGCCGGCAACGCGGTGCAGACGGTGAAGTCGAAGGACGCGACCAAGGTCTTCACCATCCGCACCACCGGCTTCGAGCCGGCGGGCGATGGCGGCTCGGCCCCGGTCGAGGATGTGGCGGCGGCCGCCGATCCGGGCCTGTCGGCTTGGGTCGAGGACAAGCTCGCCGAGAGCGACCGGCCCGAGCTGACCTCCGCCGGCATCGTCGTCTCCGGCGGGCGCGGCGTCGGCTCGGAGGAGAACTTCGCGCTGATCGAGAAGCTCGCCGACAAGCTCGGCGCGGCGGTGGGGGCCTCGCGCGCCGCCGTCGACTCGGGCTTTGCGCCGAACGACTGGCAGGTCGGGCAGACCGGCAAGGTCGTCGCACCCGCGCTCTACGTCGCGGTCGGCATCTCGGGCGCGATCCAGCATCTCGCGGGAATGAAGGATTCGAAGGTGATCGTGGCGATCAACAAGGACGAGGAAGCGCCGATCTTCC
Organism: Limimaricola cinnabarinus; assembly: GCF_002723615.1. Classification (GTDB taxonomy): domain Bacteria; phylum Pseudomonadota; class Alphaproteobacteria; order Rhodobacterales; family Rhodobacteraceae; genus Limimaricola; species Limimaricola cinnabarinus_B. Next base: position 111,527 of record NZ_KZ304957.1, read on the forward strand.
AGGTCGCCGATTACGGCCTCGTCGCCGATCTGTTCACTGCCCTGCCGGAGCTGACCGAGAAGCTCTGAGCCTTGCAGGGGGCGGCACCGCGCCGCCCCCCGCTTCAGGCCGCCTGCAGGGCGAAGGCTTCGCCCAGCGCCCGGGCCACGGCGCGGTGCCGCGCGGCTTCGGGCAAATGGGGCCGCGGCGCGGTGACGATGCCATCGACGATCGGGCGCAGGGCCTCGACCATGGCAGGGGTCACGAACAGCGGATCCTCTCCCAGCCCCGCCTTGCCGCGCCGCTCAGACATGACGACCAGCGTCACCGGCGGGGCGAGGTTGCTGATCAGCTTGCGCATCCGCATGGTCCAGGCGGTGCACATTTCCTCCCGCAGCGTCTCGAAGCGCGCCGCATCATGCGCCTTGAGCGCCAGCAGCATGTGGCGCGTGTAGCAGAATTCGGTGAAGTCGATATCCGGGTAGAGCGACCGCAGCACCGGGGAGGCCTTGAGAAACCGGTCGTTGCGGCGCGGATGCACGGTAAAGAGCCGGTTCGACACGCCATGCGCCCCCGTGACCTGCAACACCACCCGCTCGGCGCGGCCGCAGATGTCGAGCAGCGCCGCATCATTCAGATGCGCCCCCGCGCCGGCATTGAGCGTGCCGAGATTGATGCAGCTCTGGCCGATGCGCCGCTCCAAGAGCGCCACGAAGGGCGCCTCCAGCCCCGGCCCGAAGGTCTCCGTCCCGCCGGGGCAGGCGATGTAGCGCCCCGCCAGACGCCGCCGCGGCCCCCGCACATCGAGCCGTGATCCTTCGTAACGCACACGCGCGATCGTACCGGCCAATTGGCCGTTTCCGTCATGCCCCATGGCACACCCTCACCCAGTTTCCCGCCTGCCAAGAGACCACGGAAGCCTTGCGATACCGCTAAGCCGCGCCGCTCCCCTTGTGACGGGGGCGAGAGCGGACCTATGTTGCGCGCGAACAGGAGAGGAAGGCAGGACCATGACGATCGAACGGGTGGGCGTGATCGGCGCCGGGCAGATGGGCAACGGCATCGCGCATGTCTTTGCCCGGGCGGGCTACGAGGTGCTGATCACCGATGTGCAGGCCGAGGCGCTCGACAAGGCGATGAAGACGATCGAGCGCAATCTCGACCGGCAGATCGCCAAGGGCGCGCTGGAGGAGGCGCAGAAGACCGAGGCGCTGGGCCGGATCTCGACCACGCAGACCCTGACCGATCTGGGCCCCTGCGACCTGATCATCGAGGCCGCGACCGAGCGCGAGGCGGTCAAGACCGCGATCTTCGAGGAGCTGGTGCCGCATCTGGCCGAGCACACGATCCTGACCTCGAACACCTCCTCGATCTCGATCACCCGCCTGGCGAGCCGCACCGACCGGCCCGAGAAGTTCATGGGCTTCCACTTCATGAACCCCGTGCCGGTGATGAGCCTCGTCGAGCTGATCCGCGGCATCGCCACCGACGAGGAGACCTTCCGCGCCTGTCTCGAAGTGGTCGACCGGCTGGGCAAGACGGCGGCGACCTCCGAGGATTTCCCGGCCTTCATCGTCAACCGCATCCTGATGCCGATGATCAACGAGGCGGTCTACACGCTCTATGAGGGCGTGGGCTCGGTCTCCTCGATCGACACCTCGCTCAAGCTCGGGGCGAATCACCCGATGGGGCCGCTGGAGCTTGCGGATTTCATCGGGCTCGACACCTGTCTCGCCATCATGAACGTGCTGCATGACGGGCTGGCGGACACCAAGTACCGGCCCTGTCCGCTGCTGACCAAATATGTCGAGGCGGGCTGGCTTGGCCGCAAGACCGGGCGCGGCTTTTACGACTACCGCGGCGAGACCCCGGTGCCGACGCGCTGAACGAAGCGGGGGAGGGGGCTCAGCCCCCTTCGCCGAAGCAGTCGCTCACGAGCGCCTCGATCGCGTCGGCGAGGCGCTCGGCCTCGGCGCCCGAGGTCTCGACCTCGATCCAGGTGCCGCGCGAGGCGGCGAGCATCAAAAGCCCCATGATGCTGTCGCCGGTGGTCGAAAGGCCGTCGCGGCTCACGGTTGCCTCGGCGTCGAAGGATTCCACCGTTTCGGCGAGCTTGGCGGAAGCGCGGGCGTGAAGCCCCTTCACGTTGATGATCTGCAGGCGTCTTGAAGTCGTCATGTTCCGGTTCGTGTCTCCGTCTGCAGGTCCGCATCGACGATCAGGCTGTCGATGTATTTGCGCCCCGCGGTGAGGGCCGCGCGCACCGCGTCGGGCACGCTCTTGCCGCGGGATTTGGCAAGCTTGATCAGCATGGGCAGGTTGGCCCCGTAAAGGATGCGCCTGTCGGCGAAGGAGCAGGCCCTGAGCGACAGGTTCGAGGGCGAGCCGCCGAACATGTCGGTGACGATGACCACGCCGTCGCCCGCATCGACACTGTCGGCGGCAAGGCAGATCTCGTCTTGCTTGGCGGCGCGGTCGTCGTCGGGCAGGATGGTGATCGCCATGACACCCGGCTGATGGCCCACCACATGCTCCACGGCCGAAAGATATTCGCGTGCGAGGCCTCCATGGGCCACGATGACGATTCCAATCACCCGACTTGTCCCCGTGCGGCTGTCGGGCGCCCTGTCCCGGCCCGGCGTTCCAGCTCCCTGTGACGTTTAGACACCTGCCACCCTTCCTGTGCAAGAGCCTCGGCCAGACGTTCGGTCACCGCGACCGAACGGTGTTGCCCGCCGGTGCAGCCGAATCCCACCGCGAGATGCGTCTTGCCCTCGGCATGATAGGCAGGAAGCAGCGGCAGGAGAAAGTCGCACATCGAAGTGAAGAAGCCGTCAAAGCGGGGATCGGCGGCGACATGCGCATCGACCTCGGCGTCGCGCCCGTCGAGCGGGCGCAGCTCGGGCTGCCAATGCGGGTTGCGCAGGAAGCGGCAGTCGATGACGAGATCGAGCCCGCGCGGCAGGCCTCGCTTGTAGGAAAAGCTCTGCAGCGTCACCGCGAGCATCCGCCCCTCCGGCGGGGCGAACCAGCGCTCGATCTCGGCGCGGCCCTCATGCGGCGACAGGCCGGTGGTGTCGATCAGCACGTCGGCGCGCGCGCGCACCGGCCCCAACAGATCGCGCTCGCGCGCGATGCCCGCCGCGGGGCTCTCGGCCGGGGCGAGCGGGTGGCGGCGCCGCGTCTCGGAATAGCGCCGCACCAGCTCGTCCTCGTTGCAATCGAGATAGAGCACCTGCAGCCGCAGCCCCGGCCGCCGCGCCAGACGGTCGATCGCGTCGATCAGCGCGTCGGTGGTGAAGTCGCGGTTGCGCACGTCGAGCCCCAGCGCCAGCGGATGCGTCAGCGGCGGCCCTTCGAGCAGCCGTTCCAGAAGCGACAGCGGCAGGTTGTCGATCACCTCGTGACCGAGATCCTCCAGCACGTTGATGGCGGTGGTGCGCCCGGCGCCCGAAGGGCCGGTGACGAGCACGAGGCTCTGCTCGCCCTCGGGGGCGGCGCGGTGATCTGTGGCAAGGGCAGGGTCGGGTATCATGGCTCTCTCCGTCCTGCCTTCAGATACTGCAGGATCGCGGGCGCGAAATGGCCCGTCCCGATATCGTGAAGCAAGGGGAGGGAACAGCCCAGATGGGCGACGCTGCGTTTCGGCGGAAAGCGCGCGGTTTCCGCAACGTCGAGCGTCACCGCGAGGTGCAGCCGCACCGGCCCCGCCGGCACCGCGCCGAGCAGCCCGACGCCGCGCGCCTCGATCATGCCGGCAATGGCGGCGGGGCAGCTCGCACGCAGCCCGCCATCCGGCAAAAGGCTCAGCTCGGTGCGATCATCGGCCACCAGATCGCAGCCCAGCGCCATCAGCGCCAGCGCCAGCGCCGATTTGCCGCTGCCCGAGCGCCCGGTGATCAGCACGCCGCGCCCGCGCCACGCGACGCAGCTGGCGTGAAGGCCGATGCTCTGCACCGGGTCTCAGACCGGCAGGCCCACCACGAAGCGCGCGCCGAGCGGCTCCGAGGTGGGGTCGGCCTCGGTCGGGCGGATGTTCTCGGCCCAGATGACGCCGCCATGCGCCTCGACGATCTGCTTGGAAATGGCGAGGCCGAGGCCGGAATTGTTGCCGAACTGCTGCTCGGGGCGCTCGGAGTAGAAGCGCTGAAAGACCTTGGTCAGCGCCTCTTCGGGGATGCCGGGGCCGGTGTCCTCGACCACGACGAGCACCCGGTTCTCGCGCTGCCGCGCCCAGATGCGGATCGCGTCGCCATCCTCGCAAAACGAGATGGCGTTGGTGATCAGGTTGACGAAGACCTGCGCCAGCCGCCCTTCGAGGCCCTGGATGTGGATCGGGCGCGAGGGCAGGTCGGTGATGAAGTCGATCCCCTTCAGAGCGGCCTCGCGGCCGAGGAAATCGTTGAGGTTCGACAGCATCTTCAGGAGGTCGAAGCTCTCCTCCTCTTCCTTGACCAGCTCGGCGTCGAGCCGCGAGGCGTTGGAGATGTCCGAGACCAGCCGGTCGAGCCGGCGCACGTCGTGCTCGATCACGTCGAGGAGCTTCTCGCGGTGATCCTCGCGCTTGACGACCCGCAGGCTGCCCACGGCCGAGCGCAGCGAAGCGAGCGGGTTCTTGATCTCGTGCGCCACGTCGGCGGCGAACTGCTCGTTGCCCTCGATCCGGTCGTAGAGCGCGGCGACCATGCCCCTGAGCGCCGCCGAAAGACGGCCGATCTCGTCGGGCCGGGCGGTCAGGTCGGGGATGCGCACGCGGGTGGGGGCGAATTTGCGGGCGTTGCGGTCGCGGCCGGTTTCGGCGGCGGCGGCCAGCTCGGAGAGCGGGTTGGCGATGGTCGAGGCGAGCACCAGGCTCAGCCCGATCGAGACGAGGATGCCGACCACGAACATCTGCAGCACCTGCTCGCGCTCGCGCCGCACCAGCGCGTCGATCTCGCCCGCCGCGGAGGTGATCGCCACCACGCCCACGGCGCGGCGGCCCTGCTCGATCGGCGTGGCCACGGCAAAGATCGTGCGGCCCTGCGCGTCGGTGCGGGTCTGCACCGCCGTGCCGCCGGCCAGCGCCGGGGAGACCAGCGCGCGGGCCGCATCGGCGGTGCCGAAGGTGGGCGGCGGCGCGCTCGCGGGCGACAGCAGCCCGGCCAGCGCCTCCCAGCCGGAATTGAGAAGATCGGTCAGGACCGTGCCGCCCGGTTCGAGATCGAGCCCGCTCACCGCCGCGCCATCTTCGGCGGCGGCTTCGCCCACCAGCCGGCCGGAAGCGTCGAAGACCCGCAGCTCGATGCCGTCGCGCAGCTCGAGCGCCTCGAGGCTGGCGGCGACGTCGATCCCGTCGCCGGTCATCAGGTCGACCGGGGCGGTGCCGGGCAGCTGCACCTCGAACAGGTCGGCCACCAGCTCGGCCTGGCTCACCAGCGACGAGGCCCGCTGGAAGGCGAGATTGTCGCGCGAGGGGGTGAGGTAGAGCATCCCCGCCACCAGCAGCAGCAGCGCGATCAGGTTGAAGGTGATGATCTTGCGCGCCAGCGGCGACCGGTTGAGCCGCACCAGCCGGGGCCGGCGGCGCCGCTGGTCTGAGGTCTCGGGCGAGACCCAGTCCTCACCGAGAACGACCCCCTCCCGCGTCTCGCGCCCCCCCTCATGGGCGGCGCGGCGGACCGAGTTGAGGTCCCTCACGTCGATCTTGGGGGCGGCGGTCATGCGCGGTCCATCCTCGGCTGGCGGGGCCTATTCCTCGTTGTAGCGATAGCCGATCCCGTAGAGGGTCTCGATCGCGGAGAAATCCGGGTCGGCGTTGCGCATCTTCTTGCGCAGCCGCTTGATGTGGCTGTCGATGGTGCGGTCGTCGACATAGACCTGGTCGTCATAGGCCACGTCCATCAGCTGGTCGCGGCTCTTGACGAAGCCGGGGCGCTGGGCCAGCGCCTGCAGCAGCAGGAACTCGGTGACGGTGAGCGAGACGTCGTTGCCCTTCCATTTCACCGCGTGGCGCAGCGGGTCCATGGTCAGGTGGCCGCGCTCCATGACCTTGTTGTCCTCGGTGACCTCGACGGTCTCGCCCGAGATGGCGTCCTGACGGCGCAGCAGGGTGCGGATCCGCTCGACCAGCAGGCGCTGGGAGAAGGGCTTCTTGACGTAGTCGTCCGCGCCCATGCGCAGGCCCAGAACCTCGTCGATCTCGTCATCCTTCGAGGTCAGGAAGATCACCGGCATCTGGGTTTTCTGGCGCAGCCGCTGCAGCAGGTCCATGCCGTCCATGCGCGGCATCTTGATGTCGAGCACGGCCATGTCGGGCAGTTTCTTGTTGAAGGCGTCGAGCGCCTGCTGCCCGTCATTGTAGGTCTCGACCTCGAAGCCCTCGGCCTCGAGCGTCATCGACACCGACGTCAGGATGTTCCTGTCGTCATCCACGAGTGCGATTTTCGACATCGAGATCCCTTTCCAGCATGGATTCTTGTTCACGGCCCCCAACCGTCTTCCCGGTTTGGCGGCCACATATCAAGCCTGCAGGACGAATCGCGGCCCCAAAGACGCCCCATTTGCGCCGAAATGCGATAACCAATGGCTAAAATGCCGCACCTTTCCTGCGCCGGATGCCCCCCCTGGCCCCCGCGCCGGGGCGCGCGGGCGGGCGATCGGGGGTGGCACGGGCCGCGGTTGCGCTAACAGTCAGACTGGTTGCGCTAACTGCATGGTCGCCTTTAAAAACCTCGTGTTATGCCGGTTGCAGGGGCCCAGGATGACCGCCCCGCAGAGAGGAGCCGGACGATGCAGCATGGACGCGTGAACCCCGAGATGACCCTCGAGGCGCAGGGGGTCTGCGGATTGGGAGAGGTCTATTACAACCTCACCGAGCCGCAGCTGATGCAGGCCGCGATCCGCGCCGGCGAGGGCAAGCTGGGCCAGGGCGGCACGTTTCTGGTCACCACCGGCCAGCACACCGGCCGCAGCCCCAAGGACAAGTTCGTGGTGCGCAGCGCCACCACCGAAGACACGATCTGGTGGGAGAACAACGCAGCCATGGCGCCCGAGGCCTTCGCCACGCTCAAGGCCGACATGCTGGCCCATCTCGCGGGCCGGTCCATGCATGTGCAGGATCTCTACGCCGGGGCCGATCCCGCGCACCGGATCGACGTGCGCATGGTGACCGAGCTGGCCTGGCACGGATTGTTCATCCGCCACCTGCTGCGCCGCCCCGAGCGCGCGGCACTCGACAGCTTCACCCCCGAATACACCGTGATCAACGCGCCGAGCTTCCGCGCCGACCCCGAGCGCCACGGCTGCCGCTCGGGCACGGTGATCGCGCTCAATTTCGACGAGAAGGTGATCCTGATCGGCGGCACCGAATATGCGGGCGAGAACAAGAAATCGGTCTTCACCCTGCTGAACTACCTGCTGCCCGAAAAGGGCGTGATGCCGATGCATTGCTCGGCCAACCACGCGCCGGGCAACCCGGTGGACACGGCCGTGTTCTTCGGCCTGTCGGGCACCGGCAAGACCACGCTCTCGGCCGATCCGGGCCGGGTGCTGATCGGCGATGACGAGCATGGCTGGTCCGAGCGCGGCACCTTCAACTTCGAGGGCGGCTGCTACGCCAAGACGATCTCGCTCTCGGCCGAGGCCGAGCCCGAGATCTATGCCACCACGCAGAAATTCGGCACCGTGATCGAGAACATGGTGCATGACGAGGACACGCTGGAGCTCGATTTCGAGGACAGCTCGCTCACCGCCAACATGCGCTGCGCCTATCCGCTGCACTACATCTCCAACGCCTCCGAGAGCGCTCTGGGCGGGCATCCCAAGAACATCGTGATGCTGACCTGCGACGCCTTCGGCGTGCTGCCCCCGATCGCGCGGCTGACCCCGGCGCAGGCGATGTATCACTTCCTGTCGGGCTTCACCTCCAAGGTCGCGGGCACCGAGCGCGGCGTGACCGAGCCCGAGCCCACCTTCTCGACCTGCTTCGGCGCGCCCTTCATGCCGCGCCGCCCCGAGGAATACGGCAAGCTGCTGCAGCAGAAGATCGGCAATCACGGCGCGACCTGCTGGCTCGTCAACACCGGCTGGACCGGGGGCGCCTATGGCACCGGCCGCCGCATGCCGATCGCCGCGACCCGCGCGCTTCTGGCCGCGGCGCTCGATGGCAGCCTCGCCGAGGGCAGCTTCCGCAAGGACCCGAATTTCGGCTTCGACGTGCCGGTCTCGGTCGAGGGCGTCGATGACGCGCTGCTCGATCCGCGCGGCACATGGGCCGATCCGGCGGCTTACGACGCGCAGGCCGCCAAGCTGGTGCAGATGTTCGCGGACAACTTCGCGCAATACACGCCGCATATCGACGAGGACGTGCGCGCCGCCGCCATCGGCTGAGCGCAGCACCGCCCGCGCGGGGGAGGGGAGGCCCCCGCGCGGCGCTTGACACGCCGTCGCCTGCGCCGCCCAATGGCGGCGCAGGCGACGGAGATCCAGCATGACCAGACCGTTCGGCACCACGCTCGCCGCGGCGCTTTTCGCCGCGATGCCCGCGCTCGCGCAGGAGGCGGCCGCGCCCGAGGCGGCGGATACGCCCGAGGAGGGCGTGGCGGCGGCGCAGGACGATCTTTCCACCTTGATGATCCACGCGCCATGGCCGCGCCCGCTGCCGCTCTCGGATGGGCGCGCGGGGCTGTCGGACCGCGTCTCCTTCGAGGTCGGGGACACGCCGGTCTATGGCACGCTGGCGCTGCCGCCCGATGGCCCTGCGCCCACCGTGCTGCTGCTGCACGGCTTCACCGGCGACCGCGACGAGCTCGATATCGCGGGCACGGGCGAGGGGGTGTTCCGCCGCACCGCGCGGCTGCTGGCCGAGGCGGGATATGCCAGCCTGCGCATCGATTTCCGCGGTTCGGGCGAAAGCACCCAAGGGTTCGATTTCGCCGACACCACCTTCGAAAGCCAGATCGCCGATGCGCAGGCCGCGCTCGACTGGCTCGCCGCCGATGACCGCAGCGCCGGGCCGCTCTACCTGATCGGCTGGAGCCAGGGCGGGCTTGTCGCGGCCACGCTGGCGGGGCGCGGCGCGGATCTGGAGGCGGTGGCGCTCTGGGCGGCGGTGGCCGATCCGCAGATCACCTTCGCCACCCTGTTCGGGCCCAAGACGCTGGAGCAGGGGGTATTATCCGATGCGCCTACCAGCGTCGCCCTGCCATGGGGGGCCGAGATCACCCTGAACCAGCCCTTCTTCGAAGGCGTGCTCGACGCCGACCCGCTGGCCGAGATCGCCCGCTATGACGGCCCGCTCTTCGTGGCCCAGGGCAGCGAGGACGCCACCGTCGATCCGGCGCAGGCCGAGATGTGGCTCAAGGCGCATGACGGGCCGCAGGAGCTCTGGCTGCGCGAGATGGATCACACTTTCGACGCCTATCAAGGCCCCGAGCGGCTCGACGACATGGTCTCCGCCACGGTCGCCTTCTTCGACATGCTGGGCGCGCCCTAGCGGATCGGCAGCATCAGCGCATCGGAGAGCGAACAGTCGCGGATCACGTCCGCGCCGCAATCGCGCGGCTCCAGATCGCGGGTGAGGCAGATCCGCACCTCCTGCACCATGCCATCCCGGCAGGTCACGGTGAGCCCGTCGGCGGAAAGATCGGGGTTGTCGCGCAGGAACGCCTCCTCGACCAGCGATGCGGGCAGGGTGATCTCGTCCTCGAGCTGGCGGAATTCCTCGGGGCGGCGCACCGCGCCGTAAGCCTCGCGCGCGGTCTCGAAATAGGCCCGCGACGACAGCCCCGCGCAGGTGCCGTGCTTCTTCCACTGGTGCCAGGCCGAGCCGCCGCTGCCCATGATGTCGGCCATCGCCGCCGTCTCGCGGCGCGATGGCGCGGCCTGGGTGGTGGTGCAATAATCGGGCCAGCCCGTCTCGTATTGCGGCCAGAGCCCGTGCAGCACCCAGCCGAGATCGCGGCTCTCGTCGCATTGCTCGGAGCCGCGCGCCGCGCCCTCGCGCGCGCACCAGCCGGGCGACCAGCTCAAGGCCAGCACGTAGTAGTCGAAATCGCCCGGCGTTTCGGCCCGCGCCGTGCCGGCGCAGAGCGCCAGCGCCATCAGGGCTCTTGCCGCAAAGGTCATTTATGTCTTTCCTCCTGCCTGTACGGTCCCTATATAGCGCGTTGAGTTCCCCGAAAATGGAAACCAAGGACCGCCAGGCGGTCCGCCCCAGGCCGGGGCCGGGGGAAGACGTGTTTTTCGAAAGGGTGTTCACATGGCTGACAAACCGCTCATGGCCAAGGCCACCGCCGTCTGGCTGGTGGACAACACGACGATCAGCTTCAAGCAGATCGGCGATTTCTGCGGGCTGCACGAGCTCGAGGTGCAGGGCATCGCCGATGGCGACGTCGCCGCGGGCGTGAAGGGCTTCGACCCGGTCGCCAACAACCAGCTGACGCAGGACGAGATCGACAAGGCCGAAAAGAACCCGCTGCACAAGCTGAAGCTCAAGTTCAACGCCTCCGCCGTGGGCGAGGAAAAGCGCCGCGGCCCGCGCTACACGCCCCTGTCCAAGCGCCAGGACCGCCCGGCCTCGATCCTGTGGCTGGTCAAGTTCCACCCCGAGCTTTCGGATGGCCAGATCTCCAAGCTGGTCGGCACCACCAAGCCGACGATCCAGGCGATCCGCGAGCGCACCCATTGGAACATCGGCAATATCGACCCGATCGACCCGGTGGCGCTGGGCCTGTGCCGCCAGTCCGAGCTTGATGCCGCCGTGCAGCAGGCCAATGCCAAGCGCCTGCGCGACGGCTCGGCCATGAGCGACGACGAGCGCCGCAAGCTGGTCTCGACCGAACAGAGCCTTGGCATGTCGCCCGAGCCCAAGATGCCCGCCTCGATGAGCGGCCTCGAAGGCTTCACCCTCTCCGAAAGCAACGCCGAGGAAGAGGAGGAGCCCAAGGACGAGCGCGACGTCACCGATGCCGACAGCTTCTTCAACCTGCCGGGCAAGGGCGACGAGGACGAAGGCGACGAGGAGAAGTGAGCCTCGCCTGCGCCGGGGGCCGCGGCCCTCGGCCTGGGCCTCAGGCCGCCACCCGTGCCTCGGGATCGGGAAAGACCCGGTCGTAGCACCAGGTGAAGACGAAGGTGTAGCCGAGATAGAACAGCGCGAAGCTGAGCTGCACCATGAAGGATTCCACGTAGCCCAGCCCCAGCCACCACGAGAAGATCGGCAGCAGGATCGCCAGCAGCCCCAGCTCGAACGCCGTGGCGTGCAGTGCCCGAAGCGGCAAGGTCTTGGCGGTGGTGCCGCGCCAGCGCTTGAGCGCGTGGTCGAAGGCGAAGTTGAACGCGTAGTTCCAGCAGGTCGCCACCAGCGAGGAAATCACGCTGATCGCGCCGATGTCGAGCAGCGGAAAACCGTAAAGCCACGCGCCCAGCGGCGTGACGAGCGCCAGCCCGATCAGCTCGAAGCTGACGGCCTGCCGGATCCGGTCTGATTTCGTGCGCATGGAGGTCTCCGCTCTGGCCATGTCCGCCGGGTCGTCCCGGCCTGTGGGCCCCCGGGCCGGGGGGCGGAGGTCGTCCTCGCTTGGGGGCGGGGATAGACCGTCTCGCGGGCCTGCCGCAAGGGCCTAGAGGCTGCGCCGCGCCCTCAGCGCCGCGCTGATCGTGCCGTCATCGAGGTAATCGAGCTCGCCGCCCACCGGCACGCCCTGCGCCAGCGAGGTCACCGAAACGCCGGGCAGCTGGTCGGCGATGTAATGCGCCGTGGTCTGCCCGTCGATCGTGGCGCCGAGCGCGAGGATCACCTCGTTCACCGCCTCGGACTGCACCCGGTCCATCAGCCGCGGAATGCGCAGCTCCTCGGGGCCGACCGCGTCGAGCGCCGAGAGCGTGCCGCCGAGCACGTGGTAGCGGCCCTTGAACACGCCCGAGCGTTCCATCGCCCAAAGATCGGCCACGTCCTCGACCACGCAGATCTGCCCCGTCGCGCGGCGCGCATCGTCGCAGATGCCGCAGACATCGCCCGTGCCGACATTGCCGCAATTGAGACATTCGCGCGCGGTCGCCCCCACCTCCGTCATCGCCTCGGCGAGCGGGGTGAGCAGCGTGCCGCGCTTCTTGACCAGATGCAGCACCGCGCGCCGGGCCGAGCGCGGCCCGAGCCCGGGCAGACGCGACATCAGCTCGATCAGCCGGTCGATCGCCTCGCGGTCCTCGCTCATGACCGGGCCTCGCGCGGGCCGACGCGGCGGATTTGCGTATTTGAAGAAAGATGAACCAGAAGGGCGGTCCTCAGAATGGCAGGTTCATGCTGGCGGGCAGGCCGAGCTCGTCCTGGATCTTCTTCATCTCCTCGTGCGAACGCTCGGTCGCGCGCGATTGCGCGTCCTTGATCGCGGCAAGGATCAGGTCCTCGACCACCTCCTTTTCGGAGGCCACGAAGATCGACGGATCGATGTCGAGCCCGGTCAGCTCGCCCTTGGCGGTGGCCGTCGCCTTGACGAGACCCGCGCCGCTTTCGCCGGTCACGGTGATGGTTTCGAGATCCTTCTGGATCTTCTCCATCTTGCCCTGCATCTCCTGCGCGGCCTTCATCATCTTGGACATGTCGCCCAGGCCACCGAGCCCCTTGAACATCGCTGATCTCCTCGAATGCGTTGGCCCAGAGATACGGTCGCGAGGGCCGCGTCACAAGGGCGGCGCGGCGATTGGGCTCACTCTTCCTCGAACGGGTCCCATTCGTCCTCGACCTCCTGGAGCGCCTCCTCGGCGGCGTGCTGGCTGCGCTCGGCCTCGGTGCGGATCTCGGTGATCTTCGCCTTGGGAAAGGCCGCGAAGACCGCGCGCACCAGCGGATGCGCCTCAGCCTCCTGCCTGAGCGCATTGGCCGCCGCGTCGCGAGTCTCGGCGATGGTGGGCGCGCCGCCCTCATTGGCCACGCTGATCGCCCAGCGCGCCCCGGTCCAGGCCTGAAGCTTCTGGCCCAGCCGCTGCGCCATGTCGGAGCGGGCGTCCGGCGTCGGTTCGAACTCGATCCGACCGGGGGCATAGCGCACCAGCCTGAGCGTCGTCTCGACCTCGATCAGCATGTGAACGTCGCGATGCGTGCGAATGAGCTCGACCACCTGCTCGAAGCTGGCATAGCGGGCGAGCGGGTTTTCCTGCTGCGCCACGGCGGGCTGGGCCGCGCCGCGGGCCGAAGGGCCGGAAGGCGCGGCATGGGTCGGGGCGGGGGCGCCGCGCGCCTGGGCTCCGCCGCCCTGCGCCGGGCGCGCGCCGCCGCCACCGCCCGAAGGGGGCGGGGGGACAGGCGCGTCGGCCAGCTTGCGGACCAGCTCCTCGGGGCTTGGCAGGTCGGCCACATGGGTGAGCCGGATCACCGCCATCTCGGCGGCCATCATCGCGTTGGGGGCGTGGGCCACCTCTTCCAGCGCCTTCAGGAGCATCTGCCATAGCCGGGTCAGCACCCGCATCGGCAGCGCCTCGGCCATCTGCGCGCCGCGCGCCCGCTCGTCGGGGCCCACCGTCGGATCGTCGGCGGCCTCGGGGGTGATCTTGATGACCGAGACCCAATGCGCGATCTCCGCCAGATCGCGCAGCACCGCCATCGGGTCGGCCCCTTCGGCGTATTGCGCCGAAAGCTCGGTCAGCGCCGAGGCCGCGTCGCCCTTGAGCACCATGTCGAACAGGTCGAGCACCCGGCCGCGATCCGCGAGGCCGAGCATCGCGCGGATCTGCTCGGCCGTGGTCTCGCCCGCACCATGGCTGATCGCCTGATCGAGAAGCGAGGTCGCGTCGCGCGCCGAGCCTTCGGCGGCCCGCGTGATCAGCGCCAGCGCGTCATCGGCGATCTGCGCGGCCTCGGCATCGGCGATGCGGCGCAGCATCCCGATCATCACCTCGGGCTCGATCCGGCGCAGGTCGAATCGCTGGCAGCGCGACAGCACCGTCACCGGCACCTTGCGGATCTCGGTGGTCGCGAAGATGAACTTCACATGCTCGGGCGGCTCCTCCAGCGTCTTGAGAAGCGCGTTGAACGCCCCCGTCGACAGCATGTGCACCTCGTCGATGATATAGACCTTGTAGCGCGCCGAGGCCGCCCGGTAATGCACGCTGTCGATGATCTCGCGGATATTGGCGACGCCGGTATTCGAGGCCGCGTCCATCTCCATCACGTCGACATGGCGGCCTTCCATGATCGCCACGCAATGCTCGCACACACCGCAGGGCTCGGTGGTGGGGCCGCTTGTGCCGTCGGGGCCGATGCAGTTCATGCCCTTGGCGATGATCCGCGCGGTGGTCGTCTTGCCGGTGCCGCGGATGCCGGTCATGATGAAGGCCTGCGCGATGCGGTTGGCGGCGAAGGCGTTCTTCAGCGTGCGCACCATCGCGTCCTGCCCGACGAGATCGGCAAAGGTCTCGGGCCGGTATTTCCGGGCGAGAACCTGGTAGGCAGCGGGGGCGTCGGTCATGCATCGGCTCCGGAAATCGGGACCGGGCCAAACTATGCGCTGGGCGCGGTGAGGTCCACCTCGCGGGCGCTCACAACAGCCACAGGATCGCGCCCGTGGCCAATCCGCCGAACGACAGCAGCACGGCGAGCGCCAGCATGCGGCGGGTGCTCTGCGCCTCGGCGTCGTGGCTGGAAATGCGCGCCTGCGCCTTGCGCGCCTCATGCGCCGAGGCGGCGAAGATCAGCAGCGCGCCGAGGATGAAGACCGAGGCCACCGCCTTGGCGACCCATGTGGGCTGGAACTCGCCGAACACCGCCTTGAGACCGATCGCCACGGCGAGCGCCGCCATGCCGGTGCGCATCCATCCCGCGAAGGTCCGCTCATTGGCCAGAAGCGTGCGGTCCTCGGCCCAGTCGGTGCGATCCTCGGCCCATTTGGTCTTGGCGTCGACCTCGCGGTCGCCCTCGGTCTTGTCCATGTGGCCTCCTTCGCCGCGCCATCAGGCCCGGCGAAGGAGGGGGCGTCAACCGCCCTTGCGGCGGCGCGCCCCGCGCTGGGTCGATTTGATATGCTTGGTGAAGCTGCGCCCGCGCGCGCGCCCCTCGGCCAGCGTCTCGGAATTGCGCCGGTCCTCGGCCTCGAGCTTGCGCCAGCGCGCGAGGCGCTCGGGGTCGAGATCGCCCGCCTTGACGGCGGCGCGCACCGCGCAGCCCGGCTCGGTCTCGTGCGCGCAATCCGAAAAGCGGCATTGCGCCACCAGATCGGTCACATCGTCGAACAGCTCCTCGATCCCCTCGGCGGTGTCGGTGAGCTGCAGCTCGCGCATCCCCGGCGTGTCGATCAGCCAGCCCCCGGCGCGGCAGCGCCGGAGCGCGCGGTGCGTGGTGGTGTGCCGCCCCTTGGCGTCGTCCTCGCGGATGCCCGCCGTGGCTTCGGCCCCGCCGGTGAGCGCGTTTTGCAGCGTCGTCTTGCCGACGCCCGAGGAGCCGACAAGCGCCAGCGTCTGCCCCGGCTTGCACCAGGGCTCCAGCCGCGCCGCGTCGTCGATGTCGCGCGCGTTGAGCGCCATGGCCACCACGAGCGGCGATATCGCGCGCGCCTGCGCGAGATAGGGGCTCACGTCCTCGACCATGTCGGATTTGGTCACGATCACCAGCGGCAGGCAATCGCCCGCCATCGCCAGCGCCACGTAGCGCTCCAGCCGCGCCGGGTTGAAGTCGTCATTGCAGCTGGTGACGATGCCGAGTGTGTCGACATTGGCGGCGACGAGCTGGCGCGAGACGGTGTGTCCGGCGGCCTTGCGGGCGATCTGGCTGCGCGGCGCGAGGCGAACGCGCGCCGCGCCGCCCTGCATGCCGACCCAGTCGCCCACGGCGAAGGAGCCCGCGCCCGAAGGGGCGAGAAGCTTCACCGGGCCGTCGGGGGTGAGCGCCACGAGAAGGGTGCGATGGATTTCGGCCACGCGCGCGGGCGCGTCGCCCTCTTCGAGCTGGCGCGCGAAATGCTCCGACCAGCCGAGATCGGAAAGTGTCAGGTCTGTCAATGGAATGGTCCCGTCACGAAAGAACACGGGCCCGCCGGGGCGGGCAGTTTCGCGTCGGGCGCAGGGCGGCTCAGGCGGCCCCGGCCCGGAGGGCGATCACAATCTCCATGATGTCCTCCGTTCTTCGGGTGGGTGAGAGGCTGAACACGACCCAAGCGGGGCTCGTTGCGGCTGCTTCCTTCCGGACCTGACCGGGTTGGCGAGGCGCTTGCCCGCGCCAACCTCTCGATCCGCGATATAGGGAAGGGCGGCGCGGGACGCAAGACCGCGTCGATGGAAGTCGGTGGAAGAGGCGCCGCGATCAGGCCGGCAGCGGCAGAAGCCCCGCCGCCCGCGCGCCCGCCATCAGCTCGCGCGCCAGATGCGCGGCGTGCTCGCCGGTCGTGCCGTCGGCCTCGGGCACCTGCACCACGGTCATGCCCGCGGCCATGCCCGCCCGCGCGCCGGTGTCGCTGTCCTCGAAGACGAGGCAGCGCTCGGGTGCTGCGCCAAGCCTGCGCGCGGCTTCAAGATAGGCGTCGGGGGCGGGCTTGGCCCTCTCGATGTCCTCGACCGTCACGATGGTCTCGACATGCGCGTCGAGCCCGGCCGCGCGGATCTTGGCCAGACCCGGCGCGCGGCGCGATGAGGTGGCGATCGCCATCGGCAGGCCGAGACCCGCGATCGCGGCGATCAGCGGCTCGGCCCCGGTCTTGAGCGCGAGCCCGTCCTTCAGCCGCGCCTCGACCCGCGCGTCCCAATCGGCGTAGAAGCGGCTCTTGTCGAGCGGCTGGCCGGTATGCTCGCGGATCAGCTCGACCCGGCGCTCGTCATGCACGCCTGCGAGGCTTTCGAAGAAATCGGGGGCGACCTCGATGCCCTGCGCGGCCAGCGCCGGCAGCGCCTCGGTGTTGCACAGCGTTTCGGTGTCGACCAGCGTGCCGTCGAGGTCGAAGATCACGGCGTCATAGCGGCGGGGCATCGGGGCGTCCTTGTCCTGGCCGGGCCGCCATAGCCGAGCCGCGGCCCCGAGTCGATGGGATGGGCCACGCCTTCGGGGCCGAAGCGCAGCTCGAAGCGGTGATAGCCCCCCGCCGCCGGGCCGAGCGGCGCGACCTGCCGCGCGATCCGCGCCGCGCCCGCCCGCGCCTCGGGCGGGGCGTCGAACCAGGCGGCGGTGCCCGGCAGCGCGGCAAAGCGCCAGGAATTGCGCGGGCGCGGCGTCACCGGGCCGAGCGCCAGATGCGCGCGCAGCGCCTCGCGCATCAGCGGTCCCTCGACCGCGATGCGCCGCGCGCGCAGGCAGCGCCGCACGGCATCGTCGCCGCCCGCCCCCTGGCCCGCCGAGGCGAGGACGAAGCGGTCCCGCGGCCCGAGGCCGCGGCCCGCATGGCGCAGATGGTCGATCCGGCCATCGCCGGCGGGCCGGCTCGGATCGATGCGCCAGTCGAGCCCGTCGATCAGCTCGAACCGGTAGGGCGGGCGGGACATGTCGAGCAGAGGCTGGTCGCGCCGCCCGGGCACGATCCGGCGAAACGCCGCCGCGCCGCGTTCGAGCTGGGCAAGCAGCGCCTCGCGGTCGACCACCTCGAGGCAGAGCCGGTCGGGATGCGGGTAGAGCGCCTGCAGATGCCCTTCGGTCAGCGCGCCCGCGGGCAGCGACAGGTAATGCCCCGCCCCGCCATGCCCGCCCGCGCGGAAGGGCCGCACGGCGACAAGCAGCGGCAGCGCCGCCTCGGGGCGCCCCCAAAGCAGCCGGCGCGCGGCGGCGCGCAGCGCATCGGCGGTGAGCTGCAGCGAGGTTTCGGGCGCGACGAGGGCGAAATGGCTGTCGATCGGCACGGTGCTGTGGCCCACGGGGCGGCGCAATGCGGCCAGCGCCGCGCGATGCGCGCGCCGGACGGGCGCGGCGGTCGCCGCGTCGCAGCCGGTGGCGGGCGGCGTCTCGACCCGGCCCTGGCCCCGGCTGCGCCAGCGCCCCGCCGCATCGCGCCGCAGCCCCAGCTCGATCACCGCGATATGGCTGCCATGGCGGCCTGCCTGTGCCAGCGGGCAGCCGGGCGGGCCGCTGGCCCCCCTGGCCCGCGGCACATGGGTATGCCCCAGAAACAGCGCGTCGATGTCGGGCAGGGCGGCAAGAGCCCGCCCGGCATTGTCGGCGCCCGGCGGCGGCAGCGCCGCGCCAAGGCCGCTATGGGCCAGCGCCACCACCAGATCGGCGCCATCGGCGCGCAGCCGCGCCGCCTGCCGCCGCGCCGCGCCCACCATGTCCTCGGCCACCAGCCCCCCGGCAAAGCGCAGCCGGTCCCATTCGGCGGTGCGCGGCGGCGCCAGGCCGAGCACGCCGATCCGCAGGCCGACGCTGCGCCCGTCGCGGCAGCGGAACCGCCGCCGCAGCATCAGCCCCGGCGGGGCCAGGGACGCCCCGGCCTCCGGCGCGAGCGCGAGGTTGCAGCTGGTCACCGGATGGTCGAGCCCGCGCAGCGCGCGCCGCAACAGCGGCAACCCCCGGTCGAACTCGTGATTGCCCAGCGTGCCCGCGTCATAGGCCAGCGCGTTCATCGCCGCGATCATGGCGTGCGGCCCGGCATGCGGCCCATTTCCCGGCCCATCCCTCGACCCGGCGCCGCGCCGGGCGAGGCGCTCGGTTTCGGCGTCGGCCATCGGGGTGCCATGCAGGAAATCGCCATTGTCGAACAGCAGCGTGTTGCCCCGGCGGCGATGCGCGCGGATCAGCGGCGCCAGCCGGGCCAGCCCGACCCCGGGATCGCGCCGCCCCGAAAGGTAATCCCATGGCAGCACATGCCCGTGCAGATCCGTCGTGCAGATCAGCCGCAGATGGACCGAATCGCCCCCCTCGCGCCGCGTCACCCCCGTGCCGACATGCATGCCGCGTCCTTTCGAACCCCGGTGACGGCGGTTGCCGCCCCGCATGGTCGAAACTCTTTAGGTTGTGCGCCGGGCCCTGCCTAGCTTTGCCAGGGCGCGACGTTGCGCTGTATGGGCCGCGCCGCAGCGTCACTATGGGCGGATCGGGGAGGCAGGCGGAGACGGAGGCCCTCGGACGACATCATCTTCGGCGGCGGCGGGCCCGATCGCGCGGCCGGGGTCCGGCCCGATTCGCGGGCCCTTGGCGGCGCTTTTGGCGCGCGGCGATGCGCGGGTGCCGCCGCCCTGGCGCGGCAGGCTGCCGATCGCGCGGCACCTGCCGTGGAACCGGCTTGCGGGCCGGCTCGATTGACGCGAGAACCGGGGCCGCAGAGCGCGCGGCGCTCCCCCCGAGGCAAAGCGAGGCACGACCATGGAATTTTCGTCCCAGCAGCAGGTCGCCGCGCCGCGCGACTTCGTCTTCGCGCAGGCCAGCGATTTCACCGCCTTCGAGCGGCAGGCGATGCGGCGCGGGATCGAGGTGCGCGGCCGGGACGACGCGGCCGGGGCGCGGCAGGGCTGGCAGGTCGATCTGCCCGGCTCGATCCCGGTGCTCGGCGGGCGCGAGGTGGTCGTCGATCTTGCCGATCATGCGCCGCCCGAAAGCTACCGCATCGTGGCGCAGGTCGCCGGCATCGAGATCGGCATCGAGGTCAGCGCCGATCCGGTCGAGACCCAGCAGTCGCAGCTCTCCGCCCGGGCGAAGCTCAGGCCCCTGAACATGACGGGGCGGCTCGTCATGCAGTCGATCAAGCTGTTCCGCCCCCGCATAGAGGCGCGTCTGCAAGGGCGCTTCGAGGGCTATGGCCAGGAGCTCGAGGCCCGCTGGAAGCGCCGTTCGGGCGCCTGACCCCGCGCGGGGCCGGCTCCCGCCTTCAGCCGCGCGGCGCGGGCTCGTGCCGGCGCGGCGCGGCCGGGAACACGCCCATCAGCTTGATGCTGTCGGTGAAGTAATCCAACTCGTCGAAGGCGAGCTGGACGTTGCGGTCGTCGGGGTGGCCCTCGATCTCGGCATAGAACTGCGTCGCGGTGAACTGTCCGCCGACCATGTAGCTTTCGAGCTTGGTCATGTTGACGCCATTGGTCGCGAAGCCGCCCATCGCCTTGTAGAGCGCGGCGGGAATGTTTCGCACGCGAAACACGAAGCTGGTCATCATCCCCGCATCGCCGCGCCGCCTGAGGTCGGGCTCGCGCGCCATGACGAGAAACCGCGTGGTGTTGCGCGCGTGATCCTCGATGTGGCGCGCCAGAACGTCGAGCCCGTAGATTTCGGCCGCGATCTCGGAGGCCAGCGCCGCGTGGCGCGGATCGCCCGCCTCGGCGATGGCGCGGGCCGAGCCTGCGGTGTCGGCGCCGGTGATCGTCGAGATGCCGTGCTCGCGCAGGAAGCCGCGGCACTGGCCGAGCAGGACGGTATGGCTGGTCGCGGTCTCGACCTGATCGAGCCGCGCGCCCTTCACGCCCAGCAGGTTGATATGCACCCGCACGAAGGCCTCGCCGACGATGTGCAGCCCGCTTTCGGGCAGCAGGTGATGCACGTCGGCCACGCGGCCATAGGTCGAATTCTCGACCGCGATCATGCCCAGCTCGGCATCGCCGCGGCGCACCGCCTCGATCGCGTCCTCGAATGTGGTGCAGGGCATGGGCTCGAAGCCCGGGCGCGCCTCGGCGCAGGCCTGGTGGCCGTAGGCCCCGAGCTCTCCCTGGAATGCGATACGACCGGCCATGCGGTGCCCTCCCTCGACAGGCGTTCCCCAAAGGGCATTTCGTCGCGGCTCTACACCTTGCAACATCGCGCGGGAAGCGGATACATAGCCGCGAAACGCCGAACGGAATGGAACGCGACATGTTCGACACGATGACCCTGACCAAGGTCGTTGGCGGCCTTTGCGGCACGCTGCTGGTCTTCCTCCTTGGTGGCTGGGCCGCCGACATCATCTATGGCGGAGGCCACGGCGGCGGTCACGGCGAGGTCGCGCAGGCCTATTCCATTCCCGTCGAGGACAGCGGCGAAGCCGCGCCCGAGGAAGAGGCGGTGCCCTTCGAGGAGATCTATGCCGCGGCCGACGCTTCGGCGGGCGAGGGCGTGTGGCGCAACTGCCGCTCCTGCCACGCGCTCGAAGAGGGCGTGAACGGCACCGGCCCCTCGCTTTATGGCGTGGTCGGCCGCGCGGTCGGCGCCGAGCCGGGCTACAGCTATTCGGGCGCGCTCAAGGCGGTGGCCGATGTCTGGTCGCCCGAAAACCTCGACGGCTTCCTCGAGGCGCCGCGCGACTACGCCCCGGGCACCAAGATGACCTATAACGGTCTGAAGGACGTCGAGGACCGCGCCAACCTCATCGCCTATCTCGAAACCATCGGCGGCTGATCTCAGCCCCAGGTTGATCCATCGAAGGGCCGCCCCGACAGGGCGGCCCTTTTCGCATGCGCCGCGGCGGCGGACACGCGCCGCTCACGCATTCTCGCCTTGAACGTCAGGCGCTTGCGCCGCTAGCCTCGCCTTCAGGCTGTCCTGCCGGAGGAGTGCACCATGCGACCGACCCGTCATCCCGCCCGCGCCGCGATCCGCCCCATGGGTGCGCCGCATCACCGGATCGCGGGCGCCGCGCTGGCGCTGGGGGCGCTGGTGCTGGCGCTGCCCGCGGGCGCGCAGGAGAGCGGCGAGACCATCATCACCAGCCATGGCTACACCAATGTCGGCGAACTGAAATACGGCCCCGACATGGAGCATCTCGACTACGTCAACCCCGACGCGCCCAAGGGCGGCGAGATCAGCGAATGGACGATGGGCACCTTCGACAGCTTCAACTCCTATTCGCGCGAGGGCGTGGCGGCGGCGCTCAACGCGCTGCCCTATGAGCGGATCATGACCCCGGTGGCCGACGATCCCTACGGGCTCTATTGCTACCTGTGCACCACGCTCGAATATCCCGAAAGCCGCGACTGGGTGATCTTCAACCTGCGCGACGACGTGACATTCGCCGATGGCACGCCGATGACGGCCGAGGATCTGAAGTTCACCAACGAGCTGTTCCTCGAACAGGGCATCACCGAATACCGCAACGTGGTCGACGGCTTTCTCGACAGCGTCGAGGTGCTCGGCCCGCACCGCATCAAGTTCACCTTCGCCGAAGAGGCGCCGCGCCGCGACGTGATCGGCTTTGCGGGCGGCACCATCGCCTTTTCCAAGGACTGGTTCGAAAAGACCGGCGCGCGGATCGACGAGAGCCGCAAGGAGCCGTTTCTGGGCACCGGCGCCTATGAGCTGAAGGATTTCGACATCAACCGCCGCGTGGTCTATGGCCGCAACGAGAACTTCTGGGGCGCCGATCACCCGCTCAACATCGGCCGCAACAACTTCGACAGCATCCGCATCGAGTATTTCGCCGACAGCGCCGCCGCCTTCGAGGGGTTCAAGTCGGGCGAATACACCTTCCGCATCGAGAACTCGTCCAAGGACTGGGCCACCGGCTACGACTTCCCCGCCATCCAGAAGGGCTGGGTCGTGACCGAGGAGATCCCGAGGGGCGATATCGGCACGGCGCAGGCCTTCGTCTTCAATCTCGACGATCCGACATGGCAGGACCCGCGCGTGCGCGAGGCGATCGGCCTGATGTTCAATTTCGAATGGTCCAACGAGTCGCTGTTCTACGGGCTCTACGAGCGGGTCGAGAGCTTCTGGGAGAACTCCGACCTCGAAGCCACCGGCACGCCGTCCGAGGCCGAGCGCGCGATCCTCGCGCCGCTGGTCGAGGAGGGGCTCTTGGACGAAAGCATCCTGACCGAGGAGGCGCGCCGCGCGCCGGTGCTCGATGCGGCGAGCAACACGCCCGCGCGAAGCACCTACCGCGAGGCGGGGCGTCTTCTCGACGAGGCGGGCTGGACCGTCGGCGATGACGGGCTGCGGCGCAAGGATGGCGAGCTGCTCGAAGTGGTCTTCCTGCAGCGCAGCCCGCAATTCGACCGCGTCGTGAACCCCTTCATCGAGAACCTCGCGCGGCTGGGCGTGCGCGGCGTGCTGGAGCGGGTCGACACCTCGCAATATGTGGAGCGCCTGCGCTCGGGCGATTTCGACCTCGTCAACCACACCTTCTCGATGGGCTTCGAGCCGGGCGTCGGGCTGGAGCAGTGGTACGCTTCCAAGACCGCCGATGACAGCTCGCGCAACCTGATGCGGCTGCGCAGCGAGGCGGTGGACCGGCTGGTGAAGGCGGTGATCGACGCGGACACGCTCGATGAGCTGACCACCGCGACCCATGCGCTCGACCGGGTGCTGCGCGCCGAGATGTTCTGGGTGCCGCAGTGGTACAAGGACGTCCACACGGTCGCCTATTACGACCAGTACCGCCATCCCGAGAACATGCCGCCGCTGGCTCTGGGCGAGATGGACTTCTGGTGGTACGACGCCGAAGCCGCAGAAGAGCTGCGCGCCGAAGGCGCGCTGCGATAAGGGAGAGCTTCCGACCGCATGGGCGCCTATATCCTCAGACGACTGCTGCTCGTGATCCCGACGCTGCTCGGGATCATGATCATCAACTTCGCCCTCGTGCAGTTCGTGCCCGGCGGACCGATCGAGCAGATCATCGCCCAGATGGAGGGCGGCGGCGACGTGTTCGAGGGCATCGCCGGCGGCGGCAGCGAGGTCAGCCAGGGCGGCGAGAGCGACTATGTCGGCGCGCGCGGCCTGCCGCCCGAATTCATCGCCGAGCTGGAGCGCGAATTCGGCTTCGACAAGCCGCCCGTGGAACGCTTCCTCACCATGATGTGGAACTACATGCGCTTCGATTTCGGGGAGAGCTATTTCCGCTCGATCTCGGTGGTCGATCTCGTGCTCGAAAAGATGCCGGTCTCGATCACGCTGGGGCTGTGGTCGACGCTTCTGGCCTATCTGATCTCGATCCCCTTGGGCATCCGCAAGGCGGTGCGCGACGGCTCCTCCTTCGACACTTGGACCTCGGGCGCGATCATCGTGGGCTACGCCATCCCCGGCTTTCTCTTCGCGATCCTCCTGATCGTGCTCTTCGCCGGCGGCTCCTACTGGCGGATCTTTCCGCTGCGCGGGCTGACCTCGGACAATTGGGAGCAGCTGTCGCTGATCGGCAAGGCGCTCGATTACCTGTGGCACATCGCGCTGCCGGTGCTCGCCTCGACCATCTCGGCCTTTGCCACGCTGACGCTGCTGACCAAGAACTCCTTCCTCGACGAGATCAAGAAGCAATACGTGATGACCGCGCGGGCCAAGGGGCTGACCGAGCGCCGCGTGCTTTATGGCCACGTCTTTCGCAACGCGATGCTGATCGTGATCTCGGGCTTTCCGGCGCTGTTCATCGGCGTGTTCTTCGGCGGCTCGCTGATCATCGAGACGCTGTTCTCGCTCGACGGTCTGGGACGCCTCGGCTTCGAGGCGACGGTGGCGCGCGACTACCCGGTGGTCTTCGGCACGCTGTTCGCCTTTTCGCTTCTGGGATTGGTCGTCGGCATCGTGACCGACCTCACATATGTGCTGATCGACCCGCGCATCGACTTCGAACGGAGAGGCTGAATGGCGCTGTCGCCGCTCAACGCGCGCCGCTGGCGCAATTTCAAGCGCAACCGCCGGGCGCTGTGGTCGCTCATCATCTTCTCGGTGCTGTTCGGGCTGAGCCTCTTTGCCGAGCTTCTGGCCAATGACCGCCCCCTGCTGGTGAGCTATCGCGGCGAGATCCGCAGCCCGATCGTGAGCTTCTACTCCGAACAGGATTTCGGCGGCGATTTCCCGACCGAGGCCGCCTATTCGGACCCCGAGGTGCAATGCCTGATCGTCACCGGCGGGCTGACCGACTGCTTCGACGCGCCCGATGAGATCATGGCCGCGGCAGAGGCCGGCGAGGCGTTGCCGCTCATCGCCAACGACATCTCCGAGTTCGAGAAGGGCTGGCTCCTTTGGCCGCCGATCCCCTATTCCTACGACACCATCGTCGACGTGCCCGGTGTCGCGCCTGCGCCGCCTTCCGAGACCAACTGGCTCGGCACCGACGACACCAAGCGCGACGTGGTGGCCCGCGTCATCTACGGCTTCCGCCTCTCGGTGGTCTTCGCGATCATCGTCACGCTGGCCTCCTCGCTGATCGGCATCGTGGCGGGGGCGGTGCAGGGCTATTTCGGCGGCTGGACCGATCTCATATTCCAGCGGATCATCGAGATCTGGACCGGCACGCCCTCGCTTTACGTGATCATCATCGTCTTCGCGATATTGGGGCGAAGTTTCTGGTTGCTTGTCTTTCTCACCGTGCTGTTCGGCTGGCCCGCGCTGGTGGGCGTGGTGCGGGCCGAATTCCTGCGCGCGCGCAATTTCGAATATATCCGCGCCGCCCGCGCGCTCGGGGTCTCCGACAGCACCATCATGTTCCGCCACATGCTGCCCAACGCCATGATCGCCACCGTGACCATGCTGCCCTTCCTCGTCACCGGGGCGATCGGCACGTTGGCCGCGCTCGATTTCCTCGGCTTCGGCCTGCCATCCTCGGCACCGTCCTTGGGCGAGCTGACATTGCAGGCCAAGCAGAACCTGCAGGCCCCGTGGCTCGGCTTCACCGCCTTCTTCACCTTCGCGATCATGCTGTCGCTTCTGGTGTTCATCTTCGAGGGCGTGCGCGATGCCTTCGATCCCAGAAAGACTTTTTCATGAGCGACAGGATTCTCGACGTCTCCGATCTGCGCGTGAGCTTCAGGCAGGACGGCGCGCTGATCCCGGCGGTGCGCGGCGTGTCGTTTCACGTGGCGCGCGGCGAGACCGTGGCGCTGGTGGGCGAGAGCGGCTCGGGCAAATCGGTGACCGCGCTCTCCACCGTGCAGCTTCTGGGCGAGACGGCGCAGCTCGAAGGCTCGGTCGCCTATGAGGGGCGCGAGATGGTCGGCGCGCCCGAGGCCGATCTCAGACGCGTACGCGGCAACGACATCTCCTTCATCTTCCAGGAGCCGATGACCTCGCTCAACCCGCTGCACACGCTGGAGCGGCAGCTGTCGGAATCGATCGAACTGCATCAGGGCCTGCGGGGGGGCGCGGTGCGCGCGCGCATCCTCGAGCTTCTGACCCGCGTCGGCATCCGCGATCCCGAAAGCCGGCTCGGCGCCTATCCGCACCAGCTTTCGGGCGGGCAGCGGCAGCGGGTGATGATCGCCATGGCGCTGGCCAACAACCCCGAGCTTTTGATCGCCGACGAGCCGACCACCGCGCTCGACGTGACGATCCAGGCGCAGATCCTGGAGCTTCTGGCCGAGCTCAAGCGCGACACCGGCCTGTCGATGCTGTTCATCACCCACGACCTCGGCATCGTGCGCCGCATCGCCGACCGGGTCTGCGTGATGAAGGATGGTGAGATCGTCGAGCAGGGGCCGACGGCGGAGATCTTCGCCAATCCGCGCCACCCCTATACCCGAATGCTGCTCGAGGCCGAATCGACCGGCCTGCCGGAGCCCGTGCCCGAGGCCGCCCCGGTGGTGGCCGAGACCGGGCATCTCAAGATCTGGTTCCCGATCCAGCGCGGGCTTTTGAAGCGCACGGTGGGCCATGTGAAGGCCGTGAACGACGCGACGTTCAGCGTGCGCGCGGGCGAGACGGTGGGCATCGTCGGCGAAAGCGGCTCGGGCAAGACGACGCTGGCGCTCGCCATGGTCAGGCTGATCGGCTCGGAGGGGCGCATCCTGTTCGACGGGCAGGAGATCCAGTCGCTCAACGAACGCCGGATGCGGCCCCTGCGCTCCGAGATCCAGATCGTGTTCCAGGACCCGTTCGGCTCGCTCTCTCCGCGCATGACGGTGCAGCAGATCATCTCCGAGGGGCTGGGCGTGCACGGCGTCGAGAAGGGGCGCGACAAGCGCGGGATGGTGGCCGAGATCATGCGCGAGGTCGGGCTCGATCCGGCGGCGATGGACCGCTACCCACACGAGTTCTCGGGCGGGCAGCGCCAGCGCATCGCCATCGCCCGCGCGCTGATCCTGCGGCCCCGGCTGATCGTGCTCGACGAGCCGACGAGCGCGCTCGACATGACGGTGCAGGTGCAGATCGTCGACCTGCTGCGCGATCTGCAACGCAAATACAGCCTCGCCTATGTCTTCATCAGCCACGACCTCAAGGTCGTGCGGGCGCTGAGCCACAAGGTGATGGTGATGAGGAACGGCGACGTGGTCGAGGCCGGGCCGGCGGAGGAGATTTTCGACGCGCCGCGCAGCGACTACACGCGCGAGCTGATGGCCGCGGCGTTCTGAATCCGAAGCCGGCCGCCCGGCGGCGGCCGGTCGCCATGCGTATTTGAAGAAAGATGAACCATAGGGCGCGCCCCCATGGTTCATCTTTCCGAAAATACGCATATCCCGACGGCGGCAGGCCGCGCCACGCCGGGAAGGGGGCCGCGCGGCTCAGCCTCGATAGCTGAACCGCGCCTCGCCCAGCCCCTCGATCGCCACGACGCAGTCCTGCCCCGGCGCGACCGAGCCCACGCCTTCGGGCGTGCCGGTCATGATCAGGTCGCCCGGATACAGCGTCACGAGGTGCGACAGGTGCGAGATGATCTCGGCCACGCTCCAGATCATGTCCGAGAGGTCGCCCTGTTGCCGCAGGGTGCCGTTCAGATGGGCGGTGATCCGGCCTTGCGCGGGGTGGCCGATCTCTGCGGCAGGGTGGAACGGCCCGAGGATCGCCGAGGCGTCGAATCCCTTGGCCATGTCCCAGGGGCGGCGCATCTCCTTGGCCTCGGCCTGCAGGTCGCGCCGGGTCAGGTCGTTGCCCGCGGCGTAGCCCCAGACATGATCGAGCGCCTCCGCCTCGGGGATGTCGGCGCCGCCCTCGCCGATCAGCACCACCAGCTCCGCCTCGTGATGTAGGTTGGCGGTGGCGCGGGGATAGGGCAGCACCGCGCCGGTGGCGACGGCGGCGCAGGCGGGCTTGGTGAAGAAGAAGGGCGGCTCGCGATCGTCATTGCCCATCTCCCGGGCATGGGCCGCGTAGTTGCGCCCGACGCAGAAGATCCGGTGCAGCCCGACCTCGACCTCCGGGTCGGTCGTGGCGAAGCGTGGCGGGGCAGGGGGGGTGACGGCGAGACGGGTCATGCGGGCTCCGGTTCAAGACAGGGGCATGAAACGCCCGCGCCGCCCCGAAGACAAGACGCCGCCGCGATCCGGGAGGAGATCGCGGCGGCGCAAGGGTCGTGCAGGGCCCGGGAGGAAAAGGCTCAGGACGGCCCGATCATGAAGCACATCGCGCCGCGCGCCTGCAGCCTGCGGCAGGCGAGATCGGCGGATTCATTGGTCAGCCCCATGAAGTTGGCGTCGAAGCCGCCCGCGCGCTGGGTCACCCGGCGCAGCGCGCCGTCGAGCGCGCCCGGCTCGTTCAGCGCGGTCTGGATCAACACCCGCTCGGCGGCGTTGCGGCTGTTGTAGCGCCCGACATTGATGCCCCAGAGCCGGCCGCCCGAGGTCGAGACACGGGTGACGACCTCGGGCACCGCCTGCATGCGCGAGGCGTCGACCGGCGCGATCGCGGCGGCGGTCATGATCCGCTCGGTCGGGCGCGGCTGCGGCGTGGTCTCGGGCGCGATCCCGGCCTCGGCAAAGATCTCGGCCGTTTCGGGGGCCATGTCGTCGAACTCGGTGACGGGGGCGGCAACGGCAACGCGGGCCGGGGCCTCCTGCGGCGCGGTGGCCGCCGCCGCGGGCGCGGCGGAGACGAGCAGCGCCGCGGCGAGCGCATCCTCGATGCCCGAGGTGCTGGCGACCTGCACCGGCGCGGGGGCCGCGGCACCCGGGCGGGTCTGCGGCCGCAGGCTGCGCCGGACCACGCCGCTCACGCGGATGGTATGCGCGCCGCTGGTCGGGCCGAGCGCGGGGGCGGCGGCGACGAGGGCGGGGGCGCGCCCGGTCGCGGGCTTGCCCGCCGGGCTGGCAAAGCCCTTGTCGAGCAGCTTCATCACCCGCGCGTTGCGGTTCGCGGTCGAGGTGCCGCCGAAGACGGTGGCGATGATCCGGCGGTCGCCGCGCTTGGCCGAAGCCACGAGGTTGTAGCCCGCGGCATTGGTGAAGCCGGTCTTGATGCCGTCCGCGCCCTCATAGGCGGCGAGAAAGCGGCGGTTGGTGTTGTTGACCTGCTTGATCCCGGCATCGGCGGTGCGGCGCGAGAACAGGTTATAATATTGCGGGAAATCGTAGATCATGTGCCGGCCCAGCACCGTCATGTCGCGCGCGCTCGACAGGTGGTTGGGGTGGGTCAGCCCGTGCTGGTTGACGAAGGTGGTGTTGCGCATCCCCATCGCCTGGGCGGTGGCGTTCATCCGTTTGGCAAAGGCCTCCTCGCTGCCCGAGATGGCAAAGCCGATCGCGGTGGCGGCGTCGTTGGCCGATTTCACCGCCGCCGCGCGCAGCAGGTAGCGGAACTTGATCTTCTGGCCGGTGCGCAGCCCCAGCTTCGAGGGCGGCTGGGCGGCGGCGGCCTTGGGGATGGTGATCTGCGAATCGAGGCTGATCTCGCCGCGCTGGATCGCCTGGAAGGCGATGTAGAGCGTCATCATCTTGGTCAGGGAGGCGGGGTGCAGCCGCGTGTCGGCGTTTTCCTCGTGGATGACGGCCCCGGTCTTGGCGTCCACGACCATCGCCGCGTAGGGCGCGGCCTGCACGCCGGTGGCGATGGTGATGCCCGCCGAGAGGGTGGTGATCAGAAACAGCCCCAAACGGGCCGTCCGCAACAGACGACTGCTCACGTGATTGCCCTTTATCTTGCCTCGCGGGTGACCGTCATGTCGCGGTCACCTCAAATTATCCTGAAAGCGTAGCATGAACGTGACGTCACGAAAATAGGTATGTTTCCAATCGCTTTGGCGAAGGAGTTCGAGCGATGCCCGAAGCGGTGCCGCGCGACTCGTCCTATACTAAAGGATTGCAGCCCCCACAGGGCGCTAGCGCATCGGCACCGCCGCCGGGGTGTGATGCGAAAGGCGCAGGCAAGATGCCAAAACAGCCAGTCAGTCGCCCAGATTTGCAACCATGGCGGGCAGTGCCGCAAGGGTTTCGATCCGGCGAAACCGCGGATGCGTCTTTGGCGCCTCGGCCTGTTCGAGCGCCCAGACCGTCTCCGAGGGCACGTGAACGCCCCAGCCGCCCGCCTCGATCACCGGGATCACGTCGGATTTGAGCGAATTGCCGACCATCACCGCGCGCTCGGGGCGGATCGCATGGCGCGCGAAGATCGAGGCATAGACGGGGGCGGTCTTGTCCGAGACGATCTCCACCGCCTCGAAGGCCTCGCCCAGCCCCGACTGCGCCAGCTTGCGCTCCTGGTCGAGCAGGTCGCCCTTGGTGATCAGCACCAGCCGCGCGCGATCGCCCAGCGCCCCGATCGCCTCCTCGGCGCCCGGCAGAAGCTCGATCGGATGGGCCAGCATCTCCCGGCCCAGCGCCATGATCTCGGCGATGGCACCGGCCGGCACCCGCGCCTCGCTGACCTCGATCGCCGTCTCGATCATCGACAGCACGAATCCCTTCACCCCGAAGCCGTAGCGCCCGAGGTTGCGCCGCTCGGCCGCGAGAAGCCGCTCGCGCAGGTGATCCTCGCCCGCATGGTCGCGCAAAAGCTCGACGAAGCGCGACTGGGTGGAGCGGAAGAACCGCTCATTGTGCCACAGCGTGTCATCGGCATCGAAGCCTATGGTCCAGCGGTGCGGCATCGGGGAACACTCCTGCTCGGCGCGCGGGCTTTTCACCGGGGCGCAGGCGCTTATATAACGAAGCGCGAACGAGATTGGCAACGTAACCCGAAGGCAGATGCCGTGATGGCCGGAGAGCGGATGACGATGCAAGGCATGACGACGCGGATGGCGGTGCGGATGGCGGGCCGGGATGACGGCGAGGGCGACGACCTGACCGGCATCAAGGTCGAGACCCGCCCCAGGACCAAGCGGCCGCCGCTCTACAAGGTGCTGATCCTCAACGACGACTACACGCCGATGGAATTCGTCGTGCATGTGCTGGAGCGGTTCTTCGGGCTGAGCCACGCGCAGGCCTTCGAGATCATGCTCACCGTGCACAAGAAGGGGCTCGCCGTGGTCGGCGTGTTCTCCTACGAGATCGCCGAGACCAAGGTCGCGCAGGTGATGGATTTCGCCCAGCGACACCAGCACCCGTTGCAATGCACGATGGAAAGGGAATAGGGGCCGCGATGCCCTTGTCTGATCCCCTGCCTTCGGAGTGCCCATGGCCGATGCCCGTCTGACCACCGCCATCGAGAGCGGCACGCTCGTCCTGCCCGAGGGCGCGATCCTCGCGCTGCGCCCCGCCGCCGGCACCGACATCTCGGCCCTGCCCAAGGACCGCACCCGCATCGCGCATGGCTTTCGCCCCGATATCGAGGCCTGGGAGGCGCAGGGCTGGAGCGTGGCCGAGCCCGCGCCCGCCAGCGCCGTGGTCGTCTTCCTGCCGCGCTCCAAGCCGCTGGCCCGTGCCATGGTGGCGCAGGCCGCTTCCCTCGCGCCTATGGTGATCGTCGACGGGCAGAAGACCGACGGCGTCGACAGCCTGTGGCGCGAGATGCGCACGCGGGTGAACGACCTGCCTTGCGTGACCCGCGCGCATGGGCGGCTGTTCTGGTTCGCCTCCGAGGCGGTCGACCTGTCGGATTGGCAGGCGCCCGCACCGGCCGAGGTCGAGGGCGGCTTCGTCACCCAATGGGGGGCCTTCTCCTCTGACGGCCCCGATCGCGGCTCGCAGCTTCTGGTGGCGGCGCTGCCGAAGAAACTGCCGTCGCGCATGGCCGATCTCGGCGCGGGCTGGGGCTATCTCGCGCGCGCGGTGCTTGAGCGCGAGGGCGTGAAATCCCTCGATCTGGTCGAGGCCGAGAAGCTGGCGCTCGATTGCGCGCGGCGCAACGTCACCGATCCGCGCGCGGCCTTCCACTGGGCCGATGCGACGCGCTTCAGGCCCGATCACCTCTATGACGGCATCGTGTCGAACCCGCCCTTCCATGTCGGCCGCGCCGCAGACCCCGCGCTGGGCCGCGCCTTCATCGCCGCCGCCGCGCGGATGCTCGCGCCCTCGGGGCAGCTCTGGATGGTCGCCAACCGGCACCTGCCCTACGAGGCGGCGCTGCGCGACAGCTTCCGCCATGTCGAGGAGATCGGCGGCGACGGCGCCTTCAAGCTGTTCCACGCGGTCCGGCCCCTGAAGCCCACCGACAAGAAACACCGCTGACACGTTCCCTCCACAGGAGATCGTCATGAGCTTTTCCATCGCCGGCAAGACCGCGATCGTGACCGGGGCGGCGCATGGCGTCGGCCTCGCCATCGCCCGCGCCATGGTCGAGGCGGGGGCCAATGTGGTCTTCGTCGACCGCGACGAGGCCGCGCTCGAACGCGAAACCAGCGTGCTGCGCGAGGCCGACGGCCCGGTGCGCCACTTCGCGGGCGATCTGCGCGAGCGGCTGACCATCACCAACCTTCTGTCCTTCACCATCGACGCCTTCGACCGGATCGACATCCTCGTCAACGCGGCGCGGCAGGTGCGCATGTCCGACCCCTTCGACACGGAGGATGATTCGGTCGAGCGGCTGCTCGATCAGAACCTGATGTCGGCGCTGCGGCTCAGCCGCGCGGCGGCCAAGCGGATGATCAAGCAGGCCGATCCCGACAGCGACGCGCCGCTGGGCTCGATCATCAATCTCAGCTCGATCGCCGCGCGGCTCACACATCCGCAGCTTCTGGCCTATTCGGTGAGCTGCGCCGCCCTCGATCAGATGACCCGCTCCATGGCGGTGGCGCTGGCGCCCAAGCGGATAAGGGTCAACGCCGTGGCCTTCGGCTCGGTGATGAGCGCCTCGCTCAAGCAGACGCTGTCGGAGCATGACGACATGCGCGAGGCGATCCTGCATTGCACGCCGTTGGGCCGCATCGCGGGCGCGGGAGAGGTGTCGGACGCGGTGCAATACCTCGCCTCCGACGCCTCGGCCTTC
This sequence comes from Limimaricola cinnabarinus, assembly GCF_002723615.1. Lineage (GTDB taxonomy): Bacteria > Pseudomonadota > Alphaproteobacteria > Rhodobacterales > Rhodobacteraceae > Limimaricola > Limimaricola cinnabarinus_B. The sequence continues at coordinate 144,351 of NZ_KZ304957.1, forward strand.
GTCACGGGACAGGTGATCACCGTCGATGGCGGGCGCAGCCTGATCGACCCGAGCCACGTGGCGGCGCACTAGGCGCCGCCCGGCCCCCTCACTCGGGGTAGCGCGCCACGCATTGCGCCCGTGCCTCGGCCTGCACGCGGGCGACCCGCTCGCGCCGCTGCAGCAGCTGGTCGAGCTTCACCTTCTCCTCCTCAATGTCGATCGTCACCGGCACGCGCAGCTCCTCGACCACCGTGCGATCGCAAAAGCGCCGCGCGATCGCGCCCTCATCGGTGCGGTAGCGGCAGAGCTGGCGGCTGGTGCGCAGCTCCTCGCGCTCCTCGATGGCATAGCCGCGCATGACGTTGCCGCGGGTCTGGGCGATCAGCGCGTCGAGCACGCGGCCCTCGCGGCCGACCGAGGAGAGGCAGCTTTCGCGCGGGGTCGCGCAGGCGGCGAGGGCGAGGGGCAGGACGAGCATCAAGGCGGGGCGCATCGGCAGATCTCCGGTCGATTCGGTCGGGCCAGCAGGTCGCATGGCGGGCCGTCCGAGAGGATGCTAGACGGGCGCGATATTCAATAGCAGGGGGCGCGCATGACCTCGGACATCATGACGGTCGAGAAGGAAGAGGCGGCAGGCTGGTTTCGCAGCCTGCAAGAGGAGATCACCGCCGCCTTCGAGGCGCTGGAGCAAAGCCAGACGCAGGGGCCGATGTCGGATCGCGCGCCGGGCCGCTTCGAGATCACGCCGACGAAACGCACCGGGGATGACGGCGAGGATGCGGGCGGCGGGCGCATGTGCGTGATGCGCGGCGGCCGGGTGTTCGAGAAGGTCGGGGTCAATGTCTCGACCGTCTATGGCACGCTCGGGCAGGCGGCGCAGGCCTCCATGGCCGCGCGCGGCGTGCCCGGCATCGAGGAGGACCCGCGCTTCTGGGCCTCGGGCATCAGCCTTGTCGCGCATATGCAGAACCCGCATGTTCCGGCGGTCCACATGAACACCCGCATGTTCTGGACGCCGGGTGCGTGGTGGTTCGGCGGTGGCGCCGATCTCAACCCTTGCATCGAATACGCCGAGGACACGGCGCATTTCCACGACACGCTGAAGCGCCATCTCGACCCGCACGGGGCCGATCTCTACCCCAGCCTCAAGGACTGGGCCGACGAGTATTTCTACATCCCGCACCGCAAGCGCGCGCGCGGCGTCGGCGGTGTCTTCATGGATGATCGCTGCACCGGCGACTGGCGCGCCGATTTCGCCCTGACGCAGGACATGGGCCGCGCCTTCCTGCCCGCATGGCTGCCGCTGGCCGAGACGCGCCGCGCCACGCCCTGGGACGAGGCCGACCGCGACACGCAGCTGCGCCATCGCGGGCTCTATGCGGAGTACAACCTCGTCTATGATCGCGGCACCAAGTTCGGGCTGGCCACCGGGCACGACCCGGACGCCGTGCTGATGAGCCTGCCGCCGCTGGCGAAATGGGCCTGATCTTCCAAGGGCTTTGACCGCTCGCCCGCGCCCGTGTCAGATGGGCGCGGGGAGGATCGCGGCATGGTGAGAGACGAAAGCGACGCGCAGCGCGAGATGAGCTCGGCCGAGATCGGGGCGCTGGCGCATCTGTGGCGCGGCGAGGTCTACCGCTCGACCATCTGGCGCACCCGGCTCGACACCACCACCAACTGGGCGGTGGTGACGCTGGGGATCGCGCTGTCGATCGCCTTCGCCTCGCGCGAGGCCTCGCCGCTGCCTCTCGTGCTCGTCGGCATCCTGATCCTGTTCTTCCTGATGCTGGAGGCGCGGCGCTACCGCTACTTCAACGTCTGGCGCGCGCGCTGCCGCTGGATGGAGACGCATTTCTACGCGCCGATGCTGCAGGACGGCAATCTGCGGCTGGGCGAGGGCTGGCAGCGCGAGCTGGCCGAGGATTACTGGGTGCCGCGCTACCACGTCTCGTTCCGGGTCTCGGTCGGGCGGCGCATCCGGCGCAATTACCTGTGGATCCTGCTGATCCAGTCGGCCGCCTATATCGGCAAGCTGATCGTGCATCCGACGCCGGTGGAGAACTTGGAGATGTTCGTGGACCGGGCCGATATCGGCCCGGTGCCGGGGCTCATCGTGCTGGCCGCCGGGGCGTTCTACGTCCTTGCCTGGGCGGGCTGGGCCTTGCAGAGCTGGCTGCACGACCGGCGGCGCTGGGGTTCGACCCAGCGCCCCTCGGGCATGGGATAGGCCTCAGCGCGTCTCGCGCAGCGTCTCGATCATCAGCGCCACGTTCTCGGGGTCGGCATCGGGCGTGATGCCGTGGCCGAGGTTGAACACATGCGGGCCTTTCGAGAGCGCGTCGCGGATGCGCCGCGTCTCGTCGATCAGGTCCTGCCCGCCCGTGACCATGTGGCGGCTGGCGAGGTTGCCCTGCACGCAGGCGATGGGCTGGACATGCTCGGCCGCCCATTCGGGGCTCACCGCGTCGTCGATGGCGATGCAGTCGGCGCCGATGGCGCGCGCGGCATCGGCAAAGCGCGTCCCCGCGCCGCGCGGAAAGGCGATGACCGGAAGGCCGGGGTGGCGCGCCTTGAGCGCGGCGGTGATCCGCGCCATCGGCGCGATGGAATAGCGGTCGAGATCGTCGCCCTTGAGCGATCCGGCCCAGCTGTCGAACAGCTTGACCACCTCGGCGCCCGCCGCGACCTGCGCGGAGAGGTATTCGATCGTCGCTTCGGTAATCCGCTCGATCAGCGCCTCGAACTCGGCCCGGTTTTCGTCCTTCAGCGCATGGGCCGGGCCCTGATCGGGCGTGCCGCGCCCGGCGATCATGTAGGTCGCCACCGTCCATGGCGCGCCGGCAAAGCCGATCAGCGTCGTCTCGCGCGGCAACTCGCGCGAAAGGATCTTCACCGTCTCGTAGACCGGGGCGAGATGCTCATGGATCGCGTCGGCGGGCTTCAATGCCGCGACGCCGCCCTTTTCCATGATCGGCGACAGCCGCGGCCCCTCGCCGGTGACGAACCACAGGTCGAGGCCCAGCGCCTGCGGCACCAGCAGGATGTCGGCAAAGAGGATCGAGGCATCGAAGCCGTAGCGGCGGATCGGCTGCAGCGTCACCTCGGCGGCAAGCTCGGGGTTGTAGCACAGCGACAGGAAATCGCCCGCCTTGGCCCGCGTCGCGCGGTATTCCGGCAAATAGCGCCCGGCCTGCCGCATCATCCAGATCGGCGGCACGGGCAGGGTTTCGCCCGCGAGGGCGCGCAGCAGAAGCTTCGACGGGGGGGTGGTGGCAATGCTCATGCATCCTCGTCCCGCCCCGGGCGGGCAAAGTCAAGCCGGGCGGGGCCGCGGCAGGCGGTCGCGGTTGCCGCGCGCGCGGCCCGCACGTGTTGCCGCGCCCGCGGCCTGCGCGTAGAGACAGGCGCATGACCCATGCTCTTCCCACCCCCGCCCAACCGCTTCGCATCGGCACCCGCGGCTCGCCGCTGGCGCTGGCGCAGGCCAACGAGACCCGCGCGCTTCTCGGGCGGGCCTGGGATCTGCCCTCGGAGGCCTTCGAGGTGGTGGTCATCCGCACCACCGGCGACAGGGTGATCGACCGGCCGCTGAGCCAGATCGGCGGCAAGGGGCTGTTCACCAAGGAGATCGAGGACGCGCTGCTCGACGAAAGCATCGACATCGCGGTGCATTCGATGAAGGACATGCCGGTCGCGCAGCCCGAGGGGCTGGTGCTCGACGGCTATCTGGAGCGCGAGGACCCGCGCGACGCCTTCGTCAGCCTCAAGCACGCCGCGATCCCCGACCTGCCCGAGGGCGCGACCGTCGGCACCTCGAGCCTGCGCCGCAAGTCGCAGATCCTCGCCCGGCGGCCCGACCTGAAGGTGGTCGAGTTTCGCGGCAACGTGCAGACCCGGCTGAGAAAGCTCGGCGACGAGGTGGCCGAGGCGACCTTCCTCGCCATGGCGGGGCTGAACCGGCTGCGCATGCTCGGCGAGGTGCCGGCCACGGCGATCGGCGAGGACGAGATGCTGCCCGCCATCGCGCAAGGTGCGATCGGCATCGAGCGGCGCGGCGCGGATACCCGCGTGGCGGCGCTTCTGGAGCCGATCCACCACGAGGAAACCGCGCAGCGGCTGGCCTGCGAGCGCGCCTTTCTCGCCGCGCTCGACGGCTCGTGCCAGACGCCGATCGCGGGGCTGGCGGAGCTGTCGGAGGGGCGCTTGCGCTTTCGCGGCGAGATCCTGCGCCCCGACGGCTCGGAGGTGCTGGCCGAGGCGGGCGATTGCGCCATCGCCGATGGCGCGGATCTGGGCCGCGAGCTGGGCGAGGCGCTGCGCCGCATCGCCGGGCCGGGCTTCTTCAGCCTCTGAAAAGGGCCGCGCGCATTTCGCGCGCGGCGTCCCGTTCACTCCATCATCATCGTGCCCATGTCGGCATCGGTGGTGAAGAGGTAGTTGTCGCCCGCGTTCTGGTGGCAGGCGATGCAGCCCGCATCGGCGTTCTTGCCCACCAGACCGGCCAGCGACATGCCCTTGGGGTTCTGGTCGAGCGATCCGTCGGGCAGGTACTTGGCGTAGAACCAGTTGCCCGTCTCGTCGTCATAGCCCGCCTCGCGCATGAACATCACCGTCACCGCGCCGAGATGTTCTTCGGGCGCGCCCAGCACCTCGTCCACCGTCACCCCCTCGGGGCCGTAGTTGCGCTTGACCACCAGCGCGCCCTCATGGCCGTCGATCGTGGCGCTGGAATAGAAGGTCTCGAGCATCATCCCATGCGGGTCGGTGCCCGGATAGGGCATTGAATTCCTATATCATGTGTTCTCATGTAATCGCGCTATCCGCGCAAGTCCCATGCAAACAACAGACTGACGTTCTCAGGGGGTATCATTCATTCTCAGGCCATACTATACCTAGAGGTGGATTGGGCGGGGGATAGAATATGGCGGCCCTGAATAAGCTGAGTGCGGTCGAGGTGAGGGCCAAGGGGCCGGGCAAGTACTCTGACGGGGGCGGCCTCTGGCTGCACAAGCGCGAGGACGGTGGAGCGCAGTGGGTGCTCCGGGTCACTGTTCATGGTCGGCGCAGAGAGATGGGCCTTGGCCGCTTGTCTGACGTTCCGCTCAAGGAGGCCCGCGCGCAGGCTGAGAAGTGGCGAGCCATGGTGCGGAGGGGGCAGGACCCGATCAAGGAGCGCGAGCGCCAGAGGCGGGAAGCCGCACGTCCTGAGAACACGCTTCAGAACATCGCGCTCGATGCATTCGAGAGTCGCAAGGCAGAGCTAAAGGGCGACGGGAAAGCGGGACGTTGGTTCTCGCCTCTCGAACTCCACGTCCTGCCCAAGCTGGGAAAGATCCCGGTCGAGGAACTGGACCAGCAGGACATCAAGAACGCTCTCATGCCCATCTGGCATTCGAAGGCAGACACCGCACGCAAAGCCATGAACCGGCTGAGCATCGTCATGAAACACGCGGCGGCGCTGGGCCTGAACGTGGATCTGCAAGCTCCAGACAAGGCGAAGGCCCTTCTCGGAAAAACACGGCATATCGCGAAGAACATTCCGTCCATGCCCTGGCAGGAGGTCCCGGCGTTCTATGCAACGCTTGAAGATCCGACTGTCACGCATTTGGCGCTGCGGCTGCTGATCCTCACGGGCCTCCGTTCCCGTCCTCTCCGCCATATCCGCTTGGATGAGATTGACGGCGATGTTTGGACCGTGCCGGGTGAGAGCCTGAAGGGCCGCAAGGGCAAGACCGAGGACTTCCGGGTGCCATTGTCGCGAGAGGCACTAGAGGTCATCGAGCAAGCGAAGCCATTCGAGCGAGGCGGCTACCTTTTTCCTTCGTCGCGCCAAGGCGTCATCAGCGATGCTGCCATGTCACGTCTGATGGAGCGGCGGGGAATGCCAGAGCGTCCCCACGGTTTTCGGTCAAGTCTTCGGACATGGCTAGCAGAAGCGACAGATGCTCCATACGAGGTCGCGGAGACCGTCTTGCAGCATGTTGTTGGGACAGCGGTGCAACGGACTTACAACCGCACTGACTACCTTGATCAGCGGCGAGTGCTGATGGAGCGCTGGGCGCAACTCGTAACTGGCGAGGGGGCCGGCAAGGTTGTGCAGCTTGCTCGGTAACGGATCGTTAACCACGGTTAAACCGGGCCTCTGTATGCCGTGTGTCGAGGCAACGACAACACGAGAGCAGACACCATGAACGACAAGATCCTTCGCCGCGCCGCCGTGGAAGAGATGACCGGACTGAGCCGCAGCACCCTGTACCGCATGATGGACCGGGGCGAGTTCCCCCGCCCAGCGCGGATCGGTCAACGTGCCGTAGGCTGGCGGCAATCGGTCATAGCTCAGTGGATAGAGATGGGAGCGACCAGCAGTGACAAAAAGCCTTCCGCTCTTTGATGACAGCGGGTTCGTGGAAAACCCAGGAGCGCTTCTATTCGGCTTCATGGTGTACCCAGAGTGCGAGCGCAGTGCGCGGCAGTTCTCTCAGATTATCGTGCAGGAGAATCAGGCCTGGATCGCGGGGAGCGAATATCGAGAAGGAACTCTTTTCCGAGCGGTGATGGGGGCGGTTAACATGCCGCTCTTAACATTAGTCGGTGAGATGGCGCTACAGCTCGTAGAGGACCACCTGAATGGAAAGGCGTACAGCAAATCGAAAGCCGCTCACGTGGTTCATGAGATGTTTGCGAAGCGCAGGACGGAGGATGGAGGATCGTATCCTAGGGAGCCGCGTAGGCTGGGAAGAGCTTTTTCTCAATATTCCTCTGTGGCGCACCTATGGGCTGCAGTAGGAATTGCTCGATCCGACGGGCGCGGTGGATCGAGCGTGGGCGGCAGAACGATCAACAGCATGATGCTCAGCAGGGAAATACTGGCAGAGGTTCTGGTAAATTCTGAGATGCTGAGCGATGTGCTGACGAAGGCCAGCGGGGATGATTGCCGTTGGACGGCGCTGCCCGGCTTGGCTCGATTTTATGATCCTTCTCGCGACTACTCTGTCAGCACGCTAGAACATCCGGGGATATCCGAAGCCTTGGCAACTTACAGGGCCCGGAGCGGTCGCTAGAGTAGAGGGGCGGGCAATCTGAATTGCCCGCATTATGCGGCGGAAACAGGCCTGTTAGATCAATTCGTGTCAGATAGACGCGAGGTTGATCTATG
>NZ_KZ304958.1 GCF_002723615.1 Limimaricola cinnabarinus
GCCGCGCTGCGCTTCATCGACTACATCCTCGAACCCGAGGTTTCGGCGGCGATCACCAACTACGTCTATTTCGCCAATCCCAACACCGCGGCGACCGAGCATGTCGATGCGGAGGTGCGCGACGATCCGGGCATCTACCCGCCCGAAGAGACCCGCGCCAATCTCTTTTCCCTCAAGCCGCATGGCGCGCGGTTCGACCGGTCGCTGACCCGCGCCTGGACCGAGATCAAGACCGGGCGCTGAGCGCCTGCACGGCGCGGCCCCCGCATCGCCGGGGCCGCGCCGATCCGACGTGGAGATCCGCCGATGACCGAGCTTTCGACCGCCACCACCCCCGCCGTCCCGCCATGGGCCGACCCCGAGGCGCAGCCCTTCCTGCGCCTCGATGGGGTGAGCAAGAGCTTCGGCGGCTTCGAGGCGGTGCGGGGCGTCACGCTCGACATCTATCGCGGCGAGCTGTTCTGCCTGCTCGGCGGCTCGGGCTGCGGCAAGTCCACGCTTTTGCGCATGCTCGCGGGCTTCGAGACGCCGAGCGCGGGCCGCGTGCTGATCGACGGCGAGGATCAGGCCGGGCGCGCGCCGCATGACCGGCCCACCAACATGATGTTCCAGTCCTACGCGCTGTTTCCGCATATGAGCGTCGAGAAGAACATCGCCTACGGGCTCAAGCGCGACGGCCTGCCGCGGGCCGAGATCGCCGCCCGCGTGGCCGATATCCTCGCTCTGGTGCAGATGACGCCATTCGCCCGGCGCAAGCCCGACCAGCTTTCGGGCGGCCAGCGCCAGCGCGTCGCCCTCGCCCGCGCGCTGGTCAAGCGGCCCAAGCTCCTGCTGCTCGACGAGCCTCTGGGCGCGCTCGACCGCAAGCTGCGCGAGGAGACGCAGTTCGAGCTGAAGAAGATCCAGGCCGAAGTCGGCATCACCTTCGTCGTGGTCACCCATGACCAGGAAGAGGCGATGACCCTGTCGAGCCGGATCGGGGTGATGAACGCGGGCGAGATCGTGCAGGTCGGCACCCCGCACGAGATCTACGAGCAGCCGCATAGCCGCTTCGTCGCCAATTTCATCGGCTCGGTGAACTGCATCGAAGGCCGGGTGACGGGCCGCGAGGGCGGGCATCTGCGGATCGCCTGCCCGGATCTGGGCGCGGAGGTCACGGTCGAGAGCGGCTTCGAGGCGGGCGCGGGCGAAAAGGTGGCGCTGGCGCTGCGCCCCGAGAAGATCGCCATGGGGCGCACGGCGCGGCCCGGCTTCGAGAACATGGTGACGGGGCGGGTCGAGGAGGTCGCCTATATGGGCAATCTCACGATCTTCCAGCTTCGCACCGATGGCGGCGCGCGGCTGCGCGTCACCCAGTCGAACACAACCCGCACCGACGCCGATGTGCCGCGCATCGGAGAGAATGTGCAGCTGCAATGGACCGGGGCCGCGGGCTTCGTGCTGGGCGCATGAGCGCGCGGGGCCTTGCGGGGCTGCGCCGCGCATGGTCGGGCCGGGCGCTGGTCGTCGCGGTGCCGCTGCTGTGGCTGGGGCTGTTCTTCGCCCTGCCCTTCCTCGTCGTGGCCAAGATCTCGCTGTCGGAGCTGGCGATCGCCATGCCGCCCTACCTGCCCTTGGCCGAATGGGCCGATGGCGCGCTCAGCATCGTGCTGAACTTCGGCAACTACCTGTTTCTGCTCTCCGACGGGCTCTATGTCGCGGCCTATCTGGAATCGCTCAAGATCGCCGCGATCTCGACGCTCTTCACCCTGCTGATCGGCTACCCGATGGCCTATGTCATCGCCATGGCCCGCCCCGACCGGCGCAACCTTCTGCTGATGCTGGTGGTGCTGCCCTTCTGGACCTCGTTCCTCTTGCGCGTCTATGCGTGGATCGGTTTTCTGAAATCGAACGGCATCATCAACAACGCGCTGATGGCGCTGGGGCTGACTGATGCGCCGCTGCAGCTCATCCAGACCGATATCGCGGTCTATATCGGCATCACCTATACCTACCTGCCCTTCATGATCCTGCCGCTCTACGCCAACCTGTCGCGGCTCGATCGCAGCCATCTGGAGGCGGCGGCCGATCTGGGCGCGCGGCCGCTCACCACATTCCTCACCGTCACCTTGCCGCAATCGGCGGGGGGCATCGTCGCGGGCTGCATGCTGGTCTTCATCCCGGCGGTGGGCGAATTCGTGATCCCGGCGCTCTTGGGCGGGCCCGACACGCTGATGATCGGCCGGGTGCTGTGGGACGAGTTCTTCTCCAACCGCGACTGGCCCGTCGCCTCGGCGGTGGCGGTGGTGATGCTTCTGGTGCTGATCGGGCCGATCCTGCTCTTGCGGCGCGCACAGGCGCGCGAGGAAAGCTGATGCGACAGAAATTCCCCGTCATGACCGTGATCGCGGTGCTGGGCTTCGTTTTTCTCTACGCGCCGATCCTGTCGCTGATCGTGTTCAGCTTCAACGAAAGCCGCCTCGTCACCGTCTGGAGCGGCTTTTCGCTGAAATGGTATGCCGAGCTGTTCCGCGACACGCAGATCCTGGAGGCGGCCTGGCTCAGCCTCAAGATCGCCGTGGCGAGCGCCTCCCTGGCGCTGGTGATCGGCACGCTCGCGGCCTTCGCGCTGGTGCGCTTCGGACGGTTTCGCGGGCGCATGGCGCTTGGCGTCATGGTCTCGGCCCCCCTGGTGATGCCCGAGGTGATCGTCGGGCTGTCGCTCCTTTTGCTGTTCGTCTCGATGGAGGGGCTGATCGGCTGGCCCGGCGGGCGCGGGCTTTTGACCATCACCATCGCCCATGCCACCTTCGGCGCGGCCTTCGTCGCGGTGGTGATCCAGTCGCGGCTGGTGTCGATGGAGATGGATCTCGAGGAGGCCGCGCTCGATCTGGGCGCGCGGCCCCTGCGGGTCTTCTTCGACGTGACGCTGCCGGTGATCGCCCCGGCGCTGGTCTCGGGCTGGCTTCTGGCCTTCACGCTCAGCCTCGACGATCTGGTGATCGCGAGCTTCGTCTCCGGCCCCGGCGCCTCGACATTGCCGATGGTGATCTTTTCCAAGGTCCGGCTCGGCGTCAGCCCGGACGTCAACGCGCTGGCCACGCTGATCATCGTCATCGTTTCACTCGCCGTGACCGTCGCGGCGCTGCACATCACGAGGAGCAACAGACATGCGGCAAGGTGATCAGGCCTTCCGGCGCGACGACACGATGGGCCGCTGGCCCGAGATGACCTATGGCGGCGCGCTGAGCTTTTTGCGCCGCCGCTACAGCCGCGACCTCGCGGGCGTCGATGTCGTCGTCTCTGGCGTGCCCTTCGATGCGAGCGTCACCAACCGCCCCGGCTGCCGCTTCGGCCCGGCGGCGATCCGCGCCGCCTCGACCCAGCTCGCCGAGCTCAAGGCCTTTCCCTTCGGCTTCGACCCGTTCGAAACATTGGCCGTCACCGATTGGGGCGATTGCATGATCGACCCGCACCACCCCGAAACCGTCGCCCCGGCGATCGAGGCCCATGCCGAGGCGATCCTCGCCTCGGGCGCGCGGATGCTCACGCTGGGCGGCGATCATTCGATCTCCTACCCGCTCCTGAAGGCCCATGCGAAGGTTCACGGTCCCGTCGCGCTGCTGCAATTCGACGCGCATTGCGACACATGGGAGGATGACGGCACGCGCATGGATCACGGCACCATGTTCGCCCGCGCCGCCGCCGAAGGCGTGATCGACGTGGCCCGCTCGACCCAAGTCGGCCTGCGGACCTTCAACGACCACGACCACGGCTTCGAGATCCTCACGGCACCCTGGCTGCACCGCAACGGCATCGACGCCGCGCTTGAGGTGGTGCGCGCGCGGGCGGGCGACGCGCCGGTCTATCTCAGCTTCGACATCGACGGGCTCGATCCGGCCTTCGCGCCGGGCACGGGCACGCCGGTGGCGGGCGGGCTGGCCTCGTGGCAGGCGCTGGAATTCGTGCGGGGGCTGAAGGGGCTGAACCTCGTCGGCATGGATCTGGTGGAGGTCTCGCCGCCCTATGACCATGCCGAGATCACCGCCATCGCCGCGGCCACCGTGGCGCATGACTGGCTGTGCCTTCTGGCGCAGGCCAAGGGGGCCGAGCCCCGCGCCGTGGGCCGGCTCTAGCCCCGCGCGCCCTCTCGACAGGGGCGCGCGCCTGCGCGAGGCTCGGCCCCGACCCCCGCCCTTTACCTTACCCTTCAAACGGAGTCCGCGATGACCAAGCTTTCGAACTCGCTCGCGCAGGCCGATATCTCCACGGCGCTGCACCCCTATACCAACGCCCGCCGCCACGAGGAGAAGGGTCCGCTGGTGATCGAGCGGGGCGAGGGCGTGCATGTCTTCGACACCACCGGCAAGCGCTACATCGAGGGGCTCGCCGGGCTCTGGTCTGTCGGCGTCGGTTTTTCCGAGCCGCGGCTGGTCGAGGCGGCGCACAGGCAGATGCAGGCGCTGCCCTACTACCACAGCTTCGCGCACAAGGCGCATGAGCCTTCGATCCGCCTTGCGGAAAAGCTGATTGAGATGACGCCTCAAGGACTTGACCGGGTGTTCTTCACCTCCTCGGGCTCGGAGGCCAACGACACCGTCGTGAAGTTGGTGTGGTACATGAACAATGCGCTGGGACGCCCTGAAAAGAAAAAGTTTTTGGCGCGAACCAAGGGCTATCACGGCATCACCGTCGCCTCCGGCTCGCTCACCGGTCTGCCCTACAACCACATGGATTTCGACCTGCCCGTGATCCCGGTGTCGCACCTGACCTGTCCGCATCACTACCGCTTCGGCCATGAGGGCGAGAGCGAGGCGGAGTTCACCGCGCGGCTTCTGGCCGAGGCCGAGGAGGTGATCGAGCGCGAAGGCCCCGAGACCATCGCCGCCTTCATCGGCGAGCCGCTGATGGCGGCGGGCGGTGTCATGCCGCCGCCCGAAGGCTACTGGAAGGGGATCGAGGCGCTGTGCCGCAAGCACGACATCCTGCTCGTCTCCGACGAGGTGATCTGCGGCTTCGGTCGGCTCGGCTCCTCCTTCGGCTGCGTGCATTACGGCTTCAGCCCCGACATCATGGTGACCTCCAAGCAGCTCACCTCCTCCTACATGCCGCTCGCCGCGATCGTCTTTTCGGAAAAGGTCTATGACGCCATCGCCGACAACACCGCGCGGATCGGCACCTTCGGCCATGGCTTCACCGCCTCGGGCCACCCGGTGGCGACCGCCGTGGGGCTGGAGAACCTCAGGATCATCGAGGAGCGCGACCTGATCGGCAACGCGGCCCGGATGGGCGCGCGGATGCAGGAGGGGCTGCGCCGGCTCGGCGATCACCCGCTGGTGGGCGAGGTGCGCGGCGCGGGGCTGATCGCGGGGCTGGAGCTGGTCGCCGACAAGGCGACGAAGCGGCCCTTCGACCCCGTCGGCAAGGCCGGGCTCATGGCCTTCGAGATCGGCCATGAGGAGGGGCTGATCATCCGCAATGTCGGCGACACGCTGGCGCTCTGCCCGCCGATGATCGTCACCGAAGACGACATCGACGAGATCGTGGGCAAGATGGGCCGCATCCTCGAGCGGACCGCCGATTGGGTCGCGCAGGAAGGGCTGGCCTGACCGCGCGATCATGAGCGGGGATGGGTGATGCGGTGGCGCGCCACCGGGATCGCCCATCCTCGCGTTGTCATGAAAGCTGGCCTCTCAGCTATAGGCGCCCGCCGAATAGGTCAGCTCGTAGCTGTGGCTGTAGAGCTCGAACACGATGCCGAAGGGGTCCTCGACATAGACCATGCGGTAGGGCTTGTCGTCGGGGAAATACTCGCGCACCGGCATGCGCTGCTTGCCACCGGCGGCGACGATGCGGGCCAGCAGGCCTTCGAGACCGGGGTCCTGGATCGCGAAGTGGAAGGTGCCGTGGCGGCGGAAGCCGAGATTGTCCTCGGGCGCTTCGTTGCCCTCGAACTCGAACAGCTCGAAGCCGATCCGGTCGGCCGTCGCCAGATGCGCGATGCGCAGGCTGCCCCAGCCGGGGCCGAAGACATCGGTGCACATCTGGCCGATATCGCTGTCATCCTCGACGATCCCGGTGGGCTGCATGATGGTGTAGAAGCCGAGAACCTCGGTGTAGAAGCTCACGGCCGCGTCGATATCGGGCACCGACAGGCCGATATGCGAAAAGCTGCGGGGGGTCGGGCGCATGGGACACTCCTGTGTTGCAATGTGAGGCCGGTTCTGGACCGGACACGCCCTCATGTGAAATTATCATTTCGATGCGAAATCATAACGCTTTGTGATGCACGATGCTGAACGCCCAATGGCTGGAAACCTTCACGGTGCTGAGCGAGACCGGCCACTTCACCCGCGCCGCCGACCGGCTCGGCATGACGCAGCCCGGCGTGTCGCAGCACCTGCGCAAGCTCGAGGCGCAGCTCGGCCAACCGCTGATCTCGCGTCACGGCAAGGGCTTCGAGCTGACCTCCGCCGGAGAGGCGGTCGCGGCCATGGGGCTGGCGCGCCGGGCCGAGGAGCGCGCCCTGCGCGAGGGGCTGCGCGCCGATGACCCGGAGGCGGGCGAGGTGGTCGTCGCCTGCTCGGGCAGCTTCGCGCTGCTGCTGCATCCCGTGCTTCTGGCGCGGATGCGGGGCGCGCCGCGGCTCGTCCTGCGGCTGATCGCGACGCCGCAGGAGGACATTCCCGCCGGCCTGCTCGAAGGGCGCTTCGACTTGGGCGTGCTCGGCCATGCGCCCACCCATCCCCGGCTCGACGCGCAGCGCATCGGGCGCGAGGAGCTGTGCCTCGTCCTGCCGGCGGAGGCACCCGACGCGCCGCTGCGGCTGGAAGATCTCGACGCGCGCGGCTTCATCGGCCATCCCGACGGTTTCGGCCATGCCGACGAGCTTCTGGCCGCGAATTTCCCCGAGGAGTTCGCCGGGGCCGACCGGCTGCGCCTGCGCGCCTTCGTCAACCAGATCGGCCAGATCTGCGCGCCGGTGGCCGAGGGCATCGGCTATACGCTGCTGCCGCGCAGCGGGGTCGATGCCTTTCCGGCCCGGGAGAAGCTGCGCGTCGCCCCCCTGCCCCGGCGGTGCCATCACGAGCTGTGGCTGGCCGGGCGGCGCGGGCGCGAGATGCCGGCGCGTTTCGCAAGCGTCGCGCAGGACATCCGCGCCGTCGCCGCCCGCCTCGACGCCGATTGAATGTTTCGCGGTGCAGCCGCGCCGAATCCCGCGTAGCAGGGGCCGCAACGCAGACAGAGGTGAGGAACGGCATGACCAAGGGCAGCAGAACGGCGATCGTGACGGGCGGGCTTTCGGGGATGGGGCTGGCCATCGCGCGGCGGCTGATCCGCGACGGGGTGGATGTGAGCATCGGCGCGCGCCGGGGCGGCGATGCGGGGGCCGTGCGCGAGATTCTCGGGCCCGATGGGATCGGCGCGCATGTCGCGGCGCTGGACGTGCGCTCCAGCGAAAGCGTCGAGGGCTTCGTCGCCGAGGTGGTCGCGCGGCGCGGCGGCGTCGACATTCTCGTCAACGCCGCCGGGGTCTATTCCGAAGCGCCGGTCATCGGCCATCCCGACGATGTCTGGGACGGGCAGATCGACACCAACCTGTCGGGCACCTTCCGCATGATCCGCGCGGTGATGCCGCACATGAAATCCGCCGGTTTCGGGCGGATCGTCAACATGGCCTCGGTCGCGGCGCATCAGGGGCTGGCCGACAACGCGGCCTATTGCGCCTCGAAGGCCGGGCTTCTGGGGCTGGGCCGCTGCGTCAGCCTCGAAGGGGCCGCGAATGGCATCACCTGCGTCTCGATCAGCCCGACATGGGTCGAGACCGAGATGCTGAAATCCTTCATCGACGCCGACATCGCGGCCAGCGGCAAACCGCGCGAGGAGGTCCGCGCCGATTACGCCGCCTCGAACCCGCAAAATCAGCTGGTCCAGCCCGAGGAGATCGCCGAGCTGGCCGCCTTTCTGGTGAGCGAGGCCGGGCGGGCGATCACCATGGAGGACATTCAGGTCAACGCCGGCTCGCTCTGGTAGGCCGCGCGGCGGCGCGCGAGCAGGGCGGCGGGGTCGCTGATCGTCTCGAACGGAGCGTCCGAGATCCGCGCCCAGGCCGCGCGCGCCGCGCCCGCCTCGAAGGTCGCGTCGGCGCGCAGCGTGTCGGGGTGCTGCGCGATCACGGCGGCGATGCCGCTTGGCAGCTCCACCGCCTCCAGCCAGTCGCGGGGCGGCATCGTCCCCGTGGGAGCGATGCGCGCTGGCGCGATCAGGTTGTAGACCGGCGCGTCCGGCGCGGTGACCGGGCCGAGCAGCAGGGCCGCGGCGGCGGTCACATCCGTCATCGGAAAGCACAGCCCTTGCGGGAAGGCATTGGCGCGATACGCGGCGGCGAGGATCGTCTCGCAGATGTCGCGCGGGTTCGGCGCGTCCAGATCGTAGAGCGAGGGCAGCCGCAGGATCGCGGCGGGCACGTTCGATGCGGTGATCGCCGCCTCGGCCGCGATCTTGGCCGCGCCATAGCCGGTGCAGCCCTCCCAAGTGCGGGCCGGGGCCTCGGGCCAGGGGCCGCCCCGGTCGGGGAAGACCGCGCTCGACGAGGTGAAGCGCAGATCGGCCCCGGCGGCGCGGCAAAACGCGAGCACCGTCTCGATGCCGCGCGCCGACCATTCCAGCATCTCCGTCCGGCCCACCGCCATGTTGACCATGGCCGCGCAATGCACCACCGACGTCACCGATCCGGCCAGCGCCTCATGCGCCGCCCCGCCCAACCCGAAGCGCGGCGCGTCGAGCGCGCCGGGCACCATGACATAGCGGTCGGCGGCGACGCCATGCGCCCGCGCCGCGGCATCGAGCCGCTCGCGCGCATCGCGGCGCTTGTCGCGCACGAGGCAGTAGACGACATGGCCGGGCGGCAGGTCGCGCGCGGCGCGCGCCAGCACGTGCCCGCCGAGAAAGCCGGTCGCCCCGGTGAGAAGCAGGCCGGGCCTGTCGAAGCCTTCGCCGGACGCCGCCATGCGCCCCTCCCCCGCCAGAAGCCGTTCGAGCCGGGCCAGCGGCACGCTCATCGCGAGGTCGAAATCGACCGGGCCGTCATGGATCTTCTCCAGTTCGAGGATCAGCGCCACGCCCATCAGGGAATCCCCGCCCTGCTCGTGAAAGCTCAGCTCCGGGTCGATCCGCTCGGCCGGGCAGTTCATCGCGCGGGCGGCGGCGGCGATCACCGGGCTTTGGGGCGGGCGTTCGGCGGCGCCTTCGTCACCGGCGGGGTCGGTCACCGGCGGCAGCGCGCGCAGGTCGGCCTTGCCCGAGACCGGGTGCAGCGGGATCGCGTCGAGCTGCACGAGGAAGGAGGGCACGCAATAGGCGGGCAGCACCGCGCGCAGCGCGGCGGCAAGGGCCGCGGGCATCGGGTTGCTGCCCGCCTTGATCCCCCAGCGCGCCGCATTGGCGCGCGCCTGCGCCGCATCGGCCGAGAAGTAGAAGACCAGCGCCTGCCCGCGCGCCCCGACCTCGCCCACCCAGGGCACGCCCTGGGCGAAGTCCAGCCGCTCCTGCAGGCTCTCGGTCAACTCGCGGGTCTGGATCGAGAAGCCGCGCAGCTTGAGCATATGCGCCACGCGGCCGATGATGTGCAGCGCGCCCGCTTCGTCGAGCCAGGCCTGGTCGCCGGTATCGTAAAGCCGCGCGGCCCGCCCGTCGAAGCTCAGCTCGCGAAACCGCAGCGCCGTTTCCTCGGGGCGGTTCACATAGCCCGGCCCGAGCATGCGCGGCCCCTCGAAATGCAGCTGCCCCGGCATGCCCGGCGGGCAGGGCCGGTCGTTCTCGTCGAGGATCACCGCGCGCAGATGCTCCATCGGCACGCCGACCGAAACCGGCCCGTCGCCTGCCGGCGCGGTGAGCCGGGAGATGCAGATGTCGTGGGTCTCGCAGATGCTGTAGAGATTCCAGAGCGCGGCCCCGGGCACCCGGTCGAGCGAGCGGGCGATCAGCGCATCGCCCACCACCTCGCCATTGAGCACCACCCGGCGCAGCGGCAGCGCGGCGGCGGTGTCGCGGTCGATCGCGCCGAGGAAGGTGTCGTAGAAGGACGGCGTGAACAGCATCTCGTCGATGTCGTTGCGGATCAGGAAATCGGCCAGCCCGCGCGGCGCCATCAGCACGTTGGGATCGGGGAACCACAGCTCCGCCCCGTGGCGCAGCGGGCGGAACATCTCCCAGATCGCGAAGATGTAGATGCCGACCCGCTGGCCGGGGGCATAGGGGGTGAAGGCGTCGCGCCAGTCATAGGAGAGGCGCGCCGCGTCCTGCGTGACGGGGATGCATTTGGGCTTTCCGGTCGTGCCCGAGGTGGCCACGAGGTAGATCGGGTCCTTCGGCGCGACCGGCGCGGGGCGCAGCTCCGTCGCGGGGGCCGCAGCGGTCCGCCCGAGCAGGGCGCGCGCGTCCAGCGTCGGGCAGTCTTCGGGAAGCTGCCCGGGGCTTGCGTCCTGCGCCAGGATCACCAGCCCCACCTCCAGCTCCGACAGGATGTTGCGCAGCACCGCGCGCGGCATGGCCGGGTCGAGATGCACGAAGGGCCGCCCCTCGAGCACGCAGGCCACGGCGCTCGCCGCCATGGCGAGGCCCGGCGATCCGAACAGGGCGACCGCGCCCGTGCCTTGCAGAAACGGTGCGACGAGGCGGACGAAGCCTCCGAGTTCGCCATAGGTGAGGCGCGCGCCATCCTGCGCCATGGCGGGGCGCGCGGCATGCGTCTCGATGGCGCGCACCAGATCGGCGGCAACGGTCTGGGTCAGGGACATGTGATCGGTTCCTCGGGGCGCGGGGGGCCGGGCGCGGGGCCGGCCTTGTGGGGGATCGCATCGCGCCCCGGGCCTGCGCGACCGCGCAGGAGGGCGACAGGCGGATATGTGGCCAAGATCGCGGGCGACTACAACCAATGCCTGCGCCGGTGGCGCGGGATCTCCGCGCGGCGGCGACCCTTCGCCCATTCCCTGCCCGTTTGGTGATGAAATATCGGGCCGCGACGGGCCTTTCGGCCAGCCGCTGGCAGGGCATGTCCCCCCGAGCCACCGGAACAGACAGGCGCGGCGCGGTGTTGAAAACGAGGATGCCGCTCGTATCGGGACGGCCATTGCCGGAGACCGCCTTGTCCCAAGCCCATGTAAACCGCATCTCCACGGCCGTTCCGGGCAACGAGATCCACGGCTTCTTCCGGCAGTTCGCGGCCGCCAGCCTGCGTGACCAGCCGCGCGAGCAGAAGCTGTTTCTCAAGATGAGCGAAAAGTCGGGGATCGAGCGGCGTCATTCCTGCATCGAGACCGCCGAGGACGCGGCGGGGCCGGTGGTGGACCGGGCGGGCATGTTCCGGCGCGGCGCCTTTCCCGGGACGGGCGAGCGGATGGATTTCTACGAGGCCCACGCCGCCGATCTCGCCATGCGGGCGATCGGGGGGCTGGAGCTGGACGATCCCTCCGCGATCACCCATCTCGTGGTGGCCAGCTGCACCGGCATGTCCGCGCCGGGGCTCGATCTGCAGATCCTGCGACGGCTCGGGCTCGATCCTTCGGTCGAGCGGACGCTGATCGGCTTCATGGGCTGCTACGCCGCGATCAGCGCGCTCAAGGCCGCCCGCCACATCGTGCGCTCAGAACCGGACGCAAAGGTGCTGGTCGTCAATTGCGAGCTGTGCACGCTGCACCTGAAGGAGACGACCGACCTCGAACAGCTGCTGACCTTCTCGATCTGGGGCGACGGCGCATCGGCCGCACTCGTCACCGCCGAGCCCACCGGCCTGCGGCTCGACGGGTTCAGGGCGCTTCTGGCGGGGGATGCGGACGAGTTGATGACATGGAACGTGCGCGACGACGGCTTCGACATGGTGCTGTCAGGCCGGGTGCCGGCGACGATCCAGTCGGTGCTGGGCGCGCATCGCGGCGAGATACTGGGCAATCGCGACGTCGACGAGATCGACCTCTGGGCGGTGCATCCCGGCGGCCGATCGGTGCTCGACGCGATCCAGAAGACGCTCGATCTCGCCCCCGAGGCGCTGGCCCCCTCGCGCGAGGTGCTGCGCGACAATGGCAACATGTCCTCGGCCACGGTGATGTTCGTGCTCGAAAAGATGCTGGCCGATGGCAGGCCGGGCCAGCAGGGCATCGGCATGGCCTTCGGCCCCGGCCTCACCGCCGAGACGATGAGCTTCGGCGTGGCGGCGTAAGCTTCATGGCGATGCGGCGACAGCTTGTGCCCGAGATGCTCGACGTGCTGCCCCCCGGCGATCCGCGCGCCCGCGCCTCGCGCGCCGATCTGCGGCGCATCAACGCGCTGATGTTCAACGCCCGCATCGCCGCATCGCTGATCCGCGCCCATGCGACATGGCCGCCCCGCCACCTCGTCGATCTGGGCTGCGGCGATGGCATCGGGGCGCTGCGCCTTGCCCGCGCGCTCGGCCCGGTGGAGGGCGCGCCACGCCTCGTGCTGCTCGACATGCAACCGGTGGTGACGGAGACGACGCGGCAGGCGCTCGGCGGGCTGGGCTGGCGGGTGGAGGTCGCGGCCAGTGATGCAGGGCGGTGGCTGGCGGCGCAGCCCGGTCGGGTCGACCTCATCGTCGCCAACCTGTTTCTCCATCATTTCGAGGGGGCCGAACTGCGCGGGCTTCTGTGCGCTCTCGCGCATCGCGCCCGCCATGTCGTGGCGACCGAGCCGCTGCGCACGCCCCTCTCCTACCTCGCCGCGCGGGCGGTGGGCGCGATCGGCGCGAATGCGGTGACGCGCCATGATGCGCCCGCGAGCGTGCGCGCGGGGTTTCACGGCGCGGAGCTGACGCGGCTCTGGCCCGGCGAGGTCGGCTTCGAGGGGCGGCGCGGGCCCTTCACCCATGGCTTCGCGGCGCAGGGGCTGCGGCATGACCCATGACGCCATCATCATCGGCGGCGGTCCGGGCGGTGCCTCGACCGCGATCGGGCTGGCGCGCGCGGGGCGGCGGGTGGCGCTTATCGAGCGCGCGGCCTTTCCGCGCCGCAAGGTCTGCGGCGAGTTCATCTCCTCGGCCAGCCGTCCCGTGCTCGACGCTCTCGGCGTCGGCGAGGACTGGGATGCCGCCGCAGGTCCCGAAATCCGGCGGCTGGCCCTGTTCATGGGCGCGCGCGTGGTGACGGCGCCGATGCCCGCCTCCGGCGGGGCCGGGCGCGGGCTGGGGCGCGACGTGCTCGATGGATTGCTGCTCGATCAGGCCCGGCATTGTGGCGTCGAGGTTCTCCAGCCCTGCCGCGCGACCGGCTTCGAGCGCCACGCGGCGGGTCACGAGGTCACGATCGAGACGACGCAGGGGAGCACGACGCTCGCCGCCCCGATCCTGGTCGCGGCGCATGGATCGTGGGACCGAGGCCCCCTCCCCACCCAGGCCCCCAAGAGCCATGCGCCGCGTGATCTCCTTGGCTTCAAGGCGCATTTCCTCGAAAGCGGTCTCGATCCGGAGCTGATGCCGCTCCTGTCCTTTCCGGGCGGCTATGGTGGCATGGTGCGGGTCGATGGCGGACGCGTCTCGATCTCCTGCTGCATCCGGCGCGACGTGTTGAAGGGCCTGCGGCAACGCGGCGAAACCGCGGGCGACGCGCTCGAGGCGCATCTTGCGCGGTCCTGCCGGGGCGTGCGCGAGGCGCTCGACGGCGCGCGGCGCGAGGGGCCATGGCTCGCGGCGGGGCCGATCCGCCCTGCCCTGCGGCCCTGCTACGCCGATGGCGTGTTCCGCGTCGGCAATCTCGCGGGCGAAGCGCATCCGGTCATCGCCGAGGGCATCTCCATGGCGATCCAGTCGGGCTGGCTGCTGTCGCGCGCGCTCGACGGCTGCGATCCGTCCATGGCGGAGGCGCGCGACCGGGCGGGCGCGCGCTATCAGGCAGCGTGGCGCAGGCAGTTCTCGACCCGCATCCGCGCCGCCAATGCCTTTGCCCATCTCGCGATGCGGCCCGCGCGCTTTGCCGGGCTGGGCGGGCTGATCGCGGCCATGCCCGGAACCCTGACGCTCGGCGCGCGGCTCAGCGGCAAGGTGAAGCCGGTCTGCTGATCCGCGCGCCTGTCCTTGGCAGCGCGATCCGCTCCCCGCGGCGCTGGCGCTGCTGCCCTGCCCTCCGGCTCTGCAGATCTTTTCCCCTGTTCTTGCCGAGTATCGGCCTCATCGCCGAAAGGTACCCCAAGGTACCCTATCATACCCTAACCTACCAATGGGAACCCCATGGTCGGGTAGGCAATGAATGCCTGGCCATGCATACCCAACCCTACCCTGCCCCGGCTGGCTCTGGCCAAAGATGGCCGTGGTCTCGAACGTGGCTCCCCTGATGCTGCGACGGGATTATTCATGTTTCCCATGATCTTGATAGAGATGCCTGGAAGGATGTCATTGCCGTTCGAGCGGCTCTCCATGGACGGCATTCCATCTCTACCCTCGGGTACCTTGGGGTATCCGAGGGTAGGATAGAGTACCTATGGCTACCCTACTTATGGCATTCAAACCACAGGTTACCCATGGCAATCCATGCCTAGGCAGGCCTGTCCTTGCCAGACCATTCCTGTCCATGAGTAGGTGGGTCCAGAGCAGTCAAGAACAGGGAACCTGTCTCATGCCTACGATATCATTCGCCAGCTCCAAGGGCGGGGCGGGCAAGACCACCTCCTGCATCGTGTTGGGCACCGAGCTTGCGGCGCAGGGCACACAAGTCGTCATCATCGACGCCGACCCGGCGCAGCGCCTGGTCCGATGGTCGCAGCTCGCGCCTTTGCCGCAGGGCATCGAAGTGATCGCAAGCGCGGGGGAGCGCCATATCCAGGACGAGATCGCCGTCGCGCGCGGGCGCGCGCCATTCGTGCTGATCGATCTCGAAGGCACGGCGAGCCGGCTGACCTCCTTTGCCATTTCCGAATCCGATCTCGTCATCATCCCCGCGGGCGAAGAGCAGCAGGATGCCGATGCCGCTGTGGATACGCTGGCCGAGGTGGCGATGGAGGGCAGGGCGCGGCGGCGCGACATTCCGGCCGCGATCCTTTTCGCGCGCACTTCCGCCGCGGTGAAGAGCAAGCTCGAACGTCATATCCAGACCGAGCTGAAGGCCGCGGCCCCGGTCTTTGCCACCCAGCTGCACCGCCGTACGGCGTTTTCATCCTTGCACAATGCCGGCGCCGGTCTTCGCGATCTCAACCCCGCCGATGTGAACGGCATCGACAAGGCGGTCGAGAACGCGCAGCGCTTTGCATCCGAAGTGATCGACATGCTCGAGGAGGCCATGAATGCCCAAGTCGCTTGATTTCAGCCGCCTGCGGCAGTTCGAACCCGAACCCCGCGAGCGTCCCGCTCTTCGCGAAGAACCCAAGCCCGAACGATCGGCCCCGGATTCCTCATTTTCCGAGGCACCGCAGGGGCAGGGGGGCTCACCTGCTCGTTGGCCGAGCCGACAGGAGGTGCGGGACGGCCAGATCTCGATCAAGGCGCCACTCGATACCATCGAGCGCTTCAAGCATCTCTGCAAATCGGATCGCCGGACCTATGCCGACATGCTCGACATCCTGATGCGTGCATTCGAAGGGCAGGGGAGGCGCTAGACCGCTTCAATCCCTTTCGGGATTCTAGATTCTAAGATTCAGGGGCGATTTTTCCCCTGAATCTCCGGCACTTGTGAGCTGAAAAGTGAAGCTTTCGGGGTTTGCGGTGAGGTTTTCGGGGCGAAGAGTGAGGTTTTCGGGGCGAAGAGTGAGGTTTCCGGGGCCTTAATGTGAGGTTTTCGGGGAAGGGTGGGCACACTTATCCACAGTCTGTGGATATATTGTAAAGTGTGAAGCCCGGTGATTATTTCCTTTCACAATACATTCGACTCCTCCTAGGGTGGCGCCATGACCGAAGAGCTCCGAGTCCTGTCCCTGACGCCGTCCCATGATGAGGCCATCAAGCCCTCTGAACTCATACAAATCACGGGACATCAGACGCTTACGCTGAACGCGCGCCGCGCGATCACCATTCTTTGGCACAATGCCCACCAGCAGGGCATCCGTGAGGGCAAGGATTACACCATCGAACTCGCCGAATTGCGCCCGGACGGGCACAAGGGCTCCGAGATGGTCGAAGAGGCGATCGTGTCGCTGATGCAGACGATCCTAACTGTGAAGCTTTCGGGGGGGCGAACGCGTCGGGTGCAGTTTCTCGGTGGCAACGACATGGATGATCCGGACCGACCGGCCGGGGCACTGACCTATTCCTTCGACAAGCGGTTGGTGGAGATGCTGCGCGACAGCTCCATCTGGGGCAAGATCGCCCTGCCGGTGCTGATGGCGTTCAGCTCCAAATACGCGGTGTCCCTCTACGAGAACGCTTCGCAGTGGTCCAATCTGAGCCGCAAGGTGTTCCAGGAGATCTCGCTCGACGATTTCCGGCAGATGCTCGGTGTCGAGGACGGCAAGTACCCGGCTTTCGGCGCGCTGAACAAGCATGTGCTCAAACCGGCGGTCGATGAAATCAACGCGCTCGCGCCCTTCAACATCACGGTTGCGCCGCTGAAGACCGGGCGGCGGGTGACGCATATCCGCGTCGGATGGTGGCGCAAGTCCGAAGAGGAGTTGCAGGCGGCCTGGGCGGAGGCCCAAAGGCCCAAGGTCGGGCGCCGGGCGCGCATTGCCGGGCAGGTACAGCACATCACCCCTTTGCCCTCCATCGCGAATTCGCTGCGCAAGGCGCGGCTGATGCGCAAATCCGCCCCGGATTCCTCACTTTTGGACGAGGGATGATCCGGCTCCGAAGAGGCTGTTCCCACTCGGCTTCGGGATCGGCGCGCCTTTCCCCGAATCCCTCATTTTCCCGATGAGCCTCGATGGCGAATACCGTGCTGTCATGTGAACGCTTTCTTCGCTGGCTCAGGCAAGGAGGCATGATGAGCCGCAGGTTCAGGCGGGATGCGGCCGCGCAGATCACCGGGCGGGGCTAGCCGGTCAGGGAGGCGTCGCAGCTCGTTCAGCATGCGGATGATCCGCTTTTCGCCGAACCGGCTTCTTCCCGTCGTCTGTCTCCTCGTCAGGAGAACAGGCCTACCTCGAGCTGCGGACAGTTCAGGGGCGCAGGCCGGCATCAATGGGCCGAAAACGACCAGACCCTGAACAGAGCTGACCTATGAACGAGGGCGCTCAGGGGGGCAGGTCGGGATAGATGACCGCCCCGTCCTCTCGCAGGCGCGCGCCTTCCGAAGGGCGCGCCGGATCGATGCGGCCCGGCGCCATCAGGTGGCGCACCTCGTGGCCGTGAAGCAGCAGGTAATCGGTGATGATCCTGCGGTGGCAGCGCCACCAGACGGCTTCGGAGCACATCATCGCAAGGGGTTGCTCACGGCCAAGCTCCACCAATTCCCGCAAGGCGCCCCGAAATTCGGACCCAAGGGCATAATCGGCGTAGTTGTGAAAGCTTCGGACCCGCCAGAAGGCGTTCAGCCCGTCATCGATTTCGGGCTGCTTGCGGCGGCGTCCGCCGAGCGCCAGCATGTGCCGATAGCCGATCTGGTGCTCGGCCAGCCTCTGGGGGAACCTGTCGTCGTTGAAGTCGGGGTTGCTGCGCGATTTCGGGAAGGACCGCACATCGACCAGCAGCCGGATGCCCGCTTCCCGCAGCATGTCGATGACCACCTGCGGCGGCCGGTTGGAATGCCCGATGGTGGCGAAGCCGCCGCTCATTTGTCGAGCTTGGTCAACGCATCCTCCTTGTGCGCCGCGACATGGTCGGTCTTGTCGCTCTCGATCTCGTATTGCGGCTCCTGCTTCGAGGCCCGGCGCCGATGCCCCTTGTAGTCGAAATCCGCTTCATGGACCTTCACGATGCGGCCGCTGACGCGCCCGGCTTCCGAGTTCCAGCTGACGCGATCGCCTTTCGAATACTTCGCCATCGACGCACCTCCTTTCCTCGTTCAACACCCGTATCCTTCCCGCCGTTCCAGGCCGGGCTCCATCTTCAGGATTGACAGCCTGCGCGCAGTGGCTAGGCTCTCGTGATGGTCATGCACGAGAACCTTTTCCGGTTTCTGCTTCTGAACCGCCCGGGTCCCCGGGCGGTCCGCGCTCACGCGCGTCTCTGACCACCCGGGGCTTTCTCACATCATCGAATTGAGAATGCGGGCTTCGCCGCCCCGGGAGACAACCATGACCATCACCAATTTCATGCAGCTGCCCTCGGGCAGCGACCTTCGAGCGCTGTTCGAACGGCCCGCTGCCGAGACCGGCTTCTTCCTCACGGTCGAGGACCGCGCCGGGATCGAGCGCCTGCTGCGCAACCGCGCGGCCCGGCACGCTCCGAATCCGCCGCTTCTGAACGGGCTCTTGCGCCACAAGCTGCGGATCTCCCGCGGCGCGACCGAGCCCGTCTCGCCCGAACTCGTCGTGGCCGGGTGCCATGTCACCTACATGATCAGCGGCGAAGGCTCGCGCTCCGGCCTGCTCACCATGAGCTCTGCCCCGGCCCCGGGGCACATTCTCGTGGCGTCGCTGCTCGGGGCGACCCTGATCGGGATGCGAAAGCTGCAAAAATCCCCGCTTCTGCGCGAGGACGGGCAGATCGACATCGTCGTCGTGCTCGATGTGCGCACGCCGCCGGATCACGCGGCGGCCTGATCCTTCCTGCCCTTGGCGGCGCGGGCCCTGCTCATCTGCGAGGCGCCCGCGCCATGCTTCGTCGAAAAGGAGAAACCGATGAACGCACAACGCCCCACGTCACGCGGCGGCAGGCGGCCCCGGATCGTCATCGCCGCCGATTGCCTGAATCGGCTCGAAGCCCTCGCGGAGCGCGCGATCGAGCGCGACCCGGATCTTGCCGACCGATTGCTCGGCGAGATCGGCCGGGCCCGTATCGTCCCGGCGGCGAAGCTTCCGGCGAACGTGGTGGCGATCGGCCGCGCGGTCACCTACCGCGATGAAACCACCGGCCGGGAAACGACCGTCACGCCGGTCTTCCCCGAGGAGGCCGACATCGCATGCGGCCGGATTTCGATCCTGACCCCGATCGGGGTCGCATTGATCGGCCTGGCCGAAGGCGCCTCGCTCCATTGGGATACCAGAGACGGCAAGCGACGGGTGCTGACCGTGCTCCGCGTCGTTCCCGATGATGCCGCCGAAGTGCTGGAGGCCGGATAGGCAATGCATCCCGGGCCTCGCGCTCTGCCGGGGCAGGGACGCCGACCGTTCAGCGGGGGGCCATGAGATCGGCCATGATCGACGCTCCGGGGCGAAGCGGATCCGAAGACGGCTTCGAGCGCCTGCCCGGCATGGATCCTTTCCCCTTTCCCTCGCGGAGAGAAGGATCCCCTTTTCCCGGCGCGCGGGCGTTGCCTCGTCGCCCGCCTCAAGGGCATAGCGCCTCGCGGCAGCCCGAGGCGCGGGACGCGAACGCGCGGCTATCGCCCTTGCCCATCTCTGCGGTAGGCTGTTTCGGCCGCATGGGCTGCAACGGGTGATGTGACATGGAAGACGATACCGGCGGAGGGACCTCGCCCTGCTTTGCCCATCTGCTCGTCGACGGGCATCCGGTCGATGCCGAGACGGCGCGCGACGTGGCGCGGTTCAGGCGCGCCGAGCGGGCGCGGCTACTCGCGGCCCGCACCATGCCCGTGCAGGAGCGCGAAAGGGCGACGGCGGCGCTGATCGCGGGCCTCGACAGGATCGTCGCGCCGAAGCCCGGCATCACCATCGCGGCCTACTGGCCGATCCGCGGGGAGCCGGATCTGCGGCCATGGATGGCCAGGGCCCATGCGGCGGGTGCGGGCATCCTGCTGCCGGTCGTGGTCGCCAAGGCCATGCCGCTCGAATTTCACGGCTGGTCGCCCGGCTGCCCTATGGTCCGCGGCATCTGGAACATCCCCGTGCCGGCGGATGGCGAGGCGCGCGTGCCCGATATCGTCATCGCGCCCCTCCTCGGCATCGACCG
Organism: Limimaricola cinnabarinus; assembly: GCF_002723615.1. Taxonomy (GTDB): domain Bacteria; phylum Pseudomonadota; class Alphaproteobacteria; order Rhodobacterales; family Rhodobacteraceae; genus Limimaricola; species Limimaricola cinnabarinus_B. The sequence goes on from NZ_KZ304958.1 coordinate 19,925, forward strand.
GGATCTTTACCGGCTCGGCAATGGCGGCGGCTATTACGACCGGACCTTGGTGCGGCTTCAGCCGCGGCCACGGATCATCGGCCTGGGCTTCGCGGGCTGCGATCTGCCGAGCATCTATCCGATGCCGTGGGACGTGCCGATGAATGAGGCGCTTCTTGCGGATGGCACGGGCGCCGTGGCAGAGCGTCCCGCCCGGCATGTCACGGGCTGACGCCGCCGCACGGTCTCGGCCGCCTCCACGCTCCTCGAAGGCGACCGACCAACGCCGGACATTACCCTACGTCGCAAGGCACCGATAGACTTTCAAATATTTCTTCAAGATATGCGCGGCGGCATTGGGGTAGGCTTTGTTGATCGCAGGGAGATTTCGACATGATCCGCAGCCTCTACCGGTAACCGGTTCGAATATCGCGGCATCGCCTTGCGCGGCGCTTGGCCTTGAGCGAACACGGCCCACCCGGATCACCCCCTTTGCGAGACCGCGGCTCGATGCGCTTGCATGTCATCGAGCGACAGAGATGGAACCGGCGTCAAGATCGGTCCCGTCGCAGCCGAGAGGGAGGACACCATGGCTGACACTTCCATTGGGACACCGGAGCAACTCCGCGATCCCAATTTCACGCCGCCGCTCTACAAGGCGATCCCGCTGGGAATCCAGCACGTGCTCGCCATGTTCGTGGCCAATGTCACCCCGGCCATCATCGTCGCGGGCGCGGCGGGCTTCGGTTTCGGCTCCAACTCGCCCGATTTTCCCGAGCTGCTCTACCTGATCCAGATGTCGATGCTCTTCGCGGGCCTCGCCACGCTGTTGCAGACGATCACCGTGGGGCGCGTCGGCGCGGCGCTGCCGATCGTGCAGGGCACCTCGTTTGCCTTCCTGCCGGTGATGATCCCGCTGGTGGCCGGCAAGGGGGTGGACGGCCTCGCCGCGCTTTACGGCGGCATCATCGTGGGGGGGCTGTTCCATGCCAGCCTCGGCCTCGTCATCGGGCGCATCCGCTTTGCGCTTCCGCCGCTCGTCACCGGCCTCGTGGTGACGCTGATCGGTCTCGCCCTGGTGCAGGTCGGCATCCAATACGCGGCGGGCGGTGTGCCGGCCAAGGCCTCCGGCGCGGCCGAATACGGCTCGGCGCTCAACTGGTCGGCCGCCTTCGTGGTCATCCTCGTGACGCTCGGGCTCAAATTCTTCACCCGCGGCATGCTTGCGGTCTCGGCGGTGCTGATCGGCCTGATCGCGGGCTATTTCTACGCGCTGGCCGTCGGCATCCTGACGCCCGAGGCGATCGCCGGGTCGTGGAACAACGCCGCCGCCTTCGCCCTGCCCGATCCCTTCCGCTACGGCATCGACTTCACCGTCGCCGCGATCCTGGGCTTCTGCCTGATGGCCTTCGTTTCGGCGGTCGAGACGGTGGGCGACGTGTCGGGCATCACCAAGGGCGGCGCGGGGCGCGAGGCGACCGACCGCGAGATCGAGGGCGCGACCTTCGCCGACGGCCTCGGCACCGCCGTCGCCGGCGTGTTCGGCGGCCTGCCCAACACCTCGTTCAGCCAGAATGTCGGCCTGATCGCCATGACCGGCGTGATGAGCCGCCACGTCGTCACCTGCGACGCGATCTTCCTGATCGTCTGCGGGCTGGTGCCCAAGGTCGGCGGGGTGATCCGCACCGTTCCGATCGAGGTGCTGGGCGGCGGCGTGATCGTGATGTTCGGCATGGTCGTCGCCGCCGGCGTGTCGATGCTGTCGGAGGTCGACTGGAACAAGCGCAACATGGTGATCTTCGCGGTGTCGCTGAGCCTTGGCCTCGGTCTGCAACTCGAACCGCAGGCGGTGCAATACCTGCCGGAGACGGCGCGGGTCCTGCTGACATCGGGCCTTCTGCCCGCGGCCTTCATCGCCATCGCGCTGAACCTGCTCCTGCCGGAAACGCTCGCCGAGGAGACCTTTCCGCCGGTGCCGGACCCGAATGCGCGGATGATGCCGCCCGAAACGCCCCGGCACTGAAGCCGCCTTCGAGAACCGGACGCCAGCCCTCGACGGGCTGGCGTCTTGCCATGAAGCTGCACCAGCTTGCGCCGACACGGATGACAGCGGCAGGGAGGGCCGGAGCGATGCAGACAGAGCCGATGACCCCACGGCGCCGGGGGCGCCCGCGCGGCAGCCTCAAGGATACAAGACCACCGGCGATCAAATCGCTCGATCGGGCCATCGATGTGCTCGAAAGGATCGGCGCGGGCGGCACGACATTGTCGCTGCTGGCCGCCGATCTCGATGAATCGCCCTCCACGCTCTACCGCGTATTGTTGACGCTCGAGGCGCGCGATCTGGTCGAGTTCGAAGAGGACGGGCAGATCTGGCACATGGGGTCCGGCGCGTTCCGGTTGGGGTCGACCTTTCTGCGCCGCACCAATCTCGTCGATCGGGCCCGGCCGATCCTGCGCCGCCTGATGGAGGAGACGGGCGAAACCGCCAATCTCGGCGTCGAGCGCGGCGGGCAGGTGCTGTTTCTCAACCAGGTCGAGACGCATGCGCATATCCGGGCCTTCTTTCCGCCGGGAACCGTCTCGGCGATGCATGCCTCGGGGATCGGGAAGGCATTGCTCTGCACGTTCGATCCGGCGCGGCGCGACCGTATTCTCGATGCGCACCCGCTCGAACGCTTCACGCCCCGCAGCCTGACCGATCGCGCCGCCCTGATCGCCGATCTCGACCGCTGCGCCGCGCGGGGCTATGCCGTCGATGACGAGGAGCGCAACGAGGGCATGCGCTGCATCGCGGCGGCGGTCTGCGATGCGCAAGGCGAAGCGGTGGCAGGGCTGTCGGTCTCCGGGCCGGTGGCCCGGCTTGCCGATACGGATCTGCCCCGGCTGACCGAAGCGGTGCGAGAGGCCGCGGCGCAGCTGACGCGGGCGATCGGGGGCATCGCGCAAGCGCGCTGATCCTTGCGCCGCGATCGAGACCACGCAGGAACAAGCCGGTCGGTTGCCAGTGATGCGCAAGGCCGCGCTGCCGATCGGGCCGGGCTGCTTTCTGCAACCGGGGTGCCCTGCCGCGCCTGCACGGCCCCGCGCCACGGCGGCGCAAACCGCATCTGCCCCAAGGCGCGGCCGATCCCGGTTTCGGCGATATCCTTCGGCTCCAGCCCGATCATCTGGAAAATCAAGAAAGTCATAAACATACGGCCGGCCACGGCCCGCGGCGAGTGAAAAATGCAAGGCACTGATATAATTTAATTTATCTTAATAATGCGAAAAGGAAAAACGATTTCAAAAATATATACGGCTCGGTTGGCGCATCCTAACCTCTCTCCAAGGCACTCCATGGAGGATAGGATGAGCTTTCAGAACCCGGTCTTCATTCCAGGTCCGACCAACATGCCGGAGGCGCTGCGCCAGGCCTGTTACATGCCGACGATCGATCATCGTTCGCCGGTTTTCGGAAAGATCCTGCATCCCTGCCTCGACGGCGTGCGAAAGGTGCTGAGATCCGAGAGCGCGAAGATCTTCATCTTTCCCTCGACCGGCACCGGCGGCTGGGAAACGGCGCTGACCAACACCCTTTCGCCGGGCGACGGCGTTCTGGCCGCGCGCAACGGCATGTTCAGCCATCGCTGGATCGACATGTGCCAGCGCCACGGGCTGGATGTCACGGTGGTCGAGGCGGCCTGGGGCGAGGGTATTCCCGCCGATCGCTACGAGGAGATCCTGCGCGCCGATACCGCGCATGAGATCAAGGTCGTGCTCGCCACGCATAACGAGACCGCGACGGGCGTGCGCTCGGACATCGCCGCCGTGCGCCGCGCGCTCGACGCGGCGGGGCACCCGGCGCTGCTCTTCGTCGATGGCGTCAGCTCGATTGCCTCGATGGAATTCCGCTTCGACGATTGGGGCGTCGATATCGCCGTCACCGGCAGCCAGAAGGGCTTCATGCTGCCCGCGGGCCTCGCCATTCTCGGCTTTTCCGACAAGGCGATGAAGGCGGTGGAAACGGCGCGGCTGCCGCGGACCTTCTTCGACGTGCGCGACATGATGAAGGGCTACGCCGCCAATGCCTTTCCCTACACGCCGCCCGTCGGGCTGATGAACGGGCTGAAGCTGTCGCTCGACATGCTGCTCGAAGAGGGGCTCGACGAGGTCCATGCCCGCCACCACCGGATCGCGGAGGGCGTGCGCCGGGCGGTCGGCGCCTGGGGGCTGGAGCTCTGCGCCGTCTCGCCGGATCTCTATTCCGACACGGTGACGGCGGTGCGCACGCCCGAGGGCCATGATGCCACCGACATCGTCACCGTCGCGGCCGAACGCTACGGCATGGCCTTCGGCGTCGGGCTGGGCGAGGTGGCGGGCAAGGTGTTCCGCATCGGCCATCTGGGTTCGCTCACCGACGCGATGATGCTGTCGGGCCTCGGGGTCGCGGAGATGGTCATGGTCGATCTCGGCCTGCCGATCACGCTCGGCTCGGGCGTGGCGGCGGCGCAGGAGCATTACCGCCATGGCAAGGCCGCCCCGGCCGAGGCGGCGGCGTGATGAAGGATCAATGCGAGATGCCCATCCCGACCTATGAGGACGTGAAGGCCGCGCATGAGCGCATCCGCCCCCATGTCCACCGCACCCCGGTTCTGACCTCGTCGCATCTGAACGACCTCGCCGGCTGCGAGCTGTTCTTCAAATGCGAGAACTTCCAGAAGGCCGGCGCCTTCAAGGTGCGCGGCGCCTCGAACGCGGTGTTCGGCCTTTCGGACGAACAGGCCAGGCGCGGCGTGGCGACCCACAGCTCGGGCAACCACGCGCTGTCGCTCAGCTATGCCGCCGGGCGGCGCGGCATCCCGTGCCACGTGGTCATGCCGCGCACCGCGCCGCAGGCCAAGAAGGACGCGGTGCGCGGCTATGGCGGCATCATCACCGAATGCGAGCCCTCGACCTCCTCGCGCGAAGAGTACTTCGCCCGCGTGCAGGAAGAGACCGGCGCCGATTTCGTGCATCCCTACAACGACCCGCGCGTGATCGCGGGGCAGGGGACCTGCGCGCGCGAGCTGATGGAGCAGATGGGCGAGAGGGGCGGCGGGCTCGATTGCGTCGTCGCGCCGATCGGCGGCGGCGGCATGATCTCGGGCAGCTGCCTGACGTTGTCGACCATCGCGCCCGAGGTGAAGATCTATGCCGCCGAGCCCGAGCAGGCCGACGATGCCGCGCGCAGCTTCCGCGCCGGCCACATCATCGCCGACGACGCGCCCGAGACCGTCGCCGACGGGCTGAAGGTGCCGCTCAAGGATCTGACCTGGCATTTCGTGTCGCACCACGTGACCGACATCCTGACCGCTTCGGAGGCCGAGATCGTCGATGCGATGGAGCTGATCTGGAAGCGCATGAAGATCGTGATGGAGCCATCGAGCGCGGTGCCGCTCGCGACCATCCTGAAGAACCCGGACGTCTTCGCGGGCCAGCGCGTCGGCGTCGTCATCACCGGCGGCAATGTCGATCTGAACAAGCTGCCATGGATGCAGAAATGAAAGGCCACGCCATGAAGGACCATTCCCACCAAGACCTCGAAGTCGGTTTCGACGTGCCTGCCCTGCCGGGCATGGATGCAAGCGAGATCCAGACGCCTTGCCTGATCCTCGACCTCGACGCGCTGGAGCGCAACATCAGGAAGATGGGCGATTACGCCAAGGCGCATGGCATGCGCCACCGCTCCCACGGCAAGATGCACAAGTCGGTCGATGTGCAGAAGCTTCAGGAAGAGCTTGGCGGCGCGGTCGGCGTCTGCTGTCAGAAGGTCTCGGAGGCCGAGGTCTTCGTGCGCGGCGGGATCAAGGACGTGCTGGTGTCGAACCAGGTGCGCGACCCGGCCAAGATCGACCGGCTGGCGCGGCTGCCCAAGCTCGGCTCGAAGATCATCGTCTGCGTCGACGACGTGGACAACGTGGCCGACCTGTCGGCCGCGGCCGAAAAGCACGGCACGGTGATCCACTGCTTCGTCGAGATCGATTGCGGCGCCGGGCGCTGCGGTGTCACCACCACCGAGGCGGTGGTCGAGATCGCCAAGGCGATCGACGCGGCGCCGGGGCTCGAATTCACCGGACTGCAGGCCTACCAGGGCGCGATGCAGCACATCGACAGCTTCGAGGAGCGCAAGGCCAAGCTCGACGCCGCCATCGCGCAGGTGACCGAGGCGGTCGAGGCGCTGAAGGCCGAGGGGCTGGAGCCCGAGCTGGTCTCGGGCGGCGGCACCGGCAGCTATTACTTCGAGAGCAATTCGGGCGTCTACAACGAGCTGCAATGCGGCTCCTACGCCTTCATGGACGCCGATTACGGGCGCATCCATGACAAGGAGGGCAAGCGCATCGACCAGGGCGAATGGGAGAACGCGCTGTTCATCCTGACCTCGGTGATGAGCCACGCCAAAGCCGACAAGGCGATCGTCGATGCGGGGCTCAAGGCGCAGTCGGTCGATAGCGGCCTGCCCTTCATCTACGGGCGCAGGGACGTCGAATACGTCAAATGCTCGGACGAGCACGGCGTGGTGGCCGACCCCGAGGGCGTGCTGAAGATCAACGAGAAGCTGCGGCTGGTGCCCGGTCACTGCGACCCGACCTGCAACGTCCATGACTGGTATGTCGGCGTGCGGAACGGCAAGGTCGAGACACTCTGGCCGGTCTCGGCGCGCGGCAAGGCCTACTGAGCTTTCGCCAAGCACCGCCGGGGGCGGGCGCCGCCCCCGGCCCATTCGAACGACAGGACATTCCCATGATCATCGTGCCCGAAGCGGTCATCGCCGACCTCATCACCCCCGAGGCGAGTTTCGACGCGGTCGAACAGGTCTTTGCCTCGATGGCGGCGAAATCGGCCTACAACTTCCCGGTCATCCGCGAGGCGATCGGCCATGCCGACGCGCTTTACGGCTTCAAGTCGGGCTTCGACCGGGCGGGGCTGAATCTCGGGCTGAAATCGGGCGGCTACTGGCCGGGCAATGCCGAGCGCGGCCTGACCAACCACCAGTCGACCGTCTTCCTGTTCGACGCCGACACCGGCAAATGCCGCGCCGTGGTGGGCGGCAACCTGCTGACCGCGCTGCGCACCGCCGCCGCCGCCGCCGTTTCGGTCGCGCATCTGGCGCGAAAGGACGCGAAGGTGCTGGGCATCGTCGGCGCGGGGCATCAGGCGGCGTTCCAGCTGCGCGCGGTTGCCGCGCAGCGCGGTTTCGAGCGCGTGGTGGCCTGGAACCGCAGCCCCGAAAAGCTCGACCGTCTGGCGAAGGTCGCCGCCGAGCTGGGCCTGCCCTTCGAGAGCGTCTCGCTCGACGATCTGGGCGCGCAATCGGACGTGATCGTCACCATCACCTCGAGCTTCGACGCGATCCTGCGCGACGCGCAGGTCCGGCCCGGCACGCATCTGGCCTGCATGGGCACCGACACCAAGGGCAAGCAGGAGGTCGAGGCGGCGCTGCTGGCCCGCACACGCGTCTTCACCGACGAGATCGCGCAGTCGGTCAGCCTCGGCGAGGCGCAGCACGCGATCGCGGATGGCCACCTGCGCGAGGCCGACATCGCCGAGCTGGGCGCCGTCATCAACGGCACCCATCCGGGGCGGGCTTCGGCCGATGAGATCACCCTGTTCGACGGCACCGGCGTCGGGCTTCAGGACCTCGCCGTCGCCTCCGCCGCGGTCGATCTCGCGGTCGAGAAGGGCGTCGCCGTCGAGGTGGAGTTCTAGGTCATGGCCCTGCGCGTCGCGATCAACGGCTTCGGGCGGATCGGGCGCAGCATCCTGCGCCTGCTGGCGACCGCGCGGCGCGACGACGGCATCGAGATCGCCTGCATCAACGACATCGCGCCGCTCGACAGCTGCGCCTACCTGTTCGAATATGACAGCGTGTTCGGCCCCTTTCCGGGCCGGATCGAGGCGGGCGACGGGGTGCTCTCGGTCGAGGGGCGGGCGATCCCGTTTCACCACGAGGCCGACCTGTCGCGGCTCGATCTTGCGGGGGTCGACCTGGTTCTGGAATGCACCGGCCGGGCGAACGACCCCGCCGTGGCCGCGCGCGGGCTCAAGGCCGGGGCGGGGCGGGTGCTGATCTCGGGCCCGTCGGAGGCGGCGGAGGCGACCGTGGTGCTTGGTGCCAATGACGGGATCCTGGCCGATCAGCGCATCCTCTCCTGCGGCTCCTGCACGACCAACGCGCTCGCGCCGCTGTTGCGGCTCATCGACGGGCTGTTCGGGCTCGAGGGCGGGCACATGACGACGGTGCATTGCTATACCGGGGCGCAGCCCACGGTCGACGCGCCGCGCGCCGATCCGGCGCGCAGCCGCGCGGCGGCGCTGTCGATGGTGCCGACCAGCTCCTCGGCCGGGCGGCTGACCGACCTGGTCCTGCCGGATCTGGCCGGGCGGGTGAGCTGCACCGCGCTGCGGGTGCCGGTGGCCAGCGTCTCGGCGGTCGATCTGACCGTCAGGCTGCGCGACCGGGGCGACATCGACGCGCGGCTGCGCGCGGCGGTGGCGGGGTCGCCTGTCCTTGGCTGGACCGACCGGCCGCTGGTCTCCTCGGACCTGCGGGCGCGGCCCGAATCCCTGATACTGGCGGGCCCCGAGATCCGCCACGGCCCCGAGCTGAGCCGCCTGTTCGGCTGGTACGACAATGAATGGGGCTTTTCCAACCGGATGATCGATCTGGCGCTGCGCATGGGCGCGCGCCGGTAAAGGAGACGAAACATGTCGCTCGATGACACCAAGATCGCCGCCGACCGCGAGGCGGCGCTGAATTATCATGCCGAGCCGCGGCCCGGAAAGCTGGAGATCCGCGCGACCAAGCCGATGGCGACGGGGCGCGATCTGAGCCGCGCCTATTCGCCCGGCGTGGCCGAGCCCTGCCTCGACATCGCCGCCGATCCGGCATTGGCGCGGCGCTACACCGCCAAGGGCAACCTCGTCGCCGTGGTCTCGAACGGCACGGCGGTGCTGGGCCTGGGCAATATCGGCGCGCAGGCCTCCAAGCCGGTGATGGAGGGCAAGGCGGTCTTGTTCAAGAAATTCGCCGGCATCGACTGCTTCGACATCGAGGTGGACGAGACCGACCCCGAAAGGCTCGCCGATCTGGTCTGCCGGCTGGAGCCGACCTTCGGCGCGATCAACCTTGAAGACATCAAGGCGCCCGACTGCTTCATCGTCGAGAAGATCTGCCGCGAGCGGATGGGCATTCCCGTCTTTCATGACGACCAGCACGGCACCGCCATCGTTGCCGCCGCCGCCGCCAGCAACGCGCTGCGCATCACCGGCAAGCGGTTCGCGGAGATCCGCATCGTGGCGCTCGGCGCAGGCGCCGCCGGGATCGCCTGCCTGAAGATGCTGATGGTGATGGGCGCGCGGGCCGAGCACATCACCATGATCGACAGCAAGGGCGTCGTGCATGACGGGCGCGAGGACCTGACCCCGGAAAAGGCCGAGTTCGCGCGACGGACGGAGATGCGCAGCACCATGGAGGCGATGGAGGGGGCGGACCTGTTTCTGGGCGTTTCCGGGCCCGGCCTGCTGACGCCAGAGATGGTGGCGCGGATGGCGCCCGACCCGATCGTCTTTGCGCTGGCCAACCCGGTGCCCGAGATCATGCCCGAGGCGGCGCGCGCCGCCGCACCGGGCGCGCTGATCGCCACCGGGCGCAGCGATTATCCCAACCAGGTCAACAACGTATTGTGCTTTCCCTTCATCTTCCGGGGCGCGCTCGACGCGGGCGCGACCACGATCAATGACGAGATGAAGATCGCCTGCGTCGAGGCGATCGCCGGGCTGGCCCGCGCCCCGGCCAGCGCCGAGCTTGGCGCGGCCTATCAGGGCGAGCGGCTGAGTTTCGGCCCCGACTACCTGATCCCCAAGCCCTTCGACCCGCGGCTGCTGCCCACGGTCGCGACCGCGGTGGCCCGTGCGGCGATCGAAAGCGGCGTGGCGACGCGCGATCTCGATCTCGACGCCTATGCCGCGGGGCTGCGCGGGCAGGTTCATCGCTCGTCGCTGGTGATGCGCCCGGTGTTCGAGGCGGCGCGCAGCGCCGGTCGGCGCATCGTCTTTGCCGAGGGCGAGGAGCCGCGCGTGCTGCGCGCCGTGCAGGCGATGCGCGAGGAAGGCATGGCAAGGCCGATCCTGGTCGGCCGCCCCGAGGTGGTCGCGGCCCGGATCGAGCGCGAGGGGCTGTCGCTGCAGCCGGGCGAGGCCTTCGATCTGGTCAACCCCGAGAGCGACGAGCGCTACCGAGACTACTGGGGCAGCTATCACGCGATCATGTCGCGGCGCGGCGTCTCGCCGGATCTCGCCAAGGCGATCCTGCGCACCAACAGCACCGCGATCGCGGCGGTGATGGTGCATCGCGGCGAGGCCGACAGCCTGATCTGCGGCACGGTCGGCGCCTATTCCTGGCACCTGAAATACGTCTCGGAGGTGCTCGCGCGCGATCATCTGCAGCCGGTGGGGGCGATGTCGCTCATCCTGCTCGATCGCGGCCCGCTCTTCGTGGCCGACACGCATGTCCATCTCGAACCTGACGCCGGGCAGATCGCGCAAACGATGATCGCCAGCGCCCGCCATGCGCGCCGCTTCGGCCTCGCGCCCAAGGTCGCGCTGTGCTCGGGCTCGCAATTCGGCAGCCTCGACAGCCGCGCGGCCCGCGCCGCGCGGGATGCGATCGCGCTGCTCGACGCGCAAGGGGCCGATTTCGAATACGAGGGCGAGATGCACACCGATGCCGCGCTCGACCCGGATCTGCGCGAGCGGCTCCTGCCGGGCAACCGGCTGCGGGGCAGGGCCAACATCCTAGTCTATGCTGGCGCAGAGCCCGCGGGTGCCGCGCGCAACCTGCTGAAATCCATGGCCGAGGGCATCGAGGTGGGGCCGGTGCTCATGGGCATGGGCAACCGCGCCCATATCGTGACGCCGGGCGTCACCGTGCGCGGCCTGCTGAACATCTCGGCGCTGGCCGCGACGCCGGTCGAGAGCTACGGCTGAGCGCTCGGCGCAGGCCGGGCGGGCCAAGGGGGGCCGGCCCGGCGTGACGGCATTCTCAAACTTTTGACGAAGGTAATTGAAACAGAACCGACCTACCGGAGCGGGCCGCTGGCGTTGCACGTTCCGAGGAAACGGTTTTCGGGCAAATCCGGGATCGAGATCCCGATTGCCCCGTCGGCTCGGACGCGTGGAGGAGACGCGTTCGATATCTTGGCCGACGACAAATCCCGGGAGGAGAACTGAATGACGACAATCCGTGACACGACCGATGGCCGCGATGCGGTCGACGAGATGATCCCGCCGGGCAAGCTGTTCACGCTCGGGCTTCAGCATGTTCTGGTGATGTATGCCGGCGCCATCGCGGTGCCGTTGATCATCGGCCGCGTGCTGGGGCTCGACTCCGAGCAGGTGGCCTTCCTGATCTCGGCCGATCTTTTCGTCTGCGGTCTCGTCACCATCATCCAGTCGCTCGGCGCGTCGAAATGGTTCGGGGTGCGGCTGCCGGTGATGATGGGGGTGACCTTTGCCAGCGTCGGCCCGATGGTCTCGATCGGGATCGCCAATCCGGGCACCGAAGGGGCACGGATGATCTTCGGCGCGATCATCGGCGCGGGCGTGATCGCGATGCTGATCGCGCCGCTGGTCAGCCGGATGCTGCGCTTCTTTCCGCCGGTGGTCACCGGCACGATCATCCTGGTGATCGGCGTGACGCTGATGCGGATCGGCATCAACTGGATCTTCGGCCTGCCGGTCGGTCCGACCGCGCCCAAGCTCGTCGATCCCAGCCATGCCGCCTGGCTCGAACAGGTGCGCGCCATGACCGGCGCCCCCGAGATGCCCGGCGGCCTGGCCATCGCGCCCTCGGCCGAGAACCCGGCCTATGCCGCGCCTGTCAACATCGCCATCTCGGCGGTGGTGCTCGGCACGATCATCCTCGTGATGAAGCTCGCCCGCGGCTTCTGGTCGAACATCTCGGTGCTCTTGGGCATCGTCGTGGGGGGCAGCGTCGCCGCCTCGCTCGGGATGATGCATTTCGAGCATGTCGCGACCGCCGACTGGTTCGAGCTGATCACGCCGTTCCGCTTCGGCCTGCCGATCTTCGACCCGGTGATGATCCTGACCATGACGCTGGTGATGATCGTGGTGATGATCGAATCCACCGGCATGTTCCTTGCCCTGTCGGACATGTGCGAGCGCAAGCTGGAGCGTCCGACGCTCTCGGCGGGGCTGCGTACGGATGGCTTGGGCACCCTGATCGGCGGTCTGTTCAACACCTTTCCCTACACCTCGTTCAGCCAGAATGTCGGACTCGTCGGCGTCACCGGCATCCGCTCGCGCTATGTCTGCGTGATGGGTGGCGCGATCATGATCGTGCTGGGGCTGATCCCCAAGATGGGGGCGCTGGTCGAGGCGCTGCCGGTGGCGGTGCTGGGCGGCGCCGGGCTGGTGATGTTCGGCATGGTCGCGGCGACCGGCGTGCGCATTCTCGGCGGCGTCGATTTCAAGCTGAACCGCTTCAACGGGTTGATCGTGGCGATCTCGCTCGGTGTCGGGATGATCCCGCTCATCGCGCCGGACTTCAAGATGCACATCCCCCACGCGATCCACCCGCTGATCGACAGCGGCATCCTGCTGGCCTCGATTTCGGCGGTGCTGCTCAACGCCGTGTTCAACGGCACCTCGGCCGAAGCCGAGGCGCAGGCCCGCGAAAGCGCGCTGGCCTCCGACGGAGCGCACTGAAACAGGGCGCGGCAACACGCGGCGCGGCAGCGCCGGACCACCGGGAGGCCGCCCATGCGGCCTCCCTCGTCGCATCGGGACCGGGCGCCGCCCGTCCCGCCACCGGATAGACCCCATGCTCCTGCCCCTGTCGCTGCTGTTCGTCGGTGCCGTCCTCGTGCTGAACGGCATCTGGATGACCGGGCGCATCGACGATCGAGAGATCGTCCTGATCAACCTCGTGACCGCGACCGTCACCGCCGCGGTGGCGGTGGCGACGGCGATCGGCGCGGCCGAGATGGCGGCGGTCAGGTCGGCGGCGCTGACCTTGCTGTTCACCACCACCTATCTCTGGGTCGCCTACAACCGGATGACCGGCGCCGATGGCCGTGGCCTGGGCTGGTTCAGCCTTTTCGTCTCGCTCACCGTGCTGCCGGTGGCGGCGCAGGCCGTGATGGCGGCAGAGGGGCCGATGTCGCTTTGGCTGGGCCTGAACTGGGCCGCCTGGTCGGGGCTGTGGTTCATGTATTTCCTGCTGCTGGCGCTCGGGCGTCCCCTGCTTCGGGTCACCGCCCTGGCCACGCTGGCCAGCGGCGTCTTCACCGGCTGGCTGCCGGGGCTTGTCCTGTTGAACGGCTGGGGATCGTGATCGCGCGGCTCGTGCCGTCCTTGCCGAAGCTGCGCTGAATCGCCTCGACGAGAAAATCGATGAACAGCCGCGTCTTCGGGTCCTGATGCCTGCGATGCACGAACAGGCAAGCGAGCTGCACCGGCAAGGGAGGCGTCTTCTCGCAGACCTGCACCAGGGCGCCGCTTTCGAGATAGGGCGCAACCTCGATGAGCGGCTTCATGATGATGCCCTGATCGGCCAGCGCCCAATCGGTCAGCACGTCGCCATCGTCGGATTCGAGCCGGCCGCGCACGTCGAACCGCCGCGGACCCTCACTCGTCGACAGCATCCACTGGAACTCGGTCGCGCCGGGAAAGCGCAGGTTGAGGCAGCTGTGCCGGCCCCCCTCGATCTCGCGGCCTTCCGTGGGATGGCCGGCGCGGGCGATGTAGCCGGGGCTCGCGCAGAGCACCCGCGGGCAATCGGCGATGTTGCGGATGCGCAGGCTGCTGTCTTCGGGCCGGCCGAGGATGAAGGCCAGGTCGAGCCCCTCGGTGGCGATGTCGACCTTGCGGTCGCTGAGCCGCAGCCGAATGTTGATCAAGGGATAGGCCTCGCAGAACCGCGGGATCTGCGGCGCGATCAGCCTTCGCCCGAGACCCAGGGGCGCCGCGATGTGCAGCGTGCCGCGCGGGTTCTCGGTGGTGTCGTCGACCGCGGCCTCCGCCCGCTCGACCGTGGCCAGGATATCCTGCGCGCCTTCGTAGAAGATCTGGCCATGCTCCGTCGGCGACAGGCTGCGGGTGGTCCGCAGGAACAGCCGCACGCCGAGATGCTCCTCGAGCTGGGCGATGCGGGCCGAGGCCACCGCCGCCGAGATACGCTGATCCCGCGCCGCCGCCGACATGCTGCCGAGTTCGTATATGCGCGTGAAGGTCCGGATATTGTCTAGATAGGCCATTATTCATCTATTTTTGACAGTCATGCTTCATCGGCAAAGATACACAGAAAATGCGCCCCGCGGTACTGTCTTCTCGATCTTGAGGAGGATGCCGAATGTATGATCTGGCCATTATCTGGGACTGGCTGGCCTTTGCGGTCCGCTGGTTGCACGTCATCACCGCGATCGCCTGGATCGGATCGAGCTTCTACTTCGTGGCGCTGGATCTGGGGCTGAACCGCAATATCTCCGGCCCCGCCGATGGCGAGGAGTGGCAGGTGCATGGCGGCGGCTTCTACCACATCCGCAAATATCTCGTGGCCCCCGATGCGATGCCCGACCACCTGACATGGTTCAAATGGGAGAGCTACGCGACCTGGCTCTCGGGCGCGGCGCTTTTGATGATCGTCTATTGGGTCGGGGCGGAGCTTTATCTCATAGATCCCTCCAAGGCCGATCTCGCGGTCTGGCAGGGCATCGCGATCTCGGGCGCGTCGCTGAGCATCGGCTGGCTGGTCTATGACCGGCTGTGCAAATCGCCCCTGGGCGACAGGCCGACCACGCTCATGCTGCTTCTGTTCGTGCTGCTGGTCGTCATGAGCTGGGGCTATCACCAGGTCTTCACCGGGCGCGCGGCGCTGCTGCATCTCGGCGCCTTCACGGCGACGATCATGTCGGCCAACGTGTTCTTCATCATCATGCCGAACCAGCGCATCGTGGTCGCCGATCTGAAGGCGGGCCGCAAGCCCGACCCGAAATACGGCAAGATCGCCAAGCTGAGAAGCACGCATAACAACTACCTGACCCTGCCGGTCCTGTTCCTGATGCTGTCGAACCACTACCCGCTGGCCTACGGCACCGAACATGCCTGGATCATCGCGGCGCTGGTGTTTCTCATCGGGGTCTGCATCCGGCACTACTTCAACACCATGCACCAGCGGAAGGCGGCGCCGAGCTGGACCTGGGCGGTCACGGTCATCCTGTTCATCACGCTGGCCTGGCTCTCGACCGCGCCGTTCATGTTCGAGGAGTACGAGACCTCGGAGGCCGCCGAACTGGAAGGCAGCGCGCTGCATTATGCCCAGGCCGCCGGTTTCGACGAGGTGGAGCAGATCGTGGTCGGCCGCTGCTCCATGTGCCACGCGCGCGAGCCGGTCTGGGAGGGCATCCGCTGGGCCCCCAAGGAGGTACTGCTCGAAACCCGCGCCGACATCGCGGGCGCGGCGCGGCAGATCTATCTGCAGGCGGGGGTCAGCCACGCGATGCCACCCGCCAACATCACCGAGCTTCCCGAAGAGGATCGGCGGGCGATCCGGCGCTGGTATCGTCAGGCCGACGAGACCCCGCGCCCCGTCGAGGAGACGGGCGAGATCGTGATCGGGCAGGGGTCATGATCATCGTGACCGGCGCCGGTTGCCGGGGGAAGGGATCGACCGGCGGCGCCGTGCTTTCGGGCGATGACGTGCCCGGTGCCCTGTCTCATGCGCCCGCATACACCGAACGAACCTGATCGAAAGGAGCCATCTTCATGCCCGGATACCTGACCACCCATGTTCTCGACACCGCGCGCGGCGGCCCCGCCGCGGGGGTGCGGATCACGCTCGCGCGGATCGAGGGGGAGAGGCGGCGGGTGATCAAGGAGATGGTCACCAACGAAGATGGCCGCACCGATGCGCCGATCCTGCCCGAGGCGGAGTTCGAGACCGGCACCTACGAGCTGGTCTTCGCGGTGGGCGATTATCTCGATGGCTGCGGCGTCGCACCCGAGAGCCCGCGCTTTCTCGACGCGGTGCCGCTGCGCTTCGGCATGTCGCGGCAGGATCATTACCACGTGCCGCTCCTGGTCTCGCCCTTCGGCTATTCGACCTATCGCGGCAGCTGAGACTGAGGGCGATGGCCGGTCAGCGCCGGCCATCGCGCATCATCCGGTTTCAGCCGGTGATCTGCCAGGGCACCTCGAGCCGGTGCTCCTGCAGGTTCGCGCCGGGGCCGATGCGGTCGACCACGGCAAAGAGCCCCGGCGCCGCAAGCGGCGTCAGCACGCCGTGCCAGGTGTTGCGCAGCAGGTTGATCCCCTGTCCCGGCGTGGTGACGAAGGCGCGCGGCGTGCCGGGGCGGCCTTCTTCGTCGGGTGCCACGATGACGAGAAAGGCGGCGAGGCTGAGCGGCAGGAAGGCCTGGCTGCCATCGGGGTGCCGCTCCAGCAGGTCGAGCCTGTAAGGCAGGGCGCGCGGCTCGGCGTCGAAGACCGAGATCCCGGCGCGACCGCCTTCCCCGAAATCGAGCCGGGCGAGGTCGTGGTGCCGCCCGCAGAGCCCCTCATTGATGATCCTGTCGGGCGCGCCCGCGGCCTCGATCACGTCGCCATAGGGGGCGAAGGCCTCGCGCGTCAGCGGCTCTGTGCGGATTTCGCGGCTCATGGCAGGATCGCCTTCAGCCGGTGCAGCGCGATCCGCTCGACCTGGGCGCAGGCCTCGGCGAACTCGGTGTCGCGGTCGCTGTTCACGCGCGCCTCGAAGGCGGCGAGAATGCCCGCCTTGTCGTGATCGCGCACGGCGATGATGAAGGGGAAGCCGAACTTCGCGACATAGGCATCGTTCAGCTCGGTGAAGCGCGCGCGCTCTTCGTCGGTCAGCGCATCGAGCCCGGCGCTGGCCTGCTCGGCGGTGCTCTCGGCGGTCAGGCGTTTGGCCGCCGCGAGCTTGCCCGCGAGATCGGGGTGCGCGGTCAGCACGCCAAGCCGCTCCTCGTCGCTGGCGGCGCGGAAGGCGCGGGCGAGCGCGTTCTGCAGGCCGACCGCCGTGTCATGCGCGGGACCGAGCTCGAGGTCATGCGCGCGCTCGGCGATCCAGGCCGAATGCTCGAAGATGCCGCCGAAGCGGTCGACGAAGCGCGCGCGGTCCATCTCGGAGGGGCGCTCGCGCGCCACCGGCGGATGGGTCGCGGCCCAATGCTCGGCAATTTCGAGCCTCGTGGCGAACCACACCCCCTCGTGGCGGCGGACATAATCGAGAAAGCGCCGGAGCGCCTGCGCCCGGCCGGGCCGCCCGACGAGGCGGCAATGCAGGCCGATCGACATCATCTTCGGCGCGCCTTCGAGCCCTTCCTCGTAGAGGCAGTCGAAGCTGTCCTTCAGGTAGGAGAAATACTGGTCGCCCGAGTTGAAGCCCTGCGGCGTGGCGAAGCGCATGTCATTGGCGTCGAGCGTGTAGGGCACGATCAGCTGGTCATGCTCACCGAAGCGCGACCAGTAGGGCAGGTCGTCGGCATAGGTGTCGGCGGCATAGGCGAAGGAGCCGTTCTCGGCCACGAGCCGCACCGTGTTGTCCGAGGAGCGGCCCGTGTACCAGCCGCGCGGCGCCTCGCCGACCACCTGCGTGTGCAGCCGGATCGCCTCTTCCATGTCGGCGCGCTCGGTCGCCTCGTCGGCGTCCTTGTACTCGATCCATTTCAGGCCGTGCGACGCGATCTCCCAGTTCGCCGCCTTCATCGCCGCGACCTGTTCGGGGCTGCGCGCCAGCGCCGTGGCGACGCCGTAGACGGTGACGGGGAGATCCTCGAGCATCCGGTAGAGCCGCCAGAACCCGGCGCGCGCGCCGTATTCATAGATCGACTCCATGTTCCAGTGCCGCTGGCCCGGCCATTGCGCGGCGCCGACGATCTCCGAGAGGAAGGCTTCCGATCCCGCGTCGCCATGCAGGATGTTGTTCTCGCCGCCCTCCTCGTAGTTGAGCACGATCTGCACGGCGATCTTGGCGCCGTTCGGCCATTTCGGATCGGGGGTCTCGGCGCCGTAGCCGATCATGTCGCGGGGATAGCGGGTCACGCGGGGATCTCCTTCTTCTGCCTCGGGCAGCATAGCGGCGAGGCGGCCGCCCGGCTGCACGAATTAATTTGAAGCTGTCTCGCGCAGAGCCTGCATGATTATCAAGCGCAGGCTGAAATACCTTGCGGGCGGCCGGCGCTAGCCCGGTCTTGCCGGGCCATGCCAGACTGGCCCGCGACCCCACAGGAGATCGACATGACCGAGCGCAGCTATTTCGCCCAAGCCGGGGGGCACCCGACACAGACCGAGCTGATGACCGGGCGTGCCGTCTTCACCGAAAGCTATGCCGTGCTGCCCGCGGGCACGATGCGCGACATCACCACGAGCTTTCTGCCGTTCTGGGACGAGACCCGGCTTTGGGTGATCGCCCGGCCGCTCAGCGGCTTTGCCGAGACCTTCTCGCAATACGTGATGGAGGTGGGGCCGGGCGGCGGCAGCGAGCGGGGCGAGACCGAGGCCGGTGTCGAAGGGGTGATCTTCGTGGTCGGCGGAGAGGTCGAGCTGTCCTTGAATGGCCAAACGCATGTGCTGGGCGAGGGGGGCTTTGCCTATCTTCCGGCCGGGCAGGGCTGGAGCCTGCGCAACCGCGGCGCCGGCCCGGCGCGGTTCCACTGGATCCGCAAGCTCTACGAGGCGGTCGAGGGGCTGGAGCGGCCCGATCCGATCATCAGCTCCGATGCCGAGGTCACGCCGACCGAGATGCCCGGCACCGAGGGCCGCTGGGCCACGACCCGCTTCGTCGATCCCGCCGACCTGCGCCACGACATGCATGTCACCATCGTCACCTTCCAGCCCGGCGGCGTCATCCCCTTCGAGGAGACGCATGTGATGGAGCACGGGCTCTACGTGCTGGAGGGCAAGGCGGTCTACAAGCTCAACCGCGACTGGGTCGAGGTCGAGGCGGGCGATTTCATGTGGCTGCGCGCCTTCTGCCCGCAGGCCTGCTATGCCGGCGGGCCGGGGCCGTTCCGCTATCTTCTCTACAAGGACGTGAACCGCCACGCGGGTTTCCTGCCGCGCCGCTGAGCTGAAAGCGCCGCGCGCGGCGCATCCTGAGCGTGAGCCCGGGCCTTTGGCTTCGGCGCCCGGCGAATGGTCCGTTCGCCGGGCGCAAGGCCGCGCAGACCGGCCTTTCCGCCCCTTCGCCTGCCTCGCGGCATGGCAGCCTGCCAAGGCCCGCGGGCGGAACGATCCTCCAGGATTTCCCACGATATCCAGACGCTTGCAGCATGCCGACCCCGGCCCGGCGGCGCATGATGTCCGGTGCCGCGCCGCTTGCACAGGGCGCTGCCGCCTGCGGGGGGCGGGGTGGGGCCGCCGAGTGCTCGCCTGCAACCTCAAGCTGATGATGCGGCCATGCGCCCATCCCTTGCCCTTGCTTGCCATGACACATGCCCCCTCGAACCGATTGGCAATCGGTTCGAGGGGGCATGGCCGTTTTCCTGATTTACCGGCTTGTCAGACTGCAAATCATTTGCCACCAATCCTGCATTGGTTTGCGAATGGGTTCGGCAATGGTGCCGGGTCGGATCGTGGATGAGGGAGACCGCCGAGATATGGACAGACCGCTCCTGCAGGTGGAGAAACTGAAATTCCGGTTTCGTGGGCAGTCGCAGGACGTGGTCGAGGACATCTCGTTCCGGGTCGGGCGCAACGAGACGCTCTGCATCGTCGGAGAGTCGGGCTGCGGCAAGAGCGTCACCGCGCTGGCCCTGATGGGGCTTCTGCCGCGCGACTCCGTGCGCTTCGGCTCCGGCGAGATCCGCTTCGACGGCGAAAGTTTCGCCCCCTCGGATCACGACCGCATCGCCGCGATGCGCGGCGACCGGATGGCGATGATCTTCCAGGAGCCGATGACCTCGCTCAACCCGGCCTTCCGCATCGGCGACCAGATCGCCGAGGCCGTGGAGCAGCACCGCAAATGCGGCAAGGCCAAGGCCCGGGAGCGCGCGGTCGAGATGCTGCGCCGGGTCGGCATCCCCGCGCCAGAGCAGCGGATGGGCGAATACCCGCACCAGCTGTCGGGCGGCATGCGCCAAAGGGTGATGATCGCCATGGCGCTGGCCAATGACCCCGAGCTTCTGATCGCCGACGAGCCGACCACCGCGCTCGACGTGACGGTGCAGGCGCAGATCCTCGAGCTGATCGCCGAGCTGCAGGCCGAGACCGGCATGGGCACGATCATGATCACCCATGATCTCGGCGTGGTGGCCGAGATCGCGACCGACGTGGCGGTGATGTATGCGGGGCAGGTGGTCGAATACGGCCCCGCCGAGGCGATCTTCAACGACCCGCAGCACCCCTACACCATCGGGCTGATGGCCTCCGTCCCCTCGCTCACCGGCCCGCGCCGCCGTCTCTCGACGGTGCCGGGCTCGGTGCCGGGCATCGGCCAGATGCCCGAGGGCTGCCGCTTTTCCTCGCGCTGCCCCTTCGCGGCGCCGGTCTGCGCCAGCCGCCCCGATCTCGCCGAGATCGCGCCGGGCCACCGCGCGGCGTGCCATTTCGCACCGCTGGACCAGAGATTGGAGCGCCGGGCATGAGCGACACGATCCTGAAGGCCGACGGTCTCAAGAAGCATTTTCATCTCGGCGGCGGCTTCATGGCCGAAACCAAGCTGGTGCGCGCGGTCGACGGCGTGTCGATCGAGGTCCGGCGCGGCGAGACCTTTGCCATCGTCGGCGAATCCGGCTGCGGCAAGTCGACCCTCGCGCGGCTGCTGATGCGGCTTCTGGAGCCGACCGAGGGGGCGATCGAGTTCGAGGGGCGCGACATCGCGGGCATCCGCGGGCGCGATCTGCGCGAGCTGCGCCGCGACATGCAATTCGTGTTCCAGGACCCGTTTTCCTCGCTCAACCCGCGTATGAGCGTCGGCAAGCTGGTAGGCGAGCCGATCGAGACGCACCGGCCCGGGCTCAGCCGCGCGCAGCGCCGGCAGGAGGTGGCCCGGCTGTTGAGCACCGTCGGCCTGCGCCCCGAGCATGCCGACCGCTATCCGCACGAGTTCTCGGGCGGGCAGCGCCAGCGGATCGGCATCGCCCGCGCGCTGGCCTCGAACCCGCGCCTCGTGATCGGCGACGAGCCGGTCTCGGCGCTCGACGTTTCGGTGCAGGCGCAGGTGGTCAACCTGCTGCATGATCTGAAGTCCGAGCTCGACATGACGCTGGTGATCATCGCCCATGACCTCGCCGTGATCCGCCACATGAGCGACCGGGTCGCGGTGATGTATCTGGGCCAGGTGGTCGAGAGCGGGCCGACCGACGAGATCTTTGCCAATCCGCGTCACCCCTACACCATGGCGCTTCTCTCCGCGATCCCCGAGGCCGCGCATGGCCGGGCCAGGACCCGGCTGGCGCTTTCGGGCGAAACGCCGAGCCCCGCGGCCCCGCCTTCGGGCTGCCGCTTTCATACCCGTTGCCCCTTTGCCCGCGAGGATTGCGCGACGCGCATCCCCGAGCTTGGCGCGGCAACACAGGAATCCCGCGTCGCCTGTCATTATTGGCAGGAGATCGCGGCAGACCGCCCGGCGGCGGGCCTCACCCCCGCCGCCGGGCTCAGCGAAGGCGCGCAAAGACGCTTCGCTCTCTACGAGGCAGCCACGCAGGCCACGACACCACACCCCAGAACGGCGGCCAACGCCGAAGCCTGAACTTGGACCGACAGACAGAGGTACACGCATGACTTTCCGCAAGACCACGCTGCTTGCGGCGCTCCTGAGCGCCACCGCGCTTTCGGCGCAGGCCGCCGATCTAAGGGTCGCGCTGCAATCCGATCCCGACATTCTCGATCCCGATCCGGGCCGCTCCTTCGTCGGACGCATCGTCTTCACCGCGCTGTGCGACAAGCTGGTCGACATCACCCCCGATCTGGAGATCGTCCCGCAGCTTGCCACCGAATGGAGCTGGAACGAGGACAACACCCAGCTTACCCTGCAGCTGCGCGAGGGGGTGACGTTTCATGACGGGACCGTCTTCGACGCGCAGGCCGTGGCCGACAACATCGAGCGTTCCCAGACCCTGGGCCAGAGCCAGCGCAAGACCGAGCTGTCCTCGATCACCGAGACCGAGATCCTGGGTCCGCACGAGATCCGGCTTCACCTTGGCGGGCCGGACGCGACCCTTCTGGCGCAGTTCGCCGACCGGGCCGGCATGATGCTGTCGCCCAAGGCGGCCGCCGAGGCGGGCGATGATTTCGGCCTGAACCCGGTCTGCTCGGGCCCTTTCAAGTTCGAGGAGCGCGTGGCGCAGGACCGCATCGTGCTGTCCAAGTTCGCGGAGTACTGGAACGCCGACGAGATCAATTTCGATACCGTGACCTACCTGCCGATCCCCGATGACACGGTCAGGTTCGCGAACCTGCAATCGGGGGATGTCGACATCATCGACAGGCTCGCCGCCACCGATCTGCCGCAGGCCAGATCCGCCGAAGGGATCGAGGTCGAGCCGGTGGTGTCGCTCGGCTATCAGGGCCTGACCTTCAACCTCGAAAACGGCGAGCGCGGCGACAACCCCTGGGGCAACGATCCGCGCCTGCGCCGGGCGCTCAGCCTTCTGATCGACCGCGAGGCGCTCAATCAGGTGGTGTTCGAGGGGGCCTATCAGCCGGCGAACCAGCCCTTTCCCCCGGCCTCGCCGTGGTACGATGCGGACAACCCGCTGCAGGGCCGCGATGTCGAGCAGGCCCGGGCGCTGCTGGCCGAGGCGGGGTATCCCGACGGCCTTCCCCTCGAGGTTCAGGTGCCCAACAGCACTCAGCCGCAGCAGGTCATGCAGGTGATCCAGTCCATGGCCGCCGAGGCCGGTGTCGATATCACGCTGCGCGCCAAGGAGTTCGCGACGCTGCTGAACGATCAGGCGGCGGGCGCCTTCGAAGCCAGCCAGATCGGCTGGTCCGGCCGGGTCGATCCGGATGGCAATACCCACATCTTCCTGCACAGCGAAGGCGGGCTGAACGATTCCGGCTATTCCAAGCCGGAGGTCGACGCGCTCCTGCAAGAGGCCCGCGCCGTGACCGACACGGCCGAGCGCAAGGCGCTCTACGACCAGATCCAGGACATCGCCGATGCGGACGGGCCGATCCTGTATCTCTATCACCAGACCTGGATCTGGGGGCTCGACGACGACATCGAGGGCTTCAAGGCCTATCCCGACGGCATGCTGCGCCTCGAAGGCGTGAGCAAGGCCGAGTGATCCGACCCCGCCGCGCCGCCCCTCTCCGGGGGCGGCGCGGTCCACCCTCCCACGGGACGATCCAATGCTGAATTTCCTGCTGCGCCGCGTGGCAATCGCGCTGCCGACCGTCATCCTGATCTCGATCTTCGTCTTCGGGCTGCAAAAGCTCTTGCCGGGCGATCCGGTGCTCGCCATGGCGGGCGAGGAGCGCGACCCGGAGGTGATCGAGTTCTTGCGCGAGAAATATCGCCTGAACGACCCCGTCCCGGTGCAGTATCTCGCCTGGGTCAAGGGCGCGCTGACCGGCGATCTCGGCATCTCGCTCAGGACCAACCAGCCGGTGACCGAGCTCATCGGACAGAAGCTTCCCGTGACGATCCAGCTCGCGGTGATGGCGCTGATCTTCGCCATGGTGATCGGCATCCCGGCGGGCATCCTCTCGGCGGTCAAGAAGGGCACGGTGACCGATTACGTCGCCAATGTCGTGGCGCTCTCGGGCCTGTCGATCCCCAATTTCTGGCTCGGCATCATGCTGATCCTGCTGGTGGCGGTGAACTGGCAGCTTCTGCCCGCCTCGGGCTACGTGCCGCCCTCCGAAGACCTGTGGCTGTCGATCAAGACCATGCTGATGCCCGCCTTCGTGCTGGGCACGGCGCTTGCCGCGACGCTGATGCGCCACACTCGCTCGGCCATGCTGGGCGTGCTCAAATCCGACTATGTGCGCACCGCGCGGGCCAAGGGCCTCGCCGAGCGGCGCGTGATCCTGCGCCACGCCTTCCGCAACGCGCTCACCCCGATCGTCACGCTGACCGCGCTTCTCTTCGGTGAGCTGATCGCGGGGGCGGTGCTGACCGAGCAGATCTTCACCATCCCCGGCTTCGGCAAGCTCGTGGTCGATGCGGTGTTCAACCGCGACTACGCGGTGGTCCAGGGCATCGTGCTGGTCACCGCGCTCGGCTTCATCGTCATGAACATCCTCGCCGACGCCGCCTATTTCGTCCTGAACCCGCGCCTGAGGAAGCAATGATGGCCCAGCCCGCGACCGCCCAGCCCGCGACCCCCGCCACCATCGATCCCCAGACCGTCGTCGCCGATGACCCAGTTCTGGCGGCGCGCCCCGAGAACCGGGTGTGGAAGAAGTTCCGCAGCCACAAATCCGCGATGCTGGGCGGCATTCTCGTCGGCTTCTTCGTGCTGATGGCCGTCTTCGCGCCGCTGCTGCCGATCCCCGATCCGACCGCCACCGATTGGGGCGCCGTGCGCAAGGCCCCCTCGGCCGCTCATTGGCTCGGCACCGACGAGATCGGCCGCGACGTGCTCTCGCGCCTCGTCTGGGGCGCGCGCGCCTCGCTGATGGCGGGGGTGGTCTCGGTCGGCATCGCCGTGGCCTTCGGCGTGCCCTTGGGCATCCTCGCGGGCTATTTCGGCGGCTGGACCGACGGCATCATCTCGCGCTGCACCGAGGCGCTCCTCGCGGTGCCGTTCCTGATCCTCGCCATCGCGCTCGCGGCCTTTCTCGGGCCGTCGCTGACCAACGCCATGATCGCCATCGGCCTTTCGGCCACGCCGGTCTTCGTGCGGCTGACGCGCGGGCAGGTGATCTCGGTCAAGGCCGAGGATTACGTCGAGGGCGCGCATGCGATCGGCCTGTCGACGCCGAAGATCCTGCGCCGCTACGTCTTTCCCAACATCCTGCCGCCCGTGCTGGTGCAGGCGACGCTGACCATCGCCACCGCGATCATCGCCGAGGCGTCGCTGTCCTTCCTCGGGCTGGGCCAGCAGCCGCCCGCGCCCTCGTGGGGCTCGATGCTCAACACCGCCAAGAACTTCCTCGCCCAAGCGCCCTGGATGGCGATGTGGCCGGGCATCGCAATCTTTCTCGTGGTGCTGGGCTTCAACCTTCTGGGCGACGGGCTGCGCGACGCGCTCGACCCGCGCGAACACTGAATTTCAAGAAAAGAGTTACAAATGACCGGTTTCACCACCCGCCCCGAGATCCGCGGCACCTTCGGCACCGTCACCTCGACCCACTGGATCGCCTCCGCCACCGGCATGGGCATCCTCGAGCGCGGCGGCAACGCTTTCGATGCCGCCGTGGCCACCGGCCTCGTGCTGCAGGTGGTCGAGCCGCATCTCAACGGCCCGGCGGGCGACCTGCCGGTGATCTTCCGCACGGCCAGCACGGGCAAGGTCGAGGTGGTCTGCGGGCAGGGCCCTGCGCCCGCGGGTGCCACGATCGAGCATTACAAGGCGCAAGGCTTCGATCTCATCCCCGGCACCGGGCTTCTGGCGACCGTCATCCCCGGCGCCTTCGACGGCTGGATGCTGATGCTGCGCGACCATGGCACGATGGAGATCGCGGACGTGATGCGCCCGGCCATCGACTATGCCCGCGACGGCCACCCGGTGCTGCCGCGCGTGGCGGCGACGATGCAGGGGCTGGTGGAATATTTCCAGACCGAATGGCCGACCTCCGCCAAGGTCTGGGCACCGCAGGGCCGCGCGCCCGAAGCGCATGAGCTGTTCCGCAACCCCGACCTCGCCGACACCTATGAGCGGCTCTCGAAGGCCGAGGGCTGCAGCCGCGCGGCGCGGATCGACGCGGCCCGCGCGATGTGGGCCGAGGGCTTCGTCGCCGAGGCGGTGGAGGGCTACCTCAAGGAAGCCGAGGTGCATGACGTCTCCGAACGCAGGAACCGCGGCGTGCTGACCAAGGCCGACATGGCGGGCTGGCGCGCGAGCTACGAGGCGCCGGTCTCGATCGACTACCATGGCTGGACGGTCCACAAGACCGGGCCTTGGGGGCAGGGGCCGGTGCTGCTGCAGGCGCTCTCGATCCTGAAGAATTTCGACCTCGCGGCGATGGACCCGAACGGGCCGGACTTCGTGCATACCGTGATCGAGGCGATGAAGCTCGCCTATGCCGACCGCGAGGCCCATTACGGCGATCCGGCCCATTCCGATGTTCCTCTGAACCTGCTGCTCTCGGACGACTACGGTGCCGAGCGCGCGAAGCTGATCGGCGAGACCGCCTCGACGGAGCAGCGTCCGGGCCGGATCGAGGGCTATGAGCATCAGGCCGAGGCGGCGATCGAGCGCGCCGCCCGCGAGTTCGACCGCAACCCCGCGGCCGCACCGCAGGAGCCGACCATGGCGCACCTGTCGGAAAAGCGCGGCGACACCGTGCATCTCGACGTGATCGACAAATGGGGCAACATGGTCGCCGCGACCCCTTCGGGCGGCTGGCTGCAAAGCTCCCCCGTCATTCCGGGCCTCGGCTTCCCGCTCAACACCCGCGCCCAGATGTTCTGGCTCGACGAAGGCCTGCCCACCTCGCTCGCTCCGAGCCGCCGCCCGCGGACCACGCTGACCCCGACGCTGGCCGAAAAGGACGGTCGCGGCCTCGTCTTCGGCACGCCGGGCGGCGACCAGCAGGACCAGTGGCAGCTGGTGTGGTTTTTGCGCTTCGTGCATCACGGGACGGACCTGCAGGAGGGCATGGACGCAGCCCTGTTCCATTCGATGCATTTCCAGGGCTCCTTCTACCCGCGCGAATGCAAGCCCGGCGAGATGATGATCGAGCCCGCTATGGGCGAGGACACCATCGAGGCGCTGCGCGCGCGTGGCCACAAGGTGACCGTGGCCGAGCCGTGGAGCGTCGGTCGGCTGACAGCGGCGCTGCGCGAGCCCGACGGGCTGTTGCGCGCCGCCGCCACGCCGCGGCTGATGCAGGCCTATGCGGTGGGGCGCTGAGCATGACCTATTCGATCATCGCGCATGACCGGGACACCGGCGAGATCGGCCTCGCCGTCGCCTCGCGCTTCTTCGCCGCTGGCGCCGCCGTCCCCTATGTCGGCGCGCGCTGCGCCGTCGCCACGCAGGCCTTCGTCAACCCGCTCTGGGGCGTCGAGGGGCGCCAGCGCCTCGCGGCGGGCGAAGGCGCAAGCTCGGTGCTGGCCGATCTGAAATCCCGCGACGCGGCGCAGGCGATCCGCCAGTGTCACATGATGGACGCGCAAGGCGACTTTGCCGCGCATACCGGGGCGGAGTGCATCGACTGGGCCGGGCATCTGGTCGGGAAGACCCATTCCGTCGCGGGCAACATGCTGGTGGATGCGGGCGTCGTCGAGGCGACCTTCGCGGCCTATGAAAAGGCCGAAGGCACCATGGCCGAGCGCCTGCTCGCGGCGATGGAGGCGGGCGAGGAAGCGGGCGGCGACAGGCGCGGACGCCAGGCCGCGGGGCTGACCGTGCATCGCGGGCAGGACTACCCCTTCCTGTCGCTGCGGGTGGATGACGACGCCGATCCGCTGGCCGAGCTGCGCCGCCTGCTCGACGTGGCCGACGAGCGTTACCTGCATGTCGCGGGCGCGATGCCGACCGCCGAGAACTTCTCGGGGCTCACCGATCGCGCGCCGATCGACCGGGCCATCGAGGCGGCCGAGGCGCGCCGCCGCGCCGAGGGCCGCGTCTCGCGCTCGCGCGCGACCGAAACGGGGGCCTGAGATGGATCTCGGCACGATCCTGACGCTTCTGGGCGTCGCCGTCGGGGCGGGTGTCGCGGGCGGCATCCTCGCCGGGCTTCTGGGCGTGGGCGGTGGCATCGTCATCGTGCCCGCGCTTTATTTCGCGCTGTCGCTCACCGGCATGGAGCCGGGGCTGACCATGCAGCTCGCGGTCGGCACCTCGCTCGCCACCATCGTCTTCACCTCGCTGTCTTCCGCCCGCGGGCATTACAGGAAGGGCGCGATCGATGCGGGCCTGCTGAAGCTCTGGGCGCCCTCGATCCTCGTCGGCGTGGTGCTGGGCAGCTTCACCGGCGGGCTGATCGACGGGCGCATCCTGATCGCGGTCTTCGCGGCGGTGGCGGCGGCGGTGGCGCTCGACATGGTGCTGCGCGGGCGCAAGGGGGAGGTGACGCCGAAGGGCTTCTCGAAACCCGCTTGGGCGGGGTTCGGGGTCTTTGCGGGCACGGTTTCGTCGATGATGGGGATCGGCGGCGGCACGGTCTGCGTGCCACTCCTCAATTTCCTCGGCTACGACATCCGCCGCGCCGTCGGCACCTCCGCCGCGATCGGCTTCGTGATCGGCCTGCCCGGCGCGATCATCTACATGCTGACCGGGCTCGGGGCCGAGGGGCTGCCACCGTTTTCGCTGGGCTATGTCAACCTCGTGGCCGTGGCGGTGATCATCCCGCTGACCACCAGCTTCGCGGGCGTCGGCGTGAAGCTCGCCCATTCGATCCCGCAACGCGCGCTGCGCCTCTCCTTCGGGGTGTTTCTGGCGCTGACATCGGCGCGCATGCTATGGGATCTGGCATCGGCAACGGGGGTGGCATGAGCGGGGATGACGAAACGCTGCTCGATCGGCTGCGCGAGGGGCTGCGCGACGAGAGCCTGCTGTCGAACGGCAAGGTGATGCCCGAGCGGCAGCTGGCCGAGCGGCTCGGGCTTGGCCGGGCGCGGCTCAGGCGGCTTCTGGGCGTGCTCGAGGCCGAAGGCACGATCTTTCGGCGACAGGGGCAGGGGACCTTCGCCGCACCGCCGCCCGCGGGCGGCGGCATAGAGACGCTGGTGCGCTGCGTCACGCCGCACAATCTCATGGAGGTCCGGCTCGAGATCGAGCCGGCGCTCGCCGCCCATGCCGCGCAGCGCGCCACGCCCGAGGAACTCGTGGTGCTGGAGCGGCTGATGCAGGCGACGCTGACGCCCGACGATCCGCGCGGCTACGAGACGGCGGACGACATCTTTCACTTCAAGATCGCCGAGCTGGCGCACAACCCGCTGTTCCTGACGATCCACCAGTCGATCCGCGCGGTGCGCCGCCACGCGCAATGGACCGACCGCCGCCGCGAGACGCTTTCGGCCGAGCGGATATCGACGCTGGGCCGCCAGCACGCGGCGCTCTATGCGCATATCGCCGGGCGCCGCCCGGCCGAGGCCGCCGCCGAGATGGAGCAGCACCTGCTCACCGTGTCGAGCACGATGCTGCGGGTGCGCCGCCACGAGACGGCCCTCGGCGGCGAGCTGGCCAGGGAATGAAGACAGGCGCGGGCGGCCTAGAGCTCGCCCGCCCTGATCCTGCGCTCATAGGCATCGAGCATCGCCGTCAGGGGGTCGGCCCCCCCGAGGCTCTCCGCATCGCGGCGATAGGCCCCCGGCACGCGCCCGGCGGTGCAGACCACCTTGTCGCCGCGCATGGCCCGGACATGCCAGACATCGTCTTCGAGCCTCGCCTCGATCCGGCAGGCTTCGCCGTCGTGTTCGAATGCACGCTCCATCGGATCCTCCTTGCAGGTTCGACCGGCACGGGTGCCGCCCGCGATCGCACCACAAAAGCGCTGCGTTGCCAAGACGATCATGCCCGGCGCGGCGCGCCGCCCTGTCGCCGGCCCAGCAGCCAGACGAAGAACAGCCCGCCCACGAGACCGGTCACCACGCCGATCGGCATGTCCTGCGGCGCCATCACGGTGCGGGACAGCAGGTCGCACCAGATCAGGAACACCGCGCCGAGCAGCGCCGAAAGCGGCAGCACCCGGGCATGGCCGCCCCCCACCATCATCCGGGCGACATGCGGGACCATCAGCCCGACGAAACCGATCACGCCCGAAAAGGCCACCATGGTGCCGGTCAGGAGCGCGCCTGCCACGAACACCTCCAGCCGGAACCGCGCCACCGGGATGCCCAGGGTCGCGGCGGATTCGTCGCCGATGGTCATCGCGTCGAGATCCTGCGCCCTGCTCCACAGCCATGCGCCGCAGACCGCCAAGGCAAAGGCGGGGAAGACAAGCTGCGACCATTGCGCGAGGCCGAGGCTGCCCAGCATCCAGAAGATCACCATATGCGACGCGCGCGGATCGCCCAGAAAGATCATCACGTTGGCCCCGGCCATCACGACGAAGGACACCGCGACACCGGCCAGCACCAGCCGCTCGGCCGAGGCCGCGTCGGCCAGCCGCGCCACGCCGAGCACCAGCGCCATCGCGCAAAGCGCGCCCGCGAAGGCGAAGAGCGGCACCGTGGCGAGACCGAGGATCAGCCCGGTATGCAAGAGCGCGGTGATCGCGCCGAAGGCCCCGCCAGAGGAGATCCCGAGCAGGTGCGGATCGGCCAGCGCGTTTCGCGTCACCGCCTGCAACCCGGCCCCCACCAGCGCAAGCCCTGCCCCCACCAGCCCGGCGAGGATCGTCCGCGGCACCCGCAGCTCCCAGATGATGGCCTCGTGACCGGCGGGCCAGGCGGTCTCGACCAGGCCGGGCAGGAGCCGGTCGGCGATCACGCCCCAGACCGTCCCGGCCGCGATGGGCACCGCGCCGACGCTGACGGCGGCGGTGAAGGACAGGCCGAGGATTAGCACCGCCAGGCCGAGCGCGGCGGGAAACAGCCCGGCCCGCCGGCGGGGGGGCGTCCGGGCGACCGAGAGCGAAGAGCCGGTCATTCCACCGCCCCGGCAAAGGCCCGCGCCAGAAGGCCCACCGCCTCGATGTTGCGCGGCCCCGGCGTGGCGGCGACATAATCGAGGATGACGAAGTTGTCCTCGCGGATGGCGGTGAGACCGGCGAGGGCCGGGTTGGACGTCAGAAAGTCGCGCTTCTGGGCGGCGGTGACCTCGCCGTAATCGACGATCACGATCACCTCCGGGTCGCGGGCGATCACCTCTTCCCAGCCGATCATGGCCCAGCTCTTGCCGAAATCCTGCATGATGTTGACCCCGCCCGCCGCCTCGATCAGCGCGGTCGGCATGGCGTAGCGCCCGGCGGTGTAGGGCGTGTCCTCGCCGCTGTCATAGACGAAGACGCGCGGCGGCGTGCCGGTCCCGATCGCGTCCGACAGCGCGGCAAGCTCGGCCCGCCAGCCCGCGATGAGCGCCTCGGCCCGCTCCGAGACCCCGAAGATCGCACCGAGATTGCGGATGTCGGTATAAAGATCATCGAGGCTGGCCCGGGGCTTCTCCATCACGTGGATGCAGCTCTCGGCCAGCTCGTAGACCGTGATGCCGAAGGGGGCGAGCCTGTCCGGCGTGACCTCGCCGCCGATGGACATGCCGTAATTCCAGCCGGCGAAATAGAAATCGGCATTCGCGCCCAAAAGCACTTCGCGCCCCGGATATCGCGGCGACAGCTCCGGGATCTCCGCGAGCGCGGCCTGCAACGGCCCGTGGACCGTCCGCGCGTCGGAAATGCCGGTATGGCCGGCCATGCGGTCCTGCAGGCCGAGCGCCAGCATCATCTCGGTCAGGTTGACGTCGTTCGAGACCGCCCGCCGGGGCGGGGCCTCGACGGTGATCTCGCGGTCGCAGCTCTGCACCGTCACGGGAAAGGCCTGCGCCTTGGCGGGAGAGGCGAGGAGGGCGGCGAGGAAAAGGAGGGATCGGGTCATGGGTCAGCTCCTGTCGCGGGAAGCGAGCGCATAGGTGAGGCGGCTGCGTCCCGAGGGTTCGAGACGCTCGCGGCGGGCGGTGACGGCAAAGGCGCGGGCGACGGTCGCCGCGTCGAGCGCGGTCTCGGGCGGGCCGAGTGCGATCATCTCGCCGCGAGAGAGCACCAGCACCTCGTCGCAAAGATCGAAGGCGAGATCGAGATCGTGCAGGCTGGTGACGATGGTGACGTCGAGCCCGCGCAGCATCTCCAGAAGTTCGAGCCGGTGGCGGATGTCGAGATGGTTGGTCGGCTCGTCGAGGATCAGCACCTGCGGCTCCTGCACCAGCGCGCGGGCCAGCATCGCGCGCTGCTTCTCGCCGCCAGACAGCGCGCCGAAGCGGCGTTCGGCCAATCCCGAAAGATCGAGCCTTCGCAGCACCGCCTCGACGATCGCCGCGTCCTCCTCGCCCGGCGCCGCGCCCCCGCGCCGATGCGGCACCCGCCCCAGCGCCGCGATCTCGCGCAGGCTCAGGGCGAAATCCGTCGGCTGCTCCTGCAGCACGGCGGCGACGCGGCGCGCGGCGGCGCGGGGCGGCATGGCCCATATGTCCTCGCCATCGATGCGGACCGTGCCGCTTCGGGGCCGGTGAAACCGGTAGAGCAGCCGCAGCAGCGTCGACTTGCCCGCGCCATTGGCCCCGACCACGCCCAGCCTTCGGCCGGCGGAGAGCGTGAAGCTCACACCGTTCAGGATGTCCGGGCCGCGGCGCGGCCCCCAGCCCAGATCGGTGGCGCTGATCGAGGCGGCGCTCATTGCGGCGGCTCCGTGGTCATGCGGCCCGGCCCATGGCCGGTGCCAAGAGCGGCGTCTCTAATGAAAGAGGTGAGTGATCGAATTCGGGTCCGGCCCATGCAGCCCTCCGCGCAGTTGCGGGGTGCGCAGGGGCAGGGACCGGCAATTTCGGTTCGGCACGGGCCGACAAGCCATCATGGCCTCCTGTCCGGGACACCCCGCCCGGTTTGAATGACATCCACGATGGCAGGTCTCCTGACTTGCGGGTCAGCGCTTTTCCGAACCTTCCCGGGTGGGGACACCCAGTGGCATTCTCGGAATCGCTCGCCGCTCACAGTTGCGGGGGCAGTCACGGAGTCGGCGCCTTTTGGCTACACCTCACCGTATTCCCTTTTCATCCCGCGTCGCCCTCGGGGGCCAACGGGAACCATCATCCCAAAGCCTTGCCACGCCGCGGGCACGAAAGGCAAGCCGGGCGCTGCCTCAGGAGGCGCAGCCGGCGATGTCCTCGGCGACGGACCGGATCAGGGCGGGGTAGAAGCCCGGCCCTTCCTCGAGGTCGAGGCCGATCGGATCGATGACCGCCGCGCGGGCCGACGTGCCTTCGGTGACGGTCTCGACGAGGTTCTGGTTGAACTGCGGCTCGGAAAAGACGCAGGCGACGCCGAGATCGCGGACCCTGTCGCGCACCTCCTCGATCCGGGCCGGGCTCGGATCGGAGGCGTCGCTAAGCGAGATCGCGCCCGCCGCCGAGATCCCGAAGCGGTTCTCGAAATAGTGGTAGGCGTCATGGAACACGACGAACTCGATCTCGCCGGCCGAGGACAGCGCCGCGCGCGCATCGGCCATGGCCGCGTCGATCTCGTCCCGGCCCGCGGCGGCGTTGCCGCGATAGGTGTCGGCGTTCTCGGGGTCGAGCGCCGCGAGCTCATCGGCGATCAGGTCGAGCCAGACCTTGCCGTTCTCGGGGTCGAGCCAGGCATGGGGGTCGGTCCCCTCATGGTCATGTTCCTCGTGATCGTCATCATGATCATGGTCGTCATGCGCCGCGTCGGTCTCGTGCGCCTCGTCATGCGTACTCCCATGCGCCCCGTCGCCATGGTCGTGGTCGTCGAACACCGCGCCCTCGCGGAAGTCGAGCGTGACGGTGCCCGGCGCGTCGAGCAGTTCGACCACCAGCGCCTCCGGGGCCAGCGTGTCGATGGAGCCCCCGAGCCAGGGCTCCAGCGCCGGCCCGACCCAGAACACCGCATCCGCCCGTTCGAGCGCGCGCGCCTCCGAGGGGCGCAGCGAATAGTCATGCGGCGAGCCGCCCGCCCGCACGACGAGATCGGGGGTGCCGAGCCCGTCCATCACGCGGGCCACGAGGCTGTGCACCGGCGCGATGTCGGTGGCGACACGCGGCACCTCCGCGGTGACGGCGGTGGCGGCGGTCAGGGCGATAACGCTGCCGATCAGCGATCCTGCGGAGGTGATGGACATCGGAAGCTCCTGTGATTATATAACACACGACACCCCATAGATCGTATGATATAACATATCAACCCCATCCCATGCGGGAGAGTGCAATGACCAGCCAGGCGTTCGAAGCGCATGATCACCGCAGCTGCATCGCCGCAGGCGTCGCCTCGGCGGTCCAGATCTGCGCGGAGCGAAACCTCCAGCTCACGGCGGCGCGCCAGCGCGTGCTCGAAATCCTGCTCTCCGAGCACCGGGCCATGGGCGCCTACGAGATTCTCGAACATCTGCGCGCCGAGGGGCTCGGATCGCAGCCGCCGGTGGCCTACCGGGCGCTCGAATTCCTGACCAAGAACGGGTTCGCGCACCGGATCGAGCGGCTCAACGCCTTCATCGCCTGCTCGCATCTCGACAATGCGCATGCGCCGGTCTTCCTGATCTGCCGCGCCTGCGAGCGCGTGGTCGAGGCCGAGGCCAACGCGGCGCAGGGCGAGATCGACCGTGTCGCCAGGCGGGCGGGCTTCGTCGTCGAACGGGCCGTGCGCGAGGCCGAGGGCCTCTGTCCCGCCTGCGCGCCCACGGCCTGATCCCATGTCGCATCCCCTGATCGCCGCACGAAACCTCACCGTCCGCCATGGCGAGACGACGGTCCTGCACAATGTGGATCTTCGGGTCGAGGCGGGCGAGATCGTCACCATCGTCGGGCCGAACGGCTCCGGCAAATCGACGCTGATCGCCGCGCTGCTCGGCGGCGTGCGCCCGACCACCGGCGGCGTGGAGCGCGCCGGCGGGCTCAGGATCGGTTACGTGCCGCAGCGGCTCGTGCTCGACCCCACCTTGCCGATGACGGTCGAACGCTTTCTCGGCCTGCCGCGCCGGATCTCCTCGGCCCGCGCCCGCGAGGCGCTGGAGCGGGCCGGCGTGCCGGAAATCGGGGGGCGGCAGATGGCGGCGCTGTCGGGCGGCCAGTTCCAGCGCGCGCTGCTGGCCCGGGCCATCCTCGAAGCGCCGCAGCTTCTCATCCTCGACGAGGCCACGGCCGGGCTCGACCAGCCGGGCTCCGCGGCCTTCTACGAGCGGATCGCGGAGGTGCGCCGCGACACCGGCTGCGGCGTGCTGATGGTCAGCCACGATTTGCATGTGGTGATGAGCGCCTCGGACCGGGTGATCTGCCTCAACGGTCATGTCTGCTGCGAGGGCACGCCCGAGGTGGTCGCCGCCGCGCCGGACTACCGGCGGCTGTTCGGGGCCGGGACGCGCGGCGCGCTGGCGCTCTACCGCCATCACCATGATCACGGGCACGACCACCCGCATCACCACCACCATCACGACCAACCGCAGGATGCCGCAGAATGATCCTCGACGACTTCATGACCCGCGCGACGCTCGCCGGGATCGGCACCGGCCTCGCGGCGGCGCCGCTGGGCTGCTTCGTGGTCTGGCGGCGCATGGCCTATTTCGGCGACGCGACCGCGCATGCGGCGATCCTCGGCGTGGCGCTGTCTCTGGCGCTGTCGCTGCCGGTCTTCATCGGGACGCTGGTGGTGGCGCTGATGATGGCGACGATCGTCGCCCTGATCTCGGGGCGCGGCTACGCGATGGACACGCTGCTCGGTGTCATGGCCCATTCGGCGCTGGCCTTCGGCCTCGTCGGCGTGACCTTCCTCGACGGCGTGCGGATCGACCTCATGGCCTATCTCTTCGGCGACATCCTGTCGGTGTCGCGCGCCGATCTCGCCGTGGTCTGGGGCGGTGCCCTTCTGGTGCTGGCGCTGATCGGCTGGCGCTGGTCGGCGCTGCTGACCGCGACGCTCAACCCCGATCTTGCCCGCGCCTCCGGGATCGACCCCAAGCGCGAGCAGCTGGTTCTGACGCTGGCGCTCGCCGTGGTGGTCGCGGTGGCGATCAAGGTGGTCGGCGTGCTGCTGATCACCGCGCTGCTGATCATCCCCGCCGCCACGGTCCGGCCCTTTGCCTCGACGCCCGAGCGCATGGGCCTTCTCGCGGCGCTCGTGGCGATGGTCTCGGCCTGGGCGGGGCTGCACGCCTCCTATGCGCTCGACACGCCCACCGGCCCGACCATCGTCTGCGTCACCGCGCTGCTCTTCAGCGCCTCGACCGTCGCCTCGGGCCTGCGCCGGGCGGCGTAAGGGCGGGCATGCAGGCGCGGTCCCCCGGTGCCGCCGATCCTTCCGGGCGAACATGGCTTCGGCCCGGCTGCGGCGCTTGTCGTGCTTCGCCGCCGTCTTCTGCTTTCGTCTGGCGGCCCCTGATGCTGCCGGGAAGGCTGATCCTACGCTCGGGGCTCTGAGCCGCGGCCGCGCGGCCTCGTTGGCCGAAATACGCAGCCGGCGAAATCGAAGGGCCGGGCTTTGCGCGGGAAGACCCGGAAACTCCAGTTCCCGGCGCAACCGCAGATCGGAACAATCCCCGCCACCAGCCCATTGGACCGCTGCACCCCTGCGGGCGCAACTAGAAGGATGTCCCGAGGGAGAGCGATCGGATGCAGAGACTGGCAGACCGGATGGGGCTCAGGACCGAGCCCGTCATCTTCTTCGCCTCCGCGGTATGTACGGCGGTGTTCGTGCTGGCACTGGTGATCGCGCCTGAGCCGATCGGCGATGCCTTTGCCGCCGGACGAGCGTGGATCGTGACCAATCTGGGCTGGTTCTTCATCCTCGGCGTCAATGTCTGGCTCGGCTTTCTGGTCTGGGCCGCGATGAGCCGGCATGGCCATATCCGGCTCGGGCCCCGCGACAGCAGGCCGGACTACACGAACCTCTCCTGGTTCACGATGCTCTTTGCCGGCGGCATCGGCACGGTTCTGATGTTCTGGGGCGTGGCCGAGCCGATCAGCCATTTCGCGACCCCGCCGCTGCCGGGCGTCGAGCCCTTTTCCGAGCAGGCGGCGCGCGATGCGATCTCGATCGCCACCTACCACCTCGCGCTGCACACCTGGACGATCTTCGCGCTGCCCGGCCTTGCCTTTGCCTATTTCATCAACCGCTACGATCTGCCGGTGCGGGTCAGCTCGGTGTTCTACCCGCTGCTGAGAGAAAACATCCACGGGCCATGGGGCAAGGCGATCGACATCGCCTCGATCCTTGGCACGCTGTTCGGCGTGGCGGTGTCGCTGGGGCTCGGCTCCTCGCAGATCGCCTCGGGCCTGTCGGCGCTGTTCGGCTGGGAGGCGGGCGTGCCGCTCAAGGTCGGCATTCTCGCGGTGCTCACCGGCGTCGCCGTGGTCTCGATCGTGGCCGGGCTCGACAAGGGCGTGAAGCTCCTGTCGAACCTCAATATCGGCATGGCGGTCGGGCTGATGATCTTCGTGCTGGTCTTCGGCTCGACGCTGTTTTTGCTGCGCGGGATGGTCGAAACCTTCGGGCTCTATCTGGGCAACCTGCCGCGGCTCGCCTTCTGGAACGACATGCTGGCCGACACCAATCCCGGAAACGACGATTGGAGCTGGCAGGGCGGCTGGACGGTGTTCTACTGGGCATGGACCGTGACATGGTCGCCCTTCATCGGGCTTTTCGTGGCGCGGATCTCGCGCGGGCGGACGATCCGCGAATTCGTCTTCGGCGTGCTGCTGGCGCCATCGCTCTTCACCCTGATCTGGTTTTCGATCTTCGGCTGGCAGGCGATGGAGATCGACGGCATCGGCACGGCCGCCCGCGCGGCGCTTGGCGAAGAGGCCGGAAAGCTGAGCGCCGCGGTCGCGGAGTCGGTGCCGCTGGCCATGTTCGCCTTCTTCGAGAACTTCCCGCTGGCCGATCTGGTGCAGGGCATCGCGGTGCTGGTGGTGGCGATCTTCTTTGCGACCTCGTCGGATTCGGCCTCGCTGGTGGTCGACATGCTCTGCACCGGCTCCGCCAAGCCCGGCCCGGTCCGCCAGCGCGTGTTCTGGGGCGTGTCAGAAGGGCTGGTGGCCGCGATGCTCCTGGTGCTTGCCGGCGATCTTGGGCTGACGGCATTGCAACAGGTCATCACGGTGGTGGGCCTGCCGATCTTCTGCCTCGTCTTCGCGATGATCCCCTCGCTGATACGCGGATTCCGCATCGAGGAGATCGACCATGTATCCGTCGGAAAGCGACCGGGCCTGTCGGATCTTTGAAGGACGGTTCGTGGCGAGGTGTTCGGAGCGCTGATCCAAGCGCAGGATGCCTCGCCGAAAGATGACGGTGGCGATGCGAGCGATGGCCGGGCGGAAGAGTTTGGGAGATCAGGCGCGGCGGGTCGCCACGCGCCTCCAGTCTTGAAGCCTGCCGAGCATGATCTCGATGCGGCTGAGCCGCTTTCGCCCGGGAACGCTGCTTATCCCTTGTCCTGCAGCGCTTTTCGAAACCCGTCAGCGTCATGGCCGCGATCCTCGCGCAGCCACTCGCTGTCAGACAGGCTGCTGATCAGCGCGCATGCGCCGATATGATCGCTGGCCTGTCCGGCGGTGCGCAGGTCAATCGGTCGCCTCATGCTGTCACGACTGGCGTAAGGCTTGGTGTTCATGCCGCCCTTGGTTCGACCGGTGAGGCGACCGCGTCTCCTTTTTTGCGGCCATGCTGGTCGCAGTCCGGCGTGCTTTCAGATCGCTCGCGTCTTCGCTTCGTTATCGGAGCCAGGAAACATGCGCGGCGGCACAGATCAGCGCCTCCCGACGCTACCGCGCGTTTCGCGCCCAAGCCGCCATGACGGCGTGAACGGCCCCGGTTGTCGCGATGATGGGGGTCATTGCCAGGACGACCGCCGTTTTATTTGAACCGTGCGAAGCCTCATGATCGGGCGGAACGTTCCTGTCCGAAAGGGGCGGCGGACGGAAAGTCTCCGGGATTCGCGGCTTTGGCGAAAAGGATTCTGGAAACAGGTCTTCGAAATCGACATTGCTGAGCATCACGGACATCCTCCATCGAAACCGTTATCTGAGAGACGCGGTTGGAAATTCCGGTCACCAGAGGGATTCGAACAGGCAAGGTCGCCGCAGATGCGCCTTCGCAGTGGTCCGCGCGACCGGACTCATTCTCAATTCGCGGTCATCAAGACCGTATACGACGTTCTTGATTTCACCACGATATATCCCGATGTCGCGCAGCAACCTGTCATCCATGGCCTCGAGCGAGGCGATCATCTTGCGACGTTGCCATCCCCGCATGACAGCCGCGATCCCACGACGAATGCCGCCCGGTGACGATTTTGAATGGTCGCAGCGCGGCAGCCGATTGAGTGCGTTTTTCTCGATGGAAAGATACATGATTTTCTCCGGTAAAAGGACCAGCAAAACAGGACGTCTGGCAGCATGCGGACCGCCCGGCAAAATAAGTCGACCGGCGGAACGCTTTTGCCAGACAGCGCAATCGCGCCGTCGGCCTGTTCGATTTGTTGCGGATCAGAAGAACCCCGGTGCGAAACCGGCCCAGCCGGACCGGACCGCCCGGGGCTACCGGCGGTTCAGCAGATTGCCTGCGAAAAACAGGAACCTCGTATGAAGGCTGAACATCATCATGCGTTCAATATACGTCTTTGACTGTGTGAACTCAAGCGAGTGATGGGGGCATGCGACATTAAGGCGCGAAGCTGCCCATGGTGAAGATCATGGGGTGGCATAGGGAATTTCCGAAAAATCCACCGGATCTGGATGTGAATTCAGTTCAGCGCCGATCTTTCCATTCCTTTTCATCATCGAATTATGTCACATGTTGCCCGGCCCATCGGATATTTCGAAAATCCCTGCCGCTGTCGTTTCACTCTGCCTGTGGCCCGGCCTCCGGTATCGCGATGAGGCGACCGGAAGGCTTTGCATGTCGAACCGGCCGCTTCGTCACCGGCCGACCGCGCTTTCCCTCGCTGATGCCGAAGGACTGCCCGGCTCCGTCGGGTCGGGCTCCGTGCGCGGGTCGAGCCCCACGGTAACGGGCGAAATGTCGGGGAGCGGCACGAATTTCTCGCGTTCGCCGACGGTCATCTCGGGCCCCGCCTTGATATGGGCGAGAACGAACAGCGCATAGGAGATCGCGATGGCGGATTCGAACAGGAAGAACGAGAACGGTCCGTAAAGCGACATGAGGGCCGAGGCGAGCAACGGGCCGATCGCCGCGCCGATCGAATAGACCATCAGCAGCCGCCCCGAGGCCGCGACGTAGTATCTCCTGTCCAGCCGGTCGAAGGTCTGCGCGACGCAGAGCGGGTAGACACTGCTGATGGCACCGCCGAAGGCCAGCGCCATGAGCATCAGGGCGGGCAGGGACACCTCGCTCGCGATCGACTTCGAAAGCAGGCCCCACGACACGCCCACAGCGATCAGCATCAAGGACATGACGATCCGCCGGTCGAACCGGTCCGCCAGCATGCCGATGGGCACCTGAAAGCTCAGCCCGCCGAGCACCACGGTGCTCATGAACAGCGCAGCCTCCGTCACGCTCAGCCCGATCTGGCGGGCAAAGACGACGCCCAAGGCGTAGAAGGAGCCGACGAGCATGCCCGCCACGCCGGCGCCGACCACGCCGACCGGGGAGGCTTCGAACAGCGCCTTCACGTTCAGGACGCGCAGCTCGCCCAAGTTCGGCTCTCCCAGGGTGGTCAGGGCCACGGGAACGAGCGACAGGCTCATCAGCGCGGCCGCCATCATCATGAGATCGCTCCCCGCGACGGGGGCCGTGTTCACCAAGGTCTGGCCAAGGGCGATGGCGAGGTAGAAGGTCAGCATGTAATAGCCGAGAACGCGCCCGCGG
Source organism: Limimaricola cinnabarinus (assembly GCF_002723615.1). GTDB lineage: Bacteria > Pseudomonadota > Alphaproteobacteria > Rhodobacterales > Rhodobacteraceae > Limimaricola > Limimaricola cinnabarinus_B. The sequence goes on from NZ_KZ304958.1 coordinate 60,506, forward strand.
GTTTCGTTGCTGCTGCGATCGTTGAGCCAGCTTTCGATCGCCGTCGTCATGCCGGCGATGCAGAACCCGTTGACGAGCCTCAGGATCATCCAGGCCGCCGGGTTGAAGAAGAACGCATAGGCCAGACAGGTCGCGGCGGTGAGCGCGGCAAAGGCCGAGAAGGCCCGGATATGTCCGATCCGCAGGATGACGTGCTTGCACTTCATCCCACCGAAGGCGAGGCCGAGGTAATAGGCCGCCATGATCGCGCCCGTCAGCGCGACCGGATAGCCCCCGGCTTCCATGCGAAGCGGCAGAACGACGCCGAGCAGGCTGTTTCCGGCCATGAAGGCTGTCGTGCCGCCGAGCAGGGATTTCACGGGTGCCAGGAGTTCGCGTAGTTTGTATGCCATGGCCTGCTCCGCAATCTTGTCCTCAGGCGGGACAATTCATTTCGAACGTGAAGGCGGCCCGGCGATTGAGGGCCGCGCCGGGACCGCAACAATGAAAATACCCCGGCCGAAGCCGGGGCATTTCCTTCGCCTGCTGCCGCGGCGGGCCGCGTTCATGCGGCTGTCGCTCGCAGCATCCAGGCTGCCTTGTCGTGGAATGCCGCGCGCTCCGTCGCGAGGTCGGCGGTGACCGGATCGCCCGAAATTTCGGCGGCCTCCACGAGGGCATAGAAGCGCTGCGACAGCGCCTCGTGATCCGACAAAAGCCCCCTGACCATCTCGTCCGCCGTCGGGTCCGCGTCCGTGTCCGAGCCCGTGTCCAGGCCATCGATCATCCGGGCGGGTTTCACCGAGGCGCGTTTTCTCAAGGCCCTGATGCGCTCGGCCAGAACGTCCGCGGCGGCGAACATGTCGGTGTAGTGCTCTTCCGTCATCTGGTGCAGCGGGTAGAACATCGGGCCCGCCACGTTCCAGTGGCAGGCATGGGTCTTCAGCACGAGGCGGTAGGTGTCCGTCAGAGCGTCGGACAGGGCGTCGGCAATGGCCACGGCATTGCGGTCGACGGGTTTGGCGTCTTCGGCGTATCGGCCGTGCTTCAGGGTGATCGTCAATGGTGCCTCCATCGTGAGAGAAAAGAATGTCTTTCGGGGCGACATGCCGAAATGGGTGCGGGAGCGGGACGCCGGCTTCCGTTTCGAATGAACATCGTGGTGGTTTGCTCGTATCGAGCGCCTGTCCATTTGCCCGCTGCATCACGCTGCGTGACGTTCATTCCCGGGGGCCTTCATTGAGGGTTTGCTTCTTTCGAAGCAGGCATGTTTGGCCCGTTGCCGCAAAGATCTCGCGGCGGGCAGCCGACCGATACGGCGCGCTTTCGGACCCGGCGAGCGATTGGCCAACGCGAGGGGGCCGGGCCCGCCGCCGTCATCCTCCCAGCGGGCGATGCATGTGGCATTGGGCGCGGTTTCAATGGATCGCGGGCTTTCGATATTCATCTGGTAAATCATCATCTCAATCCTCATTGCACGGGGGTGAACAAGATAAGTGAACAGGACCGGCGGCGGGCATGTCTGGCGCATGGTGCTGGCCCGCCGCCCACGAAAAGAGATCTCGCCCATTACGCCCTGTAGGTCCGCCCCATGTTCTGCATGCGCAGATCGCAATCGCCCAACGAGCCGACCAGGCGCGGAATATCCGCTCGACGGATTCCGATATCGTCGAGCATCTTGTCATCCATCGCCTGAAGGTCGAATATCATGCTGCGTTTTTGAAGTTGCTTGCGGGCCCACCGGAACAGAACCGTGAAGATGGAGCCGTTCATCTGAGCCTTGCTTTTCCGAATGGAGGAATCGATCATTTCGCGCGTGATGTATATGGACATGTTCTTTCAGCCCTGAATCTATTGATGCCGGGACGACTGGCGCCATTTCACACGAAAGCAAGACGCGCGATTGCGCGCCCTGCATTGCGGACGTGACGCCTTTGTCGTGTCGATTGGATCTGTGAGAGATCAAAAATCCCCGAGACGTGAACAAGCATCATGGCTTGCCCGCTCGGGGTTACCGGCGGTTCAGTAGCTTTCCTGCGGTGAGCAGGAACCTCTTATGAGCGCTGAACATGGTCATGGCTCGGATATAGGGGGTCCAAAAAAATAAGCAAGCCTCTCCATGAGGGCCGGGAAGAAACTTGCCAAAAGGACAGAAGGACAATCACCGATTGCTCCCGGTTTTTCGGTTTTCCCCCGTGGTTCGGCCAAACGCAATATGCCGGGGCATGAAATGGAGACGCCATGGCGATATTTGCAGAACGGGGGCTCGAACCTGCGCCGGGCCTGCTGTATCGAGCCTCATGCGCTGCCTGTTTTCACGCGTCAGGAAAGATCCCAGATGAAAAGAACGATTTCGAGTGCCATCCTTCTCGCACTGTCCTCCTCGGCGGCTCTGGCCGACACATCGCTCTCGGTCGGCCTGCAGCTGGCCGACGCGCAGCTGACGGCCAGCACCTATGCGTGCGGAGAGGCCCCCTCCATCGAAGTGCGGTATGTCTTGTCGGGTACCGAAAGCCTGGCGCTTGTCCCGGTCGAGGGCGAGCAGCGCATCTTCGTCCAGGTCGTGTCCGCGTCGGGCGCGCGCTATGTCTCCGGGCAATACGAATGGTGGGTCAAGGGCGATGACGGCATGCTCACCGACCTCATCGCCGAGGACAGGCTCATGACCTGCGAGGCCGAAAGCTGACGATCGCTCGGCAGGGTCAGCCGGGGGCCTGCGCCTGATCGCGCAGGGGTCCGACCGGCCCCGGGCACCGGTGGAACGCTAGGCACGATCGACCGGCTCGGGCGCGATGGCGCCCGCGGCCTGCAGAACCTCGGGCCGGGTGCCATCGCCGAAATGAACCCGCGCGCCGAAGCGTTTCGCTTCGCGGATGCGGTCGGCATCATGATCGAGCAAGGTGACGTTGTACCTCTCGAGGAGCGGCTGCGCGACGAGTTGGCCGACCCGGCCGAACCCGATCACCAGCACCGATCCATCGGCATCCGAGTACGTCTCGTCGATCGTCTCGCGTTTCTGCGCGCCGGCCACCAAGCGATAGGCGCGGTCGAATTGGGAGGAAAGGGCCATCGACAGGGCTGCGAACACCACGACGCCGAGCGCCGCCGCCGTCATCAGCTCGGGCGTGCGGGTGCGCGCGATGACCCGGAACATCGGGTCCAGCGCGTAGCGGCCGATCGTGATCAGCAGCGCGATGGCGCCAAGGCCCAGTGCGAGCGCGCGCATCATCGGCCCAGCTCGCCTCCGCGCCCGATGGGCCAGAAGCGTGACGAGCAGCAGCAGCGGTATGATGGCCAGATCCTCGAACAGCAGCAGCGCGATGGCGGTCTGCCCGAAGGGCGTGTCCCTCTCGCCGCCCTCGTCGATTTCGCGCATCACGAGGGCGGTCGACAACAGGGCGAGCCCCAGTCCGATGATGAGGGCCGCGCGCCAGTCGAGGCCGAAAAGCAGGGCCGGCACCGCGAGCAGGGCCGCACAAGCCAGCACCTGCGCCAACCCGCGGCCGAAGATGGTGCCGCGCATCTCCCACAGGCGGGCAGGCCGATGGCGGCGCGCAGGAGGCCTATAGCCACGAGGTGTCCTCGGCGGGGTTCTGGCCGGGCGGAAACGGCGCGGATGAGCCAATGTTCTACTCCCATGCCTACCCGGCCCCGGAGGGGTTTGCCGATCAGCCGGTCGAGCCGGCAGAGGCGGGGTTCGACGAGACGCTGGGAGAATTCCTGCTGCCCCATGCGGCCGTTCAGGCGAGCGACGACCCCGAGGCAATGCTCAAGTCCTTCCTGCAATCGACCTACGAGGCGGCGGCGAAGACGGGCGGCTGGGATCGGTCCAGCCTCGAATGCGCGTTCGGACGACCCGGCGTGCCCCGTCCCGTTCACCGGGACTGATCAGGCCGGGCTATCCGGCGAAGCGGACTTCAGCCTTTGTCCCACCGCATCGAAGGACTTCAGGATCGCATGGACCTCGAGGCCCAGCTCGGTCAGGCCGTAGGTGACCTTGGGCGGGATCGTTTCTTCCTGCACGCGCCAGACCAGACCATCCTGCTCCAGCTCCCGAAGCCGGCTTGTCAGCACCTTGGGAGAAATCGGGGGCAGGTGGCGCTGGATGGCGGTGAACCGGGCCGGGCCATCCTCGCCCAGCAAGTAGACGATATGCGTCTTCCAGCGCCCCGCCATCACCCGCAGGATCGGGTCTGCCGGGCAGAGATCGGGGGTGATGTCTTCGGTCACGGTGGCCTCCTCGCGTGCTGCGCCAAGCCGGTAAGCCGCTATCCGAAAGGTAACGACTTACCAGCCGAGGGCAGGGAGCTATATCAGTGAAAACCGAACGGCAAGCCAAGGAGTGCTCGTCATGAGCTGGAGCCCATGCCCCGACCCGGTCCTCGGAGACAGAGAGACGGTGAACGCGGTCGAAACCCTGATCGTGCCGCGCGCGGTGGATCTGGGCGATATGGAGGTTCGCCGCGCCCTTCCCTCCACCAAGCGCCAGATGGTCGGGCCGTTCATCTTCTTCGACCAGATGGGACCGGCGGAGTTCCTGACCGATCACGGCATCGACGTGCGCCCCCATCCGCATATCAACCTCGCAACGCTGACCTACCTGTTCGAGGGCGAGATCCTGCACCGCGACTCGCTTGGCACCGAACAGACCATTCGCCCCGGCGCGGTCAACTGGATGAAGGCGGGGCAGGGCATCGTCCATTCCGAGCGCACATCGGAGCAGAAGAGAAAGAGCGGCCAGCGACTCTTCGGCCTGCAGACCTGGATGGCCCTGCCAGAGGCGCAGGAGGAATCCGCGCCCGAGTTCCTCCATCACGGATCGGGCGACCTGCCGCTGTTCGAAGCCGAAGGGATCAAGGCGCGCATCATCGCCGGGCAGGCCTTCGGCAAGGCGTCCGCGCTCAGGACGTCATCCGAAACGCTTTATGGCGACATCGAGCTTCAGTCGGGTCGCCGGATGCCGATCGACGCCGATTACGAGGAGCGCGCGCTTTACACGATCTCGGGCGAAATCGAGATCGCGGGGGACCGCTTCGAACCCGGCCAGCTTCTGGTTTTGCGCCCCGGCGATGCGATCACCGTGCGGGCCAGATCGACGGCGCGCTTCATGCTCTTCGGCGGCGCGCCGATGGGCGGGCCCCGCTACATCTGGTGGAACTTCGTCTCCTCGCGCCCCGAGCGGATCGAGGCCGCGAAGGAGGAATGGGCCCGGGGCCGGTTCGACACCGTGCCGGGCGACGAGGAGGATTTCATCCCCCTGCCGCAAGACAGGACCAAGCCGCGGCGCGCCATGGGCGGTGTCTACTACCCTTGAATCGGTCAGCCGACCTCATCGCAGGAAAGGAAGCCCGCATGACGCGGGCAAGCCCCGGCCCTCATCGCGTCACGCCCAAGGAACAGGGCTGATGCGCCTTCGTTGGCCCCCAATCCTGCCAACCACAGCAAAGGAGACATGAATGTCCACCAAGATCGCCATCATCTTCTATTCCACCTACGGCACCAATCATGGCATCGCGCTCGAAGCCGCGCGTGCGGCCGAGGCCGCCGGGGCGGAAGTCCGGCTGCGCCGCGTGCGGGAAACCGCCCCCAGCGAGGTGGTGGAAGGCCAGCAGGCCTGGCGCGAACAGCTCGAGAAGATGCAGGATATCCCGGAAGTGTCCCTCGACGACATGGAATGGGCAAACGGCTATTTCATTTCCGTGCCGACCCGCTTCGGCGTTCCGGCCAGCCAGTTCCGGGCCTTCGTCGATACGCTGGGGCCGTTGTGGCAATCGGGTGCGCTCGCCAACAAGGCCGTCACCGCCACCACCTCGGCGCAGAACCCGCATGGCGGGCAGGAGACCACGCTCCAGTCGATCTACGTCACGGCCATGCATTGGGGCTCGGTCATCGTCGCGCCGGGCTATGCGGATCCGGTGAAGTTCGAGGATGGGGGCAACCCCTATGGCTATTCCTGCACGCCCGGGCCCCTGGACGAGACGGGCAGGAAATCGGTCGAGTTCCAGGCCAGGCGCCTGGTCGAGTATGCCGGGAAACTCGCCCGGTAAGAGCCGGGCGCACAGAAATGAACGGACCACCGTGACCCGGTGCTCCGTCAACACGAAGACGGCCGCGGGCATTGCCCGCGGCCATCTTGCAGTATCAGCCGCGATTCCGCTTCAGGGCATAGGCCCCGTCGCCCAGCAGCGCCTGAACGACGAGGGTGACCGCCCAGAATGCCGGAAATTCCCAGCCGCCGCCTTCGTTGGAAAAGAAGAAGCCGGCCGCGCCATGCGGCACGTAGATCGAACCGAGCAGGATCGGGACCAGCGCCAGCGCTCCGAAGGTGAGCGGCGCGCTGACCCTGAGCCGCCCCGTCGGCGTTTGCGAGATGTCCCGGATCGAGAGATCGAGCTCGTCGAACGCGTCGAGAAGGGGGCGCAGCCGATCGTGATAGGCGCGCCCGGCCTCGGTCGCGGAGACGGCGCGGGTCGTCCGGTTCAAAAGTCGAACACCCAGCTCGGCTTCCAGCCGGGACACGAGCTTCGAGGCCTGTCCCGAGCTGGTTCGAAGCTTTTCCGCCGCGCCGGCAAAGCTCCCGGTTTCCATCACAGCGACGAACATGCGGTCGCAATCCAGCCGATTCATCTATCCTCCGGGGCGTTTCGGCAAGCGCGCCCTGGCTGCCCGACGCGTGGCGCGCGCCACGCGCGGAAGAAACCGGCAGGCCGGTGCCCGCTCATGCGCCCGCGCTTTTCACATGCCAGATCGGGACACGGGCCGCCGCGCCGCGCCGCTTTCGGACCGCGTGCTCGGTCATGACGGCCGGCTGCACTCAATGTTTCAACACATCCTGCCACTCGGGGTGGCGCGCGATCTGGGCCTTTGCAAAAGGGCAGAGCGGGACGATGGACCGGCCTTCGGCGCGCGCATCCTCGACGGCGCGCCGAACGAGAGCCTGCCCTACCGAGCGGCCTCGCAGCGCGTCGGGCACATGCGTATGGTCGATGATGATCATCGCCTGTCCCGCACGCGAATAGGTCATCTCGGCCTCGATCCCCTCAAGCCGGGCGACGTAGCGACCTTTGCTGTCGCCCTCCTCGCGCTCGATAGAGATGTTCTCGGGCGGTGTGGCAGCCATCGTCTTCTCCTTGTCCGGCGTCCTGCCGCAACGGTCGAACATAACTGCGCTGCCGTAAAGGATCGACCGGTGCCGTTGGATATGGGCTTAGCGGCCGAGAGCCCGTCTCCTTGCCTAGTAGCTTCACGAGGCTGCCCGGCGACACGCAGGCCGCGCGACAGGCAGCCCGCGTGAGCCGGAGTTCATGCCGTCCGCTCGATCGGCCCGGAGTATCGCCGCGGGCTACGCGCGGCGTTGCAGGAAGCCTGCCACCTCGTGGAGCTCCTGCTGGCTTATCTCGTGCCCGCCATCGTCGATCCTGACCTCCGGGCGCGCGCCCTGTGCGCCGAGATAGTCGAGCAAGGCCTCGGTCTGGGGCAGGGGGCAGATCGGGTCGTGCCGGCCGGCCGTGACCAGCAGCTCCACATCGGCAAGAGCGGGGTTCGGCCCCGGGGTCCATGGCACCAGCGGATGCATCAGCACCACGCGGTCGAAGAGCTCGGGGGCCTCGAAGAGGACGGAAGCCAGGATGTTCGCCCCGTTGGAATAGCCGAGCCCGTAGACCGGCGCGCCGGGATGCGCCTCGCGATGCGCACGGATGAACCCGGCCATCTTCGCGCGGCGCTCGGCCAGGTCCTCCATGTCGTAGACCCCTTCGGCCCGGCGCCGGAAGAAACGGTTCGCACCGTATTCCGAAACATCGCCGCGTGGCGATACGATCCCCGCCTCGGGCAGGATCTGCTCGACCAGTTGCGGGAACTGGTGCTCGTCTCCGCCTGTGCCATGGAAGGTGAAGACCAGCGGCGCTCCGGCGGCGGGGGTCTTGGCGAAGTGGTGGTAGCTGTCGATAGCCATGAATGCGCTCCTTGCGGGACCCCCGCCGGCAGGCACCGGCGGGGCATTGCGGGATCAGTCGACGATGGGCTGGAGCAGCGCCTCGATCCGGGCACGCAGATGGGCGTGCTGCTCCGGGATCTTCAGCGCTTCGCCCAGATGGGCCACGTCTTCGTCGCGGTCAAAGCCCGGCTCGTTCGTTGCGATCTCGAACAGGACACCGCCGGGCGTGCGAAAGTAGATCGCCCAGAAGTAATCACGGTCGATGACGGGCGTGACCTGGGTGCCGGCGTCGAGCAGGGCCTGGCGCACCTCGAGCTGCGCCGCCCTGTCCGCGACCGCGAAGGCCACGTGATGAACCGATCCGGCACCTTCGCGGGCCCGCTCGACACCGGGCAGCACATCGAGGTCGATGATGTCTGCCCCGTTGCCATTCTCGATCGCGAACCGGATGAGCGTGCCCTCGCGCGCCACTTCCTTGTAGCCCATGAAGGTCAAGAGCTGGGCGGTGGCCTGCCCGTCGCGCAGCCGCATGGTCACGCCGCGAAAGCCGTGGATGCCTTTCTCTGCCGGGACCGGGCCGCCGGCGAAGGGGGCGCGCGTGTCGCCGGGCACCTCGACCAGCGCGAAGCCGTCGCCGTCGGGGCCGGCGAAGCGCAGACGCTTTTCGCCGAATTGCTCGACGCGCTCGATCCCCTCGACATTCGCGAGAGCAAGACGGTCGTGCCAGTAGGGGAGCGATCCTTCGGGCACCGCGAAGGCGGTCTCCGAAACCTCACCGGTGCCGTGACGGCCCTTCTTCATGTTCCGGAACGGAAAATAGGTCATCACCGAGCCGGGCGTGCCGAACTCGTCGCCGTAATAGAGGTGATAGACATCCGGCGCATCGAAATTGACCGTCTTCTTGACCCGGCGAAGGCCAAGCAGCTTGGTGAAAAAGTCATTGTTCTCCTGCGCGTCGGACGCCATCGACGTCGTGTGGTGCAGGCCTTTGATCTGGGTGAGCATGACGGGTTCCTTGGTCGGGGTGGCGTTTCCTGACCGGAACATGCGCTTTGGAATTCCTCCTGAGAATAGCAACAATATTGAATACACCATTGCGATGAGCGTAATGGTGGAAGCATGGGAGAGCTTGAATCCATCCGCGTCTTCCTCGCTGTCGCCGAGCAGCAGAGCTTTGCCGGCGCGGCGCGCCAGCTCGGCCTGACGCCGGCTTCGGTCACGCGAACGGTCGCCGCGCTCGAGGATCGACTTGGCGTGCAACTGCTGGTCCGCACCACGCGGCAGGTGTCCCTGACCTCGTCGGGTGCCGTTTATGCCGCGCGCGCGGCACCGCTCTCTAATGGTCTCATGGAAGCGGCGGAGGAAACCCGCGCCGCGCAAGGCGTCGTCTCGGGGCTGATCCGGATCAGCGCACCCCTGTCTCTGGGGCTGAAGGTCCTGCCGGACATCCTGTCGCGCTTTGCGAAGCTGCACCCGCAGACCCAGGTCGCGCTCAGCCTCTCCGACGGTTTCGTCGACATCATCGAGCAGGATTACGACCTCGCCATTCGCATCTCCGGGCCGCCCGGCGACAAATCGACGATCTGGCGCAAGATCTGCAAGGTGCCTCGCGCCCTCGTTGCGGCTCCGGGCTACCTGGCAAGGCGCGGCACGCCGGAGGGACCGGACGATCTCGTCGATCACGCCTGCCTCGCCTATGGTCCCGAGGCGCGCGAAGAGATCTGGGAGCTCTCAAGCGGCACAAGCCGCCGCAGTCAGCGAGCGCGCGGCTCATTCTGCGCAAACAATGGCGATGTCCTGCGCCGGTTGGCGCTGAACGGCGAAGGGATCGCGTTGCTGCCGCGCTTCATCGTCGCCGAAGACCTGGAAAAGGGGCATCTCGTGGAGGTTCTGCCGGGCTGGTCGGCCCCCGAACTCTGGCTCACGCTCTACTATCCGCCCTATGACCGGCTTCCGCTGCGCGTGGCGACGTTCTCCGACTTCTTCGAACAGGACGTCGAAACGGCAAGCCTTGTTTGAGCGCGGCCCGGCGGGCCCCAGATCTCCATTCACCACGCCGCCGCGGCCGAAAGGCTAGGGCGTTTCGGGCCCGGTCGGAGACCGATCGCAGGCGTTTCTGGGCATGATCATGCCGTCCTCATCGACGGCCATGCCATCGCAACAGCCGGGAGATACGCGATGGGCCATGTCGCCGCCCAATAGCGTGTTATCGGTGCCGACATCGAAGACGCGGATGAACTGTTCGGGGGCCGCGGGGATCGTGACGGAGCGGGTGATCATGTCCATGACGGCCTCTCAGGCGCGGGCGGTGGGGCATAGCGACAGATCGCGCAGGGCGATCTGGCGGCGGGCGAAGGCTTCCAGCATGTGCAGCTTCTGCGCGGCCGCGCCGGGATCGTTCCACAGGTTGCGGGTCTCGTCCGGGTCGGCGCGCAGATCGTAGAGCTCGCCCCAATCGGGCGCGGCCTCGAGCAGCGACATCCGCCAGCCTTGATCGACAAGCGACACGATCGAACTGCGCGCATCCGGGTCGGCGAAAACGGCGATGCCCGGATCCTCGACCAGAACCGGCGGGGCGGGCGTGTCATCGTCCAGGACATCCAGCCCCTGCATGCCGAGCGGCACCTTGAAACCCGCGCGTTGCAGCACCGTCGGGGCGAAATCGATCGCGCTCGCCTGCCGCGCGGAGGTGCCATGCGCGCGGCGCTCCGCCGTGTCGCGCCAGAGAAAGGGCACACGGATAACACTCTGATAATGCAGGCCCATCTTCAGAACGGTGCCATGGTCGCCCATGTAGTCGCCGTGATCCGACATGAAGCAGATCACCGTGTCGTCATCCAGATCGAGCGCGCGCAGATGCTCCAGCACCTTGCCGAGCTCGTGATCGACGAAGCTGATCGAGCCATAGTTGAGCGCCAGTATCTTGCGCATCTCGTCTTCGGTGACGTGGAAGGGCCAATGGGAATGGGGATCGGCGTCGCCCATCCGATAGGCCTGCCGCGCGGCCTCGGGCAGGTCGTTGCGCTGCGAAAGGGGGGTGTTGAACGTCTCGGGCAGGATCATGTCGGCGGGGTCGTACATATCCCACCAGCGCCCCGGCGGGGTAAAGGGGTGGTGCGGGTCCGGAAACGACAGCACCAGCAGGAAAGGGTCGTCCCTGCCCTGTTCCGACAAAAAGGCGCAGGCTTCCTCGGCGATGTAGCGATTGGGGTGCAGCTCCTCGGGCAGGGCGCTTTGCCAGCATTGCGCGACGCGGTCTTCGGGCTTGTCGAGCGCATTTTCCGGCCCGCGTAGGCTGTCAGGGTCGGGATGCCGTTCGCGCAGCCATTTGGTGTAGTGGCCGTCGACCTGATCGCCGTGGCTGATGCAGAACCGCACATGATCGAAGCCGTAATAGGGCAAGGGGAGCGTGCGGTCCGGGTCCCTGGCCCATTTGCCCTTGACCTCCAGCCCGTAATCCGGCCCGTCCCGCTGGTCGCGGCGGGCGCGCAGATCGGAGGGCTCCTCGCCCTGGCCGGCAGGCTTGCGGTCCGGGGCGGGGATGGCCGTCACGTTCTGGAAATGCGATTTGCCGATGATGCCGGTGCGCCAGCCTTCGTTGCGAAGCGCCTCGGCATAGGTCACGCTGTCGAGCGATATCGGGATCCCGTTCTGGCGGCAGCCGTTCACCGTCGAAATCTGCCCCGTCGCAAGGCAGGCGCGGTTCGGCTGGCAGATCGGGTTGGACGTGTAGAAGGCGTCGAACCGCAGCCCCGTATCGGCAATCGCGTCTATATTCGGGGTCTGGACGATGCTGTTGCCATAGCAGCCCAGATGGTCCCAGCGCAGCTGGTCCATCATGATGACGAGAAAGTTGGGTTTGCGTTTTGTCATGTCAGCCTCGGGATGTTTCTGGCGCGATGTCCGCGTTCGGTCTGGAGAGTTGCAGCCAAGGGAGGGCGAGGATGCCCGGCACCGCACCTGCCGCACCGGTCAAAACGCCGCTTCCGATCCCGTCCGGCAGCATCGGCAGGCAAGCGCAGGCGCCGGGCATGAGGCGCTGAAGCGGCAATGCCGATGGCGGGATTTGAAGTCCTGTCTCATTGGCTGATCTTCGATCTGGGCCTCCGGTCCCACGACGGGTCGTCTGGGCGAGCCTAGCCGGTCAGGAACCAAAGAAAGTATTCAAACTTCGACGATTGCTATGCCGTTCAGGCATAGGTCAGCTGCGGATATCGGCCGCGGCCTCTTCGAGGAGGCCCAGGAAGAACTGTTCGGCGGGGCTGCGATGGTGCCCCTTCCTCCAGAACAGGCCGACATCTTCCACGAAGGGGTCGAGGGCCACGTCCAGTTCGACGAGATCGCCATTCTGCTCGTCATGGCGAAAGGTGCCGCGCGGCAGGAACATCATCGCGTCGGAATCGAGCAGGATGGACCGGCAGATGCCCAATGCGCTCATCTCGATCGCGTTTTCGGGCAATGACAGCCCTTCGCGAAGGAAGAACCCTTCTATCATCGCGCGTATGTGGGCCGATGGGACGGGCGTTATCCATTGCTCGCCATGCAGATCGGCCAGGCGCAGGTTCGACCTGCCCGCGAAGGGGTGGCCCGCCCCGGCCAGCACCACCCATCTCTGGCGATAGAGGAGCTGCGTGGTGAGCGATCTGTCCGACGGGCCTTGCCGCAACCGGCCGATGACGACATCCAGCTCGCCCGCGCGCAGGCTGGAAATCATCTGGTGATAGAGCCCTTCGAAGACGGAAATGCGCAATGAGGGCCGCTCCTGCCGCGCCCGGACCAGGGCGCGTGGCAACGGCCCCGAAGCGCCGTTGGGCAGGCTGCCGATCACCAGCCGGCCGGCCTGCCCGCGGGCCAGGTCCTCGATGTCCAGGCAGGCCCGGTTCATCTCCGACAGGGCCGCGCGGGCGCGCATGACGAAAAGCTCTCCCGCCGGGGTCAGGGTGACGCCGCGCGCCTTGCGCCGAAAGAGCGCGGTTCCGACGACCGATTCGATATCCCGGATGGCGCGCGAGACGGCGGGCTGGGTCAGGTTCAGCTTGCGTGCCGCTCCGAGGATATTGCCCTGCTCGGCGACCATCGAAACGAACTGGAAGTGCCGCATCGACAGGCGGGACATGAGCAGCTGCTGATGGCTGTCTGAATTTTCCTGCATCGCACGCAGCCCTTTTGCCCAAGGATGTCCGGCCCATACCGGCAATGCAAGCCATGCGCGGCCCCGCCCGCATCCGCGCTCGGCCCCAGGCTTCGGTATGCGCCGCCGGGCGCAGGCCAAATCGCTCCTTGGCTGCCCGCGCGAGCCGGGCATGGCCCGGCTATTGACAGGGCCGGGCTTCTCTGCGCAGTATATTTGAACACAAAGTTCATAAATGAACAGTAGCGGAGGAAGACATGGACGCCCCCAAGAAATTCCCTTCCATCGAGCCGAGCGATGTCGAGATTCCGGATGGAAAGTCGCTCGGTGAGTGGATCGAGAGCCGCGTCGCGCGCTACGAGACCCGTACGATCGACTGGAACGCCCTGAAGTTTCAGGCGGACCACGATCCGAAATACAAGCGCGCGCAGATGCGCTATATCGGCACCGGCGCGACCGGCATTTCGGATGACGAGAACGTCGTTCCGGCCGAGAACTTCACCTTTTCCACCATGGTGCTGCCGGCCGGGTGCGAAGGCCCGCTGCACATCCACCGCGATGCCGAAGAGGTGTTCTTCATCCTCAAGGGGCACAAGATCCGGCTTTTCATCGAGCATCAGGGCGAACAGGTCGAAACCGTCCTGACCGAGCGCGACATCATTTCCGTGCCGCCCGGCGTCTATCGCGGTCTGCGCAACGAGGGCATCGAGGAAGCGCTGATGTGCGTGATGATCGGCAACCCCAAGCCGGTGACGCCGACCTATCCCGAAGACCATCCGGTCTCGAAGCTGAAGCGGTAATCGGCCATGAGCGGGGTTCAGGAGAACAGTTCCGGCGGGATCACCTATCTGGAGCGACCGGGACCAGGTCCTGCCATGGTGTTCCTGCACGGCATCGGATCGAACGCGTCGTCGTTCCGGCCGCTTCTGGACCTGCTTCCCGGTGGCATGCGCCTCATCGCCTGGAATGCCCCCGGCTATGGCGGATCACGGCCGCTGACCGCGAACTGGCCCGAAGCCGGCGATTACGCGACTGCGCTGGCCGGGCTTCTGGACCGGCTGGGCATCGGCTCCGCGACCATCGTCGGCCATTCCTTGGGCACCCTGATCGGGGCCGCCTTCGCGGCGCATCATCCCCGGCGGGTGGACCGGCTGATCCTGGCCTCCTGTGCCTGCGGCTACCGCGTGCCGAAAGGGAGCAAGCTTCCCGGCAATGTCGGCAGCCGGATCGAGGAGCTGGAGCTTCAGGGCCCCGAGACCTTTGCCGCCGAACGCGCGCCCCGGCTGGTGTTCGAGCCGCGCCTGAACCCCGGCATCGTGGCGCAGGTGCGGCATGCGATGTCACAGGTCGATCGCGGCGGATATGCGCAGGCGGTCCGCATGCTTGCCTCGGGCGACCTGCCCGGCCTCATGGGACGGGTGCGGGCGGAGGCCGGGTTCATCATCGGCATCAATGATCGCGTCACGCCGGAGCAGCAGACCCTGGATGCGGCGCTGGCCTGGGGCAGGGCGCATGGAACGACCCCGCGGATCATCCGGATCGATCAGGCGGGCCACGCGGTCTACCTGCAGAAACCACAGGATTTCATCGAGGCCCTGGCCACCCTCGGGTCAGGCACGCCCGACACTGACAGCGCCAAAACTGGGAGACAGACATGAGCGATCCAATCCGAGTCGGATTCCTGCGCGGCATCGTGATGCGCGCGCCCAGCATCACGGGAACGACGGATTTCTACACCGAGCTGTGGGGCCTCAAGGTCGCCAGATCGGCGGAGGGCGTCACCTATCTGCGCGGCACCGGCGAAGAGCCGTTCATCTACGGGCTGAAGGACGGCGACAGCTACGGCATCGAATATGTCCATTTCGGCATGGACGACCGCGCCGAGATGGATGCGCTTTACGATCACGTGACCGCCAAGGGGGCGCAGACCCTCGGCAAGCCCGCGGTCTTCGACGATCCCATCGGCGGTTACGGGTTCGAGGTCCTCGACCCCGACCACCGGCGCCTGCGCTTTACCACCGATCTCGAGATGAAGGCGCAAGTGGATGAATATGCCTATCCGCGCAAGGTCTCGCATGTGGTGCTGAACACGCCCGACATGGACGGGCTGGAGAAATGGTACCAGGATATCCTGGGCTTCCGCACCAGCGATTACTCCGCAGACATGATGGTGTTCATGCGCTGCAACCGCGATCACCACTCCATCGCGCTGGTGCGCGCGCAATATCCGTCGGTCAACCACGTCGCCTTCGAGATGCCCGATCTGGACAGTTTCATGCGCGGCATCGGCCGGATGAAGCAGAAGGGCCAGGTGCCCAGCTGGGGGCCGGGCCGGCATGGGCCGGGCAACAACCCGTTCGCCTATTTCGTCTCTCCGTCGGGCTTCGTGATCGAGTTCACCGCCGAATTGCAGCAGATCGACGAGGAAACGCACGAGGCGAAGGTCTGGTCGCGCACCGATCCCGACTCGATGGACCGCTGGATGACCGCGGGCCCGCCGACGCCCGCGCAGCGCGCCGTCATGGCCGGCCGCCCCGATGCGGGCTTTCCCGACCTCGCGAAGGCCTAGGCCCATGGATCTGGGGTTGAAAGACAGAACGATCGTCGTGACCGGCGGATCGTCGGGCATCGGTCTGGCGACCGTGCGGGCGGCCCTGGGCGAGGGCGCCCGCGTGGCGCTTTGCGCGCGCGGTGCCGACCGGCTGAGCCGGGTCGCGGATGATCTGGAGGGCGAGTTCGGCGCCGACCGGGTGCTGGCCCGCGCGTTTTCGGTTCTCGAGCCCCGGGCCAATGCGGAGTTCGCCGCCGAGGTGGCCGAGCGTTTCGGCGGCTGCGATGCGCTGGTCACCAATGCCGGGCAGGGCCGCGTGTCGACCCATGCCGACACCACGGATGACGATTGGCGCGAGGAGCTGGAGCTGAAATTCTTCAGCCAGCTGCACCCGATCCGCGCCTTCGAGGCGCAGCTGCGCGGCAGCGGCCACGGCTCGATCACGGCGGTGAATTCCCTGCTCGCCTATCAGCCGGAGCCGCACATGGTCTGCACCTCGGCGGCACGCGCCGGCGTGCAGAGCCTGCTGAAATCGCTGGCCACCGAGCTGGCGCCCCGGATCCGGGTGAACTCGATCCTGCTGGGGCTGGTCGACAGCCAGCAATGGCAGCGCCGGTTCGAGGCCCGCGAGGACCAGGGCCAGACGCGCGAGGACTGGTTCGCCGATCTCGCCCGGCGCAAGGCGATCCCCCTGGGGCGTCTGGGCCGGGCCGAAGAGGCCGCCCGCGCGCTGGTCTTCCTCGCCTCGCCCGCGGCCAGCTACATCACCGGCGCGCGCCTCGAAATTTCCGGCGGCGTCTCCCGCTTCATTTGATCTTGCGAACAGAAAGCCCGAAAATGACCGAAACCGTTGGTTACCAGATTGCCAGAAGTCTCGCCGATGCCGGCATCACCACCGTTTTCGGCGTCATCTCGATTCACAACATGCCGATCCTGGACGGGATCGGCGAGCAGGGCCGGATCCGCTTCGTTCCCGCCCGGGGCGAGGCCGGTGCGATGAACATGGCCGACGCGTTCTCGCGGGTTTCGGGGCAAGTGGGCGTGGTGCTGACTTCGACCGGAACAGCGGCGGGCAATGCCGCGGGCGGCCAGGCCGAGGCGCTGACGGCGGGCAGCAAGCTGCTGCACATCACGACGCAGGTGGACCGCGAATTCATGGACCGCGACCGGGCCGCCATCCATGACGTGCCGAAACAGCCCGAGATGCTGAAGGGCGTGTCGAAAGCCTATTTCCGCATCTGGGACGAGAAATCGGCCATCGGCACGCTTGATGCGGCCATCCGCGCGGCCAGCACGCCGCCGACCGGGCCGGTCAGCCTGGAAATCCCGGTGGACGTGCAGCGCCTCGACGCGGTGACGCAGTTCACCCTGTCGCCGCCACCGCCGGCGCGGCCTGTCGCGCCGGAGGCGCAGCTCGACGCGCTGGCCGAGATGGTGAAGCGGGCGAAACGCCCGATGATCTGGCTGGGCGGCGGGGCGCGGGGCGCGTCCGAGCAGGCCAATGCGCTGGTGGATCGCGGCTTCGGTGCCGTGACCTCGACCCAAGGCCGCGCCGTGGTGGCCGAGGACAATCCCGGCACGCTGGGCGCCTTCAACATGACGCCCGAAGCGCGCGGGATCTATGACGCCGCCGACCTGATGATCGTCGTCGGCTCGCGCCTGCGCGGCAACGAGACCATGAACAACAAGATGAAGCTGCCCCGGCCATTGGTGCAGATCGACGTCGAGCCGACGCAATGCGGGCGCAACTACCCGGTCGAGCTGTTTTTGAACGGAGACGCCGCGGCGACGTTGCAGGCGCTGCTCGACCGGCTGCCCGAAAAGCTCGATGTGGATCCGAACCAGCGCTACGATATCTCGGTGGCCCGCGCCAAATCCGAAGGCGTGCTGCGCGACCGGCTGGGGCCCTATCAGATGGTCGCCGATCACCTGCTCGATGTCGTGGCTTCGGGCGGGCATCCCTGGGTGCGCGATGTGACCATCTCGAACTCGACCTTCGGCAACCGCTACGTGCAGATCGCCGCGCCCAATCTCGGGGTGCACGCGCTTGGCGGCGGCATCGGCCAGGGGATCGCGATGGGCTGCGGCGCGGCGGTGGCCTCCCCCGATGCGCGCACCGTGACGCTGCTGGGAGATGGCGGCTCCATGCTGGGCATCGCCGAGTTGATCACCGCCGTCGACGAAAAGTTGGACGTCACCTTCCTGCTGATGAACGACGCGGCCTACGGGGTGATCGAGAACATCCAGGACGCCCAATATGACGGGCGGCGGCATTATTCGGCGCTCAAGACGCCCGATTTCGGCAAGCTGTGCGCGGCCATCGACATGCCGCATGTGAAGATCGACGCCATCGAGGCGTTCCCCGGGATCTTCGACCAGTCGATGCAGCGCAAGGGCCCCGCCGTGGTCGAGGTCGACATGACCGCCATCGGCCCCTTCGCCGAAGCCTTTGCCGGCCCGCCCGCGGGTGCCGCGGGATCGAGGGTCTGAGCGATGCAGCATCTTGCCCTGATCGGGTTCGGGGCGATCGCCCGAACCCTTGTCGCCACGCTTTGCGACCAGCCCGACATGCGGCTTCGCAAGCTCTCCCTGCTGGTGCGCAGCACGCCCGACGAGCTACGCCGCGCGGCTGCGGAGATCTGCGCGCCGCGTGATATCGAGGTGCAGGTCTTCACCGATATCGCGCAGATGCTGGCGGCGCGGCCGGATCTGGTCGTCGAATGCGCGGGCCAGAAGGCCGTGGCCGATCACGGCGCGGCGGTGCTGGGCGCGGGGGTCGATCTGGTGACGGCCTCGGTCGGGGCGTTTGCCGATCAGGCGCTGTTCGACCGGCTCAAGGAGACCGCCGCGGGGCGGGGGGCGCGGATCATCCTGCCCGCCGGTGCGATCGGCGGCATCGACGCGCTGGTCGCGGCGCGGCTGTCCGGCCTGAACGAGCTGAGCTATACCGGGCGCAAACCGCCCGGCGGTTGGAAGGGCACGGATGCGGAAAGCCGCGTCGATCTGGACGCCCTGACCGAAGAGGCGGTCTTTTTCGAAGGCACGGCCCGCGAGGCGGCGATGCGCTTTCCCAAGAATGCCAATGTCGCCGCGACGCTGGCGCTGGCCGGGCCGGGCATGGACGAAACCCGTGTGCGCCTGATCGCGGACCCGGCAACGACCGAGAACACGCATGAATACCAGGTCAGATCGCAGGCCGTGGACTACAGCATGCGCCTTGTCGGAAAGGTGTCTCCGCTGAACCCCAAGACCTCCCTTTCGACGGCCTACAGTCTGGCGCGCACGGTGCTGAACCGGTCCGGCGCGATCATCATCTAGGAGCACGACATGACCTATCCCTTCCCGGACGGACGGCTGTTCGTCGGTGGTGAATGGCAGGCCGGCACCGGGGCCGAGATCACCTCGACCTTTGCCGCCGAAGGCACCGAGAACATGAGCTTTGCGGGCGCGTCGCAGGCGGATGTGCTGTCGGCCATCGACCGCGCCCGGACCGCGCAGGCAAAGCCCGAATGGCAGGGCCTCAGGCCGCATGAGCGGGCGATGCATCTTTACCGGATCGCCGACGGGATCACCGCCAATATCGAACGGATTTCCTGGCTGCAAAGCCGCGACACCAGCAAGACCCGAAGCGAGGCCCGCGCGCTGGCGGCGTCCGCCGCGGCCACGTTCCGCTATTTCGGCGCCGTGCTGGAGACCTCGGACGACCTGATGACCGCCCCGCGCAGCGACTACCAGACCTATTCCGTGCATGATCCCATCGGCCTCGTCGGCGCGATCACGCCGTGGAACTCCCCCATCGCCTCGGACGCGCAGAAAGTCGCGCCGGCGCTGGCGGCGGGCAATGCCGTGCTGCTGAAACCGGCCAGCTGGTCGCCCGTGATCAGCCTGGAACTGGCCCGGATCGTGGAGGAGGCGGGGCTGCCCAGGGGGCTCTTTTCCGTTCTGCCGGGCTCGGGCCGCGAGGTCGGCAACCTGCTGGTCGAACATCCCGATATCGGCAAGGTGTCCTTCACCGGCGGCACCTCCACGGGCCGCCACCTGGCGCATGTGGCAGCCGAGAAGCTGATGCCGATCTCGCTGGAGCTGGGCGGCAAATCCCCGACCATCGTGTTCGAGGATTGCGACGAGGACCTGGCGATCGCCGGCATCCTGTTCGGCATCTTCTCGTCCAGCGGGCAGAGCTGCATCGCAGGGTCGCGCCTGTTCGTCCAGCGCAGCATCCATGACCGCTTCGTGACGCGCCTGGTCGAGGCGACCGAGGCCCTGAAGGTCGGCCATCCGTTCGACGATGCGACGCAGGTCTCGTCGATGGTGCATGCAGATCACCGCGCCTCGGTCGAAGCCTATGTGCAGGCGGCCCGCGAGGAAGGCGGCGAAATCCTGACCGGCGGCGCGCGGCCCGAGGGGGCGCGATATGACGACGGGGCCTATTACCTGCCCACGATCATCGCCGGGCTGGACAACACGGCCCGCACCTGCCGCGAGGAAATCTTCGGCCCCGTGCTGGTCGTCATGCCCTTCGACGACGAGGAGGACGTGATCGCCATGTCGAACGACAACGAATATGGCCTGGCCTGCGGGCTGTGGTCGCGCGATCATGTCAAATGCTGGCGGCTGGCGCGGGCCATCCGGGCCGGAACCGTCTGGATCAACACCTACAAGCAATTTTCGATCTCGACCCCCTTCGGCGGCGACGGGGCGAGCGGCATGGGGCGCGAGAAGGGCCGGGCGGGGCTTCGCGCCTATCAGCGGCAGAAATCGATCTACGAGGATCATTCGGGCCGGCCGCATCCATGGGCGCGCTGGCCCTGACGGTGCCCGGCTGCGGCGGCCCCGGTCGCGGGGAGGGCCTACCGCGCCCGGGCCACGTAGCCCAGTGCCATCGACGCCTGTTGCGCGGCCGAACGCACTGCATCCTTGATCGCGCCCTCGGGGCCGCTTCCTTCCTCGGTGAAACGGCTGACGGGGCCTGACACGTTGATCGCGCCGGCCGGTCGCGCCTCGTGGTCGAGCACCGCCGCCGCGCAGGAGCCGATCCCGGCTTCGAAATTGCCTTCGCTCCATGCGACGCCGAGCTGTCGGTCCTGCTGCGCCTGCTCCAGCACCGCCTCGACGGTCAGGGGCGTCTTTTCCGTGAGTTTGCGAAGCTCGACGCCGCCGAAGAGCGCGCGGATGTCATCGTCTGACATTTCGGACAGGATGGCGCGCCCGCCCGAGGAGGTATGCGCCGAGAGGCGCGATCCGGGGCGCATGTTGCTGACCAGATGCGTTCTGGGGGCCTCATGCACGAGATAGACAAGGTCGATGCCATCGAGAATGCCGAGATGTGCGGACATGCCGGTCGTCCTTGCCAGCTCGGCCAGGAGCGGCTGGCAGACCTGCACGATATCGCGCCCGTGGATCGCCTGCGCGGCCAGGCTGATCAAGGCGGGGCCGAGCCGGTATCCGGCGCCTTCCTCGATTTGCTCGATCATGCGATTGGCTTCGAGCGTGTGGATCAGGCGGATCAGCGTCGTCCTGTTGATCCCCAGCTCCTTCGAGGTGGTGCTGAGGTTTCGGCACCTTCGGCCGCTGCCGATATGGCGCAGCAGGCTCAGCGCGCGCTCGACCGGCGGCACTGAATAGGATGTCGATTCTTTTTCCGTCACGTCTCGCATCATGGGTCTCCGCCGATCACTATACAATATAGAACAAGTAATTCGTATTTGAACATACGCATTCACATGATTTCAGGGAAAAATATCCGGCACCGGAGCCTGCCGCGCAATCTCCGAACCATTTTCTTGACCCACAAGGCGCCGCATCGTATGTATGAACTTATCGTTCAAAATAGAACAGGGAGCTGGAGATGGGTGGATTGAAAATCGGCATCAGCGGTGGCGGGATCGGCGGCTTCAGTGCGGCGATCGCATTGCGCAAGGCCGGGCACGACGTGCAGGTCTTCGAACGTGCGCCCGCCTTCAACCGGGTCGGCGCGGATATCAATCTCACGCCCAATGCCGTGTTCGCGCTCGATCAGCTCGGTGTCGGGGAATACCTGCGCAAGACCGCCGCGCGGCCGACCTTTCGTATCAGCCGCGATGGCGTGACCGGCGAGGAGACGTCACGCCTGCCGATGAGCGCCGCCGCCGAAGAGAAATACGGCGCGCCGCAGCTTACGATTCACCGCGCCGACCTTCTGACCGCGTTGCAGGACCAGCTCCCCGAAACCTGCGTTCACCCCGGCATGTCGGCGAAGAGTGTCGCGCTCTCCGATGACGGCGCCACGATCCTGTTCGAGGATGGCAGCCGCCGGAAATTCGACGTCGTGATCGGCGCGGATGGCATTCATTCCGCGGTCCGCACGGCGCTTTGGGGCGAGGACGACCCGAAATTCACCGGCATCGTGTCCTATCGCGGTGTCTTTCCGCGCAGCAAGGCGTCCGAGCTGCCCGACACCGATGCCTTCACCAAGTGGTGGGGCGAGGTGCCGGAGAAGCAGATCGTGACCTTTCCGCTGACGCTCGGCGAGGAGATCTTCGTCTTTGCGACCACGCCGCAGCAGGGCTGGACCGAGGAGGGCTGGACCCTGCCGGGCGATGTCGAGGAGCTGCGCGCCGAATACAGCAATTTCCATGCCGACGCGCGCGCCCTGCTGGACGCCTGCGACGAGGTGACGAAATCCGCGCTGCATGTGCGCGAGCCGATGGAGCAATGGTCGAAGGGCCGTGCCACCATCCTGGGCGACGCCGCGCATCCGATGGTGCCGTTCATGGCGCAAGGCGCCTGCATGGCGATCGAGGATGCCGTGGTGCTGGCCCGGACGCTGGACGGTGTCGATCCCGGCGGGGTCGAAAAGGCGCTCGAGCAATACGAGACCGCTCGCAAGCCGCGCACCGCGCAGGTGCAGAAGAACTCGTTGGCCAACGAGTGGCTGAAAAAGGGTGGCAATGCCGATTGGGTCTATGGCTACGATGCTTGGGCCATCGGATTGACCTGAAGCCCAACCAAGGGAGAGACCATGAAACATCTTTTGAAATCCGTGGCCTTGGCGGCCGGTGCCGTCTGGATCGGCGGCGCTGCCATCGCCCAGGAATACACGATGAACGCGGTGACGCTGGCCCCCCGTCAGGCGGATATCTCGCGGGGCTTCGCGATGTTCATCGACGAGGTGAACGCCGAATTCGAGGGCGAGTTCAAGATCAACTGGCGCGGCGGCCCCGAGGTCATGCCGCCCTTCGGCCAGGCCGAGGCGGTGCGCAACGGCGCCATGGACATCACGTTCACCAGCCCCAGCTACTATTCCGGCCTCGTGCCCGCCTCCTCCACGATGAACCTGTCCTTCAAGGATTATGACGACATTCGCGGGACCGGCTATTATGAGCGGATGAATGAGCTGCACGCCGAGCAGGACCTCGTATTCCTTGGCGAAGTGCCGGCCACCGACCTCGCTTTCCACGTCTTTCTGAACACCCCGATCGAGACGCTCGACGATCTCGACGGGTTGCGCATCCGGGTCTTTCCGACGCTGCTTCCGCTGGTGAAGGCGCTGGGAGGCGAACCGCTGGTCCTGCCGATGGGCGAGATCTACACCGCGATGGAGCGCGGCACGATCGACGGCTTCATGCGCGGCACCGTCGGCTGGGCCGAGCAATTCCAGGGCGTCGTGACCCATGTCGTCTATCCCGGCGTCTACCGGGCCGGTTTCCCGGTCCTGGTGAACCAGAACGCCTGGAACGAGCTGCCCGAGGATCTGCGCAGCCGCATCACGACCTTCGTGCGCGACGATCTGGCCCCGCGGATCGACGAGATCTGGGCCGAGGATGTCGCCGAAGGTGTCGGGCAGATGGAGAAAGCCGGCTTCGAAGTCATCGAGCTGTCGGGCGAGGACGCCGCGCGCCTGCGCGAGGTCGCCATCGAGTCCGCCTGGACGGAGATCGCCAAGACCACGGGCGATGACGTCGCGGCCGAACTGCGCGGCATGCTGGTCGACTAGACCCCGCGATCTTCGATCACCGGCGGGGCCGCGCCATGCAGGCCCGGCCCCGCTGCCGCAACATTGCTAGGACTTGTGATGCCGTCTCCCTATCATCGTCTCCAGCGCCTTTTCAGCCGCCTGAACCTCTGGCTGGCGATCCTGGGGGCGTGCATCCTGTTTTTCGCCGCGACCATCATCTTCATCGAAGTGGTCTCGCGGGCGTTCGGCGCGGGCTCTCGTCTGTGGGTCATCGAGATCAGCGAATACTCGCTTCTCTACATCACCTTTCTCGGCGCGCCTTACCTGCTCGAGAAGAACATGCATGTCACCCTCGATCTCGTCTATAACAGCCTGTCGACAGGCTGGAAGGCCCTGGCGCAGCTGGTCAATTCGATCGTCGGCCTCGCGGTTTGCCTGGTGCTGGCCGTCGTCGGCATCGACGTGGTTCTCGACCAGGTCGAAACCGGTGTCCGCGCGACCACGGTGATGGCCCCGCCGAAATACTGGATCACGCTGGTGCTGCCCCTCGGGATGTTCCTGATGGCGGTTCAGTTTCTCTTCCAGGCGGTCGCCGCCCTCCGCACCGAGGTATCGTGATGCTCGAATGGTATTCCGTGATCGCCCTCGTGGTGGGCCCGCTGCTGGTCCTGATGATCCTCGGCCTGCCGGTGGCGTTCTCCTTCCTGGCGGTGAACATCGTCGGCTCCTACATCCTTCTGGGCGGCATGTCCGGGGTGCGGCAGGTGGTGATGAACACCATCGATTCCGTCTCCAGCTTCACCCTCGTTCCGGTCGCCCTGTTCATGATCATGGGCGAAGGCATGTTCCAGTCCCGCATCGCCATCGACCTGATGGATACGCTGGACAAATGGTTCGGAAGATTGCGCGGGCGGCTGGCCTTCATGGCCGTGGGGGGCGGGGTCCTGTTCTCGTCGCTGACCGGCAATTCGATGGGTGCGATCGCGCTGCTCGGCTCCTCGCTCGTCCCCGAGATGGAGAAGCGCGGCTACAAGAAGCCGATGACACTCGGCCCGATCCTCGGCTCTGCCGGGCTCGCGATCATGATCCCGCCAAGCTCGCTGGCCGTGGTTCTGGGCGTGGTGGCGGAATTGTCCATCGGCCGCATCCTGATCGGGATCATCGTGCCGGGCCTGTTGATGGCCGTGCTCTACACGCTCTACATCTATGTCCGCGTCACGCTCGAGCCCGACCTCGCCCCCTCCTTCGACGTGGAGCCGGTGCCGATGTCCGAAAAGCTGCACGCCACGGCGGTGAACATCCTTCCTCTCGGGCTCGTCGTCTTCTCGGTCGTCGGCGTGATCTTTCTGGGCTGGGCGACCCCGAGCGAGGCCGCCGCGACCGGCGCCTTCGCCACGCTCGCCCTTGCCGCGATGAAACGGCGGCTGACATGGAACGTGTTCTCGAAATCCATTCTCGGCAGCGCCAACATCTCGGTCATGGTGCTGCTGATCGTGTCGGGCGCGGTGACGTTCACGCAGCTGCTGGCCTTTACCGGCGCGACATTCGGCATGGTGGACGCCATCATCTCGCTCGATATCGGGCCGGGCGCCATCGTGCTGACGATGCTGGGAGCCGTGATTTTCCTGGGCATGTTCATGGGCCCCTTGCCGATCATGCTGATCACGCTGCCGATCTTCATACCCGTCATCCTCGAATTCGGCTTCGACCCGATCTGGTTCGCCGCGATGTATCTGGTCGCGATCGAAACCGGCTCCACCTCGCCCCCGCTCGGCGGCGCGCTGTTCGTGATGAAGGCCGTGGCCCCGAAGGGCACCACGATGAACGAGATCTACCGCGCGGCGACGCCCTTCATCATCTGCGATCTGGCGGCGATACTGATCCTGTTCTTCGTCCCGCAGCTGGTGACATTTCCGGTGGAATACATGTTCCGGTGACCGGACGAGGCCGGGCGTCGTGCTCCCCCGCCCGGCACGGTCTGCCGCGTCTCACCGGACCGGAAGGGCGAGCCTCCCCGGCGGCACCTCCAAGGCAGTGCTGGCATCCCAGCGGATGCCTGGGCGGGCCTCGGCCAGCTTCACGAACGGCGCGCCGACGGCAGCAGCCAGTTCCGCGAGGCCGCCTGCCGGGCACACCTTCCATGACATTTGGAAGGCCACGAAATCCGGGATCGCGCGGGAGGCGCTCGACCGGAGCGGGAAGCCTTGCGACATCGAGCGAGAACTCGCCGGCCAGCCCGCCGACCTGCTCGACCGCCTCCACGGTCACGAGATCGATCGGCCCGGCGAACTGCTTGCGTGGAACCGGGCGCCCGACGCCTGAGCCGCGGCCTCGATCGGGCGGTTACGAGCCGCGCTTGCGCAGCGCCGCGTTGTAGCCGGTCCGGCCGGGGGCGCTCAGGCGGTGTCCCTGAGATGCTCGACCAGCCACTGGGCCCCGCTATCGAGCACGCTGCCGCGCCTGCGCATGATACCAATCGGCCTGCGAAAGAGCGGATGATCGAAGGACAGGAATGTCAGCCGCCCTTCCAGATACGGACAGGTCATGGCGACCGGCATCGCGGTCAGAAGATCGGTGGCGGCGACGATCTCCAGCGCGGACCCGGTTGCACCGGCTTCGCAGCCGATACGGATCTTTTCCAGGCCAGCCGCGAGAAGGGCCGCCTCGGTCTGTTGCCGCAGCAGGCTGCCGCGGGAATGCACCAGCCAGCTTTGCGTCTCGAGATGACGGGCGGTCAGCCTGTCGATCCGAGTGAGCGGGTGGTCCGCGCGGCACAACACCCCGATCCGGTCATCGATCAACGGCTCGAAATCCAGGCGCGCCTCCTGATCGACAAGGCTTTGCGGGCCGATCAGCAGATCGATCCGGCCACGCGCCAGCATCGCCTGCAGCTCGGGAACGAGGCCCACCTGCAAATCGAGGGTCCAGCTGGGATGCGCCACGAGAAAGCGCGAGATCGCCTTGGTCAGGAACCGCCCCGACACGATCGGCGGCGCGCCCAGGCGAAGCTCTCCCCTCCGCCCTTCGGCCCAGAGACTGGCCTGAACGCCCGCCTGTTCCTCGGCGGCCCGGATCGCCAGCCCGCTGCGGGCAAGGCGACGCCCCAGCGCCGTGGGCAATGATCGCTTGCCGCTGCGCTCGAAGATCGGCGCGTCGAGACGCGCCTCCAGCATGCGCATGTTGCGGCTCAGGGCAGGCTGCGTCAGGCCGAGCTCATCCGCTGCGGCCTGAAACGAGCCGGCCTCTAGGATCGCCGCCAGCTGCGCCAGGTGTCGAGGGTCAATTTTCATACCAGAATGATATATATATGCGCAATAAAGTCATTATAATTTATGTGATGCCGGCGCTAGCGTGAGATCGACATCTTTGGGAGGAGATCATGATTCGTATTTCAGCACTGCCGCGTGCCCTGGTCGGCATGGCTCTTGCGGCCGGTCTGGCCGCACCCGCCACG
The DNA here is from genome assembly GCF_002723615.1 of Limimaricola cinnabarinus. GTDB lineage: Bacteria > Pseudomonadota > Alphaproteobacteria > Rhodobacterales > Rhodobacteraceae > Limimaricola > Limimaricola cinnabarinus_B. The sequence continues at coordinate 87,493 of NZ_KZ304958.1, forward strand.
GCCCAGATCTACAAGGGCGAAACCGCCGGGGTCGGGGACCCGGTCCACACGATGTTCGTGTCCTTCGTCAATCAGGCCCGCAAATCGGATGTCCAGATCCAGGTCAATGCGGGGCAGACCCTGACCAAATCGATGCTCAACGGCGCCAAGGGCGAGCTGGCCTTCTTCTCGGCCGTGCCCTCGCTCGTGCCCTTGATGCAGGCGGGCGAGGCCATGTATGCGCCGATCTCGGACGCGCCCGAGCTGGCCGAGAACCTGCGCGCGATCCTGGGCTTTCAGGCCGGGGCCTACCACCCGGTCACGCTGGACGGCTCGGGCATCGAAAGCTGGCAGGACATCGAAGGCAAGACGGTTTTCACCGGCCCGCCGGCAGGTTCGGCCTCGGCGACATCCGAGGCGTTGATCCGGGCAATCACCGGTTTCGAGCCCAACGAGGATTACACCGCCGTGCGGCTGAGCTGGGGCGAGGGCGACGACGCCCTGTCCGATGGCAAGATCGACATGATGATCCGCCCCGCGGAAGTCGGCTCGGCGAATATCGAGCAGTTCGGCCTTTCGGGGCGCTTCCGGCTGCTGTCCATCCCGGCCGAGGCCGCGCAGCAGGAGGAGACCCGCCGCATCTTCGGTGAGCCGGGCCGCGGCATGACCTCCTTCGACGGCACGCTCTACAAGGGCCAGCTCACCGAGGGCGAGATCACCGCGCTGGGGTTCTACCAGTTCATCGGCACCCATGAAGGCATGCCCGAGGATGTCGTCTACGAGGTCACCAAGGCCTTTTGGGAGAACATCGACGAGGTTCAGGGCAGCGCCCAGTTCCTGCGCGAGGTGACCCCCGAGACGGCCTTTGTCGGGGTCAATGTGCCGCTGCATCCGGGCGCGCTGCGCTACTACGACGAGGCGGGCTTCGAGATCCCCGCCAAGCTGCGCGCGGACGGCTGACGCACCGCCCCCCGGCCCGCGCTCCGGCGCGGGCGGGACCCTCGGCTCCCAATGAAAGGAAGGTCTGTCATGACCGTGCAGAGCCCTGCTCTCGGCGCGTTCTCCCGCGTCTTGTTCATCGCCGGCACACTGGCCTGTCTCGGGCTGGGCGTGATCGCGCTCTATACCTCGGGCCTCGGCCTGCTCGATCCCAAGCTGCACCGGGCCGGCGGCTTCGCGCTGGCGCTGGTCGCGGGGGTCGCGGCGGCGCGGCGCAAGCGGCTGGACACGGTTCGGACCGACCGCGATCTGGGCCGCGACGCGCCGCCCCCCCGGCACGGCGCGGAGCTGCTGCACGCGGTCATCGACATCGCGATGCTGCTGGCGGGGCTCTGGTCGATCTGGAGCTTCCTGCAGGTGCAGACCCTGATGGAAACGGCGCTTTACGACGTCTCGACACGCGATGCCTGGCCGGCGCTGGCCGGGCTGGCGGTGTTCCTCGAGCTTTGCCGCAGGCTCTGGGGCTGGGGCCTGTTCAGCGTCGGCGCGCTGGCGGTCCTCTACCTGCTGTTCGGCCAGGACCTGCCCGGCATTCTCGCGCATAGCGGCTTCGGCCTCGACGAGGTGGCCGAGAACCTGTGGTACAACACCAACAAGGGCGTGTTCGGCTCGATCACCAACATCGTGCTGGCCACGGTCTTCATCTTCATCATCTTCGGTGCGCTGCTCGAAGGCACGGGCGCTGGCGACACCTTGCTGAAATTCGCCTTTCTGGCGACGCGGCGCACGCGCGGCGGCCCGGCCCATGCCGCGATCCTGGCCTCATCGCTCTTCGGCACCATGTCGGGTTCGACCGTGGCCAACATCGTGGGCACCGGCACCTTCACCATCCCGACGATCAAGAAGCGCGGCTTCTCGCCCACCTTCGCCGCGGGCATCGAAGCCACCGCCTCCTCGGGCGGTCAGATCATGCCGCCGATCATGGGGGCCGCGGCCCTGGTCATGGCCGATCTCACGGGGGCGGGCTATCTCAACATCATCATCGCCGCGCTCGTCCCGGCCCTGTTCTATTACTTCAGCCTGTTCTGCGCGGTCACCGTCGAGGCACGGCGCCAGGGGATCGAGGTTCAGCCTCTCAAGACCGAGGACCGCATCACCCGCATCGACCTGATCAATTCGGTGCTGTTTCTCGGCCCGATCGCCACGGTCATCGCCGCCCTGCTCATGGGGCTCTCCACCTCCTCGGCCGGCTTTTACGCCACGGTCATCCTCGTGGCCCTCTCGGTGATCAATCCCGAGGTGCGCCGCGACCCGATGCGCCTGTGGCGCTCCTTCATCGGCGGCAGCGCGGCGGGCGCCTCGCTGCTGATCGCGATCGCGGCGATCGGCATCCTCGTGGGTTCGCTCGACTCGACCGGGCTCGGCCTCAAGCTTGCCAATGTCATCGGCGCGATCCGGGGCGACAGCCTGTTCTCGGCCCTGCTCGTGGCCATGATCGGTGCGCTGGTGCTCGGCATGGGCATGCCGACGCTGCCCGCCTATCTCATCATCATCCTGGTGATGGGCCCGGCCATCCAGGCCCTGGGCCTGTCGATGCTGACGGCGCACATGTTCGTCTTCTACTACGGCGTGGCCTCCTCGCTCACCCCGCCGGTGGCGATCGCGGCCTATGCGGCGGCGCCGATCGCCGGGGCGAACCCGCTGATGACGGCATTGATGTCCTTCCGTCTCGGCATGGCGAAGTTCATCATTCCCTTCATCTTCGTCTACTACCCGACGCTGCTGATCGTCGAGGAATTCCACCTCGGGGCTTTCGTGTGGATCGTCCTGCGCAGCGGCCTGTGCATCTGGCTCTTCTCCTCGGCCCTCTCGGCGCATGACCGGGGCCGGCTGACCGCCGTCGAAGTCGGGCTGCGCTTCGTGGCCGCCTTCATGTGCCTGATCGCGAGCCCCGCCATCCACCTGCCAGCGATCGCGGCCGGCGTGGCGCTGATCCTCTTCGATCTGCGCCGCGTTCCCGCCCCCACCCCCTACAAGGAGGCCCGCTGATGACCAAGCGCCCCAATTTCCTGTTCATCATAACCGATCAGCATCGCGCGGATCATCTGGGCTGCTACGGGAACCGGGTCGTGCAGACCCCCAACATCGACGGCATCGCCGCGCGGGGCACGCGTTTCGAGCGGTTCTACGTGGCCAATCCGATCTGCATGCCCAACCGGGCCTCGATCATGACCGGGCGCATGTGCTCGGTGCATGGCGCCCGTCACAACGGCATCCCGCTGTCGCGCAACCACACCACCTTCGTGGAGCTTCTGCGCGACGCCGGCTACCGCACCGGGCTGATCGGCAAGTCGCACCTGCAGAGCTTCACCGGGCTTCCGGCGAGCAACACCTTCGTGCCGCAGCCGGGCAAGCATGTGCCCGCGCCGCATCTGCGCGACGCCTTCAAGGACAACCGTCACTCCGAGGCATACGACCTCGAACATGTCGGCAAGTGGGACAAACCGCTGGCGGATCGCGCGGGGGGCGATTTCTACGGCTTCGAGCATGTCGAGGTCGCCGCCGACCATGCCGATCAGGCCTCCGGCGACTACCTGCTCTGGGCGCGCGGCCAGCGGCCCGATTTCGACAGCCTCACCGGGCCGGAGAACGCGCTGCCGGACGACCGGATCAAGGCGCCCCAGGCCTGGCGCACCGCCGTGCCGGAAGAGCTCTACTCGACCAGCTGGGTCGCTGATCGCAGCGCCGCATGGCTCGAACAGCGGGCACAGGAGGATGCGCCCTTCTTTCTGCAGATGTCCTTTCCCGATCCGCATCACCCTTTCACGCCGCCGGGGCGCTACTGGGACATGTACGATCCCGATCGGATCGAGCTGCCGCCTTCCTTCGGCAAGAGCGCGTTGAAGCCGGTCCGCGCCATGCGAGAGGCGATGGAGAAGGGCACCGACCCGCGCGACAATCAGAGCCCCTTCGCGGTGACCGAGGACGAGGCGCGGGCGATCATTGCCCTCACCTACGGCATGATCAGCATGATCGACGACGCGATCGGCCGAGTGCTCGACCGGCTCGACGCGCTGGGGCTGGCCGAGGACACAGTGGTGATCTTCACCTCCGATCACGGCGATTACATGGGCGATCACGGGCTGATGCTGAAATTGCTCCTGCACTATCAGGGCGTGGTCCGCGTCCCCTTCATCTGGAGCGACCCGCAGGCCCCGCGCCAATCGCAGGTCTCGGACGACCTGTCGTCTTCGATCGACGTCGCCTCCACCATTCTCGCCCGCGCCGGAGTGCAGGGGTTCAACGGCATGCAGGGACGCGACCTGTTCGGCGATCCGCCGCCGGAGGCGGTGATCGTCGAAGAGGACAGCCAGCGCGTGATGACCGGCTTCGACCGGCCGCAGCGCGTGCGCACGATGATCACCGAGCGTTACCGCATGTCGCTGCGCCACGGCGAGGACTGGAACGAGCTCTACGACCTGCAGGCCGACCCCGGCGAGATGCACAACCTCTATGACGACGAGGCCCATGCCGCGATCAGGGCGCGACTGACCGAGACCATGCTGCGCCGCATGGTGGCCCTGCAGGACCGCGCACCGCTTCCGGCCTACCGGGCCTGAGGCCCGGTCCGTGACGGTCCCGCCCGGCCCGCCGGGCCGGACCGAGAGGGAGGAGACCCGCATGCCGATGACATCGAAGACGATCGCGGCGCGGCTCGATCCGCGGCGGCCCTGGTTCGCCGAGGTCGACCGGGCCGCCCTGCGTCACGACCTTCTGGCGGGGTTGACCAACGCGACCGTGGTTCTGCCACAGGGCATCGCCTTCGCGATCATCGCCGGTCTGCCGCCGCGCTACGGGCTCTATACCGCCATCGTGGTGACGCTCGTCGCCGCCTTCTGGGGCTCGTCGCGGGTGATGGTCTCGGGGCCTACCACGGCGATCTCGGCCGTGCTCTTTGCGACGCTCGGCGCGCTGGCCCTGCCCGGATCGGCCGAATACGTCGCCTTGGCGCTGACCCTGACCTTGATGGTCGGCGCGCTGCAGCTCGCGGCCGGGCTGCTCGGGGCGGGGGCGATCATCGCCTTCATCTCGCATTCGGTCATCATCGGCTTCACCGCCGCCGCCGCGCTGCTGATCGCGGCGACGCAGCTGGCACCGGCCCTGGGGCTGCCGGCGCAGGGAGGCGATGCGCTGCAGCGTCTGACCGGCACCTTCTCGGCACTGCCCGACACCGCGCCCCTGGCGCTGTTGATCTCGATCGGAACGCTCGCGGTGCTTTTGGGTCTGGGCCGTCTCGATCGCCGTATCCCGGCCTACATGATCGCGCTTGCCGGGGCCGGGTTGCTGGGCTGGGCGATCGATGCCGAGGCGCGCGGCGTCGCGATGTTCGCACCGCTCGGCATGATCACCCCCGCGTTCCGGGCCCCCGATCTCGATCCGGCGATGGTCATGACGATGATCCCCGGAGCCGTCGCAATCGCCTTCGTCGGGCTGCTCGAAGCGATCTCGATCGGCCGCGCCTTCGCGATCCGGCGCGAGGAACGCTACGACGCCGACCAGGAGATGGTGGGGCAGGGCCTGTCCAACATGATCGGCAGCCTGTTCCAGTGCTACGCCGGATCGGGTTCGTTCACCCGCTCGGGGCTCAACGCCGAAAGCGGCGCGCGCACGCCCCTGGCGGCGATCTTCGCTGCCGGTTTCCTGCTGGTCCTGCTCGTCCTCGTGGCGCCGCTGGTGCGCTACATCCCGGTGCCGGCGATGGCCGCGATCATCCTGCATGTCGCCTGGCGGCTGGTCGATCTGGCCGAGATCCGGCACATCATCGCCACCAGCCGCAGCGAGACCGTGATCCTGCTGGCCACGTTCGGCACCGGCGTGATCTCCGAGCTGACCTTCGCGATCATGGTCGGCGCCTTCGCCTCGCTTGCCGCCTTTCTCTACCAGAGCGCGCGGCCGATCGTCGCCGTCGGCGCCCCCGTGACCGAGCCCGGCGGCCGGCGCGCCTTTGCCAATGCGCATCTGCGCGGGCTCGACCAATGTCCGCAGATCTCCATGACCCGGCTCGAAGGGCCGCTCTTCTTCGCGTCGGTCGAGCATGTCGAGAGAGAGCTGCGCCGGATCGACGCGCGCGATGGCGCCAAGACCCGCATCCTTTCGCTCAAGGGCACAGGAAAGATCGACCTCGCCGGCGCCGATTTCATCCTCAAGGAGGCGCGCCGCGCCCGGCGCATGGGATTGGGGTTCCTGCTGATCGCCGCCAACCCGGAAATCATCGACGTGCTGCGCCGGCTTGGCGTGCTCGACGCGCTCGGCGCGCGCAACGTTCACGCCCATAAATCCGATGCCATCCGCGAGGCGGTCGCACAGGCGCGCGACACCGTCTGCGCGCGCTGCAGCCTTCGCGTCTATCACGAATGCGCCGGCAAACCCGGCCCGCCCGCCCCCCGCGCGGCCACCGCCCGCGCCCCCGCTTCTTTCGTCCAAGGAGGAACATCATGACCGCTGATACATCCGCGCTGCCCGCGACCGGGCAAACCCGCAACGCGCAGGCCTACATGCCCGGCTTCGGCAACGACTTCGAAACCGAGGCGCTGCCCGGCGCGCTGCCGCAAGGCATGAACAGCCCGCAGAAATGCGCCTATGGCCTTTACGGCGAGCAGCTTTCGGGCACCGCCTTCACCGCGCCGAGCCATCAGAACGAACGGACATGGTGCTACCGCATCCGCCCTTCGGTGAAGCACACCGGCCGCTTCGCGCGCATCGATCTGCCCTACTGGAAATCGGCGCCGCATGTGCTGCCCGAGGTGACCTCGCTCGGCCAGTATCGCTGGGACCCGGTGCCGCACTCGCAAGAGCCGCTCGACTGGCTGACCGGCATGCGCACCATGACGACCGCGGGGGACGTCAACACCCAGACCGGCATGGCGAGCCATGTCTACCTCGTCACCCAAAGCATGACGGATGCCTATTTCTACTCCGCCGACAGCGAGCTTCTGGTGGTGCCGCAGGAGGGGCGGCTGCGGTTTTGCACCGAGCTCGGGGTGATCGACCTCGCGCCCAGGGAGATCGCGATCATCCCGCGCGGCCTCGTCTACCGGGTCGAGCTGCTGGAGGGTCCGGCGCGCGGCTTCGTCTGCGAGAATTACGGCCAGAAGTTCCACCTGCCGTCGCGCGGCCCGATCGGCGCCAACTGCATGGCCAACCCCCGCGATTTCAAGACGCCCGTGGCCGCCTTCGAGGACCGCGAGACGCCCTCCACCGTCACCGTCAAATGGTGCGGCCAGTTCCACCGCTGCGAGATCGGGCACAGCCCGCTCGACGTGGTGGCCTGGCATGGCAACTACGCGCCGGTGAAATACGACCTGACCACCTATTGCCCGGTCGGTGCGATCCTGTTCGACCATCCCGACCCGTCGATCTTCACCGTGCTGACCGCGCCTTCGGGCGTCGAGGGCACGGCGAACATCGATTTCGTGCTGTTCCGAGACCGCTGGATGGTGGCCGAGAACACCTTCCGCCCGCCCTGGTACCACAAGAACGTCATGTCCGAGCTGATGGGCAACATCCACGGCCAATACGACGCCAAGCCGCAGGGCTTCGCGCCCGGCGGCATGAGCCTGCACAACATGATGCTGCCGCATGGCCCCGACCGCGAGGCCTTCGAAGGGGCCTCGAACGCCGATCTGGTACCGCACAAGCTCGAGGATACGATGTCCTTCATGTTCGAGACGCGCTTTCCGCAGCACCTGACCGAGTTCGCTGCCCGCGAGGCGCCGCTGCAGGACGATTACCTCGACTGCTGGACCTCGCTCGAAAAGAAGTTCGATGGCACCCCGGGTGAAAAATGAGGCTCCATGCATATTGGCGCTCGACCACCTCCTACCGGGTGCGGATCGCGCTGAATCTCAAGGGGGTCGCCTACGAGACGGCCCCCGTGAACCTCATGCGGGGCGAGCAGGCGGAGGCGGCGTATGCGCGGCTCAACCCGTCGCAAGGCGTGCCCGCCCTGGTCCTCGACGACGGCACCGTGCTGACCCAATCGATGGCGATCCTCGACTGGCTGGAGGAAACCCATCCCACGCCGCCGCTCCTGCCCGGGGACGCCACCGCACGCGCGCAGACACGCGCCGCGGCGCTGGTCATCGCCACCGACATCCACCCGGTCAACAACCTGCGGGTCGTCGCCCGGCTCGGGCAATTGGGCCATGACGCGGCGGTACGCACGGCATGGATGAACGACTGGATGACGCGAGGATTTCACGCCTTCGCGCGCATGATCATGGCCGATACGGCGTTCAGCTTCGGCGATGCGCCCACTCTCGCCGATGTCTGCCTTGTCCCGCAACTCTACAACGCGCGCCGCTGGGGCTGCGATCTTGCCCCCTTTGCCCGGCTGACGGAGATCGAGGCACGCTGCCTCGCGCTGCCGGGCTTTGCCGCGGCGCGGCCCGAGCTGCAACCCGATGCGACCTGAAGGAGACCCTGAATGACCGACCTGATCCGATCCTGGATCGCGAGCGCCAATGATCCCGCTTGCGATTTTCCTCTCAACAACCTCCCCTACGGCGTCTTTTCGACCGCAGGCGGCGCGCCGCGTTGCGGCACCGCCATCGGCGACCAAATCCTCGATCTGCACGGGCTGGAGCAAGCGGGGCTGCTGGAGTTCTCGAACCAGCTCCAAACCGGCCGCTGGAACGAGATCATGGCCATGGGGCGCGACACATGGGCCCGGCTGCGGCGCGAGGTGATAAAGATGCTGGAGGAGGGCGCCGAGGCGCAGGCGAGGGTCGAGCCGCATCTGGTGCCAATGGCACAGGCACGGCTGCACATGCCCTTCGCCGTCTCCGAATTCACCGATTTCTATGCCAGCCGGCACCATGCGCAGAATGTCGGCACGATGTTTCGCGGGGCCGAGAACGCGCTGCCGCCGAACTGGCTGCATATCCCGATCGGCTACAATGGCCGCGCGTCCTCGGTCGTGGTGTCGGGCACGCCGGTGCGGCGTCCGCAGGGCCAGCTCAAGGGACCCGATGACGCGGCGCCGCGTTTCGGCCCTTCGCAGCGCTTCGATATCGAGCTGGAGATGGGTGCCATCGTCGGCCAGCCCTCCGAGCGCCCGCTCTCGGTGGCCGAGGCCTTCGACAACATCTTCGGCTACGTGCTGCTGAACGACTGGTCGGCGCGCGACATCCAGGCCTGGGAATACCAGCCGCTCGGTCCCTTCCAGGCCAAGGCGACGGCGACGACGATCAGCCCTTGGATCGTCACCGCGGCGGCGCTGGAGCCGTTTCGCGCCGACACGCCCGACCGCGAGGTGCCGCTGCTCGATTATCTGAACGAACCGGGGCCGATGCTCTACGACATCGATCTCGAGGTCGGACTGACGCCCGAGGGCCGCGAAGAGACCGTCATCTGCCGCACCAATTACCGCGAAATGTATTACTCCGCCCCGCAGCAGCTGGCGCATCATTCCAGCAGCGGCTGCCCGATGCGGGTGGGCGACCTGCTCGGTTCGGGGACCATCTCGGGCCCCGAGCGCGGCAATCGCGGATCGCTTCTGGAGCTGAGCTGGGGCGGAAAGGAGCCGGTCGAGATCGCGGGCGGGACACGAAGCTTCATCGAAGACGGCGACGTGCTGACGCTGCGCGGCCATGCCAGGGGGCAGGGGTACCGCGTGGGGTTCGGCGCATGCGTGGGACAGGTCCTGGGCGATCGAAACGGCAGTTGAACCGCGAGGATGCGCCTCACCGGAGAAGGGGCCTGCGGCCTCCTCTCCGGCATGTCGGCCTGGAGCATCGCTGAAAGAAGGCCATGGGTGCGCGTCATGGAGCGTCAGGCCGCTGCGAAATAGCCGGCGATGCTGCCCCGAACCCGGCATCTGAGGCCGGTCTCCTCGGCTGTCGCCGTCTCCACCAGAACGACCGGTTCCCGGGCGAAGGCGTCGCGCAGCGGCCGCGCGACGACCTCGCGCCCGTCATAGCTCATGGCGGTTCGCGGCGCGCCGTAGCTGATGCCGACGCCGGCGCCATTGGCGGCGAGGCTGCGCATCAATTCGAGAGACGCGACCCGGTGGCGCAGCTCGGGCCTCGCGCCGATCCGGCGGAACAGACCCAGCATGTGGCGCACCGAGAGCCCTTCCTCCGACAGGATCAGCGGACGCGACGACAGCGCCGCGAGGGTCACGTCCTCGCCGGATGCCAGGGGGTCGTTTGCCGACAGGAAGGCATGCGGCCGCACCTGCAGGAGCGGCAGGCGCAGAAAGCTGCCGTCGAGCCCCAGATCATAGCTCACCGCCAGGTCGATCCGCCCCTCCAGCATCTCGCGCGCCAAGGTTTCGAAATTGCCTGTCCTGTGACGGATCTCGATATCGGGCAAATCATGACGCAGGGCCGCGAGCAACGGGCAGAGATGAAAGGGGGCCAGATCGTCGAACACGCCCAGCACCACCTGCCCGCCGGACCTGCCCAAATGCTGCGGATCCTCGAGCCTGCGCGCCGTCGCGAGGAACCCCTCGACCGCCTTCATGTAGCTCTCTCCAACCGGGGTCAGCCGGACGGGCATGCCCTTGCCCCGGTGAAAGAGCTTCAGCCCGAGACGGGCCTCGACCCGTGACAGCGCCACGGACAGGGAAGGCTGGGACACGTTGAGCTGCGCCGCCGCAGCGGCAAGGCTTCCCGCGCGGGCGACGGTTGCGACATATTCGTATTGGCGCAGGGTCAGGTATAGCATGAGCCTAATCATAACATCGAAAGATATTATTGGAACCTAAGTTACCTCCCTTTCTAGGCTGGGCGCGACCATTTCCCGATGAGGACAGGCGCATGACACACCCCCTGATCACCCCCGAGCAGATCGAGAGTTTCCAGCGCGACGGCGTGGTGCTGATCCGTGGGCTGTTCGCCGACCATGTCGAGACGCTGCGCGCCGGCGTGGCGCGCAACATGGCCGAGCCGGGCGAATATGCCGCCGAGAACCTCAAGGCAGGCGAGGGCGGCCGCTTCTTCGACGATTACTGCAACTGGAACCGGATCCCGGAATTCGAGGCGGTGATCCGCACATCACCCGCAGCCGAGGTGGCGGCGGATCTGATGGGATCGCGCCGGGTGCAGCTCTTTCACGATCATGTCCTCGTCAAGGAGCCGGGGACCTCGAAGCCCACGCCCTGGCATCAGGACGGACCCTATTACTTCGTGGAGGGGCGCCAGACGGTAAGCTTCTGGTCGCCGCTCGATCCGGTGCGTGGCGCCTCGCTGCGCTGCGTGGCGGGATCGCATCTGTGGGAGAAGCCGGTCCTGCCGACCCGCTGGCTGGCGGAGACCAGCTTCTATCCCGACGAAAGCGCCTACAGGCCGGTTCCGGACCCCGATGCCGAAGCCATGGACATCCGCGAATGGGAAATGGAGCCGGGCGATGCCGTGGCCTTCCATTACATGACCCTGCACGGCGCCCGCGGCAACGAGACCACGGCGCGGCGGCGGGCCTTCTCGCTGCGGCTCGTGGGCGACGACGCGCGCTACGTGCAGCGCCCCGGACCCACCTCGCCGCCCTTTCCAGGCCATGACATGTCGCCGGGCGACAGGCTGCGCGAGGACTGGTTCCCGCTCATCCTCGACCGCGAGAAGCGAAAAGACGTGGCCTGAGCGCCCTGTCCGGCTGCCCCCGGCGCCTGCAACTTTGCCCCGGCGACGCGATCGCAGTGGCGTCCGACCGCCGGGCCGGGCGCTGCTGAAGGATCTGCTGACACCGGGCATATCGCCGATGGGCCGGATCGTTCGAGGCGAAGCGCTCCCTGAACGAAGCGACAGTTTGAGGGGCGGCGGAGGGGCATGAAATTTCCGTCGCGGTGTCATCGGGCGATCATCCGATGGCCCGGGGGTGATCGGCATGGCGGCGCTTCTCGCAAGGCGGGGCAGGGTGATCTTCGGGATGAGCCACAGGGGCTGATCTTATTGTCTGCCCTTATTTCGTTATGTATGCCATCCTCGAACAGGGGCCGATGCTGCATGGAAGATGGATGAGCCGGGTTGGTCCGCGAAACAGATCCGCCGAGGCGGGAACAGGGGCGGGTCGATGAGCGTGACATTCAAGGACGTCAAGGCCGACCTGCTCGACCGGATCGCGCGCGGGGTGATGCGGCCGGGCAGCCTTCTGCCGAACGAGATCGACCTCGCCGAGAGCTATGGCTGCGCGCGGGCCACGGTGAACCGGGCGATGCGGGAGCTGGCCGAGGAGGGCATCGTCGAGCGCAAGCGCAAGGCAGGCACCAGGGTGCGGATGACGCCGATCCGGCAGGCCCGCTTCTCGATCCCCATCGTGCGGGAGGAGATCGCGGCCCAGGGGGCGGAGTATCGCTATGCGCTGGTCGACCGGAAGATGCAGGAGGTGCCGGACTGGCTGCGGGGCAGGCTGGAGCTGACCGCCGGTCAGCAGGTGCTGCATCTGGTGTGCATGCATTACGCGGGCGGCATGCCCTACCAGCACGAGGATCGCTGGATCAATCCCGAGGTCGTCCCGCGCGTGACGGAGGCGGATTTCTCGGCCAGCGGCCCGAACGAGTGGCTGGTGGCCGAGCTTCCCTTCTCGAACGCCGAGATCGCCTTTTCGGCGGTCGAGGCGGACCGCGACCTTGCCGATCATCTCGGCTGTTCGACCGGCGACGCGCTGTTTCGCACCGAGCGCACGACCTGGCTTCAGGGAAAGGCCATCACGCTGGTGCGGCTGACCTATCGGCGCGGCCACAGGATGACCACGCAGTACTAGGGCGCGACGCCCGCACCGGCGGGGACGGGGACGGGGGCGGGCTTCGGCGGGCGGTCAGAGTATGCCGGGCAGGTTCAGCCCGTGCTCGCGCGCGCATGTCCTGGCGATGTCGTAGCCCGCATCGGCATGGCGCATCACGCCGCTGGCCGGGTCGTTCCACAACACGTTGGCGATCCGGCGATCGGCATCCTCGGTGCCGTCGCAGCAGATCACCATGCCGGCGTGCTGGCTGAACCCCATGCCGACCCCGCCGCCATGATGCAGCGACACCCAGGTCGCGCCCGAGGCGGTGTTCAGCAGCGCGTTCAGCAGCGGCCAGTCCGACACCGCGTCCGAGCCGTCCTTCATCGCCTCGGTCTCGCGGTTCGGCGAGGCGACCGAGCCGCTGTCGAGGTGATCGCGGCCGATCACCACCGGCGCCTTCAACTCGCCATTGCGGACCATCTCGTTGAAGGCCAGCCCCAGCTTGTGGCGCACGCCCAACCCCACCCAGCAGATCCGCGCGGGCAGGCCCTGAAAGCTGATCCGCTCGCGCGCCATGTCGAGCCAGTTGTGCAGATGCGGATCATCCACCAACTCCTTGACCTTGGCATCGGTGGCATAGATGTCCTCCGGGTCGCCCGACAGCGCGCACCAGCGAAACGGGCCGATACCCTTGCAAAAGAGCGGGCGGATATAGGCGGGCACGAAGCCGGGAAAGGCGAAGGCGTTCTCCAGGCCCTCTTCCAGCGCCACCTGGCGGATGTTGTTGCCGTAATCGAGCGTCGGCACCCCGGCATTCCAGAAATCGACCATCGCCGCGACATGCACCTTCATCGAGGCGCGCGCGGCCTTTTCCACCGCCTTGGGATCGCTGTCCTGCCGGTCGCGCCATTCCGCCACGCTCCAGCCCTGCGGCAGGTAGCCATGGATCGGGTCATGGGCCGAGGTCTGGTCGGTGACGATATCGGGGCGCACGCCGCGCTTCACCAGTTCGGGAAACACCTCCGCCGCGTTGCCGATCAGCGCCACGGATTTCGCCTCCCCGGCCTTCGTCCAGCGCTCGATCATCCGCAGCGCCTCATCCAGCGAATGGGTGATCTCGTCGACATAGCGCGTGCGCTTGCGGAATTCGGCGCGCGTCTCGTCGCATTCCACCGCGAGGCAGCAGGCGCCCGCCATGGCGGCGGCCAGCGGCTGCGCGCCGCCCATGCCGCCCAGGCCCCCGGTCAGGATCCAGCGCCCCGCGAGATTGCCGTCATAGTGCTGGCGCCCGGCCTCCACGAAGGTCTCATAGGTGCCCTGCACGATGCCCTGGCTGCCGATGTAGATCCAGGACCCGGCGGTCATCTGGCCGTACATGGCGAGGCCCTTCCTGTCCAACTCGTTGAAATGGTCCCAAGTCGCCCAATGCGGGACCAGGTTCGAGTTCGCGATCAGCACCCGCGGCGCGTCCTTGTGGGTGCGAAACACGCCCACCGGCTTGCCCGACTGCACCAGCAGGGTCTGGTCGTCCTCCAGCGCCTTCAGGCTGGCGATGATGGTGTCGAAATCCTTCCAGCTGCGCGCCGCGCGCCCGATGCCACCATAGACCACCAGCTCGTGCGGGTTCTCGGCCACATCCGGGTGCAGGTTGTTCATCAGCATCCGCATCGGCGCCTCGGTCAGCCAGCTTTTGGCGGTGATCCCGGAGCCGGTCGGGGGATGGACGTCGCGGATATTGTGGCGAGGATCGGTCATCATTTGCCTCCAAGGGACGGGGCCAGATCGGCCAGGGTTTCGAGGATGCTGGCGAGACGCCCGCGCAGCCCGGCGGCCTTTTCGGCGTCGAAGGCCCAGGGCGGGGCCTCCTCGGCCAGGTAGGTCGATTGCGCCAGCTCCATCTGGATCGCGTGCAGCCCCTCGGCCGGGCGGCCGTAATGGCGGGTGGTCCAGCCGCCCTTGAAGCGGCCGTTGACGGCCGTGGTGCAGCCCTCCGACCGCTCGCAGATCCCGCGCGCCGCGGCCTCGATGGCAGGGGCGCAGGTCGTGCCCATGTTGGTGCCGATGTTGAAATCCGACAGCGTGCCGTCGAAGAGAAACGGGATATGGCTGCGGATCGAATGGCAGTCATAGAGGATCGCCACGCCATGGCGCTGGCGGACCCGCTCCAGCTCTGCCTCGAGCGCGGCGTGATAGGGCGCGTGACAGGCGACGCGGCGCGCCTCGATCTCTCGGGCGTCGGGCGCGTCGTCCCAGATCGGCGCGCCGTCGAAATCGGTCAGCGGCACCAGCCCGGTGGTGTTCCGCCCCGGATAGAGGCTCTGGCCCGAGGGATCGCGATTGGCGTCGATCACGTAGCGGTGGAAGGTGGCGCGCACGGTGGTCGCGCCGGGCAGCAGGCCATCATAAAGCCTGTCGATGTGCCAGTCGGTATCGGCGAGCCCGCGTCCGCGCGGGTTCAGCCGGGCACGGATATCCTCGGGCAGCCATGTTCCGGCATGGGGCAGGCCCAGCACCACCGGGCCGTCGCCGCGGCCGACCTCGACCGGGGTCATGCGCGCAGCTCGGGCATCGGCATGCCGGCCGCCTCGACCACAGCCGCGCCGCGCACCAGCACGGCGGCCGCTTCGAGATCGGGGGCCATGTAGCGGTCTTCGGTCAGGGGCGGGACATGCGCGCGCAGGCGGTTCAGCACCGCTTCCAGCGGCGCGCTGGTGGAAAGCGGCGCGCGGAACTCGATGCCCTGCGCGGCGCACAGCAATTCCACGCCGAGGATGCGCTCGAGGTTCGCCACCATCCGCCCCAGCCGCACCGCGCCATGCGCGGCCATGCTGACATGGTCCTCCTGGTTGGCCGAGGTCGGCGTCGAGTCGGTCACGCAAGGATTGGCAAGGTGCTTGTTCTCGCTCATCAGCGCCGCTGTCGTCACCTCGGCGATCATCAGCCCCGAGTTCAGGCCCGGCGCCGGGGTCAGGAAGGGCGGCAGATCGAAGCTCAGCGTCGGATCGACGATCAGCGCGATGCGGCGCTGCGCGATGGCGCCGATCTCGGCCACGGCGAGCGCGATCATGTCGGCAGCAAAGCCCACCGGCTCGGCGTGGAAATTGCCGCCCGAAACGATCAGCCCCGCCTCGGTCAGCACCAGCGGGTTGTCGGTGGCGGCATTGGCCTCGATCTCCAGCGTGCGGCCGGCCATGCGCAGCATGTCCATCGCCGCGCCGGTCACCTGCGGCTGGCAGCGGATGCAATAGGGGTCCTGCACCCGGCTGTCGCCCTCGCGGTGGCTTTCGCGGATCTCCGAGCCGTCGAGCAGGGCGCGCATGACCGAGGCGGCCTCGATCTGCCCGGCATGGCCGCGCAGGGCATGGATTTCCGGCTGCAAGGGCGCGGTGGAGCCCATGATCGCATCGGTCGACATGGCCGAGGTCACCAGCGCCGCCTGCATCGCGCGCCAGGCGTCGAACAGCCCCGCCAGCGCGAAGGCGGTGGAGAATTGCGTGCCGTTGATCAGCGCCAGCCCTTCCTTGGCGCCAAGCTCCACCGGCATGAGCCCGGCGCGCTTCAGCGCCTCGGCGCCGGGCAGGGTTTCGCCCTCGAAGACAGCTTCGGCATGGCCCATCATCACCGCCGCCATGTGGGCCAGCGGCGCCAGGTCGCCCGAGGCGCCGACCGAGCCCTGCACCGGGATCACCGGCGTCACGCCGCGCGCCAGCATCTCATCGATCAGGGTGATCAGCTCCATCCGCACGCCAGAGGCGCCGCGCCCGAGGCTGAGCAGCTTCAGGGCCATCATCAGCCGGGTCTGCGCCCGCGGGATCGGATCGCCCACGCCGCAGCAATGCGACAGGATCAGGTTGCGCTGCAGGATCGCCGTGTCCTCGGCCGCGATCTTGACCGAGGCGAGCTTGCCGAAGCCGGTGTTCACGCCGTAGACCGCCGCGTCGCCGGTGGCGGCGGCGGCGATCCGGGCGGCGGCCCCCTTGATGGCGTCATGGCAGGCGGGATCGAGGCGCAGGGCGGCTTCGTCGCGATAAAGGCGCACGAGATCGGCCAGCGTCACCGCGCCGGGGGTGAGCGTCAGACAGGTCATTGAACGGCTCCGAACATGCGGGAATGCAGCGGGTTGAACCCGATGCGATAGGAGAGCTCGGCGGGCGCCTCGACATCCCAGACCGCCAGCTCGGCGCGCTGGCCGGGGGCGATGGTGCCGACATCGCGCAGCCCGAGGGCGCGGGCGGCGTTCACGGTGACGCCGCGCAGCGCCTCCTCGGGGGTCAGGCGGAACAGGGTGCAGCCCATGTTCATCGCCAGCAGCAGCGAGGTCAGCGGCGACGAGCCCGGATTGGCATCGGTGGCGACCGCGATGGGCACGCCGTGGTCGCGCAGCATTCGCACCGGCGGGGCCTGCGTCTCGCGCAGCGTGTAGAAGGCGCCGGGCAACAGGACCGCGACCGTGCCGGCACCGGCCATCGCCCTCACCCCGGCCTCGTCGAGATATTCGACGTGATCGGCCGAAAGCGCGCCGTAACCCGCCGCCAGCGCCGCGCCGCCGAGATCCGACAGCTGTTCGGCATGGAGCTTCACGGGCAGGCCGAGCGCCCGCGCCGCGTCGAAGACCCGCGCGATCTGGGCGGGGGAAAAGGCGATGCCCTCGCAAAAGCCGTCCACCGCATCCACGAGCCCCTCCGCATGGGCGGCCCGGAGCGCCGGGATGCAGACCTCGTCGATATAGGCGTCGGCCCGGTCCCGGTATTCGGCCGGCACCGCATGGGCGCCGAGAAAGCTGGTCTTCACCCGCACCGGTCGCGCCTTTTCGACCGCCCGCGCCACCCGCAGCATGCGCAGCTCGGTTTCGAGGTCGAGCCCGTAGCCCGACTTGATCTCGAGCGTGGTGACGCCTTCGGCGATCAGCGCGTCGGCGCGGCGCAGGGCGCCGGCCAAGAGCGCCTCCTGCGTCGCCTCCCGCGTCGCGCTGACGGTCGAGACGATGCCGCCGCCCGCGCGCGCCACCTCCTCGTAGCTGGCCCCGTTCAGCCGCATCTCGAATTCGGCGGCACGGTCGCCGCCATGCACCAGATGCGTGTGGCAGTCGATCAGCCCCGGCGTCACCAGCCGCCCGCCCAGATCGATCCGCTCGGCCCGGGCGAGATCGGGCGGCAGGTCGGCGCGCGCGCCGATCCAGCGGACATGCCCTCCCTCGATGGCGATGGCCCCATCCGAAACCAGCCCGTAGGGCGCGTCTCCTGTCAGGGTGGCGGCGGTCAGATTGGTCAGCAGCCGGGGTGCATCGGGCATCGGGCATGTCTCCGGATTCTGCTTTCCTCTTACCGACGGTTCGCCTATATGTCTATACATAACTGTTTTAAGATTGCAGGATATGGCCGTGATATACGCAAAGCAGGCCTTGCTGGCCGAAGGCTGGGCGGCGAATGTCCGGCTGGATCTGCGCGATGGCAGGATCGTCTCGATCGACCACGGCACCGGCCCCGAAGCCAATGATACCCGCGTGGACACGCTGCTGCCGGCGCTTGGCAACCTGCACAGCCACGCCTTCCAGCGTGCGATGGCGGGCATGACCGAAGTCCGGCAGGCCGGCCGGGACAGCTTCTGGAGCTGGCGCGAGCTGATGTACCGCTTCATGGACCGCCTGACCCCGGAGCAGATCGAGGCGATCGCGGCGCAGGTCTATGTCGAGATGCTGGAGGCGGGCTATGCCAGCGTCGGAGAGTTCCATTACGTTCATCACCAGCCCGGCGGCGTGCCCCATGACAACATCGCCGAGCTGTCCGAGCGGATCTTCGCGGCGGCGGCGCGGACCGGCATCGGGCTGACGCATCTGCCGGTGCTCTACAGCTATGGCGGCGCGGGGCAGGTTGAACTGAGCGCGGGCCAGCGGCGCTTCGGCACCGGCGTGGACGAGTTCGAGCGCCTGTTCGACGCGGCCTCGGCGGCGCTGCGGCACCTGCCGGGGGATGCGCGGATCGGCATCGCACCCCATTCCCTGCGCGCCACCTCGCCCTCGGAATTGTCGCGGCTGGTGGCGCGGCACGGGCAGGGGCCGATCCACATCCATATCGCCGAGCAACCGCGCGAAGTGCGCGAGATCGAAGACTGGCTGGGCGCGCGGCCGGTCGAATGGCTGCTCGGCAACCTACCGGTCGACGACCGCTGGTGCCTGATCCACGCGACCCACATGACGGTGACCGAAACGCGCGACATGGCAGCAAGCGGCGCCGTAGCGGGGCTATGCCCGATCACCGAGGCCAATCTCGGCGACGGGGCCTTCAACGGCCCGGACTATGCCGAGGCCGGCGGAAGCTTCGGGATCGGGTCGGATTCCAACGTCAACATCTCGCTGACCGAAGAGCTGCGCCTGCTGGAATATTCGCAGCGCCTGCGCGACGGGAGCCGCAACGTGCTGGTGCCGGGTGCGGGGTCGGTCGGCCGGTTTCTCTACATGTCGGCGGCGCGAGGCGGCGCGCAGGCTCTCGCCCGCGAGGCAGGTTCGATCGCCACCGGCAAGCTGGCCGATCTCGTTGCGATCGACAGCCAGTCCGCCGCGCTCTGCGCGCTTTCGCGCGACAGCCTGCTGGACGGCCTCGTCTTCGCCGCGACGGACCGTGTCGTCACCGATGTCTGGAGCGCCGGGCGGCACATGGTGCGCGGCGGGCATCACATCGCACGGGATGCCGTCTTCGCAGCCTATCGCACGGCCATCGAAAGACTGCTCGCATCCTGATCCCGCCAGTTCGAATGCCCGCCCCCTTTCAGGACACCGGTTTGCAGCCGCCGCTCGGCCGGCCTGGCGGCTGCTGTCATGCCAGCCGGTTTTCGACCAGAAGCGCGGCCATCGACGGAAGCGTCAGCTCGGCTTCGGCCAGCGCCACGCGAGGGGGCGTGAAATGCGCCTCCGCGTCGAGCATGTTGATTGTCGCCGCCAGCTCACCGCCGAGCAGCACCGGCAGGTTCATCACCGAGCCGCAGCCCAGCCGCCCGATCAGCGCGGCATCGGGAAACACGCGGTCGATCTCGTCGAGCCGGTTCGCCACGAAGCTTTCATGCCGCCCATGCACGATCTCGAACCAGTCGTTCATCTCGATCGGCTTGGTGCCCGAGGCCGGGTAATCGACCGGGTGGCTGGTATAGGCGCGCCGCGCCAGCATCGCGCCCATGTCGACCGTCATCACGGTGAACAGCCGCGCGCCGATCAGCGTCTGGGCCAGCGCCTGCAGCGCGGCATAGGCGTCGCCGGGGGCGCGTGCCGCGGAAAGCGCGGCGCGAAAACGGGCCTGCGCCTCGGGGGTCGTCGTCATGGAACATCCTTCAGTCATGCGCGGTGCCGCCCGAAGCGGCGTAGAGCGCGCGGGAATAGGGGTCGGCAAAGCTGCCGTCATGCAGCGCCGTGGCGGGCGCGATCTCGACCACGCGGCCGCGGTTCATCACCGCCATCCGGTCGCACATGAAGCCCACCACCGGCAGGTTGTGCGTCACCATCAGGTAGGTCAGCCCCTGCTCGGCGCGCAGCCGCTTCAAGAGGTTCAGGATCTCGGCCTGCACGCTGACATCGAGCGCCGAGGTCGGCTCATCGAGCAGCATCACCTTGGGCTCCAGCATCAGCGCGCGGGCAATCGCCACGCGCTGCCGCTGCCCGCCCGAGAGCTGGTGCGGGTAGCGAAACCGGAACCGCCGGTCGAGACCCACGGCGCGCAGCATCTCCTCGACCCGGGCGTCGCGGTTGCCAAGCCCGTGCACCTGCAAGGGCTCGCTCAGAACCGTGTCGACCGTCTTGCGCGGGTGCAGCGAGCCGTAAGGGTCCTGGAACACCATCTGGCAGCGCCGGGCAAAGCCGCGGTCGGGCCGGTGACCGCGCGGCTGGCCCAGCACCGACATGCCCCCGGTCCAGTCCGGGGCGAGACCGGCGATCGCCTTGAGCACGGTGGATTTGCCCGAACCGCTTTCGCCCACCAGCGCGAAGCTTTCGCCCTCGGCCACGTCGAAGCTGACCCCCTCGACCACCTTCGCGCTGCCGTAGGAGATGTCGAGATCGCTCAGGGAGATCGCGCTCATGTGCCGCTCCAGTCGCTGCGGTCGAGAACCGGCAGGCTGTCGCGCGTCTCGTGCATGCGCGGCACGGCGGCGAGAAGCCCACGGGTATAGGGGTGCTCGGCGTGGCGCAGATCGGCGGCGGCGCAGCTTTCGACGACGCGGCCTGCGTTCATCACCATGATCCGGTCGCAATAGCGCGACACGAGGTTCAGGTCGTGGCTGATCAGGATCAGCCCCATGCCGTGATCGCGCACCAGCTCGTCGATCAGGTCGAGCACCTGCGCCTGCACGCTGACATCGAGCGCCGAGGTCGGCTCGTCGGCGATGAGCAGGCTCGGGCGGGGGATCAGCATCATCGCGATCATCACCCGCTGGCCCATGCCGCCGGAAATCTCGTGCGGATACATCTTCGCCACGCGCTCGGGCTCGTTGATGCGCACCGCCTCGAGCATTTCCAGAACCCGCGCGCGGGTGGCGCGGCGGTCCAGCCGCTCATGCGCCTGCAGCGCCTCGGCGATCTGGCGGCCCACGGTCATCACCGGGTTCAGCGAAAACTTCGGGTCCTGCATGATCATCGAGATCCGCGCCCCGCGCAGGTCGCGCATCTTGCGCTCGGAGAGCGACTGGATCTCGGTGCCCTCGAATTCCAGGCGCCTGGCCTCGACCCGGCCCGGCGCGCGCACCAGTCGCAAAATCGCCCGACCGGTCATGGATTTGCCCGAGCCGCTCTCGCCGACGATGCCCAAGCGCTCGCGCCCCAGATCGAAGCTCAGCCCCTTGACCACCTCGACCCGGCCGGTGGGGGTGGGAAAGCTGACCCGCAGATCCTCGACGCTCAGTAGCGGCGCGCTCATGACTTGCCCCCCTGCTTGGGGTCGAGCACGTCGCGCAGACCGTCGCCCAGGAAACAGAAGCCGAGGCTGACGAGGATGATCGCGAAGCCCGGCATGGTGGCGACCCACCACTGGTCGAGGATGAAGACCCGGCCCCGGCTGATCATCGCGCCCCATTCGGGCAGCGGCGGCTGCGCGCCGAGGCCCAGGAATCCGAGGCCCGCGGCGGTGAGGATGATCCCCGCCATGTCGAGCGTCACCCGCACGATCATCGAGGAGGTGCACAAGGGCAGCACGTGGCGCAGGATGATCCGCCCATGCGAGGCGCCCAGAAGCCTTGTCGCGCCGATGAAATCGGCCTGGCAGAAGGTCAGCGTCTCGGCCCGGGCGATGCGGGCATAGGCGGGCCAAGCGGTGATCGCGATGGCGATGATCGCGTTCTCGATGCCCGGGCCGAGGGCCGCGACGAAGGCCAGCGCGAGGATCAGCTTGGGCATCGACAGGAAGACGTCGGTGATCCCCATCAGCACCTTGTCGACGAGGCCGCCGAAATAGCCCGATACCGCGCCGATGATCAGCCCCAGCGGCGCCGAGATCACCGCCACCAGCGCCACGATCATCAGCGTGATCCGCGCGCCGTAGATCACCCGGCTCAGGATGTCGCGGCCCAGCTCGTCGGTGCCCATCCAGTGCTGCGCCGAGGGCGGCAGCAGCCGCGCCGAGAGGTCCTGACCCACGGCGCTGTAGGGCGCGATCCACGGCGCGAAGGCGGCGGTCAGCACCAGCAAAAGGATGATCGCGCCGCCGAGCACGGCGAGCGGGTTGCGCATCAGCAGGCCCCCGGCGCGGTAGAAGCGCCCGGCATTGGCCTGAAACCGCGAGGCGGGCGCGTCGTCGTGATACCAGTCGCGGCGCAGCATCTGCATCAGCGGCTCCTCGGGTCGAGGACGCGGTAGAGCACGTCCGAAATGCGGTTGATGAAGATGAACACCGCGCCGATCACCAGCGTGGCGCCGAGCACCGCGTTCATGTCGGCATTGAGCAGTGCCACGGTCAGGTAATTGCCGATGCCGGGCCAGGAGAACACCGTCTCGATCATCACCGAGCCTTCGAGCAGCCCGGCATAGCTCAGCCCGATCACGGTGATCAGCGGCACCCGGATCGGCCCGAAGGCGTGGATCCAGATCACCCGCCATTCGGGCAGGCCCTTGACCCGCGCCGTCACCACGTATTCCTGGCTCAGCTGGTCGAGCATGAAGGACCGCGTCATCCGCGCGATATAGGCGAGCGAGAAGAAGCCGAGGATCGCCGCGGGAAGGGCAATGTGGCTCAGCGCGTTCATGAAGATGCCGGTGTCGCCCGCGATCAGGCTGTCGACCAGCAAGAGCCCGGTCACAGGCGGCACGATGCCGTCATAGAAGATGTCGATCCGCCCGGGCCCCGCGACCCAGCCGAGACCGGCATAGAAGATGGCGAGCCCGACGAGGCCGAGCCAGAAGGCCGGCACCGAATAGCCCAGAAGCGCCAGCACCCGGATCACCTGATCGACCCATGATCCCTGCCGCGCGGCCGCCCAGACCCCCATCGGCACCCCGAGCGCCACGCCGATCGCGATGCCGATCGTCGCCATCTCCAGCGTCGCGGGAAAGACGCGGGCCAGATCCTCGACCACGGGCCGGTTGGTCGAGACCGAGCGCCCCAGATCGCCCTGCATCACCTGCCAGACGTAATCGACGAACTGCACGACGAGCGCGCGGTCGAGCCCCATCGCCTGCCGCGCGGCCTCGTATTGCTCCTGCGTCGCGCGGTCGCCGACCACGGCGAGCACCGGGTCGATCGGCACCACGCGGCCGATGAAGAAGGTGATCGCCAGAAGCCCCAGGAAGGTCAGCGCGGTCAGCAGCAGGAACCCCGCCAGCGGCACCGCGAAGCTGCGGGCACGGCGCAGCGCCAGCGCGGGCAGGGTCGATGATCGGGGTACGGCTGGCACGGGGGCTCCTTGGCTGAAGCATGGTCCGGCAGGGCGCGGCCACGGGGTCCGGTCCCGCACGAGGCGGAATATTTTTCATAGACGGCACGACAATTTCGCTTGGTTCAAGCAAAAACTTTTGCTTACATCAAAATAATTTTTGTGAACCCCGATCCGCTTCGACCCGGAAAGACACCCGCCGACCATGCCCCGAACCGCCCATCAGACCAGCCAAGGCGCCCCGCTCGGGCCGTTGATCCGCAAGCGCCGCAAGCAGCTCGGGCTGACGCTCAAGCAGCTTGGCGAGCGCGCCGGGCTTTCGGTCGGCTATCTCAGCCAGGTCGAGCGCGACAACGCTGCGCCGTCGCTCGGCACGCTGGCGCAGATCGCCGAGGCGGTGGATGTCGGGCTCGATTATTTCGTCTCCACCCCGCGCCCGGCCGACGCGCTGACCCGCGATGGCGGGCGGGTGCGGTTCTCGCTCGCCGATTCCGATCTGGTCTATGAGCAGATCAGCCACGAATTCCCCGGCTCGGAGCTCTCCTCCTACATGCTGCACGTGCCCGCGGGCCATGTTTCCGAACTGGTGCGCCACGAGGGCGAGGAGATCATCGTCATCCTCGAAGGCGAGATCGAGCAGGTGCTGGGCGACGAGACCTTCCACATGCGCGCCGGCGACAGCCTGCATTACTCGGGTGCGACCCCGCATGCGTGGCGCAACCCGACCGACCGCCCCGCGCGCATCCTGTGGACCGGCACGCTCGGCGTGCTGCACCGCGCGGGCGCGCGCCGCACCGACGCGCCGCCCCGGCTGCTGAAATGACGAAGACGACAACCAACGGGAGAGAGACATGAAAACCCTGAAATCCGCGCTGCTGGCCTCGGCGCTGGCGCTGCCATTGGCCGGCCCCGCCCTTGCCGAGACGCCCCCCGGCCTGCTGGTCGTGGCGCAGAACATCGACGACATCGTCGCCATCGACCCGGCGCAGGCCTACGAGTTCACCTCGGGCGAGCTGGTCACCAACCTCTATGACCGGCTGGTGCAATACGACGCCGAGGACCCGACCGTGCTCGCCCCCGGTCTGGCGACCGAGTGGGAGGCCGACGCCGAGGCCCGGACCATCACCTTCACTCTGCGCGAGGACGCGGTGTTCCATTCGGGCAACCCGGTGCGCGCAGAGGACGTGACCGGCTCGCTCGCCCGCGTGATCAAGCTCGACAAGACCCCGGCCTTCATCCTCGCCCAGCTCGGCTGGACGCCCGAGAACGTGGACGAGATGATCACCGCCCAAGGCAACACCGTGACGATCCGCTACGAGGGCGAGTTCTCGCCCGCCTTCGTGCTGAACGTGCTGGCCGCGCGCCCCGCTTCGATCGTCGACATGGCGACGGTGATGGAGCACGAGACCGATGGCGACATGGGCAATGCCTGGCTCAACGAGAACGCCGCAGGCTCCGGCCCCTTCTCGCTGCAGATGTACCGCCCGGCGGAGCTGGTCCGGCTCAAGGCCAACCCCGACTACTTCAAGGGCGCGCCGAAGATCGACGGGCTGATCCTGCAGCACGTGGCCGAGGCCGCGACGCAGCAGCTTCTGCTGGAGCAAGGCGATGTCGACATGGCGCGCAACCTGACGCCGGACCAGATCGCCTCGCTCTCGTCGGACGAGATCAAGGTCGAGACCTTCCCGCAGGCGGCGGTGCATTTCCTGTCCTTCAACCAGAAGACCGAAAGCCTGACCCCGCCCGCGGTCTGGGAGGCGGCGCGCTACCTCGTCGACTATGCCGGCATGACCGACAGCATCATCGACGGCCAGATGGAGATCCACCAGGCGTTCTGGCCCAAGGGCTTTCCGGGCTCCTATGACGAGACGCCCTACAGCTACGACCCCGAAAGGGCGAAGCAGATCCTCGACGAGGCCGGGATCGAGACGCCGATCACCGTCTCGCTCGACGTGATCAATGCCGCCCCCTTCACCGACATGGCGCAATCGCTGCAGGCAAGCTTCGCCGATGCGGGCATCAACTTCGAGATCCTGCCCGGCACCGGCAGCCAGGTGATCACCAAGTACCGCGAGCGCAGCCACGAGGCGATGCTGCTCTATTGGGGCCCCGACTTCATGGACCCGCATTCCAACGCCAAGGCCTTCGCCTACAACTCGGACAACTCCGACGACGCCTATGCCGCCACCACCACATGGCGCAACGCCTGGGCGGTGCCCGAGGAAATGAACGAGATGACCCGCGCGGCGCTGACCGAGAGCGACCCGGAAAAGCGGCTCGAGATGTATCGCGAGCTGCAGAAGAAGACGCAGGAGGAAAGCCCCATCGTGGTGATGTTCCAGGCCTCCTACCAGGTCGCGATGGATGACGACGTCTCGGGCTACGTCAACGGCGCGACCTCGGACTTCGTGTTCTACCGGCTGGTCGAGAAGGGCTGATCTTCCCCTCGACCGTTCCGGGCCGCCGGCTTCGCGCCGGCGGTCCTTTTCATGAAAGGACGTATCGCATGACCTCCCCCCATGCCGACCGCCTCGCGCGGCTGCAGGCGCTGATGCGCGAAACCGGCACCGACCTCGTGGCGATCGGCCCGTCGAGCCACATGATGTGGCTGTCGGGGCTCGATCCATATGGCGATGAGCGCCCGGTGATGCTGCTGGTCGGCCCCGACCATGCCGGCTTCCTGATGCCCGCGCTCAACGCCGCTGCCGCCCGCAAGGCGACGGACCTGCCGCTGCATTGCTGGTCCGACGACGAAGGCCCCGAGGCCGCGCTCACGGCGCTTCTGACCGAGTGCGGCGCCACGGCGCCCGGGCTTTCGGTGGTGCTCGACGAGACCATGCGCGCCGATTTCGCGCTGCGGCTGCTCGACGCGCTCGACGCGCCGCGCCGCCGCTTCAGCGCCGACACGCTGGGCCGCCTGCGCGCGCGCAAGGACGCCGCCGAATACGCCGCGCTCAAGGCCAGCGCCACGCTCAACGACGCCGCCGTCACGGCGGCCTTCGGCGCGCTGCGCGAGGGCATGACCGAACGCGAGCTGCAGGACGTGATCCACGCCTATTACGAGGCGCATGGCGCGCGGGCCGAGTTCACCATCATCGGCTTCGGCGAGAACGGCGCCTATCCGCATCACCACACCGGCGACACCCGCCTTGCCCCCGGCATGGCGGTGCTGGTCGACAGCGGCTGCCGGCACATGGGCTATCCCTCCGACATGACCCGCTGCGGCTGGTTCGGCGGCACGCCGGACCCCGAGTTCCTGGAGGTTGCCGCGGTGGTCGAAAAGGCGGTGCAGGCCGCGCTCGCCATCGCGCGCCCCGGCGTGCGCGCCGCCGAGATCGACCGCGCCGCGCGCGGCGTGATCGAAGAGGCGGGTTACGGCGACCGTTTCCTGCACCGCACCGGCCACGGGCTCGGCCTCGACATCCACGAGCCGCCCTATATCTCCGCGACCAGCGACGCGGTGCTCGGGAAGGACTGCGTGTTCTCGATCGAGCCGGGGGTCTACCTCGAAGACCGCTTCGGCGTCCGGCTCGAAGACATCGTGATCCTGCGCGAGGATGGCGCGGAGATCCTGTCGGAGCTGCCGCGCGACCTGCGGATCGGCTGAGCTTCGGCAAGGCGCGCCCCGTCGCTTCGGCCCCCATGCGGGCCGGGGCGGCGGGGGCCCTGTCGCGACAAATCTGCTCCTAATCTATCTTATGTATTTTAACTCATCCCTGAAGTGACTTCAGGGCAACCGATGCGCCGGATCTCAAGCGATCCCGCGCGTGACCAGCCGCCCGCATCATGGTGCCGAAGGCGATTGCAGCAAGAACCACCGCCCCGTGATGGCAGCCCCCGGTTGCCCCCAGGGAAAGCCCAGCTTCCTGTGACCGCGCAACAGCCGCATCAGCCCCGCCGAACCTCGCAAGCACGAGCCCGGCCTGACAGCAGTCGCTTCGTTGCCGAACCGGCAACGACCCACTCGGAAATCTGCTCTTTATTGGATCGCATGCGCATTCGATAGTCGCTCCATGTCCACAAGGAGCGACCAGCCCGATGGCCTATGTGATCGCGGAGCCCTGCATCGATATCAAGGACGGCGCCTGCACGCTCGCCTGTCCCGCCGACTGCATCTACGAAGGCGGGCGGATGTTCTACATCCATCCCGAGGAATGCATCAATTGCGGGCTGTGCCTGTCGATCTGCCCGGTCGATGCGATCCATTACGACGAGGAGCTGCCCGAAGAGTCGCGGCCCTTCGCCGCCGTCAACCGCGAATTCTTCGGCGCGGAGGTCTCCGGCCTCGGCGATCCCGGCGGCTGGGACAAGTCGGTCTCGGTCGAGACCGATCATCCGCTCGTCGCCGCCCGTCCCAAACCCGAACGCCAGCCAGCCTGAGGTGCAGATGATTACGACGAAACCGCGCGGCGTCATCGCCGCGATCGCCACCGCCCTGACCGATGACGGCCGGCCCGATCATGCGCCGACGCTGCGCCACGCGCATTGGCTCATGGAAAATGGCTGCGACGGGCTCAACCTGCTCGGCACGACGGGCGAGGCCAGCTCCCTGCCCGCCGCCGACCGGATGGCGCTGATGAGCGCGATGGCGGGTGAAATCGCGCCCGCGCGGATGATGGTCGGCACCGGCTGCCCGGACCTCGCCACCACCGTCGCGCTCACGCGTCACGCCGCCGATCTGGGCTTTGCCGGGGCGCTGGTGCTGCCGCCCTACTACTACAAGGGCGTCGACGAGGCCGGGCTTTACGCCTTCTTCGAAGGGCTGATCGAGGCCACCGCCGACAGGCCGATCCCGATCTACCTCTACAATTTCCCGCAGATGACCGGGCTGCGCTTCGCGCCGGGCTTCGCCGCTTGGCTCAAGGCGAGCTTTCCCGACCGGATCGCCGGGGCCAAGGACAGCTCGGGCGATCTCGACTACGCCGCCGAGCTGGCCAGGATCAGGGGCTTCGACGTCTTCCCGAGCGACGAGGCCGCGCTGGCGCAGGCGCCCGCGCGCGGCTTTGCGGGCTGCATTTCGGCCACCGTCAACCTCACCGCGCCGCTGGCGCAAAAGCTGTGGCGCACCCCTGCCGAGCCGGGCCTCGCCGAGGAACTCGGCCGCCACCGCCGCGCCATCGCGGCGACCCCGCTCATTCCCGGCGTCAAGGCGCTGGTGGCGCGGCTGCACGGCGCGCCGGGCTATGCCCGCGTGCTGCCGCCGCTCGCCCCGCTCACGAAAGATCAGGCGCAGGCCCTGCCCGCCCTGCCGTCGCGCGCCGCCGAACCGGCCTGAGCGACCCAACCAGAAACCACAGGACAGACAGATGAAGATGAACGACGTGACCAAGCAGCACCGCAACCTGATCGCGGGCGAATGGGTCGAGGGCGCGGATGTCAACGAGAACCGCAACCCCGCCAACACCGACGAGATCGTGGGCCTCTATGCGCGCGCCTCGAAGGACGACGCCAAGCGCGCCATCGCGGCGGCCCGCGCCGCCTTTCCGGCATGGAGCAAATCCGGCCCGCAGCAGCGCCACGACCTGCTGAAGAAGGTCTCCGACACCATCGCCGCGCGTGCAGACGAGCTGGGCGAGCTGCTGGCCCGCGAGGAGGGCAAGACCTTTGCCGAGGCCAAGGGCGAGGTGATGCGCGCCTCACAGGTCTTCGGCTTCTTTTCG
This sequence comes from Limimaricola cinnabarinus, assembly GCF_002723615.1. Lineage (GTDB taxonomy): Bacteria > Pseudomonadota > Alphaproteobacteria > Rhodobacterales > Rhodobacteraceae > Limimaricola > Limimaricola cinnabarinus_B. The sequence continues at coordinate 116,640 of NZ_KZ304958.1, forward strand.
GGCGAGGCGCTGCGCCAGACCGGCGACGCGATCGACAGCGTGCGCCCCGGCGTCGAGGTCATGGTACAGCGCGAGGCGCTCGGGGTGATCGGGCTGATCACCCCGTGGAACTTCCCCATCGCCATCCCGGCCTGGAAGATCGCCCCGGCGCTGGCCTTCGGCAATTGCGTGGTGATCAAGCCCGCCGATCTCACGCCGGGTTGCGCCTGGGCGCTGGCCGAGATCATCCACGAGGCGGGCGCGCCCGAGGGCGTGTTCAACCTCGTCATGGGCCGCGGCTCGGAAGTGGGCGCCGAGATCCTCGACAGCCCCGAGGTCGACGCGGTGAGCTTCACCGGCTCGGTCGAGACGGGCCGCATGGTCGCCCGGACATGCGTGGCGCAGATGAAGAAGGTGCAGCTCGAGATGGGCGGCAAGAACCCCCTCGTGGTGCTCGATGACGCCGATCTCGACACGGCGGTGAACTGCGCGCTGAACGGCGCCTTCTTCTCCACCGGCCAGCGCTGCACCGCCTCCTCGCGGCTGATCGTCACGGCGGGCATCCATGACCGCTTCGTCGAGGCGCTGACCGAGAAGCTGCGCGCGCTGAAGGTCGGCGATCCGATGGATAGCGCGGTGCATATCGGCCCGGTGGTCGATGAGGGCCAGCTCGAGCAGAACCGCCGCTACGTGAAGATCGGCCAGGAGGAAGGCGCGACGCTGGTCTGCGGCGGCGAGGTGATCGAAGGCGACACGCCCGGCCATTTCATGACGCCCGCGCTTTTCACCGGCACCACCAACGAGATGCGCATCAACCGCGAGGAGATCTTCGGACCCGTCGCCACGGTGATCAAGGTCGCCGATTACGACGAGGCGCTGCGCGTGGCCAATGACACCGATTTCGGCCTCTCCGCCGGGATCTGCACCACCAATCTCGGCCATGCCGCGCATTTCCGCCGCCATGCCGAGGCCGGGATGATCATGGTCAACCTGCCGACGGCGGGCGTCGATTACCACACCCCCTTCGGCGGGCGTAAGGGGTCGAGCTACGGGCCGCGCGAGCAGGGGCAATACGCGCGCGAATTCTACACCACGGTCAAGACCAGCTACATCCAGGCCTGACCTTTGAACGGCGCCACCCCCTCCTCCCGGTGGCACCCGGCGCGCGTCCGCTTCCTCGCGGCGCGCGCCTTTTTGCGTCCGGCCCGACGCCTGCGCATGGCCCGCGCCACGCATCGCGCGACGCGCGCGATCGGCCTCGCCCTGATCCGGCGTGCGGTCTCTCGGGTCTCGTTTGAAGGTTCGGGGCCGGGCGCTCGGCCGCCCTCAGTCGCGGGCACAAGGCGCGCGGCTCACGCGCCCTCCAGCGCGTTGAACTTGCGCATCCAGGGCGCATCGCGCAGCGTCTCCAGCCCTTCGGCCAGCTGCGCGGCCAGCGCCTCGGCGGCGGGGGTGAGCTTGCGGCGGCGCGGGACGAGCAGCCCCAGCTCCAGCCCGCCGAGCCGCGTGCCTTCGAGCGGCACCGCGACGATGCTGCCCTCGGCCAGTTCGCGCACCATGCCGAGCGGCGTGTAGAAGGCGACGCCGTCGCCATCGAGGATCAGCGGCTTGAGCATCATCAGGTTGTTGGAGGCGGCGAGCACGCGGCCCGTCCGCTTGAGCACCGACAGCTCCATCTCGATCAGCGAGCGGATCGGCGCGGTGTCGAGCTGCAACAGGAGATTGTATCGCGCGCAATCGCTCAACGTGACGGAGCGCCGCTCGGCCAGCGGATGGCCCGCCGCGACCATCGCCATCAGCGGCATCGGGATCGGCGAGATGAATTCGGTGTCTTCGGGCCGGGCGAGGCTGAAGGTGATCCCGAGATCGGCCTCGCCCTCCGCGACCATGGTGGTGACGGTGCCATGCGCCCCGGTGCGCACGCGAAAATCGACCTTGGGGTGGGTCTTGTGAAAGAGCCCCACCTGTTCGGGCAGGAAGCTCACCAAGAGGCTGTCGAGCGAGGCGATAGAGACGGTGCCGGTCTTTTCGCCCCTGAGCGCGCCAAGTTCGCCCTTCAACACCTCGAAATCATTGAGAGTCTGGTCGGCATGGGTCAGCAGCGTCTTGCCGGCCTGGGTCAGCCGCAGCCCGCCGGGCAGCCGCTCGAACAGCGGCGTGCCGAGCTCGTCCTCGACCTTCTGGATCTGCCGACTGATCGCCGAGGCGGCGACATGCAGCTGCTCGGACGCCGCGCGGATCGAGCCCGCGCGGGCCACCACCGTGAAATAGCGCAGGAAGGCAGCATGCATGTCGTCACTCCGGTCTCAGGCCCCCTGCCAGACGGGGGCGCGTTTTTCGAGAAAGGCGCGAACGCCTTCGTCAGCATCCGCGCTTTTCAGGGCCTTCACAACCGCAGGCAGCTTCATCGCCTGCGCCTCGCGCGGCGAAAGATGGCCGGTGCGGTTCACCACCTGCTTGATCGCCCGCAGCGACAGCGGCGCCGAGGCGGCGATGTCCTCGACCCAGCGCTCGGTGACGGCATCGAGTTCGCCCGCCCCCGCCACCTCGTTGACGAGACCGAAGCGCTCCATCGTGGCCGCGTCGATCCGCCGCCCGCCGAGCATCACCCCCATGGCGAGGTTGTGCGGGATCTTGCGCTGCAGCATCACCATGCCGCCATCGAGCGGCATCCGCCCCACCCGCGCCTCGGGCAGGCCGAACTTCGCGGTCTCGGAGGCCAGGACGATATCGGCCCCCAGCACCATCTCGAAGCCGCCGCCGAGCGCGTAGCCATTGACCCGCGCGATCAGCGGCACGTCGAGCGAGCGGCGGAAGGTGATGCCGCCAAAGCCGTTGGGGCGCGGCGCGGCCCAGTACTCCAGCCCCGAAAGCGACGAGTCCTTCATGTCGGCCCCGACCGAAAACGCCTTTTCCCCCGCCCCGGTGAGGACCGCGACGGAGATGTCGTCGCGCTCCTCGATGTCGCACCAGATCCGCTCGAGCGCGGCCTCGGTCTTCTGGTCGATGGCGTTCATCACCTCGGGCCGGTCGATGGTGACGCGGGCGACGCGGTCGCGGACCTCGTAATGAACGCTCATGCCACCTGCGCCTTCTTCGGCGCGAGCGATGCGAGGATCTCGCCATTGTGCTCGCCAAGCTGCGGCGGACCCTGCCGGACCGAGAGCGGCGCCGCCGACATGTCGATCGGGCTGCCGACGAGGCGGATCTTGCCCGCCGGCGTCTCGCCCGCTTCGATCACCATGTTGTTCACGTGGGTCTGCTCGTCATCCAACGCCTCGGCCAGCGTGCGCACCGGCGCGCAGAGGATGTCGACCTCTTCGAGCCGCTTCAGCCAATGCTCGCGGCTGTTCTCGGCGAAGCCCGCCTTGAAGATCGCCTGAAGCTCGGAGCGATGCGCGGCCTGCGCGTCGAAATCCTTGAAGCGCTCCTCCTTCGACAGGTCCTCGATCCCCAGCGCGTTGCAGATGTCGCGCAGCGGGTTCTCCTTGAAGGCGCCGACCATGACGAAGGGCTCGGTCGTGGTCTCGAACACGCCGGTGAGCGGGAAGGCCCCCCAGTTCAGGTCGCGGCCCCGCATCATATGCGCCGCCGCCTCCTGCATCTGCATCGCCAGCATCGACGAATAGAGGCTCACCGCCACCTGCTGGCCTTCGCCGGTCTTCTGGCGCTGCAACAGCGCCAGAAGCACGCCTTGGACGAGATGCATGCCGGCGGTGTAGTCGCACAACGCGGTCGAGAAGATGGCGCGGGGCAGTTCGGGGTCGGCGCGGCGCTCCATCACGCCGCTCATCGCCTGGGCGAGGATGTCCTGCCCGCCCTTGTGCTTGTTGGGGCCTTCGAGCCCGAAGCCGGTGCCCACGGCGAAGATGATGCCGGGGTTGCGGGCCTTGAGCTCTTCGTAGCCCATGCCCATCCGCTCCATCACGCCGGGGCGGAAATTGTTGACCACGACGTCGGCGCCGTCGATCAGCTCCAGCACCTGGGCGCGGGCCTCCTCGGATTTGAGGTTGAGCGCGAGGCTCTTCTTGTTGCGATTGAGCGAGCAGAAGATCGGGTTGTTGAGCCCGTCCGGGTCGGCGCCCAGAGACCAGCGCGACAGGTCGCCGATCTTCTCCTTTTCGACCTTGATCACCTCGGCGCCGTAATCGGCGAGCACCTGGGTGCAGGAGGGTCCGAGCATCACCTGGGTGAAATCGATCACCTTGATGCCTTCGAGGGGGAGAGCTTGGGTCATTATTCTGCGGCCTCCATGACGAGGGCGTTGGACGAGGGCACGTCGCCGGGATCGGCACCCTGCGCGCGCATCTGTTTCTGGATCGCGGAGACATCCGCCTCGCGCACCGTGACGCCGGCATTGAGCGCGACGGTCGCGGCGACGCCCACGGCTTCGCCTTGCGCCATGCAGGGCGGGATCTCGCGGCTCTTCTTCTGGGCCTGCGGGGTGCAGGAATAGTGACGGCCCGCGACCAGCAGGTTGTCGACATCCTTGGGCACCAGCGCGCCGTAAGGCGTGTAGTAGTCGCGGCCCCGGCAGACGGTGTCGGCGAAGTGGCGGCGCTTCATCACGTCGTCCTTGGTGACGACGTATTCGCCTTCGAGGAGCCGCGTGGTGCGCACCCCGGTCTGCGGCGCGAAATCGACGACATGCGCCTTTTCGAAGCCCGGCAGGTTCTCGCGGGCGAAGGTCATCAGCCGCTCCATCCGCTTGCGGCCCTCGAACTCGGCGCCGGTCAGCCCCTCGACCGAGAGGCCGCTATATTGCGGCATGTGCGGGCAGTTGAGCCAGATCACGCCCGGCAGCGGCGTCTTGAGCCACCAGTAGTTCCAGCAGCCGCCGATGATCCGCTTGGCCTCGTGGTCGAGCCGCTGGAACTCCTCGGGGTTGGCATACTGCCAGGCCTCGGCGCGGTCGGTGTCGACATTGCCCCAGCGCGAGACGGTGGTGACGATGAAGCTCGCCTCCTGGAACTTGGCACCCGCCGAGGCCGCGACGTCGAGATCGCCCGACGCGTCGATGATCACGTCGCCCATGATCGCCTGGCGGCCTTGCTTGGTCTCGCAGATCACGCCCTTGGCGACGCCGTCCTCGACGATGGTCTCCGAGAACCAGCTATGCAGGCGCAGCTTGACCTTGGCGTCCTCCATCAGGTCGTAGGAGACCTTCTTGTAGCCGTCGGGGTCGAAGGCGGCGGCAAAGCAGACCGGGTGCGGCATCGACTGGGTGTGAAAGTCGAACATCCCCCAGCGCGAGTATTTCTTCCAGTTCTCCTGCGTCTCGCGGCGGCCGGGCATCCGGTCCTCCTCGGGGGGCGTGTGGCACAGGCCGATGGAGCGCATCCGCTCGATCATCTCCATGCAGATGCCCTTCACCGTGATCTCGGTGTCGTTGTGCATGTCGTCCAAGAGCAGCACCATGCCGCCCGCGGCAAGGCCGCCCAGATAGGGGTAGCGCTCCAGGAGCGTGACCGAGGCACCGTTGCGGGCGGCGGAGACGGCGGCGGAGATCCCGGCGGGGCCACCCCCGACCACGACGACGTCGGAGCGGTCGACCACGGGCACGTCGCGCAGACTCTCCCTGACGGTTTTGTTCAGCATCTTGATTCTCCTAAATATTCTGTTGCGCGGCGGTCAGTGGACGTCCGAGGTCTTCCAGCGGATGAGCTTGGCTTCGGCAAAGCTCACCAGGGCGAACATCACGACCGCGAGAAGGGCTGCGGTGAAGACGGTGGCGTAGAGCAGCGGCGAGCGGAAATTGAAGGTCGCCTCGATGATCAGCGCGCCAAGGCCGAAATTGGAGCCGATCCATTCCGCCACGATCGCGCCGATGACGCAGGTGGTGGAGGCGATCTTCAGCGCCGCGAAGAGAAAGGGCAGCGAGCTTTGCAGGCGGACCTTCCAGAAGATCTCCCAGTTCGAGGCCGAGAGCACGCGCATCAGGTCGAGCGTGGCGGGCGAGACCGCCTTGAGGCCGCGCACCATGTTGACCAGCGTCGGGAAGAAGCAGATCAGACCGGCGATGATGATCTTGGGCGCGAAGCCATTGCCGAAGATCAGAACGAGGACCGGCGCCAGCGCGATGATCGGGATGGTGTTGATGAACACCGCGATCGGGAAGAAGGCGCGCTCGGCGGTGGTGTTGTGGACGAACCAGACCGCCAGAGCGATCGCCACCAGATTGCCCGCGACAAAGCCGAGCGCGGCCTCGAAGAAGGTGGGCCAGAAGTTGAGCCAGAGCGTGCCGGCATTTTCCTGAAAGGCGTTCAGAACCGCGACCGGGCTCGGCGCCATGTATTCGGGCACCTCGAAGAACCACACCACGCCCTGCCACAGGAGCAGCAGCCCCGCCACGGCGGCGAGCGCCGGGCCGCGCGCGACGACCGCGTCGAGCATCCGGTTCACGCGCGGCGCGGGCACCGGCATCGGGATTTGGCTTGCCTCGGCCATCTCAGCATTCCTCCAGCAATTTGCGCAGATGCGCGGTGATCTGGACGAATTCCAGCGTGTCGCGATCCGCCAGCCGCCGCTCGGGCGGCAGCTCGACCTTCATGAATTCCTTCACCCGGCCCGGATGGGCGGCGAGCATCAGCACGTATTCCCCCAGAAAGGCGGCTTCGGGGATCGAATGGGTGACGAAGAGGATCGTCGTCCCCGTCTCGCGCCAGATCCTGAGCACCTCCTCGTTGAGCTTGTCGCGGGTGATCTCGTCGAGCGCGCCGAAGGGCTCGTCCATCAGCAGGATCTTGGGCTTGGTGACCAGCGCGCGGGCGATGGCGACGCGCTGGCGCATGCCGCCCGAAAGCTCGTGCGGCATCGCGTCTTCGCGGCCCTTGAGACCGACGAGCGCCAGCAGGTCGCGCGGATCGGCATGGGCATCGCCGCCGCCGCCCACCTCGAGCGGCAGGCCCACATTTTCCAGCGCGGTGCGCCAGGGCAGCAGCGTCGCGTCCTGGAACACGTAGGAGAAGTTGCGGTCGCGGCGGGCGTCGCGCGGGGTCTGGCCCTGCACATCGATCACGCCGCGCGCCGCCGGAACCAGATCGGCGATGGCGCGCATCAACGTGGACTTGCCGCAGCCCGAAGGGCCGAGGATGGTCACGAAGGCGCCCTGCGGGATATCGACCGAGACGTCCTTGAGCGCGACGACCGTGCCCTCGCCGAAGGTGACGTCGACATTCTCGACCCGGATCGCGCCCGGATCGGGGCTGGCAGCGGGGTTCCCCGCTGCCGTGTGAAGCTCTGCCGCGGCCATCACGAAACCTCGCGGCGCGCGTCGGCGGTCATCTCGAGGATCTCGAGCGTCATCACCTCGTCGACGCTCGGCGCATCGCCGTCGAACTGGCCCAGATCGGCATAGGCGGCGAGCTGCGCCTCCCATTTCTCGCGGTTCATCGTGCCCCAGCCGCTTTCGGCGGTGGCGTCGGTGAAGACGAAATCGAGCACCTGGTCGACCGCGCGCAGCTCGGCCTCGCGGCTCATGTTCGGATAGGCCGCGATCAGCAGGTCGACCGCCTCTTCGCGGTTCTCGCGCACGTAATGCCAGCCGCGCGCCGTGGCGCGGGTGAAGCCGGCCAGCGCCTCGGCGTCGTTCTCGATGGTCTTGTCGGTGGCGTAGTAGACGGTGGCGTAAAGCTGGATGCCCGCATCCCAGAGCATCAGGTCGACCCGGTCCTCGCCCAGCACGTCGACCGCGGCGGTGTTGGTGAGCCAGCCGGTGACGGCGGCCGCCTGGCCGGTCATCAGCTGGTTCATGTCAGAGCCCATGTTGACGATCTCGACATCATCCTCGGAGATGCCGTTGGCCGCGAGCAGTGCCTTGAGGAGAATATGCGCGGTGGGCTGTGTGGCGATGGTCTGGCCGACCATGTCCTTGGGCTCGCGGATCGGATTGTCGGGCAGGGAAAAATAGGTGAAGGGGTGCTTCTGGTAGCCCGCGGCAAAGGCCTTGACCGGGATGCCCGCGGCCCGCGCCAGCATGACCGAGGGGCTCGACGAGATCTGGCCCACCTCGGCGCGGCCCGCAGCGACCGAGCCCACGCCATCGACATTCGGGCCGCCCGGCGTGATGTCGAGCTCGAGCCCCTCTTCCTCGTAGAACCCCTTGGCCTGCGCCACGACCTCGCCCAGAAGCCCGTTCGAGGCGAGCCATCCAAGCTGCATCTCGACCGTCTTCAGCCCGGCGGCCGAGGCCGGCCCGACCCCGATGACGGCCGGCAGCCCGGCGGCTGCGGCCATGCCCCCGGCATATTGCAGAAACCGGCGCTTGGTGACTCTCGTATTCGGCATTGTGACCTCTCCCTGTTTCGATTGCCGCCATCCCTCCCGATGCCGGCCATCCGGGGAATGATGCGAGGGCATTCCATTCCAATAAAGAACAAAATTTGCTCTGCACCGATCTAATTTCGGCAATGCGCCGATGGGTTCTGCCGCCGGTTGCACCGCCCTCCAGCCGCCTGCACCATGGGCCGAAACACAGGCGCGAGGAGTGAGCCATGCCCGAAAGCGAACCGCCCCGGCTCGACGCCGCCGCCCTGGCCGAGCTGACCGCCTGGCGGCACGAGCTGCACAGGCATCCGGAGCTGTCGGGACAGGAGGCCGCGACGGCGGCGCGCGTCGCGGAGCGGCTGGAGAGGACGCGCCCCGACATGCTGCTGACCGGCCTCGGCGGCCACGGGGTCGCCGCGGTCTATGAGGGCGCGGCCCCCGGCCCCACCCTTCTGCTGCGCTGCGAGCTCGACGCGCTGCCGATCGAGGAGACGGGCCTGCCGGACTGGCGTTCGACCGTGCCGGGCCGGGGGCATCTGTGCGGTCATGACGGGCATATGGCGATCCTTGCGGGCATGGCCGAGCTGCTCGGGCGGCATCGCCCCCGCCAGGGGCGCGCGGTGCTTCTGTTCCAGCCTTCCGAGGAGGACGGCCGGGGCGCGGCCGCCGTGATCGCCGACCCGGCCTTCGCCCGGATCGCGCCGGACTGGGCCTTTGCGCTGCACAACATGCCGGGGCTGCCGCTGGGCCATGCGGCACTGCGGCCCGGCCCCGCGGCCTGCGCCTCGCGGGGGCTGCGGATCGCGCTCACCGGGCGGACCGCCCATGCCTCGCAGCCCGAGACGGGGCGCTCGCCCATGGAAGCGATCAGCGCGCTGATGCCTGCGCTGACCGCGCTTGGCGCGGGCCGCATCGAAGACGCGGAATTCGCCCTCGTCACGATCACCCATGCCCGGATGGGCGCGCCCGCCTTCGGCATCGCCCCGGGCGAAGCCGAGCTCTTCGTCACGCTGCGCAGCCTGACCGATGCCCGCATGACCGGGCTGGTGCGCGAGGCCGAGGCCTTGGCGCGGCAGGCGGCGGAGCGCCACGGGCTCGGGCTTGCGATCACGCATCACGACGTGTTTCGCCATTGCGAGAACGACGCGGAGGCCGTGGCCCGGCTTGCCGCCGCGCTGGAGGCCGAGGCCGTGCCGCATGGCCCCCGAGGCCAGCCGATGCGCGCCTCCGAGGATTTCGGCCGTTTCGCGGACGGGGCGAAAACGGCGCTCATGCTGCTGGGTGCGGGGCGGGACCGGCCCGATCTGCACAACCCCGATTACGATTTTCCCGACGCGCTGATCGAGACCGGGTTGCGCTGCTTCGCGCGGCTGACCGGGGATATGCTGGGCTATGCCTGAGCGCCCGCACCGCATCCCGCACTGCGCCGCGCGTCACTCCAACCGGTAGGGCAGGTCCCGCCGGTGATCGGCGTCGATCTTCAACCGGCCTTCGAGCGGCGGCACCGCGCGCTGGTGGCACTGCACCCTTTCGCAGATGCGGCAGGAAATGCCGATGGGTTCGAAGGCTTCGGCGGATTCGAGGTCCATGTGATCGGCATAGACCAGCTCGCGCGCATGGCGGATCTCGCAGCCCAGCCCGATCGCGAAGCGCCGCACCGGCGCGCCCCAGGCGCCGCCGCCGCCGCTGATGTCGCGCGCCAGCGACAGGTAGCGCACCCCGTCCGGCGTCTCGGCCAGCTGGCGCAGCCAGCGCGTCGGCGTCTCGAAGGCCTGATGCACGTTCCACAGCGGGCAGGCACTGCCATAGCGCGCGAATTGCAGCTGGGTCGCCGAATGGCGCTTGGTGACCGTGCCCGCCTGATCGACCCGCACGAACCAGAAGGGCACGCCGCGCGCGCCGGGGCGTTGCAGGGTGGAAAGCCGGTGCGCCACCTGTTCGAGACTGGCGCCGAAGCGCTCGGCCAGGCGTTCGAGATCGTGCCGCATGTCCTGCGCGGCGTCGAGGAAGGGGCCGTAGGGCATCAGCGCCGCGCCCGCGAAATAGTTGGCCAGACCGATCCGCGCGATGTCGCGGGCGGGGCCGGGTTCGAAGCGCCCCAGATCGAGCGTGGCCTCGATCAGCTGGCTGTGCTCGATCAGAGCGAGCTGCACCAGAAGCTGGAACCGCCGCGTGGCGCGCGGCGCGCGCAAAGACAGGGTCAGGCATTTGCTTTCGGCGTCGAAGCGGCGCAGCGGCCCGTCGGCCTGTTCGCGCAGCGTGATGCCGCGCGCCTCGATCGCCCGCGCCGCGGCCCCCGGCGCGTCCAGACCCTCGGCCCCGGCGCGGCGGGCAAAGCCCTCGGCGGCGCGGTCGATGGCGTCGATGTAGTTGTCGCAGTAATGGAAGAAATCGCGCACCTCCTCCCAGGGCGAGGCGGCGCTGCCGGCGCGGCCCAAGGCCTCGTCGAAGGAGGCGAGCCGGTCCTGCGCGCGGCGATAGGCGGCGTGCAGGTCGAGAAGCGCGCGCGCGACCGAGGGCGCGTTGGCCGCCACCATGCGCAGATCGGCCACGCCGGGCTGGCTGCCGCTGAGCACCGGGTCGGCCAGCGCCTCGCGCATGTCGGAGGCCAGCCGGATCTCCTCGCCCGAGGTCAGCTCGGTCACGTCGAAGCCAAATTCGCGCGCCAGCGCCAGCACCACGCCCGCCGAGACGGGGCGGTTGTTGTTCTCCATCTGGTTCAGATAGGGCAGCGAGACGCCAAGCCGTTCGGCGAAGAGCTTCTGCGTCAGCCCCAGCCGCCCGCGCAGCTCGCGCAGCTGCGTGCCCGCGTAATGCTTCTGAACCGCCATCCTGCCCCACTTTGCTGATTTGCAAAATCGCTGCTCTGCATAATGCCGAATTTGCAAATTCGCGCAATCGCCCTGTGAAGATCCCCCGTTTTTTCATTAGGCTGCCGCGTGAAGGAGGACGCCGATGCAAGAGATTTTGCGCGAGCTCGAAGAGCGCCGCGCCTCGGCCCGACAGGGCGGTGGCGAAAAGCGCATTGCGGCGCAGCACGCCAAGGGCAAGCTGACCGCGCGCGAGCGGATCGAGCTGCTGCTCGACGAGGGCAGCTTCGAGGAATACGACATGTTCGTCGCCCATCGCTGCACCGATTTCGGGATGCAGGAGAACCGCCCCGCGGGCGATGGCGTCGTCACCGGCTGGGGCACCGTCAATGGCCGGATGATCTATGTCTTCAGCCAGGATTTCACCGTCTTCGGCGGCTCGCTGTCGGAAACCCATGCCCAGAAGATCTGCAAGATCATGGATATGGCGATGCGCAACGGCGCGCCGGTGGTGGGCATCAACGATTCGGGCGGCGCCCGCATCCAGGAGGGCGTGGCGTCCTTGGGCGGCTATGCCGAGGTGTTCCAGCGCAACGTGCTGGCCTCGGGCGTGGTGCCGCAGATCTCGCTCATCATGGGGCCCTGCGCGGGCGGCGCGGTCTACTCGCCCGCCATGACCGACTTCATCTACATGGTGAAGGATAGCTCCTACATGTTCGTCACCGGCCCCGACGTGGTGAAGACGGTGACCGGCGAGGTCGTCACCGCCGAGGAGCTGGGCGGCGCGCTGACCCATGCGCGCAAGTCGAGCGTCGCCGACGCGGCCTTCGAGAACGATGTCGAGGCGCTTCTGGAGGCACGGCGGCTGATCGATTTCCTGCCGCTCAACAACCGCGAGAAGGCGCCGAAACGCCCCTTCTTCGACGACCCCGCGCGCGAGGAGCCGAGCCTCGACAGGCTGATCCCCGCCAACCCCAACCAGCCCTATGACATGCACGAGCTGGTCACCAAGATCGCCGACGAGGGCGATTTCCTGGAAATGCAGGCCGAGTTCGCCAAGAACATCCTCACCGGCTTCATCCGGCTCGAAGGCCAGACCGTCGGCGTCGTCGCCAACCAGCCCCTGGTGCTGGCGGGCTGTCTCGACATCGACAGCTCGCGCAAGGCCGCGCGCTTCGTGCGCTTTTGCGACGCCTTCGAAATCCCGATCCTGACGCTGGTCGACGTGCCGGGCTTCCTGCCCGGGACGGGGCAGGAATATGGCGGCGTCATCAAGCACGGGGCGAAGCTCTTGTTCGCTTACGGCGAGGCCACCGTGCCCAAGGTCACGGTGATCACCCGCAAGGCCTATGGCGGCGCCTATGACGTCATGGCCTCCAAGCACCTGCGCGGCGACGTGAACTATGCCTGGCCCACGGCGCAGATCGCGGTGATGGGCGCCAAGGGCGCGACCGAGATCCTCTATCGTTCCGAGCTGGGCGATGCCGAGAAGATCGCGCAGCGCACCAAGGACTACGAGGACCGCTTCGCCAACCCCTTCGTCGCGGCCGAGCGCGGCTTCGTCGACGAGGTGATCATGCCGCGCGCCACCCGCCGCCGCGCCGCCCGCGCCTTTGCCGCCCTGCGGAACAAGAGCCTCGAGAACCCGTGGAGGAAGCATGACAACATCCCGCTCTGAAGGCCGCCCCTTCCGCAGCCTGCTCGTCGCCAATCGCGGCGAGATCGCCTGCCGGGTGATCCGCTCGGCCCGCGCGATGGGGATCGAGACCATCGCGATCCACTCCGAGGCCGACCGCGACGCGGTGCATGTCGCCATGGCCGACCGCGCGGTCGAGATCGGGCCCGCCCCCGCCGCGCAGTCCTATATCGACATGGAGCGCGTGCTGCGCGCGATCGAGGAGACCGGCGCCGAGGCGGTGCATCCGGGCTACGGCTTTCTCTCCGAGAACCCGAAATTCGCCCGCGCGCTGGCCGAGCGGGGCGTGGTCTTCGTCGGTCCCCCGGCAGGCGCGATCGACAAGATGGGCGACAAGATCGCCTCCAAGAAGATCGCCGCCGAGGCGGGCGTCTCGACCGTGCCGGGCCATATGGGCCTGATCGAGGATGCCGATGAGGCGGTGAAGATCGCGCGTGAGATCGGCTACCCGGTGATGATCAAGGCCAGCGCTGGCGGCGGCGGCAAGGGCATGCGCATCGCGCATGACGACGCCGCCGCGCGCGAGGGCTTCGAAGCCTCCAAGCGCGAGGCGGCAAGCTCCTTCGGCGACGACCGCATCTTCATCGAAAAGTTCGTCGTCGGGCCGCGACACATCGAGATCCAGGTGCTGGCCGACAAGCATGGCAATTGCGTCTATCTGGGCGAGCGCGAATGCTCGATCCAGCGCCGCAACCAGAAGGTCGTCGAAGAAGCCCCCTCGCCCTTTCTCGACGCCGAGACCCGCGCCGCCATGGGCGCGCAGGCCTGCGCGCTCGCCCGCGCCGTGGGCTATGAGAGCGCGGGCACGGTGGAGTTCATCGTCGACGCCGACCGCAACTTCTACTTTCTGGAGATGAACACGCGGCTGCAGGTCGAGCATCCGGTGACCGAGCTGATCACCGGCATCGACCTCGTCGAGCAGATGATCCGCGTCGCCGCGGGCGATCCGCTGCCCTTCGCGCAGGACGACATCCAACTGAGCGGCTGGGCGATCGAAAGCCGGCTCTATGCCGAGGACCCCTATCGCGGCTTCCTGCCCTCGATCGGGCGTCTGACCCGCTACCGCCCGCCGCAGGAATTCGCGTCCCAAGCGGAGGTGGTGCGCAACGATACCGGCGTCGCCGAGGGCGGCGAGATCTCGATGCATTACGACCCGATGATCGCCAAGCTCTGCACATGGGCGCCCGACCGAGAAGCGGCCATCGACGCGATGGAGCGCGCGCTCGACGGGTTCGAGCTCGAAGGCATCGGCCACAACCTGCCCTTCCTGTCGGCGGTGATGGCGCATCCGAAGTTCCGCTCGGGCGAAATCCATACCGGCTTCATCGCCGAGGAGTGGCCCGAGGGCTTCGACGGGGTCGATCTGCCGGGCGAAACGCTGCGCCGCATCGCCGCCGCCTGCGCGACGCTGCAGCGGATCGAGGAAATCCGCCGCGCCCGCATCTCGGGCCGGATCGACCATCACGAGCGCCGTGTCGGCGAAGCCTTCGTGGTGCAGCTCGCGGGCGAAAGCCATGCCGTGACGCTGAAGGCCGAAGAAGACGCCACCGACGTGCGCTTCGAGGACGGCGCCGTGCTGCGGGTCGAGGGCGACTGGACGCCGGGCGCGCGGCTGGCGCGGCTCGTGATCGACGGCGCCGAGACGGTGCTCAAGGTCGAGCCGCGCATCGCGGGGTTCCGGCTGCGCCATCGCGGCGCCGATCTCGACGTGAAGGTCTGGACCGCGCGGCAGGCGGAGCTTGCGGCGCTGATGCCTGAGAAGCAGGCCGCCGACACGTCGAAGCTGCTCTTGTGCCCGATGCCGGGCGTGGTGGTGCATGTCGATGTCGAGGAGGGGCAGGAGGTCGAGGAGGGCCAGCCGCTCTGCACCGTCGAGGCGATGAAGATGGAGAACGTGCTGCGGGCCGAGCGCAAGCTCAAGGTGGCCAGGCTGCACGCGGCACCGGGCGACAGCCTGTCGGTCGACCAGACCATCATGGAGTTCGAATGAGCCTGGGAGGGCCATGACATGACCGAGACCGGCGACCGCCGCGCCGCATGGGCCGCGCGCGCGCAAAAGGAGCTCAAGGGGCGCGACCCCGAGGGGCTGAAGCGCGACACGCTGGAGGGGATCGAGCTGAAGCCGGTCTATGATGCGGGCGATCTCGAAGGGCTGGGCTTTCTCGACGCCCTGCCCGGCGAGGCGCCCTATGCGCGCGGCGTCCGCTCGACCATGTATGCGGGCCGCCCCTGGACGATCCGGCAATATGCGGGTTTCTCCACCGCCGAAGAGTCCAACGCCTTCTACCGCCGCGCGCTGGAAGGCGGGCAGCAGGGCGTCTCGGTCGCCTTCGACCTCGCCACCCATCGCGGCTATGACAGCGACCATCCCCGCGTCGAGGGCGATGTCGGCAAGGCGGGCGTGGCGATCGACAGCGTCGAGGACATGAAGATCCTGTTCGACGGCATCCCCTTGGGCGAGGTGTCGGTCTCGATGACGATGAACGGCGCGGTGATCCCGATCCTCGCCAGCTTCATCGTCGCGGGCGAGGAGCAGGGCGTGCCGGTCGAAAAGCTTTCGGGCACGATCCAGAACGACATCCTCAAGGAGTTCATGGTCCGCAACACTTATGTCTACCCGCCCGAGCCCTCGATGCGGATCGTGGCGGACATCATCGAATACACCGCCGACCACATGCCGAAGTTCAACTCGGTCTCGATCTCGGGCTACCACATGCAGGAGGCGGGGGCCGATCTGGTGCAGGAGCTGGCCTTCACGCTCGCCGACGGGCGCGAATATGTCCGCGCCGCCATCGCGCGCGGCATGGATGTGGACCGCTTCGCCGGACGGCTCAGCTTCTTCTTCGCCATCGGCATGAACTTCTTCATGGAGGCCGCGAAGCTGCGCGCGGCGCGCCTTTTGTGGCACCGGATCATGGAGGAGTTCGAACCCAAGGACCCCAAATCCCTGATGCTGCGCACCCATTGCCAGACCTCGGGCGTCTCGCTTCAGGCGCAGGACCCTTACAACAACGTGGTGCGCACCGCCTACGAGGCGCTCTCGGCCGTGCTGGGCGGCACGCAGTCGCTGCACACCAACGCGCTCGACGAGGCGATTGCGCTGCCGACCGACTTCTCGGCCCGGATCGCCCGCAACACCCAGTTGATCCTGCAGGAGGAGACCGGCATCACCGATGTCGTCGACCCGCTGGCCGGCTCCTACTACGTCGAGAGCCTGACCAGCGAGCTGGCCGAGAAGGCCTGGGCGCTGATCGAGGAGGTCGAGGGCTTGGGCGGCATGACCAAGGCGGTGGCGAGCGGCATGCCCAAGCTTCGGATCGAGGAGACGGCGGCGAAGCGGCAGGCGCTGATCGACCGGGGCGAACAGGTGATCGTCGGGGTCAACAAGTACCGCAAGGAACGCGAGGACCCGATCGACATCCTCGACATCGACAACGTCAAGGTGCGCGAGGGTCAGGTGGCGCGACTGGAGAAGATCCGGGCGACACGCGATCAGGCAGCCTGCGACGCGGCGCTTGCCGCATTGGAAGCGGCGGCGCGCGAGGATGGCAACCTGCTTGAAGCGGCGGTCGCCGCCGCCCGCGCCCGCGCCACGGTGGGAGAGATCAGCATGGCGATGGAAAAGGTCTTCGGGCGGCACCGGGCCGAGGTCAAGACGCTCGCGGGCGTTTACGGCAAGGCCTATGAGGGCGATGCGGGCTTCGAGAAGATCCGTTCGGAAATCGACGCCTTTGCCGAGGCCGAGGGCCGCCGTCCGCGCATGCTGGTGGTCAAGATGGGGCAGGACGGGCATGACCGCGGCGCCAAGGTGATCGCCACCGCCTTTGCCGATCTGGGCTTCGACGTCGACATGGGGCCGCTGTTCCAGACGCCCGAGGAGGCGGCGCAGGACGCGCTCGACAATGACGTGCATGTCGTCGGCATCTCCAGCCAGGCGGCGGGGCATCGCACGCTCGCGCCCAAGCTGGTGGCCGCGCTGCGCGATCAGGGCGCGGGCGAGATCCTCGTGGTCTGCGGCGGCGTGATCCCCGATCAGGACCATGCCATGCTGAAGGAGGCCGGGGTGGCCGCGATCTTCGGACCGGGGACGAACATCCCCGAGGCGGCGTCGAAGATCCTGTCGATGGTGCGCAAGGGCGCAAGCGGGGCGTCGGGCGCATAGACGCCCGAAGCCGATCCCGTAGACCGCGAGATCGGCGGTCTTGGCGGCGGGCATGCATGGGCGAAGCCCCTGCCGATCCCGCCCGCCATGAAGCCGAATGCCTTGGGCCCACCGACTGACCGGCACCCGACGAGGGGGCGCGCCCGCCAGCGCCGCGCTGCTGTTTTGGCCGCCCCCTCCCCGCTCGCGCGATGGTGCATTGCAAGAGATCCGGTTGTGAGAAATTCAACATTCAAATCTTTCAGACAATGAACTAAGCGGGGCGGCAGGCTTCAGGACGAAGGCGGGCCGATGACCGACAAGGACGAGATCGATGGCGGTGGCGGCGACATGCTGCTTGGCGTGGTGCTGCTGTACTGGACCCTGCACGAGCGGCTCGAATGTCTCGAACCGGAGCTGTCGAAGCAGGAGCGCGTGTTCCTCGTCCGGCTGTCGGTGCCGCGCCGCATGGGCGATCTGGCGCGGCTGATGCAGGCGCTGCCCTCGACCGTCACCGCGCTGGCCGACGGGCTGGAGGCGCGCGGGCTGATTTCGCGCCGCCGCGATCCCGAGGACCGCCGCGCCTGGCTTCTGGAGCTGACCGAGGCGGGCCACGCGCGGCGCGACGGAATGCTGGCCCATGTCGAGCGCGCGATGCGCGAGACGACCGGGCTGCCCGCGGCCGATTTCGACCGCTTCGCCGAGCTGCTCACCCGTATCAGAGATCACATCCGGGCCGATGGCCTGCCCAAGGAATTGCCGTTTTGACCCGTTTCATCGCCCTTCTGCTCATCCTGCTGCCCCTGTCGCTCACCGCGCAGGAGGCCCCGCCCCGCCCGGTCAAGCTGATGGTGCTCGGCTCCGCCGACACCGCGCTCACCCGCGAATTCTATGGCCAGGTCGCGGCGCGGCAGACGGTCGACATCGCCTTTCAGGTCGGCGGGCAGCTGGTCGAATTTCCCGTGATCGAGGGCCAGACCCTGCCCGAGGGCGCTCTCGTCGCCCGGCTCGACCCCGAGCCGTTCGAGCTGGCGCTGGAACAGGCGAAGCTGCGGCAGGCACAGGCGCGCCGCGATCTCGACCGGCTGACGCAGCTCAGCCGCTCCACCGTCAGCGAGGCGGCGCAGGAAGACGCGCGCACCAATGCCGAGCTGGCCGAGGTGGCGCTGCGCGATGCCGAGCGCGCGCTCTCCAAGGCGACGCTCAGCGCGCCCTTCGAGGCGCTGGTGGCCGAGCGGCTGGTCGCCAATTTCACCACCGTCGGGGTCGGCACGCCGATCGTGCGGCTGCACGACATGTCCGAGCTTCGGGTTGAGGTCGAGGTGCCCGAGATCCTGTTCCAGCGCGCCGGCCGCGAGACCGATGTCGAGATCAGCGCGAGGCTGCCCGGCCGTCCCGGCAGCTATCCGCTGGAAATCCGCGAATACACCTCCGACGCCACCGCCGTCGGCCAGAGCTTCGGCCTGACCCTCGCCTTCGACGCCGACACCGCGCCCGACGTGCTGCCCGGCTCCTCGGTCACGGTCACCGCGACGCTGGCCGAAGGCGCGCGGGGCCTGCCCGTGCCGACCGCGGCGCTGGTGCCCGGACCGGATGGCAGCGTCTCGGTCATGCGCTTTGCGCCCGAAGACGGAGAGGAGGGGCTGGGCCGCCTTGAGCGGACCGCGGTCGAGGTCGAGGTGGCCGATGACGGCGGCTTCGTGATCACGGGCGGGCTCGCGCCGGGGGCCGAGATCGTCGCCGCCGGGGCGGCCACGCTCGAAGACGGCCAGACGGTGCGCCGCTTTGCCGGCTTTCCGCAGTAAGGGGCAGGACAGATGACCATCGCGCGCGCCTCCATCGAAAAGCCGATCCTCACATGGCTTTTGATCCTCGGCTGCCTGCTCGGCGGGCTGTGGGGCTTTGCCACGCTGGGCCGGCTCGAAGACCCGGCCTTCACCATCAAGCAGGCGGTGATCTCCACCAGCTACCCCGGCGCCTCGGCCGAGCAGGTCGCGCGGGAGGTGTCCGAGCCACTCGAATCCGCGATCCAGCAGATGGGCGAGATCGACCGGATCACCTCGGTGAACCGGCCCAATCACTCGCTGATCGAGGTCGAGGTGAAATCGACCTATGGCGGCGAGGCCCTGCCCGACATCTGGACCAAGCTGCGCGCGCGGGTGAACGACGCGGCCCGCAGCCTGCCCTCGGGCGTCGCCGCGCCGGTGGTCAATGACAGCTTCGGCGACGTGTTCGGCCTCTACTACGCCGTCACCGCGCCGGGCTATTCGGATGCCGAGATCCACCGCCTCGCCAACTGGCTGCGGCGCGAGCTGCTGGCGGTCGAGGGGGTGGCGGATGTCGATCTCGCCGGCCTGCCGCAGGAGGCGATCTTCGTCGAGCCGGAGCTGGCGCTTTCGGTGGCGCAGAACCTGCCCGCGCAGGCGGTGGTCGGCGCGCTGGCGACGGCGGATTCGGTCGTGCCCGCGGGTTCGGTCGAAACCAATGGCCAAAGGGTGCTGATCGAGGCGCCCGAAGGCTCCGACAGCGTCTCCGAGATTTCCGGCCTTTCGGTCGGGGTCGGCGGCGAGGTGCTCAACCTCTACGACGTGGCGCAGGTGCATCGCGGCCGGGTCGAGCAGCCCTCGCTGATCCTGCGCCATGACGGGACCGAGGCCTTCACCTTCGGCGTGGCGGGGCTCTCCACCGAGAACATCGTCGCCGTCGGCCACCGCGTCGACGACCGCCTCGCCGAGCTCTTCGCCGAGATCCCGGCAGGGGTCGAGCTCGAACCGATCTACCAGCAGCACCTCGTGGTCGAGGAGGCGTCGAACGCCTTTCTGGTGAATCTCGCCATGTCGGTCGCCATCGTGGTCGGCGTGCTGGCGCTGTTCATGGGCTGGCGCGCGGCTGTCGTGGTGGGCGCGACCTTGCTGCTCACCGTGGTCGGCACGCTGTTCTTCATGGCGGTCTTCGCGATCGAGATGGAGCGGATCTCGCTCGGCGCGCTGATCATCGCCATGGGCATGCTGGTCGACAATGCGATCGTCGTGGCCGAGGGGATGCAGATCGCCATGCAAGGCGGAAAATCCTCGCGCGAGGCGGCGGCCGAGACGGCCGGCAAGACGCAGATCCCGCTTCTGGGCGCCACGGTGATCGGTATCATGGCCTTTGCGGGCATCGGGTTGTCGCCCGACGCCACGGGCGAATTCATGTTCTCGCTCTTTGCCGTCATCGGCATCTCGCTTCTGCTGAGCTGGGTGCTGGCGATCACGGTGACGCCGCTCTTGGGCCATTACCTCTTCAAGCGCGGTACGGCGGGCGGCGCGGGGGCCTATGACGGCGCGCTGTTTCGCGGCTATGCGGCGGTGCTGCGCGGCGCGATCAAGGGCCGCTGGCTGGTGATCCCGGCGCTGGTGGCGATCACCGTGGTCTGCTTTGCGGGCTTCGGCCAGATCCGGCAGCAGTTCTTCCCCAACTCCAACACGCCGCTGTTCTTCGTGCATTACAAGCTGCCGCAGGGCAGCACGATCCACCAGACCTCGGAGGATCTCGCATTGGTCGAGGACTGGCTCTCGGAGCGCGAGGAGGTGGTCTCCTACACCAGCTATGCCGGTCAGGGTGCGACGCGCTTCATGCTGACCTATGCCGCCGAAAAGGCCAATCCGAGCTATGGGCACATGATCATCCGCACCAAAGGCATCGAGGAGATCCCGGCGCTGCAGGAGGATCTCGAAGCCTTCGGCCGCGCGGCGCTGCCCGCGGGCGAGTTCCGCACGCGGCGGCTGGTCTTCGGGCCGGGCGGCGGCGATCCGATCGAGGCGCGGATCTCGGGCCCCGACCCTCGGGTGCTGCGCGAGATCGGTAAGGAGATCATCGCCGCCCTCGAAGGGGCCTCGCCCGATATCCTCGACCCGCGCACCGACTGGCGCGAGCCCGAGCTGGTGCTGCGCCCCGACTACGCCACCGACCGCGCGCAAAGCGCGGGCATCAGCCGCGACGACGTGGCCAATGCGCTGCGCTTTGCCACCGACGGCGTCGCGGGCGGCGTCTACCGCGAGGGCGACCGGCTCATCCCGATCACCGTGCGCCTGCCACGCGACGCCACCTCCGACCTGCGCGACCAGCCGGTCTGGTCCGAGACCGGCCAGCATTTCCTGCCCATCGAACAGGTGATCGACGGGTTGGGCTACGAGGTGCAGAACACGCTGGTGCATCGCCGCGACCGGGTGCCCACCCTCACCGTCGGCGCCGACATCCCGCCCGAGCGCACCGCGGCCGAGGTCTTCACCCAAGTGCGCGCCGCGGTCGAGGCGATCGAGGTGCCGCCGGGCTATGCGCTCGACTGGGGCGGCGAATTCGAATCCTCCA
This sequence comes from Limimaricola cinnabarinus, assembly GCF_002723615.1. Taxonomy (GTDB): domain Bacteria; phylum Pseudomonadota; class Alphaproteobacteria; order Rhodobacterales; family Rhodobacteraceae; genus Limimaricola; species Limimaricola cinnabarinus_B. Next base: position 137,881 of record NZ_KZ304958.1, read on the forward strand.
GCGACGCGCAGGAAAGCCTCGGCCGGCAGCTGCCGCTCAGCCTTCTGGTGATGGTGCTGATCTCGGTGCTGCTGTTCAACGCGATCAGGCAGCCGGTCATCATCTGGCTTCTGGTGCCGATGTCGGTCAACGGCGTGGTGATCGGGCTGCTCGGGACCGGCCTGCCCTTCACCTTCACCGCGCTTCTGGGCCTCTTGTCGCTGTCGGGGATGCTGATCAAGAACGGCATCGTTCTGGTCGAGGAGATCGACCTGGTGCGCGCCGAAGGGGTCGAGCTGCGCGAGGCGATCGTCACCGCCTGCGTGTCGCGTCTGCGGCCGGTGGTGCTGGCGGCGGCGACGACGATCCTCGGGATGCTGCCGCTCCTGTCGGATGCCTTCTTCGTGTCGATGGCGGTGACGATCATGGGCGGTCTGGCCTTTGCCAGCGTGCTGACGCTGATCGCGGCGCCGGTGTTCTACTACGTCTTCTTCGCCCGCTCGGAAAAGCGGGCGAGACGGCAGGCGCAGCCCCTGCCCGCCTGAGGCGGGCAGGGCCGGGGCGGGGCGGGCCAAGGCGGGCCGGGGGTCTAGATCCGGTCCGCCGCGTGCGCGGCCTCGGCTTCGGCCGCGCGGGCCTGCAGCACCTCGCGCCCGACGCGGCCTATGCCGTCCTCGATATCCGCCTCGATCGCCTGCGCCAGCGCGGCGGCATCGCGGCGGCGCAGCGCGGCCAGGATCTCCTTGTGGCGGTCGATCAGGTAGAACTGGTCGAAGGCGTGGATCATCTGCCGCTGGAACGGCCCCAGCTGCAGCCAGACGCTCTCGATCACCGGCATGACCGTCTGGTGCGGGTTCGCCATGTAGAGCATGCGGTGAAAGCCGTGGTTCAAGATGGTGAGCGCGTCGAACTCGCGGCTCTGCACGTAATCGTCCATCTGGTCGTCGATCTCGCGCATCCGGTCGATCAGAACCTCCGAAACGAACGGCAGGGCGCGCCGCGCGGCGTGGCATTCGAGCGTCATGCGCAGGCTCAGGATCTCCTCGAGCCGCGGCGCGGTCATCACCGGGATCGAGATCCGGCGGTTGCCTAAGAGCTCGATCGCCCGCTCCGAGCTCAGCCGGCGCAACGCCTCGCGCACCGGGGTGGGCGACAGTTCGAGATACTCCGCCAGCCCGCGGATCGTCAGGGTGCTTTCGGGCTGCACCGCCCCCACCATGATCGCGTTGCGCAGCCGCGCATGGACGTATTCCTGCGTGGTCATGGTCGGGTGGCGGGGGATCTCCGGCAAATCGAACATCGGCGTCTCGGTCGGTCCTGTGGCATCATACGGCGTGATTGACACATGAAGGGAATGATGTCTTTCTCGAAAATGATATCACATAATGCAGAATAGTATACCGCAGGATCCCCATGAGTCTGACCCCTTCCCTTCAGGCCGATACGCCACAGGAGATGGAGCTGGAGAACATCTTCGGCTGCGTCTGCGATCTGAACGGCGTGCTGCGCGGCAAGCGGATGCCGGCGGACCAGCTCGACAAGGTGATGGCCGGATCGGTGCGGATGCCGCTGTCGATCGTCGGGCTCGACATCTGGGGCGAGGACATCGAGGGCGGCGCCATGGTGTTCGAGACCGGCGATGCCGACGGCATCTGCATGCCGACCGGGCGCGGCGCCATGCCGATGAGCTGGACCCGCAAGCCCACGGCGCTGATCCCGCTGTGGATGACCGAAGAGGGCGGCGCGCCCTTCCTTGGCGATCCGCGCCGGGCGCTGGCCAATGTGGTCGACCGCTTCAAGGCGCATGGGCTGACCCCGGTGGTGGCGACCGAGCTGGAATTCTACCTCTTCGATCCGACCGACGACCTGCCCGCCCCGCCCTGCTCGCCGATCACCGGCAAGCGGCTGATGTCGGACGGGGCGCTGTGCCTCGACGAGCTGGAGCATTTCGACGCCTTTCTCAACGACGTCTACGCCGCCTGCCTGAGCCAAGGCATCCCGGCCGACAGCGCCATTTCCGAAAACGGCGCGGGGCAGTTCGAGATCAACATGCGCCATCTCGCCGACCCGATGCGCGCCGCCGACGACGCGCTCTTGTTCAAGCGGGTGGTGCGCGGCATCGCGCGCCAGCACGGCTTCGGCGCGACCTTCATGGCCAAGCCCTACGGCGACCGCGCCGGCTCGGGCTTTCACGTCCACATGTCGCTGGCCGATGCCGAGGGGCGCAATCTCTTCGACAATGGCGGCGATGACGGCACGCCGATGATGCTCAATGCCGTGGCGGGGCTTCTGGAGACGATCCAGCAGAACGCGCTGACCTTCGCGCCGCATGAGAACAGCTTCCGCCGCCTGCTGCCGGGCGCGCATGCGCCCTCCAACGTCGCCTGGGGCTATGAGAACCGCACCGCGGCGATCCGCATTCCGGGCGGCGAGAGCCGCGCCCGGCGGATCGAGCACCGCGTCGCCGGGGCCGATGCCAACCCCTATCTCGTTCTGGCCTCGGTGCTGGGCGGCGCGCTTCTGGGGATCGAGCGCGAGCTGACGCCGCCGCCCGCGATCACCGGCGATGCCTACAGCCTCGACCTGCCGCATCTGCCGCTCGACTGGGCGACCGCGATCCGCACCTTCCAGAACGGCGCGCTGGTGCCCGAGATCTATTCGCGGCGGCTGCAGCGCATGTTCGTCGAGTGCAAGAAACAGGAACAGGCCCGCTTCAACCGCCACGTCACCGAACTGGAATTCCACAGCTATCTGGAGATCGTCTGATGGCCGCATCCTATGCCGGCGACGGCCGCCACACCGGCTCCTACTACGCCGCCTCCGCCAACCCCGCGCCCGAGCGCCCGCCACTTGCGGGCGACCATGACACCGAGATCTGCGTCGTCGGCGCGGGCTATAGCGGGCTGTCGACCGCGCTGCACCTCGCCGAAAAGGGCCACCGCGTCACCATCCTCGAGGGCGCGCGCGTCGGCTGGGGCGCGTCGGGGCGCAATGGCGGGCAGATCGTCAACGGGCTCAACGCCTCGCTCTCGACCATCGAGAAGCGCTATGGCCGCGACACCGCGAGTTTCGTGGCCAGCCTCGTGCAGGAGGGCGGCGAGATCATCCGCGAGCGGGTGGCGCGCTACGACATCAAGTGTGACCTGAAGCAGGGCAACATCTTCACCGCCATCACGCCCGCCCACATGCGCGAGCTGGAGGCGCGGCAGAAGCACTGGCGCTCCTTCGGCATCGACAACCAGGTGATGCTCGACAAGGCGGCCTTGCGCGATCACATCGGCTCGGAGTTCTACGCGGGCGGTCTTCTCGACACCACCGGTGGGCATATCCATCCCCTGAACCTCGCGCTTGGCGAGGCGGCGGCGGTGGAGAAGAACGGCGGCGTGATCCACGAGATGTCGCCCGTCATCTCGGTCGACAGCCACGCCGCGCGGCCCGTGGTCAGGACCGAGAAGGGCTCGGTCACCTGCGACCGGCTGGTGCTGTGCGGCAATGCCTATCTGGGCCATGTCGTGCCGGAACTCGCACCCCGCGTCATGCCGGTCTCGACGCAGGTCATGGCGACCGAGCCGCTCTCCGAGGATCTGGCCGCCGAGCTGCTGCCCCGCGATGAATGCGTCGAGGACGTGCGCTACATCCTCGACTACTACCGCCTTTCTGCCGACAAGCGGATGCTGTTCGGCGGCGGCACGGTCTATGGCGGCACCGACCCGAAGGACATCAAGTCCAAGCTCAAGCGCAACATGGACAAGGTCTTTCCGCAGCTGAAATCGGCGAAGATCGACTACGCCTGGTCGGGCAATTTCGCGTTGTCCTTCAGCCGGGTGCCGCAGATGGGGCGGATCGGCGCCAACACCTATTTCGCGCATGGCTATTCGGGCCATGGCGTCACCGGCTCGCACACTTTCGGCCGCATCCTCGCCGAAGCGATCCATGGCGACGCCGCGCGCTTCGACGTCTTCGCGGGCCTGCCATGGATACCGTTCCCCGGCGGGCGCGCGCTGCGCGTGCCCTATTCGGTAATGGGCAGCTGGTATTACGGCCTGCGCGACAGGCTGGGGATCTGACGACGGCTATCATCGAGGCTTCAGGGAGGAACGCCATGACGAAACTGATCTGGACCGCGGGGGCGCTCGCCTCCCTCGCCGCGCCGCTCGCCGCGCAAGAGGAGCTCAACGTCTACAACTGGTCGGACTACGTGGCCGAGGACACGATCTCGGGCTTCGAGGAAAAGACCGGCATCGAGGTCAATTACGACGTCTTCGACAGCAACGAGGTGCTCGAAGCCAAGATGCTGACCGGATCGACCGGCTACGACGTGGTCGTGCCCTCGATCGAGTTCATGGCGCGGCAGGCGCAGGCGGGGGTCTTTGCCGAGATCGACAAGGAGGCGCTGTCGAACTACGGCAATCTCGACCCCGAGATCCTAAAGGTCGTGGCGGTGAACGATCCGGGCAATACCTACGGCGTGCCCTACATGATGTTCACCACCGGCATCGGCTACGACGTCAACAAGGTCGCCGAGCGGATCGAGGCCGACAAGATCGGCTCGTGGGACATGGTGTTCGACCCCGAGACCGCCGCCAAGCTCGCCGATTGCGGCATCACCATGCTCGACAGCCCCTCGGAGATGGTGGCACCGGCGCTGAACTATCTCGGGCTCGACCCCAACAGCGAGGATGCGGGCGATCTGGAGCAGGCCAAGGAGCTCTTGCTCTCCATCCGCCCGCATGTGCGCTACTTCCATTCCTCGCAATACATCAACGATCTGGCCAATGGCGAGGTCTGCGTCAGCGTCGGCTATTCGGGCGATCTGCTGCAGGCGCGCGACCGCGCCTCCGAGGCCGATCAGGGCGTCGAGATCGCCTATGCCATCCCGCGCGAGGGCGCGCAGGTCGGCTTCGACATGCTGGCGATCCCGGCGGATGCGCCCAACCCCGAA
>NZ_KZ304959.1 GCF_002723615.1 Limimaricola cinnabarinus
TCTATGGACTTCAACGACTTCACCCACCGCCTTATCAACGTCCGGGATGGCGCAGAGTATCTCGGATGCAGCGTTCCGACGTTCTGGCGTCGTGTAGCCGACGGAACAATCCCCCCTGCCATCAAGATTGGCGGCATGTCGCGCTGGCGGCTGTCGGATATCGAAGCTGTCATCGCCAAGGCCGATGCACAGCGCCACGCTGCCTAAAGAAAACCCCACCTCAATCCATCAGGATCGGGCGGGGCATATCTTTCGGCTCACACTGAATAGATAGCACGACCGATCCGCTCCTTCAATACTGAGAGGATCGATAATGACCCAAGAGCAAAAGCGTCCTTCGCCCAATACCTGCTGGATCATGTCCAGCCGCGACCTTCCCCGCAAGCGCCACGACGGCTGGTTCCGCGTGACGAAGGCCGATGGCAGCGAAAGCGTCATCGTGCTGCGCAAGCGCAAGCGCCAGATGCTCGAAGCCTTGATGCGCTCGCACGTCTACTGCGCGAGCCCGGTGCGGCTCTCCGACGTCGTGAACCTGCTACGCCACAACTACGGCATCGACATCGAGACGGTCTACTTCGAGGAAGACCATGGCGACGACGTGACCCGCTATGGCGTCTATGTGCTGGCCGACAAGGTCGAGTACATCGAGCGCCGTGCTGCCCTGGAGGTGGCCGCGTGATGGCCGTCCAGGTTGCCCGCCTCCGTCGCCTTCATGGCCTCACCGAAGCCGCTGCCCGCGCCGTCGCAGTCCTTGCCTACGGGGAGGGCCGCGAATGACGCCCACTTATCAGGCTGGCCCGATAAAGCGTCACCGGGCCACTCAAGCCGAGATGGAGGAACGTGCGTCGTTCCTCCTCCGGTTCGCTCGCCTCAACGCGCCGGTGACGGTGCGCCAACTCTTCTACGCCGCGACTGTGGCCGGGCTCATCGAGAAGTCCGAGAGCGGCTATGCGAAGGTGCAGGCCCAGGTTCTCAAGCTGCGCCGCGACGGGCGGATGCCCTATGCCTGCATAGCCGATGCCACGCGCTACATGCGCAAGGCGCAGTCCTATGACGGCTGGGAACAGGCCCTCCAAGACACGGCGCTGGTCTACCGCAAGAACCTCTGGGCGGAGACTGCCCTCGAAGTCGAAATCTGGCTGGAGAAGTCGGCGCTCGCTGGTGTTCTGATGCCGGTCACGCGGGAATACGATGTCCCCTTGATGCCGACCGGCGGCTACACCTCCGAAACCTTCGCGCATTCGGCAGTTGCGAATCTGGCTGGGGCCGGGAAGACGCTGGTCGTCTACTCGCTCTATGATTTCGACCGATCCGGGCAGGACGCCGCCGCCTCACTGCAAGAGAAGGTCGAGCGCTTCGGCAGGGAGTACGGCGTTCCGGTCATCTTCGAGCGGCTGGGGCTGTCGGAGCGGCAGGTGATCGACATGGATCTGCCGACACGTCCTGCAAAGCGGGGCACCACGGCTGACCGGCGGTGGCCGCACGCCTTTGCCGCCGAGCTGGACGCCATTCCTCCCGAGCTGCTGCGGGACATCGTGCGGGAGGCCATCGAGCGTCACCTGCCTTACGACCAACTCGCTCACCTCAAGCAGGTTGAAGCCGTCGAGCGCGAAACCCTGATGCAGTTTATCGGGAGGGCGGCATGACGGCGCTGGGCTCAATCCTCTCGAAGGGGGTGCCGTCCCAGCAGATGGCGCAGCTACATGGGCGGGGCTTCAGCCTCCTGCCGCTGGGCAAGGGCGCTGACAGCAAGTCGCCGCTCCTGGGCTTCAGCAGCGCCCAGCGCATCCCGCTCGCTCGGGTGCTGGCCCCCATGCACCGCATCGGCTCCAGCTGCTACGGCGTCCGCCTAGGCGGTCTGGCGGTGATCGACTGCGATGCCGACGATCCGGCTTTGGTCGCTGACATGGAGGCGCGCTTCGGCGCGTCTCCGGTTCACGTCAAAACTCCGCGTGGCCGTCATCTCTACTACCGGGCCGATGGGGGCACGTTCCCGAACCTGCGCGGCGAGGGGCTGCCCGTCGACATCAAGCGCGGTCCCAGCAGCTATGTCATGGGGCCGGGATCGGTTCGCCCCGACGGCGGCGAGTACGTTCCAGCCAAGGGCGCGCTGGGCGTGGATGCACTGCCCGAGATTCGACTCGCATCGGCAGGGCCGACTGCCTCCCGCCCCTCGGGGCGCATCGAGACCGGCAGCCGCAATTACGCGCTTACCGTCGCCGCCGTGCAGATGGTCGAGACGGTGGACGATGCCGACGAGCTGTTCGGCAATCTCCAGTTCATCCGCGATGACGAATGCGAAGATCCAGCCACAGTGCCGGATGGCGAACTGCGCAAGATTGCCGACTGGGCATGGTCGAAGCGACTGGAGGGCAAGGTGTACCGAGGCCGTGACAGCGAGTTCCGCCTTCACAGGACTGCGCTCGATGCGCTGAAGGGCCTGCCGAACACATCCGATGCCATCGCGCTCTTCGTGATGCTCCAAGACCTGCATGGCCATGCACCTGCCAGAGCATTTCCGCTGGATCATGCCGCCATGGCTGCCGCTGGCCATACCGACCTGACGCGCCGCCGTTTCCTGTCCGCTCGGAGATCACTGCAAGACGCGGGCCTGCTCACTGTCGCTGCCTGCCACGTCGCGGGAAAGCAGCCACGCACCTATCGGCTGAACCGCCTTCGAGCGACCGCCGCAAACGTCACCATGCTTCACGGCAGTCAATCCCCGGAGAAGAAGGGGGGAGGGGTTTAATGCTTACTTATGTCGACCACTATTGGTCCAAAGGGCCACTGCGCGCGCCAGCAGACCGAAACAGCGGCGCAAAATCGGGCGCTCGCAATCCTGATGGCACCTTTGCACCGGGCAACCCCGGCAAGCCCCGGGGCAGCCGCCACAGAGCCACACAGGCCACGCTGGCACTGCTGGATGGCGAGGCCGAGGCCCTGACCCGCAAAGCCGTGGAGATGGCCTTGGCGGGCGACAGCGCGGCTCTGCGGGTGTGCCTGGAGCGGATTGCCCCGCCTCGGAAGGATGCACCCGTCGAGTTCGCCCTTCCCGTCATGGCCTCGGCGCAGGACGCCACCACGGCCGCCGCTGCGATCCTCACCGCCGTTGCCAATGCCGAACTGACGCCCGCCGAGGGCAGCCATGTCATGGCGCTGGTCGATGCCTACCGGCGCACCTTGGAGGCCACCGAACTGGAAACCCGCATCATCGCACTGGAGCAGCGCAAATGAGCCCCCGATTGAAAGCCCGTGTCTCCGCACTGGAGACGGGAACAGAAGAAACGGTTGTCATCGCCACGGTGCCCATCGCCTGGACGGAAGCCGAGCGCCATGAGGCTGTCACGGCTCACGCGCATCGCAATGGCATCACCTCGCCGTTCGGCATCATGTGCTTCGGCGACAAGGCCGCGACCGATGTCGCCATCGGCTACGTCGGCACCATCAGAGACCTGATGGATTACGTCGCCGTGCATGGCCGCCGTCTCGGAGACCGTCGCCACACTCCCAGCATGGAAGGTTCGGACCAATGAGCATGAAAAAGCGTGTCGCTCAGCTTGAGCAAGCTGCCGGTCAGGTCAGCGATGAAATCACGATGATCTACTACGTGCAGATGAGCAACCAATGCGGCCAGTGGGTCGAGACGCCCCATAGCGCAATGATCCTGCCCAGCGCCGAGCATGAAGGCGTGACGCTTCGCTGGCCAGGCAACCAGCGCCCCGCAGTCTTCGATGCCCGCGTGAGCGACATGCATCAGCGCATCCACGGGTGTCGCCCGGAACTGGAAGGCTGGTCGAAATGACCGGATTCAGCCGGGGCGGCTACCGCCAAGCAACCACCACAGACATTGAACGCCTGACGAAGGAGGGCAACTGATGGCCACACTAGAAGAAGCCAAGGCCGAACTGGCTCGGCGCAACGCCCTGAAGGCTGCCCAAGCGGGCACCGCCCTCCAAGGGGAAGCGCGTCCGTCGCGGCCCGGCATCATCGAGGTCGAAATCGCTGGCGGGCGGATCTTCGAATTCCCAGAGGGCACGGACAAAGCTACGATGTCGGCAGCGATCCAAAAGCGGCTTGCCCTTGAAGAGGAAGCGCGAGCCGTTATTGCCCGGAACATGACGCCAGAAGAAGCCCGCGTCCGCGCTGCTGCCCGTCGCCGCAGGCTGGAACTTGAGGCTCAAGCGCAGGGGGCTCCCAAGGAGCCGGAAAGCAGCCAGCTAGGCGCGGCTGTCTCATCGCTGGGCAACGGCCTGTCCTTCGGCTTCATGGACAACCTCGCGGGCGCGCTAGCTGTCCCGTTGGGCGGCTCGACGGACGAAGAGGGCAACGTGTCCATGTTCGACTATTCGACCCCCATGGCCGAACGCTATGGCTCCACGGTTGACCGCATCCGCGCCCAGCGCGACGAATACCGTGAAGACCACCCGTGGACGACCATCGGCGGCGACATCGTAGGCGGTACCGCGACATCAGCGGCGGCACTGCCTGTCAGAGTGGGCGGTGGTCTGATGTCAGCCATTGCCAACATGGGGAAGGTCGGCGCTGCGGAAGGGGCGGTCGTCGGCGTGGGCAACGCGGATGGCCGGGACGTGCTCTCAGAGGGACTGTGGGGCGCGCTGATGGGTGGCGCGCTGGGCGGGGCGGCTCCTGTCGCCGCCAAGGGCCTCAACGCTGCTGGGCGCGCAGTCGTGGACCCCGTCGCAGGGATGACCAACGGCTTGCTGGGCCGGGCCAGTGCCGCACGGGCTGCACGCCCCGTGGCACGTGCCGTAGAGCGGTCGGGTATGTCCGTTGACGACATCGAGCGCAGCCTCGCGGATGCGGCCCGTGACGGTCAGTCTGACTTCGTTCTTGCTGACGCGCTGGGCCACTCTGGGCAGCGCGCGTTGGCCGGTGTCGCGCGGCAGCCGGGGCAGGGCCGCACCGAGGTCGCCAACCTCTTGGAAGCCCGCCAGCGCGCGCAGGGCGACCGTATGGGGGAGTTCGTCAACGACGCTCTCGGCGTTCCTGACACGGCAGCACAGCGCCGCGCGTCGATGGAAGCCAGCAGGTCCCGTCGTGGCAATATCGCCTATGAGCAAGCCCGGCAGTCGGCAAGGCCGGTGAACCTGAATGGCGCACTGGCGACCATCGACAAGACGCTGCGGCGTGACCCGATCCTTGGGGACAGCGCCCTGAGCCAAGGCCCGCTCGGCAACCGCCTCAAGGCCCTGCGTGATCGCATGGAGAAGGGCGGCGAGCAGCTTATCGACTTCAATACGGTCATGGACATTCGCACCGACCTGCGCCGCCAAATGGAGCGCAACGGCGACGTGGCCTCGGACCTGCGCCCGCTCTACGACCAACTGACCGCCGCGCTTGAGGCGTCCAGTGGGCGCTTTGCCAGCGCGAACGCAGCCTATCGCCGCTCGTCGTCGGCCATTGATGCCATCGACACCGGCAGGGCTGCGGGGCAGTCCCGCACCCGCGTGGCTGACGTGGTGCCTCAGTATCAGAACGCTCCGGCCCCTGAGCAAGCGGCGCAGCGGTCTGGGTACGGCAGCTTCATGCTGGAGGGCATCGAGAACGCCAGACCTAACATCAACAAGGCTGACCCGTTCACTACACCCCGCCACAGGGGCCTGATGGAGGCCATGGCAGCCGATCCAGCGCAATGGAATCGCAGGCTGGCGCGGGAAACCGACATGTTCGAAACCCGCCGGGCCGCGCTGGGCGGAAGCCAGACGGCAGACAACATCGCGGATGGCATCGACATGGACAACGCGGGCATCTTCGCAGCCTTGGCGCAGAACCGGCTTGGCGAGGCTATTGCACAGGTCGCCCGGAAGGGTGCGGCTGCGGCGAGTGGCATGAACGAGGAAACCCGCACGCTCATAGCCCGTACCTTGATGTCGCGCGATGCCCAAGGCGCGCTGGCACCGCTGCTGGCCGAGGTGCGGAAGGACGCCCAGGCAGCTCGGAACATCGAAGCCTTCCTGCGGCACGCGGGCTATGCAACGGCTGACCAATCCAAGTAAAGTTAAAGCTGTATGGCCGGAGAGTGCTGCGTTAGCCCCATTCTCCGGCCACTACGTTGCAGTGTCCAATGCTGGAAGGTGTTGCCTTGTATATTACGCGATTAAGCCTCTTGATTTCTGTAATGGTGGCTTCGGCGCACCCGACCCCAGCGGCCCCTGATAGGTTCTCAAATCTTCTGATGGACAGTTCCCTGTCCATGATGGATTGGGGTATATTCAGGTTGGAGCAGAGGCTCTCGAACAATACGAGCATCAAGGCGCCCACGGGCGTTCATTACAATTGGGATGATGACGAAATCATCATCCGCGCATTTTCTTACGATCCCGACGAGGAAGAAGCTGAAGCGAAAGGCAAGTGCGCTGAATGGTTCAAGGAGGTGAGGCTGGATGCGGGTGTTTCCGAGGAAACAGGCATGTTGCGCTTCGGGAGCTACAGCGTCTTTGCAGGTTTGTTCGGTAACATGAGTTTTGAACGGCCGCGTGGTGATCTAACTGAACCCGAGTTGCTTTCGGAAATCGACAAGAAGATAAAGCTGGAGCACACGCGCGGAGTAGCCTCGGACGAAGCATCTATGGGGCTGCTAACCTGCCGGGGAGACCTCATAGACAACGGCTTATCAACTGAGATAAAATAATTTGCGTTGCCTATTTGGCAGTTTAATAGTTGCCGGTCATTTAGATCCCCTCTTGGGAAAGGCTTTGGTGAGCGCATCAGCAATGCTTGCTAGCGCAAGGATCAGTAGGAATGCGAGGGCTGGGCTAAGTAGCCAGGAGAAAGCTGTTCCGACGAATGGGGTACCGTCCCACTCAAAGAATTGAGCAATGTCTGGACTGTCTAACGCTTGATTAACCGCCCAGTCGCCCGGCCAAGTCCACAACCAGCCAATCCCCCCGGTGACATCGCTGATAGTGAACTGTGCTGGTTCGCAGTTGAAGTCACTCCCAGCGGGCCACCTGACGCGCTCCAGATGATCCCCTGCATGGACCGCTCTGGCGGTGACGCATTCATGCCATTTCATCAGGAGTCCTCCTGGGGTTTGAGTTTGGTAGCGATCCCCGGCCCGGCAGAAACAGCGCCTTCTTCAAGAAACTGCACGCCTTCGGCCTCTAGGGCACGTCGGATGGCCTCGGCGCTGCTGTGCTGTAGCCCCCCCTTCTCGGTCTCGAATCGAGTGACAGTGGCAGGCGTGACATTCGCCAACTGCGCCAGCTCCCGTACTCCGAGTCTTAATGCGGCGCGGGCCATCCGTACTTGTGCTGGCGTCATATTGATTCCCTGATATAAAATCTTTTGTCACTGTGTTGACTGCGGCAGCGCCGTGCACTAGGTATGTATCACGTTGACATAATTTCTCAACACTGGAGTCGCAGATGGCCGACACCTGCTCCACCGTTATGCGGCGCGCTTGGGCCAAGATGCACCAGCACATGCAGCACAACCGTTTCACCCGGTTCCTGATGGCTCGGTTCCTTCGTGATGCATGGGCCGAAGTGAAGGCCGCCGCGCGCAACATCGTGCAGCCGTCGGAGCTGTCGCCCATCGAGCACGCCATCGCCACACTGGAGGGGCAGGACCGGCTGTCCCCGAAGGACTGGGAGGATCTGGCGGCCCTTCGGAGGGAACGCGCTCAGCAAGCTATCCAGCTGCCTCAGCCCGCAATTCCGTCTGAGAACGAATGGCTGGCGCTCTGGGGGCTGATGTTCCTGTCGCGCCGTCATGCCGCTGCAAACCAATCCGTTCACCCATTCTGAGCCCGGAGACGGGCCGCCAATAGCAGGAGACCACAATGAGCCAGTTCACCCATGCCATGACGAAGCTTCAGGAAGCCCGCAGCACCCGGGACGCCGCCCTGAGCGCCCTGACGGTGCTGGAGAATACCATGGGCGTAGGCAGTGCCGAAGCTACGAAGTACGACGACGAAACACTCGGGCCACTGCAGGAGAAGGTGACGGCCGCCGAGGCGAGGCTTCGAGACACCGAGCCGAAGACGCAACGCGAGTACCTGTCGAAGGTGCAGGCCCTGCTGGAGGAGGGAATGCTGTCGGAGACTGTGGTGGCGCTGCGCGCTGATGCCGAGCGGCTGGCGGCAACGGGCGAAGATCCTGTCGTCGCACTCTGCCAGCGCTGGAAATCGATGCGGACGGCTGTGGCCGGAATGCTTGATGAGGAAGTCGGAGGGCACTTCGACGCGCCCGAACTCGAAGAAGCGGAAGAGGCCCAGCGCCGTATCGAGTGGCAGCTTCAGCGGATGGTGCCGACCAGCGCCGAAGGGTTGGCCGCCATGATGGATGTCTACTGGAACCTGGAGGGGCCTGTAGGGATGCCCGGAACGGAAGGCTGGGAGATGGAGATGCAAAACCCGCAATATCTGTTCCTGCGCCGTCTGCGTCATGGGGCGTTCATCGTGGCTGGTCAGGCGGGCACGCCCTGACAGCTGGCAGGGGGCAAATGACAGGCCCCTCCACTCGCTGCCTTCGGCTCGTCCTCGCCCTCTCCCCATTACTCCATGGAAAAGAAACACGCTTCCCGGAGTAGGAAAGAGATTAGCAGACGGGGCGGGCCTTCGCAGACGTGTTTCCAAATCGCGAGCCTGTGTTTCCCGCTCGCCCTGGTATCGGATACGAGTGATGAACTGTTACACCGCCAATCGGTCATGGTCTGACCGCTACCTTCCCGAGATCCGGCGCATCGTCGGCGCGCAGCTATTGGACGTCGCCGCCGATGCGTTCGACTGGCAGCAGGCCACCGACCTGATGATGTTGGATGCCCGCGACGTGCGGGTTGCGGCAAGGGTGAGGCGGCCAGGCTACGGCTCCCGCTACCCCTACGAGTTCACCATCCGCTCGCGTGTCGCCTCGGGCGCGGAGACAGAACTAGCCAAGATAGTGAACGGCAACGGCGACTGGATGTTCTATGGCCATGCGAAGGAGGACGGCAGAGGGCTGGCGGCATGGTGGCTGCTGGACCTGAAGGCATTCCGCGCGGCCCTTATCCGGCAGGCTGCCAACGGCTACCGCCTCCGGTCAGGCGACCAGCGCAACGCTGATGGGACATGCTTCAAGTGGTTTGACATTAGGTCGTTCCCCAAGGACCCGCCGTTAGTTGTTGCACACGGGTAAGGACCTGTTCGCCTTGCAATTTGACGAGGTTCTGGGTCATCTGCCGGTGTCAAGAAGGTGCAGAGCGGCATGTTAACATTCTACATGGATGAAACCGGCAATCGTAGGCCGGACAAGAAACCAGACGCGAGCCGAGAAGGCAGGGACTGGTTCGGGTTTGGGGGCTTCCTTATCCATTCTGATGATGAACCAGCCGCGAAGCAGGCTCACAAAGATTTCTGCGATGAATGGGGCGTCGGAACACCTTTTCATATCACAGATATGCTAGGGCAGTATAAGGGTTTCCATTGGCTCAATAGGAAAAAGCAGGCTTGGGTTGATGGATTTTGGGCAGACTACGCGTTGCTGCTCTGCGAGATCAAAGCGATTGGGTTGGCTTGTGTCGTAGACCGGCCCGGATACGTCGCTAGAGGGTATCTAGAGGAGCATGGCGAAGACAGCTGGCTGCTTTGCCGGACTGCTTTCGACATATCAGTCGAAAGGGCGGTTAAGTATGCTAAAATGAAGGGGGAAAAGCTCCGCATCGTCTTCGAGAGTGATCCGCCGTTTAACCCTATTGTAAAGGGCTACTTCCGGGACCTGAAATCGAACGGGCTTGCTTTCGACAAAGATAGGTCCAGCAAATATCAGCCGCTTGAGAAGGAGGTATTTCAGGAAATCCTGTCTACAATTGAGTATAAAGATAAGTCATCGAAGCTTTTGCAGTTCGCGGACAGTTATATCTATTCTATCGCCCGTCAGAAGTACGACAATAGATTTGGCCTCTACCGGCATCTCCGGGATCGAGGGTGTATCATGAATTTTGCTCTGGACGGGGATGCTGACAAAATTCGCCAGATGGGCATCAAGTATTCTTGCTTTTAAAACAAGAAAGCTAGGCCTAAGCCTAGCTTTGGTGCGGCCCCCTACAAGGTGAACCTAACAGGCAATGCCTGAGCAGGAAGGTAGGATGGGTTCATAGTCGCGTCAAGGGGAAGAATTGCATCTCTGTTGCCATGCTCAACACGCGTTGCCGTGGGCAGCTCTCCCTGACTAAGCCACAGACTGCCTCCCGAGCTGCTCCGGTAAAGTGCGGGCTTGGTGAGCAAGGTGATTCTGGATGCCGCACGCCATGCACGGAAGGTCGTTGCTGCATCGTCCAATCTGTAAGCGCGGCAGGACATGGCCGCGTAGCGCCTCGAAGGCCCGCTTAGCTGTGCCGCTGACTGACGAGCCAGAAGGCCACAGGGGGATTCAGGGGTGGATCGAGGTCGGCCTGAATAACCTAACCTAATGTTTTGCGGCAATTTTATTGAAACTGATGGTGCCCGGATAGGGAAACGACATGATCGCGCCCTCGCCGGCGAGGTTCTGCTCGACCATCGCCTGCCAGACCTTCTGCGCATAGGCCTGGTCCTCCTCGCCGCCGAACATCGGCGCATCCTGCGCCATCGCCGCGCCGGCAAGCCCCAGCACCGCCATCGTCGTGATACCAAACTTGGTCGCCATCGTTACCTCCCTGACTGCATGTGACTTCACCCTACGCGCGGCAGCGGCCATCGCGGGGTCACGTCGCCTCACGACTGCGCGACGTGTTGTAACCTTTGGACACGCGGCGGTGAGAGCCAAAGCTGAGAAATCATGCTAGCATCGGCTCATCCGGATGACCCCGCCGCGGCGCATCCGGTCCCGGCGGGGCCGTCCCTTGGCGATCAGGGAGGACGGCATCATGGCCAAGACCGACGGCCACATCGACAAGACGATCGGCAACCCGCTCAGCTGGGCGGCGCATGTGATCGACGCGGGCTCGCATCACCTGGGCAAGGGCGCGCATGAGACGGCCGGACGCGACACCGCGCCGATCGTGCTGCGCGAGATCGGCACGCGCGACCTGCGCGCGGCGCTGCGCGCGGGCTACGAGGATTTCAAGGCGTTCCGCTCGGACGTGATCTTCCTGTGCGTGGTCTATCCGCTGGCGGGGCTGATCCTGATCCGCTTTGCCATGAACGAAACGCTGCTGCCGCTGCTGGTGCCGCTGATCACCGGTTTCGCGCTTTTGGGCCCCGTCGCGGCGCTCGGGCTCTACGAGATGAGCCGCAGGCGCAAGGCGGGCGGGCATCCCAGCTGGGCCGCGGCCTTCAAGGTGGCCGAGGCGCCATCGGCGATCGCGATCCTGACGCTGGGGCTGGCCCTGCTTGCGATCTTCGTGGTCTGGATGCTTTCGGCCTGGATCATCTATGCGGTCACGCTCGGCCCCGAGCCGCCGGTTTCGATCGGCGCCTTCGTCTCCGACACGCTGACCACCGGGCCGGGCTGGGCGATGATCGTAGTGGGCACCGGGCTGGGCTTCGTGCTCGCGGTCTCGGTGCTGGCGATCGGCGTGATCTCCTTTCCGCTGCTGCTCGACCGGCATGTCGGCGTGCGCCGCGCGGTGCGCGCTTCGGTGCGGCTGTCGCGCGAGAACCCGCGCACCATCGCGATCTGGGGCGCCATCGTGGTGGCGGGGCTGGGGCTCGGCATGGCGACGCTGATGATCGGCCTGATCTTCGTGCTGCCGATCCTCGGCCACGCGACATGGCACCTCTACCGCCGCGCGGTGGAGCCGGCCGAAGAGCTGTCCGAAGACTACTCCGTCTGAAAACGGGCGCGGGCCACGCGCCCGCGCCTTATTCCCCGAGGATCGCCACCGCCTCGAAGGGGCGCAGCGTGACCTCGCCGGCGAGCGTCTCGCGCCCCGGGTAATTGGCGCTGATCGCCCGGCCCGAGATCGCCAGCCCTTCGGGCACCTTCACCGCCACCTCCTCGCCGGTGAAATTCGCCAGAACCGAGATCCGTGCCCCGTCGAGACGGCGGGCATAGGCCATGAGCTTGGGGTGATCCTCGAGATAGGGGGTATAATCCCCGTGCCGCATCACCGCGAGCTCGCGCCGGAGCCGCGCCAGCTCGCGGTAATGGGCGATGATGCCCTCCGGGTCGGCCCGGTCGGCGGCGACGTTGATCCGCTCGTGATTCGGGTTCACCTCGATCCAGGGCTCGCCGCTTGTGAAGCCCGCCTGCGGCCCGGCATCCCATTGCATCGGCGTGCGCGCATTGTCGCGGCCGTTGGAATTGGCCCCGGCGAGGAAATCGCCCGGCGTGACGCCTGCGGCGGTCTGGATGCGGTGGAAGTTCAGCGTCTCGATATCGCGGAACTGCGAGATGTCGGTGAAGGCCGCGTTGGTCATGCCGATCTCCTCGCCCTGGTAGATATAGGGCGTGCCTTTCATCATGTGCAGCGCGGTGGCGAGCATCTTGGCCGAGACGACGCGAAACCGCCCGTCATCGCCGTATTTCGACACCGCGCGCGGCAGGTCGTGATTGCTCCAGAACAGCGAGTTCCAGCCATCCTCGGAAAGCGCGAGCTGCCACTCGGCCAGAACCTTCTTGAAACCGACGAGATCGAAGGGCCGGGGCCGCCATTTGCCATGCCTCTCGTCCCAGCCCTGCACGATATGCGCGAACTGGAACACCATCGACAGCTCGCCCGCCTCCCGGCCCGAATATTTCAGCGCGCCTTCGGTGGTGGCGCTCCACGCCTCGCCCACGGTGACGACGTCGCGGCCCTTGAGGGTGGCGTCGTGCATCTCGCGGATGAAGCGGTGCAGGTCCGGCCCGTCGGCGGTGATGCCCGCATCCGGGTCCTTGCCGATCAGGTCGATCACATCCATCCGAAAGCCCGCGACGCCGCGATCCAGCCACCAGTTCATCATCTCGTAGATGGCGCGGCGCAGATCGGGGTTCTGCCAGTTCAGGTCCGGCTGCTTGCGGTCGAAGAGATGCAGGTAGTATTGCCCCGTGCGCTCGTCATAGCTCCAGGCCGGGCCGCCGAAATTCGATTGCAGGTCGTTGGGCGCGCCGCCATCGGGGCCCGGGTCGCGCCAGACATAGTAGTCGCGGTAGGGGTTGTCGCGGCTCTTGCGCGCCTCCTGAAACCAGTCGTGCTCGTCCGAGGAATGGTTCACCACGAGGTCCATGACGATGCCGATGCCGCGCGCCTTCGCCTCGGCGATGAGCCGGTCCATGTCGTCGAGCGTGCCGAATTCGGGCGCGATGTCGCGGTAATCCGAGATGTCGTAGCCATTATCGGCCATCGGGCTGCGATAGACCGGCGAGAGCCAGACGAAGCCGATCCCGAGATCGGCGAGATGATCGAGCTTCGAGATGATGCCGGGAATGTCGCCGATGCCGTCGCCATCGCTGTCGCAAAAGCTGCGCGGGTAGATCTGGTAGGCGGTGGCGCTTTGCCACCAGGGGGCGGGCTCGGTCATCGGGGTCGTCCTTGGCTGCTCGCCCTCCACCCTCGTCACCGGCAGGGCCGGGCGCAAGCCCCCGGGGCGGAGGGAAGGCACGAACGCTCCACGTGAAACCATCGCCGCGGCCCGTGTGCGCATTGCGGCCCCGCCGGGGCGCGGCTAGCGTGCCGCCCGTGGTCATCGGGGGAGGGACGTGATGGGCGAGAACGCGACGCAGGCGCCGCTGGCGGGGCTCAGGGTGGTGGAGCTGGCGCGCATCCTCGCCGGGCCATGGGCCGGGCAGGTGCTGGCCGATCTCGGGGCCGAGGTGATCAAGGTCGAGGCGCCCGAGGGCGACGACACCCGCCGCTGGGGCCCGCCCTGGATCGAGGTCGAGGGCGACCGCTCGGCCGCCTATTTCCACGCCTGCAACCGCGGCAAGAAGAGCGTCACCGCCGATTTCCGCACGCCCGCGGGGCTGGAGCTGACCCGCTCGCTGATCAAAGGCGCCGACGTGGTGATCGAGAACTTCAAGGTCGGGGGCCTGGCGAAATACGGGCTCGATTACGACAGCCTCAAGGGGGAGAACCCGGCGCTGGTCTATTGCTCGATCACCGGCTTCGGGCAGGACGGGCCTTATGCGAATCGTGCGGGCTACGACTTTCTCATCCAGGGCATGTCGGGGATCATGGATCTGACCGGCGACCCCGAGGGCCAGCCGCAGAAGATCGGCGTCGCCTTCACCGACATCTTCACCGGGCTCTATTCCGTCATCGCGATCCAGGCCGCGCTGGCCGCGCGCCAGAAGACGGGGCGCGGCCAGCATATCGACATGGCGCTGATGGACTGCGCCACCGGCGTGCTCGCCAACCAGGCGATGAACTTCCTCGCCACCGGCACCGCGCCGCGCCGGCTGGGCAACGCGCACCCGAACATCGCGCCCTATCAGGTGTTCTCGGCCTCGGATGGCGACCTGATCCTCGCGGTCGGCAATGACGGGCAGTTCGCCCGCGCCTGCGGCGTTCTGGGACTGCCCGAGCTGGCGGGCGATCCGCGCTTTGCCACCAATGGCGCGCGGGTGGCCAACCGCGCGGCGCTCACCGGGGCGCTGGGCACGGCGCTTGCCGCATGGGGCCGCGACGCGGTGCTCGCCGCCTTCGAGGCCGCGACCGTGCCCGCCGGGCCGATCAACAGGGTCGATCAGGTCTTCGACGATCCGCAGGTCATCGCGCGGGGGCTCAGGATCGAGCCCGAGGGCGTGCCCGGCCTGCGCAGCCCGATGCGGTTTTCCGACAGCCCGCTGGCGCTCGACCGCCGCGCGCCGACCCTGGGCGAGCATGACCCCGAGGACACGCCCGGCACGGCGTCCTGAGACGGGCTATGGCACCGGGCCGGGTGGCGGCGCTAGATCGGACGCATCCCGACGGAGAAACCCGATGCGTGCCCTGATTCTCGGCTTTCTGCTTTGCCTCGCCATGCCCGCCTCGGCCGAGACGCTGGGCCGGGGCCGGATCTTTTCCAATGATTACGGCGGCGATGGCAAGGATCGCTGGCGCTCCGGCGCCTTCACGCTGTCGGTGCTGCGCGGCAAGGCGTGGGACGGGGCGCCGCCCGCCGCAGGGGGGGCGGAGAACCCGTTGCTGGAGCTGCGGTTTCGCGCGGAGGTGATCACGCCGGGGCGCAGCCGCGACGGGCAGGACGATCGGCGCTATGCGGGGCTCTTGGGCTTCGGCGCCTTCGGGCACCAGTCATTCGGCCCGCTTGAGGGTGCGTTCGGCGGCGAGATCCTCGCCATCGGGCCCTCCACCGGCATGTCGGACTTTCAGGAGCGGGTCCACGAGACACTGGGCTTCAGCCCGCCGCGCGGGGTCGAACGGCAGTTCGGGGACGGGCTGCTGCTGCATGCCCAGAGCGAGCTGGCCTGGCCGCTGCGGCCCGCCGATGTCCTGACGCTGCGGCCCTTCCTGGCCGCCGAATCCGGCTCGGAGGAGATCCTGCGCGCCGGGATCGACGCGATCCTGGGCGGTATCGGGCATCACGACCTGTGGCTGCGCGATCCGGCGACGGGCCAGCCCTATCGCGGCATAGAGGCCGAGACGACCGGGCTGTCGCTGGTGGCGGGGCTCGATGCCGCGCTGCTGGGCGACAGCGTGTTCCTGCCCGACGCGGCGACGCTGGATCGCCGCCGCGCCCGGATCGGCCTGCACTGGCAGCCGGGGCCCGAGGTGCGGCTGTTCTACGGGCTGACATGGCTGTCGGAGGAGTTCGACGGCCAGCATGACAGCCAGGTGCTGGGCGCGCTGAAGCTCGAATTCGGCTACTAGGGCGGGGCGGTTGACTCCGGCTCGCCGGGCTGTATAAGCCGCCCGTCCCGGGGCCTCGTGCGCCGGGTCTTTCATTGGTGTTGGCGGACCCCGCGAGGGGATCCCTGTCGGGAGGCGGCTGCAAGGCCGTCCCAGAGGACAACGCCCTTCGACACATGGCCCCCGACAGGGCCGACAGAAGGAGATCAGAGAGTGACCAAACGCACCTCTGCCAAGTACAAGATCGACCGCCGCATGGGCGAGAACATCTGGGGCCGTCCGAAGTCCCCGGTGAACCGCCGCGAATACGGCCCCGGCCAGCACGGCCAGCGCCGCAAGCAGAAGCTGTCGGATTTCGGCATCCAGCTGCGCGCCAAGCAGAAGCTCAAGGGCTACTATGGCGACCTGACCGAGAAGCAGTTCCGCCGCATCTTCGGTGAGGCCGAGCGCGTCAAGGGCGACACCGGCGAGAACCTGATCGGTCTGCTGGAGCGCCGTCTCGACGCCGTCGTCTACCGCGCCAAGTTCGTGCCGACCGTCTTCGCCGCCCGCCAGTTCGTGAACCACGGCCACGTGACCGTGAACGGCAAGCGCGTGAACATCCCCTCCTACCGCGTCAAGGAAGGCGACGTCATCGCCGTCCGTGACAAGTCCAAGCAGCTCGCCGTGGTGCTGGAAGCCGTCCAGCTGCCCGAGCGCGACACCCCGGACTACCTCGAGGTGGACCACTCCAAGATGACCGCGACCTTCGTGCGCGTGCCGCAGCTGGGCGACGTGCCCTACCCGGTGATGATGGAGCCCAACCTCGTCGTCGAATTCTACGCCAAGAACTGATCCGAAAACGGATCGAGGGACATCGGGGCCGCGCGGGAGACCGCGCGGCCCTTTCTTCTTTCCGGCTCAGGCCTCGAGCCGCCCCAGCCTGCGCCGCTGCGCCCAGTCGCCCAGCGCGGCAAAGCGCGCGGCCGAGCCCTCGGGCAGGTCGAGCTGCGGCAGGTCCATGATCAGGTCCCAAAAGCGCCGCTCCGCCTCGGGGCCCTGCGCCATCGCTTCGCGCGCCATCCGCACCAGCGCCTCGGGCAGCCGCCGCTGCGGCCAGCCATGGCTGTAATAGAGCGCGAAGGGGGCCGAGTTCAGCCCCGCCACCACCTCGGCCAGCCGGTCGAAGAGCTGTGTCACGTCGCCCCCCTCGGGCAGGCTGTGCAAAAGCGCGGCAAAGCTCCGGCCCTGCTGCACCGTCTGCACGGTCGACAGGATGAAGCTCACCGCCAGCGTCAGCACCACCATGCCGTTGACGCCCGCCACCGACTCGACCGCGTTCCACAAGGTGTCGCCGGGCCGGGTGATCGCGCCGCCCAGCGTCGAGAGCAGGTGTCCGGCATGGGCGGCCGCGTCCCAGAATCCCGCCTCCGACGCCGATTGCGTCAGCACCACCGCCTCGCGCGGCGCCGAGAGAAACACGAGGGTCCAGCCCAGCGCGGTGCCCAGGATCCAGAAGGCGGCGACCATGCACATCACGATCACCCCGCTGATCCGGGCCAGCACCCGGGCCGGACGATGCCGCGTCAGCCGCCGCAGCAGCGCGAAGACCCCGCGCGCGATCCGGTCCGACAGGATCACCCGCGGCGCGGCCCCGATGGTGGCGAGCAGGAAGTCCGTCGAGATGATCGTGAGTATCGCGAGACCGGCGGCGAGATGCAGGGGCTGTTCCATGCGGCTCTACATAGCGGCGCGGTCGCGATGGGCGAGGGGGCGGCGCGCGATGCGCGCTTGCCGCTGGAAACCCCGCCCGCGCAGGGCTATGCAGGCCGCGACGACAGGAGCGCAGAGAATGAGCATCACCCCGCAGCCCGGCATCATGGACATCGCCCTCTATGTGGGCGGGCAGAGCAGGCTGGAGGGTCACGCGGATCCTCTCAAGCTGTCCTCCAACGAGAACCCCTACGGCCCCAGCCCGCGCGCCGTCGCCGCGCTGGAGCAATCGGCCGCGACGCTGCACCGCTACCCCTCGACCGACCACGCCGATCTGCGCGCCGCCATCGCCCGTGTCCACGGTCTCGACGCAGATCGCATCATCTGCGGCGTGGGCTCGGACGAGGTGCTGCAATTCATCGCCCAGTGCTATGCCGGGCCGGGTGACGAGGTGATCCACACCGAGCACGGCTTCGCCATGTATCCGATCCTCGCCCGCGCCGCGGGTGCGACGCCGGTCGAGGTGGCCGAGCGCGAACGCCGCGTCGATGTCGACGCGATCCTCGCCGCCTGCACCGCGGCCACGCGCATCATCTACCTGACCAACCCCGGCAACCCGACCGGCACGATGATCCCGAGCTCGGAGATCGAGCGGCTGGCCGGTGCGATCCCCGGCCATGTCATCCTCGTGCTCGACGGCGCCTATGTGGAGTTCGCGCAAGGCTATGACGGCGGGGCGTCGCTGGTCGAGGCGCGCGGCAACGTGGTGATGACCCGCACCTTCTCGAAGATCCACGGCCTCGGCGGGCTCAGGATCGGCTGGGGCTACGCCCCGCGCGAGATCATCGACGTGCTCAACCGCGTGCGCCAGCCCTTCAACCTGTCGAACAGCCAGCTCATGGCCGCCGAGGCCGCGATCCGCGACGAGGGCTTCACCGAGCATTGCCGGGCCGAGACCGCGCGGCTGCGGGTCTGGATGCGCGAAAAGCTCCTGGCGCTCGGCATCGCCTGCGACGAAAGCCACGCCAACTACGTGCTGGCGCGCTTCGCGGACGAGGCCGAGGCCGCCGCCTGCGACGCGGCGCTGCGCGCAGACGGCATCCTCGTGCGCCGGGTCGGCGGCTACGGCTTTCCCGAAGGGCTGCGCATCACCGTCGGCGACGAGCCGGGCTGCAGCCGCGTGATCGACGCCATCACCCGCTTCAAGGGCGCGGCATGAGCGCGCCGGTCTTCGAACGGGTCGCGCTGATCGGCCTCGGCCTGATCGCCTCGTCCATGGCGCATGCGATGCGCCGCGCCGGGCTCGCGGGCGAGATCACCGGCCATGCCCGCTCGGCCGAGACCCGCGCCGTGGCGCGCGAGATCGGCCTTGTCGACCGGGTCTGCGAGACCGCCGCCGAAGCGGCGGAGGGTGCCGATCTCGTCGTGCTCTGCGTGCCGGTGGGCGCGATGGGCGCCGTGGCCGAGGAGATCGCGCCGGTGCTGGCGCCGGGCGCCACGGTCTCGGATGTCGGCTCGGTCAAGAAGGCGGTGATCGAGGCGGTGGCCCCCCACATTCCCGAGGGCGTGCATTTCATCCCCGCCCACCCGCTGGCGGGGACCGAACATTCCGGCCCGCGCTCGGGCTTTGCCGAGCTTTTCGACAACCGCTGGTGCCTGATCGTGCCGGTCGAGAACAGCGACGCGGACGCCACGGCCCGCCTGTCGCGGCTGTGGGAAGGGATGGGCGCGCATGTCGACGTGATGGATGCCGAACACCACGACCTCGTGCTCGCGGTGACGAGCCACACGCCGCACCTCATTGCCTACACCATGGTCGGCGTCGCCGACGATCTGCGCCGTGTGACCGACAGCGAGGTCATCAAGTATTCCGCCGCCGGTTTCCGCGACTTCACCCGCATCGCGGCCTCGGACCCGACCATGTGGCGCGACGTGTTCCTGACGAACAAGGAGGCGACGCTGGAGATCCTCGGCCGCTTCACCGAGGAGCTGTTCGCCTTGCAACGCGCGATCCGCACCGGCGACGGCGATCACCTGCACGACTACTTCACCCGCACCCGCGCGATCCGGCGCGGCATCATCGAGGCGGGGCAGGACACCGCCGCCCCGGATTTCGGGCGCGGCGCCACGCGCGGCGAAGGCCGGGACTGAGCCCGCGCTCAGCGCAGCCGCGGCGCCTCGCCCAGCGGGATGAACCCCAGCCGCATCGCGCCGTCCTCGAAGGCGATCGGCGCGGTGAGCACGCCGTCTTCCGCCATGCCGCCCAGCGCGCCCCGCAGGAGCGAGGATTGCGCGACCGGCACCCCGGCCTGCGCCGCGAGGTCGAGCAGCCGCTCCCAGCCGGTGATCTCGAACACCAGCTCGCCGCTCGGCCGCCCCTGCGCGTCGATGTCGAGCCTGCCGTCGCCCGCGACCGAGACCGCGCCCCAATCTATGGCGAACCTGTCGAGCGCGACCCGCTCCAGCCGCGCCGCCCCGCCCGACAGCGCCAGCGGCGCGTCATAGGTGAGGTCGGCGTCGATCTCCGCCCGCGCGATCGTGGCGGGCAGCGCGCCCGAAGGATCGAGCGCGCGCCACGCCTCGGGCAGCGCCACCTCATCGAGCCGGGCATAGGCGTCGTAGCCGTTCACCCCGCCATTGGGCCTGAGCGCCGCGAGCAGCGCCCCCGCGCCGCTCTCCCAGCCCAAAGAGGACGCGACGCGCAGATCGGCGGCCTCGAAGGTGAACTCGCGCACCGGCAGCGTCTCGCCGATCTCGACCGCGCCGGAGGCGCGCGGGCCGGTGACCGCGATGTCGAGGTCCTGACCGGGGATCGAGACGCGGTGCGTCTCGTCGGCCGCCACGATCAATCGGTTGGGCTGGTAGCTCTGCGCCACCACCCGCATCCGCGGGCTCTGCCAGCCGAAGGCGCCGTCGGGCGAGACCAGCTCCAGATCGCGCAGGTCGAGATCGAAGCGGTAGGGAAAGCCGCCCGTGCCCTCGGTTTCGTACTCGACGCGCCAGCCCGCCTCGCGCAGCTCTTGCGTGAGATCGGCCAGCCGCGCATCCACGGCGCGGCTGCCCCAGACCCACCAGCCGCCGAAGGCCAGCGCCAGAACTGCCGTGATGATCAGGATGAAACGCATCGAACTGGCCCTTTCGCCCGCTGAGGATCGGGTATCTACAGGGGCCCAGCTAGGAGGACCAGCATGACCGACCAGACCGCGCTTTGGGTTTTCGGCTACGGATCGCTTTTGTGGAACCCCGGTTTCACGCCAGAGGAGGTGGTGGTGGCCCGGCTCGACGGCTGGCATCGCAGCTTCTGCATGTCGTCGATTCACCATCGCGGCTCGCCCGAGACGCCCGGCCTCGTGCTGGCGCTCGACCGCGCGCCGGGGGCCGTCTGCACCGGCCTGGCGCTGCGCGCGCCCGAGACCGAGCGCGAGCGGGTCATCGCCATGCTGCGCGCGCGCGAGCTGGTCTCCTCGGCCTATCTCGAAACCCACCAGCCGCTCGCGCTCACCGACGGGCGGGTGGTCGAGGCGCTGACCTACGTGATCGACCCCGCGCACGAGCAATATGTCGCGCTCGATCTCGAGACGCAGGCGCGGCGCATCGCGGGCGCGGTCGGCGGTCGCGGGCCGAACGACGAATATCTCTTCAACACCGCCGCGCATCTGAACGAGATGGGCGTGCACGACCCCGATCTCGACTGGCTGGTCGAACGGGTGAAGGCGCTGCAGGCGGGCAGTTGAGAGGCCGCGCCGCCACATCGCGCCGCGCTGCGGAGAAAGCCCATTGGCCTCCCGCCCCGGCGATCCTTATGGTTCACAGGTCACAACCACGAGGACACCGCCCCGCATGAGGCAGCCAGAGGCGAAACCGCAATTCTCGCAACCGGTCCGGCAGATCCTGTCGATGCTGCTGGCGCTGGGGCTCGTCGCGGCGGGGCTGGTGCTGGGCTGGAACGTGCTGCGCGGCATCTTCCTGTCGAACCCGTGGCTCAACAGCGCCATCTCGGCCTTCTTCGTGCTGGGCGTGCTGGCCTGCTTCTGGCAGGTGATCGCGCTCATCCGCTCGGTCGTCTGGATCGAGACCTTCGCCCGCCACCCGCAGGGCACCGGCCCCGCGCCGGGGCTCTTGCTGCCGCTGGCGACGCTGCTGCGCTCGCGCGGGCTGCGGCGGCACATCTCGCCCGACAGCGCCCGCTCGATCCTCGAATCGGTGGCCCAGCGCATCGACGAGGAGCGCGAGATCACGCGCTACCTCTCCAACACGCTGATCTTCCTCGGCCTGCTCGGCACCTTCTACGGCCTCGCCACCACCGTGCCGGCGCTGGTCGACACGATCCGCTCGCTCGGCCCCGAAGAGGGCGAAAGCGGTGCCGCGGTGTTCGACCGGCTGCAAGCGGGGCTGGAGACGCAGCTCGGCGGCATGGGCACGGCCTTTTCCTCGTCGCTGCTGGGCCTCGCGGGCTCGCTGGTGGTCGGGCTCTTGGAGCTTTTCGCCACCCACGGCCAGAATCGCTTCTACCGCGAGCTGGAGGAATGGCTCTCGACCATCACCCGTCTGGGCTATGCCTCGGGCGACGAGCAGGCCGGAACGGCGGGGGGCGATGCCGGGGTGCTGGCGCAGATGGTCGAGCAGCTGGGCGCGCAGCTCGACGGGCTGGGCACCGCGATCGGCGCCGCGCAGGAGGCCCGCCGCGATCACGAGGCGCGGCTCGACCGGCTGACCGAGACGCTGTCGCGGATCGCCGAGCGGATGGACCCCGAGGCCGAGCGCGCGGCGCTCGAGCGCATTGCCGAGGGGCAGGCCGAGGTGCACGAGGCGCTGATCCGCGCCGCCGAGGGCGGCAATGACAGCGAGACGCGGATGCGGCTGAGGAACATGGATGTGCAGCTTCTGCGCATCCTCGAGGAGATCTCGGCCGGGCGGCAGGACATGTTGGCCGAGCTGCGCGTCGACCTCGCCAGCCTGGGCCGGGCGCTGCGCCAGGGCGGCGGGGCGGGCGCTTCGGGCACGCTGCGCGCCATGCGCGACCGCCCGGACCGCTGATCCATGGGCCTCAAGCGCCGCAGCTCCAACCGTTTCCAGGCCGCGATCTGGCCCGGTTTCGTCGATGCGATGACCGGACTGCTCCTGGTGCTGATGTTCGTGCTGACGGTCTTCACCGTCATGCAGTTCGCGCTGCGCGACACCATCACCGGCCAGGCCGACGAGCTCGACGCGCTGGGCGGCGAGGTCGAGCGGCTCAGCCGGGCGCTGGGGCTGGAGCGCGCGCGCGGCGCCGATCTCGAATCCGAGATCGGCAGCCTCGGCGCGCAGCTGGCCGAGGCGCGGGAGCTGGCCGAGACGCAGGCGGGCCGGATCGAGAGCCTGACGGAGGCGCGCGCGGCGCAGGAGCGCGCGCTGGGTACCGCGCGCAGCCGGATGCAGGACGCCGAGGACCGCATCGCGTTGCTCCTGGCCGACCGCGCCGCCGCGCGCGACCGCATCGCCGGGCTCGAGACGGATCTCGAAGCCGAACGCACCCGCGCGGGCGAGGCCGAGACCGCGCGCGACGCCGCCGGCCTCGCGCTGGCCACGGCACGCGAGGAGATCGACGCGCAGGCCGAAGCCGCGCGGCTCGCGGCGGCCCGGCGCGCGGCGCTGGAGGCGCTGATCGCCGATCTGGAGGCCGAGGCGCAGGCCGACGCCGAGACCATCGCCGCGCTGGAAGGCGAGGGGGCCGAAAGCGCCGAGCGGATTTCGCAGCTCGAAGCGGACCGGCTGGCCGATGCCGCCGCCGCGCAGGCGCTGCGCGCGCGGCTGGAGGATGCGGATGCGGAGCTGACGGCGATGACGCTGGCGCTCGAGGAAGAGCGCCGCGCCGCCGAAGACACCCTGACGCTGCTGGCCGCCGCCGAGGCCGCGCGCGACGATCTCGACAGGAAGCTCGCCGAGGCGGTGCTGGCACGAACCGAAAGCCAGAACGCGCTGAGCCGGGCGCTGCAGGCGGGCGAGGGGCTCGATGCACGCCTCGCCGCCGCGCTCGATCTGGCCGAGACGACCGGGGCCGAGCTCGAAGAGGCGCGCGCCGCGCTGGCACAGGCGCAGGCCGAGGGGGAGGAGCTTTCGACCCGTCTGGCCGCCGCGCTGGCCGCGCGCGAGGAGGGCGAGGCGGATCTCGCGGCGGTGCGCGCGGAGCTGGAAGCGGCGCTGGAGGACGGCGAGACCACCGAGGCCGAGCTGCAGGAACGCCTCGCCGCCGCGATCCTCGACCGCGACGCCGCACGCGCCGAGGCGCAGGCCGCCCGCGCGGCGGGGGAGGAGGCCGAGCGCGGCCGCGCCGACCTCGCCGATCGGCTCTCGGCGGCGCTGTCGGCCCGCGATGCGGCGCAGGCGCGGGCCGAGGCGCTGTCGCAGGACCGCAGCGAGACCGATGAGGAGCGCGCCGATCTCGAATCGCGTCTGGCGCAGGCGCTGAGCGATCTCGACGCCGCGCGCGACAGCGCCGCGGCGCAGGCCGACGAGGCCGAGCGCCGCGCCGCGCTTTTGGAAACCGCGCGCGCCGCGCTGGCCGAGGGCGAGAGCGCCTCGGCGGCACAGCAGCGCCGGGTCGCGGCGCTGAACGCGCAGGTCGCGGCGCTGCGCGACGACGTGGCCGAGCTGCGCGGCCTGCTCGGGCAGGCCGAGACGAGCGGGGCCGTGGCCGAGGCCGAGATCGAGGATCTGGGGGCCAGGCTCAACGCCGCGCTGGCCCGCGCCGCCGCCGAGGAGCGCCGCCGCCGCGAGCTCGAGGAGGAGGAGCGCCGCCGTCTGGAGGAAGAAGCGGCAAGGCTCGCGGCGCAGGCCGAGAATCTCGAACGCTACCGCTCGGATTTCTTCGGCGAGCTGCGCGGCATGCTGGAGGGCGAGGAAGGCGTGCGCATCGCGGGCGACCGCTTCGTCTTTTCCTCCGAGGTGCTGTTCGGCCAGGGCGAGGCGACCCTGTCGGAGGCGGGCAAGGCCGAGATCGCCAAGGTGGCGGCGCTGCTGCGCCGGATCGCCGCCGAGATCCCGCCGGGCATCGACTGGGTGATCCGCGTCGACGGCCATACCGACGACATCCCGATCCGCGGCGGGCGCTACGCCGACAACTGGGAGCTGAGCCAGGCGCGGGCCCTGTCGGTCGTGCGCTACATGAGCGAGGAGGAGGGCATCCCGCCCCAGCGCCTCGCGGCCAACGGCTTTGGCGAATACCAGCCGCTCGACCCGGCGGACACCCCAGAGGCGCGGGCCCGCAACCGGCGGATCGAGCTCAAGCTGACCGAACGCTGAGGCTCACTCCCCGAGCGAAAGCGTCGCGCGCCGCTCGGACAGCGGCGCGCCGTCGCGTAGCAGCGTCACATGCCCCTCGTAATCGCCCGAGGGCCAGCCCCCTTCGGGCGCGCGCCGCCCGCTGGCGCGAAACAGCTGCGCCTGGGTCTTATCGAGCGGCATCTTTTGATCGACGACCCGGCCTTCCGGCCCCTCGACCACGAGATGCATGACATCGCCCGCGCGCCCGCCGAAGGCAAAGCCCCACAGCACCAGCGGCGTGTCGCTGCGGACCTCCGCTTGGGCGGTGCCGCGTTGCAGGTCGAGGTAATCGGGCACGCCGGGCGCGAAGCCCGCATCGAGCAACCCGCCGGGCAGGTAATCGGGCGGCGTCTCCCACAGCGTCTGCTCGGCGGCGCCGCAGGCGACGCGGTCCTCGGGGTCGAAGGGATCGAGCTCGACGCCGTCACGGCGCACGGAGAGATGCAGATGCGGAAACTGGCTCTGCCCCGACAGCCCGACCTCGCCCAGCCGCTCGCCCGCCGCGACGCGCTGGCCGACCGCGACCGCGATCGAGCCTTGCGCCATGTGGCAATACTGCGTCTCATAGCCGTTCTCGTGGCCGATGGTGACGCCATTGCCGCAATCGCGCCCGTCCAGCTCCGGCGCGCCCTCCCAGCCCTGCAGGATATCGGGCATCTCGTCGCGCAGGCCAAGCACGACCCCATCCGCCGCGGCGCGCACCTCGACGCCCTCGGCCTGCTGCGCGATGGTCGGCAGGCGGAAATCGGTGCCCTTGTGGCCGTCATAGCTCAGCGGACCGCAGGCATAGTCGCGCGCCTCCGCCCCCGGATCGGCATCGACATAGTTCTGCACCACGCAATCCTCGCCCGGCACGCAATCGATCGGCAGCGTGAGGCTGAACGGTGCCTCCTGCGCGGTGGCGGCGATGGGCAGCAACAGCACCAGCGCGGCGGCGCGGGGCAGGGCGGGCGGGAAGAATACGGCGGACATGGGGAAACTCCGGCTACGGGTCATCGCCCCACAGTGGCGCAGGCCGGGGCGCTTCACCAGATGCCACCGCGCCACCACGGCGCGCAGCGGCGGAAGCGCGCCATGAAAAAAGCGCGGCCCCCGCAAAAGGGGCCGCGCCTGTCTCGAAGGCTTCAGGGCCGCGGCGTCATTCCGCCGTGAGCAGCGGCGGCCGGTTGCCCGAGAGCCGCTTGGCGCCGGGCTGCTCGAAGCTCAGCTCGATCTTGTCGTCCTTCACGCCGACCCGGACGATGCCGCCCTTGGTCAGCTGGCCGAACAGAAGCTCCTCGGCGAGCGGCTTCTTGATGTGCTCCTGGATCACCCGGCCCAGCGGACGCGCGCCCATCTTCTCGTCATAGCCCTTCTCGGCCAGCCATTCGCCGGCCTCGCGGGTCAGCTCGATATGGACGTTGCGGTCCATCAGCTGCGCTTCGAGCTGCAGCACGAACTTCTCGACCACCGAGATGATCGTCTCCGGCGCGAGCGGCGCGAAGGAGATCACCGCGTCGAGACGGTTGCGGAATTCGGGCGTGAAGGTCCGCTCGATCGCGGCCGTGTCCTCGCCCTCGCGCCGCGCCCGGCCAAAGCCGATCGCCTCCTTGGCCTGCTCGGCGGCCCCGGCGTTCGAGGTCATGATCAGGATCACGTTGCGGAAATCCACCGCCCGGCCGTTATGGTCGGTGAGCTTGCCGTGATCCATCACCTGCAACAGGATGTTGAACACGTCCGGATGCGCCTTCTCGATCTCGTCCAAGAGCAGCACGCAATGCGGATGCTGGTCGACGCCGTCGGTCAGAAGACCGCCCTGGTCGAAGCCGACATAGCCCGGAGGCGCGCCGATCAGGCGGGAGACCGCGTGCTTCTCCATGTATTCCGACATGTCGAAGCGCAACATCTCCACGCCCAGCGTCTGGCTGAGCTGCTTGGCCACCTCGGTCTTGCCGACGCCGGTGGGGCCGGCGAAGAGGTAGTTGCCGATCGGCTTCTCGGGCTCGCGCAGGCCGGCGCGGGCCAGCTTGATCGCCGAGGAAAGCGCCGTGATCGCGGTGTCCTGACCGAAGACCACGCGCTTGAGGGTCGGCTCCAGATCCTTGAGCACCTCGGCGTCGTCCTTGGAGACGTTCTTGGGCGGGATGCGGGCGATCTTGGCGATCACCGCCTCGATCTCCTTGGCGCCGATCGTCTTGCGCCGCTTGCTCTCGGCCACGAGATGCTGCGCGGCACCCGCCTCGTCGATCACGTCGATCGCCTTGTCGGGCAGCTTGCGGTCGTTGATGTAGCGCGCCGACAGCTCCACCGCCGTCTTGATGGCGTCGGCGGTGTACTTGATCTGGTGGTGATCCTCGAAATAGGGCTTGAGGCCCTTGAGGATCTTCACCGCGTCATCGACCGAAGGCTCGTTCACGTCGATCTTCTGGAAGCGACGCGAGAGCGCGCGGTCCTTTTCGAAGTGCTGGCGGAACTCCTTGTAGGTCGTGCTGCCCATGCAGCGCAGCTTGCCGCCCTGCAGCGCGGGCTTCAGCAGGTTCGAGGCGTCCATCGCGCCGCCCGAGGTCGCGCCCGCGCCGATCACGGTGTGGATCTCGTCGATGAAGAGCACCGCGTCGGGGTGGTTCTCCATCTCGGTCATCACCGCCTTCAGCCGCTCCTCGAAATCGCCGCGATAGCGGGTGCCGGCGAGCAGCGCGCCCATGTCGAGGCTGTAGATCGTGGCACCGGAGAGCACCTCGGGCACCGCGCCCTCGACGATCTTCCAGGCGAGGCCCTCGGCGATGGCGGTCTTGCCGACGCCCGGATCGCCCACGAGAAGCGGGTTGTTCTTGCGGCGGCGGCACAGCACCTGGATGCAGCGCTCGACCTCGTGCTCGCGGCCGATCAGCGGATCGACGTCGCCCTTGCGCGACTTGGCGTTGAGATCGACGCAGTACTTGGCGAGCGCGCTGTCCTTTTCCTCGCTCGATCCGCCGGAGGTGGCGGAGGCGGTGTCTTCCTCGTCCTTTTCGGCGGCACCGGTGATGGGGCGGCTTTCGCCGAAGGCCGGGTCCTTGGCCTGCCCATGGGCGATGAAATTGACCGCGTCGTAGCGGGTCATGTCCTGCTCTTGCAGGAAATAGGCGGCGTTGCTCTCGCGCTCGGCAAAGATCGCGACGAGCACGTTGGCGCCGGTGACCTCGGTGCGGCCCGAGGATTGCACATGGATCGCGGCGCGCTGGATCACGCGCTGGAAGGCGGCGGTGGGCACGGCTTCGGAGCCGTCCACATCGGTGACGAGGGTGGAGAGATCATCCTCGATGAAATCCTCGAGCGACTTGCGCAGCTCTTCGAGATCGACGGCGCAGGCGCGCATCACGCGGGCGGCGTCGGGTTCTTCGATCAGGGCCAGCAGGAGGTGTTCGAGGGTCGCGAGCTCATGGCGGCGGGCATTGGCCAGAGCCAGCGCCGCGTGGATGGACTGCTCGAGAGTGGTCGAAAAAGACGGCACGATGATGTGCTCCTCTGATCGGGGGTCCGGGCGGTTGGGTGAGCCGCCATGACCGTGGCCTCTATAGTCAAAGATCGGGTTTATCGGCCGCGCTTCAAGTTAAAACTCGCAAAAACCATGTCCGTAACGATGCGACGTCACGCAGCTGTGTGTTTTGCACGCCAAGACCTCACGATCCGTTGCGACGACGCAGCGGAATGGTTTAGAAGCGATCTTTTCTGCCCCGGATCTCCGCAAAGACCTTGGCGGCATCCTCG
Source organism: Limimaricola cinnabarinus (assembly GCF_002723615.1). Taxonomy (GTDB): domain Bacteria; phylum Pseudomonadota; class Alphaproteobacteria; order Rhodobacterales; family Rhodobacteraceae; genus Limimaricola; species Limimaricola cinnabarinus_B. The sequence continues at coordinate 28,414 of NZ_KZ304959.1, forward strand.
CCTTCGAATCCGAGCGCGCGTTGCAATTCGGGCGCATCGGCGCGCAGGAAGGGGTTGGTCGCGCGTTCGTCGGACAGGCGCGAGGGCACCGTGGGCCGGCCTTCGGCGCGGGCCTTGGCGATCTCGGCGGCGCGGGCCTGAAGCGCGGCGTTGTCCGGCTCGATGGTGCGCGCGAAGCGGGCATTGGTCTCGGTGTATTCATGGCCCGAGCAGATCAGCGTCTGGCCCGGCAGGTCGCGCAGGCGGCGCAGGCTGTCCCACATCTGTTCGGGCGTCCCCTCGAACAGCCGCCCGCAGCCCAGCGCCATCAGGCTGTCGGCGGTGAAGGCCATGTGATCCTGCCCGAAATGAAAGGCGACATGGCCGATCGTGTGGCCCGGCACGTCGATCACCTCGACCGCGCGGTCCAGAACCTCCAGGGGATCGCCCGGCGCGACGGCAAGATCGAGCGGCGGCAGCCGGTGCGCATCGGCGGCCGCGCCGATCACCCGCGCGCCGTCGCGCAGATCGGCGAGGCCCGCGACGTGGTCGTCATGGTGATGGGTGATCAGGATGTCGGACAGGCTCCAGCCATGCGCGTCGAGCGCGGCGCGGATCGGCGCGGCCTCGGGCGCGTCGACCAGCGCGGTGCGCCCCGAGGCGGGATCGTGCAGCAGGAATGCGTAGTTGTCCGAGAGGCACGCAACGGTGAGAAGTTCGAGAGGCATGGCGGCACCCGTGTTTTGGTTGCTATGGTAGCACGCAGCTAGACCGGCGTCCGTCACCGGCTCGTGAATTCTGGGCAGAGGATCGCAGGACCGCAATGCATCTCGACGTGCTCGATCTGCGCAATTTCTATTATCGCAGCGCCCTGGGGCGGGCGGCGCAGAAGGTGATCCGCGACCAGCTCGTCGAATGGTGGCCGGTGGCGCATCTGCAGGGGCAGACCGTGGCGGGCTACGGCTTCGCGGTGCCGCTGCTGCGCCCCTATCTCGCGCAGGCGCGCCGCGTGATCGGGCTGATGCCGGGGCCGCAGGGGGTGATGCCCTGGCCCGCGGGGCAGCCCAATGTCTCGGTCTTGTGCGAGGAGACGCTCTGGCCGATCCGCACCGGTCAGGTGGACCGGCTGGTGCTGATGCACGGGCTCGAGACCTCGGAGCACGCGGGCGCGTTGCTCGACGAATGCTGGCGCGCTCTGGGGCCGGGGGGGCGGGCGGTCTTCGTGGTGCCCAACCGCGCGGGGCTGTGGTCGCGTTCGGACGCCACGCCCTTCGGCTATGGGCGGCCCTATTCGCTGGGCCAGCTCGAAGCGCAGCTGCGCGGCCACCGCTTCGTCACCGAACGGGCGATCTCGGCGCTCTACCGCCCGCCGAGCCTGCGGCGCGGCTGGCGCCGCTCGGCGGCGCTTCTGGAAAAGGCGGGGCGGCACATGCCGGTGCTCAATACCGGCGGCGTGCTGATGGTCGAGGCCTCAAAGCAGGTGACGGCGCCGACCCGGCCGGGGCTGACCTCGGCCGTGAAGCGCCCCTTGCGGGTGCTCGAGGGGATCGGCGCGCCGGTGCCCGAACCCTCGCGCCGCGGCTGAGCCCGATTCCGCAGGGCGCGGGCCGCGTCCACCGGGCGCAGGGTGCGGGGGCAGGGCAAAATGTCACACCCCGCCGGGGCAGGCGGGCATGGGCCGCACGCTGCGCGAGAGAGGCTTCAAGGCGGTTGCGACACCCGGGTGGCTCTGCTACATCGCCCCTGATTTTGACGGCCTTCGCCCGCGCGAGGGCCTTGCAAGCTGCCCGACCGTCGCCATTTTCCCGGCGCGGAATGTCCGGGCCCAAGACTGCGGAAGGGTGGACGTGTCCGAACCAGCATCGATCTCAACCGGCATCGCTCAGCGCTATGCCACGGCCGTGTTCGACCTGGCGCGGGAGGGCGACGATCTCGCCGCCCTGACGTCGGATGTCGAGGCGCTGCGCGCGGCGCTGGCCGAAAGCGCGGAGTTCCGCGACCTGATCTCCTCGCCGGTCTACAGCCGCGACGATCAGGGCCGCGCGATCTCGGCGATCGCCGGCAAGATGGGCCTGACGCAGACCATGACCAACGTGCTCGGGCTGATGGCCTCCAAGCGCCGCCTCTTCGCGCTGCCGCAGATGCTGCGCGCGCTCGACGAGAAGCTGGCCGAGGCCCGCGGCGAGGTGACCGCCGACGTCACCACCGCCAAGCCGCTCTCCGACAAACAGAAATCGGCGCTGGCCGCCGCGCTCAAGGAGAGCGCCGGTCGCGAGGTGAAGATCAATCAGACCGTGGATGAAAGCCTCATCGGCGGTCTCGTCGTCAAGCTGGGCTCGAAGATGATCGACACCTCGATCCGCTCGAAGCTCCAGGCACTCCAGAACACCATGAAAGAGGTCGGATAATGGCGATCCAAGCTGCGGAAATCTCCGCGATCCTGAAAGACCAGATCAAGAATTTCGGCCAGGAGGCCGAGGTCGCCGAGGTCGGTCGCGTGCTCTCCGTCGGTGACGGCATCGCCCGTGTCCACGGCCTCGACAACGTCCAGGCCGGCGAGATGGTCGAATTCCCGGGCGGCATCCAGGGCATGGCGCTCAACCTCGAGAACGACAATGTCGGCTGCGTGATCTTCGGCTCCGACCGCGACATCCGCGAAGGCGACGTCGTCAAGCGCACCAACTCGATCGTGGACGTTCCCGCCGGCATGGGCCTTCTGGGCCGCGTCGTGGACGGCCTCGGCAACCCGCTCGACGGCAAGGGCCCGATCGACGGCTCCGAGCGCCGCGTCGCCGACGTCAAGGCGCCGGGCATCATTCCGCGCAAATCGGTGGACGAGCCGATGCCGACCGGCATCAAGTCGATCGACGCCATGATCCCGATCGGCCGCGGCCAGCGCGAGCTGATCATCGGCGACCGCCAGACCGGCAAGACCGCCGTGGCGCTCGACACCGTGCTCAACCAGAAGAACTACAACGACGCCGCCGGCGCCGATGAGAGCAAGAAGCTCTACTGCATCTATGTCGCGATCGGCCAGAAGCGCTCGACCGTGGCGCAGCTGGTGAAGAAGCTCGAAGAGACCGGCGCGATCGAATATTCGATCGTCGTGGCCGCCACCGCCTCGGACCCCGCGCCGATGCAGTTCCTGGCGCCCTATGCCGCGACCGCCATGGCCGAGTATTTCCGCGACAACGGCAAGCACGCGCTCATCATCTATGATGACCTCTCCAAGCAGGCCGTGTCGTACCGCCAGATGTCGCTGCTGCTGCGCCGCCCGCCGGGCCGCGAAGCCTATCCGGGCGACGTGTTCTATCTCCACTCGCGCCTGCTCGAGCGTTCGGCCAAGCTCAACGAGGAGCATGGCGCAGGCTCGCTCACCGCGCTGCCGATCATCGAGACGCAGGGCGGCGACGTGTCGGCCTTCATCCCGACCAACGTGATCTCGATCACCGACGGTCAGATCTTCCTCGAGACCGAGCTGTTCTACCAGGGCATCCGCCCGGCGGTGAACACCGGCCTCTCGGTGAGCCGCGTGGGCTCCGCGGCCCAGACCAACGCGATGAAGTCGGTCGCCGGTCCGGTGAAGCTCGAACTGGCGCAGTACCGCGAGATGGCTGCCTTCGCGCAGTTCGGCTCCGACCTCGACGCCTCGACCCAGCAGCTGCTGAACCGCGGCGCGCGCCTGACCGAGCTGATGAAGCAGCCGCAGTATTCGCCGCTGACCAATGCCGAGATCGTCTGCGTGATCTTCGCCGGCACGCAGGGCTATCTCGACAAGATCGCCGTCAAGGATGTGGGCCGGTTCGAGCAGGGTCTTCTGAAGCACCTGCGCACCAATGAGCGCGAGCTTCTGGACTGGATCACCAACGAGGATCCGAAGATCAAGGGCGATGCGCAGGCCCGCCTGAGCAAGGCGCTCGACGCCTACGCCAAGGACTTCGCCTGAAACCAGCCACGGAACTAGGGAGGCTGGCCGATGCCTAGTCTGAAGGACCTCAAGAACCGGATCGCGTCGGTCAAATCGACCCGCAAGATCACCAAGGCGATGCAGATGGTCGCGGCGGCGAAGCTCCGCCGCGCCCAGGATGCCGCCGAAGCGGCGCGCCCCTATGCCGAGCGGTTCGACGCCGTGATGGCCGGGCTCGCCTCCTCCGTGGGCGGCTCCGACGGGGCGCCCAGGCTGCTTGCCGGCACCGGCAAGGAGGACGTGCACCTGCTCGTCGTCATGACCGCCGAGCGCGGGCTCTGCGGCGGCTTCAACGGCTCGATCGTGCGCAAGGCGCGGATCCGGGCCAGCGAGCTTCTGGCGCAGGGCAGGACGGTGAAGATCCTCACCGTCGGCAAGAAGGGCCGCGAGATGCTGCGCCGCGACTACGGCGATCATTTCGTGGGTCATGTCGACCTCACCGACGTCAAGCGCGTGGGCTATGCCAACGCGCAGGACATCGCGCGCGACGTGCTCGGCCGCTTCGAGGCGGACGAGTTCGACGTGGCGACGATCTACTATGCGCGGTTCCAGAACGTGATCACCCAGATCCCGACCGAGCAGCAGATCATCCCGGCCAAGTTCGAGGGCGGGGAAGAGGCCGACACGGCGCTTTACGACTACGAGCCCGGCGAGGAGGAAATTCTCGCGGATCTGCTGCCGCGCGGTGTCGCGACGCAGATCTTCGCGGCGCTGCTCGAGAACGCAGCGTCCGAGCAGGGCGCCCGGATGAGCGCGATGGACAACGCGACCCGCAACGCGGGCGAGATGATCGACAAGCTGACGATCGAGTACAACCGCTCGCGTCAGGCGGTCATCACCAACGAGCTGATCGAAATCATTTCGGGCGCCGAAGCGCTCTAAAGAGAGAACCGGAGTACAACACATGGCAGCAGCACAAGGCAAAGTGACCCAGGTCATCGGCGCCGTCGTGGACGTGCAGTTCGGGGATCACCTGCCGGAGATCCTCAACGCCCTGACCACCGAAAACAACGGCAAGAAGCTGGTTCTCGAAGTGGCCCAGCATCTTGGCGAGAACACGGTCCGCACCATCGCGATGGACGCGACCGAAGGTCTCGTGCGCGGCGCGACCGTGACCGACACCGGCAAGCCGATCTCGGTGCCGGTGGGCGACGCGACGCTGGGGCGCATCCTCAACGTCATCGGCGAGCCGATCGACGAGAAGGGCCCGGTCGAGGCGAGCGAGACCCGCCCGATCCACGCCGACGCGCCGACCTTCGCCGAGCAGTCGACCTCGTCGGAGATCCTCGTCACCGGCATCAAGGTCATCGACCTGCTGGCCCCCTACGCCAAGGGCGGCAAGATCGGCCTGTTCGGCGGCGCCGGGGTGGGCAAGACCGTGCTCATCATGGAGCTGATCAACAACATCGCGAAGGTGCATTCGGGCTACTCCGTCTTCGCCGGCGTGGGCGAGCGGACCCGTGAGGGCAACGACCTCTACCACGAGATGATCGAATCCAACGTCATCAAGCCCGACGCTCTGGGCGAGAGCCAGGTGGCGCTGGTCTACGGCCAGATGAACGAGCCGCCGGGGGCCCGTGCCCGCGTCGCGCTGACCGGCCTGACGCTGGCCGAGCAGTTCCGCGACCAGTCCGGCACCGACGTGCTGTTCTTCGTCGACAACATCTTCCGCTTCACCCAGGCGGGCTCCGAGGTGTCGGCGCTTCTGGGCCGCATCCCCTCGGCCGTGGGCTACCAGCCGACGCTGGCGACCGACATGGGCGCGCTGCAGGAGCGGATCACCTCGACCAAGAACGGCTCGATCACGAGCGTCCAGGCGATCTACGTGCCGGCCGACGACCTGACCGACCCCGCGCCGGCCACCTCGTTCGCCCACCTCGACGCGACCACCGTGCTCAACCGCGCGATCTCCGAGCTCGGCATCTACCCGGCCGTGGACCCGCTCGATTCGACCTCGCGCCTGATGGATCCGGGCGTCGTCGGCGAGGAACACTACCAGGTGGCGCGCGACGTGCAGGGCATCCTGCAGCGCTACAAGTCGCTTCAGGACATCATCGCCATCCTCGGCATGGACGAGCTGTCGGAAGAGGACAAGCTGACGGTGTCGCGCGCGCGCAAGATCCAGCGCTTCCTGTCGCAGCCCTTCGACGTGGCCAAGGTGTTCACCGGCTCCGACGGCATCCAGGTGCCGCTCGAGGAGACCATCGCCTCGTTCAAGGCGGTCGTTGCCGGCGAGTACGACCACCTGCCGGAATCGGCCTTCTACATGGTCGGCGGCATCGAGGACGTGAAGGCCAAGGCCGAGAAAATGGCCGCTTCGGCGGCCTGATAGGAGGGCTTCATGGCCGACACGCTGCAATTCGACCTGGTCAGCCCGGAACGGAAGCTTGCTTCCGTTTCGGTGACCGAGGTGCGCATTCCGGGCACCGATGGTGACCTGACGGCGATGGCGGGCCACACGCCCACCATCACCACCCTGCGTCCCGGCCTGTTGCAGGTCGTGCATCAGGGCGGCACCGACGACTACGTGATCTCCGGCGGCTTCGCCGAGATCGGCCCCGACAGCGTCTCCGTGCTGGCCGAGCGCGCGCATCCGCGCGGCGAGGTCACGCAGGAGATCTACGAGGGCATGGTCGAGGAGTTCGCCTCGGCGCATCGCGACGCGCAGGCGAAGTTCGAGAACGAGCCGGGTCCGGTCGACGACACGGCGAAGCTTCTCGCCGACATGGTCGCGGTCGGCACGCATATCGGGCTCGACCCCAAACAGCCCAATTTTTGACCGGTTGGACTGATCAGATCGAAAGGCCCCGCGCGAGCGGGGCCTTTTCGCGTTGCGGTTCCGGGGGAAGGGCAGGCGATGGTGCAATATCTGCAAGGCCGCTTCGGCATCGACCAGGGCGAGGTGATGCCGTTTTCGGATTTCGAGAATGACGGACCGATGTGGGCCGGGACGGGCACGCGCGAGGTGCGCAGCCCGATCGTTTTCTCGGTGCCGTTTTCCATGCCGCCGCTGGTGCAGCTCGGCGTGACCATGTGGGACATTTCCGAAACCGCGGCGATGCGGCTCGACGTGGCGTCGGAGGCGATCGAGGCGGGCGGGTTCACGCTGCGGATGCGCACCTGGGGCGACAGCCGGATCGCGCGGCTGCGCGTGGCGTGGATCGCCTTCGGCGCCTGCCGCGACGAGGAGATGTGGGAGGTGGATTGAGCGCGGCCCGCCTCGAGGCTCGCGCCGGGACGCCGGGCACGGGCCCGGCCGGAAAGCGCCGGTTCAGGCGAGGTGCTGGTTCATGCTCACGCGGTGCAGGGCGCGCAGCATCGGCCCGATCAGGACGAAGATCAGCGCGGAGATCGGCCCGGAGGCGATCCAGAGCGTCAGCCCGGCCAGCAGCGGCAGGGCGCCGGTGGCCACCGAGATCACCGCGGCGGTGAAACCGACGAGACTTCCAAGAAGTATGAAGATCGTACCCATGTGCTCTCTCCTGCGATGTCTCTCGACCGTGGTGACCGAATCCGGCGGCAATATGGCCGGATCGGGGTTCGCAGGTGATGATACCGTGGCAAAAGTTGCCCGGCGGTGAATTCACCGGCGACGGGAAAGACAAGCCCCTTGCGTGACCAAAACGCCCCAGACGCTGTCGCGGCCGGGGCGTCGATTGGTTTCGCCGATCGCGGAAGGATCAGGCGAGGGCCAGGTTCACGGCCGATTCGCGGCCGTCGCGGCCGGCTTCGATGTCGAAGCTGACCTTCTGGTCGTCACGCAGGCCGGTCAGGCCCGAACGCTCGACGGCCGAGATGTGGACGAAGACGTCCTTGCTGCCGCCATCGGGCGCGATGAAGCCGAAGCCTTTGGTGGTGTTGAACCATTTCACGGTGCCAGTGGCCATCGTGTGATCTCCTGTCATGCGCTGCCCACGAAACTGCGGCAGCCCGGCTTGGTCAGTGTCGCATCGAAAGAACTGCAGCCAGTGACGGAGAACAGCGGTCGAGGGAATAACGTTCGCAAGGGCGCGTATGAGGCCCGGCGGGTGCGAAAGCAAGATGATTCGACACGACCATGCATGGGCAGCGGATCACCGCCCATGCCGATCTCTGCCCATGCCATGCCGCGGCCCCGCGCGGGCCGCGCTTGCGCCGCAAGCCGGGCGGGGCACCGGCCCCGCCCGGCAGTCTCAGCGCGTGAACTTCTTGAACTTGACCCGCTTGGGCTCCAGCGCATCGGCCCCGAGGCGGCGCTTCTTGTCCTCCTCGTAATCCTCGAAGTTGCCCTGGAACCACTCGACATGCGCCTCGCCCTCGAAGGCGAGGATATGGGTGCAGATCCGGTCGAGGAAGAAGCGGTCGTGGCTGATCACCACCGCGCAGCCCGCGAAATCCACGAGCGCATCCTCGAGCGCGCGCAGCGTCTCGACGTCGAGGTCGTTGGTCGGCTCGTCGAGCAGCAGCACGTTGCCGCCATCCTTCAAAAGCCGCGCCATGTGCACGCGGTTGCGCTCGCCGCCAGACAGCAGGCTCACCTTCTTCTGCTGGTCGCCGCCCTTGAAGTTGAACGCGCCGCAATAGGCGCGGGAGTTCATCGAGGCGTCGCCGAGCTCGATCACCTCCGCGCCGCCCGAGATCGCCTCCCAGACGGTGGCGTCGGGGTTCAGATCGTCGCGGCTCTGGTCGACATAGGAGAGCTTGACGGTGTCGCCGAACTCGATCCGGCCTTCGTCGGGCTGCTCCTGCCCGGTGAGCATCTTGAACAGGGTCGACTTGCCCGCGCCGTTCGGGCCGATCACGCCGACGATGCCGCCCGGCGGCAGCGAGAACTCCAGATCCTCAATCAGGAGCTTGTCGCCCATCGCCTTCTTGAGACCCTCGACCTCGATCACCTTGCCGCCGAGCCGGGGGCCATTGGGGATGACGATCTGCGCCTTGCCGACGCGCTCGCGCTCGGACTGGCTGGCCAGCTCCTCATAGGCCGCGATCCGCGCCTTGGACTTGGCCTGCCGCGCCTTCTGGCCCTGCCGCATCCATTCCAGCTCGCGCTGCAGCGTGTTCTGCTTGGACTTGTCCTCGCGCGCCTCCTGTTCGAGCCGCTTGGCCTTCTGCTCCAGCCAGCTCGAATAGTTGCCCTCGTAGGGGATGCCCCGGCCGCGGTCGAGCTCGAGGATCCAGGAGGTGATGTCGTCGAGGAAGTAGCGGTCGTGGGTGACGACGAGGATCGTGCCCTTGTACTCGATCAGGTGGTTCTGCAGCCAGGCGATCGTTTCGGCGTCGAGATGGTTGGTCGGCTCGTCAAGGAGCAGCATGTCGGGCGCTTCGAGCAAGAGCTTGCACAGCGCCACGCGGCGCGCCTCGCCGCCCGAGAGGGTCGAGACGTCGGCATCGTCGGGCGGGCAGCGCAGCGCCTCCATCGCGACGTCGATCTGCGCGTCGAGATCCCACAGGTTCTGCGCGTCGATGTCGTCCTGCAGCTTGGCCATCTCCTCGGCGGTCTCGTCCGAGTAGTTCATCGCAAGCTCGTTGTAGCGCTCGAGCACCGCCTGCTTTTCGGCCACGCCCTCCATGACGTTCTCGCGCACGGTCTTGGTCTCGTCGAGCTTGGGCTCCTGGGGCAGGTAGCCCACGCGCGCGCCCTCGGCGGCCCAGGCCTCGCCCTGGAAATCCTTGTCGATCCCGGCCATGATCTTGAGCAGGGTGGATTTGCCCGCGCCGTTGACGCCGACCACGCCGATCTTCACGCCGGGCAGGAAGTTCAGCCGGATGTTCTCGAATGTCTTCTTGCCGCCGGGATAGGTCTTGGACACCCCATCCATGTGATAGACGTACTGGTAGCTGGCCATCGGGGAACTCCTGTCTGCGATCGGCCCCCTCATACGCGTGGCGGCGCGGCGTAGCAATCGGGGCGCATGCGGAACCGCCCTTTGCGCGCTGACGTTGGAGAGCATTGCGCAAGGGGGGCATTCGGGGTGACGAACAGCGAAACGCGCGGCGGGGCGGCGGCGCAGGAGGCCCAGGCGCCGGACCCCTATATCGACCATGCCGAACAGGGGCTGTCGGAGCTGCGCAAGATCCGCCGCCTGATGCTGTGCAGCTTTCTGCTGGCGATGTTCACCGCCACCTATTTCGCCCGCGACGTGCTCTTGCCGATCGTGCTGGCGATCCTGCTGACGCTGACCCTGCGCCCGGTCGTGCGCGGGCTGCAGCGGATCGGCATCCCGCCGGGGATCAGCGCGGTGCTCCTGATGCTGGCGATCGGGCTGGGCTTTGCCGTCGCGGGCTATTTCCTTTCGGGGCCGATCGGCCAGATGGCGGCGCGCGCGCCGCAGATCGGGATGGAGGTGCAGTTCAAGCTCGCCGGGCTGATGGACCGGCTCGCCTCGCTGCGCGAGGTCGGCGAGCAGGTGACCGAGATGGCCGACGCCGCCGGCGCCACCGACGAGAAGATGGAGGTGGTGGTCGACCAGTCCGGGCCGATCCCCTCGGCGGTGGGCAGCGTCGCCTCGATCGGCTCCTCGCTGGTGGCGGCGATGATCCTGACCCTGTTCCTGCTCGCCTCGGGCGATTTCTACCACCGCCGCATCGTCGAGGCCTCGCCCAAGCTGCACGACAAGAAGCGCGCGCTGACCATCGTGCGCGACGTGGAAAGGCAGATCTCGCGCTATCTCGGCGCGATCACGGTGATCAATGCGGGCCTCGGCGTGGCGATCGGGCTGGCGCTGTGGATCATCGGCCTGCCGATGCCGCATGTCTGGGGCACGCTGGCCTTCCTCTTGAACTTCATGCCCTTCATCGGCGCGATCATCGGCACCGTCGCCGCCGGTGCCTTTGCGCTGGTGAGCTTCGAGAGCGTGCCTTACGCGCTGCTGGTGCCGCTGGCCTATTTCACGCTGACCACCATCGAGGGCAATTTCGTCACGCCGATGCTGGTCGGGCGCAGGCTCGAGCTCAACATCGTGTCGGTCTTCGTCACGGTCGCCTTCTGGATCTGGCTGTGGGGCGTGCCCGGCGCGGTGCTGGCGGTGCCGTTTCTCGTGGTGGTCAAGGCGGTGTGCGACCATGTCCCCTCGCTCAAGGCCTTCGGCAGCTTCCTCTCCGGCGATCCGGCGATGAAGGCCGAGGACCGCGACGCGGATGGCCGGGAGCAGAACGGCAAACCGGCGACCAGGGCCGCCTGAGACCGGTTTGACAGCGCGCGAAGCCGCGTCCTAGGCTCCGCTTCGATGCCGGGGGCGGGGGCCATCCCGGCCAAGAGGAGATCCTTCGCATGAGCTATACCCCTGCCGCCGACCGCTACGAGCGGATGGCCTATCGCCGCTGCGGCCGCTCCGGCCTCAGGCTGCCCGCCATCAGCCTCGGGCTGTGGCACAATTTCGGCGACGACACGCCGCACCAGACCAAGCGCGACATCTGCCGCACCGCCTTCGATCACGGCATCACACATTTCGATCTCGCCAATAATTACGGCCCCGAGCCGGGCGCGGCCGAGACCGCCTTCGGTGAGATCCTGCGCACCGATTTTGCGGGCTACCGCGATGAGCTGATCATCTCCTCCAAGGCGGGCTACGACATGTGGCCCGGCCCCTACGGCGAGATGGGCAGCCGCAAATACCTCATCGCGTCGTGCGACCAGTCGCTCAAGCGGATGGGGCTCGACTATGTCGACATCTTCTATTCCCACCGCTTCGACCCCGACACCCCGCTCGAGGAGACGATGGGCGCGCTCGATCACATCGTGCGCTCGGGGCGGGCGCTCTATGTCGGCATCTCGTCCTACAATTCCGAGCGCACCCGCGAGGCGGCGGCGATCCTGAAGGATCTCGGCACGCCCTGCCTGATCCACCAGCCGAGCTACAACATGCTCAACCGCTGGGTCGAACGCGACGGGCTCAAAGACACGCTGACCGAGCTCGGCATCGGCTCCATCGCCTTCACGCCGCTGGCGCAGGGCATGTTGACCAGGAAGTATCTCGGCGGCATTCCCGAGGACAGCCGCGCCGCGCAGGACAAGTCGCTCTTTCCCTCGATGCTCTCCGAGAAGGCGATCGGCAATATCCGCAAGCTCAACGAGATCGCCGAAGCGCGCGGCCAGACGCTGGCGCAGATGGCCATCGCCTGGGTGCTGCGGGGGGGCGGCATCACCACCGCGCTGATCGGTGCTTCGAAGCCCTCACAGGTCATCGATTGCGTCGGCGCGGTCGGCAATCTCGAGTTCACCGAGGAGGAGCTGAAGCAGATCGACGAGTATGCCGACGAGGAGCAGATCAACCTCTGGGCCAGCTCGGCCGAGATCGACGGCTGAGCCGAGAGGGGCGGGGCGCGATGCCATGATCGCGCCCCGTCCATGACCTACTCGTGGCGCGCGGGTCGGGCAGGGTGGACGGAATCGCACCATCATCGGAGCCCCGCCATGGACGATCTGCCGCTGATCCTTGCCGCGCCGCTGATGGCGGTGATGATCTGGACCGACCTGCGCCACATGCGCATCCCCAACACGCTCGTCGCCGCCGTGGCGCTTCTGGGCCTCGGCTGCGCGCTGGCCGGGCTGATGCCCGATCTCGCGCCCCGGCTGATCGCGGGCGGGGCGGTGTTCCTCGCCGGCCTCGCGCTCTTTGCCATGGGCGTGATGGGCGGCGGCGACGTGAAGATGCTCGCCGTTCTGGTGCCGCTGGTGCCGCCCGCCGCGCTGCCCGGCTTTGCCATGCTGCTTTCGGTCACCATGCTGGCGGGCGCGCTTCTCCTGATGGGGGTGCGCCGCGTCGCGGGCGGGCCGGACTCGCACTGGGAAAGCCTGCGCGCGCGCGGGCGCTACCCGCTCGGCCTGTCGATCGCCGCCGCGGCGATGATCCTGCCGCTGGGCATCTGAACGCCGTCTTTCCCCGGCCCGCGATCTGCGGCAGGAAGGGCATGATTGCCATTCCTGCCGGAGACGACATGCCCGCATCCAACCCCCAGGCGCTCGACTTCCTGCTCACGCGCCGCTCCCGCCCCGCCAAGACCCTGACCGCGCCCGCGCCCACGCGCGAGGAGCTGCGCCCGCTGCTCACCGCCGCGCTGCGCGTGCCCGATCACGGCAAGCTGGAGCCCTGGCGGCTCATCGTGCTGGAAAAGCCCGCGCTTGCGCGGCTTGCCGCGCTGGCGGGCGCGCGGGCCGAGGCGCTGGATCTCGATGCGGCCAAGCGCGCAAAGGCGGTGGCGCAGTTCGGCGATGCCGATCTCGCGGTCGCGGTGATCTCTGTGCCGAAGCCTTCGGAAAAGGTGCCGGAGATCGAGCAGCTTCATTCCGCCGCCTGCGTCTGCCTGTCCTTGCTCAATGCCGCGCTGGCCGCGGGCTGGGGCGCGAACTGGCTTTCGGGCTGGGCCAGCCATGACGCGGAATTCTGCCGCGAGGGGCTGGGGCTTCGGGAGGGCGAAAGCGTCGCGGGCTTCATCCATGTCGGCACCGAGACCAAGCCCGCGCCCGAGCGTCCCCGCCCGGACCTCGACGCCCTGACCGAGTGGCGCGACGCATGATCCTGACGGATTTCGTCCGCGCGCTGGCGCAGATGGTCGATCCGCGCTTTCGCCGGGTGCTCTGGCTCGGCATCGGGCTGTCGGCGGGGCTTCTGGTGGCGCTTTATGCCGGGCTGCTGGCGCTGGTCGGGGCGTTCGCGCCCGAACATGTGACGCTGCCGCTCATCGGCGAGGTTGCATGGATCGACGACGCGCTGGGCTGGGGCTCGCTCGTGCTGATGCTGGGGCTGTCGGTGATCCTGATGCTGCCCGTGGCCTCTATGATGAGCGGCTTCTTTCTCGAGGAGGTGGCGGATGCGGTCGAGGCGAAGCATTATCCCGGCCTGCCGCCCGCGCGCGCCATCCCGATCGCGGACCAGGTCCGCGACACCTTCGCCTTTCTGGCGGTGCTGGTGCTGGTGAACATCGCGGCCTTCGCCGCGAGCCTCGCCTTTCCGCCCGCCGCGCCCTTCCTGTTCTACGGGGTGAATGGCTGGCTTCTGGGCCGCGAATATTTCCAGGTCGCGGCGATGCGGCGCGAGGGACGCGCGGGCGCGCGGGTGATGCGCAAGCGTCATCCCTTGCGGATCTGGGGCGCGGGCTGCCTGATGGCGCTGCCGCTGACGGTGCCGGTGGTGAACCTGCTGGTGCCGGTGCTGGGCGCGGCGACCTTCACCCATCTCTACCACCGGCTGGCGCGGCGGCGGGCGGCTACTCGCTGACCAGCGGGCCGTTTGCCGGCGCCATGCGGCCGAACACGTCGATGTCGCGCACCGTGACCCCGCCCCACAGGATGAAGGCCGAGAGCGCGGCCCAGATCGGCACGGCCCACAGGGTGGTGATCTTCACCTTGCGGCCAAGCCGGAAATCCGCCGGGGCGGAGGCATGGGTGCCGGGCACCGTCTCGCCCGCATCCCCCTGGGTGACGAGCCTGAGCGGCAGCACGACGAAGAACACCATGAACCAGGTCACGGCAAAGAGCACGAGGGTGGCGGTGATGGTCATGTCGGGTCTCCTCAGACCTGTTCGATCTCGATCAGGCAGCCGTCGAAATCCTTGGGATGCAGAAACAGCACCGGCTTGCCATGCGCGCCGGTTCTGGGGCTGCCATCGCCCAGCACCCGCGCGCCTTCGGCCACCAGCCGGTCGCGCGCGGCGTGGATGTCCTCGACCTCGTAGCACAGGTGATGCATCCCGCCCGAGGGCGATTTGGCGAGGAAGCCCGCGACGGGCGAGGCTTCGCCCAAAGGCTCCATCAGCTCGATCTTGCTGTTGGGCAGCTCCACGAAGACGACGCGGACCCCGTGATCGGGCAGATCCTGCGGCGCGCTGACCTGCGCGCCCAGAGGCCCCGCATAGCGCGCGGCGGCGGCATCGAGGTCGGGCACGACGATGGCGACGTGGTTGAGGCGGCCGATCATGGCGGGTCTCCCTTTGGCTCAGGCGCGATATGGCCGCCCGGGACGGCGGGCGCAACCGCGCGTATCGTCGCGGCTTAAGACGGGATTCACCAAGTCGGGTCAGGATGTATTGCGGGGCCGGCTTGGCCCCGCCGATCTCGCAGGAGGCCCCGATGCCCATCAATGTCGCCTTTCCCGGCGCCCGTGCGCCCACCGTGGACCGCCCCCTGATGGGGCTGACCGTGCTGCTGGTCGAGGACAGCCGCTTCGCCTGCGAGGCGATGCGCCTTTTGTGCCTGCGTTCGGGCGCGCGAATCCGCCGGGCCGACAGCCTGCACAATGCGCGCCGCCACCTGCGGGTCTTCCGGCCCGACACGGTGATCGTCGATCTCGGCCTGCCCGACGGCTCGGGGATCGAGCTGATCGTCGAGCTGGCGCAGGCCACCCCGCGCATCGACATCCTGCTCGCCACCTCGGGCGATCCCGACGGGGCGCATCCGGCGATCACCGCCGGGGCGGATGGCTTCATCGCCAAGCCGATCGCCCGGCTCGACGAGTTCCAGGCCGCGCTGCTGGCGCATGTGCCGCCCGACCGCCAGCCCGGCGGGCCGCGCCTTCTGCCGCAGGAGGTGGTCGCCCCCGACCGCCTGGCCTTTCGCGACGACCTGTCGCTTGCCGCGCAGCTCATGCGCAGCGCCTGGCCCGCGGAGCGCGAGATCGCCTATCTCGGGCAGTTTCTCGGCGGCGTGGCCCGCAGCGCGGGCGATGCGCCGCTGCGCGAGGCGGCCGAGGCGCTGGTCGCGGCGCGCGGCGACAAAAGCCTCGGCCCGGCGCTCGCGCGGCTTTCGGCGCTGGTGGAGGAGCGGCTGGCCGAGCCCGCGCCGCTCTAGCCCAGGAGCCCCGGATCAGCACCGAGATCGAGCCCGGGGAACACCGCCTCCTCGATCACCGCGCGGTCGAGCCCGAATAGCCCGCGCATCACCCAGCCCGCATGGGCGCGCAGATCGCGAGTGGGCATGAGATCGCGCCGGTCGTAGAGCGCCGCCTCGGACAGGCCGGGCCAGTCGCCCAGCACCTGGCCCCCGCGCAGCGCCCCGCCGGCATAGAGCATCGCGCCGCCGGTGCCGTGATCGGTCCCCTGGGTGCCGTTTTCGCGCGCGGTGCGGCCGAACTCGGTCATGCACAGCACGGCCGTCTTGTCCCAGGCGGGGCCGAGCCCGTCGCGCAGCGTCAGCAGCGTATCGGCCAGCCGCTCCAGCGCGCGGTCGAGATTGGCCGATTGCCGCTCATGCGTGTCCCAGCCATTGATCGAAAAGCTGGCGATGCGGCTGTCGCCGCGCAGGCGGGAGGCCGCGAAGCGGGCCAGACGCACGTGATCGCCCTTGAGCGCCTCGCCCATCATCGGGTCCGGGGCCGCATCGCCCGCCATATCCTCGGCCTCCTGCTCCTCGGCGGCGAGCGAATCGACGATGTCCATGGCCTGCATCATGGCATCGCGAAACAGCGGGTCATCGTGGTTGACCAGTTCGAGCAGCCGCCGCCCCTGCGGCGTCAGCCGCAGCTGGGCCTCGGGCGCCCAGCGCGCCGCGGCGGCGCGGCCCGACAGGATCAGCATTTCCTCGCGGCCGATCGCATAGGCGGTTTCGGCCGCAAGCCCCGGCACCGTCTGCAGCATGCGATTGAGCCAGCCCTCGCGGCCCGCCGTTCCGGGCGTGCCCGCTTCGAGCATGTCCTGCCCGTCGAAATGGCTGCGCTTGTCGCGGTAGGGGGTGGAGACGGCCTGCACCGCGCCGAATTCGCCGCTGGCCCAGAGCGGTGCCAGCCGGTCGAGCGCCGGGTGCAGCCCGAAGAAGCCCGCATCGATGACGCCCGCCTCCGCCTTGCCCGCCAGCGTCGGGCGCAGGGCGCGCCAATCGGGGTCGCCTTGGGGGCGCACCACGTCGAGCCCGTCCATCGCGCCGCGCAGCACGATCACCACCAGCCGGTTCTCCCAAGGGGCGCTGGCGAAGGCCATGGGCGTCAGCAGCGGGCTCGCGGCGGCCGAGCAGCCCAGCGCCAATCCGCCGCGCAGCAGGCCGCGCCTGTCGATCCGGGTCATGCGGTCATCTCCTCTGGAAGGCGGGGCTGGCGAGCACCACGCCGATCGCCTCGCCGCGGCTTTCGGCGGCGCGCGCGGCAAAGGCCACGGCGTCGGGCAGCTCCGGCCCGACCGCCGCGCCGGCAAAGGCGCGCGGGTCGGGCAGGGCGTCGAGCAGGCGGCCCGGCATGGTCATGGCCCAGTCGATCCGCGCGGCCATGTTGGGCGGGCTGATCCAGGCCTCGGCCTGTTCGGGCCAGCCATCGGGGCCGAGCGGACGCTCCCAGTCCTGGCCCATCGCCGCGAGCGGCCGCTGGAACAGCCGGCGCGGGCCGGGTCGGCCTGTGTCGAGAATCCGGCGGGGCGGCACCGAGAGCGCGCGCAGGCTCGACTGCACGAAATCGAAGGGCGGCTTGACCTTGCGGGCCTGCCTGTCCCACGAGGCGGGGTGTTCGAGCATCGTCGCGGTGACGGCGAAAAGATCGCCGCCGCTGTCGCGCCAGGCGGTCTCGAGCGTCGCCACGAGGTCGGGATCGGGCGTGTCGGCCACGAAATGGACCGCGATCTTCCGCGCCATGTGCCGCGCCGTCGCCGGGTGGCGGGCGAGCATGCGCAGCGCCTCGCGGATGGTCTCGAATTCGGCGCGGGCGGAAAAGGCGGTGCCGAGCACGGTTTCCGCACCCGGTTCGGCCCGCCGGGGCCGGTATTCCATGCCGCGCTCGACATTCCAGCCCAGCCCGGTGAGCAGCTCTGCCAGCTCGCGCACATCCTGCTGGCCGTAGGGCCCGTCGACCCCGACCGTGTGCAGTTCCAGAAGCTCGCGCGCGAGGTTCTCGTTGAGACCGCCGCCGCGCCGGGCGGCGGGGCTGTTGGGGCCGAGCGAGCGCTCCTGATCGAGATAGGCGAGCATGACCGGATGGGTGACGACGGCGATCAGCATCTCCTCGAACCGCGCCGCGACACGCGGCCGGATCGTCTCTTCCACGAAGGGCGTCACCAGATGCAGCCAGCGCAGCCCGTCGGCCCGGACGGTGAAATGATCGGCCCAGAACCGGACCAGCCGTTCGCGCAGCCCCCCTTCGGGGGCGGCGACGCCGCGCGCGAGGCTGGTGGTGAAATTGCGCAGCTTCAGCGCCCGCGCCTCGGCGCGCAGCGCGTCATAGGCCTCGCGCGCGGGCTTTTCCTGCGCGGTGCCGCGCGCCTCGCGCCACCGGCTCGCCGCGGCCTGCCATTCGGCCAGGGAAGGGCGCGTCTCGCCATAGGGGGTGATCGGCAGCTGCCGGGCGATCTCGTCGCGTCCGCCCAGCGGGCGCAGCATCGCCGAGATGCTCTCGGGCGGTGCGAGAAGCGGCGACAGCCCGGTGCCGAAGCGGATCGCCGCGCGGTGGGGATCGAATGGCAAGGCGAATCCTCCCTGGCTGCTTCGACCATATAGGCACGGGCAGGGGCCGCCGGGAGCCCCGCCGCGCAGACGCGGCGGGAAACCGCCTCAGTAGTCGCGCTCGAAGAAGATCCCGAGGCTGGTCTCGCCTTCGCTGGTGGTGCGGCCCTGCGCGGTGATGTCGTCGGTCAGGTCGAGATTGAGGTTGATCGAGCTCTGGTCGGTCCCGACCGTGACGTCGGTATAGACGTTCTCGGACAGGTATTTGCCCGCCCGGACGGCGGGGCTGCCGGTCTCGTCGGTGGTGATGTCGAGATCGTCGAGCCCGGTATCGGCGCGGAAATCGTCGATCAGCCCGCCGCCGCCCGTGCCTGCGAGGGTGCCCACCGCCGCGGCGAGCTGCACCGCCTGCAGCGGCGTGATCGAGGACAGGTCGCGCCCGAAGATGAGCTGGGCCAGCACCTCGTCCTGCGGCAGGTCGGGGGTCGATTCGAAGCGCACCTCGGGCTCGTTCGCCGGACCCTCGACGATGATGCGCACCACCGTGCCGGTCGCGGTCTCCGTGGTGGCGACGAGCCGGATGAAGGGGCGGAAATCGCCTTGCAGATAGGCGCCGCCCTCGTCGAGCTGGAAGCGCTGCTGCAGGATGTCGAGCCGGCCGCGGATCAGCTCGAACTCGCCCACGGGGATCACCTGGTTGGTGGTGCCGCCGATCTCCAGCGTGCCGCCCAGCTCGGCGTCGAGCCCGCGGCCGCGGATGAAGATGCGCGCGGGCGCGCTGATCGTCAGGTCGAGCCCGTAGCCGGGGCCGGCGGGGCCCTGCGCCTCGGCGGCGGTCTCGCCGATGTCGAGCCCCGCGATGGTCAGCCCGGCGCGCGCCAGCGTGCGCTGCACATCGGCGGGCGGGTTGATATGGCGCACCTGCGGCAGCTCGCCCAGCGCGCCGATGCTCGACGAGGGCACCTGGATCTCGGTCGCGCCAAGCTCCACCAGCCCCGCGATCAGCGCGCCGCCGGTGAGCGGGCCGGTGACCGTCAGCCGGCCATCGGCGGTGGTCTCGTAAAGCTCGGGGTCGCGCAGCTCCAGATCGTCGAGCGTGATGACGAGATCGGCGTCGTAGCCGCCGCTGAGTGCGACGGGGCCGGAGATGCCGATCCGCCCGCCCTTTTCCAGCGCCGCCGTGAGCGACAGCTCGGCCCGCTCGCCCGAGAGGCTGACGGTGGTGTCGATGTCCTCGACCGTCAGCCCGACGGTCGGCACCGCGAGCTGGGCGTCGGCGGTCGTGATCGTGCCGCTGACCGAGGAGAGCGCGGGCGGGCCGTCGACCGACAGATCGAAGCGGGCGGTGCCGTCGAGCCGGCGCGGCGAGATCAGGTCGTTGACGAGACCGAGCTGCGCCTGTCCCGTCACGCCGAGATCGAGCGTGCCGTTCGACAGGTAGCGCCCCGAGACATCGGCGCTGGTGCCGCCCGGCCCGGTGGCGCTGATGTCGAGATCGAGATCACCGGCGGCGTTGCGCGCCGCGGTGCCGGTGGCGGTGACGGGGCCGGAGAAATCGGGCGTGAACAGGCCGATATCGTTGAGCCGCGCCGAGAAGTTGGCGCTCTGGTCGCTGCCGGTGCCTGTCGCGTCGGCCTGCACCGAGAAGGCGGGAAAGCGGATGTCGAGATCGCGCACCGCGATCTCGCCCGGGGCGTCGCGGCTCAGCCGCGCGTCGATCTCGCCCGTCCCGTCGAGCAGGCGCGAGGCGGCCTCGACGCCGATGTCGAGATTGGCGGCTTGGCCGTCGATGCTCAGATCGAAGGCCGAGAGATCGGGCATGAGGGTGCCCGCCGCGTCGAGATCGACGCTGCCGCCAAGGGGGCGGCCCGCCAGCTGCGAGAAGGGCGCGAGAGAGGCGATGTCGGCCGAGACGCGGGTGGTGATCTGGCGGCCCTGCGCCTCGGGGGCGACGCGCCCGGTGGCGGCGATGTCGGTGCCCTGCGCGTTGCCGGTCACCTCGAAATCGATGCCGCCCTGCGCATCGCCCGAGGCGCTGGCCGAGACGGTGGCGGGGCCCGACAGGCCCGGCGCGAAGGGGGCGATCTCGGCCAGCCGGATGTCGAAATCCCCGGTGGGCAGTCCATCGGTGAGGGTGGCGTCGCCGCTGGCGGTGATCTGCGGGTTCGAAAGGCTGAAGCGGGGCAGGGCGAAATCCTGCGGGCCCGAGCGGATCACTTCGGCATCGAGCACCGTCTGTCCCGCGAGCAGCGGATCGAGCTGGTCGATGCCGGTGGTCACGTCCGTGGCGGTGCCGTCCAGCGTCACGTCGAAGCGCGACAGGTCGGCGCTGGCGGTGCCAAAGGCCGAAAGATCGACCGCGCCCGAGAGCGGGCGGCCCGCGAGGGTGCCGATCGGGGTCAGGTCATCGATGTCGAGATCGAGGTCGAAATCGCCCGACCCGTTCTCGATCATGGCCGAGCCGGTGACGTTGAGCCCGTCGGAGGCCACGCGCAGGTTCTCGACCATGAGATCCTCGGGGCCGGTGCGCACGGCATGGCCCGAGAGCGTCAGCGCGCCGCCGAACAGCGCGTCGGCGGCGTCCTCGCCGGTGGCGAGGTCGGTGGCGCGGCCATCGAGGGTCACGTCGAAGGTCGAGGCGTCGAGCGCCGCCATGCCCTCGGCCGAAAGCCGTGCCTGCCCCGCGAGCGGGCGGTCCACGGCCTCGCCCACGGCGGAGAGATCGCGCGCGTCGAGATCGAGGTCGAACTCGGCCTGACCCTCGATCACCTCGGCCCGGCCCGTCGCCGCGATGGCGGGGCCGTCGAGCCTCAGATCCTCGACCGAGAAGCTCTGCGGTCCGCTGCGGGTGGCCTGGCCCGACAGCTCGACCCGGCCCCTGAGCAGCGGATCGACCTGCGCGATGCCGGTGGAGAGATCGGTGGTGACGGCGTCGAGCGTGAGGTCGGCGCCGGAGCCGTCGGTCTCGGCGGTGCCGGCGGCATAGAGCCGGGCCGCGCCGGAGATCGGACGGTCGAGCGCTTCGCCGAGCGGCGAGAGATCGGCGGCGTCGGCCTCGATGTCGAATGTGGCGGTGGTGCCGTCGAGCGCGGCCCGCCCCGAGGCGCGGACCCATGGCGCGGAGAGGATCAGATCCTCGACCGAGAAGGCCATCTCGCCCGAGCGGACCGCGTGGCCCGACAGCTCAACCCGGCCTTCGAGCAGCGGATCGGCCTGCGCGATGCCGGTGGAAAGATCGGTCGCGGTGGCGTCGAGCGTGATGTCGGCGCGGCTCAGATCAGTCTGCATCTCGCCCGCCGCGGAGATCTCGATCGCGCCCGAAAGCGGCATGTCCACCGCCTCGCCCACCGGGGCGAGATCGGCGGCGGAGGCGTCGATGTCGAAGATCGCGGTGGTGCCGTTGAGCTCGGCGCGGCCCTTTGCGGTGAGGCTCTGCGCCACGAGGTCGAGATTCTCGACGCGGAAGCTCTCAGGCCCCGAGCGCACGGCGCGGCCCGAGAGGCTGGCCTGCCCGCGCAAAAGCGGGTCGGCCTGCGGCACGCCGGTCACGAGATCGGTGGTCTCGGCATCGATCACCAGATCGAAGGTCGAGGCGTCGGGGGCGAGCGTGCCCTGGGCCGAGAAATCGGCCGCACCCGAAAGCTCGCGCCCCGCGATCGTGGAGAAGGGCGCGATGTCGCGCAGGTCGGCGGTCATGTCGAGCGTGACCTGCCCGCCGTCTTCCTCGGCGGCCTGGGTCGCGTCGATCACCGCGCGGCCATTGGGCAGGGTGGCGATCACGTCGGCGGTGGTGACGCCCGCCGCATCGCGCGAGGCGGTGCCGGTGAGGCTCGCCGGGCCGGTGACGCCGTCGAGCGCGAGGCCCGCATTCTCGACCGAGATGTCGAAATCGGCCGAGCTTGCGCCCGAGGTGATGTCGGCCTGCGCCGTCGCGGTCATTTCGGGCGTGGCGATGCGCAGGTTCTCGACCCGGGTGCCGTCTTCGTCGCGCGCGGCGCGCAGGGCGATCTCGCCCGCGCCGCCGATATAGGGATCGAGCGGCTCGATCCCGAGCGCGAGATCCTGCGTCGTGCCCGAGAGGGTGACGTCGAAGATGCCGTCGAGCGGGCGGATGGTGCTGTCGATGTCGAGATCGGCGGCGCCGGCGAGGTCGAGGCCCGTGAGCCCGGAAAACCGCTCCAGCCGCTCGGCGGCGAGGCTCAGCGTCGATGTCGTCTCGAAGCCGTTCTCGGCGCCCGCGACGGTGCCGGTCGCATCGAGCGCGATGCCGGGGCCGTTCAGGGTGATCCGGTCGATCATCACCGGACCTTCGCCGTCGCGCTCCAGCATGATCTTGCCGCCGATCTGCTCGCCCAGCGCCTGCGCTAGGTCGTCATCGTCGAATTGCAGCCCGCGCGCGGTGTAGTCCACATCGGCGGTGAACAGGCTCGGCGCGGCATCGCTTTCGCGCACGATGACGCCGCCGCCCTGCACGGTGAATTGCGGCACGCTGAGCCCGGGGCGGACGAAGTCCTGCGCCGACAGGTCGATCACCCATTGGTCGCCGGTGCTGGCGTCGAATTGCAGCGCCAGGCTCGCCTGGCCGATCCGCGTCTCGCCGCCCGCCACCGGAAGGGTGACGGGGCTGCCATCCTCGCTGGCGATCTCGCCGGTGAGGTCGAAGCTTTCGGGCCAGCCATCCGCGCCGATCCGGGCGGAGCCGTCGAGGCTCAGCGCCTGCGCGTCGATGCTGAGTTGCGACAGCGCCAGAGCGCCCTCGGCATCGCGCGATCCGGTGACGGCAAGACCGACATCGGGGCCGAAGAACTCGGCGTAATCGGGCGCGATGAGCGGCGTGACGTCGCCATCGACATCGAGCGAGAAGGCGAGCGGTGCTGCGCCGCCCTCGGGCGCCTCGTCGCGGTCGAGCGCGAAATCGCCGCTGATGCGCGGCTGCCCGTCGGTGGCGAGCGAGATCGCGGCGTCGAAATCGTCGATCGGCCCCGCGCCCTCGACCCGAAGCTCGACGGAAGGTTTGCCCGGCAGATCGAGAAGCCGCGCGGCGATGCCGTCCTCGGCCTCGTCGAGCGCCAGCGTCACGTCGAGCAGGCGGCTGTCATTGGAATAGCTGCCAGACAGCTCGAAGCGGCCCGTCCTCTCGCCCAGCCGCTCGGCCACGAGCTGCGCCTCGCCCTCGCCATCGGCGAGCTGGGCGGAGCCTTGCAGGGTGAGCGCCACCTCCTCGTCGAGAAAGGCCTCGCCCAGCACCAGCCGGTCCACGGCCAGCTCGTCGAGCCGGATCGAGACCGGCAGATCGGGCAGGGAGAAGGGCGTCGCCTCGGCGGCCGGGGCCTCGGGGTCGGCCATTGGCGGGCGGGTCAGCTCGATCAGCTCTGCCGAGAGCTCCTCGACCTCGAGCCGCCCGCGCAAAAGCGCCGAGCGGTTCCAGTCGAGCACGAGGTTCTCGGCCCGCAGCCAGACGCCCTCCTCGTCGGCGATGGTCATGACCTCGATGCTGGCCGACGAGCTCAGCGCGCCCTGAAAGCCGGTGATGATCACCTCGCGCCCGGCGCCCGAGAGATTGTCCTCGATCAGCCCGGTGAGAAAGCCGCGATCGCGCTCGGCCTCGCCCTGGGCGGGGAGCATGGTGGGGGCGACGGTGGCGATGGAGATGGCGGCGGCGCGGGAAAGCTGCTTCAAAACGACTGTCCTATTCCGATGTAGACCTGGACGCTCTCATAGGCGTCGTCGCCGGTGACGGGGGTGGCGAGATCGAGCCGCACCGGCCCGATCGGGGTGGTGTAGCGCAGCCCCGCCCCGGCGCCGGCCTGATAGTCGCCCTCGCCATCGGGCAGGGCGTCCGCCTCGACATAGCCGATGTCGTAAAAGCCCACCGCGCCGATCCTGTCGGTGACGCCGAAGCGGGCCTCCAGCTGCGCGCCCGCAAAGCTCTTGCCGCCGGTGCGGACCTCGGTCGGGCCATCGCCGAAGTCGCGGCTATAGGTGACGCCGAGCGACTGGTAGTCATGGCCGCGCACGGTGCCGCCGCCGCCCGAGTAGAACAGGAAATCCGCCGGGGTCTCGGCCAGCCCCGAGCCCAGCACCGAGCCCAGCTGGCCGCGCGCGGCCAGCGTCAGGCGCCCGCTTTCGCCAAAGCTGCGATAGGCGCGGCTGTCGACATAGAGCCGCGCGCCGCTGTCGGTTCCGGTGACACCGAGGAAGGGGGTGACCTCGGCGTCGATGTAATAGCCGTTCCTGGCATCGAGCGGCGCGTCGCGCCGGTCGAGCGTGGCGTCGAGCGGCAGGGTCAGCAGGGTGTAGTCGCGCGTCCGCGCCTCGGTCTCCTCGCGCGCGGTGAGGATGCCGATGGCGGCCGAATAGCTCAGTTGATCGTTGACATAGCGCGACAGGCCGACCTCGGCGCTGAACTGGTCGAGCGTGTAGTCGATCTCGTTCTCGTGCTTGATCTCGGCCTCGGCCACGAGATCGACATCGGCGCGGAAGGTGGCGGGGCGGTTGAAGCTGGCGCCGATCCGGTAATCGGCGCCGCCAGAGCCGGTGACGCCGGGCACCTCGCCCTCGATGCCCGAGATCTCGCCCTCGATCCGGAACCGCTCGGCCCCGCCCAGAAGGTTGCGGTGCAGCCAGAAAGCCGAAAGCCCCAAGCCCTCGACGGTCGAGACCTCGGCCCCGAAGCCGATCCGGCGCGGCAATGATTCGGTCACCGTCAGCTCGAAGGGCAGGGTGTCGTTCGGGCCGATCTCTTCGCTCTCGATGAAGGCCACCGCGTCGAAGGCGCCGGTGCGGCGCAGCCTCGTCGCTGCGAAATCGAGCGCCTGCGGGTCGTAGATGCGGCCCACCGGCAGGTCGGCGATGGCGCGGATGCGTTCCTCGCGCACGTCCTCGTTGCCGGTGACGGTCAGCGCGCCGA
Source organism: Limimaricola cinnabarinus (assembly GCF_002723615.1). Taxonomy (GTDB): domain Bacteria; phylum Pseudomonadota; class Alphaproteobacteria; order Rhodobacterales; family Rhodobacteraceae; genus Limimaricola; species Limimaricola cinnabarinus_B. The sequence goes on from NZ_KZ304959.1 coordinate 53,605, forward strand.
AGCGCAGCCGCGGCCCCGGCGCGAGGGTGACGGCGGCGTCGAGCCGTTCGATCGCGTGGTCGGCAACGATATCCTGATCTTCCACATCGGCCTTGGCGAAGCCGACCGCCTCCCAGGCCTCGACGCCGGCGCGGGCGGCGGCGCGCACCGAATCGGCGCTGGCCCGTTTGCCGGGCGCGAACTGGTCGGGCAGCTCGGTGCCCGGCGCGAGCGGCGCGATCTCGGTGCGGCCGAAGGTGAAGCGCGGGCCCTGATCCACCCGGATCGCGATGTCGTCGATGCGGGCGGGCGCGTCGAGCGGCGCGAGCCCCGCGGCCTCCTGGCCATTGACGAGGATCGAGACGGTGCCGCCGAAATAGCCCTCGGCGTAGAGCCCGGTCAGCAGGCGGCGGTAATCGGCGCGGGCGGCGGCGACGTAGTCCTGCGGGGTGGGGTTCTCGTCATCCTTGAGCGCCACGAGAAGCGAGGCGTTCTCCAGCACGCCTTCGAGATCCTCGTCCTCGACCTCGATCTCGAAGCGGATGTCCTGGCCGATGGCCGCGGTGGTGGTCAGGGCAAGGACCGACAGGCCGGTCAACACGGCGATATGGCGCAACTTCGATGTCCTCCCGGCGAGCCGCTCGTTGTTCGTGGCGCGGTCTGGGCCGGGCCTTGGCCCCATTGCTATCGCATGGAGAGGCCGTGACAACAGCCCCTTCCGGGTTCCTGCTCAAATGTGATCGAATGGATCGGGCTCGTAGCCCACGCCCGCGAGATAGAGCCCGTGCGGCGGACAGACCGGGCCGCAGGCGGCGCGCGCCCGCGCTTCGAGCGCGGCGGTCACGTCGTCGGGCGTCCATGCGCCCGCGCCCACCCGCTCCAGCGTGCCGACGAAGCTGCGCACCTGGTTGTGCAAAAAGGCGCGGGCCTTCACGTGAAACCGGATCTCGGGGCCGCTCGGGCCTTCGACGCGCTCCACGTCGAGCCTGTCGAGCGTGCGCAGCGGCGAGTTCGCCTGGCAGATCGAGGAGCGGAAGGTGGTGAAGTCATGCCGCCCGATGAGCCGGTCGGCCCCCGCCTGCATCGCGGCCGCGTCGAGCGCATGCGGCACCTGCCAGGCGAGGCCCTTGTCATGGGTCAGCGGCGCGCGGCGCATCACGAGGCGAAAGAGGTATTGCCGCCATGTCGCCGAGAAGCGCGCATGGAAATCCTCTCCCACGCGGGCGCAGGCGGTGATGGCGACGGGCGCGGGCTTCAGGTGATAGTTCAGCGCCTCCGAAAGGCGGAACGGATCCCAGTCCTTCTCCATGTCGCAATGCGCGACCTGGCCCAGCCCGTGCACGCCCGCATCGGTGCGCCCGGCGGCGGCGATGCTGTGCTCGCGCTTCTCGACCCGGCCGAGCGCGGCCTCGATCGCACCCTGCACCGAAGGGTGTTCGGACTGGCGCTGCCAACCCGAAAAGGGCGCGCCGTGATATTCGACCTTGAGGGCATAGCGTGGCATGGCGCTGCGGGTAGCTTCGGGCGCGCGGCTTGGCAAGCGCGCGGCGTCCCTTTCATCTTTCTTCAAATACGCAAATCCGCCGTCTGCGTCCGGGCGCGCCCCTGTCCAATCCGGGCGCGCATGCCTATCTTGCCGCCAGAACGGGGCAGGGAGCATCGCATTGGTCATCGGGACGATCACGGAGGGCATCACGCGCGGCGTGGAGGGGGTGGCGGACCGTCTGGCCGCGCCCTTCACCGATCCGGTGCTCCGGCTCGGCGTGACGGGTCTGTCGCGGGCGGGCAAGACGGTGTTCATCACCTCGCTGGTGGCGAATCTGATGGACCGGGGCCGTATGCCGCAATTCGCCGCCGGGGGACGCATTCTCGGCGCGGTGCTGCAGCCGCAGCCCGACGACACGGTGGCGCGCTTCGACTACGAGGGCCATCTTGCGCAGCTTCTGTCGCCCGAGCCGAGCTGGCCCGAGGGCACCCGCCGGGCGAGCGCGCTGCGCTTGTCCTTGCGGGTGCAGCAGGGCGGGCTTCTGGCCGGGGTGCAGGGGCCGAGGACCATGCATCTCGACATCGTCGATTACCCCGGCGAATGGCTGCTCGACCTCGGCCTGATCGAGAAGGACCACGCCGCTTGGGCGCGCGAGGCGCTTGCCCGCGTGGCCCGACGCGCAAGCGCGATGCCCGAGGCGGCGGCGTTTCACGAGATGGTCGGGGCCACCGATCCTGCGGCGCCCTTCGATGAGCCGCGCGCCAAGGCGCTGGCGCAGAGTTTCACCGCCTATCTCAATGCCGCGCGCGAGGCGGGGTATTCGGACTGCACGCCGGGGCGCTTCCTTCTTCCGGGCGATCTCGAAGGCTCGCCGGTGCTGACCTTCGCGCCTTTGCCGGGCGATGCGGGGGCGCGCGGTAGCTTGGGCCGCGAAATGGCGCGGCGCTATGAGGCTTACAAGCGCGAGGTGGTCAAACCCTTCTTCCGCGATCACTTCGCCCGGATCGACCGGCAGGTGGTTCTGGTGGACGTGCTTTCGGCGATCCATGCCGGGCCGCAGGCGGTCGAGGATCTGCGCGCGGCGATGGCCGACATCCTGCGCGCCTTCCGCCCCGGTCGGAACGCATTCCTGAGCCGCATCTTCCAGGGCCGCCGGATCGACCGCATCCTCTTTGCCGCGACCAAGGCCGACCATCTGCACCATTCCGAGCACGCCAAGCTCGCCGCGATCACCGAGGCGCTGTTGCGCGACGCGCGCGACCGGGCCGATTTCGCCGGTGCGAAGACGCAGGCCATGTCGATCGCGGCGCTGCGCACGACGGTCGAGGACCGGATCGCCCATGGCGGCGAGGAGATCGACGTGGTGCGTGGCAAGCTGCTGGAGACGGGCCGTCAGGCGGCGCTCAATGCGGGTGCGCTGCCCGAGGACCCCTCGCAGCTTCTGGCGCCCGCGCGAGCCGGGGCGGAGGCGTGGCTCGACGGGGATTACTCGGTGATGAATTTCGCGCCCGCGCGGCTGAGCCTGAAGCCCGGCGAGGGGCCGCCGCATATCCGGCTCGACCGGGCGGCGGAGTTCCTTTTGGGCGACCGGTTATAGGGAGGCGATCATGAGCCACGAGAAACGCCGCGGCCCGGTGATGATCGACCTCGAAGAGGAGGTCGCGCCCGAGGTCACCCCCGCCACCGCCCCGCCGGTGCCGGAGCCGGGCCTGCCGCAGGGGGCCGCGATGCACAGCGTCGCGGCGATGGCCACGCGGCCGCGCTCGAAGCTGGCGCGCTGGTTCTTTGCCGCGCTGGGCGCATTGGTGACCTTCATGCTGTCGGTCGCGGCGTGGAGCTGGGTCGCCGGGCTTCTGGCGGCGAACCCGCTGCTGGGGATGATCGCGGGCGTGCTTCTGGCTTTGGTGCTCGCGCTCCTGCTGGCGATCGCGGTCAAGGAAGCCTGGGCTTTCCGGCGCCTGGCGCGGCTCGATCACATCCAGCGGGATGCGGGGGCGGCGCTGGGCGCGCAGGATCTCACCCTCGCGCAATCGGTCTCGGCGCAGATGCTGGCGCTTTATGCCGGGCGCGACGAGCTGGCTTCGGGCGTGGCGCGGGTGAAGGCGCGCGAGGGCGAGGTCTTTGACGCCGACGGCCTGCTGGCGCTGTCGGAGCGCGAGCTTCTCGCGCCGCTCGACAGGCTGGCGCTGCGCGAGGTCGAGGGGGCGGCGCGGCAGGTGGCGACGGTGACGGCGGTGGTGCCTCTGGCGCTGGCCGACGTGACGGCGGCGCTGACTTCGAACCTGCGGATGATCCGCCGCGTGGCCGAGATCTATGGCGGCCGGTCGGGCACGCTGGGCGCATGGCGGCTGACGCGCTCGGTCTTTACCCATCTCGTGGCGACGGGCGCGGTCGCGGTGGGCGACGATCTCATCGGTTCGGTCGCGGGGGGCGGCGTGCTGTCCCGCGTTTCGCGCCGCTTTGGCGAGGGCGTGGTCAATGGCGCGCTGACCGCGCGGGTCGGGGTCGCGGCGATCGAGGTCTGCCGCCCGCTGCCGTTTCGCGCGGTGGAGCGGCCATCGGTCTCGGGGCTGGTGGGGCGGGCGCTGACCGGGCTGTTCGGATTGCGCGGCTGATCGGAGCGAAAACGCCCCGCCGGGACGGGCGGGGCGCCGGGCCGCACAAGGCAGGCGGGATCAGTTCGGGGACTGCTCCGCTTCGGCTTCGGAGGCGTTATCCATCGCCCCCTGCGTCATCGCCGTTTCGATCTCCAGATGCTCGCGCAGGAAGCCCGCCGCCTGTTCGATCGCGGCGCGGGTGGGCGCCGTGTCGGCGATGGCGTTGAGCATCGCGAAATCATGGATGGTGTGCAGGTAGCGCGTGGTCTCGGTCTCGACCCCCGCCTCGACCAGCTTGGTGGCAAAGGCCTCGCCCTCGTCGCGCAGAACGTCGTTCTCGTCAGTGATCACCAGCGTCGGCGCGAAATTCGCGAGCTGGTCGCTGCTGGCTTCGAGCGGCGAGATCATCGGGTCGGAGATGTCCGCGCCCTCGGGCAGGTAATTCTCCCAGAACCACTCCATCGCCGGTTTGGTCAGCCACGGGCCATCGGCGAAGAGCGCGTAGCTCTCGCTGTCGAGCTCGGCGGTGGTGACGGGGTAGAACATCACCTGCGCGTCGATCTCGGGGCCGCCCTGATTTTCGGCCATCATCGCCACGGAGGAGACCATCTGCCCGCCGACGCTGTCGCCCGCGGTGGCGAGGCGCTGCGCGTCGATGCCGAAATCCTCCGGGTTCTCCGAGACGTATTGCAGAACGGCGAAGTCCTGCTCGATCTGGACCGGGTGCTTGGCCTCGGGGGCGGGCGTGTAGTCCACGAAGACGAAGGCCGCGCCGGTCTGGTTGGCCATGTCGCGCATCAGCCGCTCATGGGTGGTGTAGTTGCCCAGGACCCAGCCGCCGCCATGGAAATAGACCACGCCGGGCAGGGTCTCGCCCTGGCTGCCTTCGGGGCGCACGAGCACCACGTCGACTTCGCCGGTCGGGCCGACCGGCAGGGTGATCTCGTCGACATCGGCGGCGGGCATCTCGACATTTGCGCCGGTCTGCGCGTCGATCAGGGTCTGGCGCGCGTTCTCGGGCGTCTTTTCGTTGATCGGCTCCGATCCCGCGAGGCTGTCGATGAAATCGCGCACCGGCGGCACGAGCACCACCGGCTCTTGCGCCATCGCGCCTTCGGAATGGCTTTCCGCCTGTGCCGCGCCGGTCAGGGCCATGGCACCGGCCATGCCGAAGGCGAGGCCACGCATGCTTGTCTGAAGGGTCATGTCGTTCCTCCTGTCGTTGCATTTCGCATCGATGCGGAAGATAGCCCCGGCGGATCGGGCGAGAAGGATCGCGCCCCTCACGTTGTTCTCATGGAACCTAGATGAGCTTCGGCACCCCGCCGGGCAGCGTCTCGCGCTCGGTCACGCCCGCGCGCAGCGTCCGGCCGATGCGGTGCGCCAGCGCCGACCATGCCCGGGCCGCCTCCTCGGGCAATTCCTCGCGCAGCGTCATGTCGAACAGCGCGAGCCAGGGCGCGAACATGCCCGGCCGCACGTCGCGCGCCTCGCGGTGCACCGTCACCGGGCTGCCGCGATAGCCGGGCAGGCCGAGAATGGCGCTTTCCCAGAAGGCCACGATCCGCGCCTCGTGCCCGGGCCAGTCGCTGACATGGCGGGCAAAGACCGGTCCGAGGCCGGGATGGGCGCGCACGCGCTCGTAGAACCGCGCGACGACGCGGGCGATGTCCTCGGACGTGACCTCGATGCGCGGCTCGGGCATGGCGGGCTCCTTTTTTCGGGAACGGTCATAGCGCCGATCCGCGGCGCTGGAAACGGGCGCGCTTTACCCGCCGCGGCCTCGCGCCTATAAGCGGCGCCATGATGGCCCTTCGCGCCCATATCACGCGAATTACCGGCCCGGCGCTCTGAGGATCAGGGCCGCCGGGACAAGGCGCATGAGCCAAGGCCGCGCCGCCCCTCATTTGACATTCCGACACGACCGGACTTCGACAGGACCGAACAGCGATGTGCGCCGATACGCCCGACACCCCGACCCAGAGCCCCGATTACAAGGACACCCTGAACCTGCCGCGCACGGAGTTCCCGATGCGCGCGGGCCTGCCCAAGCGCGAGCCGGGCTGGCTTTCGCGCTGGGAGGAGATCGGGGTCTATGACCGGCTGCGCGAGAAGGCGGAGGGGCGCCGTCCCTTCACCCTGCATGACGGCCCGCCCTATGCCAACGGCAACCTGCATATCGGCCACGCGCTCAACAAGATCCTCAAGGACATGGTGGTCCGCTCCCAGCAGATGATGGGCCGCGATGCACGCTACATCCCCGGTTGGGACTGCCACGGCCTGCCGATCGAGTGGAAGATCGAGGAGCAGTATCGCAGACAGGGCCTCGACAAGGACAAGGTCGACGTCATCGACTTCCGGCAGGAATGCCGCAAGTTCGCCGATGGCTGGGTCGACGTGCAGCGCGAGGAGTTCAAGCGGCTCGGCGTCACCGGCAAGTGGGAAAAGCCCTATCTCACGATGGACTTCCACGCCGAGCGGGTGATCGCGGAGGAATTCCAGAAGTTCCTGATGAACGGCGTGCTCTATCAGGGCTCGAAGCCCGTGATGTGGTCGCCGATCGAGAAGACCGCGCTGGCCGAGGCCGAGGTCGAGTATCACGACAAGGAAAGCTTCACGATCTGGGTGCGCTTCGAGGTGTTGGGCTCCGATGATCCGCTCCTGCAAGGCACGGATGTCGTGATCTGGACCACCACGCCATGGACGATCCCGTCGAACAAGGGCGTGGTCTACCACCCCGACATCTCCTACGGCGTCTACGAGATCACCGGCGCGCCCGAGGACAACTGGGTCAGGACGGGCGACAAGCTCCTCCTGGCCGACAAGCTGGCCGAGGGCTGCCTGCAAAAGGCCCGCGTCGACGGCTGGGAGCGGATCGGCGATGCGCCTTCGCTGGAAGGTCTCTCGCTTGCCCATCCCTTCGCGGGCATCGAAGGCGGCGAGGGGGAGTGGGACCAGCCGCGCGATTTCCGCCCCGCGCCCTTCGTCACCGATGAGGACGGCACCGGCTTCGTGCATTGCGCGCCGAGCCACGGCATGGACGAGTTCGAGCTTTACCGCGACGCGGGGATGCTGTCGGAGGTCATCACCTACAACGTGGAAGAGGACGGTGCCTTCCGCGCCGACCTGCCGCTTTTCGGTGGCAAGCGCATCCTCAAGCCCAACGGCAAGGAGGGCGATGCCAACAGCGCCGTCATCGACGCGCTGGCGCGGTCGGGCAAGCTCTTTGCGCGCGGCAAGATCAAGCACTCCTACCCGCATAGCTGGCGCTCCAAGGCACCGCTCATCTTCCGCAACACGCCGCAATGGTTCGCCGCCATCGACCGCGAGCTGGGCGACGGGCAGGACGACTATGGCAGGACCATCCGCGACCGCGCGCTGACCTCGATCGACGAGCTGGTGACATGGACGCCGAAATCGGCGCGCAACCGGCTGCACTCGATGATCGAAAGCCGCCCCGACTGGGTGCTGTCGCGCCAGCGCGCCTGGGGCGTGCCGCTGACCTGCTTCGTGAAGAAGGGGGCGAAGCCGACCGATCCCGACTTCCTGCTTCGCGACGAGACCGTCAACGCCCGCATCCTCGAAGCCTTCGAGGCCGAAGGCGCGGATGCGTGGTACAAGGAGGGCGCGAAGGCGCGCTTCCTCGATGGCGTGGTGAACCCCGAGGAGTATGAGCAGGTCTTCGACATCCTCGACGTGTGGTTTGATTCCGGCTCGACCCATGCCTTCGTGCTGCGCGACCGCGAGGACGGCTCCGAGGACGGTCTGGCGGATCTCTACCTCGAAGGCACCGACCAGCATCGCGGCTGGTTTCATTCCTCGATGCTGCAGGCCTGCGGCACCAAGGGCCGCGCGCCCTATCGCGGCGTGCTGACGCATGGCTTCACGCTCGACGAGAAGGGCATGAAGATGTCCAAGTCGCTCGGAAACACCGTCAGCCCGGCGGATGTGACCAAGAAATACGGCGCGGATATCCTGCGGCTCTGGGTGGCGCAGTCGGACTACACCGGCGATCTGCGCATCGGGCCCGAGATCCTCAAGGGCGTGGCCGACGGCTATCGCCGCCTGCGCAACACCATGCGCTTCATGCTGGGCTCTCTGGCCGATTTCTCGGAAAGCGACCGGGTGAAGCCGGAGGACATGCCCGAGCTGGAGCGCTGGGTGCTGCACCGTCTGGCCGAGCTCGACGAGACCGTGCGCGCGGGCTACGACGCCTATGATTTCCAGGGCGTGTTCCGGGCGGTGTTCGACTTCGCCACCGTGGAGCTTTCGGCCTTCTACTTCGACATCCGCAAGGACGCGCTCTACTGCGACGGCGACACCGCCCGCCGCCGCGCCGCGCGCACCGTGCTCGACCTGCTCTATCACCGCCTGACGACATGGCTCGCGCCGATCCTCGTCTTCACGATGGAAGAGGTCTGGCTGGAGCGGAACCCGGGCGAGGACGCCTCGGTGCACCTGACCGACATCCCCGAGACGCCATCGGAGTGGCGCAACGAGGAGCTGGCCGCGAAATGGTCGGCGATCCGCCGGGTGCGCCGCGTGGTCACCGCGGCGCTCGAAGTGGCGCGGCGCGACAAGGTGATCGGTGCCTCGCTCGAGGCGGCGCCGGTGGTGCATGTGCGCGACCCCGAGGCGCTCAAGGCGCTCAAGAGCGTGAACTTCGAGGATCTGTGCATCACCTCGGCGATCTACCTCACGGGCGACCCGTCGCCGGCGGAGGCGTTCCGCCTGCCCGAGGTCGAGGGCGTCGGCGTGGTGTTCGAGCGGGCCGAGGGCGAGAAATGCCAGCGCTGCTGGAAGATCCTGCCCGATGTAGGCACGCATGACCATCCCGGCGTCTGCGCCCGCTGCGACGCGGCGCTGGCGTGATGCCGATCCGTCGCCGCGTGGGTCGTGGCGGCGGATTTGCGTATTTGGAGAAAGATGAACCAAAGGGGCGCGCCCCCCGGTTCATCTTTCCGAAAATACGCAAGCCCGGGGGCGTCTTGCGGTGACGCTGCCCGTCTTTCTCGCGGTGATGCTCGCGGCCTTCCTGCATGCAAGCTGGAACGCCATGATCAAGCTCGGCGCCTCCAAGGTGGCGGGCATGGTGATCCTGGCGCTGGTGCAGGGCGTCATGGGGCTCGCCGTGGCGCTGACGCGGCCCTTTCCCGCGGCCGAGGTCTGGCCCTGGATCGCGGGCTCGGCCATCTGCCACGCCACCTACAACACCTTTCTCGCCTTCGCCTACGAGCATGGCGACCTGAGCCGAGTCTACCCGATCGCGCGGGGGGCTGCGCCGATGGCGGTGCTGGCGGCGAGCGCGCTGTTCCTGTCGGACGCGATCGAACCGATGTCGGTGGCGGGGGTGCTGGTGCTGGGGCTGGGCATCCTCGGCATGGCGCGCGGCGCGCTGGGCTCGGGCGAAAGCCGGCGGCTCATCCCCTATGCGCTGGGGCTGCGGCGGGGACTGCCGGTTACACGCTGGTCGACGGGCTCGGCGCGCGGGTCTCGGGCGACCCGGTGGCCTATGTCGGCTGGCTCTTCGTGGCGCAGGCGCTGCTGTTTCCGCCATTGGCCTTCGCCATGCGCGGGCGCGGGCTGCTGCGCGTCTCCGCGCGGGTCTGGGGGCAGGGGGCGGCGGCGGCGGTGGCCTCCTACGGCGCCTATGCCATCGCGGTCTGGGCGATGACGCTGGCGCCGATCGCGCTCGTGAGCGCGCTGCGCGAAAGCTCGATCCTTTTCGCCGTTCTGATCGGCTGGGCCGCCTTCGGCGACCGGATGGACCGCACCAAGGCGGTCTCGGCGGTGCTCATCGTCTCGGGCGTGGCGCTGACCCGGCTCTAGCCGTCCTTGCCGTGAATGAGCTGCTGCGCGGCGCCTGCGCAGATCAGGTAGGCCGAGGTGATGACGAGGCCCCAATGCGCCCAGCTCACCGGGTCGAAATCGACCCAGGCCGCCCAGCCCGCGAAAAAGGTCCAGGCCAGCGCCATCGGCAGCGACACCGCGCGCCAGCGCTTGGTGCGCACCGGGTGGATGAACTTCACCGGCAGGAACATCGCCACCGCCAGCACCACCACCAGCGCGAGGATGATCCAGAAATTGGGCGAAAGCGCGAAGAGCACCAGGACCAGCATGTTCCAGCAGCCGGGAAAGCCCTGGAAGGAGTTGTCCTTGGTCTTCATGCGGCTGTCGGCGAAATAGAGCGCCGAGGCGAAGGTGATGACGATGATCGCCAGCCAGCCGGTCCAGCCCGGCAGAAGCCCCGATTCGAACAGGGCAAAGGCGGGCACGAAGACATAGGTGAGATAGTCGATGATCAGGTCCAGAAGCACGCCGTCGAAGATCGGCGCATTGCGCTTCACATCGTATTTGCGCGCCAATGGCCCGTCGACGCCATCGACCGCGAAGGCCACGACGAGCCACAGGAACATCATGCTCCAGTCGTCCTGCACCGCCTCCAGCATGGCGAGCATGGCAAAGACCGCGCCGGTGGCGGTGAAGAGATGGACCCCGAGGGCCTTGCGTGTGTCCGTCATGCGTCCCTCTTGGCCGATCCCGTAACCATGTGCAACGCGCCAGCGTCAGGCACGGGGGTGGGCGCGGTCGTAGATTTCCATCAACCGCGCTGCATCGACCGCGGTATAGGTCTGTGTGGTCGAAAGCGACGCGTGGCCGAGAAGTTCCTGAATCGCGCGCAGGTCGCCGCCCGCGCTCAGAAGATGCGTGGCAAAGCTGTGCCGCATCGCATGCGGCGTCGCGGTGGCGGGCAGGCCGAGCTGCATCCGCGCCATCTCCATCGCCTTCTGGATCGGGCGGGGGCCGAGCGCCCCGCCGCGCACGCCGCGAAACAAGGGCAGGGCCGCATCCATCGGGTGCGGGCAGAGCTTCACGTAATCCGAGACCGCGCGGCGCGCGGCGGGCAGCACCGGCACCAGCCGCTCCTTGCCGCCCTTGCCGGTGATGCGCAGCGTCTCGGGCAGGGGCAGCTGCGCGCCGGTGAGCGACAGCGCCTCGGAAATGCGCAGCCCGCAGCCCCAGAGCAGCGTCACCACCGCCACGTCGCGCGCCGCCACCCAGGGCTCGCGCGATTGCAGCTCGACCGTCTCGAGCATCCGGTTTGCCGCTTCCTCGTCGAGCGGGCGGGGCAGCCGCGCCTTCATGCGCGGCGCGCGGGTCGAGAGCACGGCGGTCGGCTCGAAGCCCTCGCGCGCCGAAAGCCAGCGATAAAAGCTCTTCACCGCCGAGAGCGCCCGCGCGAGGCTGCGCGCCGAAAGGCCGCGGCCGCGCTCATGCGCCATCCAGGCGCGCATGTCCGACACGGTGACCCGCGCGATGGCCCCGAGCCCCTGCGCTTCGGCATGGTGCTGCTGCATGAAGGCGAGAAAGCCCAGCACGTCGCCCTGATAGGCGGTCAGCGTGTTCTGCGCGGCGGCGTTGAGCGCCCGCTCATGATCGAGCCAGCGGCCCATCGCATCGGTGAGCGCGGGCGAGATCATGACAGCCAGCGCCGCATCTGCCGCTCGAACACCCCGGCGAAGAAGCCCATGAGATCCGTGGCCTGCGCCGGCGCGAAGCGGTTTTCGTCCGAAGCGCCCAGAAGCAGCATGCCGGGCAGGCGGCCGGGGCCGAAATCGAGCCTGAGGCAGGCCTCCGACAGGATGTCGGGCGCGCGCGCGCCGTAGGGCCCGGCCTCCTGCGGCTCCACCGCGCGCAGCGAAACCTGCCGGGGCGGCGCGTTGCGCCCCTGGGTCACGTAATCGGCGACAAAGCCCGGCTCGGCCACCGACAGCACGTCCGACAGCCGCGCGATGGCCGGGTCGTCCTCGGGGCTGGCGGTTTCGAGAACGAGGCGGACCACGTCGACCCGCAGCATGTCGGCCACCTCGCCGGACAGATCCTGCAGGAAGGTTTCGAATCGGGTCGCATCCATCATCCGCAGCACCGCGCGGTGGATCTGGTTGGTCCCGGCGAGATTTTCGTAGGCGGCGGCGATCACCGAGCGATGCGTGTCCTCGAGCCGATCGAGCCGGCCCTGCAGCCGCTCCATGGCGAGGCCGCGCAGATCGACGATGTTCGACCCCTTGGCCTCGGTATCGGCGGTGACGAGGGCGCGCATGATCTCGGGGTCGTCGAGCAGGCGGGCGGGGTCCGCGAGGATGCGGTCGCGCAGCCCGTCATCGGTCTTGGGGTCGTCTGTCATCTGGGCGCATCCGGGCTGTCGTCTCGCGGGGATATTAGCAGCCGTGATGCGACGATGCGCCCCGGTGTGGCAAGAATGCGGCGGGGCGCGGCCCGGAAGGCACAGCCGCCCCGCCGAAAGGATCAGACGATCTTCTGGCCGGTCGAGGCCCAGTCCTTGAGGAAGCTCTCGAGCCCCTTGTCGGTCAGCACGTGGTTGGCCATCGCCTTGATCACGGCGGCGGGGGCGGTCGCCACGTCGGCGCCGATCTTGGCGGCCTCGGACATGTGGTTGGCGTTGCGGATCGAGGCGGCGAGAATCTGCGTCTCGAAGCCGTAATTGTCGTAGATCTCGCGGATGTCGGCGATGAGCTCCATGCCGTCGAGGTTCAGGTCGTCGAGCCGGCCGATGAAGGGCGAGATGAAGGTCGCGCCCGCCTTGGCGGCGAGAAGCGCCTGGTTGGCCGAGAAGCACAGCGTGACGTTGACCATGCGGCCCTCGTCCGACAGCACCTTGCAGGCCTTGAGACCGTCCCAGGTCAGCGGCACCTTGATCGCGATGTTGTCGGCGATCTTGGCGAGCTCGCGGCCTTCGGCGATCATGTCCTCGGCGCCCGGCGCCACGGTCTCGGCCGAGACGGGGCCGTCGACGATGGAGCAGATCTCCTTGGTGACTTCCTTGATGTCGCGGCCCGACTTCATGATCAGCGACGGGTTGGTGGTCACGCCATCGACCATGCCCAGGTCGTTGAGCTCGCGGATCTGGTCGATTTCGGCGGTGTCGACGAAGAATTTCATGGGTCTCTCCCTGTCAGGTGGGGCGCGTCCCGGGGCGGGGCGCGGCGTCGCGCCCGGTCTAGCAAGAGCCGGGGCGGCAGAACAGCGTCTTTCCCTCACATGGGGTGCCGGGCCTCCCGCGTGAAGGATGAAGGCCCCGCTCTCTTGAAGCGGGCGGGCGCGCGGCGCATGTTGGCCTCTCCGCCGCGCCAGAGGATCGCCACCCGCCCATGACATCGCCCCGCTTTCCGGAAGGCGCGCTGATCGGCGTGCTGACGACCCAGCCGCTCGACCGGGTGCTCGACTACCGCGCGCCGCCGGGGGGCTGCGCCGCCGGAGACCATGTCGAGGTGCCGTTCGGGCCGCGCAAGGTCACCGGCGTGGTCTGGGGCGCGGGCGCGGGGGATTACGATCCCGCCAAGGTGAAATCCGCGATCCGCGTGCTCGACATCCCCGCGATGCGCGCGCCCATGCGCGAATTTCTCGGCCGCGTCGCCGATTACACGCTGACGCCGATGCCCGCGATGCTGCGGCTCGCCACCCGCGCGCCGGGGCTCACGGACCCGCCGGGGATGCGCAAGATCTTTCGCCGCGGCCATGGCCAGCCCGGGCGGATGACGCCCGCGCGCGCGCGGGTGCTCGACCTGCTCGAAGAGCATGACGGCATGGGCTTCATGCTGGGCGAGCTGGCCGATCTCGCGGGCGTCGGCTCCTCGGTGGTCAAGGGGCTGGTGGCCTCGGGCGCCGTGGCCGAGGAGGAGGCGCCGCGCGACGTGCCATACCCCTCCCTCGACCCCGAGATGCCCGGCAAGGCGCTGACCGGCGATCAGGCCATGGCGGCGGCGCGGCTGCGCGAGGGCATCAAGGCCGGGCGCTACGGCACCACGCTTCTCAAGGGGGTCACCGGTTCGGGCAAGACCGAGGTCTATCTCGAAGCCGTCGCCGCCTGCCTGGCTGCGGGGCGGCAGGCGCTGGTGCTTTTGCCCGAGATCGCGCTGACGGCGGAGTTCCTCACCCGGGTCGAGGCGCGATTCGGCGCGAAACCGGCGGAATGGCATTCGGGCGTCACCACCACCGAGCGGCGGCGCTGCTGGAAGATGGTGGCCGAGAGCGGCGCGCAGCTCGTCGTGGGCGCGCGCTCGGCGCTGTTTCTGCCCTTCGCCGATCTCGGTCTCATCGTCGTCGACGAGGAGCACGACACCTCCTACAAGCAGGAGGACGGGGTGCTTTACAACGCGCGCGACATGGCGGTGCTGCGGGCGTCCTTGGAAAAGGCGCAGGTGGTGCTGGCCTCGGCTACGCCGAGCCTTGAAAGCTGGGTCAACGTGCAGGCGGGCAAATATGCTCGCGTCGATCTCGAAAGCCGCTTCGGCCCCGCCGTGATGCCCGAGATGCGCGCGATCGACATGCGCGGCGAGGAGGTGCCCTCGGGCTCGTGGATCTCGCCCAGCCTCAAGGGCGCGGTGCGCGAGCGGCTGGAGCGCGGCGAGCAGTCGCTCCTGTTTCTCAACCGGCGCGGCTATGCGCCGCTGACGCTGTGCCGCGCCTGCGGCCACCAGATCGGCTGCAAGCACTGCGACGCGCGCATGGTCGAGCACCGCTTTCTCAAGCGGCTGATGTGCCACCAATGCGGCGAGACCGCGCCGATGCCCGAGACCTGTCCCAATTGCGAGGTGACGGGCAAGCTCGCCGCCGTGGGGCCGGGGGTGGAGCGGATCACAGAAGAGGCGCAGGCGCTGTTTCCCGATGCTCGCGTGACGGTGCTCTCATCGGATCTCTTCGGCTCGGCCCGGGCACTCAAGGCGCGGATCTTGGAGATCGCCGAAGGCGCGGCGGATATCGTGGTCGGCACGCAGCTCGTCGCCAAGGGGCACAACTTTCCCAAGCTGACGCTGGTGGGGGTGATCGACAGCGATCTGGGGCTTCAGGGCTCGGATTTGCGCGCCGCCGAGCGGACGTTTCAGCTGATGCGGCAGGTGGCGGGGCGCGCAGGCCGCGCGGAGGCGCGTGGAACGGCATTGCTGCAAAGCTTCCAGCCCGAGCATCCGGTGATCCGCGCGATTCTCTCGGGCGACGAGGAGGGGTTCTGGGCCGCCGAGGCGGCGGCGCGGCGGGCGGCGGGCGTGCCGCCCTATGGGCGCATGGCCGGGATCGTGATTTCCTCCCCGGACATGCAGGCCGCCTTCGATCTCGGCAACCGGCTGGCGCGGCTCGACGCGCCGCTCAGACGCATTGGCGCGCAGCTCTTCGGCCCCGCGCCCGCGCCCATCGCGCGGGTGCGCGGGCGGCACCGGGTGCGGCTTCTGGTCAAGGCCGAGAAGACGGCACCCCTGCAGGCGGCGCTGGCCGAATGGGCGGCGCAGCTGCGGCTGCCCGCCAATCTGCGGCTCGCCATCGACATCGATCCGCAGAGCTTTCTCTAGGCGGATCGCGGCCGAGGCCCGAAAACGACCCGCGCATGTCGCGGGCGGGCCCGACCGGGCCGCCTGATTCGGCCCAGCCTGATCGAAAGGGGCCGGGCAGCGGAGGCGCGCCATGGAGATGTCGGAAGCGACGGGCTGGAGCGGCGCGCGGGCGGCGCGGGGCTTTTCGGTCGATGCGGCGAGCCTGCCGCTGGAGGGCGGGGTCGACCCGGATTTCGGCACGGTGCGCTGGCGCACGCTGGTCTCCTCGGACCGCACGCCCTCCGAGGCGTTGACGCTGGGGCTGGCCGAGTTCGCGCCGCGGGGCACGCTGCTGCCGCACCGCCATGGCCCGGCCGAGTTCTATCTCGGGCTGGACGGGGCGGGCATCGTCACCATCGACGGCGTGCCGCATCCGATCGGGCCGGGCATCGCGGTGTTCATCCCTAGCGAGGCCGAGCATGGCGTGGTGGCCGGGGCGGAGGGGCTGCGCTTTGCCTACGGCTTTCCGACCGCGCGCTTTGCCGAGGTGGATTACAGATTTTCGCAGGCCGGATGACGCGACGTCTCGCCATGCGGGCAAGAGCGGCGTAATGCTTGCGCATGACACGTAATCCGATGCCGCTCTCCGAGGCCCGGACCCTGCCGATCTGGCGCAGGCCGACCACACTCCTCTTCCTGATGGCGATGGCCATGCCGGTGGCCTTCGCCACCTGGTCGGCGCTCCTGAACAACTTCGTCATCGAGGCGGCGGGCTTCGACGGCTCGGATATCGGCTGGCTGCACACGGTGCGCGAGATCCCCGGTTTTCTCGCCATCGGCGTCATCGCGATCCTGTTGTTCGTGCGCGAGCAGAGCCTCGCGCTGATCTCGCTCGGCCTTCTGGGCGTCGCCACGGCGCTCACCGCGCAGTTCCCGAGCATGGGCGGCATCCTGACCATCACCATGCTCTCCTCGATCGGCTTTCACTACTACGAGACGGTGAACCAGTCCTTGCAGCTGCAATGGCTGCCCAAGGAGCGCGCGCCGCAGATGCTGGGCTGGCTGGTCTCGGCCGGGGCAGGGGCGACGCTCATCGCCTATCTCGCCATCGTGCTGACATGGGAGGCCTTCGACCTCTCCTACAGCTTCGTCTACATGCTCTCGGGCGGGTTCTGCGCCGTCGTCGCGCTGTGGTGCTGGCTGGCCTTCCCGGCCTTTCGCGCGCCGCATCCGCAGACCAAGAGCTTCGTGCTGCGCCGCCGCTACTGGCTCTACTACGCGCTGCAGTTCATGTCGGGCGCCCGGCGGCAGATCTTCGTGGTCTTCGCGGGCTTCATGATGGTCGAGAAGTTCGGCTACGACGTGCACGAGGTCACGGCGCTGTTCCTGATCACGCTGCTGACCAACATCTTTGCCGCGCCGCTTCTGGGCCGCGCCGTCGCCCGCTGGGGCGAGAAAAAGGCGCTGGCGGTGGAGTATTTCGGGCTGATCCTCGTCTTTCTGAGCTATGGCGGGCTCTACTGGTTCGGCTGGGGCGTCGCGGTGGCCGCCGGGCTCTACGTGATCGACAACATCTTCTTCGCGCTGGCTTTGGCGCTGAAGACCTATTTCCAGAAGATCGCCGATCCGGGCGACATCGCGCCCACCGCCGCCGTGGCCTTCACCATCAACCACATCGCCGCCGTCTTCCTGCCCGCGCTGCTGGGCTATCTGTGGCTCGTGGCTCCCGACGCGGTCTTCGTGCTGGCCGCCGCCATGGCGGGGCTGTCGCTGGCGCTGGCGCTGATGATCCCGCGCCACCCCGCGCCGGGCTTCGAGACCGTGTTCGCGGGCCGCGCGCTTCCGCTCGCCGCCGAGTAGCGTTCGGCGGCCTGCATGCCTATATGCCGGACAAACGCCTCGAAAGGAGTTCCGAGATGTTCGGACCGAGTTCCAGCAAGACCGAGATGGTCACCCCCGAAAACGCGCTGCCCGGCCGGTCGCAGCCGATCCCGACCGCCAGAGAGCACAGCGTGCTCGGCACGACGCTCGACCCGGAGGCCCCCGAGGGCTTCGAGGTCGCGATGTTCGGCATGGGCTGCTTCTGGGGCGTCGAGCGGATGTTCTGGACGCTGCCGGGCGTGCATTCGACCATGGTCGGCTATGCGGGCGGCTACACCCCGAACCCGACCTATGAGGAGGTCTGCACCGGCAAGACCGGGCATAACGAGGTGGTGCGCGTGATCTACGATCCGGCCAGGACCTCTTATGACGACCTGCTCCGCGTGTTCTGGGAGAACCACGACCCGACCCAGGGGATGCGGCAGGGCAACGACCGCGGCACGCAGTACCGCTCGGGGATCTATACCTTCAGCGAGCTGCAGAAGCAGGCGGCCGAAGCCTCGCGCGAGGCTTTCTCGCCGCGGCTGACCGGCGCGGGCTACGGCGCGATCACCACCGAGATCGTCGATGCGCCCGCCTTCTACATGGCCGAGGATTACCACCAGCAATATCTCGACAAGAACCCCTCGGGCTATTGCGGCATCGGCGGCACGGGCGTGACCTGCCCGATCGGCGTCGGCGTCTGACAGCCCGCCGAAATGGATGAGACGACGGGGGCGGCGATTGACCGCCCCCTTCGCTTGCGCCTATGCCGCGCGGCAGGCCCTTTGCCCCGGAGAACCTCGATGCCCGTCTATACCGCGATCACCCAGCTCGACGACCAGCGCCGCGGCGAGGTGCTGTCCGAGGCGCTCGAGGAGCTCGACCCCGCGCCCTACGGCACCGGCGTGTTCGAGATCGAGGACGGCTCGGGCCTCTACGAGGTCACCGCCTATTTCGAGGAGACGCCCGACGCCGTGGCGCTCGACCTGCTGGCGGCGAGCCATGGCGCGGGCGGCTTTCTGGTTTCCGAGGTGCCCGACGAGGACTGGGTCGCCAAGGTGCGGCGCGAGCTGGCCCCGGTCGAGGCGGGGCGCTTCTTCGTTCATGGCAGCCATGACGCCGACAAGGTGCCGGACGACCGGATTCCGCTGCTGATCGAGGCGGCGATGGCCTTCGGCACCGGGCATCACGGCACCACGCTGGGCTGTCTCAAGGCGCTCGACGCGCTGGCCACGCAAGGCGCGATGCCCGCGCGCGTGGCCGATATCGGCTGCGGCACGGCGGTGCTGGCGATGGCGGCGGCAAGGGTCTGGCCCGAGGCGCGGGTGATGGCCTCGGACATCGACGCGGTGGCGGTGGAGGTGGCCGAGGCCAATCTCGCCGCCAACGGCATGGCGGGGCAGGTGGAATGCCTCGAGGCGGCGGGCTTCGAGCACGCGGCGCTGGAGGCGGCGGCCCCCTTCGATCTCGTCTTCGCCAACATCCTCAAGGGGCCGCTGGTGGCGCTGGCGCCCGAGATGGCGGCCAAGGTGGCGAAGGACGGCCATGTGATCCTGTCGGGCCTCCTCAACGAGCAGGCCGATGCGGTCGAGGCGGCCTATGTGGCGCGCGGCTTTGCGCGCGCGGCGCGCGACAGCCACGGCGAATGGACCACGCTCGTCATGCGGCGCGGCTGATCGGGCCACATGGCGCAAAAGGGGCGGGCGACACGGTTTTGCCGGAAATCGCCCGATTTGCCACATTTGTGCCATGTTCCGGCGATAGTGCTGACACCGTGAGGTGGGGGCACCTTGCCAGGACCGTTCGCCATGTTTCGTGTTTCGTCGAGCTTCGAATCCCGTCTTCTCCAGATCGAGAACCGGAATCGCCGCCTCTCAAAGGGCGCGGTGCGATACGTTCTCGATGACGGTCTCGTGGTGCTGCTGCCGCGCGCGCGGCGGGGGGCCGGTCCGGCCTTCGCCCTTGCCCTGCTTCTCCCGATCCTCGCCGCCCTCGGGGCCAAGAGCTTCCTTCTCGCCCGCTTGGATGCACAGGCCCTGGCCGAGCTGCTGACGCGGCTCGAGGCCTTGGGCGCGCCGGGCCGGGCGCTGGGCTGGCTGATGCAGCCCGAGCCGGTGACCGCGGCGCTCGGCTCCATGCTGGCGGGGCTTCTCGGCTGAGACCCCCGCCAGACCCGCGGCTCAGTCGGCCGCGTACATGCCCTCGTAGATCGGCGTCAGCGTCTCGTGCTCGAACAGCGAGCTGACGGAGGTGCCGTGCCAGATGTTGAGGATCGCCTGCGCGAACATTGGTGCGGTCGGCACGATGCGGATGTTGGGCGCGTTCTTCACCGCGTCGGTCGGTTCGATCGAATCGGTGATCACCAGCGATTTCATCACCGATTTCTCGATCCGGCTCACCGCCGGGCCGGACAGCACGCCATGGGTGATGTAGCTGTGCACCTCGGTGGCGCCCGCCTCCATCAGCGTCTCGGCCGCCTTGCACAAAGTGCCGGCGGTGTCGCAGATGTCGTCGACGATGATGCAGGCCTTGCCCGACACGTCGCCGATCACCGTCATCTCGGCCACTTCGCCGGCCTTTTCGCGGCGCTTGTCGACGATGGCGAGCGGCGCGCCGATGCGCTTGGCCAGCTCGCGCGCGCGCGCCACGCCGCCGACATCGGGGCTGACCACCATCACGTCGTTGCGGCGATCCTTGAAGTGATGCGCCACGTCGAGCGCGAAGATCGGCGCGGCGTAGAGGTTGTCGACGGGGATGTCGAAGAAGCCCTGGATCTGGGCGGCGTGCAGATCCATGGTCAGCACCCGCTCGATCCCGGCCTCGGCAATGAGGTTGGCGACGAGCTTGGCCGAGATCGGCGTGCGCGCCTTGGCGCGGCGGTCCTGCCGCGCATAGCCGAAATAGGGAATCACGGCGGTGATCCGCTGGGCCGAGGAGCGGCGCAGCGCGTCGGCCATGATCAGCAGCTCCATCAGGTTGTCATTGGCCGGGTTCGAGGTCGGCTGGATGATGAACATGTCCTCGCCGCGGACGTTCTCGTAGACCTCGACGAAGATCTCCTGATCGTTGAACCGCTCGATCCGGGCGTCGACGAGGCCGACATTCATGCCGCGGTGCATCGACATGCGGCGGGCGACCGCATGGGCGAGAGGTTGGTTGGCGTTACCGGCGATCAGCTTCGGCTCGTTCAGGGTGGGCATCAAGCGGCATCCTTGGCAGGCTTGGGCGCCCCGGGGCGGGGCGGTGCGGAGATTGACACCGCCTAGCACAGCCCTAGCATGGCGCAAACCTGCCCGATGGGCTGGAAGGCATGGGAGGGCGTGCGTGCCGAAGATCGACTATTTTTTCGCGACACTGTCGCCTTATGTCTACATCGCGGGCCGCAGGCTCGAGGAGATCGCCGCCAAGCACGGGGCCGAGATCGCCTATCGCCCGATCGACGTGATGGCGCTGTTTCCCCGCACGGGCGGGCAGTTGCCCAAGGACCGGCACCCGAGCCGGATGGAATACCGCGCGCAGGAAATGCGCCGGCAGGCGAGGAAGGCGGGGCTGCCCCTGGTGATGCGCCCGGCCAACTGGCCCACCAACGGCGCGCCCTCCTCCTATGCCATCATCAACGCCCAGAAGGCGGGCGGCGGCGACATGGGGCTTCTGGTTCACGCGATCACCCGGGCCTGCTGGTCCGACGAGAAGGACATCGCGCAGGAGCACGTGATTCGCGCGGCGCTGGAAGAGGCGGGCTTCGACCCCGAGCTTGCCGAGAGCAACCTGATGATGGCGGCCGACGAATACGGCCAGAACCTCGAAGAGGCGGTGCGGCGCGGCGTGTTCGGCTCGCCCTTCTACATCACCGACACCGATGAGCGGTTCTGGGGGCAGGACCGGCTCGGGGATCTGGACCTGCACCTCTCGGGGCAGCTCTGAGGGCGGCGTTCAGCCCAGCAGCGACAAGAACTGCGCCACCCGCGCCTCGCCCAGCGACCAGTCGCAGACGAGCCGCGCGGTGAGCCGGGTCTCGGGCGCGCCCTCCATCGGGTCGCTATCCATCACGTGGAAATCCGCGCCGCCCTCGATCAGCCGCCGGCAGGTGGCGCGGGGCAGGGTGACGAAGACGAGATTGGCCTGCGCCGGATAAAGGATCTCGGCCTCCGGGTGGGCCTCGAGGCCCGCCACGAGCTGCGCGCAGGCGGCATTGGCCCGCGCGGCGAGATCGCGCCAGAGATCGTTTTCGAGATAGGCGGTCATCTGCGCCGAAAGAAACCGGTGCTTGGAGAACAGGTGCCCGCCGCGCTTGCGGCGCAGCTCGAACTCCCGCGCCAGCGCAGGATCGAAGAACACCGCCGCCTCGACGCCGATGCAGCCATTCTTGGTGCCGCCGAAGCTCAGCGCATCGATGCCGGCCTTCCACGTCATCTCGGCGGGCGTGCAGCCCAGCGCCATCAGCGCATTGGCGAATCGCGCGCCATCCATATGCACCCGCTGGCCGCGCGCGCGGGCGAGATCGCCGATGGCGCGGATCCGGTCGAGCGCATAGACGCTGCCGGTCTCGGTGACCTGGGTGATCGAGATCGGGCCGGGCTGGGCGTTGTGGAAGGAGCGCGCGCCGGGCGCGCCGATCACCCGCTCCAGATCCGCCGCCGTCATCCGCCCGTCGGGGGCGGGCACGAGGGAGAGCTTGGCGCCGCCGGTGTAGAATTCGGGCGCGTTGCCCTCGTCATGCTCGATATGCGCGTGCTCGGAGCAGAAGATCGCGTCCCATGGCCGGGCCATGCAGCCGAGGATCAGCGAATTGGCCGCCGTGCCGGTGGCGACGAGATGCACCTCGGCGGAGGGGGCCTCGAAGATCTCGCGGATGCGGTCGCGTAGCTGCGTCATCGCGCTTTCGGAGCCGTAAGCGCGCTGGTGGCCGTCATTGGCCCGCGCGATCGCGTCGAGAATCGCGGGGTGGGCGGGACCGGCATTGTCGGAGGCGAATTGCATCAGACGGGCTCCTCGATGATGTGGTCTTCCCAGTCGTCGTCATCGACCTGGGTCTCGGGCACGGTGCGGTGGATCATCGACACGCCGGCGCGGTGCACCGATTGCCGGTCGCCCGAGATCAGGTAGTGCCAGTCATGCAGCGGGCGGCCCTCGGCGCGCAGCCGGTAGGCGCAGGTCTGCGGCAGCCAATACATCGTCTCGGCGATCTTTTCGGGCGTCAGCACGATGCATTCGGGCACGTATCTGTGCCGTGTTTCGTATTTCGAGCACAGGCAGGTCGCGCCGTCGAGCAGGCGGCACGACACCCGCGTCAGCGCCACCTCGCCGGTGTCCTCGTCCTCGATCTTGTTGAGGCAGCACTTGCCGCAGCCATCGCAGAGCGCCTCCCATTCCTCCTGGTCGAGGCTTTCGATCGGCAGCTCCCAGAATTTCTCACGCATGGGCCAGCACCTCGCGCGCGCGGGCGCAATCGGCATCCATCTGGGCGATCAACGCGTCGAGCCCGTCGAATTTCTCCTCGCCGCGCAGATATTCGACCAGCGCGACCGAGATCTCGGCGCCGTAGAGATCGCCCTTGAAGTCGAAGAGGAAGGTCTCGCAGTTGGGCTGGTTCTCGCCGAACATCGGGCGCACGCCGATCGAGGCGGCGCCGTCATAGGTCCCGGCATGCGGGCCCTCCAGCACGTCGACCTTGACCGCGTAGACGCCGAAGCGCGGCATGTGCAGCCCGGCGACGCCGATATTGGCGGTGGGATAGCCCAGCTCGCGGCCGCGCTTTTCGCCGTGGATGACCTCGCCTTCCAGCCGGTGCCAATGGCCGAGCATCGCGGCGGCGTCGCGCGGGCGGCCCTCGCTCAGGGCGTGGCGGATCGCGGTGGAGCTGACCTCGCCCGCATCGAGCGCGATGAGCGGCGAGGCGGTGACGCCGAAGCCATGCGCGCGGCCCAGCTCTTCGAGCATCGCCGCATCGCCCGCGCGGCCCTTGCCGAAGCGGAAATCGGCGCCGATCACCACGTGGCGCAGCCCGAGGCCCTGCGCGATCACGTCGCGGGCGAAGGCTTCGGGCGAAAGCGCCGCGAGGGCGGCGTCGAAGGGCAGCTCGAACAGGCGCTCGACGCCGATCTTCGCCAGCCTGTGCGCCCGCGCGGCGCGGTTCATCAGCCGGAAGGGCGGGGCGTCGGGGGCGAAATATTCGCGCGGATGCGGCTCGAAGGTCATCACGCCCAAGGGCGCGCCGAGGCGGTCGGCCTCGCCCCGGGCGAGGTCGATCACGGCGCGGTGGCCGAGATGCACGCCGTCGAAATTGCCGATGGCCGCGGCGGCGCCGCGGTCGGTGGCGGTGATGTCGGAAAGATCGCTCAGGATGCGCATGGCGCTCTGCGTAGCCGCGCGGCGGGGCGCGCGCAAGCGGGCGCGCCCCGGGGGTGTCGTCTCAGCGCAGGAAGCCCATGGCATAGGCCGGGGCCTGGCGCTCCTCCTTGAGATGCGCGTCGAGCCTGCCCGCCTCGGGCTGGCCTTGCGGGGCGGGGCCGGTGCCGGTCTCCCCGGCCGAAAGCCCGCCGGTGATGAACAGCGCATCAAGCCCCGCATTCGCCGCGCCCGACACATCCGTCTGCGGACCGTCGCCGATGCAGATGATGCGCCCGTCGGCGATGCTCGGGTCGATCTCGGCCAGGCGGCGGCGCGCCAGATCGTAGATCGGCGCGTGCGGCTTGCCGAAATAGAGGCTCGTCCCGCCCATCTCGGTATAGAGCCGGGCCAGCGCGCCCGCGCACCAGACCCGCTCCTCGCCGCGATCGACGATGATGTCGGGATTGGCGCAAAGAAGCTTCATCCCCCTCGCGATCGCCCGCTCGAAGCGCTCGCGGTAGATCTCGGGATCGGCATGCTCGTCCTCGGGGCCGCAGCAGACGATGCCTTCGGCGGCATCGAGATCGGTGCGGGTGATCTCGGCGGGGTCCTTGATGATCCGCAACGGCGCGAAGAAGGCCTCGTCGCGATCGTCGCCGATGAACCAGACCTTTTCGCCGACCACGCCCTCATACATCGCGGCGCGGGCCGAATCACCCGAGCTGGCGATCGAATCCCAGCAGTCGCGCGGCACGCCGAGCCCCTCGATCTGGCGCTCGACCGAGGCGCGCGGGCGCGGCGAGTTGGTGACCAGGATCACCTTGCCCCCGGCCGCGCGAAAGCCGCGCATCGCGGCGACGGCGGCCTCGTAGGCGCGCAGGCCGTCATGCATGCAGCCCCACAGATCGACGAAGGCCGCGTCGTAGCTGCCCGAGATCTCGGTGAAGCTCTCGATGATCCTGGTCATGGCCTTCAGACCTTCAGCACGGGGATGATCTGCTTCTTGCGGCTCATCACGCCCGGCAGCACGACGCTGTCGCCCGAGACGGTCGCGCCGAAGCTCTTCTCGGCGATCGCCTTCACCGTGTCGTTGGGGATGAGCATCGTCGCCTCCTCCTTGAGGATGTCGACGACGAACAGGAGCACCTCGTCGGCGCCGTCCTCGGCCGCGACCTTCGGCATCGCGGCGAGCAGCGCGTCCTTGCGCGACAGCACCTGCTCGGGCGAGGTGGTCTCGAGCACCGAGACACGCAGCTTCTTGCCCTCGACGGTGGTCTCCTTGCTGTCCATGCGCAGCAGCTCGGCCTCGGAGAAGGCGGAGACGTCGGATTTGGCGGCGAACATCTCGCTCGCGTAGTCCGGGATCTCGATGCCGAGATCGGCGGCCAGACGCTCGGCCAGCGCCTTGTCGGCGGGGGTGGTGGTGGGCGAGCGGAACTCCAGCGTGTCCGACAGGATGCACGACAGCATCAGCCCCTTGATGCCTTCGGGCATCTCGGTCGCCACATGGCCCATCAGCTCGTGCATGATGGTGGCGGTGCAGGCGACCGGCTTGATGGTGATGTCGATCGGGCCGGCGGTGACGAGGCCGCCGAACAGCTTGTGATGGTCGATGATCGCGAGGATGTCGGCCTCGTTGATCGAGGCGGGCAGCTCGGCGGGGTTGTTGGTGTCGACGAGGACGACCTTCTGGCCCTTTTCCACGTCGTCGATGATCTGCGGCAGCTCGAAGCCCCAGCGCTCGGCGACGAAGAGCGCCTCGGTGTTGGGGGTGCCGAGCAGCCGCGCTTCGGCGTCCTGGCCCTGCTGGTTCAGATACCAGGCCCAGATCAGCGGCGAGCCGGTGGAATCGGTGTCGGGCGCCTTGTGGCCGAAGACGAGCGTGGTCATGCGGGAAATCCTTTGGAGCATCGGGGGTGAACGGGTCGCGCGCCTTATAGGCAGGGGCGCGGGGCTTGTCACCCGCCCGGACGGGCGGGGAAGGAAAGGGGAGGGAGGGGCGGCGCGGCTCGCGCGCCGCCCCCCGTCTCACCGCGCGGGCTCCGGTGTCGGCCTGCGAACCAGCAGCGCCCGCAGCCGCGGCCAGACGCCGCCCATGCCGGTGCGGCGCGCGGGCGGGTCGGTGCTTGCGACCGGCAGCGTCGCAAAGCCCGTGCCCGGATGCGGCGCGCCCAGATCGAGCCGGGCGGGGCCACCCCGGCGCATGCGCGGGCGCTCCTCCCACGGGGCGGGGGCCCGGGGCTTGGCGCGGTGGTCGACGATGTAGAATGGCGGATGCATGTGATGCTCCTTTTTTCAGCCATAGGTTGAGTTTCCGGGCAGGGGAGGCCCCTGTCCGGCCGGTGAAACGGCCACAGCCCGGCCCTCCGGTGGCGCGGGGCGCGTCGCCGGGGATGGGCTGCGGTCGGTGCGGGCTCGTCCCTAGAGGGGAGAGGCGCGCGGCGGGTGGGCGGCCGAAAGGCGATGCGCGCCACGCCGCGCGATGCGCGGGCGGGCGGCGATCGGTCGATCGACCGCGTCGATGCGGGGGGTCATGGGGTCAGGCCCTGGATCTGCGAAGATGAGCGTGCGGAGGCGGGGGCAAGCCGGCCATCCGCGAAAGGCGGCGGCGCGGCGTCTAGCCGGTAAACGAATATCCTCGAAGCATAAGCCGCCCTCCCGATCCGGGGTTGTCCTTGCGGCATCATGCACGAACACGGGCGCGTGAGAACCCCCTTTTTCAGCTTTCTTCCACGCGCGCGCGAGGCGTGACATTTCCGCGTCCGCCGCCGCTTGACAGCTCCGTGAGCGCTGCTTACCTCTGCGGTCGTTGGCACTCACCAAGGGCGAGTGCTAATGCCCCCGAGCGGGGCATGAGAACACATATACTGCTGAGGAGCTGCAGAGATGGCATTCAAACCGCTTCACGACCGGGTTCTGGTGCGTCGCGTCGAAGGCGAAGAGAAGACCAAGGGCGGTCTGATCATCCCCGACAACGCCAAGGAAAAGCCGGCCGAGGGCGAAGTGATCGCCTGTGGCGACGGCGCCCGCAAGGACAATGGCGAACTGATCGCGATGGCCGTCAAGGAAGGCGACCGCGTCCTGTTCGGCAAGTGGTCCGGCACCGAGGTCACCGTCGATGGCGAAGACCTGCTGATCATGAAGGAAAGCGACATTCTCGGCACCATCGCCTGAGACCTCGCCTGACCTTCCACCCCTGAATTCAGATCAAGGAGCACTCACATGGCTTCCAAGGACGTCAAGTTCGACACCGATGCCCGCAACCGCATGCTCAAGGGCGTCAACACGCTCGCCAACGCGGTCAAGGTGACCCTCGGCCCCAAGGGCCGCAACGTCGTCATCGACAAATCCTTCGGCGCGCCGCGCATCACCAAGGACGGCGTCACCGTCGCCAAGGAGATCGAGCTCGAGGACAAGTTCGAGAACATGGGCGCGCAGATGGTGAAGGAAGTCGCTTCCCGCACCAATGACGAGGCGGGCGACGGCACCACCACCGCCACCGTTCTGGCCCAGGCCATCGTCAAGGACGGCCTGAAGTCGGTCGCCGCCGGCATGAACCCGATGGACCTCAAGCGCGGCATCGACCTCGCCACCGCCAAGGTCGTCGAGGCGATCAAGGCCGCCGCGCGTCCCGTCAACGACAGCGACGAAGTCGCCCAGGTCGGCACCATCTCGGCCAATGGCGAAGCCTCGATCGGCCGCCAGATCGCCGACGCGATGCAGAAGGTCGGCAACGAGGGTGTCATCACCGTCGAGGAGAACAAGGGCCTCGAGACCGAGACCGAAGTCGTCGAGGGCATGCAGTTCGACCGCGGCTATCTCAGCCCCTACTTCGCGACCAACCCCGACAAGATGGTCGCCGAGCTCGAAGACTGCATGATCCTGCTGCACGAGAAGAAGCTCTCCTCGCTGCAGCCGATGGTGCCGCTGCTCGAGCAGGTCATCCAGTCGCAGAAGCCGCTCCTCATCATCGCCGAGGACGTCGAGGGCGAGGCTCTCGCCACGCTCGTCGTCAACAAGCTGCGTGGCGGCCTGAAGATCGCCGCCGTCAAGGCGCCGGGCTTCGGCGACCGTCGCAAGGCTATGCTGCAGGACATCGCGATCCTGACCGGCGGCCAGGTGATCTCGGAAGATCTCGGCATGAAGCTCGAGAACGTCACCATGGACATGCTCGGCACCGCCAAGAAGATCACCATCACCAAGGACGAGACCACCATCGTCGACGGTGCCGGTGACAAGGCCGAGATCGAGGCGCGCGTCGCCCAGATCCGCACCCAGATCGAGGACACCACCTCGGATTACGACCGCGAGAAGCTGCAGGAGCGTGTGGCCAAGCTCGCCGGTGGCGTCGCCGTCATCCGCGTCGGCGGCATGACCGAGGTCGAGGTGAAGGAGCGCAAGGACCGCGTCGACGACGCGCTCAACGCGACCCGCGCCGCGGTGCAGGAAGGCGTGATCGTCGGCGGCGGTGTCGCCCTCGTGCAGGCCGGCAAGTCGCTCGAAGGTCTCGCAGGCGAGAACTCCGATCAGGACGCGGGCATCGCCATCGTCCGCCGCGCGCTCGAAGCGCCGCTGCGCCAGATCGCCGAGAACGCCGGTGTCGACGGCGCCGTGGTGGCCGGCAAGGTCCGCGAATCGACCGACCTGACCTTCGGCTTCAACGCGCAGACCGAGGAATATGGCGACATGTTCAAGTTCGGCGTGATCGACCCGGCCAAGGTGACCCGCACGGCCCTCGAGGACGCGGCGTCCGTCGCCGGCCTGCTGATCACCACCGAGGCGATGATCGCCGACAAGCCCAAGAAGGACGACGGCGCGGGCGCCGGCGCCGACATGGGCGGCATGGGCGGCATGGGTGGCATGGGCGGCATGATGTAATCTGCCGCGATCCCACCGATCGTTACGGGAAAGGGGGCTCTTCGGAGCCCCCTTTTTTTCGTTTGCGCAAACGCCCTTGCCCCCGGTGCATGCGCACGGCATGGATTGGCGGCCCGATCATCCGGGCCATTGCTTGCCGGCCCGGTGCGGGTCATTTCTTGCCGGCCCGGTGCGGGTCATTTCTTGCCGGCCCGGTGCGGGCCGAGGGGGGAGGCCCATGCTGTTCATCGTCACGCTCACCATCTCGGGTGTTCTCGCCGGCGCGCTCAACGCCGTGGCGGGGGGCGGCACCTTCCTGACCTTCCCGGCGCTGGTCTGGCTCGGTGTGCCGCCGATCGCGGCCAACGCCACCTCCACCCTCGGCGCGCTGCCCGGCTATGCCAGCTCGGCCTGGGGGTATCGCGGCGATGTCGCGGCGGAGGGCACGCTCGGGCTGCGCGCGATCATCGCGCTGGGGGCGCTGGGCGGGCTGATCGGCGCGGGGCTCCTCTTGGTGACGCCGGGCGAGGTGTTCGACGGGCTGGTGCCGTGGCTGCTTCTGGTCGCGACCCTGCTCTTCGCCGCCGGCCCGCGCATGCTCGCCTTCGTGCAGGCGCGCGGCTTCGGTTCGGCGGGGCCGACGCTCTCGGGGGCGCTGGTGCTCGCCGTGTCGATCTATGGCGGCTATTTCAACGGCGGCCTCGGCATCCTGCTTCTTGCGATGCTGGGGCTGATCGGCTTCGTGAACCTGCACGGCATGAACGGCATCAAGGTGCTGCTCTCGGCGGTGCTGTCGCTGGTCTCGGCCGTGGCCTATGCCGCCGCCGGGCTGATCGAATGGGACGCGGCGCTGATCGTGGCGGTGGCGACGACGATCGGCGGTTACCTGGGCGCGCGCGGCGCCAAGCGCATCCGCATGGATCACCTGCGGCTCGGCATCACCGGTGTCGGGCTGGTGATGACGGCGCTGTTCTTCGCGCTCTAGAGGATGATCGGCTCCAGCGGATCGTAGCCCGGCGCGTCCCGGTCCTGCCACGCCACGGCGGCGAGGCTGTCGGGCTTGACGCGCAGCGCCGCCATCTCGCCCCGCGTGACCCAGCGGCGGTGGCTGACGATGCCCTCGGGGTCGGTCCAGTCGCCGCAAGGATCGCCCGAGAGGATCTCGCAGCGGAAATAGAGATCGACCTGGTGAAAGCCGCGCCGCGCATGGTGGAACTCGTTGACGAGGCAAGGCGCGCCGACCGCGATCTTGAGCCCGCATTCCTCGCGCAGCTCGCGCGCGAGGTTGTCGGGCAGCGAGGCATGCGGCTCGACCCCGCCGCCCGGCGCGCACCACAGATCGTCTCGGCCCTTGTAGGCATTGACCAGAAGCAGGCGGCTCTCGCGCATCAGGATCGCGCGCACGGCAAGGCGGACGGGGGTGCTCATGGCGCGACAATGGCCCGGGCGCGCGATCAGGCGCAAGCCTGGCCTGTCCGGCGGGGCCGCGCCGCCTAGATATGCGCCATGACACGCCCGCTGATCCTGCTCGCCACCTGTCTTGCCCTGCTCGCGGGCTGCCTTCGCGCCGCGCCCGAGGCGGCGGAGGATTGCGTCGTGTTCCTGCACGGGCTGGCGCGCACCGATCTCTCCCTGGCGCCGATGGCCGAGGTGGTCGAGGCCAATGGCTACAAGGTGGTCAACCGCGGCTACCCCTCGACCGAGGCGCGGATCGAGGATCTGGTCGAGGCGGTGCCGGACGACGTGGCCGCCTGCGGCGACCGCCGCGTGCATTTCGTCACCCATTCGATGGGCGGCATCCTCGCGCGGCTCTGGCTCACCGATCACCGCCCGGAGAAGATGGGCCGGGTCGTCATGCTCGCCCCGCCCAACAAGGGCTCCGAGCTGGTCGATGTGTTCGGCGCCTTCGAGCCCTTCGAATGGATCAACGGTCCCGCCGGGCTGCAGCTCGGCACCGATCCCGCCAGCCTGCCCAACCGGCTCGAGCCGCTGCCCTCCTACGAGGTCGGCATCATCGCGGGCGATGCCTCGCTCAACCCGGTCTTCTCGGGGCTGATCGAGGGGCCGGATGACGGCAAGGTCTCGGTCGCCTCGACCCGGCTTGAGGGGGCCGCCGACCATATCGTCCTGCCGGTGAGCCACACCTTCATGATGAACAACCCGCTGGTGATGGCGCAG
The DNA here is from genome assembly GCF_002723615.1 of Limimaricola cinnabarinus. Lineage (GTDB taxonomy): Bacteria > Pseudomonadota > Alphaproteobacteria > Rhodobacterales > Rhodobacteraceae > Limimaricola > Limimaricola cinnabarinus_B. Next base: position 84,219 of record NZ_KZ304959.1, read on the forward strand.
GTGCTGGAATTCCTGCGCGAGGGGCGCTTCGACCGCTCGCTGAGCCTCGGCGGCGTGCTGTTCGGGCTCGACTGAACCGGCGGCGCCTCGCGCAGGTCCGGGATCGGGCCGGAACTTCGCCCCCGATACGCGGTTCGCTCCTCGACACCCGCGCCGTGCGGCACAGGGCCCGGCGCGTTCAACCGTCGAGGAGGCAAGCCCCGAGATGACCTACAGGACCTTTGAAGACGACCGCGCGATGCACCGCGCCCGGCGCGACCGGCGCGCGCCCTATCCCGGCGGTGCGGCGCTGGCGGCCGGCATCGGGCTGATGCTGCTCGGCGGGCTGGCCGCGCAGCGCTATGCCGGCCGCCAGCAGGAGCGCCGCCCCGCCGACAGCGCGCCGGGCCGCACCGCGCGCCAAAGCCGCCATGGCCGCTATGCCGTCACCGGCCGCAGCGTGACCATCAACAAGCCCCGGCAGGAGATCTACGCCTTCTGGCGCGATTTTTCGAACCTCGCGCGCTTCATGGAAAACGTCGAGAGCGTGCACGAGGCGGGGGATCTCTCGCGCTGGACCATTGCCGCGCCGATGGGCCACGCGGTCGAGGTGGTCACCCGCATCGTGCAGGACCGCCCCGGCGAGGAGATCGCCTGGCGCTCCACCGAGGAGAGCGACATCGACACCGAGGGCAAGGTGATGTTCCGCGACGCCCCCGAGGGGCGCGGCACCGTGGTCGAGGCGGTGATCGCCTACCGCCCGCCGATGGGCGAGCTGGGGCGCATCCTTGCCAAGATGTTCCAGGCCGAGCCCGGCCTTCAGGCGCGCCGCGACCTCAAGCGGCTGAAGATGCTCCTGGAGACCGGCGAGATCGCCACCAACCGCAACCGCAACGACGGCTGAAGGGGGCCAGACAGATGCGCGCACTCACATTCCACGGCAGCCACGACGTCCGCGTCGACACCGTGCCCGACCCCGAGATCGTCAACCCGCGCGACGCGATCATCGAGGTGACCTCGACCGCGATCTGCGGCTCGGATCTGCATCTTTATGACGGCGTCATCCCCGCCGTGCAGAAGGGCGACATTCTCGGTCATGAGTTCATGGGCCGGGTCGTCGATGTGGGCTCCGGCTCCACACTGAAGAAGGGCCAGCGCGTCGTCGTGCCCTTCACCATCTCCTGCGGCCAGTGCTTTCACTGCAAGATCCAGCAGTTCTCGGCCTGCGACAACTCCAACCCCGCCGAAAAGCAGGAGCTGACCGAGCCGCTGTTCGGCCATCCCGTCTCGGGGCTGTTCGGCTACAGCCACCTCACCGGCGGCTATCCGGGCGGGCAGGCGGAATATGTCCGCGTGCCGTTTTCCGATGTCGGCCCCATCGTCGTGCCCGAGGGGATGGAGGATGACGAGGTGCTGTTCCTGTCGGATATCCTGCCCACCGGCTGGATGGCGGCCGAGAACGCCGAGATCACCGCGGGCGACACGGTCGCGGTCTGGGGCTGCGGCCCGGTCGGGCTCTTCGCGGTGCAGTCGGCGCGGATCATGGGGGCGCATCAGGTGATCGCCATCGACCATCACCCGCGCCGTCTGGAGCTGGCGCGGCAAATGGGCGCGAAGGTGATCGACTACAGCCAGACCCATGTGCTGGAGGCGCTGATGGAGATGACCGGCGGCATCGGCCCCGACGCGGTGATCGACGCGGTTGGCATGGAAAGCCACGGCTTCGCGCCCGACAACATCCTCGACAGCGTCAAGCAGAAGGTCGGGATGGGGGCGGATGCGCCGCATGCGCTGCGCATGGCGATCATGGCCTGCCGCAAGGGCGGGCGCATCTCCATGCCCGGCGTCTATGGCGGTTTCGCCGACAAGTTTCCCTTGGGCGCGCTGATGGAGAAGGGGCTGCAGCTTCGCACCGGCCAGACCCATGTGCAGCGCTACACCCACGACCTCATGCGCCGGATCCAGGAGGGCGAGATCGACACCACCTTCATGATCTCGCACCGCCTGCCGCTCGAGGAGGCGCCGCGCGGCTATCACAACTTCAAGGAAAATCAGAACGACTGGACCAAGGTCGTGCTGAAGCCCGGCATGGCGGTCTGACCCCGGCCGACCCGCGGCCCCGCGTTGCCCGCCCCTTGCCATGCAGGGGGCGGGCGCTTTTTATGAAGGGCATCGCAGCACGAGAGGCGCGGCCCATGGAAATCCATCTCGAGAAGATCGACGCGCGGCGCAACTGCTACCGCTTCTACGAGATCAGCCTCGAGCCCGATCTCTTCGCGCAGGCCGCGCTGGTGGTGCGCTGGGGCCGGATCGGCGGGCGCGGGCGCAGCCGCATCGCAGGCTCGGGCTCGATGCGCGAGGCGCAGGACCTCGCCACCCGGCTGCTGCGCCTGCGGCTCAGGCATGGCTACGCGCTGCGCTGAGCCTCAGGGCCAGAGCGCCCAGAGATAAAGGACGTAGCCCGCGAGCAGCAGCGCGCCCTCGCGCCGCGAGATCCTGAAGCCGGTCCAGGCGAGGCCCACCACCGCCAGCGCGGCGGCGATCATCACGTAATTGTCGAAGCCCAGGATCTCGGCCGGCACCCGGCCGGGAGAGACCAGCGCCGTCGTGCCCGCGATGCCGAGGATGTTGTAGATGTTGGAGCCGATGATGTTGCCGAAGGCCATGTCGGCCTGCTTGCGGAGCGCCGCCATCACCGAGGTCACCAGCTCGGGCAGCGAGGTGCCGATGGCCACGACCGTGAGGCCGATCACCGTCTCGGAGATGCCGAAGGCGCGCGCCAGGGCGGTCGCGCCGTCGACCAGCAGGTAGCCGCCGCCGACCACAAGCGCGAGGCCGCCCAGCGCGATGGCGAGCGAGACGGGCAAGGCCGGGCCGCCATGGGCGGCAAGCGCCGGATCGGCCTCCGACAGCGCATCGGCCTTCTCGCGCAGCGCGCCGCGGCTTTCCTGCCGAAAGGCCATGTAGATGTAGAGCGCCAGCGCCACGACGAAGCCCGCGCCGATGGCCACGCCCAGCGGCACGAGCGCGCCCAGCGCGGCAAAGGCCAGCGTCACCGCCACCATCACCCCGCCATCGCGCCTGAGCGCCGCCGAGCCCACGGCGATCGGCGTGATCAGCGCGGCGGCACCGAGAATGAGCAGCAGGTTGGCGATGTTGGAGCCCACGACGTTGCCATAGGCGATGCCCGGCACGCCCGAGAGCGCCGCCTGCACCGAGGTCACCAGCTCGGGCGTCGAGGTGCCGAAGCCCACCAGCGTCAGGCCGATCACCAGCGGCGAGACGCCCAGCCGCTCGGCCACGCGCACCGCGCCGCGCACCAGAAACTCACCACCGAGCACGAGAAGCACCAGCCCCGCGATCAGCGCCAACCACATTTCCATCGGGATGTCCCCATCACTGTCCATGGCCGGTCGACCGGCTCGGCGGAGACATGGGTGAGGGGCAGGGGGGCGACAAGCGGTCGGCCCCCCGGGCGCGCGAATATTTCCGCGCCGTGTCTTCGTGGAATGGCCTTCAGGCGGCGCGCAGGCGGGCGGGCATCAGCCCGGTTTCCTCCATCGAGACGGCGCGGCCCTCGCGGATCGACATCTGCGCGGCGATCCCCATCGCCACGGCGGCCCAGCCATCCTCGAGCGTCACCTCCGGGCGGCCGCGCTGGCCGCGCACCAGTTCGAGAAAGCGCGCATGCTGGTAGAAGGTCGATCCGTTGTGATCGCCCGCCTCCAGCAGCGCCGGGTCGACCGGGATCTCGCGCATCTCGGGGCCCTTGGGCGCGCGCGGGCTGACGATGAGCTGCGGCACCGGCGGCGCGCCCAGATGCTCGGGCCAGAACCGGCCCGGCCCCGGCACCAGCGCCTCGATCCGCGCCTGCGGGCCGACCGCCGTCACCTCCTCCTGCCAGCGCGCGCCTTCCGCGAACATGCACAACTCCAGCATCGCCCGCCCGCCGCGGGCGAAATCGACGATGACATAGCCGTTGTCGAGCACGTCGGGCGCCACGCCCTCGTAATTCTCGTCCTGGTGGTTCACCGCCTGGCTGCCCGAGGCCATGACCCGCACCGGCTCGTCCCCGAGCGTGAGGCGCATCAGGTCGAAGAAGTGGCAGCATTTCTCGACGAAGGTGCCCCCCGTATAGCGGTTGAACCGGTTCCAGCCGCCGACCTTGTGCAGGAAGGGGAAGCGGTGCTCGCGGATGGTGAGCATTCGGATGCCGCCCGTGGTGGCCTGCGCTTCCTTGAGGAAGGCGGCGATGGGCGGCATGTAGCGGTATTCCATCGCCACCCAGACGGGCGCCGGGTAGCTGTCGCGGAAGGCGGCGAGCCGCGCGGTTTCGGCCGGGTCGGTGAAGAGCGGCTTCTCGACGAGGAGGGGCAGCGGGTTGAGCCGGGCGATCTCCTCCATCTGTTCGAGATGGCGGAAGTTCGGGCTGGCGATCAGCAGACAATCGAGCCCTTCGGTCGCCATCAGCTCGACGACCGAGGAACACAGCTGCGCCTCGGGCGCCAGCGCCTGCGCCTGCATCGCCATCTCGGCGTCGGGCTCGAAGATCGCGGCAACGCGGGCGCCGGGCAAGAGCGCGATGTTGCGCAGATGCTCCTGTCCCATCATGCCGCAGCCGATGAGTCCGTAATTTGTGACCTTGGTCATGTGACCTCCCTCAGATCAGGCGCTGCACGTAATGGGCGCGCGCCGTGTCGAACCATGTGCGCGAGAACTCGACCGGCGCGGGGCCCTGCGCCCAGCTCAGCCGCTCGATATATCCGGTGACGGTGCCGGGGGGCAGCGTGAAGGCCGCGGGCGCCCAGTCGGGCACCTCCCCGATGGTGACCCGGTCCTCGGCGCGGGTGATCCAGAAGCCGAGATGGGTCTTGTAATAGAGATAGAGCGAATCCCCGAGCCGGGCCGGGTCGATCCCGCCCGCCGCCCCGTCGAGCCAGATCTCCTCGACCGCGATGATGGTGTCGTTGAGCCGGCGCAGGCGGCGGATGCGCGTGGCCTCCGCCCCGTCGCCGAAGGCGGGAAGATCGGCGGGCTTGCCGAGACGGGCGATGTCGAGCACCTCTGCGCGCGGCAGGCCGCCGCCCTCGGGCAGCTCCAGCCGGAACATCGAATAGACGCTCTCGGCCTGCGCGTTGCGGCGCACGTAATTGCCCGAGCCCTGCACCCGCTCCAGCATGCCCTTTTGCGACAGCTCGGCCAGCGCCTTTCTGAGCGTGCGCACCGAGGTGCCGAGACGGGCCGCGTATTCGCGCTCGGGCGGCAACCGCTCGCCCTCGACCAGCCGCCCCGAGGCGATCTCGCGCATCAGGAGTTCGCTGATCTGCTGGTGCAGCGGCAGGGCGGCGGGGGTGTCGGGCATGAAACTCGCGATCAAAATTGATGCACCATTGATTTGCATTTGCCCGGCTGCTAGGCAAGTGGAAATCGTGAAACCCGGAGGAGCCACCGCATGACCGTCGTCCCCATCACCTCGCCCGATCTCGACGCGGTCGAGGTGTCGTGGTTCGCAGCGCTCTGCTCGGATGACTTCCGGCTTCTGGGCAAGCCCGAGGGCGATCTGCGCTCCTCATGGGCGCATTGCTCGGAGATCGTGAAGACCGCCGAGGCACAGGGGTTTCGCAACATCCTGTGCCCCTCCTCCTACCAGGTCGGGCAGGACACGCTAAGCTTCGTCGCGGGCTGCGCGCCGATCACCTCCAAGATCAACATGCTGGCCGCGATCCGCTGCGGCGAGATGCAGCCGATCATGCTCGCGCGCACGGTCGCCACGCTCGATCACATGCTGGAGGGGCGGCTGACGCTCAATGTCATCTCCTCGGATTTTCCGGGCGAGAAGGCCGAGAGCGCCTATCGCTACCAGCGCTCGCGCGAGGTGGTGGAGATCCTCAAGCAGGCCTGGACCCGCGACGAGATCAACTACAAGGGCGAGGTCTATGATTTCGAGGGCCTGACCACCGACCCGGCCAAGCCCTACCAGGAGGGCGGGCCGCTCCTTTATTTCGGCGGCTATTCCCCCGCCGCGCTGGAGCTGTGCGGCCAGCATTGCGACGTCTACCTGATGTGGCCGGAAAAGAAGGAGGACCTCGCCGGGCGGATGCGCGCCGTGCATTCGGTGGCCGAGAAATACGACCGCACGCTCGATTACGGCCTGCGGGTCCATGTCATTACCCGCGACACCGAGGCCGAGGCGCGCGAATACGCAGCGCATCTCGTCTCCGAGCTCGATGACGAGGAGGGCCGCGCGATCCGCGAGCGGGCGCTCGACGCCACCTCGCTGGGCGTCTCGCACCAGGCGCGCAACCGCGAATTGGCGGACATGGAGGGCTTCATCGAGCCCAACCTCTGGACCGGCGTGGGCCGGGCGCGCTCGGGCTGCGGCGCGGCGCTGGTCGGATCGACCGATCAGGTGTTCTCCAAGCTGGAAGAATACCGGAAGATGGGCATGCGGGCCTTCATCCTGTCGGGATACCCGCATATCGAGGAGGCCGAGCATTTCGGCGCCCGCGTGCTGCCGATGATGAAAACCTGTTCGCTGCCCGAAGCTTATGGCCGGGTGCCGAGCCAGACACCGAAGACGCCGCTGGGCGCAGGAGACCGCCGCTGATGAACCGTATCGAGATTTCGAAGGATGTCGCGCTGAGCCGCCTCGTCTATGGCATGTGGCGCATCGCCGACGATGCAGACACGAGCGCGGCGCATGTCCGCGCCAAGATCGACGCCTGCCTCGAACAGGGCATCACCACGATGGATCAGGCCGACATCTATGGCGGCTACGGCGCCGAGGCGGTGCTGGGGGCCGCGCTCAAGGAGGACCCCGGCCTGCGCGACCGGATCGAGATCGTCAGCAAATGCGGCATCGTCGCCCCGATGGGCCGCCATGCCGACAAGCGGATCAAGCATTACGACACCTCGCGCCCCTATATCGAGCAGGCGGTCGAAACCTCCCTGCGCGACATGGGCACCGAGCATCTCGACCTGCTCTTGATTCACCGCCCCGACCCGATGATGGATCACCGCGAGACCGGCGCCGCGCTCGACGCGCTGGTGGCCTCCGGCAAGGTGCGCGCCGTCGGCGTGTCGAATTTCCGCCCCTGGGACGTGGAATTGCTGGAATCGGCGATGGAGACGCCGCTCTCGACCAACCAGATCGAGATCTCGCTCAAGGAACTCGCGCCCTTCACCAATGGCGATCTGGCCTATCACCAGCGTCGGAACATCCCGCTGATGGCGTGGTCGCCGCTGGGCGGCGGCGATCTGATGACCGGGCAGGGGCCGGTGGCCGAACGGCTCGACGCCATCGCCAAGGCGCAGGGCGTCGACCGCGCCGCCGTCGCCGTGGCCTTCCTGCTGGCGCATCCGGCGGGCATCCTGCCGGTGCTGGGCACCAACAATGTCGAGCGGATCGCGAAGATCTCCGACGCGCTCGAGGTCGAGCTCGACCGGCAGGACTGGTTCGCGCTCTACGAGGCCGGGCTGGGCACGGAAGTGCCATGAGCGGGGCGGCCGAAACCACCGGCTTCGTGCCGGACGCGGAGAACACGCGGCTTTTGCGCGACGCCTTCGGCCGCTTCACCACCGGCGTCACCATCGTCACGGTGGCGGGCGAGGACGGCCCCGTGGCGATCACCGCCAACAGCTTTTCGAGCCTGTCGCTCGACCCGCCCCTGGTGCTGTGGTCGCCCGACAAGGGCTCGCGCCGCTTCGGGCATTTCGCCCATGCGACCAATTACGTGATCCACGTGCTGGCCGCGGATCAGGCCGATCTGTGCTTCGGCGTCAGCAAGGATGCGTGGACGCTGGGCGCGCATGATCTGGAGTTGAACGCGGCGGGCGTGCCGGTCATTCCCGGCGCGCTGGCGCGGTTCGACTGCACACGCGAGGCCACGCATGAGGGCGGCGACCACGTGATCGTGGTCGGCCGGGTGGACCGCTGCGAGCTGCGCGACGGCGCGCCGCTCGTCTTCTACGCGGGCAAGACGGTGCGCCTCGCGCAGGACTGATGCAAGAGGCCGCAATCCGGGGGAGGAGCGGCCACCCGAGAGGGAAGGGGAGAGGAATGGGAGGAGTTCTGGCCGTGCTGGGGCCGCTGGGGCGGCTCAACGCGGCGCTCTGCACCGCGGGCCGCGCGATCGGCGTGGTGGCCATCGCCGTCATGGTGGCGGTGACGCTGCTTCAGGTGGTCATGCGCTACGTGTTCAACAACGCGCTGCCCTGGCCCGATGAAGCCGCGCGCTTCTGCATGCTGTGGATGACCGGGCTGATGGCGCCCACCGCGCTGCGCCATGGCGGCTTCGTCGCCATCGACAGCCTGATCGCGGCGCTGCCGGTGCGGCTCTCCTCGGCGCTGACGCTGATCCTTTTGTCGATCGCCATGCTGGTGCTGGTGATGGGGCTCAGCATCGGCTGGTCCGAGGTCAACGGCCTCGGCGGGCGGTTCGACACCGCCTCGCTCTATTTGCCGACCTCGCTCTCCTTCGACAGCTGGTACCGCATCCCGCGCAGCTGGATGATGCTGTCGCTCGTCGTGGGCTTCGCCATGCTGATCCTCGTCAATCTCGAACTGATGATCCGCGCCTTCATGGGGCTTCTGGGGGCCGCCGACCGGCTGCCCATGGTCCGCAACCCCGAGCTGGGGAGCGCCGAATAATGCTGGTCCTGTTCCTTCCGGTCTTCCTGTTCTTCCTGATGGTCGGCCTGCCGGTCTTCTTCGGCCTCTTGTTCGCGCCCGGCATCCTCTTGTGGCTCAACGGGCAGGAGCGCGACATCACGCTCCTCTACCGCAACCTCTACAACGGCATGGACAGCTTTCCGCTGATGGCGATCCCGTTCTTCATGCTCGCGGGCGAGCTGATGAACCGCGGCGGCATCACGCTGCGGCTGGTGGAGTTCTCACAGGCGCTCATGGGCCATTTCCGCGGCGGGCTGGCGCATGTGAATATCCTCTCCTCGATGCTCTTCGCGGGGCTGTCGGGCTCGGCGGTGGCCGACACCTCGGCGCTGGGCTCGATGCTCATTCCGGCGATGGAAAAGCAGGGCTACACCCGCCGCTTCGCCGCCGCGATCACCGCCGCCTCATCGGTCATCGGCCCGATCATCCCGCCCTCGGGCATCATGATCATCTATGCCTATGTCATGGGCGAAAGCGTCGCGGCGCTGTTTCTCGCGGGCATCGTGCCGGGCATCCTCGTGGGCACCGGGCTGATGGTGCTCGTCAAGCTCATGGCCGACCGCTACGATTTTCCCGTCGCCTCGCGCCGCCATACATGGGGCGAGCGCGGGCAGGCCTCGCTCAAGGCCTTCTTTCCGCTGCTGACGCCCGTCATCATCCTCGGCGGCATCCTGTCGGGGGTCTTCACCCCGACCGAGGCGGCGGCCGTCGCCGTGGCCTATGCGCTGATCATCGGGCTCTTCGTTCTGCGCACGCTGAAATTCTCCGAGCTGGGCGACGTGCTCTCCAAGGCGGGGATCACCTCCGCCGTGGTGCTGCTGCTCGTCGGTGCGGCGATGTCGTTCAAGACGGTGGTCTCGCTCTCCCACGCGCCAGAGCTTCTGGCCGAGTTCATCCTGACGCTGACCGAGAACCCGCTGCTCTTGCTGTTCCTGATCAACCTGCTGCTGTTCGCGGTGGGCATGTTCCTCGATGCGGGCCCGGCGATCATCATCCTCGGCCCGATCCTCGGCCCGGTCTTCACCTCTCTGGGCGTCGACTCGGTGCATTTCGCGATCATCATGTGCGTGAACCTGACCGTGGGCCTGGCGACGCCGCCGATGGGGCTGGTGCTCTTCGTCGCGGCCTCGGTCTCGAACGAGAAGGTCGAGACGATCTCACGGGCGATCCTGCCCTTCCTCGCGGTCGAGATCTTCGTGATCATGCTGATCACCTTCATCCCCGAGATTTCCATGACGATCCCGCGCCTGACGGGCTTCGCCGACTGAACGACAAGAAGATGAGCAACAGGGAGGACACCATGCTCACGAACACCTTCAAGGCCGCCGGTCTGGCCGCGCTCATGGCCGGCACCGCGCTGCCCGCCATGGCGCAGGACTACACGCTGCGCGCCACCGCCAACTCCAACGAGAACGACGAGGATTACGACGGCCTGCAGGTCTTCAAGAGCCATGTCGAGGCGGCATCCAACGGCGCCATCGAGGTCGAGATCTTCATGGGCACGCAGCTGTGCTCGAACGGCGCGGAATGCCTGCAGGGCGTGGCCGACGGCTCGATCGACATCTACATCTCGACCTCGGGCGGGGCCTCGGGCCTGTTTCCCTACGTGCAGGTGCTCGACCTGCCTTACGTGATGGCCGATGACCGCGTCGCCGAAGCCGTGCTTTCGGGCGATTTCACCCGCACCATGCGCGACATGGCGCTCGAGGATTCGGGCGACAGCATCCGCCTGATGACCATCGGCAACACCGGCGGCTGGCGCAACTTCGCCAACACCCAGCGCCGCGTCGCCCAGCCTTCGGACATCGAGGGGCTGAAGATCCGCACCGTGGTCGCCGACCTGCCGCAGGAGCTGGTGCGCGCGCTGGGCGCCTCGCCGACCCCGATCCCCTGGCCCGAGCTCTTCACCTCGCTGCAGACCGGCGTGGTCGAGGGCTCCAAGAACGGCATCACCGACATCATGTCGATGAAGTTCCCCGATGCGGGCCTGCAATACGTCACCCTCGACGGCCACGCCTATATGGGCGCGCTGTGGTGGATGTCGAACCAGACCTTCCAGGAGCTGCCCGACGACCTCAAGCGCGTGGTGGTCGACGGCTTCTACCAGCTGCAGCAGGCGACCTTCGCTTCGCCGAAGCGCAAGTCGATCCAGGCCTATGAGGAGTTCGTGGCTGGTGGCGGCGATCTCTACGTGCCGAGCCCGGACGAGAAGGCCGCCTTCGCCGAGGCGGCGCAGCCGGTCTATGACTGGTTCACCGCCAATGTCGAAGGCGGGCAGGAGATCTACGACGCGCTGACCTCCGCCGTCTCCGAGGCCGAGAGCGAGCTCGAGGCCGCCCGCGCCGCCGACATGGAGTGATCGCGCCCTGACGACCGCCGGGGGGCGGTGCGCCGCCCCCCGGTCCCACCCCCCGATCCCGGCCCCTGCGGGGGCCGTTTTCATGCCCCCGGAGAGACCGCCCCGTGCAGACCGCCCCAGCCCTGTCCCGCTACACCGACACCACGCGCCGCCTGTTTCCGGGCTTTGCCCTCGCGGCGCTGGTGGCGATGGCGGCGCAGTTTTTGTCGGAGCATTACGGTGCGCCCGCCATGCTGATGGCGATCCTCTTGGGCATCGCGCTGGCCTTTCTCTCCGAAGAGCCGCGCTCGGCCCCCGGCATCGCCTTTTCCTCGCGCACGCTGCTGCGGATCGGCGTGGCGCTTCTGGGCGTGCGGATCAGCACCGGCATGGTGCAGGAGCTGGGGCTGGGGCTCTTCGCGCTCATCATCGGCGGCGTCTTCGCCACCATCGGCGCTTCGCTGGCCGTCGCGCTGGCCACGGGGCGCGACCGGCTCTTCGCTTTCCTGTCGGGCGGCGCGGTGGCGATCTGCGGCGCCTCGGCGGCGATGGCGATCTCGAGCGTGCTGCCCAAGCGCGATGAGGGCGAGCGCGACCTGATCTTCACCGTGGTCTCTGTCACCATGCTCTCGACGCTGGCTATGATCGCCTATCCGATCCTCGCCGCCATGCTGGGCTTCGACGCGCGCCAGACCGGCGTGTTCCTCGGCGGCACGATCCACGACGTGGCGCAGGTGGTGGGCGCGGGCTATTCGGTCTCCGAGGAGACGGGCGATCTCGCCACGCTGGTCAAGCTGATCCGGGTCACCATGCTGGCGCCGATCGTGCTGGGCGCGGCGCTGGTGATGCGCCGCGGCGCGCCCGAAGGGGGCAAGCGGCCGCCGCTGGTGCCGGGTTTCGTGCTGGGCTTTCTCGCGCTGGCCGCGCTCAACTCGCTGCACCTGCTGCCCGGCTGGGCGATCGAGGCGGCGAGCGCAATCTCGCGCTGGGCGTTGCTGACCGCGATCGCGGCGGTGGGGATGAAGACCTCTCTCAGGCAGCTTCTCGATGTCGGCGGGCGCGCCATCGCGCTGCTGACGGCGCAGACCGCCTTCCTGGCGCTGTTTCTCGGGCTCGGCGTGGCGCTGATCGGCTGAGGCTCAGGGCGCCTTGGGGGGCGGTGCGGGAAAGGCGTCGCGCCAGCGCGCGCCGAACAGGGCGCGCTTGTGCGCATCGAGCGCGATCAGGAGCGCGGGCGTCAGCGCGATCGGGCGCTGCAACGTCTCGACCGCGCCGCCAAGCTCCAGCGCCGCGCCGTCCTCGCCCTCCAGCCGCACGACCAGCCCCGCCGCCTCCAGCGCCGCGCGGCCCTGTGGCGAGAGCAGGAAATCGACGAATTGGGCCGCCGCGCGCGGCTGGCCCGCCGCCGCCGGGATCATCGCGGCGCGCGACAGCACCAGCGTGTAATCGCGCGGCGCGATGACGCCGAGCCGCGTGTCGTGCCGCGCCCGCACCAGCGCGTAGGAGCCCAGCACGTTGTAGGCCACGAGGTAGCGCCCCTCGGCCACGCCGTCGATGATCTCGGCCGAGCAGCAGGTCGCGATGGCGCCGGAGCGCCCGAAGCTTTCCATCAACCCGCCGAAGGTCGTGGCCTCCATCGAATCCGCGAAGGCGAAGAGAAAGCCGAGCCCCGAGCGCTCTATGTCATAGGTCGCGACGCGGCCGCGAAACGGGCTCTCGGTCGGGCGCAGCAGGTCGAGCAGGTCGAAGCGCGAATGCGGCACCTGCGCGGCAGCCACGAGATCGCGGTTGTAGACCATCACCGCAGGCTCTCGGGTGACGCCCCACAGCTCGTCGCGCCAGATCAGCGCATCGGGCAAGGCGGCGGTGAGCGCCGAGCGATAGGGCCGCGCGCAGCCTTCGTTGACGAGATCCACCATCTGGTGCACCGCCGAGGAGATCACCAGATCCGCGCCCGCGCGCCCGGCGGCGCAATCGGCCGATTGCAGACCGTAGAGCGCGTTCGAGCCCCATTGCTCATAGGCGATGCGCAGCCCGGGGCGGCGGGCGAGAAAAGCCTCGATCACCGGGCCCAGCACCGAGATGTCGGTGGTCGAGCGCAGGCGCAGAAGCCCGGTCGCGGCCTCGGGGCCGAAAGCGCGGGTCAGCTCCTGCGCCCGGGCGGGGGCGACGAGCAGCAAGAGCGCCGTGAGCGCGATGAACGCCGCGCGGATCATGCGCCGAGCCGCGGCAGCACCAGCGCCGCCTCGAAGCCGTCCGCCGCACCGCCGGGGCCGAGCCGCAGCGCGCCGCCATGGCTCTGGGCCACCTCGCGCGCGATGGCGAGGCCGAGCCCCGCGCCGCCCGGCGCGTGAGCGGCAAAGCGCGCGCCCATGCCGTCGAGGATCGCCGCCGAGGGGCCGGGGCCGGAATCGCGGGCAAACAGCCGCGCCGCGCCACCCTCGGCCGCGATGCCGAGCCGGATCGGCGGCGCGCCATGCGCCAGCGCGTTGGCGGCGAGGTTCTTGCCGGCCTCCACCAGCGACAGCGCATCGCCGCGCACCACCACCGGGGCGGGCGGCAGGTCGAGCCGGATCGCCGCCCCGCCGGGCATGTCCTCGAGCGCCTCGTAGATCTCGAGCGCCACGTCGCGCAGATCGACGGCGGCGCGCGGCGCGGTGTCGGTGCGGTGGATGATCATGGCGCGGTCGAGCATCCGGTCGAGCAGGCGCGACAGCCCGACGCTGCGCTCGTGGATGCGGCCCAGCAGCCGGGCGCGGCGCGCGGGGTCTTCCTCCTCCTGCGCGTCCTGCGCCTGCGCGCGGATCGCGGCGACGGGGGTGCGCAGCTGGTGCGCCGCGTCGCCGATCAGGTTGCGGCTGGCCGAAGCCTGCCGGTCGAGCCGCCCCATGAAGCCGTTGAGCGCGCCCAGCACCGGGGCGATCTCGGCGGGCATCGGCAGGGTAATCGGCGTGAGATCGGTCGGATCGCGCCGCGCCAGCGCCCGGCCCAGCCGGTGCAGCGGGCGCAGCGCCGAGCGGGTGGCGAGCCATGCGAACAGCCCGATCGCGATCCCGGCGGCGGCCAGCACCGCCAGCGCGCCGCCCGCGATGTCGCGCGCCAGCGCATGGCGCGCGCGCAGGGTCTGCCCGACCACGACCTGCACCGGCCCCGAAAAGCTGCGCTCGGCAAAGCGGCGGGTCAGCGCGACGTAGCGCCCCGGCTCTGCGCCCAGCGCGCCGTCGTAGAACACCGGCCCCGCGCCGTCGCGCCGCGGCGGGGTGGGGGCCGCGTCGGAGCCGGTCAGCGTCGCGCCGTCCGGGCCGGTGACGCGGTAGCGGATGCGGTCCTCTGGCGCCAGCGCCAGCATCTGGAAGGCCGAGGCCGGCATGTCGACCACCGCCGCGCCGTCGCGGATGGTGATCGCGGCGGCGATGTCGCGCGCCGCCCCCAGGAGCAGCCGGTCATAGGCCTCGCGCGCGGCCTGCCCGCCGTAAGCCAGCGCCACCCAGAGCACCACGATCCCGCCCAGAAGCAGCACCGCCCCCACGGCGAGCGCCACGCGCGACTTGAGCGACCACGAGCGCGTCTCAGCCATCGAGATCGAGCCTGTAGCCAAGCCCGCGATGCGTCTCGATCACGACGCCCGAGCCGCTGAGTTTCTTGCGCAGCCGGGCAACGTAAAGCTCGATCGTGTTGGTGCCGACATCGGCGTTCTCGAAGCCGAACAGCCCGTCGAACAGCCGCTCCTTGGGCATGATCCGGCCGCGATTGGCGATGAGCAGATTGAGCAGCGCCAGCTCGCGCCGGGTCGCGGTGACCGCCGCGCCGCCGACCCGCAGGCTCTGCGCGCCGGCGTCGAAATCGAGGCTGCCCAGCCGCACCCGGTTCTCGGCGCGGCCCGCCTCGCGGCGGGTGAGCGCGCGCAGCCGCGCCTCCAGCTCGCGCAGGTCGAAGGGTTTGACGAGATAGTCGTCGGCGCCCTCGTCGAGCGCGCCGACCCGGTCCTCGACCGAAAACTGCGCGGTGAGCACCAGAACGGGGGTGAGATCGCCCGCGCGGCGGCGTTCGCGCAGGAAATCGCGGCCCGAGCCGTCCGGCAGGTTGAGGTCGAGCACGATGGCGGCATAGCCGGTGATGTCGGCGCAGGCGCGCGCATCCGCCAGCGTCGGCGCGATGTCGCAGGCAAAGCCCGCGCGGCCCAGGCTGGCGCTCGCGGCCTCGGCGACATCCGTGGTGTCTTCGACGATCAATATCCGCATCCAACCCTCCGGCGGCCCAGCATAGGGGCAGGGCGGCGCGGAAAGAAGCCCGCCCGGCGCGGATGACAGCTTCATGACAGCTTGGCGCGCCACAAGGACGGGCGAGGCCGCCCGGGGGGAGTTCCGGCCGGCCCTGACCCTTGGGAGGACAGACATGACCATCACGTTCCGCCGCGGCCTGATCGCCGCCGCTCTTCTGGGCACCGCGCCCGCCGCGCTCATGGCGCAGGGCTTCACGCCCGAGAACCCCGAATGCATCGCCCCCGCCAACCCGGGCGGCGGCTGGGACTTCACCTGCCGCCAGGCGGGCAAGACCATGCAGGATCTCGACCTGATCCCCTCGACCATGCAGGTGGTGAACCTCGCCGGCGGCGGCGGCGGCGTGGCCTTTGCCGAGGTCGTCAACAAGCGCGCCGACGACAACGACCTGATCGTCGCGGCCTCCTCGGCCACCGCGACCCGCCTCGCGCAGAACGCCTATCCGGGCAACTCGATGGATCAGGTGCGCTGGCTCGGCGCGCTGGGCGCGGATTACGGCGTCATCGCGGTCGCCGCCGACAGCGAGGTGCAGGACCTGCCCGCGCTGATGGAGATGATCAAGGAAGACCCGACCTCGGTCTCGATCGGCGGCGGCTCGGCCGTGGGCGGCTGGGATCATCTCAAGGTGCTGATCGCGGCGCAGGAGGCGGGCGTCGAGGATGTGCGCAAGGTCAAGTACATCGCCTTCGACGGCGGCGGCGAGGCGGTGACCCAGCTCCTGGGCGGATCGCTGCAGGCCTTCACCGGCGACCTGTCGGAATCGACCGGCTTCGTGGATTCGGGCGACATCCGCGTGCTGGCGGTGCTGGCGCCCGAGCGGCTCGAGGGCGAGTTCTCGGACATCCCGACCGCCAAGGAGCAGGGCATCGACGCGGTCGGCGCCAACTGGCGCGGCTTCTACGGCCCGGGCGAGATGTCGGACGAGGCCTATGACTACTGGGTCTCGGCGATCGAGCAGCTCTATGACAGCGAGGAGTGGAAGGCCGTGATGGAGCAGAACGGCCTCGCGCCGCTCGACCTGCAGGGCGATGAGTTCGAGAGCTTCGTCTCCGAGTCCGTCTCCAGCATCACCGACCTGTCCAAAGAGATCGGCATCATCCAGTAACCGGCCCCGCGCGGCCGGGCGGGGCGCGCGCCATGCGCGCCCCGTCATCACATGGAAGGAGGGTCGCATGAGCGATCGCATCTTCGGCGGCATCGGCCTGATGCTCGCGGCGCTCTACGCCTTCGCCGCCACCACCATTCCCGACAGCTTCATGTCCGACGCGGTCGGCCCGCGCGCCTTTCCCTATGGCATCGCCACGGTGATGGCGCTGTCGTCGCTGTGGTTTCTGTTCAAGCCCGACCCCGAGCCCGAATGGCCCCGCATGGGCCGTCTGGCCGAGATCGGCCTCGCCGCTCTGGTGATGCTCGCCTATGCGCAGCTTCTGCCGGTGCTGGGCTTCGTCATCGCCACGGCCTTCGCCAGCGCCTACCTGACATGGCGGCTCGGCTCGACCCTCGTGCAAAGCGCGATCATCGGCGTCTCCACCGCGCTCGGGATCTACGTCATCTTCCATCTCGTCCTCGGGCTCAGCCTCGCCCGCGGCCCCTTGGGCTTCTGAAGGAGCGCGCCATGGACACACTCGCATCCCTTGCCGACGGCTTTGCCGTCGCGCTGACATGGCAGAACATCGCGCTGGCGCTGATGGGCTGCTTTCTCGGCACCATCATGGGCGCGCTGCCGGGGCTCGGCCCCTCGAACGGCGTCGCCATCCTGATCCCGCTGGCCTTCACGCTGGGGCTCGGGGCCACGCCCTCTCTGATCCTGCTCACCAGCGTCTATTACGGCGCGATGTATGGCGGGCGGATCTCGTCGATCCTGTTGAACATCCCCGGCGACGAACCCGCCATGATGACCTGTCTCGACGGCCACCCGATGGCCCGGCAGGGCCGGGCGGGCGAGGCGCTGGCGCTGTCGGGCGTGGCGAGCTTCGTGGGCGCCTTCTTCGCGACATGGGGCCTCGTCTTCCTCGCGCCGCAGCTGGTCAAGGTGGCGCTGCTGTTCGGCCCGGCAGAGTATTTCGCGCTCTTCGCGCTGGCCTTCATGACGCTGGGCGGCGTGTCCTCGACCAACCAGGCGAAATCGGCCTTCGCGGCCGCATTGGGCCTCGGCCTCGCCATGGTCGGCGTCGACACCCAGACCGGCGTGCCGCGCTTCACCTTCGGCGAGGTGCATCTCTATGACGGGATCGATTTCCTCGTCGCCATCGTCGGGCTCTTCGCGCTGTCGGAGGTGTTCATCTTCCTCGAACATCGCGGCACCGACAAGGACGCCTCGACCGCGCCCCGGCTCGATATCGGCCGGATCACCCCCTCTCTCGCCATGCTGAAGAAATGCACGCCGACGATGATGCGCACGACCGTTCTGGGCTTCATCGCGGGCGTGCTGCCGGGGGCGGGCGCCTCGCTCGGCTCCTTCATCAGCTACTCGATGGAAAAGAAGCTGGTCGACAAGGACAATACCTTCGGCACCGGCGATCCGCGCGGTGTCGCGGCGCCCGAGGCGGGCAACAACGCCGCCGCGGGCGGGGCGCTGGTGCCGATGCTGGCGCTGGGCGTGCCGGGCTCGGGCACGACGGCGGTGCTGCTGGCGGTGCTCTTGTCGCTCAACATCACGCCGGGGCCGCTTCTCTTCACCCAGAACCCCGACGTGGTCTGGGGCCTGATCGCGGCGCTGTTCATCGGCAACATCATGCTTCTGGCGATGAACATCCCCATGGTCGGTCTCTTCGTGCGGGTGCTGATGGTGCCGCCGCGGATCCTGATGCCTGTGGTGGCGATGGTCTCCTTCGTCGGCATCTACGGCATCTCGGGCTCCAGCTTCGACCTGATGGTGATGATCGCCTTCGGCGTGGCGGGCTGGGTGCTCAGGAAGCTCGACGTGCCGCTGGTGCCGGTGATCCTCGGCACGCTTCTGGGCAACGCGATGGAGGTCAACATGCGCCGCGCCGTGACCATCGCCGATGGCGATTACTCGGTGCTGATCGGCTCCTGGCTGACGCTGGGGCTCTGGGCCGTGGCGATCATCGGCTTCGTGCTGCCGATCTTCGTGGGCGGCGTGGTCAAGGCGCGGATGCGCGGCGCCGCCGAGCGCGAGGCCTCGATCACCGACTGAGCCGGGGCAGCCCGCGCAGAGCGAAAAGGGGCGGCGCCGGGCGCCGCCCCTTTTTCATTTACGGACGGGCCGGGGCGTGGGTCTGGCCCACGATGCGCAGCAGCGCCTCCTGGCCGAAGGGCTTGGTCAGCACCCGCGCGCCGGGCAGGGCCTCGGCGCCGGGCACGCTGTCGCGCCCGGTGGCGAAGATCACCGGCAGGTCGGGCTGGCGCGCCGCCGCCTCGCGCGCCACCTCAAGGCCCGAGCGGTCGGGCAGGCCCACATCGATCAAGAGCCGCTGGGCCGGGGCCTGCGCCAGAAGCGCCAGCGCCTCCGCGCCGGTCGCGGCCTCGCGGACCTCGGCGCCTGCGGCTTCGAGCATCTCCACCATGTCGAGCCGGATGAAGGTGTCGTCTTCGCAGACCACGATGCGCAGGCCGCGCACCGCCTCGGGCCCCGCGGCAGCCTGCGCGGGCGGGGTTTCGGGCAGAGTTTCGGGCACGGGGGCGAGCGGCGCGGCGGGGGGCGAGGCCTTGGCTTCGGGCATGGCTTCGGGGGCGGGAGGCCTGTCGTCGAGCAGGGCGCGCAGCCGCCGGGCGAGGGTTTCGCGCCCATAGGGCTTCGACAGAAGCTGGATGCCCCTGTCGAGCCGCCCGTCATGCACGATGGCATCGCGCGAATAGCCGGAAGCGAAGAGCACCGGCAGCCGCGGGCGGCGTTCCTGCGCGCGCATGGCCATTTCGCGGCTGGTGATCGTGCCGGGCATCACCACGTCGGTGAGCAGCAAGTCGAAGGCCTCGTCGCTCTCGATCACGGCCAGCCCGGCATCGGCGTCCTCGGCCTCGATCACGCTGTAGCCCAGATCGCGCAGCATCTCGGCCCCGACACGGCGCACATCCGCGTCGTCCTCGACCAGGAGCACGGTTTCGCTGCCGCCCGTCACCGGGCCGGTCCTGCGCTGCGGCACCTGCTGTTCCTGGCGCAGCGAGCGGGGCAGGTAGAGCCGCACCGTGGCCCCCGCGCCCGGCGCGCTCTCGATGGCGACATGGCCGCCCGACTGCTTGACGAAGCCATAGACCATCGCCAGGCCGAGCCCGGTGCCGCGGCCCTCGGGCTTGGTGGTGAAGAAGGGCTCGAAGATCTTTTCGATCACCTCCGGGCCCATGCCGCAGCCCTCGTCGACCACCGACAGGCGCACATATTCGCCCGGCACCACATCGGCCATCAGCCGCGCGGATTCCGCGTCGATCTCGCAATTCTCCAGCTCGATGAGCAGCCGGCCGCGCCCGCGCATGGCGTCGCGCGCATTGACCACGAGGTTGATCAGCGCGTTTTCGAGATTGGCGACATCGACCAGCGTGTTCCACAGCCCCCCGGTGACGGCGGTCTCGATCCGCACGCCTTCGCCCACGGCCGAGTGCAGGATCGGCGCGACATCGTTCAGCATTCGCCCCAGATCCACCGCCCGCGGCTCCAGCGGCTGTCGGCGGCCGAAGGCAAGAAGCTGCGCGGCCAGCGTGGCGCCGCGCTCGACCGCGCTCATCGCCTGATCGAGACGCGCCTCCGAAAGCCGGTCCTGCGCCAGCTCGCGCCGGGCCAGTTGCAGGCTGCCGGTGATCGCCTGCAGCAGGTTGTTGAAATCATGCGCCACGCCACCGGCGAGGTTGCCGATCGCCTCCATCTTCTGGCTCTGGCGCAGCGTCGCGTTGACGCGTTCGAGCTCGCGGTTGCGCTGGGCGACGCGCTCTTCGAGCGTGGCGTTGAGATCGGCCAGCGCCGCCTCGGTGATCTTGCGGTCCTCGATATCGGTGTTGGTGCCGATCCACTGGGTCACCGCGCCATCCGCGTCGCGCACCGGCACCGCCCGCACCAGAAACCAGCGATAGCCGTCCTCGCGGTCCCTTATCCGGAATTCGGCGTCGTAGGGGATGCCCTTTTCGATCGAGGCGGCCCAGATCGGCTGCACCCGGTCGCGGTCCTCGGGGTGAACCACGCGGGCCCAGTTCTCGCCCAGGATCTCGTCGCCCTGCGCGCCGGTGAAGTCGTAGATCCGGTCGCTGGCCCAGTCGAGCCGGCCATCGGGGCGCGCGGTCCAGACATGGTCGGGCATGTTCTGCGCCAGGGTCGCGAACCGCTCGGCGGCGCGGCGCTGCTCGTCCTCGGCGCGCTTCTGGGCGGTGACGTCATGGCCCTGCACGAGAATGCCGACGGTCTTGCCATCGGGCCCGCCCAGCGGCTGGTAGACGAAATCCACGAAGACCTCGGTGGGCGGGCCGTCCGCGGTGTGGACGAAGGCCTGCGCGCCGCGCAGGGCGAAGGGCTCGCCGGTCTCGTAGACCCGGTCGAGCATGTCGATGAAGCCCTGCTCGCGCAATTCGGGAAGCGCCTCGGCGGCGGGCCGGCCGATCAGCTGCCGCTCGGGGCCGGCGATTCGCCGGTATTCGAGATTGGCCAGCCGGAAGACATGGTCGGGACCGGCATGGATGGCGATGATGCTGGGGGCCTGGTCGAAGACCGTCTCGAAGAACTGCGTGGCGAGGCCGAGCTCGAGATTCTGCTGCGCCACCGTCTCGGCGCGCAGCAGCACGCCGTTCTCGGGGGCGGAGCCGGCAGCGGGGCGGTCCGCTGCCGCGCCGCGATGCGCCTTCATGTAGAGATCGGTCACGTCCTGCGTGTTCTGCAGCAGGTATGCCACCTCTCCCGCGTCATTCAGGATCGGCGTATGGGTCGCGCTCCAGTAGCGGTGCGCGACGGCGCCGTCGGCGGTGGCGATCGGGTAGGGGATCAGCGGCAGGTGATCGGTCCGCCCCAGGGAAAACACCCTGTCGAACGAGGCCTGCAGCATTGCCTCCGCCTCGCCCTCGGCCGGGAACATCTCGGTCACGACACGCCCGAGGATCTCTTCGGGCGCTCTGCCCAGCACATCGTAATAGGCGCGGTTCGCCCAGACGAAGCGCAGCTCGCGATCGAGCAGCATGTAGGCCGTGGGGGCCTTGTCGAAGATCTCGCTGACATCGACGCCCATGGAACCGTCCCTCGAAAAATCTCAAGCCAGACAGATATATCCGGCAGGGCCGCGGGAGCAAGGCGGGCCGCCCGATCATCGTTCAGCCCTGCCGCCGAAGTGGTCAAGAATAATTACCAGTTGCCTTTGACGCCCCGAGACGGAATGATCGGGGAGGCCGCGCGGGGGAGCGCCGGCCCAATCGAACATCTGGGAGGAGTTCATGACAGTTACCCCTAAGAAGACCGCGCAGGTGTCGCGGCGTTCGTTCCTGCGCCGCGGTGCGCTCGGCGCGGGCGTCACCGCGGCCGGCGGTCTCGCCGCGCCCGCCGTGCTGGCCCAGAGCCCGATCGTGGTGAAGCTGCAGACGTCCTGGCCCGCCTCGGACATCTGGCAGGAGATGGCGCAGGCCTATGCCGACCGCGTCGAGGCGATGTCGGGCGGCCGGCTCAAGGTCGACGTGCTGCCCGCGGGCGCCGTTGTCGCGGCCTTCCAGGTGATGGATGCGGTGAGCGACGGCCTGATCGACATGGCCCATTCGGTGCCGGTCTACTGGTACGGCAAGAACAAGGCCGCCTCGCTGTTCGGCACCGGCCCGGTCTTCGGCGGCTCGGCCGACACCATGCTCGGCTGGTTCTATGCCGGCGGCGGGCGCGAGTTCTATGCCGAGCTGATGGACACGATGGGTCTCGACGTCGAGGGCATGCTGGGCTTCCCGATGCCGGCGCAGCCCTTCGGCTGGTTCAAGAACGAGGTCGCCTCGGTCGATGACATAAAGGGCCTGAAATACCGCACCGTGGGCCTTGCGGCCGACCTGATGCAGTCGATGGGCATGTCGGTGGCGCAGCTGCCGGGCGGCGAGATCGTGCCGGCCATGGAGCGCGGCGTGATCGACGCCTTCGAGTTCAACAACCCGACCTCCGACAGCCGCTTCGGCGCGCAGGACGTGGCCAAGAACTACTACCTGTCGTCCTACCACCAGGCCTCCGAGAGCTTCGAGTTCCTGTTCTCCAAGAGCTTCCTCGAAAGCCTCGACCCCGACCTGCAGGCGATCATGCGCCACGCGGTGGAGGCGGCTTCGACCGCGAACTCCGCGACCGCGCTCGACCAGTATTCGCGCGATCTGCAGAAGCTTTCGGAAAGCGGCGTCACCGTGCACCGCACGCCGCAGGCGATCCTTTCGGCCCAGCTCGACGCCTGGGACGCGCTGATCCCCGAGCTGGAGCAGGACGACTTCATGAAGCGCGTGCTCGACAGCCAGCGCGAATGGGTCGAACGCGTGACCTACTACACGCTGATGAACTCGCCCGACTACCAGCTCGCCTACGAGCACTACTACCCGGGCAAGCTGGCGCTCTGAGCCGGACCTGACCGCCCGGCGGCGCCACCGCGTCGCCGGGCCCTCATCGATACGGGACGCGAATGCTCGGATACATCAAATTCGCCGACGCCCTTTCCGCCGCCTTCGGCAAGGTCTTCGGCTGGCTCATCGTGCTGATGACCTTCGGGGTCAGCTACGAGGTCTTCGTGCGCTACGTGCTGGGCTCGCCCACGCCATGGGCGCTCGACATCTCCTTCATCATGTACGGCACATTGTTCATGCTCGGCGGCGCCTACACGCTGTCGCGCGGCGGCCATGTGCGCGGCGACTTCCTCTACCGGCTCTGGCCCGTGCGGGTGCAGGCCGCGGTCGACGGGCTCCTTTACATCATCTTCTTCTTTCCCGGCGTGCTGGCGCTGGTCTTCGCGGGCTGGAAATACGCAAGCCGCTCCTGGCAATACGGCGAGGTTTCGGTGAACAGCCCGGCGGGCGTGCCGATCTACCAGTTCAAGACGGTGATCGTCGCCGCGGGCATCCTGCTGGCGATCCAGGGGCTCGCGCAGCTCTTCCGCTGCATCCTCGCGATGCGCGACGGCGTCTGGCTGGCCGCGGCCGAGGATGTCGAGGAGACCGAGGCGCTGCTGATCAAGCAGATGACCGCCCCCTCCGACCACCCGGACATGAAATGACGCGCGGCTTCCGCGTTGAACCGATACGGAGCGCACGCACGTGACCGAACCGCAAATCGCCCTGATGATGCTGGGCGTCTTCATCTGCCTTGTCTTCCTGGGCTTTCCCATCGCCTTCACGCTGATGGCGCTCGGCATCGGCTTTGGCTACTTCGCCTATTTCGATGCCCGCCGCATGTGGCGCGACTACGACCGGCTCGACCTCGAGATCGCCTCGTGGTGGGAGAGCACATCGGCCTGGATCGACGGCTTCTTCAACAACCGGGTCTTCGACCTCTTCATCAACCAGACCTACACGGTGATGTCGAACGAGGTGCTGACCGCCGTGCCGCTGTTTCTCTTCATGGGCTACATCGTGGAGCGGGCCAACATCGTCGACCGGCTCTTCACCACGCTCAACATCGCCTCCAAGAACGTGCCCGGTTCCATGGGCGTGGCCGCGCTCATCACCTGCGCGCTCTTCGCCACCGCCACCGGCATCGTCGGCGCGGTGGTGACGCTGATGGGCCTTCTGGCGCTGCCCGCCATGCTCAAGGCGCGCTACGACACCTCGTTCGCCACCGGCATCATCTGCGCGGGCGGCACGCTGGGCATCCTGATCCCGCCCTCGATCATGCTGATCGTCTATGCGGCGGCTTCGGGCGTCTCGATCGTGCGGCTCTATGCGGGCGCGCTGCTGCCGGGCCTCGTCCTCGTCGGGCTCTACCTCACCTACGTGATCGGCCGCTCGATCCTGCAGCCCTCGGTCGCCCCCCGCCCGACCAGGGAGGAGGTGCCGGACGTCCCCTTCCTCAAGCTGCTGTGGATGCTCTTCACCTCCTTCTTCCCGCTGGCGGTGCTGATCCTGTCGGTGCTGGGCTCGATCCTGTTCGGCCTTGCCACGCCGACCGAGGCGGCGGCGATCGGCGCTCTGGGCGGCATGGTGCTGGCGGTGATCTACCGCGCCATGACCTTCCAGCGGCTGCGCGAAAGCGTCTACCTCACGGTGCGCACGACGGCTATGGTGTGCTGGCTCTTCGTCGGCTCCTACATCTTCTCCTCCGTCTTCTCCTATCTGGGCGGCGAGCACCTGATCTCGGAGTTCGTCTCGGGGCTCGACCTGACGCCGGTGCAGTTCCTGATCCTCGCGCAGCTGATCATCTTCCTTCTGGGCTGGCCGCTCGAATGGTCGGAGATCATCATCATCTTCGTGCCGATCTTCCTGCCGCTTCTGGAGATCTTCGGGGTCGATCCGCTGTTCTTCGGCATCCTCGTGGCGCTGAACCTGCAGACCTCCTTCCTGACGCCGCCGATGGCGATGTCGGCCTACTATCTCAAGGGCATCGCGCCCCCCGAGGTGCGGCTGACGCAGATCTTCAAGGGAATCCTGCCTTTCCTCGCCATGGTGATGGTGTCGATGGTGCTGGTCTATGTCTTCCCGCAACTGGTCTTCGGCCTGCCGGAGCTGTTCTATGGGCGCTGAGATGAACATGAAACCGATGCCCAAGGGCCATGTCGCCATGCTCGACCTTTCGGCGCGCGAACTGCGCGACCGGATGGCCTCGGGCGCGCTCGACGCCACCGACCTGGTGCAGGCCTGTCTCGACCGGATCGCGGCACTGGAGCCTCAGGTGCAGGCCTGGGCCTGGCTCGACGGCGATCATGCCGCCCGCCAGGCGCAGGCGCTCGACGCCGCGCGCCGGGCCGGGCGGCCGACGGGGCCGCTGCACGGGCTGCCCGTGGCGCTCAAGGACGTGATCGACACGGCGAAGATCCCGACCCAGAACGGCACGCCGCTCGACGAGGGCAGGGTGCCCGAAAAGGACGCGGCCCTCGTCGAGCGGCTGCGGGCGGCGGGCGCCATCATCATCGGCAAGACGGTGACGGCGGAGCTGGCCTTCATGCACCCCGGCAAGACCCGCAACCCGCACGACCCGGCGCGCACGCCGGGCGGCTCCTCCTCGGGCTCGGCGGCGGCGGTGACCGCCGGCATGGTGCCGCTCGCGGTCGGCACGCAGACCGGCGGCTCGGTGATCCGGCCCGCCGCGTTTTGCGGCACGGTGGGGTTCAAGCCGAGCTTCGGCGCGATCCCCCGGACCGGCGTTCTGAGCCAGTCGCCCAGCCTCGACACGATCGGCGTCTTTGCCCGCACCGTCGAGGACGCGGCGCTGCTGGCCGAGGTGCTCTTCGGCCATGACGCGGGCGACCGGGCCACCGCGCCCGCGCCGGCACCACGCCTGCACGCGACCGCGATGACCGCGCCGCCGGTGCGCCCGACGCTGGCCTTCCTGCGCCCGCCAAGCTGGGAGCAGGCGGATGCCGACACCCATGCGGGCTTCGAGGAGCTGGTCGAGGCGCTGGGCGAGCAATGTTTCAAAGCCGCGCTGCCGAGCGCCTTCGACGAAGCCGCCGAGATCCGCGAGCGCATCAATCTCGCCGAGATGGCCAAATCCTTCTACGCCTACGAAAAGCGGGGCAGGGAGCGGCTTTCGGAGGAGATGCGCGCAGCACTCGACCGGGGCAAGACCATCCCCGCGCGCGACTACATCGCCGCGCTCGACTGGCCGGACGTGCTCTATGCCGGGCTCGACGAGATCTTCGAACGCTGCGACGCGATCCTCGCCCCCGCCGCGCTCGGCCCCGCGCCCGAGGGCCATGCCAGCACCGGCGATTCGATCTTCAACGGGCTCTGGACGCTGTGCGGCACGCCCGCCGTGACCGTGCCGATCCTGCAATCCGAAACCGGCCTGCCGATGGGCGCGCAGCTCGTCGGACGGCGCGGCGACGATGCCCGCCTGCTGCGCACCGCGCGTTGGCTCGAGGGCCTTCTGTCAGAGGAGACCGCGCAATGATCCCCCGTCTCATGACCTATGTGGCGCTGGCCTTCTTCCTCGCGTTCCTCGGCATCCTGATGTGGCACATCCCGCGCTTCGATCTCGGCCTCGTGCTGGCGGTCACCGTGGGGCTGGTGCTGTGGGACGTGTTCAGCACCTCCTTCGACAGCTAGGCCGCGCATGAAAAAGCCGGGCGGCCCCGATGGGGCGCCCGGCGATGCGGCAGGACGCCGCCCGCAGGAGCGGGCGGCGTCTTTCGTCATGAAGGGTCAGACGCCGTGGCCGTGCCAGGGGCCATGCGCGTCCTCGATGCCGTCGATGCGCTCGAAGCCGTGCTCGCCGAAATAGTCGCGCTGCGCCTGGATCATGTTGGCCGTGCCGCGCGCGGTGCGCATCGCGTCGAAATAGCTCAGCCCCGAGGAGAGCGCCGGCATCGGGTGGCCGTAGCGCGCGCCGATGGCGACAAGCTCGCGCAGCGCGACATGCCCCTCGCGCAGATGCCGCGCGAAGACCGGGGCCAGCATCAGGTTGCGGTCCTCGTCCTCGGTCAGCGCCGAAGCCATGTCGTCGAGCATCGCCGAGCGGATGATGCAGCCCTCGCGCCAGACCCGCGCGATCGCCGGGAGCGGCAGCGTCCAGCCGAACTGCTCGGAGGCGGCGGCGATCATGTCGAAGCCCTGCGCGTAGCACAGCACCTTGCCCGCGATCAGCGCGCGCTCCAGCATCTCGTCGGAGACCGCGCCCTCGGGGATCTTCGTCGGCGCCGCGCCGAACAGGTCCTCGCCCTCGCGCCGCGCGGCGACCCGGCTCGACAGGTTGCGCGCCACCACGGCGGCCTCGATCGCGGGGATCGGCGCGGCAAGGTGCTGCGCCTCGATCGCGGTCCAGCGGCCGGTGCCCTTCTGGCCCGCCTTGTCGAGGATGAGGTCGATCATCGGCTCGCCGGTGTGCTTGTCGGCGGCCTTGGTTACGATCGAGGAGATCTCGATCAGGTAGGATTTCAGCGCGCCCTCGTTGAACCGCGCGAAGGCGTCGCCGATGGCATCCGCCTTCATCTCCAGCCCGTCGCGCATCACGCCGTAGACTTCGGCGATCATCTGCATGTCGGCGTATTCGATGCCGTTATGCACCGCCTTGACGAAATGGCCCGCGCCCTCGCGGCCCATCCAGTCGGCGCAGGGCTCGCCCTCGAACTTGGCGGCGATGGCGGTGAGGATCGGCTCGACCCGGTCCCAATGCGCCTTTTCGCCGCCGCCCATGATCGCAGGGCCGTGCCGTGCGCCGGCCTCGCCGCCCGAGACGCCGATGCCGAGAAACGGCTTGTCGCCGGCTTCGCGCGCGCGGCGGTTGGTGTCGTGGAAGTTGGCGTTGCCCGCGTCGATGATCATGTCGTCATCGTCGAGCAGCGGGCGCAGCTTGGCGATCTGCTCATCGACGGGCTCGCCCGCGGGCACCATCAGGATGATTGCGCGCGGCTTGGCGATGGCGGCGACCAGCTCCTCGTGGGTCTCGGTCGGAATCACCTTTTCGGCCAGATCGCCGGCCTCGTCGTGAAAGGCGTGGGTGACATCGGCGCGGCGGTTCCAGACCGCGATCGGAAAGCCCTTTTCGGCGATGTTGAGCGCGAGCGCGCTGCCCATGGTGCCAAGGCCGATCAGGCCGATCTTCGCTTTGTCCTGGTGTGCCACGGCGCGGCCCTCCCTGTCTGGTATACCGCGCCAGCTTTATCGACACGCGCGCGGGGGAACAACCAAGCACGCGCGGATCGGGCCGCATCTTGGCGCGAGGGCAGGAGCAGAGGGGAGAAGGAAAGGCGTCGTGGCAGCCCGTAGGGGAATCGAACCCCTCTTTCCAGGTTGAAAACCTGGCGTCCTAACCGATAGACGAACGGGCCACACTGACGACAGCTTCGGTTTCGCTTGCGCGACCTGAAGCCGTGAACCGATGGCAGCCCGTAGGGGAATCGAACCCCTCTTTCCAGGTTGAAAACCTGGCGTCCTAACCGATAGACGAACGGGCCGCTCGTCGGTGAGGCGGTGTTTAGGAGAAGCGCCCCGGCCTCGCAAGGGGAAAATCGCCGATCCGCGAAATTGCCGTGGGGGCAAAGGCGCTTCGTGCGGTCAGCCCGCCGGGGCGGCGTCGTCGAGCCGAAGCTGCACCGAGCGGCGGCCCTTCCAGATGTTGAGATCGAGCTTGCCGGCAAGGTGGAAGCGCGCGCCGCCATGGCGGGTGAAGGCCGCGCCCATCGGCCCGTCCATGGCGCCAAAGGCGATGCCGTCGAGCCGCTTGCCCATGCCGTCGCCGAAGGCGATCTTGAGGTGTCCCTGTCCGACTTCGCGCACGTCGTGCAGCATCACGTCGGGAAAGGCGAAGCGCGGCGCGGGGGCGGCGGCGCCGAAGGGGCCCGCGGCCTCGATCCGTTCGATCAGCTCCAGCGTCGCCGCATTGGGCATCAGCACCGAATCGAGCCGCAGGTCACGCGGGCCACCCGCGCCCGCACCCTGTTTTTCCAAAAGCTCCGCAAGCCGCGCCATGGCGGGCTCGATCATGCCCTCCTCGACGGTGAGGCCCGCGGCCATCTTGTGCCCGCCGCCGCGCAGCAGGAGCCCCTCGGCCGCGACACGGTGGATCGCGGCACCCAGATCGATGCCGGGCACCGAACGGGCCGAGCCCTTGCCGATGCCGTCCTCGACGCCGATGACGACGGCGGGGCGGTTGGTCGCCTCCTTCATCCGCGCCGCCGCGATGCCGACCACGCCCGGATGCCAGCCCGCGCCCGCCGCCCAGGCGAGCGGGCCGTCCACGCCGCGCGCCTCGGCCTGTTCGAGTGCCGCGTCACGCACCCGCGCCTCGATCTCGCGCCGCTCGCGGTTCAGGTGATCGAGCTTCTCGGCCAGTGCCGCCGCCTCGTGCGGATCGTCGGTGGACAGAAGCCGCGCGCCGAGGTCGGACTTGCCGATCCGCCCGCCCGCGTTGACCCGCGGGCCCAGCAGGTAGCCGAGGTGATAGGCGGTGGGCGGCACGTCGAGCCCTGCCACGTCGGCGAGCGCCACGAGGCCCGCGCGCTGCCGCCGCGCCATGACCTGCAGCCCGGTGCGCACCAGCGCCCGGTTGACGCCGATGAGCGGCGCCACGTCGGCCACGGTGGCCAGCGCCACGAGGTCTAGCATCGCCATCAGGTCCGGCCCGCGCTTGCCCGCCTCGCGCAGCTGCCGGTTCAGCTCCACCAGAAGCAGGAACACCACGGCGGCGGCGCAGAGATGCGCGAGATCGCCG
The DNA here is from genome assembly GCF_002723615.1 of Limimaricola cinnabarinus. Lineage (GTDB taxonomy): Bacteria > Pseudomonadota > Alphaproteobacteria > Rhodobacterales > Rhodobacteraceae > Limimaricola > Limimaricola cinnabarinus_B. The sequence goes on from NZ_KZ304959.1 coordinate 113,726, forward strand.
CTCTCGTCCTGCCGGTTGGGGTTCACCACCGCCACCGCCTCGGGCAGCGTCTCGCCTCCCAGGTGATGGTCGAGCACGACGACATCCGCGCCCTTCGCGGCGGCGATGGGCTCGTGGCTCAGCGTGCCGCAATCGACGCAGATGATCAGGTCGTGATCGCGCGCCAGCCGTTCCATCGCCGGGGCGTTGGGGCCGTAGCCCTCCTCGATCCGGTCGGGGATGTAGAGCGTCGCGCGCAGGCCCATCTGCCGCAGCCAGACCATGAGCAGCGCCGCCGAAGAGCCGCCATCGACATCGTAATCGGCGAAGATGGCGATGCGCTCGCGCCCGCGCACCGCCTGCATCACCCTCTCGGCGGCGCGGCCCATGTCGCGCAAGGACAGCGGGTCGGGCAGCAGGTCGCGCAGGGTGGGGGCGAGAAAGCCCGCCATGTCCTTTGCGGTGACGCCGCGCCCGACAAGCGCGTGGCACAGCGGCAGGGGCAGGTCGCAGCCCTGCATCATGGCCTGGGCGAGGCGGTCGGCCTCGGCGGAGGGGCCGACCCAGCGGCGGCCGGTCAGCGAGGCGGAGACGTTGAGAAAGTCTGGCATGGCGCCGGTGTCGCCCGAAAGCGCCTCGCAAGGCAAGCCCGGAGAGAGGGCCGCGCGCTCACCCTCGCGCGACCGGGGCGGCGCGCCGGTGAGGGTGCGCGCGCCCCATGGTTCATTTTCCCGAAAATACGCCGGGGGGAGGCCGAAGGCCGGGGGGCAGCGCCCCCCTGACCGGGTGCCGTCTCAGCGGCCGGGCTGGCTGCGCTCGACCGGGTTGCGGTAGAACATGCGCCGCACCGAGCCGGTCTTGGAGCGCATCAGGATCGTCTCGGCGGTGAGATAGTCGCCGTCGCGACGGATGCCGGGCACGAGGTTGCCGTCGGTGACGCCGGTGGCGGCGAAGATCACGTCGCCGGTGACCAGCTCGTCGCGGGCATAGATCCGGTCGAGATCCTCGATCCCGGCCTTGCGGGCGCGGCCCTTCTCGTCATCGTTGCGGAACAGCAGCCGGCCATACATCTGCCCGCCCATGCATTTGAGCGCCGCCGCCGCGAGCACGCCCTCGGGCGCGCCACCCGAGCCCATGTACATGTCGATCCCGGTCTTGGCGGGCTCGGCGCAATGCATCACGCCCGCCACGTCGCCATCGGTGATCAGGCGGATCGCGGCGCCGGTGGAGCGCAGCTCGGCGATCATCTCCTCGTGGCGCGGACGCTCCAGCACGCAGACGGTGATGTCGCCCGCATCGGTGCCCTTGGCCTTGGCCAGCGCCGCGACCCGCTCGGCGGGGCTCATGTCGAGCGAGACGACGCCATCGGCAAAGCCCGGCCCGATCGCGAGCTTGTCCATGTAGACGTCGGGGGCGTGCAGCATCGAGCCGCGCGGGCCCATGGCGATCACGGTCAGCGCGTTGGGCATGTCCTTGGCGGTCAGCGTCGTGCCCTCGAGCGGGTCGAGCGCGATGTCCACGGCCGGGCCCTCGCCGGTGCCGACCTCCTCGCCGATATAGAGCATCGGCGCTTCGTCCCGCTCGCCCTCGCCGATCACCACCGTGCCCGCGATGTCGAGCATGTTGAGCTGGGTGCGCATGGCATTGACGGCGGCCTGGTCGGCGGCCTTCTCGTCGCCGCGGCCGATCAGCGGCGCGCAGGCGATGGCCGCGGCCTCCGATACCCGGGCGAGGCCGAGCGACAGCATGCGGTCATGGAATTCGGGGGCTTGGGGCATCGGGGCATCCTCGGGCAATCGTGAGCGTTGCCTCGACCTAACCGGGCCTTTCGCGCAGTGACAAGCGCGTGAGGGGATGTTTGCGCAAACGGTCGCACGTCCCGTGGCACGGTGCGCCAGGCTCTCCCGGCGCGCCATGCGTATTTGAAGAAAGATGAACCGAAAGGGCGCGCGCCCCGGTCAGACCTGCTCGATGCGGATCGCGACGGGGGCGCCTTGCACCACGCCCGTCGCCTCGAAGGCGGACAGCGCCTCTTCGAGCGCGAAGCGCGTGGTCTTGTGGGTGACGATCAGCACCGGGGCGGAGACGTCCTCGTGGTCGTATTGGCGCATCCGGTCGATCGAGATGCCGGATTCGCCCAGCACGCGCGCGACCTTGGCCAGAGCGCCCGGCTTGTCCAGAAGGCGCATGCGCAGGTAGTAGGGCGCGGGCACGGCGGCCTGCGCCGCACGCGCGGCGCGCAGGCCCGCGGCGGGCTGGCCGAAGACCGGCAGCCGCAGCCCCCGCGCGAGATCCATCACGTCGCCCATCACGGCGCTGGCGGTCGGGCCCGCGCCCGCGCCCGGCCCGCGCAGCACGATCTGGCCGATCGCGTCGCCTTCGAGCACGACCATGTTGGTGCCGCCTTCGAGCTGGCCCAAGGGCGAGCTGTCGGGCACGAGGCAGGGCGACATGCGCTGCTCGAGCCCCCGCCCGGTCATCTGCGCCACGCCCAGAAGCTTGATCCGAAAGCCCATGTCGGCGGCGTGGGTGATGTCCTCGATGGTGATCGCGCCGATGCCTTCGAGCTCGACGCCCGAAAAATCGACCCTGGTGCCGAAGGCGATCGAGGCCAGCAGCGCCAGCTTGTGGCCCGCGTCGATCCCGCCCACGTCGAGCTGCGGATCGGCCTCCAGATAGCCAAGATCGGCGGCCTCCTGGAACACCGCGTCATAGGGCAGCCCCGCGCTCTGCATCCGGGTCAGGATGTAGTTGCAGGTGCCGTTCATGACGCCCATCACGCGGGTCATCTCGTTGCCCGCCAGCGATTCGGTCAGCGCCTTGATGACGGGGATGCCGCCCGCGACGGCGGCCTCGAAGCGGATCACCCGGCCTTGCGCCTCGGCCCGCTCGGCCAGCGCCTGGCCGTGATGGGCGAGCAGCGCCTTGTTGGCGGTGACCACGTCCTTGCCCGCGTCGAGCGCGGTCTCGACCACCTGCTTTGCGATGCCCTCATGGCCGCCCATCAGCTCCAGCACCACGTCGACATCGTCGCGCGCGGCCAGCGTGGCGGCGTCGTCCTCCCAGGCATAGGCCGAAAGATCGACGCCGCGGTCGCGGCTGCGGTCGCGGGCGGAGACGGCGGTGATCTCGACGCCGCGCCCGGCGCGGGCGGCGAGCAGTTCGGGATGCGACTGGACGATGCGGACGACCCCCGCGCCGACGGTTCCGAGACCGGCGATTCCGAGGCGAAGGGGAGAAGTCATGCGAAAGGCTCCGGTCTGTCTGTCGGGCGATGTGGAATGCGCGCGACTGTTAGCCCGTGCGGGGCCTCACTGCAACGCGGCAGGCAGCGCCACGCCCGCATCGAGCCGCGCGCGTGTCTCGGGCGCGATCACCGGCCCGCCGCGCAGCGCCGCGGCGCGCGCTTCCAGCGCGGCGGCGCGGCCGGGCGCGGGCGAT
>NZ_KZ304960.1:0-17010 GCF_002723615.1 Limimaricola cinnabarinus
GGGCGAGCCGGGCCGCTGTAGGCATCGCCCACGACCGTCCCTTGGATCAGTGCCGGTGCGAAGCCCCCAGCGGCGGCGGTCGCCACCTCGGTCGCATCGTACCCAGCGAAGGGCGTGTTCATCCGGGGCGCAAGGGCGTTGGCAGCGGCGATGGCGGCGGCTGCGTCTGCGGCCTCGACCAGAGCGCCGTGCATCCCGGCGGGGTTCTTCAGGTGGTCCGCCCCCTTCGGGCGGCTTACAAGGTAGAGCGGCATCAGTTGGCCTCCTTCTGGCTCTTGAGTGCGACCTTCACGCGGTCCAGCGGGTTGACCCGCCCGCGCTCAAACTCGCGGTTGGCGACGATTGCGCGCTGGGCGGCATTGCGGATGACCTCGACGGCTGCCTGCACGGCCCGGGTCTCCTCGCCCACGAGGCGGTCGGCCAAGTCGGCAGGGGAGAAGGGACGGTCACGCCGGGGCATCCGCTCGCACACCGCGCAGAGGGCGGCCCCGAGGACCGCGTTCTTGGTGGCGATGGCGAAGGTGGCGAGGTTCATCAGCTGCGCCGGGCCGGAGCCCGCGAGCTGCGCCTCAAAGTTGGTGCGCTCGGTGGTGCCCAGACCGGCCCGGGCGAGGACGGCCTGCGGCGAGGCAAAGAGCGCGGCGGTGGTGCGGGTGGTGTCCTCCGCCGCCTTCAGCTCCTTCAGCATCTCCCACCGGCGGTCGGTGCTGTTGGTCACGACCTCCTTGCGGGCCTTGGCCTCCGCCTTGCGCGCGGCCTCCGCCTGCGCCTCGGGCGGAAAGTCAGCCCGGGCGAGGCTCTCGGCGGCCTCGCGGCCCCGCGTGGCGATGCCAGCGGAGAGGGTGTCAATGGTCTGGCCGAACTTCTCAGCGCGGCGGCTCACGACTGCTGCGAAGTCGATCACCTCCGCCTTGCCCATCGGGGGCGCGGTCAGCTCAGGGATTGCGGTGCCTTCGGGAATTTGTGCGGGCTCGGGCATGGGGTCTCCTATGGTGGTCGCCGCCGTGCGTGAGCGCCTTGCTCGGTGCGCGCCCTCCAGCGGGCGGCGATTGTGCTAGGGAGAACTATATCTTGAGCTCCATGCGGCTCAGAGCGCTATTCGTTGTTGTTGAGCCAGAAGGCCTAGGGTGTCCCGCCACTCTCGCCATGCGGGACCCGGCCCGCGCGGGCGGACGTGTTGGGAAGGTGCGCCTCGGGCTCCTCCGCAACGGACGTGACGGCATAGCCGACCACGATGGGCGGCGCGTCCGTGACGATGGCTGCCACCGGGCGGCGCGGGTGGTGCTGCGGGGGAGGCGTCCAGCGGTCCTCCGCCCGGGCATTGTAGCCCATGCGGGAGAGGAGCCCAGCGGCGTTCTCATAGACGTGGAAGGTGGTCTCAGCGCTCATGCGCCGGAAGATACCGCCGCGCGGGGCGCAGCGCGCGGCGGAACTCTTGTTGTCAGTCACCGCGCCGCGCCTCCCGGACCACCTCGCCTTCGATGGTGTTCGCCTCGCGCTCGCGCTGCTCCTCAAGGAACTCCTCGATGGTCTGGCGCTGGGGGACCACCACGACGCCGCCGGGGTTGAAGTTGACGTTCACGTTGGCGTCCAGCGCCTCGCCCTCGCGGTACTGGTGGCGGGCCTTCAGGAGGAAGATGTTGGCGACGATGTTGCCGTCATCGGCGGCGGCGCGGAGGTTGCTCACAAGCTGGTCATGCTCGCGGGCGAGGCCCCGGTGGTACGCCTCGTCAACCTCGGGCTGGCGGTCGCGGCAGGACTTGAAGGCATCCTTGCTCATGCCGAGGGCGCGGGCAATCGTGGCGACGTGGCAGCCGCGCCCGGCCAGCTCCTCAACCACGGCTAGGCCAAGCTCGGTCACGTGCCAGTGGGATCGGCCCAGCTCCCCGGAGCCGGGCGGCACGAGGCGGGCGGGAAGGTCTCTGTTGTCGGTCATGGCTCGGCAGCCTCCTTGTCGTACTCTTTGCAAATGCGCTGGCTGAGGCCCTTGCCGCAGCGAAGCTCTCGGGCAATCTTGTCCATCCCCATGCCGCGCGCCCGGAGCGCCCGGATGGAGGCAATCAGGGCGTCAGACGCTGGGGGCCGCCCGATCTGGGAGCCCCGCGCCCGTGCGCGCTCTATCCCCGCCTTTGTGCGCTCAACGATCATGGCCCGCTCGAACTCAGCGAACACGGCGCTCATCTGCATCAGCGCCCGGTCCGCCGGGGTCGATGTGTCCACGCCCTGTTGTTCAAGGATCAGGTCCACCCCAAGGGCGCGCAGGGTGTCGAACAGCGCAACAAGCTGCGTCAGGGACCGCCCAAGGCGCGACACGTCCCATGCAAGCAGGATGTCGAACCGGCGGCGCGCGGCGTCCTTCATCATCCGGTCCATCCCGCTGCGCGAGGGGCTGGCCCCGGACGCGGTGTCCACATACTCCTCCACGATCTGGAAACCGGCCCTCTCCGCCACCTCCCGGAGCCGGAGAAGCTGGTTGTCAGGCGTCTGGCCCCCGGTGCTCACCCGGGCGTAGATCGCGGCGCGGCGCTGCATGTTGTGGTTCCCCCGTTCCTTCTGTCCACATGCAGAACGTACCGTGAACACTGTGGGCCGGTCTACCCCGGAAACGTTCGGCTAGGTGGGTGCTCCGGGCCGGGTCCTGCGAGCCCATCGGCGCTGGCGTCCGCCGCGCCATTCCGGGATGGCCTTTTCGGGGTGGCCGGTTCCGGCCCAGATCGGCGGCAGGGGCGGTTGGCGGCCCCTTTTTCCAGAGGCGCAAGACGTGGAGGTGCTGCATCCCTGCACCCCGAGCCCAAGGGGGCGTTCCCCCGCCGTACCCCCACCGTTCCCGGGGAGGGGGTACGCGCCGCCGCCACCGTAGCTGGCCTTTTCCTACCGTTCCTTCCCGTTCCCCCCTTAAAGGTAAGAGGTAGTAGAGGGAGAGGGAGGAGGACGGCTGCCTTGGGCTTCGGGGGGCCGCCGCCGGAGGGTCTAGGGACGCGCACGGAACGGGACGGCTCGGGGGGAACGTTGCGCAGTCCTTCCACCTTTCCAGAGCGTTACCCGTTCCCCCAGATTTCCACCGTTCCCCCTGTCTCACCGTTCCGGCCCAGAGCCGCCTAGAACGTGTACCCGGGGGCCTCCACCACGCCATCCAGCTCGCCCTCGGGGTCGAAGCGCGGGATCAGCTGCGGCACGTTCCCCTCGCCCCGGACATAGCACCACTCGGGGTTCGGCAGGCCGAACCGGCGCTTGGCCCGGTCGAAGCCTAGGCGGCGCATGGCATCCCCGAGGCGCTCATTGTCGTCCTGCGTCCTCTGGCCCGGGAGCCTGCCGACGATGCGCCACACGTCCTCGGCCTTCACCTTGCCGGGGCGTTCCTCTCCAAGCGTGCTGTACAGCCGTTCATAGAACGGCTCCTCCACGCGCCGGGCGTCCTGTTCCGCCTCGGCATCGGCCCAAAGCTCAGGGTCCAGTCGGATCGGCACCCCCTCCGCCTCGCGGGCCGACGCCTCTGCCCAGAGCTGGTCGCGGTCGCGGCGGAGGGCATCAAGGTCGAAGCCCTGCACTGCCACCGGCCAGAACCGGCGGTTGCCGGTCGTGTCGCGCAGGTAGCGGCTGTCATTCGTCGTGCCGACGATGACGCACTGCCGGGGCACCTCCCGCTCGCGCCGGTCGTATGCCATACGGGCCTTGTCGTGGGTCCGCGAAAGGAAGCCCTTCAGGTGGTCGGTCCCGGCCTTTCGGTTCCCCTTCAGCTCGCCCGCCTCCACGATCCACTTGCCAGACAAGGCCTCGATCACGCGCTTGCTCTCCGCGTTCAGCGGCATGTCGTCGGTGAACCACTCGTCACGTCCCGCGAGGACCTTCAGCGCCGTGCTCTTGTTCGTTCCCTGCGCGGACTCAAGCACCAGCATCTCATCGAACTTCACGCCCGGGCGGCGGACCCGGCGGACGGCAGCCACGAGGACCAGAGCCCCGACCGCTCGGGTGTAGGGCGTGTCCACCGCGCCGCCGTACTCGGACAGCCAGCGGTCGATGCGGGGCACCCCGTCCCAGTGCAGGGCGGCGAGGTGTTCCAGCACAGGATGGCGCGCGTTCCGGCGGGCTTGGTCGCTCAGCACGTCTAGGAAGAAGTCCTTGGTGGGCCGGAAGCCGAACCGCTCGTCAATCTCAAGGCGCAGGCGGATCGCGGCGGGGTCATCCAGCGCGGGTCCGTACCCGTCCAGCCCCTCGACCAGCTCGCGGCCCGCGAACTCGTCATGCCAGAGGCTCACCCCGAGGCGGCGCAGCGCAACGCGGATGTTGTGCTGGTTGTTCGGCAAGGGCCGCCCGTCCTTGTCGCAGACAAAGTCGCTCTCGACCTCCTCCCATGCGTCCCGCGCCTGCTTCTGGGCGTACCGCTCCGCCCCCTTCTGGTCCCGGACGTGGGCGCTGATGCCATAGTCCGGGTCAAGCAGGATGCCCGCAATGGTCGCCTCATCGACGCGCGCCCGGGCGAGCTGACAGGCCACCCACCAGACTGCCTTGGAGCGGTCGCCCTGCCAGCTTCCGTCCGGGGCAATGCCCCCGTCCCAGCGGTCGGGGTTGTCCGGGTCGTGCCCGTTCACCATCACCGCCTTGGTCAGGTCATCGACGCCCTCGGGCAGGTCTTCCATCATCACGCCCTGCGCCGGGGCCGCGCCAGCCGCGCGGCTGCGCCCACGGGACGCCGGGGCCGCCTTCGCCACCTCCGCCTCGGGGAAGTCGGCCAGCCGGTAGGTTCGCTGCCATTCCGCATCCACGACGCTTGCGAGACGGGCAACGCGCCCCTTCTTGCGCTTCTTCTCGCCGGGCCAATTCACGGTCCCGGGGAGGCGCATCAGGCGGTCGATGTTGTGGCAGGCGTCGGCCTGTAGGTCCGCCTCAATCCTCAGGTTGCGCCGCTCGATGGGCGCGGGGTCCCCGTCCAGCGTCACCGGCTCCTCCGCCTTCCAGAAGGCTTGGTATCCGCCGCCGCTGTCCACGATGGCCGTGGGCGCGGGGCTGTAGGCCCGGAGGAGGCGCAGCGCCCGCTCGCGTTCACCTTCCAGCTCCTCGCCCGGGCGCGGGTCCACGTCGACATGCAGGCCGGTCGCGGCAGCCATGTCGGCCTTCTCCGGCTTCTTGCGAACAGGCCCCGTTGTCTCGTTCACCGTGAAGTAGAGGTTCCAGCGCCCGCCGCTGTGGTCGTGGACCCACTTCCGCACCGCGCCGGTGTCGGCCAGCGTCACGGTCCGGGTTGCGCCGCCCTCGGGCGGGATCGCCGTCAGGACCCACGGCCCACCCGGACGCCAACCCTCAAGGAACGTCACGGCAGCCTCGGGGTTCGGCAACAAGTCTCCGGCCTCGCCCCGGCCACCGCCGCCCGCTATACTCGGGTCACAGGGTTGATGATGGCGGTTCTGTTCAAGGGTCCTGTCTTCCTGAGCGCCCCCGGTCCCCCGGCTGGGGGCGTTTCCTTTGTCCACTGCACTCATTCGACCGCACCCCCGGCTTCAACCCAGGCACGCACGTCTTCAGCACGGTAGCGGATGCTGTGGCCCACCTTCAGGAACGGCGGCCCGACGCGCTTGGCGCGGTACGCCTCCAGCGACTTGGGCGAGAAGCCCGTCATCTGGGAAACCTGCTCAGCGGTCAGGTATTCGGGGGAGACGGGCACACGCCCGCGCGGAAGGTCACGGAGGATGCGCGCGGTCACGGCCTCCGCGATGGCTTCAATCGTCTGTTGGTCCATTGTCGTCACCAAACAACAGACCGCCTGCGGCGGGCGGTCGGTTCAGTGACAGGCCTTAGAAGTCCGGTTGGCCCGCGCCCCTCGCTCTCGCGGGGCGCTCCCCGTGCGCGGCACCCCCGGTGAGCCGACACGGTTTCCTAGTCTGGCCCTAAGCTACCCCTTTGGGCGCCAGTTGGGAAACCCTCTTTCGCCCTATTCAACCGGCAATCTTTTGTTGTTCGGGTTCCAGCAGGGCGAAGATCGCGGCGGTCATGCGCTCCTGCTCCGCAAGCAGCGTGTCGAACAGGGCGCGTTCGTGGATGTACACCCCGTCGATGCCCGGCACGGTGTGGTCCAGCAGGAGCCGGGCGTTCACCCGGTCGATGCCCTCGCGCTGGGCAATGGTCCTGTAGGTGTGCCGGAGGATGTGCCCGGTGTCGCTGGGCAGCGCCTTCTCCTTCCAGACCTGCGTTGCGATCACCTCGCCCGTCTTGCTCGACCGGGTGGGGAACAGCCATTCGGACTTCGGGAACAGGACCGCGCCCGCCACTAGGATGCGGTCCACCACCTCGACCATGCGCCCAGACAAGGGTAGGTCGAAGCTCCGGCCCGACTTCATCCGGGGGATGGAGATTGCCCGGTCAGCCGCCCGCACCCAGTCCCGGCGCAGGGAAACGAGGGTGCCGGGGCGCAGGCCGGAGAGGAGCCCGAGCGTGTGCATGTCCCGGCGCAGCGGGTTCGGCAGGGCATGTATCTTTGCCCACCAGTCCGGCAGGTCCTCGGGCATGATGACGCGGTTGCTCGACCGCTCCTTGTTGAAGGTCACCGCCGCCACCGGGTTCCCGGGCAGGGCGTCCGGGTCATCGACCACCTTCAGGGCGAAGTTGTAGGCGGCCCGGAAGTCGCGCAGCGTCTTGTTGGCGGAGGGGCCGCCGTGGTCGCGGGTTATGCGCCGATGTTCCTCGCGGGCCATGCTGCGCTTGATCTCGGTCAGGGGAGTGTCAGCCCAGCCGGAGAGGTAGCGGTTCAGCCGGTCCAGCATGTTCTCCACCGACCGCTCCGCGCAGTCGCGGGCGCGCATGTCGGCAATGTACTCCTCGTACAGGCGGCGAACCGTCCACGTGCCCGCGTCCGCCGCAGGGTCCGCCGCCGGGGCGTTCGGGTCGATGCCGCGCTTGATCTGGTCGATCACCGCCGCCGCCCGGGTCCGGGCCTCCTCCAAGGTCAGCTCCTCGGTGGTGCCCAAGGTGTGGCGGACGGTCTTCACCAGCTTCCGCCGCCCGCGCTGCCCCTGCCAGAGGTCGCGCTGCACCTTGTAGGATTTTCCCGTTTTGTTCACCGCCACCATCAGGCCCGTCACCTTGGCGTCCCTGACTGTCGTGGGCTTATCCTCGAACTTGAGCCCCTTGATGAGCCCCTCTGTCAACTTCTCGGGCATCCCGCATCTCCTCTGCGAACCGTGTTGCGCCTGAATCTCGAACCGTTTCCGAACCGGGTGGGGATAGGGCTCGCTCGGGCTGTCGCGGGCTAACGTAGCCTCAAGATGCTGTTTAGGCTAGTGTTTTAAGGGGCGGCGCGGGGCGGAGAGGGTTGGGGCTCGTCGCCTCCTAAGGGGCAGGTTGCAGGTTCGAATCCTGCCGGAGTCGCCATTTTTCATGACTTGAGTGTGAAATTGCGTCATTCTCTGTGTGCGAGTTCGCACGGAACAATGTCGCGTACTGGTGTTTGTGGTTGCGTGGCACTAGCACCGAAATCGGACCGGGTTCCCTTGGACGATCCGTTCTGTTGGGGCCGCGAGACCCGTGACGCGACCCGCCGGTGGAAGAAGGTGCCGATGAAGGTCGAAGAAAAGGGTGCGAGAAGCGAAGGCAACCAGCTGTTGGCGCGTATCCCGGCAGATCTGGCCGATCCGCTGTTCGCCCATCTCGAACCGGTCGACCTGCCGCAGGGTCTGGTGATCGAGCAGCCGGGCGAAGTGATCGAGCATGTCTATTTCCCGACCGGCGGCGTGATATCGGTTGTCGCGATGACCCCCGATGGCGACGCGCAGATCGAGGCCGGTCTGATCGGGCGCGAGGGCATGTCGGGCAGCATGGTGGCGCTGGGGACCGACCGCTCGCCCCACCAGACCACCGTGCAGATAGGCGGCACGGGCCACCGCATGGCGGCAGCGCGCCTGCGCGAGATGATGCGCGAGGAGGTGCTTCGGAAGCGGCTGCTGCGCTATTGCCACGCGCTGTCGGTGCAGACCGCGCATACCGCGCTCGCCAATGCCAAGCTGAAGCTCGACGCGCGGCTCGCGCGCTGGCTGCTGATGTGCCACGACCGGCTCGGCTGCGACGAGGTGCCGCTGACGCATGATTTCTTGTCCATCATGCTGGGCGTGCGCCGGGCCGGGGTGACCGTCTCGCTGCACATCCTCGAAGGCCAGGGGCTCGTGCGCGCCACGCGCGGGCTGATCCGCATCAACGACCGCGCCGGGCTCGAACGGATGGCGGGCGGCTGCTACGGCGTGCCCGAGGCGGAGTACGCGCGGCTGCTGGCGGCCTGAGCCCGGCCCACCGTCCCGCTCACTGCATCCGGATCACGGATTTGTCGATCGAGAGCACATAGCCGCGCTTGGCGATGTTCTTGACCAGCAGCTCGCTGACCAGCTGGTTGCCGAGGCTGTCGCGCAGCCGCTTGATCCGGGTGGCCCCCGCCGCCTCGTCGCAATCGGCGGCCGAGCGGCCCGAGATCACCGCCTCGATCTGCGCGCCCGACAGCACCTCGTCATCCATCCGCGCCTCCGCCAGAACCGACAGCGTCTCGATCGCCGCCGCCGTCAGCTTGAACTCGAAATCATTGAGGTGCACCGCGTTCTGATCGCGCGCGATGACGAGGGAATTGACCTCGATCCCCTTGCGCTCGATCCGGCCCATACGGCGGTTGAGCTGCACCAGCATCAACAGGAACGCCACCGCCGCCACCAGCATGGCGAGCGCGAAGGTCAGCAGCACGAAGATCACGAAGCGGTAGGAGGCCAGCGTCTCGGAAAAGGCGGTGCCCGATTGCGCGAGGATCTCCAGAAGCTTGATCTCGGCCTGCGCGGTCAGGTCGTCATTCTCGACGAAGAGCCGCTCGACGCGGGCGTTGAAGGCATTGGCGTCGGGCAGGTTGACGAAAAGCAGGATCGCCGCGCCCACGAGCAGCAGCGCGATCGCGGCAAGCCCCGCGGTCACGATCCTGTTGCCGGCCTGTCTCGCTTCAGTAGCGGAGGTAGTAATCGCCTGCACTGTCCCGCCTTTTCTCCAGTCCCTCGTCGCCGAACAGGCTCACGATGGACAAAAGCACCCAGTCATCCGAGCCCAGCCGCGGGCGCAGCTCGTCCGCGGCGGCCTCGGGTTCGTCGCATGGTGCGGAGATTTCGGCAACGCCGTAATGCAGCCTGAGCGGATCGTCGCGCTTGGCCTTGTAATCGGCGTAGCAGGCCGCCTGCGCCGAAGCGGCGCCAGCGAGGATGAGACAAAGGGTGAGGGCGAGGGTTTTCATGGTCTCACCATGCGGTTTCGCCCGCCGCTATTCAATAACGCGGCTCTCGGGACGCGGCGTTATTGCCTGTCTCGCGCTTTGCCCCAACTTTGCCCCCAAGACCTGTCTATCCCGGCCCCGCACCATCGGCCGGCCGCAGGGTATCCGCTCCGCCGGGAGCCGAAAATACGGAGACCGACATGGCACGACGCCTCATCGCCGCGACCCTTTCGCTGTCGCTCGGGCTGACCGGGCTGGCGCCCGCCCCGGCCCTGGCCCAGCAGGGCGACCCGAACATGGGCCGGCTGATCGGCGGGCTGGTGGCGCTGGGCGTCATCGGTGCCGCCGCCAAGCAGGAGCGCGACAAGAAGAAGGCGCGCGAGGAGGAGGACCGCGAGAAGGCCGAGGCAGAAGCGCGCAAGGAAGCCCGCAAGGCGCGCCGTAAGGCCGAGCGCCGGGCGGAAAGGCAGGCCGAGAGACGGGCCGAGAGACGGGCCGAAAAGGCGCAGGCCGAAGCCGAAGAGGCCGAGCAGGAGGCAAAGGAAGAGCGGGACCGCGAACGCGACGCGCGCAGGCGCGCGGCCCTCGGCGCGCTCGGCGCGGTGCTCGGCGGCAGCGGCGGTGCGGCGGGGCTCGACGTGATCAGCCGCGAACTCGGCCGCGAGCTCGGGATCGATCTCGGCGCGGTGCTCGGCTCGACCGCGCAGCCCGACACGCAGGCGCAGACCGACACGCAGGCGCAGGCAGAGGCGCGCGCACGGGCCGAGGCGCGGGCGCAGGCCGAGGCGCAGGCGCAGCGCGAGGCCGAAGCGCGCCGGGCCGAGATCATCCGCCGGGCCGAAGAGGACCGCCTCGCCCAGATCGCGCGCGATGCCGAAAGCCGGCGCCGGGCCGAGGCCCGCGCCCGGATCGAATCGCAGCTGGCACCGGTGACCCCGGAAACGCCGCGGGCCCGGCCCGAGGCCTGGCCGCCCGTGCCGCGCGACGAGGTCACCCCCGATCTTCTGCGCGACTGGCAGCCGGCCTCCGCCGCCCCGGCCACGCCGATGCCGCAGACCACCACCCCCGTCGCCACGGGGGAGATCCCCTTCGCCTGCCTGCGCCAGCGGCAGATCGATTTCGAGGCCGCCTCCGTGGTCGATGCCGCCTGCCTCGATGGATACCCGGTTCTGGCGCGCAGCTTTCCGGGCGATTGCGCCGTGGGCACGGCCGAGGACGGCGCGATCTCCGGCTATGACACGCAGTGCCTGCGCGGGCGCGGCTACAGGGTTGCCGTCCGGTAAAACGGTCGTGCAGGGATGCGGCTCTTGCCCCAGATGCCGCATCCCCGATGGGGGCGGGGGATTCAGGTTCTCCGCCCCCTTTCGATGCTCCTGCGCGCCGGCGGGCTTGATCGCGGCGCCGCAGCGGGCCAGAAGCCGGGCCATGCCACCCGATTTCCTCTTCGAGACCGCCGCCCGCGACCGCGGGCTTTCCCGCATCTGCGGCGTCGACGAGGTCGGGCGCGGTCCGCTGGCCGGGCCGGTCACCGCGGCCGCGGTGATTCTCGACCCCGACCGCATCCCCGAGGGGCTCGACGATTCGAAGCGGCTGACGCAGCGGCGCCGCGCCGCGCTGGCCGCCGAGATCGCCGAAATGGCCGAGGTCTCGATCGCCCATGCCAGCGTCGCCGAGATCGAGGAACACAACATATTGCGCGCCTCGCATCTGGCGATGATCCGCGCCGTGGCGGGGCTCTCCGCGCCGCCCTGCCATGTGCTCGTCGATGGCAACATGGTGCCGCGCGGGCTCAACCACCCTTGCGAGACGCTGGTGGGCGGCGACGGGCGCTCGCTGTCGATCGCCGCCGCCTCGATCGTTGCCAAGGTGGCGCGCGACGGGATCATGGCCGATCTGGCCCGCGCCCATCCCGGCTATGGCTGGGAGCGCAACGCAGGCTACGGGACGGCCCAGCACAAGGCGGCGCTGCAGGATCTGGGGGTTACCCCCCACCATAGGCGCAAGTTCAAACCCATCCACAACATCTTGTATCAAGCCGCAATCGCAAGCGACTGATTCGAAAAAGATTTTGACACCGACTCACCTCTGACTCATATTTATCCACAACCACGAAGCGGGCGACCGCCGCGGATCAGAGGCGTTTTTCATGACCACGAAGACGAAAAGCCGGGGGGCGGGAACGCTTCCCCTCAACAGCGTTTTGGCAGGCGACTGCGTGGCGCAGATGAAGAAGCTGCCCGACGAGAGCGTCGATCTGGTCTTTGCCGACCCGCCCTACAACCTGCAGCTCAGGGGCGATCTCATGCGCCCCGACAATTCCCGCGTCGACGCGGTCGACGACGACTGGGACAGCTTCGCCAGCTTCAAGACCTATGACGCCTTCACCCGTGCCTGGCTCAAGCAGGCCCGCCGCGTGCTGAAGCCCGGCGGCGCGATCTGGGTGATCGGCAGCTATCACAACGTGTTCCGCCTCGGGGCCGAGTTGCAGAATCAGGGCTTCTGGATCCTCAACGACGTGGTCTGGCGCAAATCGAACCCGATGCCGAACTTCCGCGGCAAGCGGCTGACCAACGCGCATGAGACGCTGATCTGGGCCTCGAAATCCGAGGGCGCGAAATACACCTTCAACTACGAGGCGCTGAAGGCGCTGAACGAGGGCGTGCAGATGCGTTCGGACTGGGTGCTGCCGATCTGCACCGGGCATGAGCGGCTGAAGGATGAGAGCGGCCAGAAGGCGCATCCGACGCAAAAGCCCGAATCGCTGCTGCACCGGGTGATCCTCGGCACCACCAATCCCGGCGACGTGATTCTCGACCCGTTCTTCGGCACCGGCACCACCGGGGCGGTGGCCAAGGCGATGGGCCGCGACTTCATCGGCATCGAGCGCGAGGCCGAGTATCGCAAGGTCGCCAAGGCGCGTATCGCGCAGGTGCGCCCCTACGATTCGGACGCGCTGCAGGTCTCGACCTCCAAGCGCGCCGAGCCGCGCGTCGCCTTCGGCGTTCTGGTCGAGCGCGGCATGCTGCGCCCGGGCGAGGTGCTGCACAGTCTCAATGGCCGCCACAAGGCGCGGGTGCGCGCCGACGGCACGCTTGTCTGTTCCGAGGCCAAGGGCTCGATCCACCAGGTCGGGGCGCAGCTCGAAGGCGCGCCGTCGTGCAATGGCTGGACCTACTGGCATTTCAAGCGCGACGGCGTGACCGTGCCGATCGACCTCCTGCGCCAGCAGGTGCGCGCGGAGATGGCCGAGGGCTAGGTGCCGCGGGGCTGGGGCAGCTCGCCGCGCTTATACGGTCCCCAATCCGCGATTTCGGGATAGAACTGCCGCCGCCATGCGCGCACGCGGGGGTTCATCATGCGCCGCCAGACCGGCGGAATCAGCGCCGCCACCCCCATGATCGGGTAGCCCTGCGGCAGCTGCGGCGCCTCTTCGGGCGGGTAGGTCTGCAGGAGCGGATAGCGGCGGTCGGGCTTGTAGTGGTGATCCGAATGGCGCTGCAGGTTGATCAGCAGCCGGTTCGAGGCGCGGTGCTCGGCGTTCCATGAATGGCGCGGGCGCACCGGCTCGTAGCGGCCATCGCCCAGATGCTTCCGCGTCAGCCCGTAATGCTCGATGTAGTTGACCAGCTCCAGCTGCCAGATCGCCACGAAGGCCTGCAGCACGAAGAGCGCCAGCCCCTCGATCCCGCCCAAGGCAAGCGCCAGCGCCAGCATCGCACCCTGCAACGCGGCGTAGCGCCAGAACGGGTTCTCGGCGCTCCTCATGCCCAGCCCCTTGCGCGCCAGCATCCGCGCCTCGGCCCGCCATGCATCGCGGGGCATCTGCCACAGCACCCGGACGAAATGCCGGTGAAACCCTTCGTTGTAGCGCGCCGTCACCACGTCGGCGGGGGTGCCGACATGCAGGTGGTGCACCCGAAGGTGATGCGAGCGGAAGGGCGACCAGAGCACCATGGCGAGCAGGATGTCGCCCAGCCAGCGCTCGACCCGGTTGCGTTGGTGCAGGAGTTCGTGCGCATAGACGATGCCGACCGCGCCCGAGATCACGCCCTGACCGACGAAGAGGCCGATCTTTTCCCAGCCGCCCAGATGCCCCGCGCGGCTGGCGTAGAAGACGAGGCCGAAGGTCATCAGGGCCTGCGCGGGCACCCAGATCATGGTCAGCAGGCTATGCCAGAACAGCGCCGCGTCGGGCGTGTCGGGGTCGGCATTCGAAGTGTCGAGCCCGCCCACGAGGTCGAGGATGTCGAACAGAAGCCACGCGAAGGCGGGCAGCAAGAGCACCCACCAGCCGCCCATATGGGCGGCGAACCCCGCCAGCGGCAGCGTCAGCAGCGACACCCAGTAGGGCAGGGCGGCGAGAAGGGACGCGCGAGGGGCGGGGAGCGTGGTCATGGCGTGAGCCTAGCCAGAGGCCCCCGCCCGCTCAACGGCAAGATGCGGCGCCGCCACGTCGTGCACCTTGCGCATTGCGGTGGGCAAGGCCGAGGGGCGGAATTCGGAGGCCGGCACGAAATGGCCTCGCTCGGGGTTCGAGGGCGGCAGATCGGCCACCATCACCGTCAGGGTCAGCCGGAAATGGGTGAAGACATGCTCCGCCTCGCCTGCCGCGCGCCAATCGGCGGGCGCGGGGGGCAGGGGGGTGGGGGTTTCACCCCAGTCGGAGCCGGGAAAACCCAGCATGCCGCCCAAGAGCCCCTTTTCGGGCCGGGTTTCCAGGAGCCACGCGCCATCGCCGCGCCGCCCGACATAGGCATAGCCGCGCCGATGCGGTTTGGCCTTCTTCGCGGCCTTCACCGGGCGCTGGGCTTCGGTGCCGCGCTGGCGGGCAAGGCAGGGCGCGCGCAGCGGGCAGATGCCGCAGGCGGGGCTTTTGGGTGTGCAGATCGTGGCGCCGAGATCCATCACCGCCTGCGCGTGGTCGCCGGGGCGGGCGTGCGAGGTCAGCCGCGCGGCATGGGCGGTGAGTTCGGGCTTGGCCGCGGGCAGCGGCGTCTCCACGTCGAAGAGCCGCGACATCACCCGCTCCACATTGCCGTCGACCACCGTCTCGGGCCGGTCGAAGGCGATCGCGGCCACGGCGGCGGCGGTGTAGGGGCCGATGCCGGGCAGGGCGATCAGCGCGTCATGCGTGTCGGGGAATCGCCCGCCGTGATCGGCGACGACGGCGCGCGCGCATTTCAGTAGGTTGCGGGCGCGGGCGTAGTAGCCCAGCCCCGCCCATTCGGCCATGACATCGGCATCATCGGCGCTTGCGAGATCGGCGACGGTGGGCCAGAGCGCGGTGAACCGCTCGTGATACTTGCGCACCGCGGCCACGGTGGTCTGCTGCAGCATCACCTCCGACAGCCAGACGCGGTAGGGATCGGGCCGGAGGCCCGCCGCCCGCTCCGCCGGGCCGGTGCGCCATGGCATGGCGCGGGCATGGCGGTCGTACCACGCCAGCAGCGCTTCGGTCATTTCGGTATCCTGCACGTCGTCCCCTCTGGTCCGGGCCCCCTCCCATCTAGTAGGGTGGGCGCTGTCATGAAACAGCGACGCCACTCCTCCACACGCGGTTTTGCGCAGGCCTCGGGCCTGCTGCAGTCGCGCATCCGCACCGCCTCCGAGGCGCGGGGATTCGCGGTGACGCGGCTCCTGACCCATTGGGCCGAGATCGTCGGCGAGGATACCGCGCGGATCGCGCAGCCGGTGAAGGTCGGCTACGGGCGCGACGGGCTTGGCGCGACGCTGACGCTGCTGACGACGGGGGCGCAGGCGCCGATGCTGTCGATGCAGGCCGAGGCGATCCGCGAGCGGGTCAATGCCTGCTACGGCTACCGCGCGATTTCCAAGGTGCGCATCACCCAGACCGCGCCGACGGGATTCGCCGAGGGGCAGGCGGCCTTCGCCCCCGCCCCGAAACCGGCCCCCGCCCAGCCCGACCCGCAGGTCAGGGCGCAGGCGGCGAAGACCGCCGAAGGGGTCGGGGACACGGAATTGCGACTTGCGCTCGAGGCCTTGGCTGCCAATGTCCTGTCCAAACGACGGAATTGAGACAGGAAGACCCATGAAACTCGCAAGCTCCACCATCGCCCTGACCGCCGCTCTGGGCTGGATGGCCCTCGCCGCGCCGCTTTCGGCGCAGGAGACCACCGAGGCCGAGGCGGAAACCTCCATCGAGACCGAAGCGGAGACCGGGACCGAGACCGAGACCGCAGCGGAGGCGGAGACCGAAGCCGCCGCGGAGGCCGCTCCGGCCGAAGAGGGCATCGTCGAGATGGTGCAGGGCGCGGAGGACGCGCCGGTCACGGTGATGGAATACGCCTCCTACACCTGCCCGCATTGCGCCAACTGGCACGAGGAAAGCTATCCGCAGCTCAAGGACTACATCGACGAGGGCAAGGTGCGCTTCGTCTACCGCGAGGTCTATTTCGACCGGCCGGGCCTCTGGGCCTCGATGATCGCGCGCTGCGGCGGCGAAAGTAAGTTCTTCGGCGTCTCGGACATGCTCTACGAGCAGCAGCGCGACTGGGCGGCGGGCGGCGATCCGGCGGCGATCGCGGCCAAGCTGCGCGAGATCGGCCTCAAGGCCGGGCTGGAGGAAGCGCAGCTCGAAGCCTGCCTGACCGATGGCGACAAGGCGCAGGAGCTGGTGAGCTGGTTCGAGCAGAACGCCGAGGAAGACGGGATCAACTCGACGCCGACTTTCATCATCAACGGCGAGAAGCATTCGAACATGGCCTGGGCCGA
Organism: Limimaricola cinnabarinus; assembly: GCF_002723615.1. Taxonomy (GTDB): domain Bacteria; phylum Pseudomonadota; class Alphaproteobacteria; order Rhodobacterales; family Rhodobacteraceae; genus Limimaricola; species Limimaricola cinnabarinus_B. The sequence continues at coordinate 15,956 of NZ_KZ304960.1, forward strand.
CATGGCCGAAATCATCGACGGCCTTATCGAGGAGTAAGCCCCAGCCGGTCCAGAGCGGCGTCGAGCGGGGCCACGTCGCCCCATTCGAGCCGCACCGGCAGGGTCAGCACCTTGGAGCGGAAGGACGCGGGCAGGCGCACCGCGTCCTTTTCCGTCGTGACAAGCTGCGCGGGCAGGGCGCGCGCCTCCTGCTCCAGCCGCGCCATCAGCGTGGGCGTCAGCGGCTGGTGATCGCCCAAGGGCTCGGCCCGGCGCAGATCGGCGCCAAGCCCCTTGAGCGTGGCAAAGAACTTCTCCGGGTGGCCGATGCCCGCAAAGGCCAGCACCGGCATCCGCTCCCAGGCCATGCCGGTCATCAGCGGCGCGAGCCGCCCCGTCAGATGCGGCAGCCCGCCCAGCGCGGCCCCCCAGCGGGCCTCGAAGCGGCGCTGCTGCTCTTTCCCGCCGATCGACAGCACCATGTCGGCGCGCGCGAGCCCGGCCTCCACCGGCTCGCGCAGCGGCCCGGCCGGGATCACCCGGCCATTGCCGAAGCCGCGGGCAGCATCGACCACCACGATCGAGAGATCCTTTTCGAGCGCCGGGTTCTGGAAGCCGTCATCGAGGATGATCGCCTGCGCGCCTGCCTCGACCGCCGCGCGCGCCCCCGCCGCCCGATCGCGTGCGACCCAGACCGGCCCGAAGGCCGCGAGCAGCAGCGGCTCGTCGCCCACGTCATCCGCGCCGTGCCGGCGCTCATCGACCCGGACGGGACCTTCGAGCCGCCCGCCATGGCCACGGCTGACCACATGCGCGGCGATGCCGCGCTCCGACAGGCGCTGCAAAAGCGCGATGGCGGTCGGCGTCTTGCCGGTGCCGCCGGCGTTGAGATTGCCGACGCAGATCACCGGCACCGGGGCGCGCCAGCCGGGGCGCGCCACGCGTCGGGCCGTGGCGCGGGCGTAGAGCGCGGCGAGCGGGGCCAGCGCCCGCGCCTGCGCGCCGGGGCGCTCCGGCGCGTTGTCCCAGAAGCGGGGCGGCCTCATGCGCGGCGCTCCAGCATGCCGCGCAGCAGA
>NZ_KZ304960.1:17680-114585 GCF_002723615.1 Limimaricola cinnabarinus
GCGCGGCTCGTGGCCTCCGCGCCCTCGGTCGCCACGGCCCAGGCGGCGCGGGCCAGAAGCGCGGCCCGGTCGGGCGCGAGCAGCGCCTCGACGACCTGGCCCAGCTCGGCGGCACCGCGCACCTCGCGGCAGGCGGCGGCGGCGGCGAGCCGGGCAAAGGCCGGTGCGTGCCGGGCGGGCTGCGCGCCATGCAGCACCGCCGAGCCCAGCGCCGCGGGCTCCATCGGATCGCGGCAGGGCTGGCCAGACAGCGTGCCGCCCATCATCGTCATCGGCGAAAGCCTGTACCACAGCCCGATCTCGCCGGGCCCGTCGGCAAGGTAGATCTCGGTCGCCTCGTCGGGCTCCTCGCCCTCGCCGCGATCGGCGAGGTTGAACCCCTCCTCGCGCAGGTGCCGGGCGATCCGGGGGGCCGCGCTTTCGCTGGCGGGCGCGAGGATCAGCAGCAGCCGATGCGCCCGCTTGCTGGCCTGCCGATGCGCGGCGGCGATGGCGGCAAGCTCCTCCTCGACGGCCCCGGCCACGAGCCAGACGGGCCGCGCGCCGATCGCCTGGGCGAGATCGGCGCGGTCGCGCTCGTGGCAGCCGGGCAGGGGGCGGCTGTCATCGAGCCTGCCGGTCACCTCGATGCGCCCCGGCTCGACCCCGATGCGCCGCAATCGCGCCGCCGCCGTGCCGTTCGCGGCGAGGATCCGTTCGAAGGCCGAAAAGGCGGCGCGCCGGGCACCGGGCCGCCATCCGCCCCCCGTCAGACTGGCGGTTTCGGCCTCGGCATCGACCATCAGCGCGGGAATGCCGGCACGCGCCGTCTCGGACAGGAGCGCCGGTTGCAGCGGTCCGCGGATCCACAGCAGCATGTCGGGCCGCCAGCGCCCCAGAAATGTCTGCGTCGCGGCGCGGCTGTCGATGAAGGGCGGCCATTGCAGCACGTTGCGCGGCGCGTCGCGCTGACGCGCCGCCGCGGTGAGCAGCAGCGTCACGGGTTCGCGCTCCTCCTCGAGGTGCCGCGCCAGCGCCAGGGCGGTGCGGCTGCGCTCGGGGTCGGGGCTGTGCACCCAGACGAGCGGCCCCTCGGGCCGCGCCGCGGGATCGGCGGGCGCGGGTCTCAGCTGCCGAGTTCCTCGGTCGGCGAGGCGGCGGCCTCCTCGTCGCGCAGCCGGTGGATATGCGCGATGAAGTAGCGCATGTGGGCGTTGTCCACGGTGCGCTGGGCCTCGGTCTTCCAGGCGTTGTAGGCCGAGGCATAGTCGGGGAACATGCCGACGATGTGGATGTCGTCGGTGTCGCGGAAGACGTTCTTGGAGGGATCGGTCAGCTCGCCGCCGAAGACGAGATGCAGGCGCTGGGTCATGGGGATATCCTCGGGGTTGGGGGCTTTGGCGGCAAATTACGCCTTGGCGGGATCGGGTCAAGCGGCGGAGGGGTCGGGGTCGGAGGGGTCGGGGGCGGGTCCGTCCGGGGCGGCGTCGAGCCGGGCCAGCAGCACCTCGTGCAGCGCGCCGCCCGCCAGCACGCCGTCGCTTTGCGGATGCGGCTTGTTGAACGACAGCATCGCGCCGCGCCTGTCGGTCGCGGTGCCGCCTGCCTCGGTCAGGATCAGGCTGCCCGCCGCGATGTCCCATTCCCAGGTCGGGCGGATCGTCAGCATGGCGTCGAAGCGCGCCTCGGCCAGAAGGCACAAGCGCCAGGCCAGCGCCGAGCGGAAGGCCCGCCGGACGGGCGGCACCTCGCCCCCGGTCCAGTGCTCGGGGCTCATGGCGAGCCGCGGGCCAAGGAGCGTCGCGCGGGCGGGGTCCGTCTCCGTGCTGGCGCGGATCGGCGCGCCGTTGAGCATCGCCCCGCCGCCCAGCGTCGCGGTATAGAGCAGCTCGCGGCGCGGCAGCAGCACGCAGGCGGCGGTGATCCGCCCGTTTTCGGCGATGGCGAGCGAATGCGCCCAGTCGCGGCTGCCTTCGAGATAGGCGCGGGTGCCGTCGATCGGATCGATGATGAAGATGCGCTCGGCCTTAAGCCGCTCGGGCGCGTCGGCCGTCTCCTCCGAAAGCCAGCCATAGCCGGGGCGCGCCGCGCCGAGCCGTTCGCGCAGCATCGCGTCGACGGCGAGATCGGCCTCGCAGACCGGGCCGCCGCCATCGGGCTTGTCCCAGACCTTCGGCGCGCCGTAGGCGCAGGCGATCGGCGCGGCCGCCTGCGCCGCCGCGACCAGAAGCGCGAGGTCCCCGCTGTGATCAATCACCGGCAAGCGTCATCCCGTCCACCAGCAAGGAGGGCACGATCCGGCTCAGATGCTGCCGCGCGTCATTGGCCGGGATGAGCGACATCAGCATGTCGCGCAGATTGCCCGCGATGGTGCATTCGTTGACCGGGTGCAGGATCTCGCCATTCTCCACCCAGAAGCCCGCCGCGCCGCGCGAATAGTCGCCGGTGTTGGGGTTGATGGTCGAGCCGATCATCGAGGTGACCAGAAGCCCGGTGCCCATCTGCGCGATCAGATCCTCGCGGCTGGCCTCGCCCTGGGTCAGCCGCAGGTTGCTGACCGAGGGCGAGGGCGGCGCGGAGGTGCCGCGCGCGGCGTTGGCGGTGCTTTGCAGCCCCAGCTTGCGCGCCGTGGCCAGATCGAGAATCCAGCCCGTCAGCACCCCGTCATCGACCAGCGCGCGCTCTGCCGTCGGCAGCCCCTCGCCGTCGAACAGCCGCGAGCCGGAGGCGCGCGGGCGGTGCGGCTCCTCGATCAGCGAGATCCCGGCGGGCAGGACGGGCGCGCCGTCGCGGTTCAGAAGCCAGCTCGATCCGCGCGCGATGGCCGCGCCATTGGCGGCGGCGACGAGATGGCCGACCAGCGACGAGGAAATGCGCTCGTCGAACAGCACCGGGTAGCGGCCGGTGCGCGGCCGGCGCGGGCCCTGCCGCGCCGCCGCCCGCTCGCCCGCAAGGCGGCCGATCTCTTCCGGGCTGCGCAGGTCGGATTGGAAGATGCGGCTGTCGGCATCCCAGTCGCGCTCCATCCCCGTGCCCTCGCCCGAGACGGCGACGCAGGAGATCGCCCGGTCGGAGCGCGCATAGCCGCCCGAAAAGCCGTTGGTCGCGGCGATATGAACCCGCCGGTGGCCATAGCCCGCCGTCGCGCCCTGCACCTGCGTCACCCCCGCCACGCTTCGCGCGGCGGCTTCGGCCCGGCGCGCATCCTCTTCAAGCATCGCAGGATCGGGCTCGGGCGAGGGATCGTGCATCTGCAGCCGCAACGAATCGGTATCGCGCGCCAGCTGGCCGGGCTCGGCCAGCCCGGCATGGGGGTCTTCGGGGGCCTCGCGCGCCATGGCGACGGCGCGCTCGGCCATGGTCTCGATCGTGGCGTCGCGGGCATCCGAGGAGGAGACCATGGCCTGCCTGCGCCCGATCAGCACCCGCAGGCCGATATCCACGCCCTCGGCGCGCTCGGCCTGCTCCAGCCGCCCCTCGCGCACGTCAATCGAGACGGAGGTGCCATCCACCGCCACCGCGTCGGCGGCCTCGGCCCCGGCGCGGCGGGCGGCCCGGAGCATCCGGTCGGTCAGGTCGGCGAGCGAGGCGGTCATGGGCGGATCCTTTCGGGCTGTCGCGCCTGCATCTAGCGCGCCCATGCCCGTCTGGAAAGCGCGGCCAGGGGTGCGAGCGGGCGCGAAGCCGCGAATTACCTGATCCGCTGGCCGTTGGCGGTGACCTGTCCCGCCTCGTCGATCACGATCTCGGAGGTCAGCTCGTCATTGCCCACCGTGGTGGAGAACAGCCCCAGCATCATCCGCACCCCCATCATCTGCTCGGCCGGAAACACCCCCATATTCGCCAGGTTCTCCAAGAGCCCGTTCAGCCCGGTGGCCCTCAGGTCGATCCGGCCCTCGGGGCGCGGGAAGCCATCGAAGGTCTCCAGATCCGCATTGTCGAAGGTGAAGGCCCCGTCGCCCAGGATCTCGGCCCCGGCGAGGCGCAGCACCAGCCGGTCGAGCGCCAGGCTCTCGATCTCGGGCGCGGCCTCGGGCATCCCGCCCGTCTCGCCACCAGCCTCGTCACCCGTTTCGCCCATCGCCTCGCCCATCGCCCCGGCGGTCTCGAGATCGGCGAGGTCGCGCGGCAGTCGCGCGCTGCCCGACAGCTCGACGATCAGCGTCGCGGGCTCGCGCGGCAGCACCTCGTTCCGATCGAACAGATCCCAGATCGGATCGCCGAAGGCCAAGCTGTCGATCGTCACCCGTGCCGAGAGATCCTGCGGCGCGGCGTCCGCGCCGAGCGGCAGGTCGATGCCGAAGCCGTATTCTGCGGCCGAGACCTCGATCCGGAAGGGCATCGGCCCCTCGGGAAGCACCAGCTCCAGCCCCTTGGTCGAGGAGTCGTAAGCCACGCGGGCGGGGTCGAGCGACAGCTGCACCGCGCTCGATGCGGTGCGCGCGGTGCCGGCGGCGCGGCCCTGCGGCCCCTCGGCGTCGAACTCCACCAGCGCCGGGCCGGTGGCATAATCGAAGCCCAGCGCGAAGCCCTCGGGCAGCGCCTCGGCCTCCTCCATCCCCTCGGGCAGCGCCAGCCGGCCCGACAGGGCCACCTCCGCGACGCTGGCATCGATCGACACCGCCTGCTCTGCGCCGGTCTCGTCGCGGTCTTCGCTCTCGATCGTGAGCGCGAGCGTGTCGGCGGCGAGGTCGTATTCGGTTTCGCTGCCGCCCGGCCCGTCGGGGCCGGTCCGCGACAGGTAGCTGCCGCGCAGCGCGTCGAGCGCAAACCGCGCCTCGGCCGGGATCGCCGCACCATCCTCGGTGATGCTCTCGACCGTCATCGCGTAGCGCGCCGCCTCGTAATCGTGGCGCATCGCCTCGGGCGTGCCGCTCACGGTCAGGGCGAGCCCGGTCTGCTCCACCGAAAGGTCGATCACGATCTCGGCGCCATCCTCTTCCGTGCCGGTGATGGTGACGGGGTAGCTTTCGGACATGCGCACCTCGACCGTGCCGTCGCCGGTCTCGGTGAAGTCGATCCGCGGCAGCCGGACCACCAGCCCGCCATCCTCCTCATCGAGCGTGAACACCATGTCGGTGATGGTGAGCGTGTCGCCCTCGCGGTTCTGCGCGCCGGTCTCGACCTGCGTCTCGCCCAGCTGCCGCGCGCTTTGCTGCCAGTTCTGCCAGACCTCCTCGGCGGTGACATCGGCCTGCGCGGCCCCCGCCGCCACGATCAGCGCGCCGATCGACGCCGTTCTCAATGCGGTCATCTCGGACCCTCCTCGCAATCGCAATCCGCGGGCCATGCCCGCCGCGCGGGATGCACCCGCCGCGTCTGGACCGCAGACTAGGCCCCCGCTAGGCTGGACGAAAGCTCAAAGCGCGGGGGAAAAGCCATGCAAGGAAAGACGGTTCTGATCACCGGGGCGAGCCGCGGCATCGGTGCGGCCGCCGCGCGCGAATTCGCGGCCCAAGGCGCGCGCGTCGCGCTGCTGGCGCGCAGCGCCGAGGCGCTGTCGGACATCGCCAAGGAGCTGGGTGAGGCGGGGCTCGCCATCCCCTGCGACGTCAGCCGCTACTGGGAGGTCGAGGCGGCGGTCGAGGCCTGCGTCAAGGAATTCGGCCGGCTCGACGTGATGATCAACAATGCCGGCGCGATCGAGCCGATCGGCGCCATGGGCGATCTCGACCCCGAGGCCTGGGGCAAGGTCGTCGACATCAACCTCAAGGGCGTCTTCAACGGCATGCGCGCGGCCTTGCCCGCCATGCTCGATCAGGGCGGCGGCACGATCATCACCGTCTCCTCGGGGGCCGCGCATAACGCGGTCGAGGGCTGGTCGGCCTATTGCGCCTCCAAGGCGGGGGCGGCGATGCTGACCTCGTCGCTCGATCTGGAATATCGCGGCCGCGGCATCCGCGCGATGGGGCTTTCGCCCGGCACGGTGGCCACGCAGATGCAGCGGGAGATCAAGTCCTCGGGCATCAACGCGGTGAGCCGGCTCGACTGGTCGGTGCATATCCCGCCCGAATGGCCCGCCAAGGCGCTGGTGTGGATGTGTTCGGACAGGGCCGACGGCCATGTGGGCCAGGAGGTGTCGCTGCGCGACGAGGAGATCCGCAGGCGGATCGGGCTGATCTAGGCTGCCCCCCGGGGGATGCGGCTCAGTCGCGGGCGCGGCGGCGCCCCGGCACCTTGGAGGAAAACTCCGGCGGGCGTTTCGACACCCATGCGATGAACTTCTCCAACCGGGGATGCGCGCGCAGCGCCTCGGGCGTGTTGTAGGCGCGCGCCAGCTCGGTCTCCGACAGCGTCGCGTGGATCTCCTTGTGGCAGATGTGGTGCAAGAGCACCTGCGGCCCATGCGTGCCGCCGCGCATCTTCGGCACGAGGTGATGCGAGCTTTGCGGCACGCCTTCGGGGATCGGACGCCCGCACAGCGCGCAGATCGGCGCGATCCGCGGCGTGGCGACGGCGCGGGCCTCGGTCTGGCGTTTCTCGCGGCGGCTTGGCATGGGGAGGAGATGGGGCGCGTCCTGCGTTCCGGCAAGCGCGGCGCTGGGCCGCAGGGGGGCGGCCATGGCGCAGGCATTGGTGATCGGCGGCGGACCGGCGGGGCTGATGGCCGCCGAGGAGCTGGCGGGGGCCGGGCATCGCGTGCTGCTGGCCGAGCGGATGCCGAGCCTCGGGCGCAAGCTGCTGATGGCGGGCAAGTCGGGGCTCAACCTCACCAAGGCCGAGCCGCGCGCCGCCTTCGACGCGGCTTATGGCGAGATGCCCGATGGCTTGCGCGCCGCCATTGAGGGCTTCGGCCCCGACGAGGTGCAGGCCTGGGCGCGCGGTCTGGGGCAGGAGATCTTCACCGGTTCGACCGGCCGGGTCTTTCCGACCGCGATGAAGGCCTCGCCGCTGCTGCGCGCCTGGCTGGCCCGGCTTTCGGGCGCGGGGGTCGAGCTGCGCACTCGCTGGCGTTTCGCGGGCTGGGAGGGGAGCACGGCCCTGTTCGATGCGCCCGAGGGGCGGCAGGAGGTCGAGGCCGATGTCACCGTTCTGGCCATGGGCGGGGCGAGCTGGGCGCGGCTCGGCTCCGACGGGGCCTGGGCCGGGCTGCTGGCGGAGCAGGTCGCGCCGTTCCGCCCGGCCAATATGGGCTTCGGCGTCGATTGGTCCGATCACATGCGCCCGCATCTCGGCGCGCCGGTCAAGCCGGTGGCGCTGATCGCCGGGGCGCGGCGGGTGCGCGGCGAATGCGTGATCTCGGCGCGCGGGCTGGAGGGGGGCGGGATCTATGCCGTTTCGGCCGATCTGCGCGATGGCGCGCCCCTGGCCTTCGACCTGCTGCCCGATCTCGACGAGGAACAGGTGGCGGCCCGGCTGGCGCGGCCACGCGGCAAGGCCAGCCTGTCGAACCATCTGCGCAAGGCGCTGGGCCTCGACCCGGTGCGGCTGGCGCTCTTGCACGAATGGGCGCGGCCCTTGCCCAAGGAACCGGCGGCGCTGGCGGCCCGTCTCAAGGCGCTGCCGGTGCCGCTCGGCCCGCCGCATCCGCTCGACGAGGCGATCTCGACCGCGGGCGGGCTGCGCTTCGCGGCGCTGGACGAAAATCTGATGCTGCGCGGCAGGCCGGGGGTCTTCGCGGCGGGCGAGATGCTCGACTGGGAGGCTCCGACCGGCGGATACCTGCTCACCGCCTGCCTGGCCACGGGCCGCCATGCCGGGCGCGCAGCGGCGGCGCGGCTCGGGGCCGCGCGCTGAGCCGCCGCTCGCTTTCATTTGCCGGGGCCGCTCGCTAGGGTGCGCCGAGCGAGCAGGGAGTGCAGCACGAGATGACGATCACAGCGATGCGCCGGGGCGGGGCCGCGAGCCTTCTCGCCCTCCTGGCGGCCGGAGCGGTGCAGGCCCAGACGGTGTCCGACCGGGGGCTGAGCTACACGCTCTACGGCACGCCGGGGCTTATCGACATGCCTTCGGCGCTGAGCGCGCCTGACGGGCAGATCGCGGCCACGATGGGAAGGTTCGACGGGCAGGTGCGCACCACCTTCACCTTCCAGCTTCTGCCGAAGCTTTCGGGCAGCTTCCGCTACAGCAGGATCGAGGATTACTCGCTGCCCGGCGCCCGCGGCAGCGTCGACGACTATTTCGACCGCAGCTTCGACCTGCGCTACCGCTTCAACGACGAGACCGAAATCCTGCCGGCCTTCGCGGTGGGGCTGCAGGACTTCCTCGGCACCGGGGCCTACGGCGCCGAGTATCTCGTCGCGACCAAGACCTTCGGCGACAAGATCCGGGTGACCGGCGGCCTGGGCTGGGGGCGCTTCGGCTCGGATGGCGGCTTCGACAACCCGCTGGGTGTCCTGTCGTCGGAGTTCGACGAGCGGCCCGCCCTCGAATTCGAAGAGGGCGGGACCTTCGCGCTCGACCAGCTCTTCAGGGGCGATGCCGCGCTGTTCGGCGGGGTGGAATACGCCGCGACCGACAAGCTGACCCTCAAGGCGGAATACTCCTCGGACGCCTATGAGCGCGAAACCGAGCTGGGGCTGATCGAGCGCGATTCGCCGCTCAATTTCGGGCTGGTCTACCGGCCCTTGCCCGGCGTGCAGCTCGGCGCCTCCTGGCTCTACGGCTCGGAGCTGGGGCTCACCGGCACCTTCCTGATCGATCCGGGCAGGCGGCCCTTCGGCCCCGGGCTCGACCCCGCGCCCTCGCCGATCCGCATCCGCCAGGGCGATGCCCGCGCCGCCGCCACATGGGACCGCGCCAAGATCCCGGAGGCCACGATCGGCGCGACGCTGCAGCAGGCGCTGGCGGCCGAAGGGGTCGAGCTGTCCTCGATCGAGCTGTCGGACCGCGCCGTGCGGCTGCGCTACACCAACACCCGCTACCGCGCCGAGGCGCAGGCGATGGGGCGCATCGCGCGGATGCTGAGCCTCGGCCTGCCCGATTCGATCGAACGCTTCACGCTGGAACCGATGCAGCGCGGCGTGCCGCTCTCGGCGGTGACGCTGAGCCGCAGCGACATCGAGGCCTTTGCCGATACCGCCGGTGGCACGCAGGCGCTGTCGCAGCGGCTGGTGCTGCAGGATGCAGGCCCGCGCGACGGGCTCGAACCGCTGCCGCGCGTCGATGACCGCCTCTCCTACGGGCTGGCGCCCTATGCGCGGATCACCGTGTTCAACAATGACGAGCCGTTCCAGGTCGAGCTGGGGGCGCAGCTCTCGGCCCGCTACGAGATCACCGACAGCCTCGTCGCTTCGGGCACGCTGCGCCAGCAGCTCTACACCAACCGCGAGGACCCCGAGCTGATCGTCGCCGAGGATGACGAGCCCTATCCGGTGCGCCGCAACGCCGCGCTCTATGCCGATCAGGGCACCACCGGCATCCGCGACCTGACGCTGGCCCAATACGGGCGGCTCGCGCCCGATGTCTACTCCCGCGCGACGATTGGTTATCTCGAAGAGATGTATGGCGGCCTGTCGACCGAGGTGCTGTGGAAGCCCGCCGACAGTCGGCTCGGGCTCGGGGCGGAGGTCAACTATGCCCGCCAGCGCGATTTCGATCTCGGTTTCGGCTTTCAGGATTACGACGTCGTCACCGGCCACGCCTCGGCCTATTACGATTTCGACAACCGCTTCTACGGGCAGGTCGATGTCGGTCGCTACCTCGCGGGCGATTGGGGCGCGACCTTCACGCTCGACCGCGAATTCGAGAACGGCTGGAGCGTCGGCGGCTATTTCACCCTCACGGACGTGCCCTTCGACGCCTACGGCGAAGGTTCCTTCGACAAGGGCATCCGGGTTTCGATCCCGCTCGATTACGTGGTGGGCCAGCCGACCCGGCGCGAGGCCTCGACCTCGCTCGCCTCGCTGCAGCGCGATGGCGGTGCCAAGCTGCGGGTCGACGGGCGGCTCTACGAGGTGGTGCGCGACGGCCACCTGAACGATCTCGAAGATGGCTGGGGGCGGTTCTGGAAATGACGAAGCGGATCAGGATGACGGCGGCCCTGCTCGGGCTGGGGATGCTGGCGGGATGCGGCGGCGCGGCGGGGCTGACCGGCGCGCTGCAAGGGGCGATCGCGCCGCTGGTCGGCACGCAGCCGGCCGCCGCGCCGGCGGCAGCGGGAGCGGCAGGGGCAGGCGGGGCGGTCGATCCGTCGTCGCTGCGCCAGGTCAGCCTCAACACTTTGGGCCTGACCGGCCCCGCGACGCGGCTGATCGACAATGGCGCCTCGGCCAGCTTTGCCGGGCCGCAGGGCTTCACCTACACGATGCGCGACGGGATGCTGGTCTCGACCCGCGGGCTGGGAGACGACCTGATGGCCGCCGATGCGCGCCAGAGCCGCGCGGCGCTGCGCGCGGGCGGCGGGCAGGCCCGGCGCGTGCACGAGACCCTCGACGGGCTGGATCGAATCGAGCGCGCCGAGTTCGACTGCACGGTGACGCCCAAGGGAGTCGAGACGGTCGAGCTCGGAACGCGGCGGGTGCAGGCGCGGCGCTTCGACGAAGCCTGCCGGGGTGCGGCGCTGATCTTCGATAATTATTACTGGCTCGACGCCGCCGGAGAGATCATTTCGTCGCGTCAATTCGTCAGTCGGGGTGTTGCATATTTGCGCAGCAGCGACCTTTAGTTTCGTTTTTCCGGCCCGGTGATCTGGTCATCCAGCTTGTGTGATACACCTATCTTGGCTATAGCCGACCTAACGCTTTGTTATCAACTGGAGTAGAGACATGCGCCTCACCAAGACCCTCGTCGCCGCCGCCGTCGCCGGCACCCTGACCGCTTCCTCGGCTTTCGCCGGTGGCCTGGCCGTCGAAATCGTCGAGCCCCCGGTCGTCGTGGTCGAGCCCGAAGCCCCCGCCGCCCGCGGCTCGCTGGCCGGCCCGCTCGGCTTCCTGCTGCCGCTGGCCGCCGTCGGTGGCCTGGTCGCTCTGGCCGCTTCGGACGACTCCTGATTTCAGGACCGACCGGTCTTCGGGCCGGTTGGATGAAACGGCGGACCTTCGGGTCCGCCGTTTTGCGTTTGGGGGAGGGCGCGCGCCGGGGCCGGTTCGCAGGGCTCAGCGCCGGGCCATCATCGCCAGCCGGATCAGGGCGCGCTCCACCAGCGCCTGCGCGGGCGCGCGGCTGGCCGAGCGCAGCTGCAGGTCGGTCTCGATCAGGAGCGCCACGGCCCGCTCCAGCCGGTCGCGGCCCCAGGCCCCCGCCTGCCGCGTCATCGCATCGCGGCGCGGGCCCCAGACCGGCGGACGCAGCCGGGCGATGCCCTGTCCCGCCCCGCCCGGATCGCTCGCCACGGCGTGGAGCTGGCGGAAATGCCGCAGCGCCACGATGCACAGCGACACCGGCGTCGTGCCTTGCGCATAGAGCCGGCGCAGCAGCGCCGCGATCTGCGGCGCGCGCCCCTCGGCCACCACGGCGAGCAGCGCATCGGTCTCGGCCTCGGTCGAGCGCGGCGCCACGGCGGCGATGTCGGCGGCGGTGGTCGGGCCGGCATCGCCATGCTTGTAGAGGCCGAGCTTCTCGACGGTCATCCGCAGCGCGCCGGGATCGAGCGCGCGCGCCAGATCCGCCAGCAGCGTCCGGCCGTCGAGATCGGGGTCCGGCACGCCCGCCGCCGAGAGCATCGCGGCGATCTCCTCGGGCCCCGGCGGGTCGTCATAGATGCCGATCGAGACCACCCCGGGGCGCGCCTCGAACAGCTTGCGCAGCGCCGATTTCGCGGCGAGCTGCCCGGCGGTGGCGAGGATCTGCGCATCGCCCCGCGCCCAGTCCTTCAGCGCGGCGTCGAACAGCGGGGCAAGCCCGTCGGTCGCGCCCTCGACGAAGACCACGCGCGGGCCGGGAAAGAAGCCCTGCGCCTTCACCGCGTCGATCAGCGCCGCGCCGTCGCGGCGCAGATCGGCGGCGGGCAGGCGGCTCAGCCGCATCTCCGCTTCGGCCTCCGGGCCGGCAAGCTTGGCGATCAGCTCCTTGCGCTTTTGCGCCACGCGCATCGCGTCCTCGCCCCAGATCAGGACGCCCGCCATCTTGGGGTCGGGCTGGCGCAAGAACGCCGCCGCATCGCGGGCCGAGAGCTTCATCGGGGCAGCTGCAGCGCCAGCAGCCGGGTCATGATCCGGTCGCCCAGCAGGGTGGCCAGCCGCTCGCGCGCGTCGCGCGCGGCCGCCTCGGAGGCGACGGTGCCCAGCGTGGCGGAATAGCCGGCGAAATCGGACACCGTCCCTTGCGCGAGATCCGCATCCGAATCCACCGCGCGCAGCCGGTAATCGGCGCGGCCCAGCAGCCTGTAGCGCAGCACCGCGCCATCGGCGCTGATCGCGGCCTGCTCGACCTCTTCGGAGATGTCGAGCGACAGCAGGTAGCGCGGCTCCGTCGCCGGGCCGAGCCGGTCGAGCAGGCGGGCGCGCAGCAGGTAGCCCGCAAAGCTCGCGGGCGCCTCGACGCGCACCCTGCCGCGCAGCCGCGCGGCATCGCCCCCCGGCCCGTAGGCCGGGGTGAAGCCGCAGCCGCCAAGCGCCAGAGCGCCCAGCAGCACGGCCCGGCGGCCTGTCTCAGACGACCACATTGACGATCCGGCCCGGCACCACGATGAGCTTTTTCGGAGCGCCGCCTTCGAGCGCCTTCGCCACCGCCTCGTCGGCCAGCACCAGCGCCTCGATCTCGGCCTTTTCCATCGCCTTCGGGACCGAGATCTCGGAGCGGCGCTTGCCGTTGATCTGGATGGGCAGGGTGACGCTGTCCTCGACGAGGAAGCGCTCCTCGGCCACGGGCCAGGGGGTGTTGGCCACGAAGCCGGTCCCGCCCAGAAGCGTCCAGATCTCCTCCGCGAGATGCGGGGTCATGGGCGACATCAGCTGCGCCAGCACCTTCGCCGCCTCGCGCCGCGTCTCCGCGCTCGCCTTCGATTTCGATAGCACGGAGGTGAAGGCATAGAGCTTGGCGATCGCGGCGTTGAAGCCGAAGCTTTCGAGCCCCAGCGTCACGTCGCGGATCGTGCGGTGCAGCTGGCGCATCAGATCCTCGTCGGCCCCCGCATCGCCGCCCTCGGCCTCGGCGGCCTCGGTCGCGATGCGCCAGACGCGGGCGAGGTGCTTGTGCGCGGCCTCCGCACCCGAGGCGGTCCATTCGACGTCGCGCTCGGGCGGGCTGTCGGACAGCACGAACCAGCGCGCCGTGTCGGCGCCGTATTGCGCGAGGATGGCGTCCGGGTCGACGACGTTCTTCTTGGATTTCGACATCTTGGCCGAGGGGATGATCTCGACCTTTTCGCCGGTATCCTTCAGCGCGCCGTTCTCGACGCTTTCGGGCAGGTGATAGACAGGGCGGCCCGCCGCGTCGCGCGTCTGGTAGATCTCGTGCGTCACCATGCCTTGGGTGAAGAGCGCGTTGAACGGCTCGATCGCATCCGCGGGCAAATGCCCGGTCGCATGCATCGCACGGGCGAAGAAGCGCGAATAGAGCAGGTGCAAGATCGCGTGCTCGATGCCGCCGATATACTGGTCGACATTCATCCAGTACTCGGCCTCGGCCATGTCGGTCGGCGTCTCGGCGCGCGGGCTGGTGAAGCGCGCGTAATACCACGAGCTGTCGACGAAGGTGTCCATCGTGTCGGTCTCGCGGCGCGCGTCCTTGCCGCAGCGGGGGCAGGGGGCGTCGCGCCATGTCGGGTGCCGGTCGAGCGGGTTGCCCGGCACGTCGAAGCTCACATCGTCGGGCAGGCGAACCGGCAGGTTCTCCTTCTTCTCGGGCACCGCGCCGCAATCCTCGCAATGCACGATCGGGATCGGGGTGCCCCAGTAGCGCTGGCGCGACAGGCCCCAGTCGCGCAGGCGGAAGCGGGTCACGCCGCGGCCCACGCCATTGGCCTCGCAAAAGTCGATGGCGGCGTCGATCGCCTGCTCGCCGGTCTGCTCGGTCTCGCCCGCGAAGCCCTTGATGTAGATCACCGGCTCGGTCTTGGGCGGAACGTAAGCCGCGCCGCCATCCTCGGCCAGCGCCTGGCCGTCATCCTCGGCGGGGGCGAAGGTCGAGATCACCGGCAGGCCGTATTTGCGCGCGAAGTCGAGATCGCGCTGGTCGTGGCCCGGGCAGCCGAAGATCGCGCCGGTGCCATAATCCATCAGCACGAAATTGGCGATCCACACGGGCAGCTCGCGCCCCTGGTCGAAGGGGTGGCGCGCGGTGAGGCCGGTGTCGAAGCCCAGCTTCTCGCCGGTCTCCAGCGCCTCCTCGGTGGTGCCGCCGCGCCGCGCCTCGGCGCAGAAGGCGGCGACGTCCTCGCGCTCCTTCTCCAGGCTGCGCGCCAGCGGGTGATCGGGCGAGATGCCGATGAAGCTCGCGCCCAGCAGCGTGTCGGGGCGGGTGGTGTAGACCTCGATCCGATCATGGCCATGGGTCTCTTCGGTCAGGCCGAAGGCCATCTCCAGCCCGCGCGAGCGGCCGATCCAGTTGGCCTGCATCAGCTTGACCTTGGCGGGCCAGTCATCGAGCCCGTCGAGCGCGGCGAGCAGCTCGTCGGAATATTCCGAGATCTTGAAGAACCACTGGGTCAGCTCGCGCCGCTCGACCTCGGCGCCGGAGCGCCAGCCCTTGCCGTCGATCACCTGCTCGTTGGCGAGCACGGTCATGTCCACGGGGTCCCAGTTCACCACCGCGTTCTTGCGGTAGACGAGGCCCTTGTCGAGCATGTCGATGAACAGCGCCTGCTGCTGGCCGTAATACTCCGGGTCGCAGGTGGCGAATTCGCGGCTCCAGTCGATCGACAGGCCCAGCGGCTTCATCTGCGCGCGCATGTCGGCGATGTTGGAATAGGTCCAGTCCTTGGGATGGCCGCCCGAGGCCATGGCGGCGTTCTCGGCGGGCATGCCGAAGGCGTCCCAGCCCATCGGGTGCAGCACGTTGTGCCCGGTGGCCAGCTTGTGGCGCGCGATCACGTCGCCCATCGTGTAGTTGCGCACATGGCCCATATGGATGCGCCCCGAGGGGTAGGGGAACATCTCGAGCACGTAGTATTTCGGGCGATCGGCGCTGCGCTGCGCGGTGAAGAGGCCAGCCTCGTCCCAGGCGGCCTGCCATTTGGCTTCGATCTCGGCGGCGGTGTAGCGCGACATGTTGGGTGTCCCTCGGATGGTCTGGCACGTCTTGGGTGCGGGTCTGCAAGGGGGCGTTCCGGCCCGTTGGCGGTGATACTGCACATCGGGCGGCTGTGCCACTCCCGCGCGGGGACGCCTTGGTACAAAAGCGAAGGGCGGCCCCGAAGGACCGCCCCTGCCTGAAGTCGTGATCCGAAAGGATCAGAATTCGAAGGAGACCTCGACGGTCGTGCCTTCCTGGTACTCGGGATCGCCGATCTCGTCCTCGGAGTCGTTGTCGTCATCCTCGGCATAGGAGACGAGCAGCTGCGCGCCTTCGGCCAGATCGTAGGTGCCGGCGACGTAGTAGTCGTCGCCCGCGTCGGAGACGCCGGCATAGGCGTTCAGGCCCATGCCGAAGTCGTAGCCGGCTTCGATCGCCCAGTCCTCGTCGCCTTCACGAACTTCTTCGTAGGCGGTGGTGACGGTGAGCGCGCCCGAGACGTAGTCGGCCGCGACGCCGAAGCTGTCGCCACCGTCATCCGACTCGGAGACGTAGAAGGCGCCGAGGGTGACGGGGCCGATCGGGTAGGCGACCTCGATGCCGGTCGAGCTCTCGGAGTCGCCCGAGGCGTCCTCTTCACGGGCATAGGCCACGTCGACGTCAGCACCGGCGAAGGCCGCGCCGACCGAGATGCCGAAGATCTGGTTCGGGTTGAAGTCGTCGCCACCGAGGTCGTAGTCGCGCTCTTCTTCCTGGTAGGCGGCGCTCATCTGGAACGCGCCGAGGGTGCCAGCCACGCCGACCGAGTACTGGTCGAGGGTGTCGCCGGAGCCGTCGATGTCTTCGTCGGTGGTGTCGTCCACGAGAGCCGAAACCGAGACGTCGAGGCCGTAAGCCATGAAGTCGCCGCGCAGCACGGTCTCGCCGTCGGTCTCGGAGAAGTCGTCATGCTCCATTTCCGAAACGCCGTCCCAGCGCAGGTTGGCGGCCATGTCGGTGTCGCCGAAGAACAGGGCGGCGGTCTCGGAGCTCAGCGACAGCACGTAGCCTTCGGCGAAGATGTCGCCTTCGAGCTGGTTGTCGACGACGTTGGAGGTCACGGTCGCGGCGGCGACGAGGCCGTTGTCGAGCTCTTGCGACATGGTGATGCCCAGCTCGGCATCCCAGTAGAAGCCGCGATCTTCGTCACCACCGGTGGTGCCGTCAGATTCGGCTTCGGTGTCGTTGTAGCCCAGAGAGGCTTCACCGTTGAAGGTGATTTCGGCGGAAGCGGCGCCGGCAAAGGCCACGATCGAGGCCGAGGCGAGCAGGATGCGTTTCATGATTTTCCCTCGTATTTGCATTCCCGAGAATGCCAGTCGAGCCAGCATTGAGGTTTTCATTGCGCAGGGGGGGCTTCACACTCAAGAAGATTGGCTTGGGCTCAAGGTCCTGCCCCAGAATTGATGCAACCGGGTCACACAGATGTCAGTCGGCCCGAAAGACCCCCGCAGGAGACATGCATGTCGCTCGACCTGATCAGAAACGGCGTTGCCGCCGCGGCGCGAAAGGCGGGCCGCGACCCCGCCGGGATCACCCTCATCGCCGTCTCGAAGATGCAGCCCGAGGCGCGGGTCCTGCCTGTCCTGCAGGCCGGGCAGCGTGTGTTCGGCGAGAATCGGGTGCAGGAGGCGCAGTCGCGCTGGGGCGCGCTCGCGCCGCGTTTCGACGGGGTCCGCATCCATGTGATCGGGCCGCTGCAGACCAACAAGGCCCGCGCCGCGATGGAGATCGCCCATGCAATTCACTCGCTCGATCGCCCGAAGCTGGCCGAGACGCTGGCCCGGCTGGCGCAGGAGCGCGGCGCCTGCCCGGAGCTGTTCGTGCAGGTCAACACCGGCCGGGAATCGCAAAAGGCGGGCGTGCTGCCCGACGAGGCGGACGGATTCGTGGCGCGTTGCCGCGAGCTCGACCTGCCGGTGGCGGGGCTGATGTGCATCCCGCCCGCGGGCGAGGACCCGGCCCCGCATTTCGACATGCTGCGCGAGATGGCCGCGCGCAACGGGCTTGCCGGGCTGTCGATGGGCATGAGCGGCGATTACGAGACCGCCATTGCCCATGGCGCGACCCATGTGCGGGTGGGCTCGGCGATCTTCGGCGCGCGCGACTAGGCCGCGGCCATGACGGGGGCGGGCCGCTCGCGAATCGGCAGATGCACGATCGCCGAAAGCGCGCCCACCCCGACGCCGATCCACCACACCGCCTCGTAGCTGCCATAGGTGTCGTACATCCGCCCCCCGAGCCAGACGCCCATGAAGCTGCCCAGCTGGTGGGAAAAGAACACGATGCCGTAGAGCGTGCCCATGTAGCGCAGCCCGTAGAGATGCGCGACGAGGCCCGAGGTGAGCGGCACGGTAGCAAGCCACAGGCTGCCCATCGCGCCCGAGAAGATCAGCACCGTCGCGGGCGTCATAGGCGTCAGGATGAACCACGCCGCCACGAGGGTCCGGCCCGCATAGATCCCTGCCAGCAGGTATTTGCGGCTGTAGCGCTTGCCGGCCCAGCCCGCCGCGATGGTGCCCGCGATATTGGCCAGTCCGATGATCGAGATGGCCACGGCGCCCAAGCCCGCGGTGGTGGTGATCCCCATCGAGGCCAGCACGCCGCCCGCGGCGATCGGCGCGCAGATCTCGGTCACGAAGGCCGGGAAATGCGCGGTGATGAAGGCGAGCTGGTAGCCGCAGGAGAAGAAGCCGATGAAGATCAGCGCATAGGAGGGATCGCGCGCGGCCCGGCCCAGCACGCGCGCCATGCTCTCCTGCAGCTCCGCCGTGGAGGCCGGGGCGGGCGAGCGCATCATCGGCAGCGTCATCAGCGTGGCGAGAATCATCCCCGCGAAGACGAGGAACACCGATTGCCACGTCATGTAGCCCAGCAGGATCTCGGCCAGCGGCGCGCCGAAGACCTGCCCCGCCGAGCCCGCCGCCGTCGCCACGGCGAGCGCCATGGAGCGGTTGTCGTCCGAGGCGGCGCGGCCCACCACCGCGAGGATCACGCCGAAACCGGTGCCCGCGATGCCGAAGCCCACGAGGATCTCCAGCATCTGGTGCTGGATCGGCAGGCTCGCGCCCGAGGACAGGATCAGCCCCGCCGCATAGGCCAGCGCGCCCAGCACGATCGCCTTGCGGTCGCCCAGCTTCTCGGCCATCGCCGCAAACAGCGGCTGGCCGATGCCCCAGGCGAGGTTCTGGATCGCGATGGCGAGCGAGAACTCCGCGCGCGGCCAGCCGAACTCCTCGGCGATCGGGATCTGGAACACGCCGAAGCTCGCGCGGATGGCAAAGCCCGTCATCACGATGATGCATCCGGCGATCAGGACGGGGGTGAAGAGCGGCTGGCGTGTCATGCGCGATCTAGGCGCCCGGCGCGCGGTCCTGTCAATCCATGCGATGCGCATGGGGTGCCTGCCTGTCCCGGAAGACGAGCGGGTCCGGGGCTCACAAGGCGGGCGCGGTGTCCCACAAATAGAGCAGGTCGGTGATCTCGGCCTGTCCGATCCGCTCGGGGCGGCGCTCGGCCAGCCGCGCGCCGGTGGCCTCGTAGAATCGGCAGGCGCGGTCGTTGCCCTCCAGCACCATCGCCAAGAGCCGCCCCGGCGCAGGCCCGAGCGCCGCGGCGAAAAGCGCGCGGCCCAGACCCCGGCCCTGGGCCGCGCGGGTGAGGTAGAGCGCGTAGAGCTCCGTCTCAAAGCCGCGCGCCGCCAGCGCCGCCTCGCGCTGCGGGCCGATCTGCGCGAAACCGGCGCCGGGCGCGATCATGATGCGGCATGTGCCTTCGGCGATCTGCCGGTCCCATTGCCGCAGCCGCAGCGCCCGGTCGTGGCGCGCGATCTCCTCGGCTGGCACGAGGCCGGTATAGGTCTCGTGCCAGCAGGTCACGTGCAGCTCGGCAAGATCGGGCACGTCGTCGGGCAAGGCGGGGCGGATATCCATGGGGCCGACACTCGCGCGCGCGCCGCGGCTTTGCAATGCGCCGGGCGGCGGCTATGTCGCCTCACCATGAGCATCGAAGAAGCCTACCGCGCGCGCATCGCCCAAGGCGCGCTGAAACCCGACCCGGCGCAGGAGGCGGTTCTGCCCGCGCTCGACCGCGTCGCGCGCGACCTCGCGCGCCAGCCCGAGCCGCAGCGCGGCGGCTGGTTTCGCAAGCCCAGGCCCCCCGAGCCGGTCAAGGGCCTCTATCTTTGGGGCGGGGTGGGGCGCGGCAAGTCGATGCTGATGGACCTGCTGCATGAGGAGATCGAGCTGCCGAAGGCTCGCTGGCATTTCCACGCCTTCATGCAGCGCGTCCATGCCGACATGAACAAGGCCCGCGCGCGCGGCGTCGACGACGCCATCGCGCCGGTGGCCGAGGATCTGGCGGGCGAGCTGCGCTTTCTCGCCTTCGACGAGATGCAGATCACCGACATCACCGACGCGATGATCGTGGGGCGGCTGTTCGAAAAGCTGTTCGAACAGGGCGTCACCATCGTCACCACATCGAACCGGGTGCCGGACGATCTTTACAAGAACGGCCTGAACCGGCAGCTCTTCACCCCCTTCATCGACAAGCTCAAGGCGCGGATGGAGGTGCTGGAGCTGGCCAGCCCCACCGATCACCGGCAAGGGCGGCTCAAGGGTTCGGAAAGCTGGATCATGCCCAATGATTCGGGCGCGCGCGCCAAGCTCGACGCGATCTGGAAGGATCTGACGGGCGATGCGGCGGGGGAGCCGCTGGTGCTTCAGGTTTCGGGGCGCGAGGTGACGGTGCCCGAATTTCGCAACGGCATCGCGCGGGCGGGGTTTCATGAGCTGTGCGGCCGCCCGCTCGGGGCCGCCGACTACCTCGCGCTGGCCGAGGCGGTGAAGATCCTGATGATCGACGGCATCCCGCGCCTGTCGCGTTCGAACTTCAACGAGGCCAAGCGCTTCGTCACGCTGGTCGATGCGCTCTACGAGGCGAAGACGCGGCTCGTTGCCTCGGCGGCGGCATCGCCGGCCTATCTCTATGTCGAGGGCGAGGGCAGCTTCGAATTCGAGCGCACGGCGAGCCGGCTCGAGGAAATGCAGGCCGAAGGCTGGGGGCGCAGCTGAGCCAAGGCGGCCGGGGCCAAGTGGAAGGGGGCCGTTTCCCTTGGCCCCCTTCGGTCTTGCCTGCGGTGTCTGCCTCCAGGGCCCCGATCTTGCCCGCCGGGATCCCCGTGTCGTTCTCCTGTCTCCAGATGGTCTGCCGGGGCGGGGAGGGTCAACCGGGGGGAGAGGTTTCGTAACGTCCTGAACGTGCCGGGCGAAACGCCTGTCGCCACGTCACTTTACCCGTCGCAAAAGCTGCCGGACCGGCGCGAAAACCGGCAGCGCCGTGATGACGCGACGTCTTTTCGGCAGGGGCATGTCCCGGCCTAGCGCGCGCGATCCGAGAGCAGAATGTTTTGCCGGCAGCCGGGATTGACCGGCTCTGGCGTGGCCCGAAGCGGCGTGGACCAGTGAATCGTCGATTCGTTAACGAATCGCCCGTCGACGCAGATGTCCTGCCCGCCATTGCCGGCATTGAAGCCGAAGCCCGGCGTGCCGCAATCCGAAACCTGGCCATCCGCGTTCCACGCCTGGAACACGCCGATGCCGGGCATGACGAAGCGCATCTCGCCCGGGTCGAAATCCAGCATCCAGCTCGTCTGCGGCGTCAGCGCCGCGAGGCTCCAGCTTCCGAGCCGCGCGCCCTCGTGCCAGCCGGTGATCTCGAAGCCGGTCACATCCCCTTCGTCGATGCGGGGCGCATCGCGCAGCGCGTCGGGAAAGCGCATCGTGCCGGTCATCGAATAGCCCGCCGCCCCCTGCCAGCAGAAATGCAGCTCGATTGCCTGCGCGGGCAGGGCAAGGAGCGCAGCCAGCGCCGCGATCGGCACCGGCCCACCCCTCATCCGTTCTCGCGCAACACGTGGCCCGCCAGATAGAGCGAGCCGCAGATCAGGATGCGGGCCGAAGGCGCCTGCGCGGTGATCTCGCGGACCGCCTGCGCGACGTCGCCCGCCTGCGTCACGGTTTCGAAGCCCGCCGCGCGGGCGGCTTCCGCCGTTTCGGCGGCGGGGATGGTGTTGGCCTCATCGGGGATCGAGACCGCGTGCAGCGCCTGCGCCGCGCCCGCGAGCGGGCGCAGATAGCCCCCGATGTCCTTGGTGTTGAGCATGCCGCAGACCAGATGGGTCGGGCGTCTGGGCAGCTCGGCCAGGCTGCGCGCCAGCGCCATGCCCGCCGCCGGGTTGTGCCCGCCATCGAGCCACAGCTCGGCCCCGCCCGCCAGATCGACCAGCGGGCCTTGCGTCAGGCGCTGCATCCGGGCGGGCCAGCTGGCCCGCGTCGCGGCCTCGGCGGCGGCCTCGTCGCGGCCCAGCGCGCGCAGGCTCGCGATGGCGGTGCCCGTATTGACGATCTGGTGCGGGCCGCGCAGCCGCGGCAGCGGCAGGTCGAGAAGCCCGCGCTCGTCCTGGTAGATCAGCCGCCCGGCCTCGGTGGTGACGTGCCAATGCTGGCCATGCGCCATCAGCGGCGCGCCGAGCCGGGCCGCCTTCGCCTCGATCACCTCGAGCGCGGTCTCGTGCTGGGGGGCCACGACGCAAGGCACGCCGCGCTTGAGGATGCCCGCCTTCTCGCCCGCGATCTCCTCCAGCGTCTCGCCGAGATATTGCTGGTGGTCGAGGTCGATGGGCGTGATGACGGTGAGCGCCGGGCGCTCGACCACGTTGGTCGCATCGAGCCTGCCGCCGAGGCCGGTTTCCAGAAGCGTCCATTCGGCGGGCGTCTCGGCAAAGGCCAGAAGCGCCGCCGCCGTGGTGATCTCGAAATAGGTGATCGGATCGGGGCCGTTGGCCGCATGGGTCCGGTCGAGCAGGTCGCTCAGCGCCGCTTCCGAGATCAGTTCGCCCGCAAGCCGGATCCGCTCGTGAAACCGCGCCAGATGCGGCGAGGTATAGGCATGGACCCGGTCGCCCGAGGCCTCGAGCCCGGCCCGGATCATCGCCTGGGTCGAGCCCTTGCCATTGGTGCCCGCGAGGTGAATGACCGGCGGCAGCCGCCGCTCGGGGTGACCCAGCGCCGCCAGAAGCCGCCACACCCGGTCGAGCGTGAGATCGATGACCTTGGGGTGCAGCGACATCATCCGCGCGAGAATCGCGTCGGAACCGGCGCGGCTCATGCCTTGGGCGTCTCGGTCTTCGGGGCCTTGGGGGCGGGCTTGGCGGCCGGGGTCTCGGCCGTCTCGTCCCGGGCCGTCTCGGCCTCCTTGGCGGCGGCGGGCTCGGGCGTCGCCGGGGCGGGCAGGTCGCCCATCACCGCGGGCTCCAGCCCCAGTAGCATCCGGGTGATCGTGATCAGCTCCTCGCGCATCTTTCCGCGCGGGGTCACCCGGTCGAGCATGCCGTGATCGAGCAGGTATTCGGCCCGCTGGAACCCTTCGGGCAGCTTTTCGCGGATGGTCTGCTCGATCACGCGCGGGCCCGCAAAGCAGATCAGCGCGTTCGGCTCGGCGATCTGAACGTCGCCCAGCATCGCGTAGGAGGCGGTGACGCCGCCGGTCGTCGGATGCGTGAGCACCACGATGTAGGGCAGGCCCGCCTCCTTGAGCATCTCGACCGCGACCGTGGTGCGCGGCATCTGCATCAAGGAGAGAATCCCCTCCTGCATCCGCGCGCCACCCGCGGCGGAAAAGAGCACCAGGGGCGCCTTGATCTCTACCGCGCGCTCGGCGGCGGCGATGATCGCGTTGCCGACATACATGCCCATGGAGCCGGCCATGAAGGAAAAGTCCTGCCCGGCGGCGACAATTCTGGTGCGGCCGATCTCGCCCTCGGCCACCAGCATCGCCTCCTTCTCGGAGGTCTTGCGGCGGGCCTCCTTGATCCGGTCGGTGTATTTCTTCTGGTCGCGGAAATTGAGCGGATCGGCGATCGGCTCGGGCACCTTCACCTCGGTGAAGGCACCGCCGTCGAACAGCGCCTTGAAGCGGTCGCGCGGGGTGATCGCCATGTGGTGATCGCAATTGGTGCAGACGTTGAGATTGTCGGCCAGTTCGCGGTGGAACAGCATCGTCCCGCATTCGTCGCACTTGGTCCACAGGTTCTCGGGCACCTCGCGGCGCGAGAAGATCGAGTTGATCCGCGGACGGACGTAGTTGGAAATCCAGTTCATCTTGCTGCTCCGGGCGCGTCGGGTCGATGTCGGAGATACGCTTCGACGCGGCGGATTGCAATTCGGACGCATGCACCCCTGCGCGACCGGGGAATTTGCGTATTTGGAGAAAGATGAACGGGGGCGGGCGCGAGTTGTCTTGCCGTCGGGACAGGGGGCGACTATCCCTTGCCACCAGCCAACTCCGGGAAGGGACAGCCCATGCAAAACGCCCGTTTCGACAAGACGAAACTGCCCAGCCGCCACGTGACCGAAGGGCCCGAGCGCGCGCCGCACCGGAGCTATTTCTATGCCATGGGCATCTCGGAAGAAGAGATCCACCAGCCCTGGGTCGGCGTCGCCACCTGCTGGAACGAGGCCGCGCCCTGCAACATCGCGCTCAACCGTCAGGCGCAATCGGTCAAGATGGGCGTGAAGAAGGGCGGCGGCACGCCGCGCGAATTCACCACCATCACCGTCACCGACGGCATCGCCATGGGCCATGAAGGCATGCGCTCCTCGCTCGCCTCGCGCGACGCGATCGCCGACACCGTCGAGCTGACCATGCGCGGGCATTGCTATGATGCGCTGGTCGGCCTCGCGGGCTGCGACAAGTCGCTGCCGGGCATGATGATGGCGATGGTCCGGCTCAACGTGCCGTCCGTGTTCATCTATGGCGGCTCGATCCTGCCGGGCAAGCTCAACGGCAAGGATGTCGTGGTGCAGGACGTGTTCGAAGCGGTGGGCCAGCACGCGGCCGGCAACATGTCGGACGCGGAGCTCGCGGTGCTCGAACGCGTGGCCTGCCCCTCGGCGGGGGCCTGCGGCGGGCAATACACCGCCAACACCATGGCCTGCGTTTCCGAGGCGGTGGGCCTCGCGCTGCTGAACTCCTCGGGCGCGCCCGCGCCCTATGAAAGCCGCGACCAGTATGGCGACTTTTCCGGCCAGGCGGTGATGAACCTGATCGAGAAGAACATCCGCGCCCGTGACATTGTCACTAGGCAGAGCCTCGAGAACGCGGCGCGGGTCGTCGCCTGCACCGGCGGCTCGACCAATGCGGGCCTGCATCTCCCGGCCATCGCGCATGAGGCGGGGATCGATTTCGACCTGCTCGACATCTGCAACATCTTCCTCGACACGCCTTATTTCGTGAACCTGCGCCCGGGCGGCGAATACGTCGCCAAGGATCTGCACGAGGTGGGCGGCGTGCCGGTCGTCATGAAGGAGCTGCGCAAGGCGGGGCTGCTGCACGAGGACTGCATCACCGCCTCGGGCAAGAGCTTGGGCGAGGAGCTGGATCTGATCGACCGCGAGGCGGATGGTCGCGTGATCCACACTGTCGCCAACCCGATCACCAAGACCGGCGGCGTCGTCGGCCTCAAGGGCAACCTCGCGCCCGACGGCGCGATCGTGAAGGTCGCGGGCATGGCCGCCGAGGATCAGGTCTTCACCGGCCCGGCGCGGGTGTTCGAATGCGAGGAAGAGGCCTTCGAGGCGGTGCGCCGCCGCGAATACGCCGAGGGCGACGTGATCGTCATCCGCAACGAAGGCCCGGCGGGCGGCCCCGGCATGCGCGAGATGCTTTCGACCACGGCAGCACTCTCGGGGCAGGGCATGGGCAAGAAGGTCGCGCTGATCACCGATGGCCGCTTCTCGGGCGCGACCCGCGGCTTCTGCGTCGGCCATGTCGGCCCCGAGGCCGCGCATGGCGGGCCGATCGCGCTTTTGAAGACCGGTGACATGATCACCATCGACGCCATCCGCGGCGAGATTTCGGTGGATCTGTCCGACGCCGAACTCGCGGAGCGCAAGGGCGCGTGGAAGGGCGCGCGCACCAATGACTACACCGCCGGCGCGCTGTGGAAATACGCCCAGCTCGTGGGCTCCGCGCGCAAGGGCGCGGTGACCCATCCCGGCGCCGAGGGCGAAAGCCACGTCTACATGGACCAGTGAGGCCGGGGCTGCCGGGCCTGCTTGGGCGTCTGCCCCGCCTGCGCCGCGCCGCGCCCAAGGGGCAAGGTGCTGCGCCTTCGCCCCTGCGGCTGGCAGGGGCGGACTGGGCCTGGCGGCCCGAGGCCTGGGCCGGTGCCGCGCCGGGCGCGGGGCCGCTGCCCGCGGCTTCGGGTGTGGAGCTGTGCGGCGGCGTGCGGCTCTTTCACGACGCCGAATCCCCCGAGCTGCGAATCGAGCGGCCCGCCATCGGGCCGCAGGGGGCCTGGCCGCTGCGGCTTTGCGCCGGGGGCTTCGACGGCAGCTTTCTGAGCCTCGCCATCGCGCTGCCAGAGGCAGCGCTGGCCGGGCTGGAGCGGCGGCATCTGTTGGGGATCGACGTCGATCTCGGCCCGGAGGGCGCATCGCGCAGCTTTGCGCGGCTCAACCTGCGGCAGGGCCCCAACAGCGAAGCGTTGCTGCGCAGCCTGCCCATGACCGAGCCCACCGGCACCGAGTTCGACCTGTGGAGCATCGAGACCGCGCCCGATCGCGTCGAGACGGGCTGGATCGACCTGATCTTCGAAGCCCCGCTGCCCATGGCGATCGAGATCCGCGATCTGGTGATCGCCCGCAGGCCGCGCGCATCCTTCTGAGCCGCGCGGCTGACGTCGCGTCCGGAATGACGCGCAGCTGACGTCGCGTCCGGGATGACGCGCAGCTGACGTCGCGTCCGGGGTGACGCGCGCGTCAATCGCAGCCAGTCTGCCGCCACGAGGGAGGCCCGCATGTCCAGATATCCAAAGCTCTTGTCGCCGATCACGCTGGGGCCGCTGAGCCTGCCCAACCGGGTGCTGATGGGCTCGATGCATACCGGGCTCGAGGAGACCGGCGATTGGAATCGCGTCTCCACCTTCTACGCCACGCGCGCGCGCGGCGGCGTCGGGCTGATGGTGACGGGCGGCATGGCGCCCAACCGCGAGGGCGGGGTCTATCCCGGCGCGGCGGGACTGTTCACCCAAGACGACATCGCCAACCATGCCCGCGTGACGCGGGCGGTGCACGAGGCGGGCGGGCGGATCGCAATGCAGATCCTGCATGCCGGGCGCTACGCCTATTCCAAGCACTGCGTCGCCCCTTCGGCGATCCGCGCGCCGATCAGCGCCTTCACCCCCAACGCGCTCGACGAGGCGGGGATCGAGAAGCAGATGTCCGACATCGCCACCGCCGCCGCCCGCTCGGTCGAGGCGGGTTATGACGGGGTCGAGGTGATGGGCTCGGAGGGCTATTTCCTCAACCAGTTCCTCGCGCCCCGCACCAATCGCCGCGAGGACCGCTGGGGCGGCAGCCTCGAAAACCGGATGCGCCTGCCGGTCGAGGTGGTGGCCCGCGTGCGCGCGGCGCTGGGCCCTGACAAGCTGCTGATCTACCGCATCTCGCTTCTCGATCTCGTCTCCGAGGGGCAGGACTGGTCCGAGATCGTGGCGCTCGCCCATGCCGTGACCGAAGCCGGGGCCGACGTGCTCAACACCGGCATCGGCTGGCACGAGGCGCGGGTGCCGACCATCGTGACGAGCGTGCCGCGCGCCGCCTTCGCGCATCTGACCGCGAAGCTGCGCGGCGAGGTTTCGGTGCCGGTCATCGCCTCGAACCGGATCAACACGCCCGAGGTGGCCGAGGAGATCCTGGCCGGGGGGCAGGCCGACATGGTCTCCATGGCGCGGCCCTTCCTCGCCGATCCCGATTTCGTCGCCAAGGCGGCAAGGGGCGAGGCCGCGCGCATCGCGCCCTGCATCGCCTGCAACCAGGCCTGCCTCGATCACACCTTCTCGGGCAAGCTCTCCTCCTGCCTCGTCAACCCGCGCGCCTGCCACGAGACCGAGCTGGTGCTGGAGCCCGTGGCCAGTCCGCGCCGCATCGCGGTGGTGGGGGCGGGGCCCGCGGGCCTCTCGGCGGCGCTGGCGGCGGCGGAACGCGGCCATGCCGTCACGCTGTTCGAGGCGTCGGGGCGGATCGGCGGACAGCTGCACCACGCCGCCGCGATCCCCGGCAAGGAAGAGTTCCGCGGATTGCTCGACTGGTTCGAAGCCGAGATCGTCGCGAGCGAAATCGAGCTGCGGCTGGGCGAGACGCCGCAGCCCGAGGCGCTGGCGGGCTTTGATGCGGTGATCGTCGCCACCGGCGTGCGCCCGCGCGATCCCGCCATTCCGGGGCAGGAGGGGCCGAATGTCATCTCCTATGCCGATCTTCTTTCGGGGCGGGCCGAGGCCGGGCCGCGCGTCGCCGTGGTCGGCGCGGGCGGCATCGGCTTCGACGTGGCCGAATATCTCGTGACCGGGCACAGCACCACCATCGACCCGCCCGCCTGGCGCACCGAATGGGGCGTGGCCGATCCTTCGGTCGCGCGCGGCGGCCTCGCCCCCGAGGGGCCGCGCCCGGACCCTGCCGCGCGGCGCGTCACGCTGTTGCAGCGCAAGGCCGAGAAGCTGGGCAAGCGGCTCGGCAAGACCACCGGCTGGGTGCATCGCGCCGGGCTTCAGATGCGCGCCGTCGAGATGCTCGGCGGCGTGAGCTACGAGCGCATCGACGCGCAGGGGCTGCATGTCACCACGCCCGAGGGGCCGCGGCTGATCGAGGCAGATACCATCGTGCTCTGCGCAGGGCAGGAAAGCGAACGGGCACTGGCCGATGCGCTGCTGGCGCAGGGGGTCGAGGCGCATGTGATCGGCGGCGCCGATGTGGCGGCGGAGCTCGACGCCAAGCGCGCGATCGACCAGGGCACGCGGCTCGCCGCCCGGCTCTAGCTGTTTCCGCCTGCGCATCGGTTGGGGGTCAAACCGCTTTATTGTCAGGGGCATGACCCAATCATGCCCGAATCTGCCATCACACAGGGAGCCGACCGAAACGAAGGACGGAGACCGGCCATGGACAGGCTGACAGAGATGGAGGCCTTTGCCACCGTGGTGGATCAGGGCGGGTTCACCGATGCGGCCCGCAAGATGGGGATCTCCAAATCCGCCGTCTCGAAACATGTCTCCTCGCTCGAAGCGCGGCTCGGTGCGCGGCTTTTGAACCGCACCACGCGGCGCGTCAGCCCGACCGAGATCGGGCTGGCCTATTACGACCGGGCGCGCCGCGTCCTGACCGATGCGGGCGAGGCCGACGCGCTGGTCACCTCGATGCAGTCGGCGCCATCGGGGCTCTTGCGGATCTCGGTCGCGACGGATTTCGGGGTCAATCATCTGAGCCCGGTGCTGGGCGATTTCCTGCAGGAATTCCCTGACATCACCGTCAACATGGTGCTCAACAACCGCTTCGTGGAGCTGATCTCCGAAGGCTTCGACATGGCGGTGCGCATCGGCGAGCTGGAGGACAGCACGCTGCGCGCGCGCAAGCTCACCGAGACTTCCAAGAAGATGATCGCCTCGCCCGCCTATTTCGAACGCTATGGCCGCCCCGCGCGGATCGACGATCTCAACGAACACAAGCTCTTGCATTACTCCAACGCCTCGAACGGCGCGGTGTGGAAGCTGACCGCGCCCTCGGGCGAAAAGCGGCAGGTGCGCACCGCCGGTTGGCTGACGGTCAATGACGGGCAGTCATTGCTCAATGCCTGCATCGGCGGGCTCGGCATCGCCTACCTGCCCTCCTTTCTCTACGCGGATGCGCTCAAGAAGGGGCTGGTGGAAGAGGCGATCCCGAACCTTCCCACCGAGACGCAGGGCATCTACGCGGTCTATCCGCCGGGCCGCTTCACCCAGCCCAAGGTGCGCGCCTTCATCGATTTCCTGGTCGAAGCCTTCGCCGAGAAGGGCCCCGACACCTGGTGAGCCTTGGCTGCGGCATCTGTCCTCACCCTTCCGCCGCCAGCGCCTCGACCCGGCGGTTGGCGGCGCGGCCCTCGGGCGTGGCGTTGGTGGCGCGCGGCGCGAGCCAGCCCGCCCCCCGCGCCTCGACCCTCGCCGCCGCGACCCCGTGATCGCGCAGCAGCCGGTTGCGCACCGCCTCGGCGCGGCGGCGCGACAGGGCGATGTTGGCCTCCAGAGCGCCGGTCATGTCGGTATGGCCCACCAGCACCAGCCGCCGCGACGGGGCCTCGGCCAGCCAGTCCGCCAGCGCCGCGAGAGGGGCGGGGGCCGTTTCCTCCAGCACCGCCGCGCCGGGCGCGAAGCTGATCCCTTCCAGCACGGCATGGCCCTCGCGGTCGAGCGTCGCGGCGAGATCGGCCGGCGCCATGCGCGGCGCGACCTGCGGCGCGATGTCGGGCGTGCCCGCGGGCGTGACGGTCGTCACCTGCAGATGCCCGGTCTCCCCGGCCCGGCTGGCCAGGATGCCGACCGCCGAGAGCCCGTCCGGGCCGTCGCGCCGGGCCGAAAGATAGCGGAACGCGCCCAGATCGACATGCATCTCCGGTGGCGGCAGAACCTCGATGCCATAGCGGAACTCGTATCCGCCGCAGGCCCGGGCCGCGCAATCGAGCAGGATCTCGAACCCCGCGGCCCGCAGAGCCGCCCTCATCGGCGCGATCAGCCCGGCGGGCGACGGCGCGGGGGCGGGGATGCGCCAGGCGCGCGTTTCGACCAAGCCCTCGATCGCCTCGACCGGGGGCGGGGCGCCTTGGGCGGGGCCGGTGGGCAGGGCGTGATCCGCCGTCTCGGCCCGCCTTTCGGCCGTGCGCAGGGCGCCTTCGGGCAGCGGCAGTTCCAACGCCAGCCCCATGCCGGGCCAGAGCACCGCCAGCGCCGCCGCGCGGATCATGCCGGGGCTTCCCTGTAGTGATAGGCGCCGATCTCTTCGTAGCCCAGCCTTGCATAGAGCGCGCGGGCCGGGGCATTGGCGCGGGTCACGGCCAGGGCGAGCCATGCGCAACCCTGCGCATGCGCCCAACCCGCCGCCATCGCCATCACCGCCCGCCCCGCGCCCCGGCGGCGCGCGGCCGGAGAGACCTCCAGCGCATGAAGCATGGCGATCTCGCCATGGCAGGCCACGAAGGCGCAGCCGCCGGGGTGATGCAGCACGGTCTTCGGCCCCTCGGCGCGCTCCATCACAGCGATGCGCGCGGCCCCGATGCCGCCCTCGGCCCAAAGCGCGCGCTGCGCGGCGCTCGGTGGCCAGTTCGCGCGCGCGCAGATCGTATCGAGCGCATCGACGCGGGCGGCGAGGATCGAAGTGGGGTCTTTTATCGCGTAGCCACGCGCATCGAGCGCCGCGTCGAGCGCGGCCTCGCCTGCGCGGACCATGAACAGCGGCGCGCGCCCTTCGCCGCGCATCGCTTCTTCGGCGGCGGCGATGTCGCCTTGGCCGAACGGCCCCTCCAGCGTCGCCGCCGAAACCCGGGCACCGCCGCTCGCCCCGTTGCGCAGCCGCACCGGGCCCAGATCGCGCGTGGCGGCGGCGGGCCATGTGGCGGCGAGCGCCGCGAAGCCCGCCTCGGGGCTCACGCGGGGAACTGCTCCGACAGCGTCACCAGCGCCGCTTCGATCTCGGCCCCGTCTGCGCCCCGGATCACGATATTGGTGCCGGTGACGCCGTTCTCGGAAAAGGGATAGGAGCCGATGGCGAGCGCCGGATGCGCCTTGGCCAGTTCGGCCAGCGGCTCGGCCACGTCGCCCTCGCCGCGCTCGATGCGCAGGGATTGCGACAGCACCGGCCGCCCGCCGGGGATCTTCGGCAAAAGTCCCGCCAGCATCGCCTCGAAGATGCGCGGCACGCCGGCCATGACATGCACGTTGCGCAAGGAAAAGCCCGGCGCGGCGCTGACCGGGTTGTCGATCAGTTCGGCGCCGTCGGGGATGCGCGCCATGCGCAGCCGCGCCGCGTTCAGCTCGACGCCGCGCGCGGCGTAATGCGCGGCGAGGATCTCGCGCGCATCGTCGCGGATGCCGATTGGCGCGCCCATCGCCTCGGCCACGGCTTCGGCGGTGATGTCGTCATGCGTCGGCCCGATGCCGCCCGAGGTGAAGACATGGTCATGCGCCGCCGAGAGCGCCCGCACCGCGCCGATGATGGTGGCGTGATCGTCCGAGACGACCCGGCTTTCGCGCAGCTCGATGCCGCGCAGCGTCAGCTCCTTGGCCAAGTGGTGCATGTTGCTGTCGCGGGTGCGGCCCGAGAGGATCTCGTCGCCGATGACGAGCATGGCGGCGGTCGGGTTGGGCGCGGTCGTCCGTTCGGTCATGGGGCGGGCTCCGGTTGGCTGTCACAAGGTATA
The DNA here is from genome assembly GCF_002723615.1 of Limimaricola cinnabarinus. Lineage (GTDB taxonomy): Bacteria > Pseudomonadota > Alphaproteobacteria > Rhodobacterales > Rhodobacteraceae > Limimaricola > Limimaricola cinnabarinus_B. The sequence goes on from NZ_KZ304960.1 coordinate 49,034, forward strand.
GGCCGGGGCGCGGGTCATTTCCACGCGGGCGGGTGGATTCCCCGCGCGGTAGGCCCTATTTCAGGTCGAAAGGGATAGAGGTGATGACTTTGGACGAGACCGCCGCCGACGACCGCAAGGGCCGCCTGACCCGCGATGGCATCCGCATCCACGATCTCGCGGATTTCGCGGGCATGAACCGCGCCGGGCGCCTTGCCGCCACGATCCTCGACGACATCGCCGAGCATGTCGTCGTGGGCCAGCGCACTTCCGAGATCGACCGGGTCATCACCGACCTGATCGAGCAGGCCAACGCCAAGAGCGCCACGATCGGCTACAAGGGCTACCAGCACGCCAGCTGCATCTCGGTCAACCACGTGGTCTGCCACGGGATTCCGGGCGACAAGAAGCTGAAAGACGGCGACATCCTCAATGTCGACGTGACCGTGATCGTCGACGGCTTTTACGGCGACACCAGCCGGATGTACGTGGCCGGAAAGCTGCCGCGCAAGGCCGAGCGGCTGATCCAGGTGACGCATGACGCGCTGATGAAGGGGATCGAGGCGGCGCGGCCGGGCAACACCTTCGGCGATATCGGCCACGCGATCCAGAGCTTCGTCGAGGAGAACCGCATGTCGGTGGTGCGCGATTTCTGCGGCCATGGCATCGGCCGGGTGTTCCACGCGCCGCCCAACGTGCTGCATTACGGCCGCCCCGGCACCGGGCCGGTGCTGGAGGAGGGGATGTTCTTCACCATCGAGCCGATGGTCAATCTCGGCCGCCCCGAGACCAAGGTCCTGGCCGATGACTGGACCGCCGTGACGCGCGACAAGTCGCTTTCGGCGCAGTTCGAGCACACGATCGGCATCACCGCTCAGGGCAACGAGATCTTCACCCTCTCGCCCGCCGAGCGGTTTCATCCCACCTGGGATATCTGAGGCTCAGCCGTCGCGCTCCATGAGCGTGACATGGGTATCGCCGTAGCGCCGTGTATCGAGGGGGGAGAACCCCTCGGGCGCGGGCTGCGGCGCGCTTTCCTCCCAGACGATCAGCGCGCCGGGCGCGATCCAGCCGCCCGCCAAGGCCGAGGCCAGCGCCCGCGCGCCGAGCCCCTTGCCATAGGGCGGATCAAGAAAGACGAGGCTCGCCGGCGCGTCGCAGGCGGGCAGGCGGGTCGCGTCGCATTTGAGATGCGTCACCCGGTCGGCCACGCGCAGCTTGGCCACGTTCTCGCGGATGAGCTTTCCCGCCACGCGCCCGTCATCGACGAAGGTGACATGCGCGGCACCGCGCGACAGCGCCTCGAGCCCCAGCGCGCCGGTGCCGGCGAAGAGGTCGAGCACGCGGGCCTCGCCGATCGGATCGCCGTAGCGCCCGCCCATCAGCGCGTTGAACAGGCTTTCGCGCACCCGGTCGGCGGTGGGGCGCAGATGCGCGCCCGCGTCGCCCTTGCCGACCGCGGCGAGGGCCAGGCCGCGATGCTCTCCGGCGATGATCCTCATTTCAGCAGCGCCTTGAGATCGGTGGCCGGATCGGCGGCGCGTGCGGGGTCGGGCGAGCGGCCCGCCTCGATCAGCCGCTTGCCGACCATGTAGGCGCGGCTGTCGTTCATCGCGTCCACGGCGATGAGACGCGCGCCCCGGTAATACCAGTGCGATTGCTGCGCCGGGCTGTCGCCCGGGCGGACATGCACCGCGTCCCAGCCCGCGTTCAGCCCCGCGATCTGCAGCTTGGTGTCGAACTGGTCCGACCAGAACCACGGGCGGGGGCGGTATTCGACGCCACGGCCCATCATGTTGAGCGCGGCGTTTTCGGCCATGTCGATGGCGTTGCCGACGCTTTCGAGCCGGATGCGCATGTCGGCCAGCAGGAGCGAGGCGCAGTCGCCCGCGGCCCAGATGTGCTCATCCGAGGTGCGGCAATGGATGTCGCAGCGGATGCCGTTGTCGAGCACGAGCCCCGCCGGTTCGGCCAACCCCGTACCCGGCGCCACGCCGACGCCGACGATGGCGAAATCGGCCGCGATCTCGCTGCCATCGGTGAGCCGCGCGCCGGTGACGCGCTCTTCGCCCAAGAGCCGCTCAAGCCCCACGCCCTCGCGGATATCGACGCCGTGGCTGCGGTGCAGGTCGCGGAAATAGGCCGAGGTTTCGGGGGCGGCGACGCGTTGCAGGATGCGTTCGGCCTGTTCGACCACCGTGACCGTCAGCCCGCGCCTGGCGGCCACCGCCGCCGCCTCCAGCCCGATATAGCCGCCGCCGACCACCAGCAGCCGGCGGCCTTCGAGCATCTCGGGCGCGAGCGCGTCGGCATCCGCGAGATCGCGCATGGTGAACACCCCCGCCAGATCGCCGCCGATCGCGGCGGGCAGGCGGCGCGGATGCGCGCCGGTGCACAAGGCGAGCCGGTCGTAGGACAGGGTTTCGCCATCCGAAAGCGTCACGGTCCGTGCGCTTGCATCAAGCGCGCTGGCCGTCACCCCCAGACGCAGATCGATGTCGTGCTCGGCATACCACGCCTCGGGGCGCAGAAAGAGGCGCGCCTTCTCCATCTCTCCGAGCAGGTAGGCCTTGGAGAGTGGCGGGCGCTGGTAGGGCGGGGCGGTTTCGGCACCGACGAGGGTGATGCGCCCGTCGAAGCCTTCGGCGCGAAGCTTGGCCACGAGCGACGATCCGGCCTGTCCGGCTCCGATCACGACGAAATGGGACATGCGCGTCCTTTCCTTGGTTTCTGTGGCCCGGCTGCGGGCGGCAGACTATATCCCCTGCCATCGACCGCAATCGTGAAAGGACCGCCGGGGATGACGATCACAGTTGGAGACAGGCTGCCGGAGGCGGAGCTGCTGCGGATGGGGGCCGATGGACCGGAAAAGCTCGCGCTGAGCACGTTGCTGAAGGGCCGCCGCGTGGTGATCTTCGGTCTGCCGGGCGCCTATACCGGCACCTGCTCGACCGCGCATGTGCCGAGCTTCATCCGCGCGATGGAGTCCTTGCGCGAGAAGGGCGTGGATGAGGTGATCTGCGTGTCGGTTAACGACCCTTTCGTGATGCGGGCCTGGGGCGAGGCGACGGGGGCGACGGCGGCGGGCATCGCGATGCTGGCCGATGCGTCCTGCGAGTTCACCTCCGCCATCGGCATGGAGTTCTCGAACCCCGATCGCGGCTTCATCCGGCGCAGCAGGCGCTACGCGCTGATGGCCGAGGACGGGGTGGTGAAGGTCTGGCATGCGGAGGAGAACGCCGGCACCTGCGACATTTCGGGCGGCGAAAGCATGGTCGCGGCGCTTTGAGCCGAACGGCAAAGGGGGGCGCGCGGCCCCCTTTCATCTTTCTTCAAATACGCATGGCCCGCCCTGTCAGCCCGCGCCTGCGGCGGCATCGAGCGAAATGCCCGGTCACGGCGGGGCTATTCGTCAGCTCTCCGCCAGCTTGTCCATCCTTGCCGCGAGCGTCGCGTCGCGCGCCGTCAGCCCCTTGGCGTCATGCGAGGTGAGCGTGACGGTCACGCTGCGGTAGCTGTTGGACCATTCGGGGTGATGATTCAGTTTCTCGGCCCAGATCGCGCAGCGCGTCATGAAGCCGAAGGCTTCGACGAAGCTCGGAAAGCGGAAGGTCTTGGTGACGGCATCGCGGTCGGGTTCCGCCTCCCATCCGGCGGCCTTGAGCGTCGTGCGCCCGGCCTCGTCGAGCATTTCCGTCATTCCTGATCCTCCATCTTCGTGCGCCGGAACGGGCCGTATCCCGTCAGCACCTCGATCTCCTCGTCCACCGCCGCGCGCTCGGCCTCGAGATAGCGCGCCACGGCATCGCGGAACCCCGCATCCGCGATCCAGTGCAGCGACTGGGTCGGCACCGGCAGGTAGCCCCGCGCCAGCTTGTGCTCGCCCTGCGCGCCCGCCTCGACGCGGGTGAGGCCATGCGCCAGCGCCCAGTCGATGGCCTGATAGTAGCACAGCTCGAAATGCAGGAAGGGGTGGTGTTCGAGCGCGCCCCAGTAGCGGCCAAAGAGCGTGTCGCGGCCGATGAGGTTCAGCGCCCCCGCCACGGGCCGGTCGCCGTCGCGCGCGAGGATCAGCAGCATGTCGTCGCGCAGCGTCTCATGCGCGATCTCGAAGAATGCGCGGGTGAGATAGGGCGAGCCCCACTTCCGGCGGCCCGTGTCCTGATAGAAGGCCCAGACCGCGTCCCAGTGATGCGGCTCGATCTCCGCGCCGGTCAGGTGCTCGATCACCAGCCCCGAGGCTTGCGCGCCCGCGCGCTCCTTGCGGATGGTCTTGCGCTTGCGCGAGGAAAGCGCGGCGAGAAAGCCGTCGAAGCTGCCATAGCCCTCGTCGATCCAGTGAAACTGCTGGCCCGTGCGGCGCATCAGCCCCATTTCCTCGCCCGCCTCGGCCTCGATGGAACTGCAGAAGGTGGCGTGCAGCGAGGACAGGCCATTATTGGCGGCAAGCTGCACCGCGCCCTGCACCAGCGCCGCCATGCCATCGGCCGCGTGGCCCGGCTTCGTCAGGAAGCGCCGCCCCGTGACCGGGGTGAAGGGCACGGCCATCTGCAGCTTGGGGTAATACTGCCCGCCCGCGCGCTCATAGGCATCGGCCCAGGCGTGGTCGAAGACGTATTCGCCCTGGCTGTGGCCCTTGGCGTAGAGCGGGGCGCAGGCGATCAGCGCGCCGCTCCGCCGCGCGGCGAGGTAATGCGGCTGCCAGCCGGTGCCCGGCCCGACCGAGCCGCTGTCTTCGAGCGCCGAAAGGAAGCGGTGCGTTGTGAAGGGATCGGAGGGGCGGCCGCCGCCTTCGGCTTCGGGGCAGGCGCAGCCGTCCCACTCGGCGGCGGGGATGTCGCGCAGGCTGGCATGGGCGGTGATCTCGACCACCGCCGCGGGGTCCGTCTCTGTCTGGCTCATGGCCGCAGAGTTGGCCCCCCGCGGCCCGGGGTCAAGCGGGGGCGGGCCCCGGCAGGTAGCCTTCGAAGGTCACGTTGTCGGCAATGCGCCGCGCTTCCTCTTCCTCTTCGGGCGAGCGGGTGGTCCAGCACAGCACCTTCGCGCCCTGCGCCTGAAGCTCGGCGACGCGGGGCCGGTCGAGATCATTCGCCTCGTGGCTGATGAAGCCGGCGCCGAGATTGTCGTAATCGGGGATCTCGCGCAGCCGCGCGGCGACGCGCGGCGACAGGTCGGGCCACGCTTCGGCATCGAAGCCGCAGGTGATGAGCCCGCGCGGCAGGTCGGGCGCGAGCCGGGCCATCTCCGAGACCGAATGCGGGTTGAACGACATCACCGCCACCGGACCGGCATAGCCTTCGAGCGCGCGCGCGACGGCGGCTTCGGTCACGCCGACATTGGGGCCGAGCGTGTAGTCGTGATCCTTGATCTCGATCAGCAGCGGCGCGCGGCCCGCGACGAGGTCGAGCACCGCGCCCAGCGTCGGGATGGTGTCGGCGCTGCCGATGAGGGAGATCTCGCCCAGCGCCTCGGCGGTCTGGCTCGCCACGAGACCGCGTGCGGTGGTCAGCCGCTCGAGGCTGGCATCGTGGAACACCATCGCCTCGCCATCATGCGAGGCGCGCAGGTCGATCTCGATGCCGTAGCCCGCCTCGACGGCGGCGCGCACCGCCGAGAGCGAATTCTCGGGCCGCCCCGCGCCGTGAAAGCCGCGATGCGCGATGGGGCGGTCGAGAAAGGCGGCGGGCAGCTCGGGGGCGGGGCGCCTCATGCGAGCGCGAAGACGGCTTCGATCTCGACCGCGACACCGAGCGGCAGCGCCGCGACGCCCACCGCCGAGCGCGCGTGCCGCCCGGCTTCGCCCAGAAGCTCGACCATCAGGTCGGAGGCGCCGTTGATCACCTTGGGCTGCTCGGTGAAACCGGGCGTCGAGGCGACGAAACCGGTGAGCTTCACCAGCCGCGCGATGCGGCCCAGATCGCCGTCGCAGGCGGCGCGGGCCTGCGCCAGAAGGCTCAGCGCGCAGGCCTGCGCGGCCTTGGCGCCCTCTTCGGTGGTCATGCCGTCGCCCAGGCGGCCGGTGATCAGCCCGTCCGGCCCGGCGGCGATCTGGCCCGAGACGTAGAGCAGCCCGTCATGGATGACGAAGGGCTCGTAATTGGCCGCCGGCTTGGGCGCTTCGGGCAGCGCGAGCCCCATTTCAGTCAGCTTGTCGTTGATACCTGCCGCATCGATCATGGTGTCGTTCCCCTCGGAGATGTTCCGGCGCAAGCTAGCCTGCGCCGGGCGGGGGGACAACGCCTGCCGGGCTCAACCCTCGCGGAAGGCGCGGGCGAAGTAATCGGCCAGCGGCTTGACGAGATAGGCCAGCGGCGTGCGGTCCGAGGTGCGGATATAGGCCTCGACCGGCATGCCGGGGATCAGCGTCATGTCGCCGGGCAGCTTGTCGATCTCGCCTTCCGACAGGCGAATCTCCGTGCGGTAGTAGGAGATCGGCTGCTGCTCGTCCTGGAAGGCGTCGGCCGAGATCTGCACCACCTGGCCAGTCAGCTCGGGCGTGCGGCGCTGGTCGAAGGCGGGCAGGCGCAGCACCACCTCCTGGCCGAGATGCAGCTGGTCGATGTCGGTGGGTTGCACCTGCGTGGCGATCACCAGCGGCCGGTCCTGCGGCACGATGTAGAGCACCGGCTCGGCGGGGCGGATCACCGAGCGGGGGGTAAAGACGGTCAGCCCGTAGACGATGCCGCCCACGGGCGCGCGGATGTCGAGCCGGTCGAGCCGGGTCAGCAGCGCCCGGCGGCGGTTCGACAGCTCGATCTCGTTGAACTGCAGGTCGCGCAGCTGAGTGATCGCCTCCTGCCGCCGGGTCGAGGCGAGCTTGAGGATCTCGATCTCGATCTCGGCGATGCGGCCACCGGCCTGGGCCTTGGAGGCCCTGAGCTCGCCCTGCCGCCCGAGCAGGTTGGCCTGCTCGCGTTGCAGGGTCAGCACCCGCGTCGCCTGCGCGAGGCCGCGGTCGAGCAGGGATTGCTGGTTGGCCAGCTCGCTCTCGATGAGCTGCAGCTGGTTCGCGATGGCTTCCTCCTGCGATTCGATCCCGACGATCTGATCGCTGATCTGCTCGCGCTGGCGGGCGAGCTGCTCGGCCTGGCGGTTCTCGCTCTCGATCCGGGCCGCCTGCAGGCGCCTTTGGCCCTCCATCAGCTCGGGCGCGATCGGGTTGTCGGTCTCGAGCAGCAGCGGATCGAAGCTGAGCGTGTCGGCATCGTCGCGCTCGGCCTCGAGCCGGGCGCGGCGCGACAGCACCTCCAGAAGCTGGCCCTCGACCACCGCCAGCTCGGAGCGCAGCTGTTCGGGGTCGAGCCGGATCAGGAGCTGGTCGGTCTCGACCATGTCGCCCTCGTCGACGAGGATCTCCGCGACGACGCCGCCATCGGGGTGCTGGACGATCTGCCGGTTGCGATCGACCTCGATCCGGCCGGAGGCCACCACGGCGCCGGAGATCTGGCTCACCGCCGCCCAGGTGCCAAAGCCGCCGAGCAGCACCGCGAGGCCGAGAAACCCGGCGATCAGCGGCCTTGCGGCGGACCACAGGCTGGGCGCGTCGGAGGGGGAGAGGGGCTTGCGCATCACGACACCCCCCCGCCGGCGGTGCCGGAGGCGGCGATCTCGCGGTGGTTCTGCACCGTTTCGCGCAGCACCTCCTCCTTGGGGCCGAAGGCGCGCCGCCCGCCGCTTTCGATCATCAGGATCGTGTCGCATTCGGCGATGGCGGCGGGGCGATGGGCCATGATCAGCACGCATTTCTTGTGCGCCTTGGCGTCGCGGATCGCCTGGTTGAGGGCGGTGGAGCCGGAATTGTCGAGGTTGGAGTTGGGCTCGTCGAGCACCAGGATCACCGGATCGCCGTAGAGCGCGCGCGCGAGGCCGATCCTCTGGATCTGGCCGCCCGACAGCCGCCCGCCCTTGGAGGAGACGCGGGTGTCGTAGCCCTCGGGCAGCTTGAGGATCATCTCGTGGGCGGCGGCGGCGCGGGCGGCGCGCACCACCTCGGCGTCGTCGGGGGTGAGCGACATGCGGGCGATGTTTTCCTTGATCGTGCCGTCGAACAGCGTGACCTGCTGGGGCAGGTAGCCGATATAGCTGCCCAGCACGTCGGGATCGTATTGGTCGAGACTGGCGCCATCGAGGCGGATCTTGCCAGCGGCGGGCCGCCACAGACCGGTCAGGGCACGCGCCAGCGTCGACTTGCCGGCGCCAGAGGGGCCGATCACGCCGACCGCCTGGCCCGGCTCGACCTGAAAGCTCATCATCCGCAGCGCGGCCTGGTTCTCGCCGGGCGGCAGCACGGTCACCTGCTCGCAGGACAGCCGCGCCTTGGGGCGGGGCAGGGTGGTGCGCTGTTCCTCGGGGCGGATCTCTCCCAGAAGGACGGCCAGCCGGCGCCAGCCCTCGCGGGCGCGCTGCACCGAGGGCCACTGGTTCACGATCATCTCGATCGGCGCCAGCGCCCGGCCCAGCAGGATCGAGCCCGCGATCATCGCGCCGGGCGTCATCTGGCCCTGCAGCACGAGATAGGCGCCAAGGCCGAGCATGCCCGATTGCAGCATCAGCCGGAACGCCTTGATGACCGAGGAGAAGCCGCCGCCGGTATCGGTGGCGCCGATCGAGGCGGAAAGCGAGCGCGCGCGCGCCTCGTTCCAGCGCCCGAAGGCCGCGCCGCGCATGCCCAGAGCCTGCACCATGTCCGAATCGTGCCGGATCTGGGTGCCGAGTTGCTCGGACTGGAAGGTGGTGTCGTTGGCCTCCTCGAGCTGCTTGCGGGTCATCAGCTGGTTGGCCAGGGCCATGATGATCAGGATCACCGCCCCGCTAACGCCGAGCAGGCCGAGCATCGGGTGAAACAGGAAGATGCCGAAGAAGAAGACCGGCGCGAAGGGCAGGTCGAACCCGCTCATCAGCACCGGAGAGGCGATCAGCCGCTGCACCGATTCGAGATCGCGCTGCGCGGTCGCGGCCTCGGCCCGGGCCTTCTGGCCCGAGCTGGCACGCAGGGCCGCGGAAAACACCCGCTGGTCGAGCCGGGCCTGAAAGCGCGCCGCAATGCGGTTCATCACCCGGCCGCGCACCATGTCCAGAAGGCCCATCATCGAATAGAGAAAGACCACCAGCACCGACAGCGCCACCAGCGTCGCGATCGAGCGCGAGCCCAGCACGCGGTCATAGACGTTCATCATGTAAAGCGGGCCGGTCAGCATCAGAAGGTTGACGACCAGGCTGAAAATGGCAACGGCCCAGTAGAGCCAGCGGCTCTGGGCACGGGCTTCGCGGAGTTCTTCGGCGCCGAGGGAGGCCGCATCTCTTGTCATGTCATTCCCCATTCGCATCCCGGCCGGGCCACGCCGATCGCAGCCGCCGCCTCCCTCATGCTTAGAGCAAAGACGCCCTTCTGGGTAGCGTCACGCCGCGGTTGAGCCGCGATTGTGCCCCCTGCGGTTCTGGACCTCGCGCGCCGCACCGCTAGCTTGCAGCACATGACTTTGCGAAACGTGAATCCGATTGTTCTCGCCACGGGGCTTGCCCTGACCGCCGCGCCGGGGGCCGCGACACCCTATGACGGGCTGTATCGCAGCACCGGCGAGGCCGATTGCGGCCAGGTCGGCGTCGAGGGCGGGGCGCTGCGCATCCGCGACGGGCTGTTCGAGGGCATCGGCAGCGCCTGCCAGATGACACGGCCGGTGGATGTCGTCGACATGGACGCCACGCTCTACACCATGGAATGCACCGCCGGGGACACGCGCTGGACCGAGCGGGCGCTGCTGATGAAGGCGGCGCAGGATGAGGGGCTGATCATGCTGTGGAACGGCTATGCCTTCCGCTATGCCAGCTGCGACGCGCCCGTCACCGCGCAGGAGAGCGCCAGCCCCTCGGCCGCGGAAATCACCGAAACGCCGCCGGCCACGCAGGAGGCCGATGCGCTGCCCGCCACGGATGCGCCGGATGCGGCGGGCGCGGACGGGTTGCCGCCGCCGCGGATCGTCCTGCCTTCGGTGGCCTTGCCGCGGGTCGTCCTGCCCTCGGTCGCGCTGCCCGCCCCCGATGATGGCCCAGAGGACGGGCCGGATGACGGCTCGGGCGAGGCGCGCGGCGGCACCGCCGCGCAGATCGAGCTGCCCGACGAGGCCGGCTGAGCGGGCTAGTTGCCCGCCCCGCCGAGGATGTTGGTGAGCACATCGAGGATGAGCCCCTCGCGGTCCCGCTGTTCGGGGGCCGGGGCCGGTTCGGCGCCCTGCGGCGCACCCAGCATCTCGCGCAGCAGCCGGTCGGTTTCGGGGTCGCTGGCCTGCCCGTTCGAGGGCGAGACATCCTGCGACGCCGCCCCGACGATGGTGTCGGCCGCCGCCGGTTCCGGCACCCGCATCGGCAGCGGCTTGACCGGCTGACCGTCGAGCACGCGCGTCATGGTCTCGCGCCAGATCGTGGCGGGCAGGCCGCCGCCGGTGACGCCCGACAGCGGGCGGTTGTCGTCGTAGCCCATCCAGACGCCGGCCACGTAATCGCCCGCGAAGCCCACGAACCACGCATCGCGCGCGCCCTGGGTGGTGCCGGTCTTGCCCGCCACTTCCCAGCCATCGATCCGCGCCCGCCCGCCGGTGCCCTCGGCCACGACGCGGCTCATCATCCAAGTGAGCTTTTCGGCGGCCTCCTGGCTGATCACCCGCTCGCCGATGCCGCCGCCGGTGCCCATGAGCGGCGTGTCGTCGCCCTTGAGGCGCAGCTCCACGAGGCCGTAAGGGGTCACCGAGGAGCCGCCATTGAGGATGCCCGCATAGGCGCCGGTCATCTCCAGCAGCGTGCTTTCCGACACACCCAGCGCCAGCGCCGGCCCGGCGGCGAGATCGCTGTCGATGCCGAACATCGAGGCCACGGTGCGCACGTTCTCGCGCCCGGCCTGCTCCGAGATCTTCACCGCCGGGATGTTGCGGCTTTCGGCCAGCGCCTCGGTCAGGGTCACCATGCCGTCATATCTGCGGTCGTAATTCTCGGGCGACCACGACCCCGAGCCGGGGATGTTCATGGTCAGCGGGCTGTCATCGACGAGATCGAAGGGCTGCATGCCGAGATCGAGCGCCGCGGCGTAGATGAAGGGCTTGAAGGCCGAGCCGGTCTGGCGCAGCGCCTGCGTGGCGCGGTTGAAGGCGCCCGAGGCCGAGACGTTGCGCCCGCCCACCATGGCGCGCACCGCGCCGTCGGCGCTCATCACCACGATCGCGGCCTGCGCCTCGGAGCCGGGGGAAACCCGCTCCTCGAACACCTGCAGCAGCGCCTGCTCGGCCGCGGTTTGGATGCGCGGGTCGAGCGTGGTGCGGATCACCACGTCCTCGGTGGTGTCGCGGGTGAAGAACTCGGGCCCCGTATCCATCACCCAGTCGGCGAAATAGCCGCCCTGGTCCTGCTGGGCCGTGGCCGAGAGCGTCGCGGGGTTCGCGCGCGCGGCCTCCGCCTCCGAGGCGGAAAGATAGTCCTGCTGCTCCATCAGCCCGACGATGACCCGCGCCCGGTCCTGGCTGCGGGCGAGGTTGTTGGTCGGCGCATAGGTGGTCGGCGCCTTCAGAAGCCCCGCCAGCATCGCCGCCTCGGCCGGGTTCACCTGGCCCGCGGATTTGCCGAAATAGCGCTGCGAGGCGGCTTCGAAGCCGCGCGTGCCGGCACCGAGATAGGCGCGGTTGAGGTAGATCGTCAGGATCTCCTCCTTGGAATAGCGCGCCTCCATCGCCATCGCGTAGACCGCCTCCTGGACCTTGCGCCACAGCGTGGTGCGGCGGCAATCGGCCTCGTAGGCGGCCTCGCTTTCCCAGGTCTCGGGGTCGAAGGGCTTGCCCAGGCACAGGAGCTTCGCGGTCTGCTGGGTGATGGTCGAGCCGCCATTGCCGGAAAGCGGCCCGCGCCCTTCGGAGAGGTTGATGCGGATGGCGCTGGCGATGCCCTGCGGATCGACGCCCGGATGCCACCAGAAGCGCCGGTCCTCGGTCGCGACCACGGCGTTGCGCAGATGCGGGGAGATGGTGTCGGCGGTGACCATGCCGCCGAACTGGTCGCCGCGCCAGGCAAAGGTCGCGCCGTCGCGGTCGAGCAGGGTCACCGAGCCGCGCGCCCGCCCGTCGACCAGATTGGTGACCGGCGGGAGCTGCGCCGCGTAATAGGCGACGCCAAGCCCGATCACGAGCGCCAGCACCATGGCGATGCGCCAGCCGACGCCCCAGACCACGCGCAGCACGAAGCGCATCAGCCCCCGCACCATCGCCGCGGCGAAGCCCAGTGGTCCGCGCGGCGCAGGGCGGGTTGCGCGGGCGCTGCGCTTGCGCGGCTTGGCGGCCTGCGTCGCGCGCCCCTTGGCCTTCGGGGCGGAGCCGCCGCCCTCCTTGCGGGCTCCCTTGCCCGCACCGTAGCGCCGCTCCGCCATGAGAGGCGGTCTTTTGCCGTTGCTCGCGCTCATCTGCCGCTGCCTGTCCGTTTTGATCGGCGGCCACCATAGCCGCATCGCAGCGGAATGTTGAGCGGCGGGGATTTGCCCTATCGGCTTTTTTACGCCGCCCATGAATCGGGCATTCGCCCGCTTATGTGCAAGAATTGTGCATGCTGCCCGGCTCAAGGCAGGGCGCGGCCCCGCGCCACGCTTGCCCCGAAGGCAGGAAGGCGCGCTCCTGAAAAAGCCGCGGCCCGAAGCCGGGGCCTTGCCGAACCGCCGCCACAAGGGGACCGACGTGAAACTCATCATCGCAACGATCAAGCCGTTCAAGCTCGAGGAGGTGCGCGAGGCGCTGACCGCCCAGGGCGTGCGCGGCATGATGGTGACCGAGATCAAGGGCTTCGGCTCTCAGTCCGGCCACACCGAGATCTATCGCGGCGCGGAATACGCCGTGAACTTCGTGCCGAAGGTCAAGCTCGAGATCGTGGTTTCCGAGAGCCTGGCCGAGCAGGTGGTGGCGAGCATCGCCCGCACCGCCCGCACCGACAAGATCGGCGACGGCAAGATCTTCGTGCTCGATGTCGAAAGCGCGCTGCGCGTGCGCACCGGCGAAACCGACGACGACGCGCTCTGAGACGCGCGCCGAGACGCGCTTCCAGCGTTCCTCCCCAGGAGACCTGATCCCATGACCCATTGGAAAACCCCGCTCGCCGGGCTCTTGCCGCTCGCCTGCCTGATGGCCGGTCCGACCCTTGCGCAGGAGGCGGCAGAGGCCGCCGAGCCCGCGACATTCGAGGCGGGCATCGCCGCCGCGACCGACACCGCCTTCATCTTCAATTCGCTGCTGTTCCTGATCGGCGGCTTTCTCGTGTTCTGGATGGCGGCGGGCTTCGCCATGCTCGAAGCGGGCCTCGTGCGCTCCAAGAACGTCGCCATGCAATGCATCAAGAACGTGTCGCTCTTCTCCTTCGCCGGGCTCATGTATTACCTGATCGGCTACAAACTGATGTATCCGCTCGGCAACTGGTCGATCGGCTCGGACGAGACCGGCGGCTACATCGGCGCCATCGGCGTCGCCGTGCTCGAAGCGGTCGGCGTGGGCCGCGACGGGGCGGATGATTACGGCTATGCCGCGACCTCGAGCGATTTCTTCTTCCAGCTGATGTTCGCCGCGACCACCGCCTCGATCGTCTCGGGCACGCTGGCCGAGCGGATCAAGCTCTGGCCCTTCCTGATCTTCACCATCCTGCTCACCGGCGTGATCTACCCGATCCAGGCGAGCTGGAAATGGGGCGGCGGCTTTCTCGACAGCCAGTGGGGCTTTCTCGACTTCGCGGGCTCCACGGTGGTGCATTCGGTCGGCGGCTGGGCGGCGCTGGCGGGCGCTCTGGTGCTGGGCAGCCGGATCGGCAAGTACAAGGATGGCCGCACCATCCCGATGCCCGGCTCGAACCTGACGCTGGCCACGCTCGGCACCTTCATCCTGTGGATGGGCTGGTTCGGCTTCAACGGCGCGTCGCAGCTGGCGATGGGCACGGTGGGCGACGTGATCGATATCGGCCGGATCTTCGCCAACACCAATGCTGCCGCCGCGGGCGGCGCGATCGCGGCGCTGATCTTCACCCAGATCCTCTACAGGAAGCCCGACCTGACCATGGTGCTCAACGGCGCGCTGGCGGGCCTCGTCTCGATCACCGCCGAGCCGCTGACCCCCACGCTTGGCGGCGCGACCCTGATCGGCATGGTCGGCGGCGTGATCGTGGTCTTCGCGGTGCCGATGCTCGACCGGATGAAGATCGACGACGTGGTCGGCGCGATCCCGGTGCACCTGTTCTGCGGCATCTGGGGCACCATCGCGGTGCTGTTCACCAACCCCGACGCCACCCTCGCGGGCCAGATCGTCCCGATCGTCATCGTCGGCCTGTTCACCTTCGCGGTCAGCCTCGTGGCCTGGCTGGTGCTGAAGGCGGTGATGGGCATCCGGGTCGACGAGGAGACCGAGGTCTCGGGGCTCGACATGGCCGAGCTGGGCATGGAGGCCTATCCGGACTTCACCCCGAGCTGAGCGGAGCCGGTCCGGGAAAGAGAAAAGGCGCCCCGAGGGGCGCCTTTTGCATGGAAGGACGGGGCGATCACTTGCCGCCGGTCTTTTCCTTGGCCTTGTCGGCCTCGGCCTGCGCGGTGGCGCCGACATCCTTCTTCTGGGCTTCGGACTTGGCGGTGTCGGCCACATGCTCGGCGGCCTCGCGGGCCCGGCCCTGCACGTCGGTCGCGGCGTCCTTGAGGTCGTCCTGCACGGTGCGGGCGAGACCCTGAGCCTGATCGCGGGCATCCTCGGCGGTGGCCTTGGCCACGTCGGTCAGCCGCGCGCGCTCTTCCTCATAGACGTGGTAGGCCTCGTCCATCAGCTGGTCACGATAGGCGCCGAAGGCCTCGTCCTCGCGCTGGGTGCGCGGCAGCATCGCGGCCACGGCGGCACCGGCGGCCATCGCCAGGAGGCCGCCCAGCAGCGGCTGCTGGTCATACATGCTCTTGGCGCTGTCGCGGCCCTGGCGGGCATAGTATTCGGCCTTCACCTGCGCCTCGTAGGCGCGGGTCCGGGCGGCGATGACGCGCTTCTTGCCCTCTTCGGACATGCCTTGCGTGCCATCCGAGATCCGGTCGCGCAGGCTGCGGGCCGAGGCCCCCATGGAGGCGCCGCGGCCACGGGCGCGCTCGCGGTATTCGCCGAGCTTGCCCTTGGCGCCGCCCATCTTGCCGCGCATGCGGTCCTTCAGCGCACCGCCGCGCGAGCGCGGCTCGTTCCACGGCGAATCGCCGTGATCCTCGGGCGTCGCATGGACCGGGCCGCGCGGCTCGTCCAGCTTGTCGGTGCCGTATTTGCGCGACAGATAGGGGTCGGCGCCAAGCCGGCCCGAACGGGCATAGTCGCGCTGGCCGCGGTAATCGACCTCGCCGGCATAGCGCTCGTCGTGATCGCCGCGGGCATTGGAGACGGCGAGCCAGGCGAGGCCCGCGCCGACCAGCGCGATCGGCACCGGGTTGCGCTGCACCGTGGTCGAGAGGGTGCGGCCGATGTCGGAGGCGTTGTCGCTCACGCTGTCGGTGACCGTGCGCATGATCCCGTCGAGCGACAGGCGCTCCTGCAGGTCGTCGATCGTGCGTTGCAGTTCCGAGCGTTCGGTCGCGATCTCGCGTTCGATCTCTTCGGGGGAACGGGTCTGGTCAGTCATTGATGGCTCCTTTGACGGCAGCGGCGTCCTTGCGGATGCTGTCGGCGCTGCGCTTGGGTGCATTGGTCACGGCTTTGACGCGGTTGATGCCGACCTTCACGAGGATCGCGGCGATCACCAGGATCACCAGGCCGACGATGAGGGCGGACAGCCCCGGCCCGAGGCCGGTTTCCGCGAGCCATGCGACGAAGGCGGTGGCGAGCACGTTGAGCGCGGTCAGGCTCAGGATCACCGCGCCGACGATGAGCCCGATGCCCATCCCGGCCCGGCCCACCGCGCGCGACATCTCGGCGCGGGCGAGGTCGACCTCCTTGCGCACGAGACCGCTCACATGGTTGAGCGCCTCGGACAGCAGCGAGCCGGTGCTCTTGCCTTCGACCCGGGTGGTGGTCCCGGGGGCGGGGTCGTGATGCGGATCGGTATGCGGATCTGTATGGGTCATTTCTTCACGGCCCCCGTCGTGCCGGGCTGGGGTGCGCCGGGGATCTCGGGCTTGTCGTCGGGCTTGTCGATGCCGCCGACCGAATCGCTGCCGCCGGTCGAGGAGGAGCCGCTGCTGATCGAGCCGGTGCCGCCGGTGGTGCTGGTCCCGCGCGAAATGTCGGACGCCGCGCTGCCGGCCGAGCCGGTGCTGCCCGCGGCGCCGGTCGTCGCGCCGGTGGTGGCCGGGGCCGTGGCGGGGCGCGCGGCGGGCTGGGTCGTGGTGGTGGGCGCGGGGCGCGGCGCGGCACTGGTCACCGGGTCGGAGCTCGGCACCGGGCGCGAGACGCGGTCGTCCTCGTCGTAGTCGTTCGGGGTCACGTCGGGGGCGTAGCGGTCGTCCCGGCCATAATCGCCCGAGCCGAAGGAGCCGCTGCGATGGTAGTCGTCATGGCGGGCCGAGGCCTTCATGAAGCGCGCGGCGACGAAGCCCAGAAGCGCCGCGCCGCCGAGGAAGGCGGCCGAGTTGCGGCGGGCGAAGTCGTTGACGGCATAGGCCATCTCGTCGAGCTCCATCTCGCGCATGCCATCGGCGGTGTCGGCCACCGTGTCGGCCAGCTTGGCGAAGATGCGCTCCTGCGGCGAGCCGTCATGCAGGTCCTCGGACGCCTTGCGCAGCGCGTCGGCGATCTTCGAGGTCTCGTTCGCGGCCTCGTCCTTGTAGTCGCGGCCGTATTCATAAGCGCGCTCGCGCGCCTCGCCCGCCATCTCGCGGGCCCGCTCGCGGGCGGTGTCGGCGAATTCGGATGCGCCGCTCTTGGCGTCGGCGGCAGCCCGCTTCGCTTTTTGGTCCATCGTCTCGCCAGTGCTGGCCATGTCGACCTCCTTGGTTTGCTGTAGCGGACCTGCGCGACGCCTGGCGTCGGGCCCGTTTCGCTGGCAGAACCACCGGGGTGGAGCAAAAGTTTCGCCCGATCGGCCGGATTGCCGCGATTCAGCCACGAATCCGTGATCGACGCAGCGTCGCAACGCAAAACGCCGCCCCCGGAGGGGCGGCGCTTGCAGGTCGAAACCCGTGTGGTTTCAGACGCCGACGTCGATGATCGCCTTGGCCAGAACGGGAATGGAGCGGTCGTTGAGACCGGCGATGTTCATCCGGCTGTCCCCGACCATGTAGATGCCGTGATCGTCGCGCAACCGGGCGACCTGTTCAGGCGCCGCGCCAAGCCGCGAGAACATGCCGCGATGCTGGGCGAGGAAATCGAAGCGGTCCGAGTTCGACAGGCGCTTGAGCTCGGCGGCCAGCGCCTCGCGCAGCCGCAGCATGCCAATGCGGACCTCCTCCAGCTCGGCCTGCCAGTCGGCGCGCAGCGCCTCGTCGGTCAGGATGGTCGAGACGACGCGGGCGCCGTGATCGGGCGGGAAGGAGTAGTTCTGCCGGTTGAGATAGGCCAGCGTGCCCTGCAGCGTGCGGGTCTGCGGCACGTCGCGGCCCACGGCCATCAGGATGCCGGTGCGCTCGCGGTAGATGCCGAAGTTCTTGGAGCAGCTCGCCGCGATGATCACCTCGTCGAGCGCGCCGGCGATCAGCCGGGTGGCCGCGGCATCGGCGTCGAGCCCGTCGCCGAAGCCCTGATAGGCAAGGTCGATCATCGGCACGAGATGGCGCGCTTTCAGCGTGGCGGCGATCTCGTCCCACTGCTCGGGCGTGGGGTTGGCGCCGGTCGGGTTGTGGCAGCAGCCATGCAGCAGCACCACGTCGCCGGGCTTCGCCTCGGCGAGATCCTCCATCATGCCCGCCATGTCGACCGAGCGGCTCTCGCTGTCGAAATAGCGGTAGGAGCGGGTCTTGGCGTCGAGATGCTTGAGGATCGACAGGTGGTTGGGCCAGGTCGGGTCGGAGACCCAGATCGTGGCCTCGGGCGAGGCCATGCCGATCATCTCGAAGGCCTGACGCACCGCGCCGGTGCCGCCCGGCGTCGCCACGGCAGCGACGCGGTCGCGCGGCAGCGTGTCGGCGAGCACGAGGTCGATCATCGCGTCGGCAAAGGCCGGATCGCCCGCCAGCGCGGTGTAGCTCTTGGTCTCCTGGCTTTCGAGCAGCCGCGCCTCGGCGGCCTTGACCGCGCGCATGATCGGGGTGCGGCCTTGGGCGTCCTTGTAGACGCCGACGCCGAGATCGATCTTCGCCTCGCGCGGATCGGCCTTGTAGGCGCTCATCAGGGCCAGGATCTTGTCGGCCGGCTGGTCGGTCAGGTGCTCGAACATGTCTATCCTTCGAGGTTGTCTTGGGCCGGGCCTGTCTCGACCGGCAGATCGGGGAACATGCCCCATTCGGACCACGAGCCGTCATAGAGCCGGTGGTCGGATTTTCCGATGCGTTCGAGCGCCAGCGACAGCACCGCCGCCGTCACGCCGGAGCCGCAGGTGGTGATCACGGGGCGGTCGAGATCGACGCCCGCGCCCTCGAACGCCGCGCGGATGCCCGCCGCGTCCTTCAAGGTGCCGTCGGGGCGCAGCAGGTCGCGGAAGAACAGGTTGCGCGAGCCGGGGATATGGCCCGATCTGAGCCCCGCGCGCGGCTCGGGCGCGCCGCCCTCGAAGCGGGCGGGGGCGCGGGCATCGACGATGACATGGCTGTCGAGCTTGACCGCGCGGGCCACTTCGGTCGCGTCCACGCTCATGTCGCGGCGCGGACTCGCGGTGAGGTGCCGGTCGCGCAGCACCGTGGGCTCGGCGGTGAGCGGGCGGCCCTCGGCGCGCCATTTCGGCAGGCCGCCATCGAGCACCGCGACCTCGTCGAAGCCCATCAGTCGAAACAGCCAGCGCACGCGCGCGGCCGAAAACAGCCCCGCGCCGTCATAGACCACGACGCGGTGGCCGTCGCCCACGCCCATGGCGCGCAGACGCGAGACGAATTTCTCGGGCGGCGGCGCCATGTGCGGCAGGCCGCTGCGATGGTCCGAGATCTCGTCGATGTCGAAGAAGCGGGCGCCGGGGATATGCGCGGCCTCGTATTCGGCCCGCCCGTCGCGCCCGGTGTCGGGCAGGTACCACGAAGCGTCGAGTATCCGCAGATCGGGGTCCTTGAGCCGCTCGGCCAACCAGCGGGTCGAGACGAGCGTGCGGGGATCATCGGCGGTCTCGGACATGCGTTCCCTCGGGTCGGTTCCGTCGCGCGAAGGAGTAGACCCGTGGTGCGGCGTGTGCAAGCCGCCTAGACGTTCGAGCGCAGCAGCCGCTGCTTCTGGCGGCCCCAGTCGCGCTTGGCCTCGGTGGCGCGCTTGTCGTGGTGCTTCTTGCCCTTGCCGGTGGCGATCTTGAGCTTCACCAGCCCGCGGTCGTTGAAATACATCACCAGCGGCACGATGGTCATGCCCTCGCGCTGGGTGGCGTTCCACAGCCGCACGATTTCCTTCTGCTTGACCAGAAGCTTGCGCTTGCGCCGCTCCTCATGGCCGAAGGTGCGGCCCGCATCATAGGGCGCGATGTAGGCATTGGTCAGCCACAGCTCGCCATTCTCGACCGAAGCATAGCTCTCGGCGATGTTCGACTGGCCGGTGCGCAGGCTCTTGACCTCCGACCCCATCAGGATGATCCCGCATTCGAGATCATCCTCGAGCGCATAGTCGTAGCGCGCCCGACGGTTCTCGGCGATCACCTTGTAGTTCTTGTTCTGCTCTTTCTTGGCCATGCGCCCGATCTAGGGGCGCGCGGCGCCCAAGTCCAGCGCCGCCCCCCGTTCATCTTTCTTCAAATACGCAAGCCCGGCCGGCCGCGGGCGCCGCGCTGCGGGCTCAGTGCCCGATCAGCCCGGCATGGCGCAGCGCGTCCTTGATCGCGAGGCGGGTGCCTTCGAGCAGCGGCGTCAGCGGCGAGCGCACCTCGTCGCGGCACAGGCCGAGCACGCTCATCGCGTATTTCGCCCCCGCCACGCCTGGCTCGAGGAAGATCGCCTCGTGCAGCGGCATCAGCCGGTCGAGCAGGTCGAGCGCCGTGTCGTAGCGGCCCTTCAGCGTCGCTTCCTGGAATTCGGCGCAGAGCTTCGGCGCGACATTGGCGGTGACCGAGATGCAGCCGCGGCCGCCATGGGCGTTGTAGCCCAGCGCGGTCGCGTCCTCGCCCGAGAGCTGCAGGAAGTCGGGGCCGCAATGGATGCGCTGCTTGGGCACTCGGCTCAGATCGCCGGTCGCGTCCTTGACGCCGACGATCATCGGGTGCCTGGCCAGCTCGCCCATGGTCTGCGGGCTCATGTCGACGACCGAGCGGCCGGGAATGTTGTAGATCACGATCGGCAGGCCGCATTCGGCGGCGGCGTGGAAATGCGCCACCAGCCCGCGCTGCGTCGGCTTGTTGTAATAGGGCGTGACCACGAGGGCGGCATCGGCCCCCGCCGCCTTGGCGGCCTCGACGAGGCGCACGGTCTCCACGGTGTTGTTCGAACCCGCGCCCGCGATCACCGGGATGCGCCCCGCGGCCGTCCTGACCACGGTTTCGACGACGAGATCGTGCTCCTCATGCGTCAGGGTCGGGCTTTCGCCGGTGGTGCCGACGGGGACGAGGCCATGGCTGCCCTCGGCAATGTGCCATTCGACCAGTTTCTTCAGCGTCTCGAGGTCCACCTGGCCATCTGCGAATGGGGTGACGAGGGCCGGGAGCGATCCCTTGAACATGTCTGACGTCCTGAGTCCGGGGGGTAAAATCGCGCGGACCCTAGACGGCTTTCCGCCGCTTGCCAAGTTTGTGAGTTGCGCCGCGGCAATGTACCCTTAGGTTGGCGATCCATGCCGAGAGACACGGAAATCCCGGAGCAGCCAAGCATGACGAAAAACATTCGATTTTCCACTGCCCTTGTCACCGCCCTGGCATTCTGTGCCCCGGCCTTGCCGGCCATGGCCGACATCGAGGAGGTCTTCGACGCCGCCGAGCGCCGCGACTGGGACGAGGCGCGCGCCCTGGCCGCGCCGCTGGGCGAGGTGGCGCTCGATCTGGTGACCTGGGAAAGGCTGCAGGCCGGGCAGGGGGACTGGGAGGACTACGTCTCCTTCGTCGCGGCCCATCCCGACTGGCCGCGCCTTGAAGAGATCCGCGCCGAGGGCGAACGCGACATGCCAAAGGGTCTGCCGCCCGAACAGGTGATCGCCTGGTTCGGCGATGCGGCCCCGGAGACCGGCGAAGGTGCCGTGCGCCTCGCCGAGGCGCTGATGGCCCAAGGCAAGATCGACGCGGCGCGCGAGGCGCTGGTCGAGGCCTGGCTGACGCTCGGGCTCGACGGGTCGGGCCATGCCGCGATGATGGACGCCTTTGGCGACATCCTCGCGCCGCATCACGCCGAGCGCATCGACGCGATGCTCTGGCGCTGGCGCATCACCGATGCGCAGCGGCTGTTCGACACGCTCTCCGATGCCGAGCGCCGGGTCGCCGAGGCGCGCGTGGCGCTGATCCGCGACCAGGGTGCCGCGGCGGCGCTGGGCCGGGTGCCCGAGGCGCTGCGCGACCGGCCCGGCATCGCCAATGCCCGGTTCAACCGCTTTGCCGACAAGGGCGATTATTCCGAGGCATTGGAGATCATCGAGCGTCATACCGGCTCCGAAGACGCCCTGGGCGATCCGTTCCGCTGGGCCTCGTGGCGCGCGACGCTGTCGCGCTGGCTGATGCGCAATGGCGAGCCCGAGCGCGCCTATGATCTCGCCAGCCAACACTTCCTGACCGAAGGCACCTTCTACGCCGATCTCGAATGGCTCTCGGGCTACCTGGCGCTGACCTATCTCGACGATCCGCAAAAGGCGCTGGAGCATTTCCAGAACCTCGAAGGCGATGTCGAAAGCCCGATCTCGCTGGCGCGCGCGGGCTATTGGCAGGGCCGGGCGCGCGAGGCGCTGGGCGCCTATGACACCGCCGCACTCGACTATGCCCGCGCGGCGCTGCACCAGACCGCCTTTTACGGGCTGCTCTCGGCCGAGAAGCTCGGGCTTTCGCTCGACCCGGCGCTGACCGGCCATGAGCCGGTGGCCGATTGGCGGCAGGGAAAGTTCCTCGAAGACGACCGCACCCAGGCCGTCGCCTTCCTGCTCGATGCCGGGCAGTATCGCGACGCGCTGCGTTTCACCATCGCGCTGGGCCGCTCCCTCGACCGCGAGGGGCTGGCGCAGCTCGGCCGGATGCTGATGGAGCGCGACGAGACGCATCTGGCGCTGACTTTGGGCAAGGCCGCGGCCTACCGGCAGATCGTGATCCCCGAGATCTACTTCCCGCTGCATGCGCTGGCCGAGACCGAGATGCCGGTCGCGCCCGAGTTGGCGATGGCGATCGCGCGCCGCGAGAGCGAGTTCAACATCGGCGTCGGCAGCCCGGTCGGCGCGCTGGGTCTGATGCAGCTGATGCCCGCCACCGCCGAGGAGGTTTCGGGCTGGCTGGGCCTGCCCTATTCGCGCGCCAAGCTGACCACCGACTGGCGCTACAACGCCCAACTCGGCACGCGCTATCTCGCCTATCTGCAGGAAACCTTCGGCCAGAGCCCGGTGATGATCTCGGCCGGCTATAACGCCGGCGCCTCGCGGCCGCGCACATGGATGGCCGAGCGCGGCGATCCGCGCATCGGTCAGGCCGACGTGGTCGACTGGATCGAGCACATCCCCTTCACCGAGACGCGGAACTACGTGATGCGGGTGAGCGAATCGCTGCCGGTCTACCGCGCGCGGCTGACCGGGGAGACCGGGCCGGTGAACTTCACCGACCTGCTCAACGGCAAGCCGCCGCATGTGCGCCCGCAGGCGCGCGAGGCGGGCACGCTCATGGCCGAAACCTCGCCCGCCCCGGTGCCGCCCGCGGTGGAAATCACGCCCGAGGGGCGCGCCTCGACCATGTCGCTGTCGATCCTCGCGCCGATGTCGATCGGCGGGATGCGGCCGCCGCAGCGCCCGGTCGAGTGATCTAGACCGATTTGCGGTGGGTGCGGATCAGCGTGAAGACGCCCGCGCCCACCACGATCGCGGCCCCCAGCGCCACATTGGCCGAGATGGTCTCGCCGAAGGCGAGGATGCCCAGTGAGGCGGCGAAGGGCAGCTGCAGATAGGCGAAGGGCTGCACCGCGCCTGCCTCGGCCACCTCGTAGGTCTTGATCAACAGGAAATGCCCGCCCGCGCCGGTCACGCATAACAGCGCCAGCACCGCCCAGTCCCATCCCACGAGCATCTGCCAGTTGGGCAGGCCGATCGCGGTCATCAGCACCGCGCCGGTCACGCCGGTCCAGAAGAAGCTGGTGGCTGCCGAATCGCGCCGCGCGGCATAGCGCGTGAGCAGCCCGTACAGCGCGAACATCATCGCCGCGGCCAGCGGGAACAGCGCGGCGGGGGCGAAGACGCCGACGCCGGGGCGCAGGATCACCAGAACCCCGGCAAAGCCGATGCCGATCGCCGCCCAGCGCCGCCAGCCGACGCTTTCGCCCAGCACCGGCCCCGACAGCGCCGCGATCAGGAGCGGGTAGACCGCGAAGATCGCATGGCTCTCGACCAGCCCCAGATGCACGAAGCCGATCACCATGACGCAGATCTCGCCCGCCAGAAGCAGGCCGCGCAGGCCCTGAAGCAAGGGCTGCGTGGTGCTGGCGGCGGCGCGAACCGAGCCCTTCTGGTGGCGCGCGATGGCGATGACGAAGGCCGCAAAGAACCAGTAGCGGACCATCACCACCATGAAGACGTTGTAGTTTTCGGCCAGATAGCGCGAGATGCCGTCCTGCATGGCGAAGACGAAGGTGGTGATCGTCATCAGCGCGATGCCGAGCCGGTTGTCGTTGCGCATCAGTCGGGCTTTCCGGCGAGGGTCATGTGTCGCTTGCGCCCGTATCCCGGCGCGCGCCGCACGTCGAGACCGGCCTCGGCCAAAGCCCTTCGCACATGGCCCGCCGCCGTGTAGCTCGCCAGCGTGCCGCCCGGCGCGGTATGCGCCGCGACCTCGCGCATCAGCGCCTCGCCCCACAGCTCGGGGTTCCTGGCCGGGGCGAAACCGTCGAGAAACCACGCATCGGCGAGGCCCGCATGCGCGGGCAGCGTCTCGCGCGCGTCGCCTTGCACGATGTCGAGCGTCACTGCATCGTCGAAGCGGTGCGGGCCGGGGCCCGCCTTGAGCGCCGCGACGAGCCGCTCGGCGCGGGGGGCGAGCGCGGGAAAGGCGGCAAGCGCGCGGGCCGTGTCCTCGGGCGACATGGGAAAGGCCTCGAAGCTGGTGAAGCGCAGGGTTCCCCGCGCGCCCGCCGCCTCCCATGCCTCCCACGCGGTGAGAAAGTTGAGCCCCGTGCCGAAGCCCGTCTCCATGATGTGGAAATCGCCGCCGAAACGCTCGGGCAGGCCGTTGCCCGCCAGAAAGACGTGCCGGGTCTCGGCCAGCCCGTCATGGATCGAGAAATAGGGATCGTCGAAACGGGTCGAGACCGGCACATGGCCGTCCCGCCAGTCGAGTTGCGCGCGCTGGTCGTCCATCTGCCCATGCCCTAGGTTGCGCCCTCGTGATGACGGGGGCGGCTGGCGATGACAAGCGCGGATCTGACGGTGATGGGGGCGGGAGCCTGGGGGCTTTCGGTCGCGGTGGCCTGCGCGCGGCGCGGCGCGCATGTGCGGGTGATCGACCCCGCTGGCCCCGCCGCGGGCGCTTCGGGTGGGATCGTCGGCGCGCTGGCGCCGCATGTGCCCGAGCAGTGGAACGCCAAGAAGGCGTTCCAGCTCGAAGCGCTGCTCATGGCCGAAGACTACTGGGCCGACATCGCGCGGCTTTCGGGCGCGGGTCCGGGCTATGCGCGAACCGGGCGGCTGCAGCCGCTCGCGGATGCGGCGGCGGTGGCGCGGGCCGAGGACCGGGCGCAAGGTGCTGCCGATCTGTGGCAGGGCCGGGCCGAATGGCGGGTGATCGAGGCGCAAGGCGGCGCGTGGGAGCCCGCGAGCCCGAGCGGCAGGCTGGTGCAGGACACGCTTACCGCGCGGCTGCATCCGCGCCGGGCGACGCTGGCGCTCGCGCAAGCATTGGAAACGCTGGGCGGCGAGATCGCGCGAGAGGGGCTGCCCGAGGGGCCGGTGGTCTGGGCCACCGGCGTGGCGGGGCTCGAGGAGATCTCGGCGCAGGCGGGCCGGTTGGCCGGGACCGGCGTGAAGGGGCAGGCGGCGCTCTTGCGCCCGCGCGGCTTCGATGCCGCCGATATGCCGCAGATCTTCGCCGACGGGCTGCATGCGGTGCCCCATGCCGATGGCACGGTCGGCATCGGCTCCACCTCGGAGCGCTATTACGAGGATGGCGCCACCACGGACGCGCAGCTCGACGCGCTGATCGAGACGGCGCGGGCGCTCTGCCCGGCGCTGGAGGGGGCGGAGGTGGTCGAGCGCTGGGCCGGTGTCCGCCCGCGCGCGAAGAGCCGCGCGCCGATGCTGGGGCCGCATCCCTTCCGCGAGAACGCCTGGATCGCCAATGGCGGCTTCAAGATCGGCTTCGGCCTCGCGCCGCTGGTGGGCGAGGTGATGGCCGATCTGGTGCTCGAGGGGCATGACCGGGTGCCGGAGGCATTCCGCCCCGAAATCAGCCTCTAGCCCGCTTGCGGGGCGCAGCCCGCGCGGCCATGCTCCGGCCTCGAAAGGGAGGGGTTCTCATGCGGCATGGCGGGGCGATACTGGTGGAGCAGCTGGCGCGGCTCGGGGTGGAGCGGGTGTTCTCGGTGCCGGGAGAGAGCTTTCTCGCCGTGCTCGACGGGTTGCATGACAGCGCCATCGCCAATGTCGTCTGCCGCCACGAGGGCGGGGCGGCGATGATGGCCGAAGCGCAGGGCAAGCTTTCGGGCCGCCCCGGCGTCGCCTTCGTCACGCGCGGGCCGGGCGCGACCAATGCCTCCGCGGGCGTGCATGTCGCGCGGCAGGACAGCACGCCGATGGTGCTCTTCGTCGGGCAGATCGCGCGCGGCGACCGCGACCGCGAGGCGTTCCAGGAGGTCGATTACCGCGCCATGTTCGGCGGCCTCGCCAAATGGGTGGCCGAGATCGACGATGCGGCGCGCATTCCCGAATATGTCGGCCGCGCCTTCGAGACGGCGATGTCGGGCCGCCCCGGCCCGGTGGTGCTGGCGCTGCCCGAGGACGTGCTGTCGCGGCTGGCGGAGGCGCGCGACCTCGCGCCCGCGCCCGAACGGCTCGCGCCCGACCTGTCGGACACGGCGGCGCGGATCATGGAGCGGTTGTCGCGCGCCGAGCGCCCGCTGGTGGTCGTGGGCGGGCCGCACTGGTCGGCCGGGGCCGCCGCCGATCTCGCCCGCTTCGCCCAAGCGCAGGGCCTGCCCGTGGCAGCGGGCTTCCGGCGGCAGGACTACATGGACAACCGGCACCCGAACTACGCGGGCGACCTGAACGTGGGCGTGAACCCCAAGCTCGCCGAGCGGGTCCGGGCGGCGGACGCGCTCCTCGTGATCGGCTCGCGGCTGGGCGATATCGAGACGCAGGGCTACACGCTCATCGACCCTGCCGGCCATGACAAGACGCTGATCCATGTCCATGCCGACGCGGACGAGATCGGCCGGGTCTGGCGGCCCGAACTGGCGGCGGTGGCCCGCGCGCCCGCGATGCTCGCCGCATTGGCCGAATGCGCGCCCTGCGGCGCCGAATGGTCGGGCTGGACCCGGGCCGCGCACGAGGATTACGAAGGCTGGCTCGCGCCTCAGGAGACGCCCGGCGCGCTCAAGCTGGAGCGGGTGATCGGCTGGCTGTCGGAGACCCTGCCCGAGGACGCGATCCTGACCAATGGCGCGGGCAATTACGCGGGCTGGCTGCACCGCTATTTCCGCTTCAAGGGCTTTCGCACCCAGCTCGCGCCGACCTCGGGCTCCATGGGCTACGGCTTTCCGGCGGCGATCTCGGCGGCATTGGCGCATCCCGACCGCGCGGTGGTCTGCCTTGCGGGCGATGGCTGCTTCCAGATGACGCTCAACGAGATGTCGACGGCGGCGCAGCACGGGGCCGCGCCGATCGTCATCGTCGTCAACAATGGCCGCTACGGCACGATCCGCATGCACCAGGAGCGGCACTACCCCGGCCGGGTGTCGGGCACCCAGCTCGCCAATCCCGATTTCGCGGCGCTGGCGCGGGCTTATGGCGGGCATGGCGAGGTGGTGGAGCGGGATGCGGAGTTCGCCCCGGCCTTCGAGCGCGCCCGCCAGAGCGGCCGGGCCGCGGTGATCGAACTCAGGGTCGATCCGGCGGCGCTGTCGACCGGTCAGACCTTGCCCTGAGATCCCCATTCAAGCCTGCCCCGGGGCGGAGTACGATGCCGTACATGGTGGTGAAGTTCGCCGACTCACTGTTCAAAGACCCCGCTCGAACCTATAGTTGTAAAGCTGCTAAGACAGGTGGCTGAATGGAAGACCTTACGGAACTCGAACGCGGCCCGGACCATCTCAGGCTGGTCCTGGCGGTGGGGGAGATCGGCGTCTGGGATCTCGACACGACGACGGGCCAGGCATGGCGCAGCCTGCGGCATGACCAGATCTTCGGCTATGAGACCGCGCTGCCGTCCTGGAGCTACGACGATTTCCTCTCCCATGTGGTGCCCGAGGACCGGGCCCATGTCGATGCGGCCT
Source organism: Limimaricola cinnabarinus (assembly GCF_002723615.1). Lineage (GTDB taxonomy): Bacteria > Pseudomonadota > Alphaproteobacteria > Rhodobacterales > Rhodobacteraceae > Limimaricola > Limimaricola cinnabarinus_B. The sequence goes on from NZ_KZ304960.1 coordinate 76,680, forward strand.
ACGGCGCGGCGCTCGAGGCCAAGGAGGGCTGGTCCTTCGAGTGCCGGATCCTGCGGGCCGATGGCGCCCTGCGCTGGATCAGCGCGCATGGCCGCTTCCTGCACGATGCCGAAACCGGGCATGACAGGCTCATCGGCCATGTCATGGACATCACCGAAAGCAAGGAGGCCGAGGAGCGGCTGCGTCTCGTCACCTCCGAGCTGAACCACCGCACCCGCAACATGCTCTCGGTGCTGCAGGGCATGGTGCGCATGTCGGCGCGCCGGGCCGGCAGCGTGCGCGAGCTCGAACAGAGCCTCCTGGGCCGGATGGAGGCGCTGTCGCGCAGCCATGCGCTGACCGTGCAGCTCTCCGACAGCGCGCTCAGGGTCTCGGACGTGATCGACAGCGCCATTTCGCCCCTGCAGCCCGAGCCCGGCCGTTTCATGATCACCGGCGCGACCGGCGCGACGCTGGCGCCCAAGATCGCCGAGAGCCTGTCTCTCGCGCTTTACGAGCTGACCACCAACGCGATCAAATACGGCGCGCTGAGCGGCGAGAGCGGCCGCGTTGCGATCGAGGTGAGCCGCCTTGCGCCGGGCCGCGCCCGCGTGGTCTGGCGCGAAACCGGCGGGCCGAAGGTTTCAGCGCCCGAGCGCACCGGCTTCGGCTCGACGCTGCTGCGCTCGATCCTGCGCGCCGATGAGGGCGAGGTGTCCATCGAATTTGCCGAGACCGGCGTGATCTGCACCATCGAGATGCCGGTGGGGCATGACGCCGCCGAGAGCGAACGCGCCACGCGCGGCGAGGCGCGGCTCGAAGGGCGGCGGGTGATGGTGGTCGAGGACGAGTTCCTGATCGCGATTTCGCTGGAAATGGCGCTGGGCGAGCAGGGCGCGCTGGTCGAGGGGCCCTATACGCGGCTCGGCGATGCGCAAAAGGCGGTCTCGACCCGGCCCGATGCCGCGGTGCTCGACGTGCGGCTGGGCAGCCAGTCGAGCCTGCCGCTGGCGCGCGATCTCCATGCGCTGGGCGTGCCCTTGCTGTTCGTGACCGGCAATGTCGATGGCGAGGAGCTCAAGCAGGAATTCCCCGAATGCCAGGTCCTCTCCAAGCCGGTGAGCGAGGACAGGGTCGTCGCCGAGCTCAAGCGGCTGATCGAGCGGCGCGGCTGAGCGCCGCGCCCCGGGGCGTCAGAACTCGACGCCGACCTGCGCCTTGATGCCCGAGCGGAAGGGGTGCTTGATGAGCTCCATCTCGGTCACGAGATCGGCGGCCTCGATCAGGTCCTCATGCGCGTTGCGGCCCGTCAGCACCACATGGGTCATCTCGGGCTTCTCCTCCTTCAGGAAGGCCACCACCTCCTTGATGTCGAGATATTCGTAGCGCAGCGCGATGTTGATCTCGTCGAGCAGCACCATGCGGTTGGCGGGATCGCGGATCAGCTCCTTTGCCTTTTCCCAGGCCGCCTGCGCCATCTCGGTGTCGCGCGAGCGGTCCTGCGTCTCCCAGGTGAAGCCTTCGCCCATGGTGTGAAACTGGCAGGCATCCGAGAACCGCTCGAGGATCAGGTCGCGCTCGCCGGTCGACATGCCGCCCTTGATGAACTGCACCACCGCGCAGGGCATCTCGTGGGCGATGCAGCGGAAGATCATCCCGAAGGCGGCCGAAGACTTGCCCTTGCCCTTGCCGGTATGGACGATGATCAGCCCCTTCTCGTCGGTCTTGGTGGCCATGATCTTGTCGCGCGCGGCCTTCTTCTTGGCCATCTTCATCGCGTGGCGGTCGGTGTCGTCGGTCATGGCATGGCTCCTTGTTCGAGGCGGCAGACTGCGCCGAAGGACGTCCGCGCGCAACCCGTCAGCCGGCGAGAAGCGCCACGAGCCACGGCGCGAGCAAGGGCGCGATCAGCGCCGTCAGCAGCGCGTTGAGCCCCATGCCGATCCCCGCGAAGGCGCCCGCCGTCTCGTTGACCTGAAAGGCGCGCGCCGTGCCGATGCCATGCGCCGCGACGCCGACCGCGAGACCGCGCGCGCGCCAGTCGCGGATGCGCAGGAGGTTCAGAAGCGGGGTGGCGACGACGGCGCCGGTGATGCCGGTGATGATGACCAGAACCGCCGTCAGGTTGGGCGCGCCGCCGATCGTCTCGGCCACGCCGAGCGCCACGGGCGCGGTGACCGATTTCGGCGCAAGCGACAACAGCGTCTCGCCCGTCAGGCCGAAGGCCGCGCCGATCGCCACCGCCGAGACCAGCGCCGTCACCGACCCGGCGATGAGCGCGGCCAGCATCGGCCAGAAGGCCGAGCGGATCAGCCGCAGATTGGCATGAAGCGGCACGGCCAGCGCCACGGTCGCCGGGCCGAGCATGAAATGTACGAATTGCGCGCCGTCGAAGTAGCGCTCATAGGGCGTGCCGGTGAGCCGCAGCAGCATCGCCAGCAGCGCCACGGCGACCAGAACCGGGTTGATGAGCGGCTTGCGGCCCGCACGGCGAAAGGCAAGATCGCCCAAGGCATAGGCCACCAGCGTCGCGGTGAGCCACAAGAGCGGGTCCTGCCGCAGATAGGTCCAGATCTCGGCCGGGTCGGCGGGGCTCATTCCGAGGCCCCCGTCAGCCGGGCGACGAGGAGAAAGACATAGACCCCCGCCATGATGGCGGCGACGGTCGACAACAGCAGCGCCGCGATCAGCGCCACGCCATGCTGGCCCAGCGTGTCGAGATGACCGACCACGCCGACGCCCGCGGGCACGAACAGGAGCGACAGATGCGCCAGCAGCGCCGATGTCGTCGGCGCGATCCGTTCGGCCAGCGCAGGCCGCATGATCAGCGCCGCGAACAAGAGCGCCATGCCGATCACCGGGCCGGGCACCGGCAGGCCGAGCCCGCGTGCGGCGACCTCGCCCGCCAGCTGGCAGGCGAGCAGGACGACGAGGTTGACGATCATGGGGCCTCCGGTCGCTTGGGATACCCTCACTCTGGGGCGGGCGGGCCCATCGTCAAGCGGATCGCGTCAGCGCCTCGATCCGCGCCCGCGCCGAGTTCGAGCGCGGCTGCCACAGCCCCTGGTCGATCGCCTCCTGCAGCCGCTCGGCGATCTCCCTCAGCGCGGGCGCATTATGCTCGGCGATGAAGTCGCGCGTGTCCTCATCGGCCAGAACCGCCTCTTCGACGAGGTCGAAATGATGGTTCTTCACCGCCCGCGTGGTGGCGGCGAAGGCGAAGAGGTAGTCGACCGTGGCCGCGATCTCGAAGGCGCCCTTGTAGCCGTGCCGCTTCACGCCATCGATCCATTTGGGGTTCACCACGCGGCTGCGCACCACGCGGGCGATCTCCTCGTCGAGGCTGCGGATCACGGGGCGCTCGGGGCGGGAATGGTCGTTGTGATAGATCGGCCGGTCGCGGCCCTGAAGGCTCGCCACCGCCGCCGCCGCGCCGCCCTCGAACTGGTAGTAGTCGTCCGAATCGAGAATGTCGTGCTCGCGGTTGTCCTGGTTCTGGACGATGGCCTCGACCTGTCCCAGCCTCGCGGCAAAGCCGTCGCGATCGGCCTCGCCCTCCTGTCCCGCGCCGTAGGCATAGCCGCCCCAGTCGAGATAGGCGGCCCCGAGATCGGCGCGCTCGGACCAGATCCGCTCGTCGATCAGCGCCTGCAGGCCAGCGCCGTAAGCACCGGGCTTGGAGCCATAGACCCTTGCCGCGCTTTCGCCCGCGCGCACCCGCGCCGCCGCCGGGTTGGTCTCCTCCGGCTCATCAAGCGCCTGCACCGCGCGCGCCGCCGAATCCACCAGCGCCACGAGCTGCGGGAAGGCATCGCGGAAAAAGCCCGAAATGCGCAGCGTGACGTCGACGCGCGGACGGCCCAGCACGCCCTCGGGCAGCACCTCGAAGCCGGTGACGCGGCGGTTGGCGCTGTCCCAAGTCGGCTTCACGCCCATCAGCGCCAGCGCCTGCGCGATGTCGTCGCCCCCCGTGCGCATGTTGGCGGTGCCCCAAGCGGTGACCAGCATCGTGCGCGGCCAGTCGCCGTGATCCTGCAGGTGCTTCTCGATCAGCAGATTCGCCGATTTCCAGCCGAGCGCCCAAGCGGTCGGCGTCGGCACGGCGCGCGCATCGACCGAGAAGAAGTTGCGCCCCGTCGGCAGCACGTCGGGCCGCCCGCGCGTCGGCGCGCCCGACGGGCCGGGGGCCACGGCGCGCCCGTCGAGACCGGTCAGCAGCCCCGCGCCCTCCGCCGGGCCGCAAGCGGCGATGGCGGGGCGGAGCTTGCGCTCGATCTCGTCCAGCACCGCCGCCGAGGCGGGGCCGGGGGCAGGGGCTGTGCCGTCGAGCAGCCGCTGGCACAACTCCTCCAGCCGCTCCACCGTGTCGCCATGGCTGCGCCATTTGCCGGGGCCGTCGAGCGCCTCGGGGCGCGGTCCGGTCCACGCCTCGGCCATGTCGCAATCGAGCGGGTCGAAGCCCAAACCCAGATCCTCGGCCAGCGCCCGCAGGATCGAGGCCGCGCCTGAACCGCGCGGCACGCGGGCCAGCGCAATGGCGAGATCGCGCTCCTGACGGCCCTCGGGGGACTGCCCGAACACGTGCAGCCCGTCGCGGATCTGCGCCTCCTTCAGCTCGCACAGCCACGCGTCGAGCTTGGCGAGGTCGGTGTCGGCCTGCCCCTCGAACCCGGCATCGGAGGCGAGGCCGGTGGTTTCCGCAAGGCTCAGGATCTCGCGCCGCAGATGGGTGATCCGGCGCGGATCGACTCCCGCCGCCTCGTAATACTCGTCCACCAGCGCCTCCAGATCGCGCAGCGGCCCGTAGCTCTCGGCACGGGTCAGCGGCGGGGTCAGGTGATCGATCACCACCGCCTGCGCCCGGCGCTTGGCCTGCGTGCCCTCGCCCGGATCGTTGACGATGAAGGGGTAGAGATGCGGCGTCGCGCCCAGCGCGATCTCGGGCCAGCAGCTCTCCGACAGCGCCACCGCCTTGCCCGGCAGCCATTCGAGGTTGCCATGCTTGCCCATATGGACGACCGCATCCGCCGCCCAGTGATGCCGCAGCCAGAAGTGAAAGGCGAGGTAGTGATGCGGCGGGACGAGGTCGGGGGAGTGGTAGGTGTCGGTCGGGTCGATGTTGTAGCCGCGCGCGGGCTGCAACCCGACGACCGCATTGCCGAAACGATGCAGCGACAGGGCAAAGCCGCGCCCGGACCCAGCCTCGGAAGTGCGTATTTGAGGAAAGATGAAAGGGTCGTCGCCCGGAGGGCCCCAGCGGTCGAGAATCTGCTGCTTGGCGGCCCAAGGCAACTCCGCGAAATGCCGCTCATACTCTTCGAGCGGCAGCACCTCGCCGCCTTCGCGCGCGGCCCGGTCGGTGAGCCAGTTGGTCGGCCCGGCCATCAGCCGGTCCATCAGCGCCTGCGCGTCCTCGGGGGCGTTCTCGATGCCGTAGCCCTCGCGCGCCATCAGCCGCAGCGCGTGCACCGTGGCGGCGGGGGTGTCGAGGCCGACCCCGTTGGCCAGCCGCCCGTCCTTGTTGGGGTAGTTGGCGAGCACCAGCGCCACCTTGCGCTCGGGGGCGGGGGTGGTCCGCAGCCGCGCCCAGCGGGCGGCGAGATCGGCCACGAAGGTGATCCGGTCGGCGCGCGGCTGGTAGGTGGCGACGCGGCACTGCGTCGCCTCGTCGAAGAAGGCCTCGCCCTTGAAACCGATGGCGCGGGACAGGATGCGCCCGTCCACCTCCGGCAGCGCCACGTTCATCGCGATGTCACGCGCCGAGAGGCCTGTCAGACCCTCCTCCCACGTCTCCTCGCTGCTGGCCGAGAGCACGATCTGGAAGACGGGGGCCGCGTTCGCCTCAGAGGCAGCCAACGGGTTGGGCGACGCCGCGTCGCCCGCGACCGCGCCGCCCGTGGCAAAGGAGGTGGCGTTGAGGATGACCGATGGCGGTGCCTCCGCCATTAGTCCGGCCAACGTGTCGCGCGACACCGGGTCCTTGAGCGAGGCCACGAAGACCGGCATCGGGTTCAGCCCCTGACGCAACAACGCCCGCACCAGCCGGTCGATCGGCGCGAGTTGCGCGCCCTGCAGCAGCGCGCGGTAGAACACGACGGGCACCACCGGGGCGTCGCCGTCCCACGCCTCGCGCAGCCGGTCGAGATCGGCGATGCCGAGACCGGGCCAGTAGAGGCCCGCGCGCAGCAGGGGCCGCGCCGCCTGCGGCGGCTCGCCCCCGTCGAGCATGTGGCGGGCATGGGCGAGGAAGTTCTCCGCGTTCTCCGGCCCGCCCTCGACGAGATAGGACCAGAGCGCGTCGTAGTCGTCTTCCGCCACGGTCGACAGCTCGCGCAGCTCCGGGTCGGGCTTGTCGTCGCCGGGCAGGGCGGCGAAGGGCACGCCCGCCTCGGCCAGCCGGGCCGCGTATTGTACGAGACCGTATTTCCAGTAGCCCGCGCCGCCCAGCACGCGGGCGACCACGAGGCGCGATTTCGTGGCGCAGTCGTCGAGATGCAGGTCCACCGACATCGGGTGCTGCAGGTGCATGAGGCTCGCCAGCCGCAGGTCGGGCGCGTCTTCCATCTGCGCCCGCGCCGCGCTCAGAGCGGCCAGCTCGGTGTCGGCGGCGGAGATGACGACCAGATCGCCGGGCGTCTGGCCGAGATCGATCGCTTCGGTGCCGTCGGAGACGGTGCCCGGCGTGGCGGCGAGAAGATGCATGGCGGCCCTTTCGTGAACGCTTGCGCAGGCCTGCGCGTTGGGGCAGGGAACGGCACCCCCCAGTTACAGGAGCGGATGATGGATTACAGCAAGTCGGGCGGGCCGAAACAGACCCGCAACGCGCCAAAGCACAGCGAGCACAACGCGCGCGGCACCGAGAAGACCCCCTATGACAAGCGCGAGGACAAGGCAGACCTGCTCAAGCGCATGAAGGACGCGGCGAAGAAGGCCGCCGACAAGGCGCCCGAACCCAAGGGCTGAACTCACAGCCGCTTCTCCATGAAGACGCTGCAGCCGTTGTCGGCATAGCTGTCGAACGGCCCGCGCCGGGCGTAGCCATGGCGCTCATAGAGCCGGCAGGCGGCGGCGAGTTCGTCCGCCGTCTCGAGTCTGATCAGCCCCAGCCCCTCGGCGCGGGCCGCCGCTTCGAGCGCCCCGATGAGCGCGGCGCCGACGCCGCGCCCGCGCGCCGCATCGCGCACGAAGACCGATTTCAGCTCGCCATAGCCCGGTTTCACGTGAAGCGCGCCGCAGCCCAGCAGCGCCCCCTCGTCGCGCGCGACGAGAAAGCGGATGTCAGGCGCGGCCAGCGCCTCGATCGGCAGGAAGTGATTCTGCTCGGGCCGGAACATCGCCCGCATCAGGCCTTGGCTCGCCTCGACCAGCGCGCGCGGACCGGGATCGATCGTGCGCGCCGCCACGATCTCGAGGCTCATGCCGCCAGCGCGGCCTCGATCGCCGCGCGGTCGAGCCCCGCCTCGCCGATCACCACCAGCCGCGTCTCGCGCGGCTCCGTGCCGAAGGGGCGGTCGAAATGGGTGTCGACGCGCGGGCCCACCGCCTGAAGCGTCAGCCGCATCGGCTTGCCCGCCACCGCGACGAAGCCTTTGAGCCGCAGGATGTCATGGGCGCGGATCACCTCCGAAACCTGCGCGGCGAAGGCCTTGGGGTCGGTCACCTCGGACCGTGTCACCACGAAGCTCTCGAACTCGTCATGGCCGTGGTGATGCGCGGCGTCGTGGTGGTCGTCATCTTCGTCGTCGTGATCGTGGTGATGATGCACCTCGTGGCGGGCCTCCATGTCGGCCTCGGCGGCGGCCCCTTGGCCGAGCAGCACCTCCACGGGCAGCGCGCCCATCGCCGCGCGCACCACCTGCACGCCGTCGCGGGCCTCGGACTTCAGCTTCGCGGCCAGCGCCTCGGCCTCCTCCGCCCCCAGAAGGTCGGTCTTGTTGACGACGATCATGTCGGCGGCGGCGATCTGGTCCTCGAACAGCTCCGACAGCGGCGTTTCGTGGTCGAGCCCGTCATCGGCGGCGCGCTGGGCGTCGATCGCGGCGATGTCATGGGCAAAGCGGCCCTCGGCCACGGCCTTGCCGTCGACCACGGTGACGACGCCGTCGACCGTCACGCGGGTCGAGATGCCGGGCCAGTTGAAGGCGCGGATCAGCGGCTGCGGCAGCGCGAGGCCCGAGGTCTCGATCACGATGTGATCGGGCCTGTCCTCGCGGTCCAGGAGCTTCTCCATGGTCGGGATGAAGTCGTCGGCCACGGTGCAGCAGATGCAGCCATTCGACAGCTCGACCACGTCCTCGTCGCGGCAATTCTCGATGCCGCAGCCCTTGAGGATGCCGCCATCGACGCCGAGATCGCCGAACTCGTTGATGACGAGGGCGATGCGCTTGCCTTGCGCGTTCTCCAGCAGGTGGCGGATCAAGGTGGTCTTGCCGGCGCCGAGAAAGCCGGTGACGACGGTGGCGGGGATCTTGGCGGGCATGTGGGTCTTCCGTTACTGGTCGGCGCGAATGGCGCCGGGGGTGGATATGGACTGCATCACGATCTGCGCGACCTGCGCCGCGCCGGGGCAGGCGCCCGAGGGGGCGGCCTTGGCCGAAGCGGTGCGCGATGGCTTGCGCGAAGGGTGCGTGCTGCGCCTCGTGGATTGTCTCAATGTCTGCCATTCGCCCGTGGCCCTGTCGATCCGGGGGGCGGGCAAGATGGCCTATCTTTTTGCGGGGGTGGACCCGGCCGCGCAGGCGGCCGAGATCCGAAAGCTTGCCGATCTCTACGCCGAGGCCGCGGGCGGCGACATCACCGATGCCCGCCCCCTCGGCGCGCTCAGGCATTGCCTGATCGGGCGCATTCCCGCCTGAGCGTTCAGGCGGTCTCGTGCGACCAGATCCAGCCGCCCATGACGCCCAACAGCGCCCAGGCCGCGGCGGAGACGCCGAGCGCGCGGGTCGAGAACAGCGCCGCCAGCTCCGGCGCGGCGGTGCCGAAATAGCGGTCGAGATGCGGCGCGCCGATCACATGCGGCGCCGCGAGCAGCGCCGCCCCGGCCACGAGCCAGGCAGGCCCCCGCCCGAAGGCCATCAGAGCCAGCCCCGCGGCGGTGGCGATCACGCAAAAGCCCCACCACGCCTGCCGCACCGAAACCTCGGCGGCGATCGTGCCGGGCAGCTCGGGCGGCAGCCCGAAGGAGGGCGCGAGCGCCAGCGCCGCGAAGCCCGCAAGGCCCCAGACAAGGCCACGGCGCGCATCGATCCGCACGCCCTGCCGATGCGCAAGCGCAAAGCCCGCCGCCATCACGAGGCCGAAGCCGATCCACGCCACCACGTTCATCGCCAGCGTGCCCGCATGCCGCGCCAGCGCGTCGCCCAGGGGCGGCGCGCCCGCAGTCGAGCCGATATAGCCATCGGTGAAATGCGCCCGCGCGCCCGACTCGTAAAGCTCGGCTTCCATCAAGAGCGGCACGACGAACCAGAATTGCAGAAGTGCGGCGAGCACGCCTGCGGCGAGGCCAGCGAAAAGCGCGCTGGCGCCAATCTGTCTGATCATGAGGGCGGCGTCAGTGGCAGGGAAAGCCGGTCGCGTGGCGCGAATCATGGGCCACGTCGTGCATCGCGCCCGCCTGGCTGAAGCCGGCGGCAAAGATCAGCCCGAGGCCGAGGATCGCGGCAAAGGCGATGGTGGCGATGTCGGTGCTGCTGCCGGAGGCGGCGATGGTCCTGGTCGTCATGTCAAATCTCCTGTCCCGTCCACCCGACGGGGATTGGGTTGCGTCGCGCAGGGCCGGTCTCCTGGCTCGCGGGTCGTGGCCTCCCCCCACCTTCCCGGGATCTCTCCCAGTGGTCACGGGGGGGACGCTCACCGCTCACAGTCGCGGGGGCGGCTGCGGCTCGGGGCCTCCTGACTGGATCGGCCCCTTCCGCATTCCCGATTTCCTCCCCAGGGACGCTTCGCGCCGCATCGGGGAACCTTGCCCCTCGTTTCTGCGCCGCGCGACGGCCCCGCGTCAAGCGCCAAGGCCGGGGCGCGATGGGGCGGCTCGGCCCCGCAAACGCGGCGGAACACCGCGCGCAAAGGGCCGCGCGCGTTGACTTCGGGGGGCTCCGTCGCGCATAGGCGCGCGACCAAGAGCGCGAACGAGGGCGGCTTTCATGCGATTCTCCCGGCTGCGGCTGAACGGCTTCAAGAGCTTCGTCGACCCGACCGATCTGGTGATCGACGACGGGCTCACCGGCGTGGTCGGCCCCAATGGCTGCGGCAAGTCGAACCTTCTGGAGGCGCTGCGTTGGGTGATGGGCGAGAACCGCCCCACCGCGATGCGCGGCGGCGGCATGGAGGACGTGATCTTCGCCGGTGCGGCGACCCGGCCAGCGCGCAACCACGCCGAGGTCACGCTCTCGATCGACAATGCCGAGCGGCTGGCCCCGGCGGCCTTCAACGATGCCGACACGCTGGAGATCATCCGCCGCATCACCCGCGATCTCGGCTCGGCCTACCGCCTTAACGGCAAGGATGTCCGCGCCCGCGACGTGCAGATGCTCTTTGCCGATGCCTCGACCGGCTCGCAATCGCCCGCGCTGGTGCGGCAGGGGCAGATCGCCGAGCTGATCAATGCCAAGCCCACGGCGCGCCGCCGCATCCTCGAAGAGGCGGCGGGCATCTCCGGCCTCTACCAGCGCCGTCACGAGGCGGAGCTGAAGCTCAAGGGGGCCGAGCAGAACCTGTCGCGCGTCGACGACGTGGTCGAACAACAGGCCGCGCAGCTCGCCACGCTGGCGCGGCAGGCCCGCACCGCGGCGCGCTACCGCGAGATCGGGGAATCGCTGCGCGCGGCGGAGGGGCTGCTCTTGTGGCTGCGCTGGAACGCCGCCGAGACCATGCGCGGCGCGGCCGAGGAGGAGCTGCGCGAGATGGCGCAGGCCGCCGCAAAGGCCGATGGACTTGCCGCCAAGGCCGTCGAGACGCGCGCGGCCGCCGAGGCCGCGCTGCCGCCCCTGCGCGAGGAGGCGACCGTCGCCAATGCCGTGCTGAACCGGCAGGAGGCCGAGCGCGACCGGCTGCTCGATCAGGAAAAGCGTGCGCGCGGCGCGATCCGGGCGCTTGGCGCGCGAATCGAGCAGCTCGACCGCGACATGGAGCGCGAAAGCGTGCTCGACCGCGATGCGGGCGAGACGATGCGCGCGCTCGAAGCCGAAGCCGAGGAGCTGGCGCAGGCCGGGCAGGGGCACGAGGCGCGGCTGTCGCAGGTCGAGGAGGTGGCGCGCGAGGCGGGCGAGATCCTCACCGAGGCCGAGCGCGACCAGGGCCAGCGCACCGAGGACACCGCGCGCCTTGCCGCGCGGCACCAGTCGGCGCAGCGGTTGGTGGCCGAGGCCAAGACCCGCATCGCCAAGAGCGCCGAGGCCGCCCAGCAGGCCAAGGCACAGCTCGATGCCGCCCAGGCCGCGAGCAAGCAGGCCGAGGAGAGCCTCGCCGGGGCCGCGCAGGCCGAGACGCAGGCGCGCGACGCCGCCGAAACGGCGGAGGCCGATCTCGCGCAGGCCGAGGCCGCCCGCGCCGAGGCGCAGGGGGCGGAGGCCGATGCCCGCGCCGCGCGCGCCGGTGTCGAGGGCGAGGCCAAGGCCTTGCGCGCCGAGGCGGCGGGCCTCGCGCGACTGGTCGAGCGAGGCAGCGAGGACGGCCAGCAGCTTCTTGATCTGCTGAAGGTCGCGCCGGGCTTTGAAAAGGCGCTGGGCGCGGCGCTGGGCGACGATCTCAAGGCGCCCCTGGTCGATGCGCGCGGCGCGACCGGCTGGGCCGAGCTGCCGGGCTTCGATGCCGACCAGCCGCTGCCCGAGGGGGCCGAACCGCTGGCCGCCTCGATCGCCGCACCCGGGCTGCTCGACCGGCGCATCGCGCAGGTCGGCGTGGTCGCGCGCGACGAGGGGGCCGTCTTGCAGGCGCGGCTCGCGCCGGGTCAGCGCCTTGTCAGCCGCGAGGGCGATCTGTGGCGCTGGGACGGCTACCGCGCGGGCGCCGAGGACGCGCCCTCGGCCGCGGCGCTGCGGCTCGAGCAGTCCAACCGTCTCGCCGCGCTGCGCGAGGAGCTGGAGGTGATCGAGGCGAAGCTCGAAGAGCTGGGCGACAGCCATGCGGACGCCGCGGCCGCGCTGGAGCAGGCGCGCGAGGTCGAGACCCGCGCCCGCGCCGCGCGCCGCGCCGCCGAGACGGCGCTGTCGGAGGCCGCGCGCCATTTCAGCCGCGCCGAGGGCGAGAAGGGCCGCGCCCAGACCCGGCGCGAAGCCGCGACCGAGGCGATGGGCCGCGCCGAGGCCGAGGGCCGCGCCGGGCGCGAGGCGCTGGTCGAGGCCGAGGCAGGGCTTCGCGAACTCGACGATCTCGACGCCGCGCGCGACGCGGTCGAGCAGGGCCGCCAGCTGGTCGAGGCGGCGCGGATCACCATGATCACCCGGCGCTCCGAGGCCGACGAGCTGCGCCGGGGCGGCGAGGCGCGGGCGCGCCGGGCCGAAACCGTGGCGGGCGAGCTCGATGGCTGGCGCAGGCGCGCCGAAACCGCGCGGAGCCGGATGGGCGAGCTGACCGCCCGCCGGGCCGAGACCGAGGCCGAGCTGGACCGCGCCCGCGCCCGCCCCGAGGCGATCTTTGCCGAGCGCCGCACGCTGGATGCGGGCATGACCGAGGCCGAGGCGCGGCGCGACGCGGCCACGGAGGCGCTGCGCGCCGCCGAAGGCGCGCTCGCGGATGCCCAGGCCGCCGAGCGCGAGGCCGAGCGCGCCGCCTCCCAGTCGCGCGAGCGCCGCGCTGCGTCCCAAGCCCGCGCCGAGGCCGCCCGCGCCGCCGTCACCCAGGCCGCCGAGCGGATCGCCGAGGGGCTCGACACCACGCCCGAGGCGCTGTTCGAGACGCTGGAGATCGGCGCGCTGGCGCTGCCGCCCACCGACGAGGTCGAGGCCCGCGTCGCCAAGCTCAAGCGCCAGCGCGACGGGCTCGGCTCGGTCAACCTGCGCGCCGAGGAGGACGCCGCCGCGATCCGCGAGGAGCATGACGGGCTGGTCTCCGAGAAGGCCGATCTCGAAGAGGCGATCCGCACGCTGCGCACCGGCATCGGCAGCCTCAACCGCGAGGGGCGCGAGCGGCTCCTGGCCGCCTTCGAACAGGTCAACGAGAATTTCGGCACGCTCTTCACCCATCTCTTCGGCGGCGGCGAGGCGCGGCTGACGCTGGTCGAGAGCGACGACCCGCTCGAAGCCGGGCTCGAGATCCTGTGCCAGCCGCCGGGCAAGAAGCTCTCGGTACTGTCGCTGCTGTCGGGCGGCGAGCAGACGCTGACCGCGCTGGCGCTGATCTTCGCGGTGTTCCTCGCCAACCCGGCGCCGATCTGCGTGCTCGACGAGGTCGACGCGCCCTTGGACGACGCCAATGTCACCCGGTTCTGCGATCTGCTCGACGAGATGACGCGGCGCACCGACACGCGGTTTCTCATCATCACCCACCACGCGGTGACGATGGCGCGAATGGACCGGCTCTACGGCGTCACCATGGGCGAGCAGGGGGTGAGCCAGCTCGTTTCGGTCGACCTGCGCCGGGCCGAGCAGATGGTGGCCTGAGGCGGCGTCTTTCGGACCCGTAGCATCTCGTGATGCCGGAACGTAAAGAGAACGCTTGAGAAAATCACCCGCATTTGGCAAGACGTCCCCCTGCCGCGACACGTCGCGGCGAGGGGAGGTGATATGCATTGACCGAAGCCAGCTACCGTAAGTGGATGGTGGTCGTCGCGGTGGCGACACTCGTGCTGACCGTCATCCGTCTCTGGGTCGGGAAGTAATCCCGGCAAAGAGAAACCCCCGCAGAGCGGCAACTCTGCGGGGGCCAGATCAGGGATGAGACATCATCGACCGATCGCTACCGTATGGCCGTCATAATGTGCATCGGTGGGCAAATTGTAAAGCTTCAGACCACCAGCCGCACCAGCATCCACAGCCCCATCCCGGCCATCATCACGTTCTCGGTGAGAGAGATGAAGCCCAAGGGCACGTTGCTGTCGCCGCCGACGCAGGCGCATTTCAGCTCGCGCTTGTCGATATAGACGGCCTTGATCACCGAGATCGCGCCCACTGTGCCGATGAAGAGCGCGAGCGGCGCAGAGAACCAGGTCAGCAGAAGCGCCGTCATCAGCACCCCGGCAATGCCCTCGGCCCATGGGTAGATATAGGCATAGGGCACCCATTTCTGCGCCAGCAGGTCGTAGTTCAGAAAGCCGTTGGAGAAGCCCTCCACATCCTGCAGCTTTTGCAGCGCCAGCAGACACATGGCGACCGAGATGAACCAGCCGATGGTCTGTGCGGTGAAGAACGTGCCCAGCGCCACCCATGTGATCGCCACCGCGATGGCGAAGGCCATGCCGAAGATCGCGATCACGGGGCGGTAGGTCGTGCCCTCGGGCTTGGCGGGCGCCATGTCGAAATGCGCGCGCAGATCGTCATAGCCGCCGATGCGCTTGCCGTCGATGAAGGCCTGCGGCGTGGTCTTCACCTCGTGCTCGCGCTTGAAGGCGTCGGTCTCCTCGCGCGTGGTCAGCTCGTGATCCTCGACCTCGTAGCCGTTCTTTTTCAACAGCCAGAGCGATTTCTGGCCGAAGGGGCATTGATGCTTTGGCATCGACATGCGGTAGAGCTGTGCGGTCTTCATGGCCAATCCTCCGATCCCGGATGTTTTCGACCAAGCAGATATACCCCCTCGGGGTTCCATTCAAGATACCCTGAGGGGGTATATGTATCAGAGCGCGTCGAGCAGGACGCGGGTGGGCCAGGCATCGGCCGGCAGGCCCAGCCGCTGCTGTTCGGCCTGCACCGCCTGCCGCGTCATCTCTCCGAGGATGCCATCGGCGCCGCCGACATCGTAGCCGCGCGCCTGCAGCTTTTCCTGCAGCCGCACCATTTCCTCGCCAGAGAGCCCCGGCGGCGGGTTGCCCGCGTCGTAGATCGGCGCGCCTTCCAGCCGGTTGGCGAAATAGGCGGCGGTGGTGACGTAGACGAGGCTCTGGTTCCACTCGAAATAGACCCGGAAATTCGGGTAGGCGAGAAAGGCCGGGCCGTCCTTGCCCATCGGCAGCAGCACCGAGGCGGGCAGGTCGCCGCGGCCCAGATCGCCGGAGCGGCCCGAAACGCCCAGCGCCTGCCATTCGGAGACGGGCTTTTGCGTGTCGAGTCCGGTCTGGCTCCAATCCATGCTCTCGGGCAGGGTGATCTCCTGCAGCCACGGCTCGTTCGGCCGCCAGCCCAGATGCGACAGCATCTTGCCGCCCGACAAAAGCGCGTCGCGGGGCGAGTTCTTGAGATCGACGCGGCCATCGCCGTCGCCGTCGACGCCGTTGACGAGGATGTCCTCGGGCAGCATCTGCACCTGCCCGATCTCGCCCGCCCAGGCGCCGGTGGTGGAGGCGGGCTCGATGCCGCCTTGGGCATAAAGCTCGATCGCGGCGAGCAGCTGCGGGCGAAACAGTTCGGGGCGGCGGCAGTCATGCGCCAGCGTGGCGAGCGCGTTCACGGTGTTGAAGTCGCCCTGCACCGCGCCGTAATCGGTCTCGAAGGCCCAGAAGGCCAAGAGCACGCCGCGCGGCACGCCGTAATCCGCCTCGATCCGGTCGAAGGTGGCGTCGTATCGCTCGGCATTGGCGCGGCCGTTGTCGATCCGGTTCTGCGAGATCAGGCGGCGCGAGAAATCGACGAAGTCGCGCTGGAACACGCCCTGCGCCCGGTCGGCCCTGAGCACGGCGGGGTCGGTGCGCACGCTCGAGAAGAAGGCGTCGATGGTGGCGGGCGCCTGACCCATCGCCGCCGCCTCGGCCTTCACCCCTTCGATCCAGCTGCCGAAATCGCCGCCGCAGGGCGGCTTGGGGCCGGTGGCCTCCTGCGCCTGCGAGAGCGCGGGGGCAAAGGCGGGGAGGGCTGCGAGAATCAGCGGGGCGAGAAGGCGGGTGCTGTTGCGCATGGGCGAATGTCCTGTCTTTTGCGGGTCGCGGCGGAGCCTGCCAGCGCCGCCCCCTAGGGGCAACTCACGTCCACGCCAGAACCAGCACCACGCAGAACCCCGCCGCCCAGGCCTTCCACAGCATGGCGCAAGCCGCCTCGACCGCCGCCGCGCCGATCTGGCGGAAACCTTCCGGGTTCACCCAAGGGTAATCGCGCATCTCGCCGTGATAGGCGCGCGGACCCGACAGCGCCACGCCGAGCGCGCGGGCCATCGCCGCCTCGGGCCAGCCCGCATTGGGCGAGCGGTGCAGCCGCGCCTCGGAGGCGATCTCGCGCCACGGCCCCGGACGCCCTGCCACCAGCCAGATCAGCAGCGCGGTGAGGCGCGCGGGGATCCAGTTCATCAGGTCGTCGAGCCGGGCGCTGGCCCAGCCGAAGCCCTCGTGGCGCGGCGTGCGGTAGCCGATCATCGAATCGGCGGTGTTGACGATCTTGTAGACCAGGAGCCCCGGCAGCCCGCCGATCAGGAACCAGAAGGCGGGCGCGGTGACGCCGTCGGAGAGGTTTTCGGCGGCGCTTTCGATCGCGGCGCGGGCGATGGCGGGCTCGTCCATGGCCTTCGTGTCGCGCCCGACGATCATGGAGACCGCGCGGCGCCCCTCGGCCAGCGACTGTCGCAGCCCTTGCGCCACTGCGCGGACGTGATCGACGAGGCTGCGCTGGGCCAAGAGGATTGCGGCGACGAGGATCTCGGCGAAGGGGCCGGGCATCGCGGCCAGCGCCTCGCCCAGCGAGAAGGCGGCGAAGACCAGCGCCGCGCAGGCGAGGATGCCGCGCCCGCGCGCCGCGCCGCCGGTGTTGAGCATGCCATCGAACCAGCCCACGGCGCGGCCCATCAGCACGGCGGGGTGCGGCATGCGGGACCATATTTCCTCGGGCTCGCCGAAGGCGGCGTCGAGCGCCATGGCGATGGCGAGCCACAGGCTCACAGCGCCGCCTCGATCTGCCCCCAGCGGTCGGGCGCGGGCAGGCCGAGCCGCAGATGCGTGGCCGACCACGGGAAGATGCGGCTCCAGACATGGCCCCGTGCCAGCCGCTCCTGCCAGGCGGGGGCGTCGTCCACCTCGTAAAGGCGGAACAGGTCGGTGCCGCCCGCGACGGTGGCTCCTTTGGCCGTCACCAGCGCGTCGAGCCGCGCGGCATCCGCCCGCAGCCGCTCGCGCGTGCTTCGCGCCCAGCCCTGATCCTCCAGCGCCCGCGCGCCGATGGCGAGCGCCGGGCCGGAAACCGGCCATGGCCCGAGGCTTTCGGCCAACGCCTCGATCAGCGCGGGCTCTGCGATGGCGAAGCCCAGCCGCAGACCGGCGAGGCCCCAGAACTTGCCGAAGCTCTTGAGCACCACCGTGCCGGGGCGGCCTGCGAGGGCGATGAGCGAGGCGTCGGGGCGGATGTCGCAGAAGCTCTCGTCGATCACCGCGAAACCGGCGGTGATCTCGGAGGCCTGCCAGATCCGGCCATCGGGGTTGTTGGGGTGCACCGCCACCTGCGCCTTGGCCGAGCGGGTGGAGATCTTCCAGCCCGCGGCGGCAAAGGCGGCCTCGTGCTCGTTATAGGTCGGCCCCGGAATGCGCACCGCACCGGTGGGGGCGAGGCGGGGCAGACGCGCGATCAGCGCCGAGGCGCCGGGGGCGGCGAGGATCGCCGCACCCTCGGGCACGCGCCAGAAGCGGCGCGCGGCGGTGATCAGCCGGTCCTGCGCGGCCCGGTCGGGCAGCGCGGTCCAGGCGTCGAAGGGCAGGGTGCCCACCGGGTAGGGGACGGGGTTGATGCCGGTCGAAAGATCGAGCCAGCCCTCGCGCGTGCCGCCATGGCGCGCGATGGCGGCGTCGAGCCCGCCGCCGTGATCCCGCTCCCCGCTCATTCGGCGTCGGGCAGCGGCGGGTGGCGGGTCACGAAATGCCCCTTCACGGCGGCGGGCCATGTCCGGTAGGGCACCTGTCCGCTCGCGCTTTCGCCATGCAGCACCGCCCAGTCGACGATGCCTTGCGCGGCTTCTTCGGACACCTCGAACCGGCCCAGCGTGTAGTTCAGCTTGCCCGCCGCCTGCACCGCGACGTTGCAGCCCTGCTGGCAGCCCATCAGGCAGGAAACGCGCCTCGTGCGCACCGGCATGTCACGCGCCGCCGCCTCGACCAGCGCGGCGAGGCGCTCGCCATCGGTTTCGCCCGAGGCCGCGACCCAGCCCTCGCGCTTGCAGGTGTCGCAGATGGTGATCCAGGTGGTGGGGCTTTGCGTGCTCATGGCTTGCTTCAAACCGAAAACCGCCCCCGCCACAAGCGGGAGCGGACCGGTCGCGCCGCCGCTGCGCTCAGCCGGCCCCGCGCGTGGCGAGATGATCGCGTCCATGCGGCGCCATGAGGTCGAGATCCGGGCCGATCGGCACGATGCGATGCGGGTTAATCGTGTCGTGGCTGTAGTGGTAGTGATGGGTGATATGGTCGAAATGCACGGTCGGCGCCACGCCCGGCCATTGGTAGAGCTCGCGCGTGTAGCCCCAGAGATTGGGGTATTCGATGAGCTTGGCGCGGTTGCACTTGAAGTGGCCGTGATAGACCATGTCGAAGCGGATCAGCGTGGTGAAGAGCCGCCAGTCGGCCTCGGTCACGCGGTCGCCCGCGAGGTAGCGCTGCTCGGCGAGCCGCGATTCGAGCCAGTCGAGACTGTCGAACAGCTCGCTCACCGCCTCGTCATAGGCCCCTTGCGTGGTGGCGAAGCCCGCCTTGTACACGCCGTTGTTGACGCTGTGATAGACCCGCTCGTTGACCTCCTCGATGTCGTCGCGCAGCGCCTCGGGCCAGTAGTCGTCATGATTGCCGGTGATGCCGTCAAAGGCCGAGTTGAGCATGCGGATGATCTCGGCGCTCTCGTTCGAGACGATGGTGCCGCGCGCCTTGTCCCACAGCACCGGCACGGTGACGCGGCCCGAGATTTGCGGATCGGCCTTGGTATAGATGTCGCGCAGGAAGGGCAGGTCGAACAGGCGATCGCCCGTCGCGCCATCGAAATCGGTGCGGAACTCCCAGCCCTCGCCCAGCATCTCGGGATGCACGACGCTGACGCCGATATGCTCCTCGAGCCCCTTCAGCGCGCGGAAGATCAGCGCGCGATGCGCCCAGGGGCAGGCATAGGAGACATAGAGGTGATAGCGGCCGGACTCTGCCGCGAAGCCGCCCTCGCCGGAGGGGCCGGGCGCCCCGTCGGGGGTGATCCAGTTGCGAAAGGCCGTGGTCGAGCGTTCGAATTTTCCGCCCGTGGACTTGGTGTCGTACCACACGTCCTGCCATTCGCCGTCCTGAAGTCGTCCCATGATCTGCTCCCGTGGCCGTTGCGTTCGGCTCTCGATCTAGGGCGCCGCCGCATGCCGTCACAGGCCCGGCGGCGAACAGGCCCTGTGCGATGCGCGCGCGGAACCGGAAAGGCCGCGCTGCGCCGCCGACTGGCGCGCGACGGCGGCGCGCCTATGTCTTGCACGAGGCTTCGGCGGCGCAGCGAAGCCAGGCGCGACGACAGGATATGAAAGGAGCGGGGCATGCGGGATTGGCAGGGCAAGCGGTATTGGCTGGTGGGCGCGAGCGAGGGGCTGGGCCGCGAACTGGCCTTCTGTCTGAGCAAGGTCGGTGCCGAGCTGGTGCTCAGCGCGCGCACGGGCCCGCGCCTCGACACGCTGGCCGAGGCGCTGCCGGGCCGGGCGACGGCACTGCCGATGGATGTCACCGATCCGGCCGCGGTCCGCGAGGCGGCGGGCGGCATCGGCGCGATCGACGGGGTGATCTGCCTCGCCGGGACACGCTGGCCAATGCGGGCGCAGGGCTGGGACCAGGAGCGGATCGAGGAGATGATGCAGATCAACTATCTCGGTGCGACGCGGGTGATCGGCGCGGTGCTGCCCGGCTTTCTGGAGCGCGGAGCGGGGCATGTCGTGCTCACCGGCGCGCTGACCGGCTTTCGCGCCGTGCCCGGCTCGATCGGCCATGGCGCCTCGAAGGCGGCGGTGATGCACCTGGCCGAGGCGCTGCACCACGATCTGCGCGGCACCGGCGTCGAGGTGCAGCTGCTCAATCCGGGTACGATCAGGACGAGGCTGGGTGCGCGGTCGCAGACGGATGCGCCCTTCGCGATGGAGCCCGCCCGCGCGGCGCGCGAAGCCTTCGAGCACATGAGTTCCGACCGCTTCAAGATCAATTTCCCCTATGGCGCCTCGCTGCCGCTGCGCGCGGCGCAGTTCCTGCCCGATTGGGCCTATTACAGGCTTTTCGCAAGGACCGGGAGGGAAGGTCGCAACTAGAACTGTGTTCTGATTGACACATGAATGTGGCGTTTTTGAGACATTGGATTCCCCTACGTCAATTTCGTTTGACGTTCCCCCACCGGACTTCATATCCCCTTCAAAGACGGGCGCGCCGCGCATTCTGTTGCACAAATGCCGCGCTTTCCAGCTTTGCTGGAACCGCGGGACCCGAAGCGCAGAGGCCGCGTTCGACAAGCATGGAACCCGCAACGGGCTCGGTCGGTGATCGGCCCCGGAATCGAAAAGGACATTGGAAATGAACGCCACCTACAAACTGCTGATGGCAACGACCATCCTCGGCCTCGTCGGCACCGCTTCGTTCGCTCAGACCTTCGACGCCGCCGAAGCCCGCGTCTTCGGCAACGAAGACCGGCTCGACGACAACCTCGAAGATCTCGACGAGGACATCGAAGACGATTTCGAAATCGAAGACCCGACCTTCGGCAACGAAGGCCGCGAACTCGGCTTCACCGGCTCGGTCTCCGCGCGCGGCACCGCCACCGACGGCAACACCGATGTCGCCACGATCGGCCTCGGCGCCCGCTTCGGCTTCTTCGACGGCGTCAACGGCCACGAGGTGCGCCTGAGCTATTCCTACGCCGAGGAAGATGGCGACGAGCTGACCAACAACCTGCTCGCCGGCTACGACTACACCCGCGACTTCTCGGACACCTTCTACGGCTACGCGACCGCCGTGCTGGCCTATGACGAGTTCGACAGCTTCGAGACCGATGCCTTCGTCGGCGTGGGTGTCGGCTACCGCGTGTTCGACACGCCCGA
This sequence comes from Limimaricola cinnabarinus, assembly GCF_002723615.1. Taxonomy (GTDB): domain Bacteria; phylum Pseudomonadota; class Alphaproteobacteria; order Rhodobacterales; family Rhodobacteraceae; genus Limimaricola; species Limimaricola cinnabarinus_B. The sequence goes on from NZ_KZ304960.1 coordinate 97,749, forward strand.
CGTCCAGTGGACCGTGCAGGCGGGCCCGGGCTACCGTTACCTCGAAGCCGACAGCGGCGAAGAGATCGACGAAGCCGCCGTGCTCGTGGCCTCGAACTACTACAACCGCATCAACCCGGACATGTTCATCACGAACGACACCGACGTCCTCGCCTCGGACCGCGACACCTACGTCACCAACGACTTCGGCGTGACCGTCTCGATGAGCGATGCGCTGGCCCTGCGCACCAACCTGTTCACCGAGTACCGCACCGATCCGGAGCCCGGCTTCGACGACACCGACAACACCCTCGGCGTGTCGGTCGTCTACTCCTTCAACTGATCTCCCTCGATCGGTTGCATTCCGGGAAGGGAGGCGGGGAAACCCGCCTCCCTTTTTCGTATCCGGCACCCTGCCGGCCCGGCGCGGACCTCGAGGTCCGGCTTGCCGCCGGGGCAGGGGCGCATCGCGCAGTTGCTATTTGAAGATGAGATCGGGTCGCGCCAGTCTGGCGCGAGGGACATCACGGGAGACAGTCATGCGCCAGCTTCTGACGAGCACCGCCATCCTGCTATGGGCCGGCGCGGCCATGGCGCAGGACGCGGCGCTGCTTTTGGGGAACGAGCGCTACGAGACGCTGGGGCGGCTGCCGCGGGGCACCGAGATCCTGCAGGCCGAAGAGCCGCTGCGCGCCTTGGGCTTTTCGGTCTCCTCCCTGCCCAATGGCCGGGCCGACAGCACCGCGCAGACCGCGCGCGACTGGCTCGAGCGGGCGCCCGAGAGCGAGCGTCTCGTGGTGGCGCTGTCGGGCCGCTTCGCCACGGACGGAGCGCGCAGCTGGTTTTTGACCGCCGAGGCGAGCGGGCCGGGGCTGCTGACGCCGGGGGCGGCGGCGCTGCCGATCGAGGGGGTCTTGCGGGCGCTGGCCGAGGCGCCCGGCCAGGCGCTGCTGCTGCTCGGGGTCGATCCCGGCGGGTCGGATCGCTACGATCCGTGGGTCGGCGAGGGGCTGGGCACGCTGGAGATCCCGCAGGGCGTCACCGTTCTGACCGGCAGCCCGCGCGCGGTCGCGCGCTTCATGAGCGGACCACTGGCCGAGCCGCGCGGCGATCTGTCGGCCGCGATCCGCGCGGCGGAGGATCTGGAGGCGCGCGGCTACCTGCCGCAGGAGCGCATCTTCATGCCCGAACGCCCCGAAACCCCCGCCCCGGCCCCCGGCCCGCGCGCCGATCCGGCGGCGGAAGAGGCGCTGTGGCAGGGGACGCTGGCGCTCGGCAGCATCGCGGCCTACCGCGATTACCTGTCGCGCTACCCCGAAGGGGCGCATGCCGGTGAGGCCGAAAGCGCCATTGCCGCGATCATCGCCGAGCCCGACCGCAACGCCCGGCTGGCCGAAGAGGCGATCGGGCTGAACCGCGAGCAGCGCCGCGACCTGCAGCGCAATCTGAGCCTGCTCGATTTCAACACCCGCGGCATCGACGGCATCTTCGGCCCCGGCACCCGCAATGCCATCACCAACTGGCAGCAGCAGAACGGCTTTGCGCAGACCTCCTATCTCACGCCCGAGCAGATCGGCCGCATCGACGCGCAGGCCGCGCGCCGCTCGGCCGAGATCGAGGCCGAGGCCGAACGGCAGCGCGAAGAGGCGGCCCGCGCCGATCGCGCCTTCTGGGCCGAGACCGGCCAGCGCGGCGACGAGCCGGGGCTGCGCGCCTATCTCGACCGCTACCCCGACGGGCTCTTCGCCGAGACCGCCGCCGACCGGCTGACGCTGATCGAGGAGGAAAAGCGCCGTGCGGCCGCGGCCGAGGACAAGGCCGCCTGGGACCGGGCGCGCGAGACCGACAGCATTGAGGCCTACCGCGATTACCTCAGCGCCTTTCCCGAGGCCAGCTTCGAGGCGGAGGCCGAAGCGCGAATCGCGGCGCTGAGCGAGGAGGTGGCGCAAAGCGACGCGCGGGCCGCCGCCGAGGCGGCCGAACGCGAGCTGGGGCTCAACGGGCTGACCGCGCGGCTGGTCGAGCAGCGGCTCGACGCGCAGGGGCTGGAGCCAGGCGAGGTCGACGGCAGTTTCGACGAGGCCACGCGCCGCGCGATTCGCCGCTACCAGCGCGAGCGCGATCTCGAGGCCTCGGGCTATCTCGACGAGGCGACGGTGGTGCGGCTGCTGGCCGATTCGGTCGAAGAGATCGTGGAACAGTGAGCCGCGCCATCGCCCGGTGCTGTGGCGGGCAATGGCATCGCCCCGGGGAAGGGGCGGCAAAAGGAAAGGGCCGCCTCCTTGCGGAGACGGCCCTCGATCCCTCGTCCCGCCCCGAGGCGGGATGCCGGCTTCAGCCCTGGCGGGCCTTGAAGCGGCGCTGCGTCTTGTTGATGACGTAGACGCGGCCCTTGCGGCGCACGACGCGGCAATCGCGGTGGCGCTGCTTGAGCGAACGAAGCGAGTTGGCAACCTTCATGGGGTGCTCTCCTTGTCGCGGCGCGGCGATTGCGCCGTGGTTGCAAAATTCGACCCCCGAGAAGGGGGCCGGTGAAATTCGTGGTGGGCGGTACAAGGTTCGAACTTGTGACCCCTTCGATGTCAACGAAGTGCTCTACCGCTGAGCTAACCGCCCTTGCCTGCCGCCGTCCTGCGTCTCTTGCGAGCCACCGTTCGGCGCCGGGTGAGCGGTGCTATACGGGGAACGGTCGGGGGGTTCAAGGGGTTTCGGTGCAAGAAGTTTCCAAGCTAGAGTTTCCGTCGGAGCCCCTTTGGAGTTCATGCGCATGGCCGCCTTCGATCTCACCCGCCCGGCCATGCACACCAGCTGCATCGTCTTCGCCTCACCGCATTCGGGCCGGGACTATCCCCACTCCCTGCTAGCGCGCAGCGGCCTCGACGCCCGGCAGATCAGGTCGTCCGAGGATGCCTTTGTCGACCGGCTGTTCGACAAGGCCCCCGCGCATGGCGCGCCCCTGCTGGCCGCGCGCGCACCGCGCGCCTGGGTCGATCTCAACCGCGCCGCGGACGAGCTCGACCCGGCCCTGATCGAAGGGGTGGCGCGGCGCGGCCACAATCCGCGCGTGGCCAGCGGGCTGGGGGTGATTCCCCGCGTCGTCGCGGGCGGACGGGCGATCTATGACGGCAAGATCGGCCTCGACGAAGCCCGGCAGCGGATCGAAAGCTGCTGGATGCCCTATCACGCGGCGTTGCAGGCGCTGCTGGCCGAAAGCCATGCGCGATTCGGAGAATCGGTGCTCGTCGATTGCCATTCCATGCCGCATGAGGCGATCGAGCTTGCGGGCGGGCCGGGGCGCCGGCGGCCGCATGTCGTTCTGGGCGACAGGTTCGGCGCCGCCGCCTCGCCGCGGATCATGGCCGGGATCGAGGCGGCCTTTACCTCCGCCGGCCTGCGGGTGGCGCGCAACACGCCCTTTGCCGGGGCCTATGTCACCCAGGCCTATGGCCGGCCCTCGCGCCGCCAGCACGCGGTGCAGGTCGAGATCGACCGCTCGCTTTACATGGACGAGGCGCGGATCGCGCCGCATGCGGGGTTCGATGCGTTTCGCGCGCAGCTGGGCGAGGTGATCGCGCGGATCGCGGCGCTCGGTCGGCCCGAGGCCGGGCAGCTCGCCGCGGAGTAGCAGCGCGGAACCCGCATGGGGCCGCGCCGGTTGAGCCGGAATGGTCCGCGCGGACCGTCCGGGAATGCCGGAGGATCGGTCTTGCCCCTCATACCCGCCGAGTTGCAGCCGCTGGTGGCGCTTGCAGGCCTTGCCCTGCTGTTCGTGGCCTTCGTGCTCGAACGCCACCCGCCGGATGTGACCGCCACCGGGGCCGCGGCGCTGTTCGTGCTTTTCGGGCTGACACCGCCCGAGCGGGTGCTCGAGGTGTTTTCCAACCCCGCGCCGATCACCATCGCGGCGATGTTCGTGATCTCGGGCGCGCTGGTGCGCACCGGCCTGCTCGATGCGCTCGCCGCACTGGTCATCGCCCGGGCCGAGACGCGCCCCGTCGTCGCGGTGGTGGTGTTTCTCGGCGCGGCGCTGCTGGCCTCGGGGATCGTCAACAACACCCCCGTCGTGCTGATCCTGATCCCGGTCATCATCCGCCTCGCGCGCAGCCTCGGTCTGGCCGAGACCCGGCTGCTGATCCCGCTTTCCTATGCCGCGGTGCTGGGCGGCACGCTGACGCTGATCGGCAGCTCGACCAACATCCTCGTGGCCGGTGTCGCGGCGCAGCACGGGCTGGCGCCCTTCTCGATCTTCGAGATCGCGCCGGTGGGGCTGGCCCTCGCGCTGGTGGGCGGGGTGGCGCTGGCGCTGCTGGGCCCTTGGCTGCTGCCCGACCGGCGCGCCCGCGGCGATGCCGGGATGTCCGAGACCACCTTCCTGACCGAGATCCGCCTGCTCGAGGGGCATCCCGGCCTCGGCAAGCCGCTGGGCGAGGTGGCCGACCTGTCGCGCCCCGGCATCAGGATCACCGCCCGGCGCGAGGGCGCGCGGCTGCGCCGTTCGAACCTCGATGAACATGTCTGCGCCGCGGGCGATGTCTTCGTCGCGCTGGCCACCACATCCGAGATCCTGACCCTGCGGGCGCTGCCGGGGGTGGGCGTCGGTCTGCAGCGCGGCGCGGGGCTGCGCGGCGGCGATGAGGATCTCGTCGTCGCCGAGGCGATGGTGACCCCCACCCATGGCAGCCCGCGCGACACCGTCTCGCAGCTCTCGGTGGGCTATCGCTACGGGCTGCGGGTGCTGGGCGCGCATCGGCAGGGGCATGTGCCGGGGCCGGATCTCGGCTCGGCCCGGCTCAGGCCCGCCGACAAGCTGCTGCTCGAAGGCACGGCCCAAGGGTTCGACCGCCTCGCGCAGGGGGGCGAGCTGGTCTCGGTCACCCGGCCCTCGGGCCGCGCCTATCGCCGCCGCCGCGCGCCGCTGGCGCTCCTGGCGCTCTGCGCCGTCGTCGGGCTCGCCGCCTTCGAGCTGGCGCCGATCTCGCTTCTGGCGCTGGGGGCGGTGGCGGCGATCCTGCTGTGCCGCTGCATCGACAATGACGAGGCCTGGGGCTCGATCGACGCGGGCATCGTGGTGCTGATCCTGGCCATGCTGGTGGTCGGCATCGGGCTGGAGGAGACCGGCACGGTGGCGCTCATCGTCGACACGCTGGCGCCCTGGCTCGAAGGGCTGCCGCCCATCGCGCTTCTGGCCGCGCTCTATGCGCTGACTTCGCTTCTGACCGAGACGGTGACCAACAACGCGGTAGCGGTGGTGGTGACGCCGATCGCGGTGGGGCTGGGTCAGCAGACGGGAATCGATCCGCGCGCGCTGGTGGTGACGGTGATGATGGGCGCCTCGGCGAGCTTCGCCACGCCGGTGGGCTACCAGACCAACACGCTGGTCTACGGCGCGGGCGATTACCGCTTCGTCGATTTCCTCAGGATCGGCCTGCCGATGAACATCATCGTCGGCATCGCGGCGGTGCTGGTGATCCCGCTGATCTTTCCGCTGACCCAAGGCTGAGGGACGAAGTTGATTTGCTCTTTGCGCGGCATCGACCACACTGGGCGCATGATCCGCCTGCTGCTTTGCCTTTCGCTCGTCTTCGGGCTCCTGTCATCCCCCGCCGCCGCGCAGGCGGCGCAAGCGGCGCAGGACAAGCGCTGCGTGCCGGATGGGCCCTGCATCGCGCTCGACAGCTACATCCCCGATGTCTGCGCCGCGATCGAGACGCTGGCCCGGCGCAACGCGCTCGATGTCGGGTTCTTCGCGCGGCTCTTGTGGCGCGAGAGCCTGTTCGACGCGGGCGCGGTGAGCCCGGCAGGCGCGCTGGGCATCGCGCAGTTCATGCCCGGCACCGCCAAGCTGCGCGGGCTGGCCGACCCGTTCGACCCGGCGCAGGCGATGGCGGCCTCGGCGGCCTATCTCGCCGAGCTGGCCGAGCGCTTCGGCTCGCTCGGGCTAGCCGCCGTGGCCTATAATGCGGGCGAGGCGCGGGCCGAGAAGTTTCTCGCGGGCAATGACTGGCTGCCCGGCGAGACGGAGGCCTATGTGCAGGCGATCACCGGCCACGCGGCGCTGGAATGGCGCGACGCCCCGCCCGAGAAGCTGGACCTCGCGCTCGCGCCCGGTCGGCCGTTTCGAGAGGCCTGCATGGAGCAGGCCGAGGGGCGCAGCATCGCGCAGTTCCGGGTGACGGTGCCGATCCTGCCATGGGGGGTGATTCTCGCCTCCGCCCCGGCGCGCGGCGCGGTGGAAAAGCGGTTGGCGCAGATTCGGCGGCAGGCGGGCGGGGTGATCGGCGGCGAAGAGGTGGCCTTTACCCGGTCTCGCCTGCCGGGCCGGCCGGGGCAGCGCCATGTCGCCCAGATCGGGCGCGACAGCCGCGCCGATGCCGAGGCGCTTTGCGCCCGGCTGCGCGCGCAGGGTGCGGCCTGCATGGTGCTGAAGAACTAGCGCAGCGCCCGGCCCTTGAGAATCGCCGCCGCGCCGAACCTCGCGCGGATCGCATCCGCCGCCCGCTCGGCCCGCTCGCGCGCGGCGCGGCCCGGATCGAGCAGGTCGGCCTCGCCGGGCGCGGTGGCGGCGTCCGACAGATCCGACAGCCCGACCCCCAGAAGCCGGTAGGCGCCGCTCTCGCCGCGCGCGTCGAACAATCCGCGCGCGGTGCGATAGAGCGTGTCGGCGGTCTGGGTGGGGCTGCGCAGCGAGAGCCGCCGCGACAGCAGCGTGTGATCGGCGCGCTTGAGCTTGAGTGTCACGACCCGACCGACGAGGTCCTTCGCCTTGGCGCGCGATGAGACCTTTTCGGCCATGCGCCAGATATGACCGTCGAGGATCTCGGGATCCTTCGTGTCGGCCTCGAAGGTGGTCTCGTTGGAGATGCCCTTGACCGGCTCATGCGCCGTCACCCGCCTGCGATCCTCGCCGCGCGCGAGATGCCAGATGCGTTCGCCCAAGCCACCGAAGCGGCGGACGAGATCCGACAGCTCCCAGCGCAGCACGTCCTCGAAGGTCCTGATGCCCACCGCGTCGAGCGCGGCCTGCGCCTGCGGCCCGACGCCCCAGATCAGCCCGATCGGCTTGGGGCGCAGGAGGTCGATGGTCTCAGCCTTGCCTATCACCGAAAAACCGCGCGGCTTGTCGAAATCGCTCGCCATCTTGGCGAGGAACTTGTTGTGCGACAGCCCGATCGAGCCGGTGAGGCCCAGCGTGTCCTGCATCCGTCGCGTCAGCCGCGCCAGCATCACGGCGGGGGGCGCGCCGTGCAGCCGCTCTGTGCCGGTGAGGTCCATGAATGCCTCGTCGAGCGAGAGCGGTTCGACCGCCGGGGTCATCTCCTCCATCATCGCGCGGATCGCGCGGCTGGCCTCGGTGTAGGCTTCGAATCTGGGCTTCACCACCACCGCGTCGGGGCACAGCCGGAGCGCCTGGAACATCGGCATGGCCGATTTCACGCCGCGGATGCGCGCGAGGTAGCAGGCGGTGGAGACGACACCGCGCCGCCCGCCGCCGACGATGACCGGCTTGTCCACCAGCTCGGGATTGTCGCGCTTTTCGACGCTGGCGAAGAAGGCGTCGCAATCCATGTGGGCGATGGACAGGGTCAGCAGTTCGGGGTGGGATGTGACGCGCGGCGACCGGCAGGCCGGGCAACGTCTGCCGGCCTCGAAGACATGACAACAGGCGCGGCAAAGGGCTGGCATGACGGTATCTTACAGCGCCGGCGAGGGCAGGGAAAGCTTCGACGGCGCGAAAGCGGCGCTGTTCATCGGGCCTCGCCTGCTCGTGATCCGGCGCGACGATCGGCCCGGCATCCCCCATCCCGGCGCTCTGGATTTCCCCGGCGGTGGGCGCGAGGAGCGCGAGACGCCGGAACAGACGCTGGCGCGCGAGATGCGCGAGGAGGTCGGGCTGGAGATGGGCCGGGCCGAGATGCTGTGGCGGCAAAGCTTCGACGGCGCCACCCGGCCCGGCCTCGTCTGGTTCTTCGTGCTGCGCATGGGGGCGGGGGCCGAAGCCGAGATCCGCTTCGGCGATGAGGGGCAGGGCTGGGCCCTGATGACGCCCGAGGCGTTTCTGGCCGCGCCCGACGCGATCCCGGCGCTGCAGGCGCGGCTCGGGCTCTGGCAGGCGCTCTAGCGAAACCGCGTCAGCAGATCGCGCGCCCCGTCGAGCAGGAGCGAGGCGTCGATGCCGACGGCGGTGAAGCGGGTGCCGCGCGCCATGCAGGCGCGGGCGAACTCCGCGTCGAGCGTCAGGATGCCCGCGGGCACGCCGATCGCGCCGAGCCGGTCGATCGCGCCCATGATCGCCTCGACCACCTCGGGGTGGTCCTGCCGCCCCGGATGACCGAGGCTCGCGGCGAGATCGGCGGGGCCGATGAACACGCCGTCGATGCCCTCGACCTGGGCGATCTCCTCGAGCCGGTCGAGCGCGGCCCTGGTCTCCACCTGCACCAGCACGCAGGTCTCCTCATGCGCGCGGGCCATGTAATCGCCGATCCGGCCATAGCGCGTCGCCCGGTGCAGCCCGGCGACGCCGCGCATGCCGACGGGCGGGTAGCGTGTGGCGGCGACGGCGGCGCGCGCCTCCTCGGCCGATTGGACATAAGGGATGAGCAGTGTCTGTGCGCCGAAATCCAGCAGGCGCTTGATCAGGACGGGATCGTTCCAGGCGGGGCGCACCACGGCGGAGGTGCCGGGCTCGGCGGCCATGGATTGCAGCGCGGGCAGCACGTCGGAGATGTCGGTGGGCGAATGCTCGGTATCGATCACCACCCAGTCATAGCCCAGCCCCGAAAGCGCCTCGGGCACCAAGGGCCCGCTGATCATGTTCCACAGCCCGATCTGCTGGCGGCCTTCGCGCAGGGCCGCCTTGAAGCGGTTCTTCGGGTTTTCCATGTCGCACTCCCTCGCTGCGCGGCGCTTTGCCGATCCGCCGGGGCCGCGATGCGGCGAAGGATCGGCGCGATTCCGGGCGGTTGCAAGCATGGGGGTGGAAATGTCACGTATTTCTGCCGAACCTGCCGAAACCCGTGCGGTCTCCACTGGCGGAACACAACGGCATGCCGTATGTTTCGTATAGGAAACGGTCCTGCCGGGAGAGAGCGGGACGGTCCGCCGCCGAAGGAGCAGTCGCGCGCCCTGCGATCTCTCAGGCAAAAGGACCGGCCGGGCCGCATATATTCCGGAGAGAGGCCGCGAGGCCCGCCGAAGGGGAAAGTCGCGCAAGGCAGGAGGCCTCCGCGCGGCGAAGCTCTCAGGCACCAGGGACGGAGGGGGCGCGTTGGAGCAGGCATCATGCCGCATTACGCCGTTCTCGGAGCCGGGATCACCGGCATCACCACCGCCTATTCCCTGCTGAAGCGGGGCCACGAGGTCACCGTCTTCGACCGCCAGCGCTATGCGGCGATGGAGACGAGCTTTGCCAATGGCGGGCAGCTCTCGGCCTCGAACGCCGAAGTCTGGAACCGCTGGGCCACCGTTCTCAAGGGCACGAAGTGGCTCCTCAAGCCCGATGCGCCGCTTTCGGTGAACCCCAAGCCGAGCTGGCACAAGCTGAGCTGGATGGCCGAGTTCCTCGGGCAGATCCGCAATTACGAGGCCAACACCATCGCCACGACCAAGATGGCGATCGCCGCGCGCGCGGGTCTCAAGGAGATGGCCGAGACGGCGGGGGTCGATTTCGACTTCTCGCCCGCCTCGATCGTGCATTTCTACCAGACCGAAAAGGACTTCGCCGATGGCCGTCGGGTCAACAAGCTGCTGGCGCAGGGCGGGCTCACGCGCGACGAGCTGTCGCCCGAGGAGGTCCGCGCCCTCGTGCCGCAGCTGACCGGCCCGCTGACCGGCGGCTTCGTCACCCGGAGCGATTCCACCGGCGACATCCACAAGTTCACCTTCGGCATGGCCGAATGGCTGGAAGGGCAGGGCGTGCGCTTCCGCATGGGCCACGCGGTCACCGATGTCGCGGCGAAGGATGGCGGCGTCATCGTCACCACCGACGAGGCGCACCGCTTCGACGGGGTGGTGGTCTGCGCCGGCGTCGGCTCGCGCGAGATCGCCGCCAAGCTGGGCGACCGGGTCAACATCTATCCCGTGAAGGGCTACTCGATCACCGTGAACCTGCGTGACGCGCAGAGCCGGGCGGCGGCACCCCATGTCTCGCTGCTCGACGACAACGCCAAGATCGTGACCTCGCGGCTGGGCGAGGACCGGTTCCGCGTCGCCGGCACCGCCGAGTTCAACGGCTACAACCGTGACATCCGCGCCGACCGGGTGAAGCCGCTGGTCGACTGGGTCGAGCGGCTGTTTCCGGGCATCTCGACCGAGCATTGCGTGCCCTGGGCCGGTCTGCGGCCGATGCTGCCCAACATGATGCCCAAGGTCGGTCCGGGCCGCGCGCCGGGCGTGTTCTACAACACCGGCCACGGCCATCTGGGCTGGACCCTTTCGGCCGCGACCGCCGAGGCGCTGGGCGAGACCGTGGGCGCAGGGCCGGTGCGCCGCGATTTTAGCGCGGCGCTGGTGCAGGCGGCCTGACCCCGCAAAGGTCTGAGCGATGAAAGGCCCGCCGGATGGCGGGCCTTTTCATGTCGTGGCTGGCGGAAGGCTCAGAGATGCGACCAGAGGGAGGCGCCGCTGTCGGACATGCGCATCGCGTGGCGGGTGAGGCTGGCGCGGACATGACCGGCATCCATGTCGATCGGCCCGGCAACCTGGCAGGGATAGCGATAGGTCGTGCCGTTGCGGTCCACGTCCACGCGGGCCTCGAAGGCCCCGAGTTGGGCATTGTAGCGCACGTCGCCGAGTCTGATGGTCTGCATTCGAGTGGCCTCCGCTGCTCGCTTGTTCTGGATCGTCAACCACAAAGATGCGATTTCGGTTCCCTGTGGCGGCGAAGACTCGAAAACTATTCTTCTCGCGGGCCGTGAGGCCTAGCCCTTGTGGGTGCCGGCCTGCGGTGCCCCGATCTCTCGGGTGATGGCCTGTGCCGCGGCGCGGGGGTTTTCCGCCTGCCAGACCGGGCGGCCGACCACCACGTGATCTGCGCCCGCCGCGATCGCCTGCGCCGGCGTCATCACCCGCTTCTGGTCTCCGAGCGCGGCACCCGCGGGCCGCACGCCCGGCGTGACGATCAGCTTGCCCTCCGCCTGCGGCAGCGCCCGGATCATCGCCGCCTCCTGCGGGCTGGCGATGACGCCGCAGGCCCCGGCCTCGAACGCGCGGGCGGCGCGCTCCACCGCCATTTCCGCCAGATCACCCGCGCGCATCATGCCTTCGTCGAGATCGGCGCGGTCGAGCGAGGTGAGGATCGTCACCGCGAGGATCTTGGTCTCCTTGCCGCCCGCGCCCTCGCGCGCGGCGCGCACCACATGCGGATCGCCATGCACGGTCAGGAAATCGAGGTCGAACTGCGCCAGCCCGCGCACCGCCGCCTCGACCGTGGCGCCGATGTCGAAGAGCTTCATGTCGAGAAAGATCCGCTTGCCGCGCTCGTCCTTCAGCTCGCGCGCCAGCGCCAGCCCGCCGCCGGTGAGCATCCCCAGCCCGATCTTGTAGAACGACACCGCGTCGCCGAGCTGATCGGCGAGCGCGAGCCCCGACAGCGCGTCGGGGCGGTCGATGGCGACGATCAGGCGGTCATCGGCGGGAATGGCGGTCATGGCGAGCTCTCCGGGCAGCAAAGGGGTCGCGCGCTTTTGGCGCGGCGGGGGCGCGCGCGTCAAGCATGGGGGCCGGGAACGCGGACCGGGCACGGGCGCGGGAACGCAGGCGGCGGGGCGGCGTTGCGCCTGCAAAGGGGGCGCTTGCCCCGTGCAAGGAGACAGACATGGCCCACAAGCCCCGCAGTTCGCGCCGCGCGCTGATCTACGTGATGATCCCGATGGGATTCGTCCTGCTCGTCATCTTTCTCGTCATCGGCGGCTGGTTCCGCGCCGAGGAGGCCGAGGAGTTCGAAACCGCGCCGCTCGAGGTGCCGAGCCAGAGCCCCGACATCATGGGCGAGACCGGCGATGCCGAACCCGACGACGCGATCATCGACGACGCGCTGACCGACGCCGCCGAGCCGCAGACCCCCGACGACAATGTCCGCCCGAGCGTGGCCGACAGCGACAGCGACGAACTCGGCGAACCGCAATTCGACAATGTCGATGATGATGGCGGTCTCGACCCGGTGCCGCCCTCGGAATGACCGGCGCAAGCCGTTGATAACATGGCCGCCGGCACTGCGCCCGGCGGCCATTTTGCATGCTGTGATACTTGCGCAACGCCGATCCGCCCCCCATCTCTTTTCCCGGAGGCCCGAACCGGGACGCGCCGCCAGAGCGGGCGTCTTTCCAGCGGGCGCTTTGACCAAGGAGAGACAGATGAACCTCGAAAAGTTCACCGAACGCTCGCGCGGCTTCATTCAGGCCGCGCAGACCATCGCAATGCGCGAAAGCCACCAGCGCCTTGCGCCTGAGCACCTGTTGAAGGCGCTCATGGACGACGAAGAGGGGCTTGCCGCCAATCTCATCACCAATTCGGGCGGGGATGCCGCGCGCGTGCGCGAGGCGGTGGAGGCCGCCGTCGCCAAGCTGCCCAAGGTGTCGGGCGATGCAGGCCAGACCTATCTCGACCAGACCACGGGACGGGTGCTCGACGAGGCCGAGAAGATCGCGAAGAAGGCCGGCGACAGCTTCGTGCCCGCCGAGCGGATTCTCATGGCGCTCACCATGGTGAAATCGAAGGCCAAGGAGGCGCTCGACGCGGGCGAGGTGAGCGCGCAATCGCTCAACACCGCGATCGAGGCCGTGCGCAAGGGCCGCACCGCCGACAGCGCCAATGCCGAGGAAGGCTATGACGCGCTGAAGAAATACGCGCGTGACCTGACCGAAGCCGCCGAGCAGGGCCGGATCGACCCGATCATCGGCCGCGACGAGGAAATCCGCCGCGCCATGCAGGTGCTGTCGCGCCGCACCAAGAACAACCCGGTGCTAATCGGCGAGCCGGGCACCGGCAAGACCGCGATCGCCGAGGGGCTGGCGCTCAGGATCGTCGATGGCGACGTGCCCGAGAGCTTGCGCAACAAGCGGCTGATGTCGCTCGACATGGGCGCGCTGATCGCCGGTGCGAAGTATCGCGGCGAGTTCGAGGAGCGGCTGAAGGCGGTCCTGAAGGAGATCGAGGCCGCGGCGGGCGAGATCATCCTGTTCATCGACGAGATGCACACCCTCGTCGGCGCGGGCAAATCCGACGGCGCGATGGATGCGGCCAACCTGATCAAGCCCGCTCTGGCGCGCGGCGAGCTGCACTGCGTCGGCGCGACCACGCTCGACGAGTATCGCAAATACGTGGAGAAGGACGCGGCGCTGGCCCGGCGATTCCAGCCCTTGATGGTCGAGGAGCCGACGCCGGAGGACACGATCTCGATCCTGCGCGGCATCCGCGAGAAATACGAGCTGCATCACGGCGTGCGGATCTCGGACTCCGCCCTCGTGGCGGCGGCGCAGCTGTCGCATCGCTACATCACCGACCGCTTCCTGCCCGACAAGGCGATCGACCTCGTCGACGAGGCGGCGAGCCGTCTGCGCATGGAGGTCGACAGCAAGCCCGAGGAGCTCGACGCGCTGGATCGCTCGATCCTGCAGATGCAGATCGAGGCCGAGGCGCTCAGGCGCGAGGATGACGACGCCTCCAAGGAGCGGCTCGCCAGGCTCGAGGAGGAACTCGGCGCGCTGACCGAGAAATCCGACGCGATGACGGCGAAGTGGCAGGCCGAGCGCGACCGTCTCGAAGGCTCGCGCACGCTCAAGGAGCGGCTCGACCGCGCCCGCGCCGAGCTTGATATCGCCAAGCGCGAGGGCAATCTCGCCAAGGCGGGCGAGCTCTCCTACGGCGTGATCCCGCAGCTCGAACGCGAGCTGAAGGCGGCCGAGGACTCGGATGACCCGCTGATGGTCGAAGAGGCGGTGCGGCCCGAGCAGATCGCCGAGGTGGTGGAGCGCTGGACCGGCATCCCGACCTCGAAGATGCTCGAAGGCGAGCGCGAGAAGCTACTGCGCATGGAAGAGGAGCTGGGCCGCCGCGTGATCGGCCAGCACACCGCCGTCCGCGCGGTCGCCAACGCCGTGCGCCGGGCGCGCGCCGGGCTCAACGACGAGAACCGGCCCTTGGGCTCCTTCCTGTTCCTCGGGCCCACCGGCGTCGGCAAGACCGAGCTGACCAAGGCCGTGGCCGAGTATCTCTTCGACGACGATCAGGCGATGGTGCGCATCGACATGTCGGAGTTCATGGAAAAGCACGCGGTCGCCCGGCTGATCGGCGCGCCTCCGGGCTATGTCGGCTATGACGAGGGCGGCGTGCTGACCGAAGCGGTGCGGCGCAGGCCCTATCAGGTGATCCTGTTCGACGAGGTCGAGAAGGCGCATCCGGACGTGTTCAACGTGCTCTTGCAGGTGCTCGATGACGGGGTGCTCACCGACGGGCAGGGGCGGCGCGTCGATTTCAAGCAGACGCTGATCGTGCTGACCTCGAACCTGGGCGCGCAGGCGCTCAGCCAGCTGCCCGACGGGGCGGATGCGGGCCGCGCCAAGCGCGACGTGATGGACGCGGTGCGTGCCCATTTCCGGCCCGAATTCCTCAACCGGCTCGACGAGACGATCATCTTCGACCGGCTGGGCCGCGAGGACATGTCGGGCATTGTCGAGATCCAGCTTGCCCGGCTCGAAAAACGGCTGGCGGGGCGCAACATCACGCTCACGCTCGACGAGCCGGCCAAGAAGTGGCTGGCCGAGGAGGGCTACGACCCGGTCTTTGGCGCGCGGCCCCTCAAGCGGGTGATCCAGCGGGCGCTGCAGGACCAACTCGCCGAGATGATCCTCGCGGGCGACATTCGCGACGGTCAGGAGGTGCAGGTCAGCGCCGGGGCCGAGGGGCTGATCGTCGGCGACAGGGTCTCGGATACCGGCCGGCCCAAGCCCGAAGGCGCCGTGCTGCACTGAGGCAAGGCGTCCTTTTGGCAGGGCAGGGCCCCGGCGGAGCGATCCGCCGGGGCCTTTTCACGTTACACCGCGTCAACGCATCGTGACGCCTGCAACATGGTGTCTGCCGCCAACGTGCCTAGATTGTTCGAAGACGCAGAGGAGACACCGATGGCCCATCGCTGGACGAACGACCTGACCCGCGCCGACGCGACCCCGCGCGGATTGTTCCTCAACCGCCGCCAGATCATGGCCGGAATGGGGGCAGGGGCGCTGGGGGTGGGCGGTCTGGCGGGCCGGGCCGGTGCGCAGGAGGCGCTGGAGCCCAACAGCTTCGAGGAAATCACCACCTACAACAATTTCTACGAGTTCGGCACCGGCAAGACCGACCCGGCCAAGAACGCCGAGGCGCTCGACATCGCGGACTGGACCGTCACCATCGACGGCCTCGTCGACAACCCGGGCACCTATCCGCTCGCCGAGCTGATCGGCGGCCTCGCGGTCGAGGACCGCATCTACCGGCTGCGCTGCGTCGAGGCCTGGTCGATGGTGGTGCCGTGGCAGGGGATCGAGCTCAAGGACATCCTCGACCGCGCGGGCGTGCAGTCGGGGGCGCGCTACGTCGCCTTCGAGACGGCGGTGCAGCCCGAGAACATGCCCGGCCTGCGTCGCGGCGTGCTCGATTTCCCCTATGTCGAGGGGCTCAGGCTCGACGAGGCGATGCACCCGCTCACCATCATGGCCACCGGCCTCTATGACCGGCCGATGCCCAAGCAGAACGGCGCGCCGATCCGGCTGGTGGTGCCGTGGAAATACGGCTTCAAGTCGATCAAGTCGATCACGCGCATCTCGCTCGTCGAGCAGCAGCCCGCCACGACATGG
Organism: Limimaricola cinnabarinus; assembly: GCF_002723615.1. Lineage (GTDB taxonomy): Bacteria > Pseudomonadota > Alphaproteobacteria > Rhodobacterales > Rhodobacteraceae > Limimaricola > Limimaricola cinnabarinus_B. The sequence continues at coordinate 113,555 of NZ_KZ304960.1, forward strand.
AACGACCTCGCCCCGTCCGAATACGGCTTTTTTGCCAATGTGAACCCCAACGTGGACCATCCGCGCTGGAGCCAGGCGACCGAGCGGCGCATCGGCGGCGGGCTGTTCTCCTCGCGGCAGGACACGCTGATGTATAACGGCTATGACGAGGTCGCCGCGCTCTATGACGGCATGGATCTCGAGGCGCAGTTCTGATGGCCCGCCCGACCGCCACGGCGCAGCGGATCAACGGCGCGCTGCGCCATGTCCCCGCCTGGACGCTCTATCTGATCGGCGCGGCATGGATGGCCTTCCTGTTCTGGCAGGCGCTCACCGGGCGGCTGGGGGTTGAGCCGATCAACGCGCTTGAGCGCGAATATGGCGATGTCGCGCTCAAGCTGCTGGTGGCCGGGCTCGCGGTGACGCCGCTGATGAAATACGCGCGGATCAACCTGATGAAGTTCCGCCGCGCCATCGGCCTTCTGACCTTCTTCTTCGTGCTGGCGCATTTCTCCGTCTGGGCGCTGCTGGACGTCCAAAGCCTCGGCCGGGTCTGGGCCGATATACTCAAGCGCCCCTATGTCACCATCGGCATGATCGCCTTCCTCGGGCTGATTCCGCTGGCGCTGACTTCGAACAACTGGTCGGTGCGCAGGCTCGGGCGCAACTGGCGCCGCCTGCACCAGCTGGTCTACGGCATCGCGATCCTCGGGGCGGTGCATTACATCTGGCTCGCCAAGGGGTTCCAGATCGAGCCGCTGGTCTATCTCGGCCTCATTCTCGGGCTTCTGGCGACTCGGATTCGCTGGAAGCGGCTGCTGCCCGCGCGGTGGGCGGAGGCCTGAGAGCGGCGCGCCACGCCCGGCATCCGGGTGTGTTTCCGGATATTGCGGCAAGGAGAAGTGGCGAGCTCGACAAACCTCGCCGGAGGGCCCGCGAGCGCAATCTCCTGCCGGTTCCGCGATCGATGTGAAAAATGTCGATTTAGCGCTTGCGGCCCCGAAACGCTTTCCCTAAATAGCCCCTCACCGGCGGCGCAGAGATGCAGCGTC
>NZ_KZ304961.1 GCF_002723615.1 Limimaricola cinnabarinus
CGTCGCGCGCGGCGCTTCGGGCGGCTGCATGGCGAGGCTCTGCGCCTCGGGCGGCTCGGGCGCCTCGGCGCTGACCGGCGGCGCGGGCAGGTCGATGGCCTCCTCCTCCGCCGGTGTCCCCGGCAGGATCTCCGCCTCGCCCTCGGTCTCGATCACGATGCCGGTTTCGGGGCGCGGCGCATCGGCGGGGCGGGCCGTGCGCGTCACGCCGGGGTCCAGGGCAGGGGCCTGTGGCGCGACCGGGGCGGGGCTGGCAAGACCGGGCGCGGGCGTCGGCCTGTCCGGGGCGGCATCGCGCCCGGGCGTCGCCGCCGGGTTCGGCGCGGGCTCCGGCGCAGGCGCAGGCGCAGGCGCGGGCACAGGCTCGGGCGCGGGCTCCATCTCGGGGTCGGACCCGGCCGGGGGCACCGCGCCGGGCGACGCTTCATCGGGGGCGTCCCCTGCCACTGCTGGCGCGTCGCCCGGTGCCCGTTGCACCACCTCCGGCCCCGCCTGCGGCACGCGCGGCGGCTCGCCCATCAAGGAGGCGATCGCCAATGCCCCGGCCGAGACGATCAGCCCCCAAAGGCCGCCGATGATGAACCCAGATCCCACGTTCGCTGCCCCGCTGTGCCGCCCTGCCGGCAATCGCCGCCGCCCCGGACCTTGACGTTTCCCGCCTTGCGGTCCCATTTATGGCGCGACCTTACCAAGGGACCGCCGCCGAACGGTAGCCCCGAATTTTGCCCGGCCGGAGGAACCATGCTTCTGTTGATCGACAACTACGACAGCTTCACCTGGAACCTCGTGCACTATCTGGGCGAGCTGGGCGCCGAGGTGGTGGTCAAACGCAACGACGAGATCGACGTCGAGACGGCGATGGCGATGAAGCCCGAGGGCATCGTGCTCTCCCCCGGCCCCTGCGACCCCGATCAGGCCGGCATCTGCCTGCCGCTCACTCGCGCCGCCGCCGAGAGCGCGACGCCGCTTTTGGGCGTCTGCCTCGGGCACCAGACCATCGGCCAGGCTTTTGGCGGACGCGTCGTGCGCTGCCACGAGATCGTGCATGGCAAGACCGCCGAGATGCTGCACGAGGGCCGCGGCGTCTTTGCCGGTCTGCCCTCGCCCTTCCTCGCCACGCGCTATCATTCGCTGGTGGTCGAGCGCGAGAGCCTGCCCGAAAGCCTCGAGATCACGGCCGAGCTGGCCGATGGCACGATCATGGGGCTGAGGCATCGCGAGCTGCCGATCGAAGGCGTGCAGTTCCACCCCGAAAGCATCGCCTCCGAGCATGGCCACCGCATGCTCAAGACCTTTCTCGACCGCCTGCCCGACAGCGCCCCGGTGGCGGCATGAGCAACCGGCTGAAGCCGCTGATCGCCGCCGCGCTCGACGGCCCGCTCACCCGCGAGGAGGCCGAGGCGGCCTTCGGCATCCTGTTCGACGGCGACGCCACGCCCGCGCAGATGGCGGCCTTCCTGGTGACGCTCAGGATGCGCGGCGAGACGGTCTCCGAGATCGCTGCCGCCGCAACCGTGATGCGCGCGCGCTGCCTCAAGGTCCGCGCGCCCGAGGGCGCGATCGACATCGTCGGCACCGGCGGCGACGGCAAGAACACCCTCAACATCTCGACCGCGACGGCCTTCGTCGTGGCGGGCGCGGGCGTGCCCGTGGCCAAGCATGGCAACCGCAACCTCTCCTCGAAATCGGGCACCGCGGATGCGCTGGGCCAGCTCGGGGTCGAGGTGATGGTCGGCGCGGAGGTGGTCGAACGGGCGCTGCACGAGGTCGGGATCGGCTTCATGATGGCGCCGATGCACCACCCGGCGATGAAGCATGTCGGCCCGATCCGGGCCGAGATCGGCATCCGGACCCTGTTCAACATCCTCGGGCCGCTGACCAACCCCGCCGGGGTCAGGCGCCAGCTCACCGGCGCCTATGATCCGGCGCTGATCGTGCCGATGGCCGAGACGCTGGGCCAGCTCGGCTCGGAGCGGGCCTGGCTGGTGCATGGCGGCGACGGCACCGACGAGCTGTCGATCTGCGGGCCGTCGCAGGTGGCGGCGCTGGAAAACGGCAAGGTCGAGCGCTTCGAGATCAGCCCCTCTGATGCCGGCCTGCCCGAGCATCCCTTCGAGGCGATCCTCGGCGGCACGCCGCAGCAGAACGGCGAGGCGCTGGCGGCATTGCTCGACGGCGCGCCCGGCGCCTACCGCGACGCGGTGCTTCTCAATGCCGCCGCGGCGCTTCTGGTGGCGGGCCGGGCGAGCGACCTCTCCGCCGGTGTCGACATCGCCGCGCTGAGCATCGATTCGGGCGCCGCGCGCCTCGCCATCGACCGGCTCGCCGCGATCAGCTCCGGCCGGGCATGAGCGATCTGCCGGAGGGCTGGGGCGATCTGCCGTTCTTTTCGGCGGGCTGGCCCGCGCTGCGCGACCGGCTCGCCGCCCGGCCCGCGGTGCTGCCCGGCCCCGAGCTGCGGTTCCGGGCGCTGGAGCTGACCCTGCCCGAGGCGGTGCGCGTGGTGATCCTCGGCCAGGACCCCTATCCCACGCCGGGCCACGCCACCGGGCTCGCCTTTTCCGTGCCGCCGGATCTCAAGAAGCTGCCGCGCTCTCTGAACAACATCTTCGCGGAGATGCGCGACGACATCGGCTGCGCCCCGGCCTCGGGCGATCTGAGCCACTGGGCCGAGCAGGGCGTGCTCCTTCTGAACACCGCGCTTTCGGTGGAGCCGGGCGAAGCGGGCGGCCATGCGCGCTGGGGCTGGACCGCGCTGGTGGACGAGGTTCTGGGCCGCGTCGCACAGCGCCCCTGCGCCTTCCTTCTGTGGGGCCGGCACGCGCAGAAGATCGCCGCGCCGCATCTGCGCCCCGATCACCTCGTGATCGAGACCGCCCATCCCTCGCCGCTCTCGGCCCGGCGCGGTTTTTTCGGCTCGCGCCCCTTCGGGCGCATCAACGAGTGGCTCGAGGCGCGCGGCGATCCCCGGGTCGACTGGTGCGGCCCCACCGTCTGAACGCTTTCCAACGCCCCTTTCCCCCGGTAGAACGACGCCATGGACATTCTCGACAAGATCAAGGCCTACAAGCTCGACGAGGTCGCGGCCCGCAAGGCGGAGCTGCCGCTGGCCGATATCGAGGCGCGCGCCGCGCAGGCCCCCGCCCCCCGCGGTTTTGCTGACCGCCTGACCGAAGCCGCGCGCGAGGGCTACGGCCTGATCGCCGAGATCAAGAAGGCGAGCCCGTCGAAGGGCCTCATCCGCGCCGATTTCGATCCGCCCGCGCTGGCGCGCGCCTATGAGGCGGGCGGCGCGGCCTGTCTCTCGGTGCTGACCGACGGCCCCTCCTTCCAGGGCGCGGAGGAATATCTCGTCCAGGCGCGCGAGGCGACCGAGCTGCCGGTGCTGCGCAAGGATTTCCTCTATGATCCCTGGCAGGTGGCCGAAAGCCGCAGCCTCGGCGCCGACTGCATCCTGATCATCATGGCCAGCGTCTCGGACGCGCAGGCGCGCGAGCTCGAAGACGCCGCCACCCGCTGGGGCATGGATGCGCTGATCGAGGTGCATGACCGCGCCGAGCTCGACCGCGCGGCCGAGCTGAACTCGAAGATGATCGGCATCAACAACCGCGATCTCAACACCTTCGAGACCTCGCTCGACGTGACCCGCAAGCTGGCCAAGCACGTGCCGGTCGATCGGATGATCGTCGCCGAGAGCGGGCTTTCGACGCCCGCCGATCTCGCCGAGATCGCCCGCTACGGCGCGCGCAGCTTCCTCATCGGCGAAAGCCTGATGCGGCAGGAGGACGTGACCTCGGCCACGAGGGCGATCCTCGCCAACCCGCTGACCGCGCCGGGCGGCGCGTGATGCCGCTCACCCATTTCGACGAGGGCGGGCGTGCCCATATGGTCGATGTCACCGACAAGCAGGTGACCGACCGGCGCGCCGTGGCCCAGGGCGTGGTGCGGATGCAGGCCGAAACCCTGGCGCTGGTGCGCGAGGGGCGCGCGGGCAAGGGCGACGTTCTGGGCACCGCGCGGCTCGCCGGCATCATGGCGTCCAAGAAGACCGCCGATCTGATCCCGCTGTGCCACCCGCTGCCGCTGTCGAAGGTGACTGTCGAGCTCGATTGCGACGAGGCCCTGCCCGGCGTGAGGATCACCGCCACCGTGCGCACCACCGGGCGCACCGGGGTCGAGATGGAGGCGCTGACGGCGGTTTCGGTCACGGCGCTGACGATCTACGACATGCTCAAGGCCGCCGAGAAGGGCATGGAGATCGACGGCATCCGCCTCGTGCTCAAGGAAGGCGGCAAGTCGGGGCTCTGGGAGGCATGATCCCGGTCGGCGAGGCCCTCGACCGGCTCTTTTCGCTGGTCTCGCCCCTGCCGACCGAGGAGGTCGCGCTCACAGCCGCTTTGGGCCGGGTGCTGCGCACCGATGTGACCGCGACGCGCGACCAGCCGCCCTTTGCCGCCTCGGCCATGGATGGCTACGCGATCCGCGAGGCCGACCTCGCGCCGGGCGCGGTTCTGAGGGTGATCGGCGAGGCCGCGGCCGGGCATGGCTATGCGGGGCATGTCGGCCCGGGCGAGGCCTTGCGCATCTTCACCGGCGCGCCGGTGCCCGAGGGGGCCGGCCATGTGGTGATGCAGGAGGACACGACGCGCGAGGGCGAGAGGATCACCCTCGGGAGCGGCATCTCCGACAACCGCAACATCCGCCCCGCCGGGGTCGATTTCCGCGCGGGCGATGCGCTCGCCGCGCCGCGCCGCCTCACCCCCGCCGACATAGCACTCGCCGCCTCGATGAACGCCGACAGGCTCACCGTCTCGCGCCGCCCCGAGGTCGCCATCATCGCCACGGGCGACGAGCTGGTCGCACCGGGCGGCGATCCGCGCGATGACCAGATCATCGCGTCGAACGCCTACGGGCTGCACGGCATCATCGAACAGGCGGGCGGGACGGCGCGGCTTCTGCCGATCGCGGGCGACAGCATGGCCGCGCTGGCGCAGGCCTTCGATCAGGCGCGCGGCGCCGATATCGTGCTGACCATCGGCGGCGCTTCGGTGGGCGATCATGACCTCGTGGGCGACGCGGCGGCCGAGGCGGGCATGGAGCGCGCCTTCTGGAAGGTGGCGCTGCGCCCCGGCAAGCCGCTGATGGCGGGGCGCTTCGGCGAAGCGCTGCTTCTGGGCCTGCCGGGCAACCCGGTCTCCTCGATGGTCTGCGCGCATGTCTTTCTGGTGCCGCTGATCCGGGCGCTGTCGGGCCTTCCTCCGGCACCCGCGCCGCGCCGCCTCGCCCGGCTCGCCGCGCCGCTCGCGGCCAACGGCCCGCGCGAGCATTACCTGCGCGCCGTCTCGGGGCCCGATGGGGTCACCGCCTTTTCCAAGCAGGACAGTTCGCTTCTGTCGGTGCTGTCCGAAGCCGATTGCCTGATCGTGCAGCCGCCCGGCGACCGCGCGCGCGATGCGGGTGAGACGGTCGAGGTGATCGCGCTCTGAGGGCTTGACACAAAACGGGAACAGCACTAGAACGTATCCCCAACCGTCCGCGCGCATAAAGGGGCAATCATGCTGACCCGAAAACAGTCCGACCTGCTGGAATTCATCCATCGTCGGATCAAGGCCGATGGCGTTCCGCCCTCCTTCGACGAGATGAAGGATGCGCTCGACCTGCGGTCCAAGTCGGGGATTCACCGCCTGATCACCGCGCTCGAGGAGCGGGGCTTCATCCGCCGCCTCGCCCATCGCGCCCGCGCGCTCGAGATCATCAAGCTGCCCGAGGCGATGGAGGCGCGGCTCGCCGCCGAGGGCCATGCGCCCGAGCCCGATCCCAAGCCCGCCGACATGCCCGCAGAGATCGCCGCCATGGCGATGAACCTGCCGGTGATGGGCCGCATCGCCGCCGGTGTGCCGATCTCCGCCATCAGCGAGATCAGCCACGAGATCGCGGTGCCCGGCTCGATGCTGGGTCAGGGCAGCCACTACGCGCTCGAGGTGCATGGCGACTCGATGGTGCAGGCCGGGATCAATGATGGCGACGTCGTGGTGATCCGCGAAACCGGCACCGCCGACAATGGCGACATCGTCGTGGCGCTGATCGAGGATCAGGAGGCGACGCTCAAGCGGTTTCGCCGCAATGGCAAGCGCATCGCGCTCGAAGCCGCGAACCCGGCCTATGAGACGCGGATCTACAGCGACGATCAGGTCCGCGTGCAGGGCCGTCTCGTCGGGCTGATCCGCAGCTACTGAGACCAGAGGCGGCGGCCGGCCCGCTCGGCCACCGTCTCGATGCGCAGCCCCTCCGACGCGGCCCATAGCGCCAGCGCGCCGGTCTCGCGCAGGCGGCGCGCGTCGAAGCGCAGGCAGGGGCGCGGCGCGGGGTCGGCCTGATTGGCGATGAGGATATCGGCCCCGTCGCAGCCCGTGAGTGCGGCGAGCGCCGTCTTGCCCGTCACCTGCACGATGCGGGTATCCCCGAGCCGCAGCCGCAGCACCCGCGCGTGTCGCGGCAGCGCCACCGGGTCATGCGCCGCCTCCTGCGCCCGGCCATCGCCGTCATTCTCCAGCCAGACCCGCGCGGCAAAGCCGTCGCCCTTGGGCTTCGACAGCGCCCGCCCCTCCTCGGTCATCAGCCCCATGAGCGCGCCGGTCTCGCTCACCAGAAGGTCGGGCCGATCGGCGCGCGCCCAGAGCCCGGCGGCAAGGAGGAGCGGCAGGAGTGCTGCCGCCCGCCCCCGCCCCTGCCACAGCACCAGCCACAGCCCGCCAAGCGCCACCAGCGCCACCACCGCCCCCGGCGGCGCGATCACCGCCGAGCTGGCCCCGTCGAGTGCCGCGATGCGCGCGCTGACCCACAGGATCCAGCGCGAGCCGTAATCGATCATCCAGACCGCCGGCTGATCGAGCCCGAGCGGCCCGGTCACGGCGAGGATCACCGCGCCGGGCATGACCAGCCCGGCCATGGCGGGCGAGGCCGCGAGATTGGCGATCAGCCCGTAATGCGCCACGCGGTTGAAATGCGCGGCGGCAAAGGGGGCGGTGGCCGAGCCCGCGACGATCGAGGTCAGCGACAGGAGCGCCACCGGCATCCACAGCCGCGCCAGCCCCAAAGGCCGGTGCCAGCCCGCAGGCAGCCGGCCCATCACCGCGACGAGCGCCAGCACCGCGGCAAAGGACATCTGGAAGCCGGGGTTGAGCAGCGTCTCGGGCCTGAGCCCCAGCACGATCAGCGCCGCGATGGCCAGCCCGCGCAAGGAGAGCGCCCGGCGCTCGGCCAGCACCGCGCCCAGGCTCACCGCGACCATGACGAAGGCGCGTTCGGTCGCGACGTCGCGCCCGGCGAGCGCAAGGTAGAAGGCCGCCGCCGGCAGCGCCGTCCCGGCGGCGATCTTGCGCGCGTCGAGCCGGAGCGCCAGCGGCGGGATGGCGGCGATGCCAGCGCGCACCAGCCAGAAGACGAAGCCCGCCAGAAGCGCCATGTGCATCCCCGAGATCGAGACGAGGTGGTAGAGATTGCTCTCGCGCATCGCGTCATTGGCGGCGCGGCCAAGGCCCGAGCGGTCGCCCGTGGTCACCGCCGCCGCGAAACCGCCCGCATCCCCGCCGATCCGCGCGCGGATCGCGGCGCTGAGCCGGACCCTGAGCCGCGCGAGCCACGCGCCCTCGGCGCCCCTCTCCGAGGCCAGCATCAGCGGCACGCGGGCATAGCCCACCGCCCCCAATCGTGCGAACCACGCATGCCTGCGAAAATCGAAGGCCCCCGGCTCGGCGGGGCCCGGCGGCGGCGACAGATGCGCCGTGGTCATCACCCGCGCGCCCGGCGCGAGCGGGGCCACGATCTCGCCATGCAAGGACAGGCGCACCCGCTCGGGCACGCGCGTCACGTCGTCGAGCCGGACCCGGTCGAGCGTGATCCTGAGCCTGTCGCTCTGCGACCGGTCGATATCGACGATCCGCCCCTCGACGGGGCCGTAATAGCGAAATCCCAGCACCGGCGCGGAGAGCCCATGCGCCCGCGCGCCGGCCATGAGAAAGCCCATGCAGAGCAGAAGCCCGGCCCATGACAGCGCGCAGAGCGTGGAGCGGCGCAGCCGCCAGCCCGTGAGCAGGAAGAGAAGCGCAAGCCCCGCCGCGATGCCGTAGAGCCGCGCGCCCGGCTCGTCCTGCAGGCCGAACCAGATGCCGATGCCCGCGCTGAGGCAGACCGGCGTCCAGCAGGCCAGATATCCGCGCTGCCGCGCCAGCACCGCCTCGGCCCATGCCAGAGGGGCCGGAGCCGCCCCCATGGGCCACGCTTGTTTCCGCGCCCCGACCTGAGTATCCCCCATGCAAGAAAGCTGCGCCCAGCATGGTTAGCGAAAGGTTAAATCTCCCTCACATGTCCCAGACCCCGGTCGTCACCCGCTTCGCCCCCTCGCCCACCGGCGCGCTGCATATCGGCGGCGCGCGCACCGCGCTGTTCAACTGGCTCTATGCCCGCGGCCGCGGCGGCAGGTTCCTGCTCAGGATCGAGGACACCGACCGCGCCCGCTCCACGCCCGAGAACACCCAAGCCATCCTCGACGGTCTGACATGGCTCGGCCTCGACTGGGACGGCGAGCCGATAAGCCAGGCGGCGGGCGCCGAGCGCCATGCCGAGGTGGCCCGGCAGATGCTCGCCGAGGGCACGGCCTACAAGTGCTTTTCGACGCAAGCCGAGATCGAGGCCTTCCGCGAGAATGCGCGGGCCGAGGGCGGCTCGACGCTGTTCCGCTCGCCCTGGCGCGACGTGGCCGAGGCCGACCACCCCGACGCCCCCTTCGTGATCCGCATCAAGGCCCCGCGCGACGGCGCCACCACGATCCATGACGAGGTGCAGGGCGAGATCACCATCGGCAACGACCAGCTCGACGACATGGTGCTTCTGCGCTCCGACGGCTCGCCGGTCTACATGCTGGCCGTGGTGGTCGATGATCACGACATGGGCGTGACCCATGTGATCCGCGGCGACGACCACATGACCAACGCCTTCCGGCAGGCGATGATCTACCGCGCCATGGGCTGGGACCTGCCGGTCTTCGCCCATGTGCCGCTGATCTTCGGCCCCGACGGCAAGAAGCTGTCGAAGCGCCACGGCGCCACGGGTGCCGCCGAGTACCAGCAGATGGGCTACCCGGCGGCGGGGATGCGCAACTACCTCACCCGGCTCGGCTGGAGCCATGGCGACGCGGAGTTCTTCTCGGACGAAGAGGCGCGCGAATGGTTCGACCTCAAGGGCATCGGAAAATCCCCGGCCCGCTTCGACACCAAGAAGCTCGAAAACCTCTGCCGCCAGCACATCGCCGCCTCGGAGGATGCTGCGCTGCTGCATGAACTGGAGGCGTTTCTCGACGCCACCGGGCAGCTTCCCCTTACGGAATCCCAGAGGGACGGGATTTCGCGTGCCATGCCGCATCTCAAGGACCGGGCCAAGATTTTCCCGGAACTCCTTGAAAAGGCTCACTTCGTCCTGACGGAGCGGCCGATCGAGCCGGATCAGAAATCGGCCAAGGCGCTCGACGATGTATCCCGTGGTATACTGGCAGAATTGACGCCGCAGCTGCAAACTGCTAGCTGGGAGCGTGAGGCGCTGGAGGGGGTCGTGACCGCTCTGGCCGAGGCGCATGGCCTCGGTCTGGGCAAGATAGCGGGGCCGCTGCGCGCCGCATTGGCGGGGCGGATGGTCAGCCCCAGCGTATTCGACATGATGCTGGTGCTCGGCCGCGACGAAAGCGTCGCACGGATCGGGGACGCGGCGGGCTGAGACTGGCCCGGCCTTCGCCCGACGCTATGTTGCAGCGCGGCATCCACAGATCAGAGCGCCGCGCCGCCCCCGGCGGCGGCGGGACAACGAAGGGGACCTGAATGGCCGAAACCACCAAGACCGCGAAGCTGACGATCGACGGCGAAACCCACGATCTGGCGATGTACGCCCCCACCGACGGGCCCGAGGTCATCGACATCCGCAAGCTCTATGCGCAGGCGGGCGTCTTCACCTATGATCCGGGCTTCACCTCGACCGCCTCCTGCGACAGCACCATCACCTATATCGATGGCGAGGCGGGCGTGCTGCTGCACCGGGGCTACCCGATCGGCCAGCTCGCCAAGGAATCGCACTACCTCGAAGTGTGCTACCTGCTGCTTTACGGCGAGCTGCCCTCGGCCGCGCAGCTCGAGGAGTTCGAGACGCTGGTGACGCGTCACACCATGATCCACGAGCAGATGCACAACTTCTTCCGCGGCTTCCGCCGCGACGCGCATCCGATGGCCACCATGGTCGGCGTGGTCGGCGCGATGTCGGCCTTCTACCACGACAGCACCGACATCAACGACCAGCACCAGCGCGAGGTCGCCTCGATCCGCCTGATCGCCAAGATGCCGACCATCGCGGCGATGGCCTACAAGTATTCGATCGGTCAGCCCTTCGTCTATCCGCGCAACGATCTCGACTACGCCTCGAACTTCCTGCGCATGTGCTTCTCGGTCCCGGCCGAGGAATACGAGGTCAACCCGATCCTCGCCCGCGCGATGGACCGGATCTTCACCCTGCACGCCGATCACGAGCAGAACGCCTCGACCTCGACCGTGCGTCTCGCCTCGTCGTCGGGCGCGAACCCGTTCGCCTGCATCGCCGCCGGCATCGCCTGCCTCTGGGGCCCCGCCCATGGCGGCGCCAACCAGGCCTGCCTCGAGATGCTGCGCGAGATCGGCACCCCCGACCGGATCCCCGAATTCATCGCCCGCGCCAAGGACAAGAACGACCCCTTCCGCCTGATGGGCTTCGGCCACCGGGTCTACAAGAACTTCGACCCGCGCGCGAAGGTGATGAAGGAAAGCGCCGACGAGGTGCTCGACCTTCTGGGCATCGAGAACAACCCGACGCTGCAGGTCGCCAAGGAGCTTGAGCGCGTGGCGCTCGAGGATCCCTATTTCGCCGAGAAGAAGCTCTACCCCAACGTCGACTTCTACTCGGGCATCATCCTCGACGCGATGGGCTTCCCGACCTCGATGTTCACGCCGATCTTCGCGCTGGCGCGCACGGTGGGCTGGGTGTCGCAGTGGAAGGAGCAGCTCGCCGATCCGCAGCTCAAGATCGGCCGCCCGCGCCAGCTCTATCTCGGCGCCGGGCAGCGCGACTACGTGGATATCGAGAACCGCTGATCCACGCTTCGATTCCAAGGACAGGACGGGCCCGGCGGCAACGCCGGGCCCGTTTGCGTTCCGCGCTGCCACGATTCCGCCATATTTGCGCGGCCTTCATGGAAGCTGGCGCCGCGAAACGCCCGCTTTCTACGATCCCACTTCGGAGCGTCGATTGTTTCCCGAAAACCCTGTCGGAAAGGACATGTCCCGAGCAACAGGGGGCGCAAAAGAGCTAGCGATTTCCTGAGGAAAACCGGGCGCCTGAGAAATACGTATAGGCGACCTATACTTTCGAGACCTATCCTTTGGGCTAAGTTATTGGAAAAAAAGGTCAATTTCCGAAGCCCCAGCGACGATGCCACCCGATTGCCGCAATCCGAAGCGATACAGAATGCGTTCAGTAGGACCAGTGACAGTTTCAAGCCAGCGGAAGGACATCACCCATGCAAGCTCATATCGCAGTGCGGTCGACCCCCACCCCCGAAAGCGCCCATGGCACGTTTGGCGGAGAGGTCCGGGTCGGGCTGACGCTGCATGAGACCGCAGACGGCTCCCTGTCGCTGAAGCTGGAGATGCAGGAGGGCGAGGGCCAGGGGCTCGGGCTGAGCGCGCTGGTGTTCGACTTTGCCGATCAGGATCTTCTGGGGCAGCTGAGCCTGACGGGGCCGCATCTGCACCGCCAGAGCTTCGGCCGCCGCAAGGTGCGCGGCCCCGGCGCCTCCGGGCGCGGCTATGATTGCGGCGCGCGGTTCGAGCGGCAGGGCCGGCTGGGCCGGCTGGCCCCGCGCGAGACGGACCTGCTGCTGGCGCATGACCGCCTCGCCCTGACCCTCGACGATCTGGCCGGGCGCGCCTTCTCGCTGCATCTCGCGCCGATGGCGGCCAACCACGCCGCCTGCGAAGGCTTCACGATCGAGGGGCGCTTTCCCGCCCGCCCCGCCGCCGGACGCCCGGTCCGGTCCAGCGAGGACGGTTCGGTCTTCGGCGGCGTGTTCGACGAGATCCTGCCGCTGATGTCGCGGCTGATCCCGGCCAAGGCCAACGCCGCCTGAGGCTCAGCGCCCCTCGAAGCGCGCGGGCCGCTTCTCGACGAAGGCCAGCACCCCCTCCTTGAAGTCCCGGCTCTGCCCGCAGGCGCCCTGCAGGCGGGCCTCCAGCGCCAGCTGCGCCTCGAAGCCGTTCTCCGGGCTGGCGCGCATCGCCTCGCGCAGATGCCGGAAGGTCTCGGTCGGGCCGGCGGCGAGATGCGCGGCCCGTGCGCGCCAGCGCGGCTCGAACCCGGCCTCGGGCACCGCCTCGTAGATCATGCCCCACTCCGCCGCCTGCCGGGCCGGGATCCTGTCGGCGAAGAGCATCGCCCCCATGGCGCGCGCCGTGCCGACCTGGCGCGGCAGGGTCCATGTGCCGCCTGCGTCGGGGATGAGGCCGATCCGGGTGAAGGCCTGGGTGAAATGCGCCGCCTCGGAGGCGATCACCACGTCGCAGGCGAGCGCGAGATTGGCCCCCGCCCCGGCGGCGGCCCCGTTCACCGCGGCGATGCTCGGCACCCGCAGATCGCGCAGCGCCAGCAGCATCGGCACGTATTCGTCGCGCAGCACGCGTTCGAGATCGGTGGCGTTGGCCGTGCCGGTATCACCCAGATCCTGCCCCGAGCAGAAGGCCCGGCCCGCGCCGGTGAGCACCAGCACCCGCGCCGCGGCGTCGAGGTTGCGCAGGGCGTGGGTGATCTCGGCCCGCATCTGGGTGTTGAGGGCGTTCATCACCTCGGGCCGCTCGAGCGTCAGGCAGGCGACGCCTTCCTCGACCGTGAGAGTGATCGTCGAATAGTCCATGCGCGGGCCTCCCTTGGATGTCGGGGCAAGACTACAGCCCCGCGCCCCTCTGGAAAGCCGAACCGCGCGTCAGCGGTCGAGGATATCCTTCAGCCGCGCCTCCTCTTCCTCCGACAGCCGGTCCTCCGGGCCGGCGGCCCGGCGGCGGATCGAGACGAAGGCCACGCCGCCGGCGAGCACCAGAAGCAGCGGAGCGGCGAGCCACAGCACCAGGTTGGCACCGCTGGCATCTGGCTTGAGCATCACGAATTCGCCGTAGCGGTCGACCACGGCGCCGATCACCTCCGCGTCGCTGTCGCCCGCCACGAGCCTTTCGCGCACCATCAGCCGCAGGTCGCGGCTGACGCCCGAATTGCTCTCGTCGATGCTCTCGTTGCGGCAGACCGGGCAGCGCAGCTCGGCGCTGATCTCGCGGGCGCGCGCCTCGAGCGCGGGATCGTCGAGCACCTCGTCGGGCTCGACCGCGAAGGCGGGCGCGGCGACGAGCGCGAGGGCGAGCGCGAGCCGTCTCATTGCGCCGCCACCGGCGCGGGCGCCGCGCGCCGCGCCCCCGCCGCCACCCGCATCCGCCGGTCGGTGAGCGACAGCGCGCCGCCCAGCGCCATCAGGATCGCGCCGCCCCAGATCCAGGCCGCCATGGGTTTGACATGGCTGCGCATCGCCCAGCCGCCGCCATCCTGCGGATCGCCGATCACGAGGTAGAGGTCGCGCCACAGCCCGCCATCGATCCCGGCCTCGGTGGTGGGCATGCCCGCCACCGGGTAGAACCGCTTTTCGGGCAGCAAGGTGGCGACCTGCGTGCCGTTCTGGCGCACCGAAAGCTCGCCCACCGTGGTGATGTAGTTCGGCCCACGGCTTTCGCGCACCGCGTCGAGCGTGATCTCGTAGCGCCCGAGGCTCCAGCTGTCGCCGATCTCGGCGACGCGGATGTCCTCCTGCTGCCAGGCCAGCAGCCCGGCGATGCCGATGATCGTGACGCCGAGGCCGCCATGCGCGAGGCCCCGGCCCCAATCGGCGCGCGGCAGGCGGCGCAGCCGCGCGAGCCGCGCGCCCAGCGCGCCGCGCCCCGAGCGCGACCAAAGATCGACCGCGGCGCCGCCGATCACCCAGCCGCCAAGCGCAAGGCCGAGCGGCCCCAGCGCCGAGCGCCCGGCGCCCAGCGCGTAGCCCAGAAGCAGCAGCGCCCCCGCGAGCGCAGCGGCTGGCCAGAGCTGGCGCAGCACCCGCGCGCCCTGCGCCCGCTTCCAGGCAAAGAGCGTGCCGATGGGCAAGAGCAGCGCCAGCGCCACGAAGAAGGGCGTGAAGGCCGCGTCGAAGAAGGGCGGGCCGACCGAGAGCACCCGGCCAAAGGCCATCTCCGCAATCAGCGGCCAGAGCGTGCCGACGAAGACCACCATCGCCGCCACGGCGAGCAGCACGTTGTTGGCCACCAGCGCGGCCTCGCGGCTCATCAGCCCGAACACGCCCTTGGCCTCCATCGTATGGGCGCGCGCGGCATAAAGCGTCAGCGCGCCGCCGGTGAAGACGGCGAGGATCATCAGGATGAACACCCCGCGCTCGGGGTCGTTGGCGAAGGCATGAACCGAGGTCAGCACGCCGGAGCGGACGATGAAGGTGCCAAGTAGCGAGAAGCTGAAGGCGAGGATCGCCAGGAGCACGGTCCAGCTTTTCAGCGCCTCGCGCTTTTCGGTGACGATGGCCGAGTGCAGGAGGGCTGCGGCGAAGAGCCACGGCATGAAGCTTGCGTTCTCGACCGGGTCCCAGAACCAGAAGCCGCCCCAGCCCAGCTCGTAATAGGCCCACCACGAGCCCAGCGCGATGCCGATGGTCAGAAACAGCCAGGCCGCCAGCGTCCAGGGCCGGACCCAGCGCGCCCATGCGGCATCGACCCGCCCCTCGATCAGCGCCGCCACGGCAAAGGAGAAAGACATCGAAAGCCCGACATAGCCGAGATAGAGAAAGGGCGGGTGAAAGGCGAGGCCCGGGTCCTGCAGGAGCGGGTTCAGGTCCTGCCCGTCGAAGGGCGGCGTGGCGAGGCGCAGAAACGGGTTCGAGGTGAAGAGCAGAAAGGCGTAGAAGGCGACGCCGATCGAGGCCTGCACCGCCAGCACGCGCGCGCGCAGCCGCTCGGGCAGATTGCCGCCGAACCACGCGGCGGCGGCGCCGAAGCCCGCGAGGATCACCAGCCATAGAAGCAGCGAGCCCTCGTGGTTCCCCCAGACGCCCGAGACCTTGTAGAGCATGGGCTTCAGGGAATGCGAGTTGGCCACCACCAGCGCCACGGAGAAATCCGAGGTGACGAAGGCCACCGTCAGCGCCGCGAAGGCGAAGCCGGTGAGCGCGAATTGCGCGGTGGCGGCGGGCTCTGCCACGCCCATCCAGCCGCGCCAGCCCTTTTGCGCGCCGACGAGCGGCACCAGCATCTGCACGATGGCGGTGGCGAAGGCCAGAATCAGGGCGAAATGTCCGAGTTCGATCAACATGGCCAAGCTTGTAGCCGATCCGCCCCGGCGGCGCTATCGCGGCGCCGGGGCGGATTGTCGCTCCCCGGCAATGCCGCCCATCACGCTTGCGTGCGCCGCCAGTCCTCGAGCGCGGCATTGGGCTCGTTGGCGCGGGCGATGCGGGGCTGCGGCGCCTCCCGCGGCACGGGCTCGGGCCTGCGCGCGCGCATACGCGCCAGCGCCGCGATCATCTCGCGCTCATAGCCCTGCCCCGTCACCTGCATCCGCGCCCCGAAATAGAAGCTGACGATCGCCCCCATCAGCCACCACAGCGGTTCGGGCACCAGCGCCAGCCCCTCCATCCGCGCCGCGAACCATGCCGGATCGGCCATCGCGGCGCCAATGAGGCCCAGCGTGCCAAAGGCCATGGCCGGGCGCGGCAGGCGGTTCAGCCCGTCAATGAAGCGGTCCCATCTTCCGCGCCGGGCCTGCGCCATTTCGGCGGCGAACTGCGCCAGGACCGCCTCGCGGTGATCCGAGGCCCGCTCGGCCCGGCCTTCGGCGTTCTCGCGGAACGCCTCGACCGTCTCGACCACCGCGTTGCGCCGCGCGCCGAACAGCGCCGTGAAGATTCCGCCTATCAGCCCCATGCCGCGGTCCTTTCACGATGCTGCGCCCCGGTCAGGCGGTAATTCGGAGAGATGAATTCCTCGGCCCGCCTGATCCAGCCGCCCTTGCCGCCATTGCGCGCCCGCGCGTATTTGCGGCTGGCCGGGCGGCGATCGGCGAGGCTGTAGTACCAGTTGCGCCGGGCAATGCCGTAGGCATCGGCGAGGTGATCGGGCGCGGCTTCCTGCGCGCGCGCCGCCGCGGCGATGGTCTGCCGCCCGATGATGCCGTCCACCGCCACCGGGATGCGCATCGCCACCAGAAGTCTTTGCAGGATCTTCACCGCGTTGGTGCCGGAATTGACATGCATGTCGAAGACCGAAGCGCGCAGGCTTTCGGGCAGCGCGTCGATGCGCGGGCGGCGGTAGTAATGCTCGATGAAGATCCCGGTGGCCCGCGCGGGGGTGAGCCGCCCGACATCGGCCTTGGTGACCACGCCGTCGCCGTCGAGGTCGAGCCCGAGGCGGCGCATCGTGCCGATGGTGACACCGTGCTTGGTCGCGCCGCCCGGATCGTCCGGGTCGTCGACATAGCCGCCCTCGCGCGCGACGATCTGCGCCGCGATCTCTTCCACGCTCTTCATTCCACGCCCCTCCGTGACCCCGGAGAGAAGAATGACGCGGCTTCGTTAATTCGACGGCGCCTCGGCGTTCGGTGCCTTGTAGACGCCTTGTTCCTCCAGCGCGTCGATCACCTCTTTCGGCATGTAGCTCTCGTCATGCTTGGCGAGGATCTCGACCGCCTCGAACCGCTCGCCGGTCCAGCGGCCCTGGCCGACCATGCCCTGCCCCTCTTCGAAGAGGTCGGGCAGGATGCCGGTATAGGCCACGGGCACCGAAGCCGAGCCATCGGTCACCGAGAAGGTCACCGTCTCGCCCTGACCGCGCCGGAGCGTGCCCTCCTCCACGAGACCGCCGAGCCGGAACATCTCCGAAGGCGCGGGCGGCTCGGCCAGAAGCTGGGCGGGCGAGCGGAAGAAATTGATCCCGTCGCGCATCGCGTAGCCGATGATGCCGGTGGCCAGCACCAGCGCCACGGCGGCGAGGATGAGGACCTGGATCCTCCTTGTCTTCTTCAGCCCGCGCATCAGGGAAACACCGGGGCCAGCATCAGCCCCTCCGTCTCTGGCAGGCCGAGCATCAGGTTGGCGTTCTGCAACGCCTGCCCCGAGGAGCCCTTGCACAGGTTGTCGAGCGTCGCGACGACGAGCGTGCGGCCCGTAACCCTGTCGCCAGACACGCCGATATGGCAGAAGTTGGAGCCCTGCACATGGCTCATGCCGGGCAGGCGCCCGAAGGGCAGCACCCGCAGGAAGGGCTCGGCCCCGTAGCGCGAGGCGAGCGCCTCGTGCACGGCTTGCGGATCGCCCTTCACGTAGCAGGAGGCGAGGATGCCGCGATTGACTGGGACGAGATGCGGGGTGAAGAGGATACGGACGTCGCGGCCCGCGATCGCGGAGAACTCCTGGTCGAACTCGCCCAGATGCCGATGCGTGCCGCCCGCCGAATAGGCGAAGACATCCTCGGAGCGCTCGGCAAAGAGCATGTTCTCCTTGAGCGAGCGGCCCGCGCCGGAGACGCCGTTCTTCAGGTCGCAGACGATGTCGTCGAGGTCGATCAGCCCGGCTTCGATCAGCGGGCGCAAAGCGAACTGCACGGTGGCGGCGTTGCAGCCCGTGCCCGCGACGAGGCGGGCGGCGCGGATCTCCTCGCGGTAGAACTCGGTCAGCCCGTAGACGGCCTCTTGCTGCAGCTCCATCGCGGCATGCGGCTTGCCGTACCATTTTTCGTATTCGCCGTCATTGCGCAGCCGGAAATCGGCCGAAAGATCGACGATCTTCAGGTCCCCGGGCAGCTCCGCGATCACCGCCTGGCTCATCGCATGCGGCAGCGCGCAAAAGGCGATGTCGATGCCCGAGAAGTCGATCTCCTCGATCTTGCACAGCGCCGGCAGGTCGAGATGCGCCAGATGCGGGAACACCTCGCCCATCGCCATGCCGGCCTTGCGGTCGCCCGACAGCGCGGCGATCTCGATCCCCGGATGGGTCGCGATCAGGCGGACGAGCTCGGCCCCGGTATAGCCGGAAGCCCCGAGAATGGCGGCGGAATGGGTCATGGCATGGCTCCTGTCGGAGGATCAGATGGGAGGTGCGGCGGCCGCGCGCCAGGATGGTGCGGCCTCAGGCCGCAACGAATTCGATGCGGCGGTGCAAAAACTGGGTGGCGCGGTCCGACACCTGCTTGGGCTTGCCGGTGGTCAAAAACAGGCTCTCGCTGCCCGGCCCGCGCATCTCGGGGCGGCGGGAGAGGTAATCGGCGAGGCTCTCGGCCACGAGATCGGCCTGGCTGAACACCTTCACCCCCGCGCCCAGCGCGTCCTGGAAGGTCTCGGCCATCAGCGGGTAATGGGTGCAGCCCAGGATGGCGGCGTCGGGCTCGGGCATCTTGCGCTTGAGCGCGTCGACATGGGAGCGCACCAGCGCCTCGGCGAGGATCATGTCGCCCTCCTCGATCGCGTCGACCACGCCGCCACAGGCCTGCGCCTCGACATCGACGCCGATGGCGCGGAAGGCCAGCTCGCGCTGGAAGGCGCGGCTGCGCACGGTGGCGGGGGTGGCAAAAAGCGCGACATGCTTGGTGCCGACCTCGCGCGGCGGGGAATTGTCGCCCCAGTGCCGCTCGGTCAGCGCCTCGATCAGCGGCACGAAGACGCCGAGCACGCGCTTGCCCTCGGGCACCCAGCCCTCCTGCATCCGGCGCAAGGCGGCGGCGGAGGCGGTGTTGCAGGCGAGGATCACCAGATCGCAGCCCGCATCGAACAGCCGCTCGGTCGCCCGCGTCGTCAGATCGTAGATGTCGTCGGCGGTGCGCACGCCGTAGGGCGCATGGGCATTGTCGCCGAAATAGACCAGCGGCAGCTCGGGAAGCCGTCTGGACACGGCGTCCAGCACCGTGAGCCCGCCCAAGCCACTATCGAAGATCCCGACCGCCATTGCGTCACCTTGCCAATTGCCCTGTAGGGCGCGACACATACGAGGCTTTGCGGGGGAAATCCATCGGTGCTTTGGCGCGCCAAGGCCCCGGCCCGCCCTCCCCTCCGGGGAGGGGCGAGGCGGGCGCCCCGGTGCGGCATTTGCGCCGGGCCATGCCGAAAATGGCGATTTGTTCATCAAAGCTTGCAATTCGTCGCTATGCTGCACGGGGTTTTACCGGCGCGGCCGCAAAAATCCGCGCAGGCGCTTTGCAAGCACGGCGCGGAGCCATAGATGGCCGGGCGCAGGAATGAAGGCGGGACGAAGAGCGATGGACTGGGACAAGCTGCGGATTTTTCATGCGGTGGCGGATGCGGGCAGCCTGACCCATGCCGGCGATTCGCTGCATCTGAGCCAATCGGCGGTGAGCCGGCAGATCCGGGCGCTCGAGGAGCAGCTCAACACCACGCTGTTTCACCGCCACGCGCGCGGGCTGATCCTCACCGAGCAGGGCGAGCTTCTGTTCGACGCGACCCGCGCCATGAACAAGCGGCTCGAGGCCGCCTCGGCGCGCATCCGCGACAGCGAGGAGGAGGTGTTCGGCGAGATCAAGGTCACCACGCCGATCGGTTTCGGCACGCTGTGGCTCGCCCCGCGCCTGCCCAAGCTCTACGAGCGCTATCCCGACCTGAAGATCGACCTCATCCTCGAGGAGCGCGTGCTCGACCTGCCGATGCGCGAGGCCGATGTCGCGATTCGCATGAAGGAGCCGAGCCAGGCCGACCTCGTGCGCAAGCGGCTGATGAACGTGCGGATGCGGCTCTATGCGACGCAAGCCTATCTCGACAAGGCGGGCGCGCTCGACAAGGTCGAGGATTTCGAACGTCACAGGCTGATCTGCCAGAATCCGACCTCGGCGCAGGTCTCGGCGGGCGCGGCGATGGTGCAGGAGCTGATGGCCCACAACATCCCCTCGACGCTGACGGTGAACAACTATTTCGGCGTGTTGCAGGCGGTCTTGAACAATCTCGGCGTCGGCGTGCTGCCCAACTATCTCAACGAGCATTTCCCCGGGCTGATGCGGGTGCTGCCGGATGTCGAATCCGGCGAGGTGCCGGTGTTTCTCGCCTATCCCGAGGAGCTGCGCCAATCCAAGCGGGTCGCGGCCTTCCGCGACTTCGTTCAGGAGGAGGTGCAGGCGCATCGTCGCAAGCTTCGCGAACAGGCTGCGAATTAAGCGGTTTGCCCGGGATCTAGCCATGCGACATGCGCATGGCGGGGTTGTCATACGGTCGGGGGTTTAGAACTTGATCGTTCACATTGTGCTATATATCTCGGCAATCGAAGCCGACGGTGCCTGGCGGCGCCTCGCTTCATACCTCCCTGTTGGACTTGCCGGGCCTGTTGGCCCGGCTTTTTTTTGCCTTCCGCCTAACGGATCGTGAGCCTGAGACGGAAGTTTTCGGCGCCCGGGGCCCGGAACAGCTGGAACACGCGGACCTCGTAGCTTTGCCGCCGCGTGCGAAAGCTGAAATCATCCTGGCAATCGGTGACGCCCGGGATGGTGAAGCAGGTGTTTTCATTGCCGATGATCTGCAATCGCGCGGTCTGTCCCGCGCCCGATCCGAAGCGAAAGCACAAGGGCCAGCCATCGCTGACCGCCCCGGCCACCTCTCCCGAATAGGCTCCGCTGGCAAAGCGGATCTCCGAACAGCCCTGCGCGGACGCCTCTCCCGCCCAGAGCCCGGCCAGCCCGGCCAGCCCGATCATGATACCCTTCAACATCACATACCTCGACACGACAGATGCAGACCGGGCGATGCTATCACAAAGCGCATGAGGTGTCGGCCATGCGGCCGCGACTTCACGGGGCGGCGAAACCCGCTTTCCCCTGCGGCGGGCTGATTGTATGAGGCGCGCGACCAGCAGGAGAGCGCCCGCATGTCCGACCCCCTCATCACCGACGACCTCATCGCCGCGCACGGGCTCAGCCCCGACGAATACGCGCGCATCCTCGAGATCATCGGCCGCGAACCGAGCTTCACCGAGCTCGGCATCTTCTCGGCCATGTGGAACGAGCACTGCTCCTACAAGTCGTCGAAGAAATGGCTGCGCACCCTGCCCACCACGGGGCCGCAGGTGATCTGCGGGCCGGGCGAGAATGCGGGCGTGGTCGATATCGGCGACGGGCAGGCCGTGGTCTTCAAGATGGAGAGCCACAACCACCCCTCCTATATCGAGCCCTACCAGGGGGCCGCGACCGGCGTCGGCGGCATCCTGCGCGACGTGTTCACCATGGGCGCGCGGCCCATCGCGGCGATGAACGCGCTGAGCTTCGGCAGCCTCGACCACCCCAAGACCCGCAGCCTCGTCTCGGGCGTCGTCTCGGGCGTGGGCGGCTATGGCAACTGCTTCGGCGTGCCCAATGTCGGCGGCGAGGTGCGGTTTCACCCCAGCTACAACGGCAACTGCCTCGTCAACGCCTTTGCCGCCGGTCTCGCCGATGCGGATGCGATCTTCTATTCGGCGGCCTCGGGCGTCGGCATGCCGGTGGTCTATCTCGGCGCCAAGACGGGGCGCGACGGCGTCGGCGGCGCGACCATGGCCTCGGCCGAGTTCGACGACACGATCGAGGAAAAGCGCCCGACCGTGCAGGTCGGCGATCCCTTCACCGAAAAGCGGCTGATGGAGGCCTGCCTCGAACTGATGCGGACCGGCGCGGTCATCTCCATTCAGGACATGGGGGCCGCGGGCCTCACCTGCTCGGCCGTGGAGATGGGCGACAAGGGCTCGCTGGGCATAAGGCTCGAGCTCGACCGCGTGCCCTGCCGCGAGGCGGGCATGACCGCCTACGAGATGATGCTGTCGGAAAGCCAGGAGCGGATGCTCATGGTGCTGCGCCCCGAAAAGGAGACGGTGGCGCGGGCGATCTTCGACAAGTGGGACCTCGACTTCGCCATCGTCGGCGAGACCATCCCCGAGGACCGGTTCCTCATCGTGCATGGCGAAGAGGTGAAGGCCGACCTGCCCCTGAAGGCGCTGTCGGGCACCGCGCCGGAATATGACCGGCCCTGGATCGAGACCCCGGCCCCGGCGCCGCTGCCGCTGGTGGATGAGGTCGACGCGATCGAGGGGCTGCGCGCGCTGATCGGCTCGCCCAACCATGCGCGCAAATCGTGGGTCTGGGAGCAGTACGACCACATGGTGATGGGCGACACGGCGCGCGCGCCGGGCGCGGGCTCGGGCCTGGTGCGGGTGCATGGCACCGACAAGACGCTCGCCTTCACCTCGGACGTCAACCCGCGCTACGTCTTCGCCAACCCCCATGAGGGCGGCAAGCAGGCGGTGGCCGAGGCCTGGCGCAACCTGATCGCCACCGGGGCGAGGCCGCTCGCCGCGACCGACAACCTCAATTTCGGCAACCCCGAAAAGCCCGAGATCATGGGCCAGCTGGTGGGTGCCATCAAGGGCATCGGCGAGGCCTGCGAAGCGCTCGATTTCCCGATCGTCTCGGGCAATGTCTCGCTCTACAACGAGACCGACGGCACCGGCATCCTGCCTACGCCGACCATCGGCGGCGTCGGGCTGATCGAAACCTCGGGCCGCGCGATCGGCACCCGGCCCGAGACGGGCGACGTGGCGCTGGTGCTGGGCGCGACCGAGGGGCATCTCGGGCGCTCGGCGCTTCTTTGGGAGATGCTGGGCATTGATGCGGGCGATGCGCCCGCGGTCGATCTTGCCGCCGAGAAGGCGCATGGCCTCTTCGTGCGCGACAACCACGCCCTCATTCGCGCCTGCACCGATCTGAGCGAGGGCGGGCTGGCGCTCGCGGCCTTCGAGATGGCCGAGGGCGCGGGGATCGGCGTCGAGATCGGCGTGACCGGCACCGCCGCGCTCTTCGGCGAGGATCAGGGCCGCTACCTGATCGCCGCCGACGAGGAGAGCGCCGCGATGCTGGAGGCGGCGGCGGGCTCCGCCGGGCTGCCGCTGGCGCGGGTCGGCCGCTTCGGCGGCGGCGACGTCTCGCTCGGCGGGGCCAAGGCGCCGCTGGCCGATCTGTCGAAGCTCTACCGCACCGCCTTCGAGACGGCGCTGCACATCCCCGATGCCGAGGCCGAGCTCGCGGTCTGAGCCGCTGCCCCGGCGGCGGGCTTGCGTGCCGCCGGGGCTCTGCCTACATCTGGGGCGAAACAACAGGCGAGGACGACCGACATGGCGATGAGCGCACAGGAAATCGAGGACCTGCTCCGCGAGACCTTTCCGGAGGCGAAGATCGCCATCACCGACCTCGCCGGAGACGGCAATCATTACGCCGCCGAGGTGATCGACGAGAGCTTTCGCGGCCAGAACCGGGTGCAGCAGCAGCGCGCCGTCTATGCCGCGCTCAAGGGCCGGATGGACGGCCCCTCGGGCGAACTCCATGCGCTGGCGCTGACCACCAAGGCCCCCGACTGACCCCCATTCCCGCAAAGGACACGCACATGACCGCGCAGGACACCACCGACGCCAAGGCCCGCATCGACGAGATCGTCAAATCGAACGATGTCGTGCTCTTCATGAAGGGCACCAAGACCATGCCGCAATGCGGCTTTTCCAGCCGCGTCGCGGGCGTGCTCAACTTCATGAATCTCGATTTCCGGGACGTGAACGTGCTCGAGGACAACGAGATCCGCCAGGGCGTGAAGGACTACTCCGACTGGCCGACCATCCCGCAGCTCTACGTCAAGGGCGAGTTCGTCGGCGGCTGCGACATCATCACCGAGATGACGCTGTCGGGCGAGCTCGACCAGATGTTCGAGCAGAACGGCGTGGCCTTCGACAAGGACGCCGCCGACAAGATCCGCGAAGCCAACAAGGGCTGATCGCCCCCGCGCATGGCGGACCCGATCCGGGCCGCGCCTTCGGGCGCGGCCTCTTTCATGTTCGGCATCGCGGCCACCCTCTTTCCCTTGCGTAAACCAAGCCTCGACGGCACACTCATGGCGTGTTGTCCGTTACAGAGTAGGCTGTTCATGAAACGCATCATTCTTGCCGGCGCCTTGGCGCTGCTGGCGGCACCGGCCGCCGCGCAGGAGGTGATCGCCTCCTATTACGCCTATCTCTCGCCGCAGGATCTTCGGAATTCGCGCGGCATCCGCCTCGCCGATATCGGGGCGATCCTCCAACAGGACCGGGCGAATTTTCATCGCTTCGGCCTGCGCGACGGGATGGACGAGCATGACCCGCTCTTTGCCTCCTCCGCGACACGCGCGCGCATTCCGGAACTCTATGCGCGTGGTCCGGGAGCGCCGGGCTATATCGTCGATCTGCTGCGCCGGGGCGAGACCCGCTTCGTGCATGTGCGCATCATCGGGCGCGGGGGCCGGCCCGACTACATCGAGGTGTATGAAGGCGCAGGCTGAAGGGCGCGGCAGGCTCAGGCGCCCGCCTTCTCCACCCGCTCGGCCAGCGCCTCGGCGCGCGCCGTCATCTCGGCCAGCATCTCGATCAGCCCGTGCGGGATCACCGGCACCTCGACCTCGACCTTCTGCGGATCGTTGCGCATCTTGCCGAGCGTGGTCTCGGTCTGGCTCAGCCGCCGCTCGACCTGCCCGGCATAGGTTTCGGCCTGGCGCAGCCGGTCCTCGAGCCCGGCGGCGCGGTCGGCCAGAAGCAGCCCCGCCATCAGCAGCATCTTGCTCTCGGGCATCCGCCCGGCCTGGCTCGACAGGCTGGAGGCCTCCTCGTCGAGCAGCCTGGCGGCGGCTTGCAGATAGGGCTCCTCGCCCGGCTGGCAGGCCACGGTGAAGCCGCGCCCGCCGATGGTGATCTCGACCTGTGGCATCACTTGCGCTCCTCGACCAGCGGTTTGAGTTCCGACAGCACCGCGCCCAGCTCGGCCACCTCGGCGTCGCGCTCGGCGCGCAGCGCGTCGAGCTCGGCGGCCATGGCGCGGTCGATCAGCGCGGGGTCCGCGAGCTCGGCCTCCATCGCCTCGCGCAGCTCGCCCGCCACCTCGCGCAGCTCGGCATTGGAGCGGCGCAGCGCCTGGAGCTGCCCGTCGAGATCGGCCATCTGGGCGTTCTGAGCCTCGATCCGCGCCTCGAAGGCGGCCAGCCGGGTGTCCTGCTCCTCGCGCAGCGCCTTGAGGCGCTCCTCGAGCTCGGCATTGGCCTGCTGCTGCGCGTCGAGCTCGGCGCCGAGGCCCTCATCCTGCGCCGTCCGCGGCCCGGCGCTCTCGAGCCGGTCGAGCCCCTGGCCGATCCGGTCCAGCGCCGCCGAGAGACGGCTCTCCAATTCGGTGATGTCGGTCATCATGCCCCTGTCTGCCCTGCCCCGCCTGCGGCCCGTCGGCGCGTCGATGAGCCGAATCGCGCGGGGCGTCGGAAAAACCTAGACCACCCCCCGCCGGGCCGCAAACCGTGCCGCGGACCATGCGGCAAACCGCGTGCCGGGCCTGCGGGGCATCGTCCGTCGCTTGAACTCGCCCCCGCTGCCTGTCAATACCATCCGCGACAAGGGGGGCCGCGCCGCGGCTTCGACGCCAAACCGGAGGACACCCATGGATATCGCCGCCCTGCGCGACAAGCATCCCGAGCACTGGAGGAAGGCCGCGGCCATCCGCACGCTGACCCTCGACGCCGTGGCCGCCGCCAATTCGGGCCATTCCGGCATGCCGATGGGCATGGCCGACGTCGCGACCGTCCTGTTCGACAAGCACATGAAGTTCGACCCCAAGGCACCGACCTGGGCCGATCGCGACCGCTTCATCCTCTCCGTGGGCCACGGCTCGATGCTGCTCTACTCGGTGCTGCACCTGACCGGCTACGAGGAAGTGCCGCTCGAGGAGATCAAGAATTTCCGCCAGTGGGGCTCCAAGACCGCCGGCCACCCCGAGAGCGAGTATCTCGACGCGGTCGAGACCACCACCGGCCCGCTCGGCCAGGGCATCGCCAACTCCGTGGGCTTCGCCATCGCCGAGGAGATGCTGCGCGCCAAGTATGGCCCGAAGATCGTCGATCACTACACCTGGGTCATGGCCGGTGACGGCTGCCTGATGGAGGGCGTGAGCCAGGAGGCGATCGCGCTTGCGGGCATGCAGAAGCTCTCCAAGCTGGTCGTGTTCTTCGACGACAACGGCATCACCATCGACGGCAAGGTCTCGCTCGCCGATGTCACCGACCAGGCCAAGCGTTTCGAGGCCTCGGGCTGGCACGTGCAGTCGATCGACGGGCACGACCCCGACGCGATCGACGCCGCGATCGAGGCCGCCAAGGCCGATCCGCGCCCCTCGATGATCGCTTGCAAGACCCATATCGCGCTGGGCTCCTCGGCGCAGGACACCGCCAAGGGCCACGGCGCGCTGACCGACGGGCAGCTCATCGCCGACACCAAGGCCGCCTATGGCTGGGAGCACGGGCCCTTCGAGATCCCCCAGGACGTGAAGGCGCAGTGGGAGGCGATGGGCGCGCGTGGCGCCCGCGCGCACGAGGAATGGCGCGAGCGCTTCGACGCGCTCTCCGAGCGCAAGCGCATCGAGTTCGAGCGCGCCTTCGCCGGAGAGGCCCCCAAGGCGCTCTCGACCAAGATCCGCGCCTTCAAGAAGGAGGCGCTGGAGAACGCCAAGCCGGTCGCCTCGCGCAAGTCCTCGGAGATGGTGCTCAACGTCGTCAACGGCGTGATGACCGAGACGGTGGGCGGCTCGGCCGACCTTACCGGCTCGAACAACACCCGCTCGGGCGACATGGAGGTGTTCTCGCCCGACAACCGTTCGGGCCGCTACATCCATTACGGCATCCGCGAGCATGGCATGGCCGCGGCGATGAACGGCATCGCGCTGCATGGCGGCCTGCGGCCCTATGGCGGCACCTTCATGGCCTTCACCGATTACGCGCGCGGCGCGATGCGTCTCTCGGCGCTGATGCACCAGCCGGTGGTCTATGTGATGACGCATGACAGCATCGGGCTTGGCGAAGACGGCCCGACCCACCAGCCGGTCGAGCACCTGTCGATGCTGCGCGCGACGCCCAACACCTACGTGTTCCGCCCTGCCGACACGGTCGAGACCGCCGAGGCCTGGGAGATCGCGCTGACGACCACCGACCGCCCCTCGGTGCTGGCGCTGAGCCGCCAGAACCTCGCCCCGGTGCGCAGCGAGCACAAGACCAAGAATCTCGTCGAGCAGGGCGCCTATGTGCTGCGCGAGGCGGGCGAGAAGCGCCGCGCGATCCTCATGGCCTCGGGCTCCGAGGTCGAGATCGCGGTCGCGGCGCGCGATATCCTCGAAGCCGAGGGCATCGGCGTGCGCGTGGTCTCGGTGCCCTGCATGGAGCTTTTCGCCGCGCAGGACGAGGCGTATCGCAAGCGCGTCCTGCCCGCGGGGCCGGTGCGCGTCGCGGTCGAGGCGGGCGTGCGCCAAAGCTGGGACCGACTGCTCCTGGGCGAGCGCGGCCGCGAGCAGAAGGCGGGCTTCGTCGGCATGGAGGGCTTCGGCGCCTCCGCGCCCGCGCCGACGCTCTACGAGAAGTTCGGCATCACCGCCGAGGCCGTGGCCGAAAAGGTCCGCGCGCTGCTCTGAGCCGCGCTTCGGTGCGAAGATGCGAGGGGGCGGCCCATGGGCCGCCCCTTTTGCCTGGCGCCACCCCGTTCACACGGGCTCGGAACCGGCGCCGCCCGGGGTTCGGCGCGGCTCAGCTTCCGGGATGGTTGGGATCGACCCAGCGCACCTCCTCGACCTCTTCGGCCGGTTCGATGTCGAGATTGACGACCACGGGCTCCTGGTCGCTGCGCACGACGACGCAGTCGAGCGGCTCGTCGGTGCTGGCATTGATCTCCTGATGCGGCACATAGGGCGGGACATAGATGAAATCGCCCGGCCCGGCCTCGGCCATGAATTCGAGCCGTTCGCCCCAGCGCATGCGCGCCCGGCCCCGGATCACGTAGATGATGCTTTCGAGATGCCCGTGATGATGCGCGCCGGTCTTGGCGTCGGGCTGGATGTCGACGGTCCCGGCCCAGAGCCTGTTCGCGCCGGCCTTGGCCCTGTCGATCGCCGCCGCGCGGGTCATGCCCGGGGTCTGCGGCGTGTCGAAATCGAGCTCCATGGAGCGCACGATCCGCACGCCGTCATTGCGCCAGTCGGTTTCACGGGACCCGGTCATCCTGCGCCTTCCCCCTCGCGGCCCATCCTATCAGAAACGCGCGGCGCTGCACAGAAGCGGGGGCGCGGGGCGCGCGTTTCGCGCCCCGCCCGGATCAGGCGAGCCGCACCGAGATCCGCCCCGCCCCCGCCACCGCGAGCGCGAGGCAGCCGCCCGCGATGGCCCAGTTCTTGACGAAGATCGTCATCTGCCACGGGTCTTCGGGCTGGAAATGAAACACCGACGTCGCCGCGCAATAAAGCGCCAGAGACAGCGCCACCGGGCGCACCGCCACCCCGAAGGCCAGCGCCAGACCGGCGGCGGCGTTGTAGGCCAGCGCGGGCCAGACCAGCAGCCCCGGCAGATGCCAGCCGGCCAGCAGCCCCTCCACCTGCCCCGGCTCGAAGGCCTTTTGCGCCGCCCCGCCCAGAAACAGCGCCGCCAGCAGCACGCGGCCGATCAGCAACAGCCAGTCATCCGCCCGCGGCGCGGCGGCGCGCGCGCCCTGCGCAGCCGGTTCGTCGCGGTCTAGGGTCGCAAGCATGAGCACCTCCATCGCCGTCGCCTTGTTCGCCGTGATCCTAGCCCTGCTCGGGCTCGATCACTACCTGTTCGAAGGCCAGGGGGCGCTCACGCTTGCGCGCGCGGGGCTCGATCTGCTGCGCTGGCTCGCCTTGTGGCGCTAACGGCAGCGCTCACAGCCGCCTCATGGGCCGATCTTCGGTTGACGCCGCGCCACAAATGCCGATCTTGGCGCCGAACCCTAGCCCGACAATCCCCGAGGAGACCCCCATGGCTGTCAAGGTAGCAATCAACGGCTTCGGCCGCATCGGGCGCAACGTCCTGCGCGGCATCATCGAATCCGGCCGCACCGATATCGAGGTCGTGGCCATCAACGATCTCGGCCCGGTCGAGACCAACGCCCACCTGCTGCGCTATGACAGCGTGCATGGCCGTTTCCCGCACGAGGTGAAGACCACCGAGGACACCATCGATGTCGGCCGCGGCCCGATCCGCGTCACCGCGATCCGCGACCCCAAGGAGCTGCCCTGGTCCGACGTGGACGTGGCGCTCGAATGCACCGGCATCTTCGTCAGCCACGAAAAGGCCGCGATGCATCTCGAGAACGGCTCCAAGCGCGTGCTCGTCTCCGCCCCCTGCTCGGGCGCCGAGAAGACCATCGTCTACGGCGTCAACCACGAGAGCCTGACCGCCGAGGACAAGGTCGTCTCGAACGCCTCCTGCACCACCAACTGCCTGTCGCCGGTCGCCAAGGTGCTCAACGACGCCATCGGCATCGACAAGGGCTTCATGACGACGATCCACAGCTACACCGGCGACCAGCCGACGCTGGACACGATGCACAAGGATCTCTACCGCGCCCGCGCCGCGGCGCTGTCGATGATCCCGACCTCGACCGGCGCGGCCAAGGCCGTGGGCCTGGTGCTGCCCGAGCTCAACGGCAAGCTCGACGGCGTCGCGATCCGCGTGCCCACGCCCAACGTCTCGGTCGTCGATCTCACCTTCAACGCCGCGCGCGAAACCAGCGTCGAGGAGATCAACGAGCTGATCCGCGAGGCCGCGAACGGCCCGCTCAAGGGCATTCTCGGCTACACCGACGAGCAGCTGGTCAGCTCGGACTTCAACCACGACCCGCACAGCTCGGTGTTCCACACCGACCAGACCAAGGTCATGGAAGGCACCATGTGCCGCATCCTGACCTGGTATGACAACGAGTGGGGCTTCTCGAACCGCATGGCCGACACCGCGGTCGTGATGGGCAAGCTGGGCTGATCCGGCCTCCCGGCAGAACGGAAAGGCCGCCCCTCGGGGGCGGCCTTTTTCATTGGCAGAGCCGGAAGCCGCCGCGCCGCGATTTCACGTCGAGATGCAAATGATCGGCATGGGCCGCGTCCGAGCCCGGCCCGAGCACGGTGGTGAACTCCAGGCAGGAGGTCGCGCGCACCGCGTCCTGGAACGCCTCGGCCATGCTGCCCTCGCGCTCGCGCGGCTGCACCTTGACCTCCTCGCCCTCGGCAAAGCCGAAGGAGATGATGTCCACCGCGTTGCCGAAGGCGTGCTCGGACATGATCTCCGCGTCGGAGCTGCGGCTGCGGCAGTTGTAGACCGTGCCCTGCCGGATCTCGGTCAGCGCGCCGCGCTCCAGCCGCTCGGCCGCCGGTATCGCAAAACCCTCGACCCAGCGCGCCAGCGCCAGCGCCGTCTCGCAGCGCATCGGCGCGGGCGGGGAGAGCGCCACGCCCGGCACGATCCCGGACAGGGTCACGGGGTGGAGGATGCCGCATTCGGCGATCTCCGCATCCTCCACCGCCGCGCTTGTCTCGTAGACCGCGCCCAGCGCGTCGAGCGCGGCGAGGCAGGCCTCGCGCGCCTCCGGCTCCATGGCGAGCCGCTCGGGCATCGGCGGCACCCG
Source organism: Limimaricola cinnabarinus (assembly GCF_002723615.1). Classification (GTDB taxonomy): domain Bacteria; phylum Pseudomonadota; class Alphaproteobacteria; order Rhodobacterales; family Rhodobacteraceae; genus Limimaricola; species Limimaricola cinnabarinus_B. The sequence goes on from NZ_KZ304961.1 coordinate 30,617, forward strand.
GTCGCGCGCCGCGACATCGGGCGTGGCGGGCGCTTCGGCCTCGGCCTCCTCCGGCGGCGCGTCCTCCGCCTCCGGCGCGGGCGTGTCGGGGCCGGAGGGTTGCGGGGCCTGTGGGTCCTCCTCCGCGCCCCCGCCGCCCGTGGCCAGCCCTTCGGGCCGGGCCTTGGGCAGCGGCGCGGTTTCGGGTGCTGTCCGGGCTGCTGCCTCGGGCCCGGCCCCGGCGTCCGTCTCGGCGGCCTCCTGGGCCAGCGCCGGGGTGCCGGCCAGCATCAGGGCAAGCGCCAGCGGCCTCATTCCACGAACTCGACCGTGACCCCTTCGGAGACCAGATGCGCCAGCTCCTCGGCATCCCAGTTGGTCATCCGCACGCAGCCATGGCTTGCCGCGTTGAACAGCGAATCCGGGTCCGAGGTGCCGTGCAGCCCGTAGGTCGGCTTCGACAGGTCGATCCAGACCGAGCCCACCGGCCCGTTCGGCCCCGGCGGCAGGATCAGCATCTCGTCATTGTCGCCCTGCTGGAAATTGACGTCCGGGTTGTAGGTGTAGGTCGGCTCCATCGCCACGGCCACGACCTCCACCGTGCCCGAGGGCGAGGGCGTCTGGGCCGAGCCGATGGTCACGGGGTAGTTCAGGATCATCCGGCCGCTTTCGTCGAAGCCCGCGAGGCGGCTCGTGTCCTTGCGCACCTCGACGCGGGCCACCTTCGTCTCCAGCCGCGGGCCGGGATCGACGACGGTGATGGTCTCGCCCGCGCGCCACGCGACGCCGGAATTGAGGGTTTCGAGAAAGCCCTGATCCATGTGGAACCGCTCGGCCAGCTTTTCGGCGACGCTGGTATAGCCCAGCCAGTCGAGCTCGGCGAGCTTGGCGTAATCCTCGGGCAGCGGCGCGCTCAGCCCCGAGGCGTCCTCCTCTGTGATGGTGTAGCTTTGCAGCATCGGCGCGGGCTCGGTGGCGGTGAGCGCGTCCCAGACCTGCTGGTCGAGCTGGCCGTCCGCCTCGAAGCCCTCGCGCGTCTCGAAGGCGGCGATGGCGCTTTCGCTCATGCCGCCCTTCCAGCCATCGATGATGCCCGGCGAGATGCCCGCGCGGTCGAGCAGGACCTGCGTCTTGACGGTGAGCGCCGATTGCCCGTCGGGCAGCGGGCCGCCCGCATATTGCGCCGCCTCGATCTGGCCTGCCGTCGGCGGCCCCTCGCCGGCCTGCACCGGCGCGGCCTGTGAGCCGGCATCGCTGCCCGAGGCGGGCTGTGTCTGGGCCGAACCGGCGCCGTCGGGGGCGGTCTGCGCCTCGTTTGAACCGGCAGTGCCCTGTGCCGCCTCCTGCTGCGCCTCGGTCGGCTGCGCGCCGCTCTGTTCGAGCATGCGCAGGGTCTCGGGCTGCGCGGAGGAGGCGTTCGAGGCCGGTGCCGCGCTCTCGCCTTGCGGCGCCGGGGCGGCTTCGGCGGGCGGCGTCGTTTCGGCGCCGGCTTCCGGTGCCGTGCCCTGCAGCATCTCGCGGGTGTCGGCGGCGATCGCCGCGCCGCTGTCATCCGACTGCTGCGCGACCGCGCCGCTGGCCGCGAGGGCCAGGACGGAAAGGGAAAGACGGGTCAGGTTTCGGGTCATCTGGCGCTCCTCGGGGCAGGTTCGCGGCTCAACGCCGCATGCCCGCCCCGAGGTCCGCGCCTCAGACGCCCAGACGGGTCTTCAGCGCCGCCTCGACCCCCGGCGGCACGAAGGTCGAGACATCGCCGCCCAGCCGGGCGATTTCCTTGACCAGCTTCGAGGCGATCGCCTGATGCCGCGCCTCGGCCATCAAGAAGACCGTCTCGACCGACTTGTCGAGCATCCGGTTCATGCCGACCATCTGGTATTCGTATTCGAAATCGGCGACCGCGCGCAGGCCGCGGATGATCACCTGCGCGCCCACGTCGCCCGCCGCGTCGATCAGCAGGTTCTCGAACGGGTGCACCACGATCTCCGAGCCGCAGGCCCGGGCGATCGGCGCGGTCTCGGCCTCGATCATCGCCACGCGCTCGTCCAGTGAAAACAACGGCCCCTTGTCGCGGTTGATCGCCACGCCGATCACCAGCCGGTCGACCAGCGTGCAGGCGCGGCGGATGATGTCGGTATGGCCGAGTGTGACCGGATCGAAGGTTCCCGGGTAGAGCCCGATGCGCATGACGTCTCCTCGCCGCGTGTTCGCGCGCCACACGACATCACGGCGGCACGAGATGCAAGTCCCCCGCGCCGCGGCGCGCCGTCACGGGGGGCGCGTCACGGGAACTAGTGCCCCATGATCATCCCTTCGAGCGCATCCTTCTCCATCGACAGCTCGGCCAGCCGCGCCTTGACCACGTCGCCGATCGAGATGAGGCCGATCATCTCCTCGCCCTCGACCACGGGGATATGGCGAAACCGCCCCTCGGTCATCCGGCCGAGCACGAGATCGGCGGCCTCGTCGCGGTGGCAGGTGACCGGATCGGCGGTCATCAGCGCCGAGACCTTCTCGTCGAGGCATGCCGGGCCGCGCTGGCCGATCTCGCGCACGATGTCGCGTTCGGAGATGATGCCCTGCGCGCGCTTGCCGTCCTGAGAGACCACGAGCGCGCCGATGCGCTTGTCCGAGAGCAGCCGCACGGCTTCGGTCACCGTGGTGTCGGGCGCCACGGTGGCGACGGTGTCGTTGGCCTTGGATTTCAGGATCTGTTGCACGAGCATGGCGCACTCCTCATCTGTCGCCCCCGCTGGCCGGGGGCCATGGTTCAACCGTCGCGCCCCGCCCCGCCCCCTGTCAAGCTCTCCGCCTCGAGCCGCGCCACCTCGGCGCGCAGACCCGCCATGAGCGCGGTGGCAAAGCGCGACAGCCGCGCCGAGCGGCGGTCGGCGGCGTGGCGCACCAGCCAGAAGCTGCGGGTGAGCGACAGCTCGTCGGTCAGCACGCGGCGCAGCTCGGGCGCGAAGGGCAGCGCGAAGTCGTGCACGATGCCGATCCCGGCATGGCGCAGCATCTGCAGCTGCACCGAGACCGAGTTCGAGGCCAGCGGCACGCCGCGCGCCCCCAAGGCCCCGAGATAGTCGAGCTCGCGGTCGAAGATCATGTCGGGGATGTAGCCGACCAGCGGCCGCTTCAGCGCCGAAAGGCTTTCGGGCGGCGGCGCATCGGCCCGCTGGGCGAGGCTCAGGCGGTAATCGGTGATCTTCTGCACGGTGAGCCGCCCGGCTTCGGGCGGGCTCACCGTCACCGCCATGTCGGCCTCGCGCTTCGACAGGTTCACCACCCGCGGCAGGGCGAGGATCTGCAACTCCAGCTCCGGGTTCTGCCCCTGGATCGCGGCGCAGACCTGCGGCAGCACGAAATTGGCGCAGCCATCGGGCGCGCCGATGCGGATCTGCCCCGACAGCCCCCTCTCGGGCGCGCCCGCCTCCTCGGCCCGCGCCAGCGCCGCCTCGGCACGGGCGGCGTGCTCGGCCAGCCGCTCGCCGCGCGGGGTGAGCGCATAGCCCTGCGGGCTCTTGACGAAGAGCGCCGCGCCGAGCCGCTCCTCCAGCCGCGCCACGCGGCGACCCAGCGTCGCCGGGTCCATCCTCAGCCCCGGTGCCGCGCCAGACAGGCTCTCGGCCCGCGCCACCGCGAGAAAGACGCGGATATCGTCCCAGTTCTCCATGCCCCATCCTGCAAAAATGCAAAGCCGTTTTGGAAACATGCGGGTTTTGCCTGCATAACCGCAAGACTATCCTGGTTCCCAAGCGAGAATGACCTTTCGGGAGGACCGGACATGCAGGAAATGACCCATTACATCGGCGGCGAACACGTCAAGGGCGGCTCGGGCCGCTTCGCGGACGTGTTCAACCCCGCCACCGGCGAGGTGCAGGGCCAGGCCCCGCTCGCCTCGCGCGGCGAGATCGACCACGCCGTCGAGATCGCCGCGAAGGCCCAGCCCGCCTGGGCCGCGACCAACCCGCAGCGCCGGGCGCGGGTGATGATGGAGTTCGTGCGGCTGCTCAACCGCGACATGGACAAGCTCGCCGAGGCGCTGAGCCGCGAACACGGCAAGACGCTCCCCGACGCCAAGGGCGACGTGCAGCGCGGGCTCGAGGTGGTCGAGTTCTGCGTCGGCGCGCCGCATCTGCTCAAGGGCGAATACACCGACGGCGCGGGCCCGGGCATCGACATGTACTCGATGCGCCAGCCCTTGGGCGTCTCGGCCGGCATCACCCCGTTCAACTTCCCCGCCATGATCCCGATGTGGATGTTCGCCCCCGCCATCGCCTGCGGCAACGCCTTCATCCTCAAGCCCTCCGAGCGCGCGCCCTCGGTGCCGCTGATGCTCGCGGAGCTGATGGAAGAAGCCGGGCTGCCCAAAGGCATCCTGCAGGTCGTCAATGGCGACAAGGAAGCGGTGGACGCGATCCTCGAGCATGAGGGCATCGCTTCGGTGGGCTTCGTGGGCTCCACCCCGATCGCCGAATACATCTATGGCAAGGGCTGCGCCCACGGCAAGCGCGTGCAGTGCTTCGGCGGCGCCAAGAACCACATGATCATCATGCCCGACGCCGACATGGAGAAGGCCGCCGACGCGCTGGTCGGCGCGGGCTACGGCGCCGCCGGAGAGCGCTGCATGGCGATCTCGGTCGCCGTGCCGGTGGGCGAGGAAACCGCCGACCGGCTCATCGCTGCCTTGAAGCCGCGCATCGAGAGCCTCAAGGTCGGGCCCTACACCTCGGGCGACGACGTCGATTTCGGACCCGTCGTGACGGCGGCGGCCAAGGAGAACATCCTCAATCTCGTGCAGTCGGGCGTCGATGCCGGGGCCGAGCTGGTGGTCGACGGGCGCGACTTCAACCTGCAGGGCTACGAGAACGGCTTCTTCGTCGGCGCGCATCTGTTCGACCGCGTCACGCCCGACATGGACATCTACCGCAAGGAGATCTTCGGCCCCGTCCTGTCCACGGTGCGCGCGGGCTCCTACGAGGAGGCGCTGAAGCTCGCCATGGATCACGAGATGGGCAACGGCACCGCGATCTTCACCCGCGACGGCGACGCGGCGCGCGACTTCGCCAACCGGGTGAATGTGGGCATGGTGGGCATCAACGTGCCGATCCCGGTGCCGCTGGCCTATCACAGCTTCGGCGGCTGGAAGAAGTCGGCCTTCGGCGACCTGAACCAGCACGGCACCGACAGCTTCAAGTTCTACACCAAGACCAAGACGGTGACCGCGCGTTGGCCGAGCGGCATCAAGGAAGGCGGCGAGTTCAACTTCAAGCCGATGGACTGACGCCCCCGCCTCACGGCGATGTGGCTCGACAGGGGGGCAGCGTTCGCGAGACGCTGTCCCCATCGCGCATCCTGCGCCCCCGGAGATCTTGCCATGCCGACACGTCGTGAGCTGATCCTGCGCGGCCTTGCCGCCACCGCCGCCCTGCCGCTTCTGGCCCTTGCCGCCCGCGCGGGCGGCCTCGCCCCTCCGCCGATGCGGCCCGTCACACCCGAAGCGCCACCGGCCCGGCCGGCGATGGGGGCGGTCCATGCGGTCGAGATCCGCGGCTTTGCCTTCATGCCCGCGCGGCTGACCGTCGCGCCCGGCGATACGGTCGTCTTCACCAACCGCGACGCCGCGCCGCACACCGCCACCTCCGAAACCGGGCTGTTCGACAGCGGCCGCCTCGGCGCGGGCCAATCGGTGCGGATGGCCTTCGCGGCGCGCGGCGATTACCCCTATCTGTGCAGCATTCACCCGAGGATGCGGGGCGTCATCACCGTCGCCTGAGGCGGCATGATCACCGTCGCCTGAGACGGTTTCGGACCCCGGGCGCGGCACGCGGCGTTGGCCCCCCGAAAACCACACCGGAGGCCCGCCCCATGCCAGACCCCGCCTTCAGCCTCGGCATCGAGGAGGAATATCTCGTCGTCGACAAGACCACGATGGACCTCGCCGCCGTGCCGAACGAGATGCTCGATGCCGCGAAGAAGCGGCTCGGCGATCACGTCTCTCCCGAATTCCGCGACTGCCAGATCGAGATCGGCACCTCTGTCGCCGCCGACATCGCCGAGGCGCGCGCCGATCTGGCGCATCTGCGCGGCGGGCTGGCCGAGGTGGCCGATGACCGCGGCCTCGCGCTGGTCGCCGTCTCCTGCCACCCCTGGGCCGACCCCGAAAGCCGCGGCACCGGGCATGGCGCGCGCTATGACAAGATCGCCGAGGATATCGGCGGCATCGCCCGGCGGCTGATGACCTGCGGCATGCATGTGCATGTGGGGCTGGGCGAGGATCAGGAGCTGCGCACCGACCTGATGGCGCAGGCGACCTATTTTTTGCCCTTCGTGCTCGCGCTTTCGGCCTCCTCGCCCTATTGGCGCGGCGAGGACACGCGGCTGTCCTCCTGGCGGCTCAACATCTTCGATCAGTGCCCGCGCTCGGGCCTGCCGCCGCGGATCGACAGCTGGGCCGAGTATCGCAAGATGACCGGCGCGCTGGTCGAGGCCGGGATCATTGAGGACGCCTCCAAGATCTGGTGGGACCTGCGCCCCTCGGAGGCCTGGCCGACGCTGGAGACGCGGATCGCCGACGTGATGCCACGCATGGAGGAGGCGCTCTCGGTCGCGGCTTTCGTGCAATGCGTTATGCGGATGCTGTGGCGGCTCAAGACCGAGAACAAGCGCTGGCGCGTCTATGACCGCTTCCTGATCGAGGAGAACCGCTGGCGCGCCCAGCGCTACGGCACCGAGGGCACGCTGCTCGATCTGGGGCGCAACGAGCTGCGCCCGATGGAGGAGCTCTTGGGCGAGCTGGAGGAGATGATGGAGACGGACGCGCAGGCGCTGGGCTGCCTCGACGAGCTGCGCGGCACGCGGCGGATCGCGCATCGCGGCTCCTCGGCCACCCGCCAGCGCCGCGCCTATGACGCGGCGATCTCCAAGGGGGCCGAGCCGCGCGAGGCGCTGCGCGAGATGCTGCATGGCGTGGCGCAGGAGTTTCTCGAAGGCGTGGAGAGCGGGGTTTCGCCGAAGTGAACGGCGGGCGGGGAACGCCCCCGCCCCTCCCCCGTTGTTCAGGCACATCCGGCTCAGGAGACAGATCCCATGAAGACGCTCATCGGTCTTGGCACCGCGTTGACCATCGCCGTCGCCCCCATGGCCCTCACGGCCGAGCCCAAGCTCAAGATCCGCGGCGGCGGCGCCGTGGTGCAGATGCTGGGCGCTGCCGCCACGGGCGACGTCAAGGCGATGCGCAAGGCCGAGAAGAAGATCCGCAAGGCGGCGCGCAAGGCCGGCATCCCCGTCTCGCTCAGCACCGTGACGGCGGCGGCGACCGGCGGTGCGGCGGCCAGCGCCGCGAGCCGCGGCACGACCACGACGACGCAGGACACGCCCGCCCCCGCGCCGCGTTTTGCACCGCTGCGGGTCGCGCAGCGGCCGCAGGCCCGGCCCGCAAAGGCCGTCGCGTTGGAGATGGCCGAACCCGCCGCGCCACCGGTCACCACACTGCGCGAAGGCGTGCGGGTGGTGACCTCGTCGGGCGAGACCGCCGCCCCCGCCGCTCCGGCCGCCCCTTCGGTCACGCCGGTCGCCCGCCGCGTCACGAGCGCGACCCCTGCAGCCGCCACGCGCGAAACCTCCCTGTCGCGGTCCACCGCAAAGGTGGTGACGATCGACAACGAGACGCTCGAGGCGCGGCGTGAGACGGTGCCGACGCCCGCCGCCTCGGCCTCCCCGGCCCCCCAGGCGCCCGCCCCGCGCGACACGCAGGCGGCATCGCTCGATACCGACGAGTCGCTGTTCGGTGGTCCGACCGGCTACTGACGCCGCAGCTTTCCCCGATGGAAAAAGGGCCGCCCCGAGGGGCGGCCCTTTTGTTTCATGGCAAGGCGCGGCTCATTCGGCGGCGATCTTGCGCGGCTTCAGCATCGGCTTGAGGTAATGACCGGTATGGCTCGCCTCGACCTCGGCCACCTCCTCGGGCGTGCCGGTGGCGACCAGCGTGCCGCCGCCATCGCCGCCCTCGGGGCCGATGTCGATGATCCAGTCGGCGGTCTTCACCACGTCGAGATTGTGCTCGATCACCACGACGGTGTTGCCCGCCTCCACGAGCTCGTGCAGCACCTCCAGAAGCTTGCGAACATCCTCGAAATGCAGGCCGGTGGTCGGCTCGTCGAGGATGTAGAGCGTGCGGCCCGTGGAGCGGCGCGCCAGCTCCTTCGACAGCTTCACCCGTTGCGCCTCGCCGCCCGAAAGCGTCGTCGCCTGCTGGCCGACCTTGATGTAGCCCAAGCCCACCCGGCACAGCGCGTCCATCTTCTCGCGGATCGAGGGCACCGCCTTGAAGAACTCCTGCGCGTCCTCGACCGTCATGTCGAGCACGTCGGCGATGCTCTTGCCCTTGAACTTCACCTCAAGCGTCTCGCGGTTGTAGCGCTGGCCCTTGCAGGTCTCGCAGGTGACGTAGACGTCGGGCAGGAAGTGCATCTCGATCTTGATCACGCCGTCGCCCTGGCATGCCTCGCAGCGCCCGCCCTTGACGTTGAAGGAGAAGCGCCCCGGCTTGTAGCCGCGCGACTTGGCCTCGGGCAGGCCGGCGAACCAGTCGCGGATCGGGGTGAAGGCGCCGGTATAGGTCGCCGGGTTCGAGCGCGGGGTGCGGCCGATCGGGCGCTGGTCGATGTCGATCACCTTGTCGAGATGCTCGAAGCCCCGAATCGTCTCGCATGGCGCCGGGGCCTGCCGCGCGCCGTTCAATTTCATCGCGGCGTTCTTGTAGAGCGTCTCGATGGTGAGCGTCGACTTGCCGCCGCCCGAGACGCCGGTGACGGCGACGAACTTGCCCAGCGGGTAGTCGACCGTCAGCTCCTGCAGGTTGTTGCCGGTGGCCTTGACCACGGTGAGCGCCTTGCCGTTGCCCTTGCGGCGCTCGGCGGGCACCGCGATCTCGCGGCTGCCGACGAGATACTGGCCGGTCACCGAGTCCGGGTTGGCCATGATCTCGTCCGGCGTGCCCCTGGCCACGATGTCGCCGCCATGCACGCCCGCGCCCGGCCCCATGTCGAAGACGTAATCCGCCTCGCGGATCGCCTCCTCGTCATGCTCGACCACGATGACCGTGTTGCCCTGGTCGCGCAGGTTCTTGAGCGTGGTAAGCAGCCGGTCATTGTCGCGCTGGTGCAGGCCGATCGACGGCTCGTCGAGCACGTAGAGCACGCCCGTCAGCCCCGAGCCGATCTGGCTCGCCAGCCTGATCCGCTGGCTTTCGCCGCCCGAGAGCGTGCCGGCGTTGCGCGACAGCGTCAGGTAATCGAGGCCGACATTGTTGAGAAAGCCCAGCCGCTCGCGGATCTCCTTGAGGATGGCGCGGGCGATCTCGTTGTTCTGCTTGGTGAGCGCCGCGGGCACGGTCTCGCACCACTCATGGGCTTCCCTGATCGACATCTGCACGACCTGACCGACATGGCGCAGATCGCCGCGCTGGCCGATCTTCACCGCCAGCGCCTCTTCGCGCAGGCGGTAGCCGTGGCAGGTGCCGCAGGCGCGGTTGTTCTGGTACTGCTCCATTTCCTCGCGGACCCAGGCGCTGTCGGTCTCGCGGTAGCGGCGCTGCAGGTTGGGGATCACGCCCTCGAAGGGGCGGCTGACCTTGTAGACGCGGCCGCCGTCATCGTAGCGGAATTCGATCTCCTCTTTGCCCGAACCGCGCAGGAACACCTCCTGCACCTTCTTCGGCAGGTCCTTCCAGCGCGCGGTCTTGGAGACGCCGTAATGCTTGGAGATCGCCTCGATGGTCTGCAGGAAATAGGGCGTCTTGCCCTTGCGCCACGGCGCGATGGCGCCGTCGGCGACCTTCAGCGTCACGTCGGGCACCACCAGCCGCTCGTCGAAGAACAGCTCGACGCCGAGGCCGTCGCAGGAGGGGCAGGCCCCGAAGGGCGCGTTGAAGGAGAACAGCCGCGGCTCGATCTCGGGGATGGTGAAGCCCGAGACGGGACAGGCGAACTTTTCCGAGAAGGTGATCCGCTCGGGCTCGCCCTCCTTCGGCGCGGTCTCGAGGATCGCGATGCCGTCGGCGAGGTCGAGCGCGGTGCGCAGACTGTCCGCCAGCCGCGTCTCCAGCCCCTCGCGCACGACGATCCGGTCGACCACCACGTCGATGTCATGGCGGAACTTCTTGTCGAGCGTCGGCGGGTCCTCCAGCTCGTGGAACTCGCCATTGACCTTGACCCGCTGGAAGCCCTGCTTGCGGAGTTCGACGAACTCCTTGCGGTATTCGCCCTTGCGGTCGCGCACGATGGGCGCGAGCAGGTAGCCGCGCGTGCCCTCCTCCATCGCCATGATCCGGTCGACCATGTCCTGCACCTGCTGCGCCTCGATCGGCTCGCCGGTGGCGGGGGAATAGGGCGTGCCGACCCGCGCAAAGAGAAGGCGCATGTAGTCGTAGATCTCGGTCACGGTGCCGACGGTGGAGCGCGGGTTCTTCGAGGTGGTCTTCTGCTCGATCGAGATCGCGGGGCTCAGCCCCGAGATGTGATCGACATCGGGCTTTTCCATCATGTCGAGGAACTGCCGCGCATAGGCCGAGAGGCTTTCGACATAGCGGCGCTGGCCCTCGGCATAGATCGTGTCGAAGGCAAGGCTCGACTTGCCCGAGCCCGACAGGCCGGTGATCACCACCAGCTGATCGCGCGGGATGTCCACGTCGACGTTCTTGAGGTTGTGCTCGCGCGCACCGCGCACCTCGATCTGCTTCAGTTCCGGCATGCAGGTCCCCACCAGTGTCCAGCCCGGAAGATAGGGCCGCGCGGCCCGATCTCCAACCTCGAAATGAGAACGAAAAGGTAACGCATGGCAGGGCTGCGTGAAATGCCGCAGCCCCGCCCCGCGCCGGGCGGGGCTGCGATTTCCGTCACGGGCGGTTCACGGGCCGTGCAAAAGCCCGGCCCCCGGCCTCAGAGACCGCCCATCCGCGCGGGCCAGCTGTGCCGCTGCCAGAAGCCGTGCCGTGGCGCTGTGCCGGTGGCGAGCAGCGCCCGCGCGGGACCGGCGGCGACGAGCCCGTGCAACAGGTCGCCCAGCGCCGCGTCGGCGCGGCCGGTGATCGGCAGGCCATGATCGGTCTCGAAGGCGCGGATCGCGCCCGACAGCAGCGGCCCGGCGATGCCGTCGACTGTGCCCACCTCGTAGCCCAGATGCTGCAGCAGGATCTGGATCTCGACCGTCTCCGCGCGGTCGGTCTCCATGGCCGGTGCGGGCGCGGCGATCACGGCCAGCCCCGCAGCGAAACAATATGCAGAAATACGCATGATACCCCCAAACTCGGGAAACGATCCCGATGGGGGGCATCCTAACATGAAACGCCCCCGGCCGTTCGGACCGGGGGCATTCGTGATCCTGCGCTGCGGCGAGGCTCAGTAGTGGATCGCGCGCCCATAGGCGTCGAGCACACTCTCATGCATCATTTCCGAGAGCGTCGGATGCGGGAAGACCGTCTCCATCAGCTCCTTTTCGGTGGTCTCCAGCGTGCGGCCGACGATGTAGCCCTGGATCAGCTCGGTCACCTCGGCACCCACCATATGCGCGCCCAGAAGCTCGCCGGTGCGCGCGTCGAACACGGTCTTGACCATGCCCTCGGCCTCGCCCAGCGCGATCGCCTTGCCGTTGCCGATGAAGGGGAAGCGGCCGACATTGATCTCATACCCCATCTCCTTGGCCTTGGCCTCGGAATAGCCGACCGACGCCACCTGCGGCTGGCAATAGGTGCAGCCCGCGATGCTTTCGGGCTTTACCGGGTGCGGGCTTTCGCCCGCGATCAGCTCGGCCACCATGACGCCCTCATGGGACGCCTTGTGCGCCAGCCAGGGCGCGCCGGCGATGTCGCCGATGGCATAGAGCCCCTCGACGCCGGTGCGGCAGTATTCATCGGTGATGACATGGGTGCGGTCGATCTTGACGCCCAGCTCCTCGAGCCCGAGCCCTTCGGTGTTGCCGACGATGCCGACCGCCGAGATCACCGTGTCGAACTCCTGCGTCTCGACCTTGCCCTTGCTCTCGATATGGGCGGTGACCTTGCCCTTGCCGCGGTCGAGCTGCTTGACCACGGCCTTTTCCATGATCTTCATGCCCTGCTTGACGAACTGCTTCCTGGCGAAGGCCGAGATCTCGGCATCCTCGACCGGCAGGATGCGGTCCATCACCTCGACCACCGTCGTCTCGGCGCCGAGCGTGTTGTAGAAGCTGGCGAATTCGATGCCGATCGCGCCCGAGCCGATGACCAGCAGCTTCTTCGGCATGCGCGGCGGCACCAGCGCGTGGCGGTAGGACCAGACCAGGTCGCCATCCGCCTCGAGCCCCGGCAGGTTGCGCGCGCGCGCGCCGGTGGCCAGCACGATGTTCTTGGCGGTCAGCTCCTGCTCACCCTTCTCGGTCTTGACCGAGACCTTGCCCTTGGCGGGAATGGTGGCCTCGCCCATCACCACCTCGATCTTGTTCTTCTTCATCAGGTGGCCGATGCCCGAGGAGAGCTGCTTGGCCACGCCGCGCGAACGCTTGACCACCGCGTCGAGATCATAGCCGATGTTCTCGGCCTTGAGCCCGAACTCCTTGGCGCGGTGCATGAGGTGAAACACCTCCGAAGTGCGCAGCATCGCCTTGGTCGGGATGCAGCCCCAGTTGAGGCAGATGCCGCCCAGGTTCTCGCGTTCGACGATCACGACCTTCTGGCCCAGCTGGGCGGCGCGGATCGCGGCGACATAGCCGCCGGGGCCGGCCCCGATCACGATCAGGTCGAAGTTCTTGGCGGCCATTCGGTGTTCCTCCTCGGCGGTCCCGCAAAATTGGTTTGACGCTAAACTACTTTTTGCCGGGCTTCCAGACGGGTCGGCGCATGGCCGGTTTGCGCGGTCTGCCGCAGGGTCATTTCGGCTCGGATTTCAGCCGCTCCAGCACCGCGCCATAGCCGCCCTGCTCGATCCATTCCGCCTCGGCGGCAGAGGTCTCGCGGCCCAGCGCGGCGTTGCGGAAGGGGAAGCGGCCGAATTCGCGGATCACCTCGCGATGGGCGCGGGCATGCAGCAGGTTGCTCTCGGCCTCGGGCATCCGGTCGCAGAACAGCCGCACCGCGCGGTCCTGGTCGACGAGATTCTCGGAATGCATCAAGGGCAGGTAGAAGAACTGCCGCCCGGGCGGCACGATCTCGCGGTCCCAGCCATTGTCGATGGCGAGCTTGGCGACCGAGCGGGCCTGCTCGTCGAGCGCGAAGGCGCGGGCGTCGTCGCGCCAGATGTTGCGGGCGAACTGGTCGGTGACGATGATATAGGCCAGCGCGCCGTTGGGCTCGGTCAGCCAATGGCCCAGCGCGCCCTCCTCCGCCTTTTCCCACAGCGCGCCGAAACGGTCGCGGATGGTGGCGTCGAGATCGGCATCGGCGATGTACCACTGCTTCGGCTCGACCTCCTCGAGCCAGAAGGCCAGCACCTTCTCGGCCTCGCTCGGGGCCTCGGCCTGGGTGGTGACGGGTGTGGCGGTCATGGTGGTCCTCCTTGTCGGTCGGCTTCACCAAACCTGCCCCAACCCGCTCGCGGGTCAAGCGCGAAGGCGCCGGGGGGCCGATTTGTGCGCCTCCGCGCCGGCCCCCGGCTCCTTTGCCGGCCCCTTTCCGGTCAGGCCGCGTCCTCCTGCGCCTCCTCCATCTGCTCGATCTCGTGCTCGATATAGACCTCCTGCGCGGCCTCGGCGGCCACGGCGGTACCGGTCGCGGCGACCGGGGCGTAGCTCACGGTATCGCCCACCTCGACGCCGCGATCCGGGCGCCGCAGCATCCGCCAGCCGGCATAGGTCGCAAGGCCCAGCAGAAGCACCGCGATGAAGGCCCAGAAGCCGTGCGCGCCGACATTGTCGAGCATCCAGCCGACCACGATCGGCCCGGCGATGGCGCCGAGGCCGTTGATGAACAGGAGCCCGCCCGAGGCCGCCGCCATGTCCTCGCGGTCGAGATAGTCGTTGGCATAGGCGATGAGCAGCGCGTAGAGCGGGTTCGAAGTGCCGCCCACCAGCGTCGCGGAGACGAGGATCAGCGTCACATGGCCCGGGATCATGAAGGCCATGAGCGCCGCACCGCCGCCCACCCCCGACAGGCCGAGGATCAGCCAGCGCCGGTCGATCCGGTCCGACAGCCAGCCGATCGGGAACTGCAGCACCAGCGCGCCGACATAGGTCATCGAGACCAGAAGCGAGATTTGCGCCACCGAAAGCCCGGCCCGCGCGCCGTAGACCGCCGACATGCCGAACTGCGCGGCGAAGACCCCGCCCAGAAGGAACATGCCGACGCAGGCCAGCGGCGAGGCATCGACCAGCTGCCTGATCGGCAGCGGCTTGGTGGTGGTGAAGATCGGCGCGGGGCTGACCGACAGAAGGATCGGCGCGAAGGCCATCGACACCAGCACCGAAGGGATGATGAACAAAATGAAGCCCGACACGTCGCCCAGCGTCACGAGAAACTGCGCCACGACGATGCCCGCCATCTGCACGATCATGTAAAGCGACAGCGCCTTGCCGCGGCTTTCATTGGTGGCGGCGTCGTTGAGCCAGCTTTCGGCGGTGATGTAGACGCCGCAGAAGCAGAACCCGATCACGACCCGGCCCAGCGTCCAGGCCCATGGCTCGGTCAGCGCGGGATAGAGGATCAGCACCGCCGAAATGGTCGAGCCCAGCGCCGCGAAGACCCGCACATGGCCGACCCGGCGGATCATCCGCGGCGCATAGCGCGAGGCGATGAGAAAGCCCGCGAAATAGGCCGACATGATGATCGACAGCTCGCCGGTCGAGAACCCTTCGATCGCGCCGCGCAGGCCCAGAAGCGTGCCTTGCAGGCCATTGCCGATCATCAGCATGAACATGCCGAGCAAGAGAGCCCAGGAGCCCCCGAGAACCTGAATCATGGCCTGTCCCTTTCTGCCGGCGCCCACGGCCCGGCTAACCCGGCGCGTCCACGCGGGTCTGATCGCATTACGACAAAAAATGTGACGGAAACGAAGTAGCGTCAGCGCCCGCGTTGCGGCAGCAGCAGCGAGGCATCCCCGTAGGAGAAGAAACGGTAGCGATTCGCAATGGCGTGATCGTAGATGCGGCGGATCTCCTCCACCCCCATCAGCGCCGAGACCAGCATCATCAGCGTCGATTTGGGCAGGTGGAAATTGGTCATCAGACCATGCGCCACCCGGAACTCGAAGCCCGGGGTGATGAAGATGTCGGTCTCGCCCACCCAAGGCTCGATCTGGCCGCCGCGCGCGGCACTCTCGATCAGCCGCAGCGCGGTGGTGCCGACCGGGATCACCCGGCCGCCGGTGGCGCGGGTGGCGGCGATCTCGGCGGCGGCGCGCTCGCTCACCTGCCCCCATTCGGCGTGCATCTTGTGGTCGCGGATGTCGTCGACCTTCACCGGCAGAAAGGTGCCCGCGCCGACATGCAGCGTCACATGGGTGATGGAGACGCCGCGCTCGGCCAGCGCCGCCATCAGCGGCTCGTCGAAATGCAGCGAGGCGGTGGGGGCGGCCACGGCGCCGGGGCGCGCGGCCCAGACGGTCTGGTAATCGGCGCGGTCGGCCTCGTCGGCCTCGCGCTTGGCGGCGATGTAGGGCGGCAGCGGCATGGCGCCGACCTCGGCGATGGCGGCATCGAAATCCTCGCCTTCGAGATCGAAGCGCAGCACCGCCTGGTCGGCCTCGCGGCCCACGAGCTCGGCCGAGAGCTTCTCGGAAAAGACGATGCTTTCGCCCTCGCGCAGTTTTCTCAGCGGCTTGACCAGCGCGGTCCAGCAGCCATCGGCGCGCGGGGCGAGCAGCGTCACCTCGATCCGGGCGATCCCCTCTCCGGCGGCGCCGGGCCTCGTGCGGGTGCCCGAAAGCCGCGCCGGGATCACCTTGGTGTCGTTGAGCACCAGCCTGTCGCCGGGGCGCAGGATCTCCACCAGATCTGTCACCACCCGGTCGGCGATCGTCTCGCCCTGCGCCAGCAGCAGCCGGGCCGAGGAGCGCGGCCGCGCGGGGCGGGTGGCGATCAGATCCTCGGGCAGGTCGAAATCGAAATCCGAGAGCTTCATCGGCGGGCCTCAGGTCAGGTCAGGTCAGGTCATGTCGGTGGCGGGCGGCGAAAGATCTCGCGGAACATGCCCGGCGTCAGCGCGGAGAGCGGGTTGACCGAGACATCGGGGTCTTCGGGCGTGCCGCCAAGGGTGTAGTTGAAGCCGATCAGCCCCTCGCCGGGACGGGTCAGGAAGGATCCCAGCGAATTGACGAGGTAGAAGGGCGAGACGACGCCTTGGAAGGCCATGCGCCTGGAAGCGAGGCTGTAGCGCCCGTCGAGCGAAATGCCAAGACCCGGTCCGGTGGCGCTCGCGCGGGCGATGTCCAGCCGCTCGGGCGTCAGCCGGAAATCGGCGCGAATGCGGTCGAAGGCGAGGCCCTTGCCGTCGAGCTGCTGCAGCAATCCCACCACCGAGATCGCATCGAGAAGCTGCGCCATGGCGGGGGCGTCGCGCACCCTGAGCCCGGCCACGTCGATCTCGCCGCTGTAATGGCCGGGCTGCCCCTCGGGCAGCAGCGTCAGGTCGAGCGCGCCGCCCGTCGCGGTGCCGTAGAGCCCCGCCGCGCGCAGCACCGCGCCCGCATCCGGCCCGGTGATCCGCACCGCCGTGCCGTCGGTGTCGGGCACGACCAGCCCCGAGACCGGCGCATCGCCGTTGACCCGCGCGTCGAACCGGCCCGAAAAGCCGCCCCGCGTCGAGAAATCGCCCTTGAGATCGGTCAGCGCCACGGCGTCGGTCACGCGCAGCCGGTCGAGCGCGAGGGCGATCGGCCCGCCCTCCCCGCCGCCGCCCGCGCCAAAGCCCGCGCGGCGCAGATCAAGCGCGCCGCCCGTGATCTCGACCCCGACCGTCTCGCCCTGGCCCCGCCCGACGAGATCGACCGCGACATCGAGCCAGTCGGACAGGCGCAGCCGCGAAAAGCTGGCCCGCTCCAGCCCGCCGCCCGGCCGCAGGGTCAGCGCGCCGCGCGCCGAAAGCCCGCCCGCGTCGAGCGCGATCCGGTCGATATGCGGCAGATCGCCCAAGACGCCCTCGATTTCGAGCCGCCCGGTCGTGCCTTGCGCCACCGACCAGCCCAGCGCCGGGATCGAAAGGCCGATCCCCGACAGTTCGCTCGTCAGCGTGACCTGCGGCGGCGCGCCGCGCGGCAGGCGCATCGCGACGCGGGCGCGCCCGCTGCCGGTCAGGCTGCCCTCGGGCAGCGCGATGCCGAAGGTGTCGAGGAAGCGCGGCGACAGCTCCACCGTGCCCTCCAGCCGCGCCGCCCCGGCATCGGGCCCGAGCGGCTGGGTGAATCTCACATCAACGGGCAGCCCGTCGATGGTCACCGGCCCCGCCACGTCGAGCGTGCCGGACCCGGCCGTGACGGCGAGGCCGCGCGCCGCGACGCGCCGCTCCGGCACGATGGCCGTGCTCGTCCCCTCGTCGAGCCGCGCCTCGACCGACCACGCCACCTCCTCTGGCACGACCGGCCCGCCCAGCGGCAGGCCGATCTCGGCGCTGGCCCGGCCCCGCCCCTCGACGAGATCGACCGGCTGGCCCGCCTTTTGCAAAAAGCGGAACGGCGGCTGGTCGATCAGCGACAGCATCGCTGTCACCGGCCCTGCGGCCTCGATGGCGATGCGTGCATCGGGGCGCGGCCCGCCAAGTTCGGGAATGGTGAAGCTGGTGCCCGCCAGATCGACGCGCCCGCCCATCGGGGCCTCGGCGCCGCCCTGCGTCAGGCTGACCGAGAAGGCGCCGCCCCCGAGGCTGCCATGGCCCGCCGCCTGCGTGATCGCGGGCAGGCCGTCGAGCGGGCGGATCACGGCATCCTCGAAGCTCTGGGTCAGGGCGATCCGCGGTGCCTGCCCCGGCGCGCGGCGCAGGGCGGCGGTCACGTCGCGCAGCAGCGCTTGCGGGATATGCGCGGCGATCCAGCCGCGGGTGCCCGGCTTGAAGGCTTCGGGCCAATAGGCGAGCAGCCGGTCGCGGCTCAGTTTCTCACTGCGCGCATCGAGCGCCGCGCGCCAGCCTTGGGCGGTATGATCGACCCGGCCGCTGCCGTGGATGCGCGCGCCGCTTTCGGCATCGGTCGCGCCGAAGCCGCCGATCTCCAGCGCGAAGGGGGCGGGATGCAGCCGCATGTCGGCCCACAGATCGCGCAGCGCCACCAGCGCGCCGGGCCAGCCCGCCTCGATCTCGCGCAGCCAGGCCTGGCCGTGGCCTTTGATGCGGCCCAGCTCGCCGCTGGCGGCGATGCGGTCGAAGGCGATGCGATCGTCCTCGGGGTCGAAGCGCAGCGCCAGCTCGGCCTCGTCGAAGCGCAAGGGCTCCGCCCCGCCCCCCGGCGCCAGCGCGCCCGCCGCGATGCGCAGCCGCGCGCTGAACGGCCCCGGCGCGCCATCCGCGCCGATCCGGCCGCGCAGCCGGGCCGAAAGCGGCGCGTCGAGCGCCGACAGGAAGCTCAGCGCCGGGTGCTGGCCGGCGATGTCGCGGCTCGCCACGCGCGCGATGTCGAGCCGCAGCCCGGCGGTCTCCTCCCCGGGCCTCCGGTCGTAGCCCAGCGCAAGCTCCGTGGCCGTGCCATGGTCCGAGCGCAGCGACATGCGCCCGGTCAGGCGGATGCCATCGCGCAGATCGAGCGCGAGATCCCCCTCTTCGCCGCGCCAGCTGCGCCCGGCGCGGGCATCGTCGTAGCGCAGCGACAGATCCGGCAGCGCGACCCGCTCCAGCGCCCGAAGCGCGGGCCGGTCGAGCACCGCCTCGATCCGGGCCAGCACACCGGCCAGCCCCGCGGCACCGGCATCCGGCCTCGGCGCGGGCATCGGCTCGGCCCGCTCGAAGCGCAGATCGACCCGGCCCGTGGCATCGCGGGCCAGCCCGATCTCGGCGCCGCGCAGCACCACCTGCTGCGCCAGCGCCGCGCGCTCGAACAAGAGCGCCCGCGGGCTCAGCACCGCCTCGGCCTCGGGCACCCGCGCCAGAACCGCGCCCTGCGCATCGCGCAGCACCGCATCCTGAAGCGTCACGCGCGGATGCAGGTCTCGGCCCATCCCGACGGTGATCTCGCCGAACGCCACCGTCCCGCCCGCGAGGCTCTCGGCCGCGCGCGCCTCGATCCGCGCCCGGGCCCAGCCCGGCACATCGACATCCAGCGAAGGGACGAAGAGCGCGAGCGCCGCGAGCAGGGCCAATGGCAGCATCGCCACCGACAGCGCCAGCCCGAGGGCCGAGCCCAGCCCGCGCCGCAGCGTCCCCACCGGCCCGCGGCCGCGCGGGGCCTGCGAAGCTGCGTGTCGTGACCTGATCGAATGCATCGGCAAGACAGGCCATGGCCCCTTGATTTCATCACCCGCAGCGTAGATGCCTGAGGCCCCGAGGGCCACCATCGCCCGATCACGCAAGCGAGGATGCGCCATGAGCGACACGATGCCGTCCGCCCGGCCCGAGCCGGGCCAGCCCGCCCCCGATTTCGCCCTGCCGCGCGACGGCGGGGAGGAGGTGCGGCTCTCGGCGCATCTGGGCGCGCCCGTGGTGCTCTATTTCTACCCGCGCGACGACACCTTGGGCTGCACGCGCGAGGCGCAGGGCTTCACCGAGCTCGGCTCGGAGTTCGAGCTTCTGGGCGCGCGGGTGCTCGGCGTGTCGAAGGACACGGTGGCGAAGCACGAGAAGTTCCGCGACAAGTACGGGCTGCGCGTGGCGCTCCTGTCGGATGCCGAGAGCGACGTCTGCGAGCGCTACGGCGTCTGGGTCGAGAAGAAGATGTATGGCAAGACCTTCATGGGGATCGCGCGCAGCACCTTCCTGATCGACGCGCAGGGCCGCATCGCGCGGGTCTGGCCCAAGGTGAAGGTCGACGGCCATGCCGAGGAGGTTCTCGACGCGGTGCGCGCGCTGTGAGCCGGACGCTGACCGAGCTGGCGGTCGAGGTGCTCGGCACCGCCGACGGGCGCGAGAAGACCGCGCGCAGCCATGCCGCCGCGAAGCTCTGGCGCGACAGCCGCGCCGCCGGCGCGCCGCTCGAGATCGGCGCGGCCACGCCGCCCGACCGGCCCGCGCGCCCCGCCCGCCCCGAGCTTCTGGCCCCGCGCGAGATGCCCAAGCGCCGCCCCGGCTCCGAGCATGGGCGGATCGCGCTGATCCACGCCGTCGCGCATATCGAGCTCAACGCGGTGGATCTGCACTGGGACGCGGTGGCGCGCTTTGCCGAGACGCCGCTGCCCTTGGGCTATTTCGACGACTGGGTGCAGGCGGCGGATGAGGAATCCAAGCATTTCAACCTGCTGTGCGACAGGCTCGAAGCATTGGGGAGCCATTACGGCGCCCTGCCCGCGCATGAGGGCATGTGGCGCGCCGCCGAGGACACGGCGCAGGACCTGCTGGCGCGGCTCGCCGTGGTGCCGATGGTGCTCGAGGCGCGCGGGCTCGACGTGACGCCGGGGATGATCGAGATCTTTCGCAAGGCGAACGACACCGAGACCGTCGCCGCGCTGGAGATCATCTATGCCGAGGAGGTGCATCACGTCTCCTACGGCTCGAAGTGGTTTCATTTCCTGTGCGGGCGCCACGATCTCGACCCGGCCCCGGTGTTCCGCGATCTGGTGCGCCGGCATTTCCATGCCAGCCTCAAGCCACCCTTCAACGAGGAAAAGCGCGCCGAGGCCGGAATCCCGCCCGATTTCTACTGGCCGCTGGCCGAGGAGACCGCGCCGAAGCGCGGCTGAGGCGCGCGCATCACAGCGGCGTGGCGCATCGGCAACAGCTCGGAAAGAGCGGCACCGGTCGGCAATATCCCGCCGTTTCCGCCCCCGCTTTGCCGGGCTTTCGCCCCATCGCGGCCAAAGCTGTTGCGACACCGCCGGACCGCCGGTAACACCTCAGCCGCGGCACTCTCGAAAAAGAGAGGCTGTGACCGGGACAACACGGGGACGGACGGGTGCGGACAAGACTGGCACAGAAACTTCACGCGGCGCTGGAGCGCCGGTTTCCCGAACGGCGGCTGTTTCTGCGCTCGGACACCGAAACCCGGTTCATCCGGCTGCACCCCTCGACCCAGCTTCTGGCCTGGAGCGGCGTGACGCTGGTGGTGGGCTGGACCATCACCGCCACCGCGATCCTGCTGATGGATTCGATCGGCTCGGGCAATTTCCGCGCCCAGGCGCAGCGCGACCAGATGATCTATGAAGAGCGGCTCAACGCGCTGTCGACCGAGCGCGACCTGCGCGCCGCCGAGGCCGCCGCCGCGCAGGAGCGCTTCTCGACCGCGCTGGCGCAGATCTCGACCATGCAAAGCGAGCTGCTCGCCTCCGAGGACCGCCGCCGCGAGATGGAGACCGGGCTCGAGGTGGTGCAGGCCGCGCTGCGCCGCACCATGCTGGAGCGCGAGACCGCGCGCGAGGCGGCCGAGGCGCTCGAAGTGGCGCTGGCCGAGGGCGGCGCGCTTCCGGGCGGTGCCGACGCGGCCTCGGTCGAGGGCACGCTCGACATCCTCTCGGACGCGCTGGCCGACACGGCCCAGGAGCGCGACCGCATCGCCGAGGATGCCGAGCTTGCCTTCGAGCAGGCCAACGAGATGCAGCTCGAATTGCGGCTGATGACCGAGCGCAACGACGAGATCTTCCGCCAGCTCGAAGAGGCGATGACCGTCTCGGTCGAACCTCTGGGCGAGATGTTCCGCGCCGCAGGCATGGACCCCGACGCGATGATCTCCAAGGTCCGCAAGGGCTATAGCGGCATCGGCGGCGGCGCGCTGACGCCGATCCAGTTCTCGACCATGGGCGCACATGCGGGCCATGCGAACGAGAATGCCGAGCGCGCCAATGCGCTTCTGGGCAAGATGGACGAGATCAACCTCTACCGCATCGCCGCCTCCAAGGCGCCCTTCGCCCAGCCGGTGAAGGCCAAGTTCCGCTTCACCTCGGGCTTCGGCCAGCGCTGGGGCCGGCTGCATGCGGGCACCGATTTCGCCGCTCCGATCGGCACCCCGGTCTATTCCACCGCCGATGGCGTGGTGGTCAGCGCGGGCTGGGCCTCGGGCTATGGCCGGCTGATCAAGATCCAGCACGAATTCGGGATCGAGACCCGTTACGCACATCTCAACAAGATCCGGGTCAAGGTCGGCCAAAGGGTATCGCGCGGCGAGCGGATCGGTGATATGGGCAACTCCGGACGATCGACCGGGCCCCACCTCCATTACGAGGTGCGCGTCGGTGGGACTCCCGTCAATCCCATGACCTACATACGAGCTGGAAAAGATGTTTTCTAAAAGCAAGATCAACGAGCCCGGACCCAGGACAGCCGAAGGGACGCCCACCATGGACGCAACCACCAAGCCCGCGCAGCCCCAGGGATCGCAGGACTACCGCCCTGCCGCCCCCAAGGCCAAGCCGCCGGCCTCGGTGCTTTCGGCCGACCTGCACATCAAGGGCGACATCAAGACCACCGGCGACATCCAGGTCGAGGGCCAGATCGAGGGCGACATCCGCGCCCATCTGCTGACCGTCGGCGAAGGCGCCACGGTGCGCGGCGAGCTGATGGCCGATGACGTGGTGATCAATGGCCGCATCGTCGGCCGGGTGCGCGGCCTCAAGGTCCGCCTCACCTCGACCGCCCGCGTCGAGGGCGACATCATCCACAAGACCATCGCGATCGAGAGCGGCGCGCATTTCGAAGGCTCGGTGCAGCGTCAGGAAGACCCGCTCAACACCACCGGCGCGCCCAAGCCGCTGCCCAAGCCCTCGGTCGCCGAAGGCGGTCACGACTGACCCCCGGCCATCGGGATCGACAGGCAAGGGGCGCTCCGGGAGACCGGGGCGCCCCTTTCGCATGAGCGCGGCAGGGGTTACGGGTGCGAGCCGACGCGGCCCAGATGGGTGTCGGCGAAGCCACGGCGCGACTTCAACGACGCGACTTCAGCCCACAGCCCCCCGGTCGCCCCCGGCATGACCCAGCCAGAGCGCGCCCAAAGCCGCTAGGAGCGGCATTCCAGGGACCAGACCCGCGCCGATCAGTCCTCGGCCGAGGCCTCGGCGCGGCTCTTGCCGGAGACCTGGCCCGCCAGCGTCGCGGCCATGAAGCCGTCGAGATCGCCGTCGAGCACGCCTTGGGTGTCGGAGGTCTCGTGGCCGGTGCGCAGGTCCTTCACCATCTGGTAGGGCTGCAGCACGTAGGAGCGGATCTGGTTGCCCCAGCCCGCGTCGCCCTTGGCGTCGTGCTGGGCGTTGATCTCGGCGTTGCGGCGGTCGAGCTCCATCTGGTAGAGCCGCGATTTCAGCGCCTTCATCGCGATGTCGCGGTTCTGGTGCTGCGACTTCTCCGAGCTCGTCACCACGATGCCGGTCGGCAGGTGGGTGATCCGCACCGCCGAGTCGGTGGTGTTGACGTGCTGGCCGCCCGCGCCCGAGGAGCGGTAGGTGTCGAGCCGGATGTCGGAGGGATTCACCTCGATCTCGATATTGTCGTCGACCACCGGGTAGACCCAGACGCTCGCGAAGGAGGTCTCGCGCGTGCCCTTGCCGAAGGGCGAGATGCGCACGAGCCGGTGCACGCCCGATTCCGATTTCAGCCAGCCATAGGCGTTGGGGCCCGAGATCTTGTAGGCGACGGACTTGATCCCCGCCTCGCCGCCCGCTTCCTCGGACTGCATCTCGACCTCGTAGCCGCGCTTTTCGGCCCAGCGCACATACATGCGCTGCAGCATCTGCGCCCAGTCGCAGGCCTCGGTGCCGCCCGCGCCGGCGTTGATTTCGAGGAAGGTGTCGTTGCCGTCGGCCTCGCCGTCGAGCAGCGCTTCGAGTTCCTTGGAGGCGGCGCTTTCGCGCAGCGCCTTCAGCGCGGCCTCGGCCTCGGCGACGATCTCCTCGTCGCCCTCCATCTCGCCCATCTCGATCAGCTCGGCATTGTCGGCCAGCGCCTGGGCGATCTGGTCATAGGTGCCCATCTTGTCGAGCAGCGCCTGGCGCTCGCGCATCAGCTTCTGCGCCGCGGCCGGATCGTCCCACAGGGTCGGGTCCTCGACCCGCGCGTCGAACTCCTCGAGCCGGTGCGCGGCCGTCTCGCGGTCCATGCGCTTGGCGAGCAGGCCGAGCGACTTTTCGATGGCGGCGATGTTGGCTTGCGTCTCTGCGCGCATGATCGGTCCCCTGGCTGGCGATGGGCGTTGGATTGAGGGGCGTGATACCGCGCCCCGCGCGCCCCGGCAAGCGAGGCGCGCGCGCTCAGTAGAGACCGCCCGAGGAGAGCGTGCCGAAGCTCGCCTTGGGGCCGACGGTGGCGGTGTTGCCGGTCGAGGTCTTGACCTTCTTGGTGGGCTTGCTGCCGCCCGCCTCCTCGTAGAGCGGCAGGTCGCCCGACATCTTGAAGCCGCCATCGAAGGTCACGCCGAAGAGCGGCTCCTCGCCGATGCGGAAGCATTCGGAGATCACGTTGGCGCCCGAGGCGCCGTCGGGCAGACGCGCGCCGGAGTAGCGGTCGATCTTGATGAACTGGCATTCCTCGGGGACCGGGAAATCGGTGCCGCCGAAGCGATCGATCGCGCTGCGCATGAATTGCTCGAACACCGGGCCGCAGATGCCGCCGCCCGAAGCGCCCGAGCCCAGAGAGCGCGGGTTGTCGTAGCCGATGTAGCAGCCCGCGACGATGTTCGAGGAAAAGCCCACGAACCACACGTCCTTGGCATCGTTGGTGGTGCCGGTCTTGCCGGCGATCGGCACCGGCAGGTTGATGCCGCGCGCGGTGCCGCGCTCGACCACGCCCTGCATCATCGAGGTGAGCTGGTAGGCGGTGACGGCGTTCATGATCCGCTCGCGGTTCGACTGGATGGTCGGCACCTCGCCCGCGGGCAGCGCCGCGAGGGAGCAATCGACGCAGTTGCGCTGGTCGTGGCGGTAGATGGTGTTGCCGTAGCGGTCCTGCACCCGGTCCACCAGCGTCGGCTCGACCCGCTCGCCGCCATTGGCGAACATGGCGTAGGCGGCGACCATCTGGAACAGCGTCGTCTCCTGCGCGCCCAGCGCGTTCGACAGGTAGGGCCCGAGATCGTCATAGACGCCGAAGCGCTCGCCATATTCGGCGACCACATCCATGCCGACCTCCTGCGCGAGGCGGATCGTCATGATGTTGCGCGACCGCTCGATGCCGGTGCGGAGCGGCGTCGGGCCATAGAAGCGGTTCGAGGCGTTCTGCGGCCGCCACATGCCCTGCGGCGTGTTGATCTCGATCGGGGCGTCGACGATGATCGTCGCCGGCGTATAGCCGCTGTCGAGTGCTGCAGCATAGACGAAGGGCTTGAAGGACGAGCCGGGCTGGCGCTGCGCCTGGGTGGCGCGGTTGAACACCGAATCCTGGTAGGAGAAGCCGCCCTGCATCGCCAGAACGCGGCCGGTGTTGACGTCCATCGCCATGAAGCCGCCCTGCACCTTGGGCGTCTGGCGCAGGGTCCAGCGGATGAAATCGCCGCCCTCATCGGTGATCATCCGGCGCACCAGCACCACGTCGCCGCGCTCGAAATTGTCGTGGAAGCTGCCGCGCATCCAGGCGATGTCCTCGCGCGGGACGACATGCGGCTCGGTGCCGTCATCGGCCAGCCCCTCGATCCCGAGGCGCATCTGGCTGTCGCCGATCTCCATCACCACCGCCGGGCGCCAGCGGCTCTCCAGCGTCACGTCGCGCGGCACGTCGACCTCCGACAGCGCCTTGCGCCAGGCGATCTCGTCATCCAGCGTCTCGACGGGGATGGTCTTGCCGGTGCCGTGCCAGCGCCCGAGGCCGCGATCATAGCGCTCCAGCGCGCGTTGCAGCGCATGGGCGGCCTCGATCTGAAGCTCGCCGTCGAGCGTGGCGCGAATCGACAACCCGCCGCCGAAGAACTCGTCCTCGCCGAACTCGGCCGAAAGCTGGCGGCGCACCTCGTCGGTGAAGTAGTCGCGCGGCGGCAGCGCGGCGCGGAAGCTCTCGATATCGCCCGACTGCACCGTGTCGAGCGTGCGGCCGCGCGCCTCCTCATAGGTGGCGCGGTCGATATAGCCATCCTCCCACATGCGGCGCAGCACGTAGTTGCGGCGGTTCACCGCGTCGGCGTATTCGCGCACCGGGTGCAGCGTGCCGGGGCGCTGCGGCAGCGCCGCGAGATAGGCGGCCTCGCCCGGCTCCAGCGCGCTCAGCGGCTTGTTGAAATAGGTCTGCGCGGCGGCGGTGACGCCGTAGGAGTTCTGCCCGAGGAAGATCTCGTTGAGATAGAGCTCGAGAATCCGCTCCTTGTCCATCGCGCCCTCGATGCGCACGGCGAGGATCAGTTCCTTGATCTTGCGTTCCAGCGTGCGCGAGCCGTCGAGCAGGAAGTTCTTCATCACCTGCTGGGTGATGGTCGAGGCGCCACGGATGTCCTCGCCGCGCGAGCGCACCGCCTCGACCCCGGCGGCGAGGATGCCTTTGATGTCGAAGCCGGAATGGACGTAGAAATTCTGGTCCTCGGCCGAGACGAAGGCGTGCTTGACCAGCTCGGGGATTTCCTCGGCCGGGGTGAAGAGCCGCCGCTCGGAGGCGAATTCGTCGAGGATCTCGCCCTCGCCGTCATAGACCCGGCTGATGGTGGGCGGCGTGTATTGCGCCAATGTCTCGTAGCTCGGCAGATCGCGGCCATAGACATAGAAGATCGCGCCGAGCGTCAGCGCCCCCATGGCGAGGCCGAGGGTCAGCATCGAGAAGATGCCGCCAAAGAAGGACATGATGAAGCGCAGCACGATATTTCTCCGGGAGGAATGGGGTGGCTTATAGGCAAGCCCCCGCCCCGGGTCAAAAGCACAGGGCTTGAAATCGGCGGCAAAACGCCCGAAAGCAGGGTCACGCTTTGGCGAGGGGATTGCGCTCTCGGCAGATGGGACCCAAAAGGGCGTACATGATGGCAACCGAAACCTCTTCCCCCCGCCGCGCCACGCCTGATGACGTGATCGCGACCTATGACGCCGTCGGCCCCGAATGGGCCAAGGCGCGCGATCGCCGCCTGATCGAGCGGCGCTGGGTCGACCGGATGCTGGCCGCGGCGCCGCGCAATGGTGGCCGCCGCCGCGTGCTCGACTTGGGCTGCGGCACCGGCGCGCCGATCGCGCAATACATCGCCGATCGCGGCGCCGAGGTGACCGGCGTCGATGCGAGCCGGGTGATGCTGGGCATGTTCCAGAAGAACATGCCGCGCGCGCGCGCCTTTCATCACGACATGCGCGGGCTGCGCCTGTCGGAGAAGTTCGACGCGATCCTGGCCTGGGACAGCTTCTTCCACCTTTCGGCCCCCGACCAGCAGGCGATGTTCCCGACCTTCACCGAGCATGCCGCGCCGGGCTGCGCGCTGATGTTCACCTCCGGCCCCTCGGCCGGGACCGCCATCGGCGAGGTGGCCGGCAAGCCGATCTTCCACGAAAGCCTCAGCCCCAAGACCTACAAGGGTCTTCTGGAGATGCACGGCTTCATGCCGCTGGCCTTCATCCCCGAAGACCCCGATTGCGGCATGCATTCGGTCTGGCTGGCGCGTTTCGACGGTGTGCCGCGCGAGGACGGCTCCAAGAAGGGCTGAGCCGCCCGGCCGCCTCTGCTTTCCTTCGAAGGGCCCCGCGCATCCTTGCGCGGGGCCCTTCGCGCCTCAGCGCCGCCTGAGCGGCGCGCGCGCCGCCTCTTCCGCGGACCACGCCTGTATCCCCGCGACGAGGCCCGAGACGATGCGCGCGCGCTGCACGGGATCGATCAACCGCGCGCGGTCGCCCGCGTTGGACAAGAACCCCACCTCGACCAGCACGGAGGGAAAATCGGCGGCGTTGAGCACCGCCAGCGGCGCGCTGCGGCGCGGCCGGGTGTTGAGATGCGCCCCCGCCTCGCGCAGCGCCGCCACCAGCGCGCTTGCCAGCCGCGCGCTTTGCGGCGCGGTGTCGAGCCGGGCCAGGTCCATCAGCGCCGTCGCGACCCGGTCGTCCTGCCGGCTGAGATCGAGCCCCGACAGCAGATCGCCCCTCTGGTGCCGCTCGACCATCCGGCTCGATGCGGCATCCTGCGCCTCGTCCGACAGGGTATAGACCGACCCGCCCGAGGCCTCGTCCTCCTCCAGCGCATCCGCGTGCAGCGACAAGAGCAGCCCCGCGCCCGCGGCGCGGGCGATGGTCATCCGCTCGGAGAGCGACACGAAGGCGTCGTCGTCGCGGGTCAGCACGGCGCGCATGGTGCCGGTGCGGTTGATCGCCTCGGCCGTCTCGCGCGCCAGCCGCAGCATCAGATCGGCCTCGATCAGCCCTTCGCGCATGGCGCCGGGATCGACGCCGCCATGGCCCGCATCCACCGCCACCACGAGCGGGCCCTGCGCCGCCCGTTCGGGCGCTGCCAGCACCTCGCCCGCCGGGTCCTGCGTTCGGGCGCGGGCGGCGAACTCCTCCGCCGTCACCGCCCCCAGCGCCACGCGCAGCCGCGCGGCGCCTGCGGAGGTGGTGCGCATTTCGGCGCTGTCGATGCCGAGCGGCTCGGCCAGATCGAGCACGAGGCGCGACCAGCCCGGCCGCCCGCGCCCGAGCCGCAGCGCGGTGGCGCGCTCGCCCGAGAGCAGCGCGGCCGGATCGGCCCCGCTCCAGTCGGCCTCGGCGAAATCGAGCACGAGGCGGCGCGGCGCGTCGAGGGTAAAGATGCGCCACGGCACCGGCTGGCTCAGCGCGAGATCGATCTCGACGCCCTTCCGGCTGTCCTCGATCCGGCTTTTCGCGGGATCGAGCCGCGCCAGCCCCGAGAACTCCTGCGCCTGAAGCGGCGCGGCCAGCAGCAGCGCGAGCCCGATCCCTTTCATCTTTCTCCAAATACGCATACCCGGCCTGCCCCGTGCGCCGCGCCGGGGCCTCATGCGGCGCCCGTCTCCGCATGGCCGCGCGCCGCCATGAAGCGGGTCAGACGCTCCAACCCCTCCTCGATATCGGCGGTGGAGCGGGCGTAGGAGAAGCGAATCCAGCGATGCCCCTCGGCGGGGTCGAAATCGAGCCCCGGCGTCACCGCCACGCCCGCCTCTTCGAGGATCTCGGCGGCGAAGGCGCGGCTGTCATCGGTGAAGGCCGAAACATCGGCATAGACGTAGAAGGCGCCGTCGGGCGGCGCGAAGCGGGTGAAGCCCGCCCTTGGCAGCCGCTCCAGCATCAGGCGGCGGTTGGCGGCGTAGACGGCGGCGTTGGCCTCCAACTCCCCGGTCGCGTCCATGGCGTGCAGGGCGAGGCGCTGGGAAGCGTGCGAGGTGCAGATGAACATGTTCTGCGCGATCCGCTCGATGCCGCGCACGTGTTCGGGCGGCACGATCAGCCAGCCGACGCGCCAGCCGGTCATCGAGAAATACTTGGAGAACGACCCGATCACATGGGTTTCGTCCGTGACCTCCAGCGCCGAGGTGCCGCGTCCGCCGATGCCGTGATAGATTTCGTCCGAAATGAGCGCCGCATCGCGCGCGGCACAGGCCTCGGCCAGCGCCGCGATCCCATCCTTGTCTAGCATGGTGCCCGCCGGGTTCGAGGGCGAGGCCAGCACCAGCCCGTCGAGCGCATGCGCCTCGACGTCGCCCGGCACCGGCTGCATCCGGTTTTCGAGCCGGGTGGCGATGTCGATCGGCGCCATGTCGAGCGCCTTGAGGATCTGGCGGTAGGAGGGGTAGCAGGGCGCGCCCAAGCCCACCCGCGCGCCGGTGTCGAAGAGCTGGGTGAAGCTCAGAAGGAACGCTCCCGACGCGCCTGAGGTGACGACGACGCGGGCCGGGTCGAGATCGACGTTGTACCATTCGCCGTAATGCCGCGCGATGCGCGCGCGCAGCTCCGGCAGGCCGAGCGCCACGGTGTAGCCCATCGGCCCCGTCGCCATCTCGCGCGCCACCTTCTCGACCGCCTCGCGCGGCGCGCCGGTGCCGGGCTGGCCGACCTCCATGTGGATGATGTGCCGGCCCGCCGCCTCGGCCTGCCGGGCCGCCTCCATCACATCCATCACGATGAAGGGATCGACCTCGCCGCGCCTTGAGTTCCGCATGACAGTCTCCCTAAGCTTTGGCGCGGTTGTGCCAATCCCGCGCCCCCGCCGTCAATGGGCCGGCTTCATGGTGCGGGAACTTGGCAGGCGGGCGGCGATGTGGTCTGCACGATCCCGACACGATGAAAGGACATCCCATGCTGCGCAGCCTTATCCGCGCCCTGCCCGTCACCCTGGCGCTTGCCGGTCCTGCCGCCGCCCTCGATCTCGACGCGATGAGCGAGGGCGAGCGCGAGGCCTTCGGCGCGCAGGTGCGCGCTTACCTTCTGGAGAACCCGGAGGTGCTGATGGAGGCGATCGCCGTGCTCGACCAGCGGCAGGCCGAGGCCGCGGCGCAGGGCGACAGCGCGATGATCGCCGCCTATTCGGACGCGCTGTTCGACTACGAGGGCGACTGGCAGGGCGGCAACCCGGATGGCGACATCACCGTGGTCGAGTTCATGGATTACAAGTGCGGCTATTGCCGCCGCGCCTTTCCCGAGGTCGAGGAGCTGGTCGAGAGCGACGGTAACATCCGCTACATCCTCAAGGAATTCCCGATCCTTGGCGAGCAGTCGCTGATGGCGTCGCAATTCGCGCTGGCGGTGCGGGCGCTGGAGGGCGACGCGGCCTACAAGCAGGCGCATAACGCGCTGATGACGATGCGCTCGGACGTGACCGAGGAGTCGCTCAAGGCGCTGGCCGACAGCCTCGACGCCGATTTCGAGGCGGTGCAGCAGGAGATGGAGAGCCCCGAGGTGGCGCGCGTCATCGCCGAGAACCGGCAGCTGGCGCAGGCGATGCAGGTTTCGGGCACGCCGAGCTTCGTGATGGGCGAGCAGATGCTGCGCGGCTATGTGCCGCTGGCGCAGATGCGCGAGATCGTGTCGGCCGAGCGCGGCGAGTGATCGCGCTTCCAGCCGGTGACATGGGTGAAAGGGCGGCCTTCGGGCCGCCCTTTCCTCATG
Organism: Limimaricola cinnabarinus; assembly: GCF_002723615.1. Classification (GTDB taxonomy): domain Bacteria; phylum Pseudomonadota; class Alphaproteobacteria; order Rhodobacterales; family Rhodobacteraceae; genus Limimaricola; species Limimaricola cinnabarinus_B. The sequence goes on from NZ_KZ304961.1 coordinate 61,622, forward strand.
GCTTGCCGCTCGGCGATCAGCGGATGATGTGGACGATGCGGCGCTCCTGCGGCTCGACCACGACCGGGGTGCCGTTGAGATAGAGGTAGCTGTATTCGGCTTCCGGCACCGGGGTCAGCTCGACCTCGGCGGGCACGGTGGCGCCGACCACGACCTCGCCGCCGAGCACGACCGGCTCGACCGGGTTCTCGCGGACATAGGTGATGGTCTCGTCATTCGGCGTGGCTGCATCGCCGGCCAGGGCACCGAGCGCCGCGGCGCCGAGGACGCCGACCGGACCGGCGGCGAGTGCCGCGGCACCGGCGGCGGCAGCCCCCGCCCCGGCGGCGGTGGCGGCGGCATTGTTGGCCGAGTTGTCATAGGTGACGGTCTCGATCTCGAGCTCGGCGCGGTTGTCGATCACCACGACCGGCTCTTCGGCTTCGGCCATCTCGACGGTCAGGTAATCGCCATAGGCCCAGCCGGTGGTGCCGTCGAGCGTCACGCGGCACCAGTTGGCCTCTTCGAGGCAGCCCTCGACCGTTACCTCGCCATCGGCGGGGATCACGTCGACGATCTCCATCTCGGGGCCGGGGCCGGCGCGCAGGTTCAGCTCGGTCGCGGCGGTGGCGGTGGTGCCCGCCATCGCGGTTTCGGCATTGGCGGTGGTTTCGGCCGTCGTTTCCGTGGTCGCGGTCTGCGCGAAGGCCGGCATCGCGGCCACGAGGGCGGCGGCGGTCGTCATCAGGAGCGATTGCTTGGTCATCTGTCGTACTCTTGTCCAATGGGGCGCCGCTTGGGCGGCGCGTCTGGGCAAGAAACGAGAAAGGGGCGGTCCGGGTTCTCCCCACATATGGGCAAGCCCGGGAAATCAGGCGGGAAATTGCCAAGGCATCGGCGGAAACCGACCGGCTCCCGCCCGATGCCGGATCAACTCATTCGGCGGCTTCAGTGGCCTCGGGGGCCTCGGCGGCGGCCTTGTCGCGCGCCTCGATCTCGGCGGCCTTCTTCTCGACCTCTTCGACGATGTGGTCGATCATCCGGTCGTTCGACATGCGGTGGCTCTGCTTGCCGGCGAGATAGACCATGCCGTTTCCAGCGCCGCCGCCGGTGAAGCCGACATCGGTCATCAGCGCCTCTCCGGGGCCGTTCACGACGCAGCCGATGATCGAGAGCGACATCGGAGTCTTCACGTGTTCGAGCCGCTGCTCCAGCGCCTCGACCGTCTTGATCACGTCGAAGCCCTGCCGCGCGCAGGAGGGGCAGGAGATGATGTTGACGCCGCGATGGCGCAGGCCGAGGGATTTGAGGATCTCGAAGCCGACCTTCACCTCCTCGACCGGATCGGCCGAGAGGGAGACGCGGATCGTGTCGCCGATACCGGACCACAACAGGTTGCCCATGCCGATCGCCGATTTGATCGTGCCCGACATCAGCCCGCCCGCCTCGGTGATGCCGAGATGAATGGGCGCGTCGGTGGCGTCGGCGAGCTGCTGGTAGGCCGCGGCGGCGAGGAAGACGTCGGAGGCCTTCACCGAGATCTTGAACTCGTGGAAGTCGTGATCCTGCAAGAGCTTGATGTGATCGAGCCCGCTTTCGACCATCGCGTCGGGGCATGGCTCGGCGTATTTCTCCAGCAGATGCCGCTCCAGCGAGCCCGCATTGACGCCGATGCGGATCGAGCAGCCATGATCCTTGGCGGCGCGCACCACCTCGGCCACGCGCCTGGCGTCACCGATATTGCCGGGGTTGATCCGCAGGCAGGCCGCGCCCGCCTCGGCGGCCTCGATGGCGCGCTTGTAGTGGAAATGGATGTCCGCGACGATCGGCACCGGGCTTTCGGCGCAGATCTCGCGCAGCGCGCGGGTGCTGTCCTCGTCGGGGGCGGAGACGCGGACGATGTCGGCACCCGCATCGGCGGCGCGGATCACCTGGTCGAGCGTGCCGCGCACATCCGTCGTTTCGGTGTTGGTCATGGTCTGCACCGAGATCGGCGCATCGCCGCCCACGGGGACGGAGCCGACCATGATCTGGCGCGACTTGCGGCGCTGGATCTCGCGCCAGGGGCGCACGGCGTTCAGGGACATGGGAAACCTCTCGCGGATCGGGCCGCGGGGTCAGGACCGGCGCGGCGTCATTCTGTCGGGACGACCTCCGCCACCCGGACCAGCTCGGCCAGGTCGGAGTCGCTTTGCAGATCGGCAACCTGATAGCTGGTGGTCAGATTGTCCACCGACAAGGCCAGGTTCGACGTCACGGTGCCGGCATCGCCGACGGGGCCGTAATGCTCGCCCGCCACGGCGAAGTAGAGGGCGCCGGATTCGCCCACCCGCAGGGTCGGCGGCGTCTCGAGCGCGGGCACCTCCCAGCTATCGCCGCCGTTCATGATGCCCTCATACAGCGTCGTGCCATCGGCGGAGGTGACGCGCACCCAAGCGGGCCGCACCGCCACCATGCGGATCGTCGGCGCCGGGCCTTCGGTCACCTGCACGCTCGGCGCTTCGACACCGGCCTCGACGAGGGCCATCTCGATATCCGGCAGGTCGATATCGGGCAGGTCGATCTCGGGCTCCTGCGCGGCATCGAGCGCGGCCAGCATCGGGCTGACGGCGCGCGAACCTTGCGTGGTGGAGGGGGCATCCCCCTCAGCGAGAACGACCTGCGCATCCTGTCCGGGGCGGCGCGGCATGGTGACCAGCGCCGCGATCGGGCCGTCGCGCGGGGTCATCACCGGCACGTCGAGCGCCTGCGGGCGGTAGAGCCTGTCGAGCGCCTCGGGCGAGGCAGCGGCGAGCGTCACCGGGTCGGCCAGCGCCGCCTCATCCGTGCCCGCGCCCGCGCCACCGGCGAGCGGATCGACCTGCGACAGGATCATCGGCGTCTGCTCGACCGGGGCCAGCCGCACCTTCTGCACCTCCTGCAGAAGCGACCAGCCGCCATAGCCGAGCCCGCCCATCACCATGAGCAGCACCGCGACCGAGCCCAGCGCGCGCGGCTCGAAGCCTGCGAGGATGCGCTCGGCGGGTGGCAGGAAGGGGGTGGCGGAGTCCGAGAAGATGTCCTTGCCGAGGCTCGTGCTCTGCACGGCCTTGTGCGACCGCACGGTCGAGGCCGCGGCCGACATGCCATGCGCGGTGGTGAAGCCCGATTCGCGGCAGAAGGTCTCGTAGGCGGTGTTGGGGTCCATGCCGAGATAGCGCGCATAGGAGCGCACATAGCCCGCGATGAAGCCCGGCGTGTCGAAGGCGGTGGGGTCGGAGTTCTCGATGGCGGCGATATAGGCGGCCTTGATCTTCAGCTCGCGCTGCACGTCGAGCAGGCTCTTGCCCAGCGTGGCCCGTTCACCGCGCATGAGGTCGCCAAGCCGAAGCTCGAAAGCATCGAACCCCTTGGCCTCGGCCTCCTGTGCGGCGCTCGCGCGCCTGAAGCTTCGCCCGATCATATCGAGTGTTCCCGTCTCTGCCCGCCCCCGGTGACATACCGGGGCTGTCTTTCGCACAACTCCCGAAATGTCTTGGGGTTCATCCTAGCACGGCAGCGTTTCTCCCGCACGGGAAGATGTGATCACCCGGCGAGTTCGGCGCGATTCAGCGCACAATGCGACCAAAGCGCGTCGAGCGCCTGCACCAATGCGTCCATCTCGCGCGGACCGTGCACGGGAGAGGGCGTGAAACGCAACCGCTCGGTGCCGCGCGGCACGGTGGGGAAGTTGATCGGCTGGACGTAGATGCCGTGATCGGCAAGCAGCATGTCCGACAGAAGCTTGGTGTGCACCGGATCGCCGACGATCAGCGGCACGATGTGGCTGCCATGGTCGATCAGCGGCAGGCCCAGGCCGCGCAGCCGCGTCTTGAGGATCCTGGCCTGGGTCTGGTGCCGCTCGCGCAGCGCGCTGTCGGTCTTCAGATGCGCGACGCTCGCCGCCGCCCCCGCCGCGACGCTCGGCGGCAGCGAGGTGGTGAAGATGAAGCCCGGCGCATAGGAGCGCACCGCGTCGCACATCCTGGTCGAGGCGGCGATATAGCCGCCCATCACGCCGTAGGCCTTGCCCAGCGTGCCGTTGATGATGTCGATCCGATGCGCGAGATCGTCGCGCTCGGTGACGCCGCCGCCGCGGGGGCCATACATGCCGACCGCGTGCACCTCGTCGATATAGGTCAGCGCGCCGAACTCCTCGGCGAGATCGCAGATCTCGGCGATCGGCCCGAAATCGCCATCCATCGAATAGACGCTCTCGAAGGCGATGAGCTTGGGCGCGTCCGGGTCGTCGGCTTCCAGAAGCTCGCGCAGATGGGCGATATCGTTGTGGCGGAAGATCCGCTTGGCCCCGCCATTGCGGCGCACGCCCTCGATCATGCTCGCATGGTTGAGCGCGTCGGAATAGATGATCAGCCCGGGAAAGAGCCGCGGCAGGGTCGACAGCGTCGCGTCGTTGGCGATGTAGGCGGAGGTGAAGAGCAGCGCCGCCTCCTTGCCGTGCAGGTCCGCGAGCTCGGCCTCGAGCCGCTTGTGATAGACCGTGGTGCCCGAGATGTTGCGCGTGCCGCCCGAGCCCGCGCCCACCGCGTCGAGCGCCTCGTGCATCGCGCCGAGCACGGCCGGGTGCTGCCCCATGCCGAGATAGTCGTTGCCGCACCAGACCGTCACGGGGGCCTCGGTGCCATCGGGCTTGTGCCAGGTGGCATGCGGGAACTGGCCCTTGTGCCGCGCGATGTCGATGAAGGTGCGGTAGCGGCCCTCGCTGTGGAGCCTGCCGATGGCGTCGTCGAGACCTGCTTTGTAATCCACGGGCATGCTTCCCCTCTTCGTCTGGCGGGGCATGCCGCCCCGGCAATTGCCGTCTGCCTCCATATAAAGGCTCTGTTCCGCGAACAACACGCTACAATTTGCCACGCGGCCGCAGATTGGCCATGCACCGGGCGCAAGGCGGCAGAGCCACTGGACAGCAGGGCCGTGGCCGGTCACGCTCCGGGCCAAGCATAGCAGGAGCCGTGATGAGACTCGACCCCGTTCTCGACCGCATCGACGCCGATCTCGAGGCCGCCACAGAGCGGCTCTTGCGGCTGTTGCGCATCCCCTCGATCTCGACCGATCCGGCGCATCGCGCCGATTGCCGCGCCGCCGCCGAATGGCTGGCCGAGGATCTGCGATCCATCGGCTTTGCCGATGCGCGGCTGCGCGACACGCCCGGCCAGCCGATGGTCACGGGCACGATGGGCGAGACCGGGCCGCATCTGCTGTTCTACGGCCATTACGACGTGCAGCCCGCCGATCCGCTGGAGCTCTGGAAGACCCCGCCCTTCGAGCCCTCGGTCGAACAGGCGCCGGAGGGCGCGGTGATCCGCGGGCGCGGCGCCTCGGACGACAAGGGCCAGCTGATGACCTTCGTCGAGGCCTGCCGCGCCTGGGTGGCGGTGCATGGCGCCCTGCCCGCGCGGATCTCCATCCTGTTCGAGGGCGAGGAAGAGAGCGGCTCGCCCTCGCTGGTGCCGTTCCTGCGCGACCACGCCGCCGAGCTGCGCGCCGATCTGGCGCTGATCTGCGACACCGGGCTGTTCGACCGCGACACGCCCGCGATCACAACCATGCTGCGCGGCCTCGTGGGCGAGGAGATCGTCATCACCGGCCCCGACCGCGACCTGCATTCGGGCGCTTACGGCGGCCCGGCGATCAACCCGATCCGGGTGCTGGCCCGGATCATCGCGGCGCTGCATGACGATCATGGCCGCGTCACCCTGCCCGGCTTTTATGACGGCGTGCCCGAGATCACGCCCGAGCTGCGCGCGCAGTGGGAGGGCCTGGGTTTCGACGAGGGCGATTTTCTGGGCGGCGTCGGGCTTTCGCACCCGGCGGGAGAGGCCGATCGCACCGCGCTCGAGATGATCTGGGCGCGGCCCACCTGCGAGGTCAACGGCATCGCGGGCGGCTATGCGGGGGCGGGCTTCAAGACCGTGCTGCCGAGCCAGGCCAGCGCCAAGATCAGCTTTCGCCTCGTCGGCCAGCAGGACCCCGCGCGCATCCGGGAGACGTTTCGCGCCCATGTGCAATCGATGCTGCCGCCCGACTGCACGGTCGAGTTCCACGGCCATGGCGCCGCCCCCGCCAGCGTCATGTCGACCGACGCCCCGGCCTTCGAGACGGCGCGCCGGGCGCTCGGCCCTGAATGGCCCAAGCCCGCGGCCTTTGTCGGCGCGGGCGGCTCGATCCCGATCGCGGGATATTTCAAGACCGAGCTGGGCATGGATTCTATGCTGCTGGGTTTCGCCAACAATGACGACCTGATCCACAGCCCGAACGAGAAATACGACCTGCGCAGCTTTCACAAGGGCATCCGCAGCTGGGCGCGGGTGCTCGCGGCGCTGGCCGAGCAGGGCTGAGCGCAAAAGGCCCCGACCGGCGCGCGGGAGGGCGGGCCGGTCGATTTGCGTATTTATGGGAAAATGAACCGAAGGGCCCCGCCATGCCCACCCCGCCCGCCAAGGGGCCGGCGGCGGAACAGGGCGCGCGGCCCTCGTTCATCTTTCTTCAAATACGCAAATCCCGAAGGGTCCGCGAAGCGCGCGGCGCGATCCTTGCCAAGCCGCCCAAAACGCAAACGGCCCCGCGCTCGGACGAGCGACGGGGCCGTGATGGCGTTGGTGGCGCGGTTGACGGGGCTCGAACCCGCGACCCCCGGCGTGACAGGCCGGTACTCTAACCAACTGAGCTACAACCGCGCACGGTCGACGATCCGAAACAGACGAGAATGGCGCGGTTGACGGGGCTCGAACCCGCGACCCCCGGCGTGACAGGCCGGTACTCTAACCAACTGAGCTACAACCGCGCATCTCGTCGTCCGGTAGCACCGAACGTGAGGCGGGTTCTAGGCAGTGCGGCGGGGGGCGTCAAGCGCCGATCGGCGCAAAAACGCTCCCCGCGCGAGATTGTTTTCATGACCCCGGGGCAGGTGCCGGTTTGGCTATCCCGGCGAGGGGGCATTCCCCTTCTCTCGGCAATATCCGGGCGCGCGGCAGGCGGCGCGTCATTCCGATAACCCTGCCCCGAGGCAGGGCGCGGCGGACGATCCGTGGGGGAAAGGATGGTGGGTGGTGAGGGGCTCGAACCCCCGACATCTTCGGTGTAAACGAAGCGCTCTACCAACTGAGCTAACCACCCGCGACGCTTCGTTTAGCGCCCCCCTTCCCCATGCGCAAGCGGCGCGCTCAGAGCCTCGTGCCGCCCGCCGCAAAGCCGGAACACCACCCCCTGCCCACCGGGCAGCTTCGCGAGGTCGGCCATCGCCCCGCCCGTGGCGATGGTGCGCAGCACGCGCGAGGTCATGCCGTGGGTCACGAGGATGGCAGGCCCGTCGAGATCGGCCAGGAGCGCCGCGCAGCGCGCCCAGAGCGCGGCGAAGCCCTCGCCATTCGGGGCGCGGGCGTAGAACTCCACGAAATGCTCGCCCGGCGGGCCGGGCCAGCGCGCATCGATCTCGCCCCGGTCGAGCCCGGACCAGTCGCCCATCGCGATCTCGCGCAGGCGCGGCTCGATATGGGGTTCCGCGCCGAAAGCCAGCCGCGCCGTCTCAGACGCGCGGCCCTGCGGCGAGGAGAGAATCCGGTGGCTGCCCGCGCCGACCCCGCGCGCGGCCAGCATCCGCCCCATGGCGCGGGCCTGCGCACGGCCCCGCTCGGTCAGCGCCGAATCAAAGCCGCCCTGCATCCGGCGCGCGCGGTTCCACTCGGTCTCGCCATGCCGCATCACGTAGAGCTCGGGGGCCATCACGCGCGCTGCTCCGGGGTGCCGGTCCAGCGCCGCGGGCCGGGGCCCGTGCGGCCCAGCCGGTCCTCGGCGTTGTAGAGCGGGCAGCTTTCGACCGAGAGGCAGCCGCAGCCCATGCAATGGCCCATCTGGTCGCGCAGCCGGGTCATCAGCGTGATCCGCTCGCTTAGCATCTCGCGCCATGGCGCGGCCGCCTCGGCCCAGTCGCGCGCCGAAACCGCGCGGTCGCGCGGCAGCCGGTCGAGCACCTCGCGGATCTCCGACAGGGCCACCCCCACCGATTGCGCCACCTTGATGATCGCCACGCGCCGCAGCTCGCGCCGGTCGTAGCGGCGATGATTGGCCGCGTTGCGCCAGCTTCGGATCAGCCCTTCGGCCTCGTAGAAATGCAGCGTCGAGACCGGCACGCCCGCTCGCGCGGCCAATTCTCCGACGCTGAGATCCGATGGCATAGGCTTTTTCGACATGGCGCTTGACCTCAACCTTACTTGAGGTCGCAGATTGCGGGCTCCCGAACAAAATCGCAAGCCCCGAGGAGCCTGAGACCATGAGCATCACCCTGCCCCGCCCGCCGCATCCCCTCCGCGCGCTGCGCCGCCTTGCCGCGAAGCTCGCCCCACGGGGGCGCGGCCACGATCCGCTCGACGACGCGTCATGCGAGGATCTGCACTCCATGCGCCGCGCGGGCCGGTTGCTGCGGCTGCGCGAGTTGCGGGCCAATCGCCATCTTGCGCGCGATCTCGGGTTCGAGCCCGATGCAGACCCCTGCCCGCCCGTGGTGGGCATCGGGGGGCGGCGGTTTTGAAGCGCGCGGCCACTGGACGCGCGCCGTCTCCGCGCCGTAGCACGGGGCCGAGCCCATCGACCCGGAGAACGCATGACCCAGTTTCCCCTTGGCCCGGACGGCGCCCCGCAGGCCCGGCGCCACACCGACCTGCCGCCCGACGCCCGCCCGCGAATCGCGGTGATCTCGGCCTTCGCGCCGGAAATCGCGATTCTCGAAACCGCGCTGGAGGGGGCCGAGACCCGGCGCATCGGCCCGGCGCACTACACGACCGGCCAACTCGAAGGGCGCGATGTGGTGCTGTTCCTGTCGGGCATCTCGACGGTCAACGCCGCGATGACGACGCAGGCCGCGCTCGATCATTTCGACATCACCGCCGTGCTGTTCTCGGGCATCGCGGGCGGCGTCGACCCAAACCTCGGCATCGGCGACGTCGTCGTGGCCGAGCGCTGGGCGCATTACCTCGAAGGCGCCTTCGCGCGCGAGACGCCGCAGGGCTATGCCCTGCCCGGCTGGATGGATGGCGCGGTCGCGAATTTCGGCATGATCCACACCCGCGGCGTCGACGTGGTGCCGCCCGGGGGCGATGCGCCCGAAAGCCGCTTCTGGTTCGACAGCGACCCCGCTTTGCTCGACATCGCGCGCCTGGCGGCCGAGGGGCTGGAGCTGGAAAATGCGGGCGGCGAGCTGCCCCCGAAAGTGGCGGTCGGCGGCAATGGCGTCTCGGGGCCGGTCTTCATGGACAATGCGGGCTTTCGCGACCACGCCTTCGCCGCCTTCGGGGCGAGGGTGCTCGACATGGAAAGCGCCAGCGTCGCGCAGGTGACCTATGCCAACGACGTGCCCTTCATCGCCTTCCGCTCGCTGTCGGATCTCGCGGGGGGCGGCGGTGGCGAAAACGAGATCGCGGCCTTCCTGTCGGTGGCGGCGGCGAATTCGGCCCGGCTGATGCGGGCGGTGTTGCGGCGCATGCCGCAGGAGTGAGGGGCAGAACGCAAAAGGCGCGCCCCTGAGGGGCGCGCCTTCCGTATCATGGTGGGTGATAAGGGATTTGAACCCCTGACATCTTCGATGTGAACGAAGCGCTCTACCACTGAGCTAATCACCCGTTGGCGCGTCGTTTAGCGCCAGCCGCCGCGGGGCGCAAGACCTCCCCGGCGGCAATTTCGACGAAATGCGAAAAGGGCGCCCCGAGGGGCGCCCTTCGCGGTCCTCAGTGATGCGCCGTGGCGCCCGAGCCGCTATCGCGGCCCTCCAGAGCGCGGGCGGCGGCGGCGGCTTCCTCCGCCTCCTCGTCCCACTCGATCGGCTCGGGCTTGCGCACCAGCGCGTGCTCCAGAACCTCGGAGACATGGCTCACCGGGATGATCTTGAGCCCGTCCTTCACCACGTCGGGGATCTCGGCGAGATCCTTCTCGTTCTCCTCGGGGATCAGCACCGTCTTGATGCCGCCCCTGAGCGCCGCGAGAAGCTTCTCCTTCAGCCCGCCGATCGGCATGGCGTTGCCGCGCAAGGACACCTCGCCGGTCATGGCGATGTCCTTGCGGATCGGGATGCCGGTGAGCACCGAGACGATCGAAGTCACCATGGCGAGGCCGGCCGAGGGGCCGTCCTTCGGCGTCGCGCCATCGGGCACGTGGACGTGGATGTCCATCCGGTCGAAGCGCGGCGGCTTCACCCCGATCGTGGGCGCGATGGAGCGCACGTAGCTCGACGCGGCGTCGATCGATTCCTTCATCACGTCGCCGAGTTTGCCGGTGGTCTTCATCCGGCCCTTGCCGGGCAGCTTGAGCGCCTCGATGTGCAGAAGGTCGCCGCCCACGGAGGTCCAGGCCAGACCCGTGACCACGCCCACCTGATCCTCCTTCTCGGCCAGACCGTAGCGGTACTGCTTCACGCCGAGGAAGTCGCCGAGGTTCTCGGGCGTCACCTCGACGGCCGTCACCTCCTTGCGCACGATCTTGGTGACCGCCTTGCGGGCGATCTTGCTGAGCTCGCGCTCGAGGTTCCGCACGCCGGCTTCGCGGGTATAGGTGCGCACCATCTCGGTGAGCGCCGCGTCGTCGATCGAGAACTCCTTTTCCTTCAGCCCGTGGTTCTTCAGGACCTTGGGCAGCAGGTGCTGGCGCGCGATCTCGCGCTTTTCTTCCTCGGTGTAGCCCGCGAGCGAAATGATCTCCATCCGGTCCAGAAGCGGCCCCGGCATGTTGTAGGAGTTCGCCGTGGTCAGGAACATCACGTTCGACAGGTCGTATTCCACCTCGAGATAGTGATCGACGAAGGTGCCGTTCTGCTCGGGATCGAGCACCTCGAGCATCGCCGAGGCCGGATCGCCGCGGAAGTCCTGGCCCATCTTGTCGATCTCGTCGAGCAGGATCAGCGGGTTCGAGGTCTTGGCCTTCTTCAGCGCCTGGATGATCTTGCCCGGCATGGAGCCGATATAGGTCCGGCGGTGGCCGCGGATCTCGCTTTCGTCACGCACGCCGCCCAGCGAGATGCGGATGAACTCGCGCCCCGTGGACTTGGCGACCGATTTGCCAAGCGAGGTCTTGCCGACGCCCGGAGGGCCGACGAGGCACATGATCGGCCCCTTGAGCTTCTTCGAGCGCTGCTGGACCGCCAGATACTCGACGATCCGCTCCTTGACCTTCTCGAGGCCGAAATGGTCGTCATCGAGCACCTTCTGGGCGTGGCCCAGATCCTTCTTGGTGCGCGAGGGCGCGTTCCACGGGATCGAGAGCAGCCAGTCGAGATAGTTGCGCACGACCGTCGCCTCGGCCGACATCGGGCTCATGTTCTTGAGCTTCTTGATCTCGGCCTCGGCCTTTTCGCGGGCCTCGTCGGAGAGCTTGGTCTCCTCGATGCGCTTTTCGAGCTCGGCGACCTCGCCTTCGCCCTCCTCGCCGTCGCCCAGCTCCTTCTGAATGGCCTTCATCTGCTCGTTCAGATAGTATTCGCGCTGGGTCTTCTCCATCTGCGACTTGACGCGGGTCTTGATCTTCTTCTCGACCTGCAGGACCGACATCTCGCCCTGCATCAGGCCATAGACCTTCTCGAGCCGCTGCGCGACGTCGAGCGTCTCCAGCAGATCCTGCTTCTGCTTCACGTCGATGCCCAAGTGGCCCGCGACGAGATCGGCGAGCTTGGCGGGGTCGGTCGCCTCGGTGACGGCCGAGAGCGCCTCTTCGGGGATGTTCTTGCGGATCTTCGAATAGCGCTCGAATTCCTGCGCGACGCTTTGCACCAGCGCGGCCACGATGTCGCGGTCGCCGGGCATCTCGGTCAGGTATTCGGCCTTCGCCTCGAAGAAGCTGTCATTCTCGACGAACTCGGCGATGCGCACGCGCGACTTGCCCTCGACCAGCACCTTCACGGTGCCATCGGGCAGTTTCAGCAGCTGCAGCACGTTGGCCAGGACGCCGGCCTTGTAGATGCCTTCGGAGGTGGGATCGTCGACGCCGGGGTCGACCTGGCTCGACAGCAGGATCTGCTTGTCGTCGGCCATGACCTCTTCGAGCGCGCGCACCGATTTTTCGCGGCCCACGAACAGCGGCACGATCATGTGCGGGAACACCACGATGTCGCGCAGAGGCAGCACCGGGTAGGAGGGGCTGAGGGGCTCTTGCATGCTCTTAGTATCCTTGTTCTTGGCAAGACGATCAGGTCCCGCTGCGCGGCAACCCTGTGACCGTCTCCTGTCCGGGATGTTACTTGGGTGAAGGCACCGGCCAGTTCAAGCGCGTGTCGCGCGGCTCTCGCGGCAATGTGCCTGCCCGGGAGGGGGCGGGCAAGGCGAGATGCCCGGCCCGCCGCGTTTGTCTCAGGCGGCTTTGTGTTCTTCGAGCGTCGGATAATCGAGATAGCCCTCGACGCCGCCGCCATAATAGGTCGAGGGGTCGCCCTCGTTCAGCTTTGCATCGAGTTCGAGCCGCCGCGCGAGATCGGGGTTGGCGATATAGGGCCGCCCGAAGGCCACGAAATCGGCCTGTCCGCTCTCGACCACGCGAATCGCGGTTTTGCGCCCGTAGCCCGCATTGGCGATATAGGCGCCGTCGAACAGCTCGCGCAGCCGCGCGGTCTGCGCGCCCAACTCCTGATCCATGTCGCCCTGCGTGCCCGGCTCGACCATGTGGACATAGGCGAGGCCGCGGCGGCTCAGCTCGGGGATCAGATGGCCGAAGACGGCCATCGGGTCGCTGTCGGAAAGCCCCGCCACCTCGATCAGCGGCGACAGGCGGATGCCGGTGCGGCCCGCGCCGTAGACCTCGACCACGGCGTCGACCACTTCGAGCACCAGCCGCGCCCGGTTCTCGACGCTGCCGCCATAGGCGTCGTCGCGCCTGTTGGCACCGTCGCGGATGAACTGGTCGAGCAGGTAGCCGTTGGCGGCGTGGATCTCGACCATGTCGAAGCCCGCCTCCTTGGCATTCTGCGCCGCGCGCCGATAATCCGCGACCACGCGCGGCATCTCGTCCGTCTCGAGCGCGCGCGGCTCGGAGACATCGACGAAGCCCTCCTCGGTCACCGTCTGCGCCTCGGCCCGGATCGCCGAGGGCGCGACCGGCTTTTGCCCGCCTTCCTGCAGCGAGACATGGCTGATCCGGCCCACATGCCACAGCTGAAGCGCGATCTTGCCGCCCTCGCCATGCACCGCGCCCACGACCTTCTTCCAGCCGTCGATCTGCTCGCGGCTGTAGATGCCGGGGGTCTGGATATAGCCCTTGCCCTCGGGGGTGATCTGCGTGGCCTCGGTGATGATCAGCCCCGCGCCCGCGCGCTGGCGGTAATACTCCGCATGGATGTCATAGGGCGCATCGCCCTCGCGGCTCGCGCGGTTGCGGGTCAGCGGCGCCATCAGCACGCGGTTCTTCAGCTCGACATCGCCCAGCTTGCCGGGGGTGAACAGCTTGTCGGTCATGTTTCGGTCCTCTCCGAAAAGGTTGGAGCCGAAATATGCCGCCGCCGCAGTGCCGCAAGCCGGGGCGCCGCGCGAGGCCCTGTGCGCTCGCGCACCGCCCTTCGGGGAACCGGGGCGACAGGAGCGCCGCCCCCCCGTTCATCTTTCAAAAAATACGCAAATCCCGCCGCCGGCTCAGAGCCGCTCGATATCGCCCTCGGCGCGCTGCGCATGAAACCGCGCCTCGAAGCCCGCGAAATCCTGCGCCGCGATGGCCGCGCGCATGCCGCCCATCAGCTCCTGGTAATAATGCAGGTTGTGCCAGGTCAGCAGCATCCCCGCGATCATCTCCTGAGAACGCACGACGTGATGCAGATAGGCCCGCGAATACCTGGCGCAGGCCGGGCAGCTGCACGCCTCGTCGAGCGGGCGCGGATCGTCGGCGTGGCGGGCGTTGCGCAGGTTGACCTGCCCGCGCCGGGTCCAGGCCTGTCCTGTCCGCCCCGAGCGCGAGGGCAGCACGCAGTCCATCATGTCGATGCCGCGCTTCACGGCGCCGACGATGTCGTCGGGCTTGCCCACGCCCATGAGATAGCGCGGCTTGTCCTGTGGCAGCTGGCCGGGCGCATAATCGAGGCAGCCGAACATCGCCTCCTGCCCCTCGCCCACGGCGAGCCCGCCCACCGCGTAGCCCTCGAAGCCGATCTCGCGCAGCTTCTCGGCGCTTTCCTCGCGCAGGTCGCGCTCCAGCCCGCCCTGCTGGATGCCGAAGAGCGCGTGGCCGGGCCGGTCGCCGAAGGCGTCGCGCGAGCGCTGCGCCCAGCGCATCGACAGGCGCATCGACTCCGCGATCCGCTCGCGGTCGGCGGGCAGTGCGGGGCATTCGTCGAAAGCCATGACGATGTCGGAGCCCAGAAGCTTCTGGATCTCCATCGAGCGCTCGGGCGTGATCTCGTGCTTGGAGCCGTCGATATGGCTCTTGAAGGTGACGCCCTTCTCGGTGAGCTTGCGCAGGCTGGCGAGGCTCATCACCTGGAAGCCGCCCGAATCCGTGAGGATCGGCCGCTCCCAGTTCATGAATTTGTGCAGGCCCCCGAACCGGTCGATCCGCTCGGCCGAGGGGCGCAGCATCAGGTGATAGGTGTTGCCCAGAAGGATGTCGGCGCCGGTCTGGCGCACGCTTTCGGGCATCATCGCCTTGACCGTGGCGGCGGTGCCCACGGGCATGAAGGCGGGCGTGCGGATCTCGCCCCTCGGGGTGGAGATGACCCCGGTGCGGGCGGCGCCGTCAGTGGCGTTCAGGGAAAAGGAAAAGCTCATGCCCCAGCCGATAGCGCCCAATGGCGCGCCGCGCAATCGGCATGGCTTGACCGGCGCAAACCATATCGATACTTCGGGATACATGGAACAGACAGACGCCATCACCGCCTTCGCGGCCCTCGCCCAGCCTTCGCGGCTCGACGCCTTTCGCCTGCTGGTGAAGGCGGGGCCCGAGGGCATGGCCGCGGGCGAGATCGCGCAGGCCTTGGGCGCGCGGCAGAACACCATGTCGGCCAACCTTTCCGTGCTGCACGGCGCGGGGCTGGTGGAAAGCCGCCGCGAGGGGCGCTCGATCCGCTATTTCGCGGCCATGCCCCGCGTCGGCGCGCTCATCGATTTCCTCGTCGAGGATTGCTGCGGTGGCCGCCCCGAGCTGTGCGCGCCGCAGGAGAGCCGCGCATGAGCCTGTCGCGCCGCCTTTTCGCCGAAGGGCTGGGCACCGGCCTTCTCGTCTGCGCCGTGGTCGGATCGGGCATCATGGCCGAGAGCCTGACCGACGACGTCGCCCTCGCGCTGCTGGCCAACACCCTGCCGACGGGGGCGATCCTCGTGGTGCTGATCACCATACTCGGCCCCCTGTCGGGCGCGCATTTCAACCCGGCGGTGACGCTGGCCTTCGCGGTGCGCCGCCATGCGCCATGGAGCGAGGTCGCGCCCTATATCCTCGTGCAGGTGGCGGGCGGCATCGCGGGCGCGGCGCTGGCGCATGGCATGTTCGACCTCGACCTGCTGCAGACCGCAACGAAGATCCGCACCGGCGGGCCGCAATGGCTGGCCGAGGCGGTGGCGACCTTCGGGCTCGTTTTCACCATCTTTGCCGGTATCCGGCAGGCCCCCGCCGCGGTGCCGTGGCTGGTCGGGCTCTACATCACCGCCGCCTACTGGTTCACCGCCTCCACCAGCTTCGCCAACCCCGCCGTCGCCATCGCGCGCAGCTTCACCGACACCTTCTCGGGCATCCGGCCCTTCGACCTGCCCGGCTTCGTCGTCGCGCAACTGGCGGGCGCGCTGATCGGCGTGGCGGTGGCGGCTTGGCTCTTCGCCCCGGAACGCACGCAGGAGAAACCCGCATGAGCATCGTCATCCATCACAACCCCGGCTGCGGCACCTCGCGCAACGTGCTGGAGCTGATCCGCGCCTCGGGCACGGAACCGGTGGTGATCGAATATCTCGACACCGGCTGGACGAAGCCGCAGCTTCTCGCGCTCTTCGCCGCCGCCGGGCTCAACCCGCGCGACGCGCTCAGGACCACGAAATCGCCCGCCGCCGAGCTGGGGCTTCTGGAGGACGGCGTCGATGACGAGACGCTGCTCGACGCGATGGTGGCGCATCCGGTGCTGGTCAACCGGCCCATCGTCGCCTCGCCCAGGGGCGTGCGGCTGTGCCGGCCCTCGGAGAGGGTGCTCGACCTGCTCGACCGGCTTCCGCCCGGGCCGCTCTTCAAGGAAGACGGCAGCCCGGTGATCGACACCGAAGGGCGCCGGGTGGGATGAGGCCCCGGCGGCGGCGCGGGAGGCAGCGGCGGGATTTGCGTATTTGAGGAAAGATGAACCACGGGGGCGCGCCGGATCGGCAGCCCGGGCGCGTCCGCTGCCCATTCATCTTTCTTTCAAATACGCATGGCGCATCGGCTGGCCTGCCTTGCGCCGGCCGCAAGGCTGCACCCTTTACCCCGCCCCTCGCTTTTCCTATATGATCGCTCAGGTATCGGCGCCGCCAAAGCGCGCCCCGCTCCAGCCCAAGGACAGCCCATGCCCGACACCCAACTCGAAGGCACGCCGCTGATCGCGCCCTCCACGACCGATCACCCGCTCTATGATCAGGTCGTCGAGGCCTGCCGCTCGGTCTACGACCCCGAGATCCCGGTGAACATCTATGACCTCGGCCTGATCTACACGATCCATATCGACGAAGAGGGCGCGACCGGCATCAAGATGTCGCTGACCGCGCCGGGCTGCCCGGTCGCGGGCGAGATGCCCGGCTGGGTCGCCGATGCGGTGGGCGCGGTGCCCGGCGTCAAGCAGGTCGATGTCGATCTGGTCTGGGAGCCGCAATGGGGCATGGAGATGATGTCCGACGAGGCGCGGCTGGAGCTGGGTTTCATGTAAGCCCGGCGCGGCGGGCTCTGGCCCGCCCGCCTGCATCGCAGATGCCGCCGGAACCGGGTGGCCCCTGCCCGGTTGGTCCCGCGATACTGCGGGAGACCCGACCTTGCCCAAGCCCTTGCTGTTCCGTTTTCTCGCCGCCGCGCTGATCTGGCTCGGCACGGGCCTCGCCGCTCTTGCGCAGGAGACCCAGGTCTTCGAGGTCGAGACGCTCAACGAAGGGCTCGCGCCGCCGCCCGAAACGCTCGATCGCGACACGCCGCAATCGAGCATGGAGGCGCTGCTCGACCTTGTCGCGGCGGGCAAGCGCGAGCAGGCCGCGCATCTGCTCGATCTGCGCGACATCCCCCCCGAGCAACAGGCCACGCAAGGCGGCAGGCTCGCGGCCGATCTCGTCGCCGTGCTGCAGCGCAAGGCGGTGATCGACTGGGACGACCTGCTCGAACGCCCCGATGCGCTCGATGCCAATGCCAGCTCCGACAACCCGGTCGCGGGCCAGGCGCAGCGCTCCATCCTGATCGACCTGGTCGAGACCGACAAGCGCCCGGTGGCGATCCGGCTGAACCGGCTCAAACCCGCCAGCGGCGATCCGGTCTGGGTCTTCTCGCGCCAGACCGTCGCCAACATCCCCAGGCTGCACCAGCTCTATGGCCCCACATGGTTCGAGGAAGAGCTGCCCCCCGCATGGCGGACCGAGACCCTCTGGGGGCTCAGGCGCTGGGAATGGGTCGCCCTGCCTGCGATGCTGCTTTTGGTGGGCGCGGCCGGATGGACCGCCGGCAAGGCGCAGGCGGCGCTGGCGCGGCGGGTCGAAAGCCGCCTGCTCACGGATGTGCTGCGCGCCACGCGGATGCCGATCATCCTCGCGATCTGCGCGGCGCTTCTGCTGATCTTCAGCAATTCGCTGTTCATCTTCTCGGGCCGGATCAACTCCGTGCTGACGCCGCTGATCGCGCTGGGCTTCACCGCCGCGGCGCTGATCTTCGTGATGAACGGCGTCGATGCCGTGCTGGACCGCGTCGTGCCTTTCGAGGATGACAAGCTGTCGGACCCGCGCATGGAGAACCGCCGCAACCTCGCCACCCGCATCGCGGCCTGGCGGCGGGTGCTGATCGTCGCCATCGTGCTGGTCGGCGGCGCGATCGTGCTGTCGGAGGCGCAGTTCTTCGGCGGTCTCGGCCTTTCGGCGCTGGCCTCGGCGGGGGCGCTGACCCTGCTCTTGGGCTTCGCCGCGCGCCATATCCTCGGCAATATCATGTCGAGCCTGCAGATCGCGATGAACCGCTCGGCCAAGATCGGCGACAAGCTGGAGTTCCGCGGCCATATCTGCACCGTCGAACGGATCAACTTCACCTATGTCCAGCTGCTCGACTGGACCGGCATCCGGCTCGTCGTGCCGGTCTCGGAATTCGTGGCCGAGCATTTCGAGAACTGGACCATGAACGACCCCTCGATGATCCGCACCATCAAGCTCAAGCTGGCGCATGACACCGAGGTGCAGCCCCTGCGCGATGCCTTCTTCGAGATCGTCGACGAGCAGGACCCCGAGGAGGTGCAGGAACGCGACCAGCACTTCGTCATGGTCGCCGATCAGGACGTGTTCGGCCAGGAGGTCTGGTTCTGCCTCGCCTGCGCCAAGGCCGACACGGCCTGGACCCTGTCTTGCGAGGTGCGCGAGGCGCTCTTGGACCGCGCCCGCGCTCTGGCGCGCGACGGCCAGCCGATGTTTCCGCAGGCCAACCCGGCCGAGGCCGCCTGACCCCCCGCTCGGGCCCCGCTTGAGCCGGCGCGGCATGGCACCTATGTAGGGCATGCGCCGCAACAGGAGGCACGCATGTTCTCGATCCCCGGCAAGCAGGCCGTCAGCATCTCTCCCGCCGCCGCCCGCCAGATCGCCCGGCTGATGGAAAAGGGCGGTCATGCAGGGCTGCGCATCGGCCTCAAGAAGGGCGGCTGCGCGGGCATGGAATACACCATGGATTACGTCGACGCCGCCGACCCCAATGACGAGACGGTCGAACAGGACGGCGCGCGGGTGATGATCGCGCCGATGGCGCAGATGTTCCTCTTCGGCACCGAGATCGATTACGAGACCTCGCTGCTCGAAAGCGGCTTCAAGTTCCGCAACCCGAATGTCGAGGACGCCTGCGGCTGCGGCGAATCGATCAAGTTCAAGGATGTGAACGAGCTGACCGCCGAGCGCCGGAACGGCTGAGGCCGCAGGGCACGACGTGCGAGGGGGCCGGTTCCGCAAGGGGCCGGCCCCTCGGCTTTTGCCCGGGGGGCATTTGGTCTACACAGGCGCAACTCTTCTCACAGGAAAGGACGCCACATGGGTCGCAAACTGGTCGCGGGAAACTGGAAGATGAATGGCACCAACGCCGATCTCAAGGAGATCGAGGCGCTGGGCATCGCGTGGGCGGCCCCGCGCGTCGACATCGTGGTCTGCCCGCCCGCGACGTTGGTGTCCCGCATGGCCTTCTCGCTCGGCGGCCAGCCGATCCGGGTCGGCGGCCAGGATTGCCACGCCGCCGCGAGCGGCGCCCATACCGGCGACATCTCGGCCGAAATGCTTAAGGAAGCCGGCGCGCGCTACGTGATCGTCGGCCATTCCGAGCGCCGCGCCGATCATCACGAGACCGACGACATGGTCCGCGCCAAGGCCGAGGCCGCGCACAAGGCCGGGCTCACCGCCATCATCTGCCTGGGCGAGAGCCTCGATCAGCGCGAGGCGGGCGAGGCGCTCGACGTGGTCTCGGGCCAGCTCGCGGCCTCTCTGCCCGAAGGCGCGACCGCGGCCAACACCGTCGTCGCCTATGAGCCGATCTGGGCGATCGGCACCGGCAAGGTGCCTTCGACGGAACAGATCGCCGAGCTGCATGGCGCGCTGCGCGCCAAGCTCGTCGAGCGCTTCGGCGAGGATGCGAAGGGCATCCGCCTGCTCTATGGCGGCTCGGTCAAGCCCGACAACGCCGCCGAGATCTTCGCCGTGGAGAATGTCGACGGCGCGCTGGTCGGTGGCGCCAGCCTGAAATCGACCGATTTCTCGCCGATCATCTCGGCGCTCGAATCCACCGTCTGAGGCGCTATCGCCGGACCTGAAGAAGGGCGCCCCGCGGGGCGCCCTTTCGCGTCTCGATGGCCGGGGCGTCGTTCGGCGAGGGTCTGTCTGCCCCATCCCGGCCTCGGGCAGCGGCGGCGTCCGCCCGATCCGAGATCCGACCAACCGGCGCATTGCGCCGCATGCGCGCTTGCCAAGACCACGGCCACGGGTCACGGTCTTGTCATGCAAAAGTTAACACAGTCCCCGACCGACGCCGCCTTCGTGCAGGACCCCTACCCGTTCTACGACCGGGCGCGGGCGGCGGGGCCCCTGTTCCACTGGACCGATTACGACATGGCCTGCGCCGTGGGCCATGCCGAGGTCTCGGCGATCCTGCGCGAGAGGCGCATGGGGCGCGAGGCCCCGGCCGAACGCGCGACCGATGTTCCCGATCATCTCGCCGCCTTCTACGCCTGCGAGGCGCATTCCATGCTGGAGCTGGAGCCGCCCGCCCATACGCGGCTGCGCAAGCTGGTGCTGCACGCCTTCACCTCGCGCCGCATCAACGCCCTCGCGCCCGAGATCGAGGCGCTGTGCCACAGGCTGATCGACGGCTTTCCCCAAGGCGAGTTCGACCTGCTCGACGCCTATGCGCGGCAGGTGCCGGTGATCATCATCGCCCGGCTGATGGGCTTGCCCGAAAGCCGGGCCGACGATCTCCTGGCCTGGTCCAACGCCATGGTCGGCATGTACCAGGCGGGCCGCACCCGCGCGATGGAGGATGCGGCGGAGCTCGCCACGCAGGCCTTTTGCGATTTTCTGGCGGTCTATGTGGCCGAAAAGCGCCGCACGCCGGGCGACGACCTGATCTCCGAGCTGATCGTGGCCGAGCAGCAGGGCGAGAAGCTGACAACCGAGGAGCTGATCTCCACCTGCATCCTGCTGCTGAACGCCGGCCACGAGGCGACGGTGCATTCCCTGGGCAACGCGGTGAAGACGCTTCTGGAGCACGATCACCGCGAGATCGACGCGCCTTGCGTCGAGGAGCTGCTTCGGCTCGATCCGCCGCTGCACATGTTCACCCGCTGGGTCTACGAGGATCTGGAGATCTTCGGCCAGCGCTTCGAACGCGGCGACCGGATCGCCTGCCTGCTCGGCGCGGCCAACCGCGACCCCGAAGCCTATCCCGAGCCGCATCGCTTCGACCCGGCCCGCAAGGGGCCGGCCCATATGGGCTTCGGCGCGGGCATCCATTTTTGCGTCGGCGCGCCGCTGGCACGGCTGGAAATGCGCGTGGCGCTGTCGCAGCTCATGCGGCATTGCCCCGAGCTGCGCCTCGCCGAAGAGCCGCGCTACGCCGATCTCTACCATTTCCACGGGCTGGAGCGGCTGATGGTGCGCGCCTTCTAGCGCGGCAGGCCTTTCGCTCTTTCAGAGCGGCAGGCTTGTGGCGCTCTTTCAGAGCGGCAGGGCGACGGTCGACTTGATCTCCTCCATCGACAACAGCGCCGTGACGCTTTGCACCCGCACCTCCGCGATCAGCGCCTGGTAGAAGGCGTCATAGGCACGCGCGTTCCTGACCCGCACCTTGAGGATGTAGTCGATATCGCCCGCCAGCCGATGCGCCTCCTGCACCTCGGGCCGGTCGCGCAGCGTGGCGAGAAACCGGGCCTGCCAGTCCGCCTCATGCGCGCTGGTGCGGATCAGCACGAAGAAGCAGGCCTCGAAACCCAGCGCCTCGGCATCGAGCACCACCGTCTGCGGCCCGATGATGCCGCGCTCGCGCATCTTGCGGATCCGGTTCCAGACCGGCGTCTTGGAGGAGCCCACCGATTTGGCGATCTCGTCGAGCGAGCGGCCGGCGTCGCGCTGCAGTTCGATCAGGATCTTCCGGTCGATCTCGTCGGGTTGGAACGACATTCGCGGCCTCTCTTCAATATGGAACGCATGTCCTGCAAATCCCCTAGGGAAGAACACGCATTCCTTATCTGCCCGCAGCGGTGGCCAAAAGCAAGACATCTGTCCTATATCAGTCTCGAACAAGAGGACGGAGACCGTGCCATGCCCCGCAAGTTCACGCCCAAGGTCGTGACCGCCAACCGCCTGCTCGAAGGCGATGCCGTCTGGCTCACCGCCGACGGGCGCTGGACCCCGGACATGCGCGAGGCCGAGCTGCTCGACGAGGAAGCCCATGCCGAGCTGCGGCTGCTGGTCGCGCAAAGCCAGGCCGATCTCGTCGTCGGCCCCTACCTCGCCGATGCCGTCGCGGGCACCGCCGGCCCCGAGCCCACGCATTTCCGCGAGACCTTCCGCACCCGCGGCCCGTCGAACTACGCCCACGGCAAGCAGGTGGAGCTCTGAACATGTATCACTACACCGATTTCGACCGCGCCTTCGTCCAGGAGCGCGTCAACCAGTTCCGCGGCCAGGTGGAGCGCCGCATCGACGGCTCGCTCAAGGAGGAGGAGTTCCGTCCCCTGCGCCTGATGAACGGCCTCTATCTCCAGCTGCACGCCTACATGCTGCGCGTGGCGATCCCTTACGGCACGCTGCGCTCGGACCAGATGCGCACGCTGGCGCTTCTGGCCGAGAAGTGGGATCGCGGCTACGGCCATTTCACCACCCGCCAGAACATCCAGTACAACTGGCCCGCCCTGAGCGACGTGCCGGACATGCTGCAGGCGCTGGCCGATGTCGGCCTGCACGCGATCCAGACCTCCGGCAACACGATCCGCAACGTGACCGCCGACCATTTCGCCGGCGCCGCCGAGGACGAGATCGCCGATCCGCGCCCCGTGGCCGAGCTCTTGCGCCAGTGGTCGACCGACCACCCGGAATTCCAGTTCCTGCCGCGCAAGTTCAAGATCGCCGTCACCGGCGCCGCGCATGACCGCGCGGTGATCCAGGCGCATGACATCGGCATCCAGATCGTCGAGAACGCCAAGGGCGAGATCGGCTACAAGCTGCTGGTCGGCGGCGGCCTCGGGCGCACCCCGATGATCGGCAAGGTGATCGAGGAATTCGTCGCGCAGGAAGACCTGCTGCCCTACTGCGAGGCCATCGTCGCCGCCTACAACCTGCTGGGCCGGCGCGACAACAAGTACAAGGCGCGGATCAAGATCACCGTCTTCGAAAACGGCCTCGACGCGTTCCGCGACGCGGTGAACGAGCAGTTCGCTCGCACCAAGCCCGCCTTCTCGGGCGTGGATGTGAAGCTCTTCGAAGAGATCCGCGCCCAGTTCGCCCCGCCCGCATGGCGCAACGCGCCCGTGGACGCCTATGACGCGACCTACGAGGCCGACCCGCTGTTCCGCAGCTGGGCCGACACCAACCTCACCGCGCACCGGGCCGAGGGCTACGCCATCGTCAGCGTCTCGCTCAAGAAGCCGGGCCAGACGCCGGGCGACGCCACCGCCGCGCAGATGCGCGCGCTGGCCGA
This sequence comes from Limimaricola cinnabarinus, assembly GCF_002723615.1. Classification (GTDB taxonomy): domain Bacteria; phylum Pseudomonadota; class Alphaproteobacteria; order Rhodobacterales; family Rhodobacteraceae; genus Limimaricola; species Limimaricola cinnabarinus_B. The sequence continues at coordinate 84,950 of NZ_KZ304961.1, forward strand.
TCTGGCGCAGGCCTACGGCCATGACGAGCTGCGCATCAGCCACGAGCAGAACGTGATCCTCCCGCATGTCCACAAGTCGGACCTGCCCGCGCTTCACGCCAAGCTGCGCGAGCACGACCTCGCGGCGGCCAATATCGGGCTGGTGTCGGACATCATCGCCTGCCCCGGCATGGATTACTGCGCGCTGGCCACCGCCCGCTCGATCCCCGTGGCGCAACAGATCGCGCTGCGCTTCGAGGAGCTGAAGCTCGAACACGATGTCGGCCCGCTCAAGATCAAGATCTCGGGCTGCATCAACGCCTGCGGCCATCACCATGTCGGCCATATCGGCATCCTCGGCCTCGACCGCGCCGGCGTCGAGAACTACCAGGTGACGCTGGGCGGCTCGGGCGACGAAACGGCGAGCATCGGCGAGCGCGCCGGGCCCGGCTTCTCGGCGGACGAGATCGTGCCCGCGATCGAGCGGCTGGTGCTGGGCTATCTGGAGCTGCGCGACAGCCCCGAGGAAAGCTTCCTCGCCGCCTATCGCCGCCTCGGGCCGGCACCGTTCAAGGCGGTGCTCTACCCCGAGCAGGAAGCGAAGCGGGAGCGGGCAGATGCTGCATGAGACGCCGCATCGCATCGGCGAGACCGTCCGTGACCTGAACGCCCGCTACCGCCATCACGGCGCGACCGCGGTGCTGGAAAAGGCGCTGGCCGAGCACGCGCTCGGCCGGATCGCCATGGTCAGCTCCTTCGGCGCGGAATCGGTGGTGCTGTTGCACCTCGTCTCGGTGATCGACCGCACCACCCCGGTGCTCTTCGTCGACACCGAGATGCTCTTCACCGAGACGCTCGAATACCAGATGGAGCTCTCGGAGCGGCTGAACCTCAAGGATGTGCGCACCGTCAAGGCGCGCCCGCAGGCGCTGGCCGAGCAGGACCCCGAGGGGCTCTTGCACCGCTCGAACCCCGACCTGTGCTGCGCCATCCGCAAGACCGAGCCGCTGCAACGCGCGCTGTCGGGCTTCGACAGCTGGATCACCGGGCGCAAGCGCTACCAGGGCAAGACCCGCGCCGCGCTGGAGTTCTTCGAGAACGAGGACGACCTGCGCATCAAGATCAACCCGCTGGCGCACTGGACCAGCAGCGACCTGCAGGACTATATCACCGAAAACCGCCTGCCGCGGCACCCGCTGGTGGCGCAGGGCTACCCCTCGATCGGCTGCGCGCCCTGCACCAGCAAGGTCGAGGCGGGCGAGGATCCGCGCGCCGGGCGCTGGCGCGACAGCGACAAGGAAGAATGCGGCATCCACTTCGTGAACGGGAAGATGGTGCGCGGCAAACCCGCCGACATCGCCGGTTGACGCCGCCGGATCTGCGTATTTACGGAAAGATGAACAGGGGCGCGGCCCCCAGAGGACGAGATGAGCGTGATCGTGACCGACAAGGGCTTTGGCCCCGATGATTTCGAAGGCGGCTTCGTGCCGCTGGCCGAGGCGGGCTCCGAGGACACTGCGATCGAGATCGCGCCCGTCGACGATCCGCGCGCGCTGGTGGGCCGGCTGGGCGAAATCGCGGCGATCCGCGTGACCTTCCCCGCCTTCTCCGACGGGCGCGGCTTCACCCATGCGCGCGACCTGCGCAGCCTTGGCTTCACCGGGCGGCTGCGCGCGAGCGGCCATGTGATCGCGGATCAATACGCCATGGCCCGGCGTTCGGGTTTCGACGAGGTCGAGATCTCCGACGATCTGGCCGAACGCCAGCCCGAGGACCAATGGCTGGCCCGCGCCGACTGGAAGGCGCATGACTACCAGGCGCGGCTGCGCGGCTGAGCCGCCTTTACCCCGCCCGCCCCCTCCCCTATTCGAGCCGAGCGAGAAAGACATGACCGAGCAAAGCCCAGTGACCCAGACCAACGCCGCCCGCGTGGCCCAATCCCCCGATGCGCAGGTCGTCACCGCCGTGCGTCACTACACCGACAGCCTGTTCTCGTTCCGCGTGACCCGCCCCGCGAGCCTGCGCTTCCGCTCGGGCGAATTCGTGATGATCGGGCTGATGGGCGACAACGGCAAGCCGCTGATGCGCGCCTATTCCATCGCCTCCCCCAACTGGGACGAGGAGCTGGAATTCTACTCGATCAAGGTCGCCGACGGCCCGCTCACCTCCAAGCTCCAGCACATCCAGGAGGGCGATCACATCATCCTGCGCCCCAAGCCCGTGGGCACGCTCGTCCATGACGCGCTGATCCCGGGCAAGCGGCTGTGGCTCTTCTCGACCGGCACCGGCTTCGCGCCCTTCGCCTCGCTGCTGCGCGATCCCGAGACCTTTGAGAAGTTCGAGCAGGTGATCGTTACCCATACCTGCCGCGACGTGGCCGAGCTGACCTATGGCCGCGAGCTGGTGGAGAGCGTCAAGTCAGACGAGATGCTGCGCGAGCTGATCGGCGAGGATAACCTCGACAAGCTGGTCTACTACCCGACCACCACGCGCGAAGAGAGCGCGAAGATGGGCCGGATCACCCACCTGATCGAAAGCGGCGAGGTCTTCTCGGATCTCGGCGTGCCCGCGCTCGACCCCGAGACCGACCGCGCCATGGTCTGCGGCAGCCTCGCCTTCAACCTCGACATCAAGGCACTGCTGGAACAGGCCGGGCTGCGCGAGGGCGCCAATTCCGATCCGGCCGAGTTCGTGATCGAGAAGGCCTTCGTCGGCTGAACCGCCGCCTCACCGCATGAAAAACGCCGCGCGGAGCGATCCGCGCGGCGTTTTCATGTGGCGAGGTCGTTCGGCTGGAGGCGTGGCCCGGTCGCCCGGGCCGCGCTCATGTCACTCGACGCCCAGCTCGGTGCGGAGGTCGTCCAGCAGCGAATCGCGGATCGCAGGGTAGCGGCGCGCGCGCTCCAGCGCGGTGGCCAGCTGCTCGCGACGGTCGCTCTCGAGCGCGCTGTCGGCGATCGCCTGCTGCACCGCCTCGTAGTCGAAGGTCTCGGGCGCGAGCGCCGCGTCGAGAATGGCGAGCCCCTCATTGGTGCCGGCGGCCTCGGTGCCGAGCGCCTCCTCGGCCTCCTGCTCCACCTCTTCGGCGAGGTTCACGTCGTCCATCAGGACCACCGGCTCGGTGCCCTCGGGCGCGGGCACGGTCTCCTGCTCGACCTCTTCGGTCAGCGCCTCGGTATCGGCCGCGCCGCCTTCGGGCGGGGTGATCTCGCCCATCTCGTCGGTGGGTTCGATATCCGCGGCGGGCGCCTCGGCCTCGTCATCGACGATATCGGCGGTGGGAGCTTCGGCCAGCTGGTCGATGCCGCCGTCATCGGTGGCGGAATTCGTCGTCACCTCGGCGTCGTCGCCGCCCCAGATGCTTGTCACCACGACGACCGCGAGCACCGCGGCGACGATGATGCCGACAATCTTCATCATTGTGCTCATCCTTGCTGAAAATCCTGAACCTTTGCCGGCTCACATAGCACGGCCTATGGCAGAAGCCACCGCGGGAGGGAAGCGGGTGGCGCGTATTGGCCTTGTTTTGCGGCTTGAAACGCACTACCGGGGCGACTACCTTTCGCCCTATCCAATCGAACAACCGAAGGACTTGCACCATAGCCCGCAGACCACATAACGCGCCGCCCACGCGCGACACCGGCCCCCGGATCAATGATCGTATTCGCGTGGCCGAAATCCGACTGATCGGACAGAACGGCGAGAACATCGGCGTCGTCAGCCCAGAGCGTGGCCTGACGCTGGCCGAAGAGGCCGGTCTCGACCTCGTCGAGATTTCGCCCAATGCCGTGCCCCCGGTCTGCAAGATCATGGATTTCGGCAAGTTCAAATACGAGACGCAGAAGAAAGAGGCCGAGGCGCGCAAGAACCAGAAGACCTTCGAGATCAAGGAGGTCAAGTTCCGGCCCAACACCGACTCGAACGACTACGGCGTGAAGATGCGCAACGTGCTGCGTTTTCTCGAAGGCGGCGACAAGGTGAAGGTGACGCTGCGCTTCCGGGGCCGCGAGATGGCGCACCAGGAGCTGGGCCGCGAGCTGCTCGAACGCGTGGCAAGCGACGTCTCCGAAATCGGCAAGGTCGAGAACATGCCGAAGATGGAAGGCCGCCAGATGGTCATGATGATCGGCCCGGTCCAGAAGTAACGCCGCGATCCGGCATGAGTGATGCGACAGGCCGCCCCCCCGGGGCGGCCTGATGTCGTTCCGCCCCCCTTGCAATGCGGCAGGGCCGGACGCGAACGGGCCGCCCGAGGGGGGGGGGCGGCCCGTCATCGCTCATGGCTCTTGCAGGGGCCTCACTGCGCCGAGGCGACCTGCTGCAGCAGCGGCGTGATCCGGCGCACCGTGGCGCGGCGGTTCGCCTCGACGCTCTGCTCGGAGTTCACCTTGAGATAGCGCTCGCCGTACCCCTGCACGACGAGGTTCTCGGGCGGGATGTCGAAGGTTTCGGTCAGCGCCAGCGCCACCGTCTCGGCGCGCCGGTCCGACAGGGCGAGATTGTAGGCGTCATCGCCCACCGCGTCGGTATGCCCCTCGATCAGGAACACCTCGCGCGGGTTCTCGGCCAGCCGGTCCTCGATCAGCAGACCGAGATCGACCAGCGCCCCGGCCTGCTCGGGCCGCAGCGCCGCCGAGCCGGTGTCGAAGGTCAGCGTGTCGAGATCGATCGCCGGGACGAGCGCGCGCACCGCCTGGATCTCGCGCACCTGGCGCAGGCTGTAGCTGCGACCGGTGTCGACCGCCTGCTCGGCCCGCAGGGCCGCCAGAAGCGCCTCGCGGTCGGAGGCCGAAACCGTGACCGGCTCGGGCTCCATCTCGCGCAGGCTGCGCACATCGACCGGCTCGGACTGCGCCAGATCGTCGAACAGCTCGACCTCGGTGCCATCGGCGAAGATGCGGCTGCGGCGCAGCACCCGGCCTTCGGCGTTGCGGATGGTCACGACCTGCGTGCCGTCCTCGCGGGTGAGCGTGGAGCGCGTCGAGCCGTCCGAGAAGGTCTCGGTGCGCAGATCGGCACCGGGCTGGCGCAGCAGCGCATCGTCGTCGCGGTAGATCTCGAGCCCGTCATCACCCTCGACCACCACCCGGTCGCCGGTATTGGCGACGACCTCGCGGCCATTGTTGAGCAGCGAACCCACGGTCACCGCGCCGATGCCCAAGAGCAGCGCCTTCTGGAAGTTCGACAGACCGTCATCATCCTCGCCGGCCTCGATCTCGGCCTCGGCGCCGACGGCGGCTTCGAATTCCTCGTCGCTCTGGCGCGAGTTCTCCTCGTCGATCTCGGTCTCGGTCACCTCGCCCGCGGGCTGCGCCTCGGTGCCGCCGGCGGCGGCGACGGTTTCCTGCGGCTCGTTCGCCGTGGGATCGACCTCTTCCTCTTCGGCCCGGGCGCGGCGCTCGGCCCGACGGGCCGCCCGCTTGGCCCGGCGCTCCGCGCGCTCCTCGGCCGTCAGCTTCGGCTGCGCGTCGGTTTCGGCTTCGGCGTCCGTTTCTGCTTCTGCTTCGGCTTCGGCTTCCGCGGTGGCGTTGGCTTCGGCTTCAGCTTCGAGTTCAGCCTGCTTCTCCGCCTTGCGCGCCGCACGGCGCTCGGCCTTGCGGGCCTGCGCTTCCGCGTCGGCCTCTGCCTCCGCTTCGGCAGCGGCTTCCGCTTCCGCGACGGCTTCGATCTCGGCCTGCTTCTCGGCCCGGCGCGCCGCGCGGCGCTCCGCCTTGCGGGCCTCCTCCTCGGCCTGTTCGGCTTCAGCCTCAGCCTCAGCCTCAGCTTCAGCCTCTGCCTCCGCCTCGGCGGCGGCTTCCGCTTCCGCGGCGGCTTCGACCTCGGCCTGCTTCTCAGCCCGGCGAGCCGCGCGGCGCTCGGCCTTGCGGGCCTCCTCATCGGCCTGTTCGGCTTCAGCCTCAGCCTCAGCCTCAGCCTCAGCCTCAGCCTCTGCCTCGGCGGCGGCCTCCACTTCCGCGGCCGCTTCGATCTCCGCCTGCTTCTCGGCCTTGCGAGCCGCGCGGCGCTCGGCCTTGCGGGCCTCTTCATCGACCTGTTCAGCGTCCGCGGTGGCCTGCGCTTCGGCATCCGCCTGCGCCTCGGCTACGTCGCCCTGCTCCTCCGCGGCGGCCTCGGCCTGGCGTTCGGCCCGGCGGGTCGCGCGGCGCTCGGCCTGGCGGGCCGCCTTCAGCGCCTGGCGGATCTCCTTCTTGGTGCCTTCGCCCAGGAGCTCCACCGACAGCCCGTAGGGCGCAAGCAGCGCGTCGTCGAGCTGCGCCTCGGCCGCGAGCGCCTGCAGCGCCTCGATCGGCAGCTCCAGCAGCGGCACGCCCGATTGCGGCTCCTGCTCGCAGGGCGGGGTGGCGCCGTCGATGCAAAACAGCGGGCCGGTGGCGCCGGCCTGCCCCGAAGCGCCCTGCGCCTGGGCGAAAGCCCCCGCATGGGGAAGAAGCAACGACAGGCTGGCCGCCAGTGCCGTGCCGGTTCGATAGGTTCGCGTCATTCGTATCTCCTCTCGGGCCGCGCGGCGTGATCCACAACGACGGCGTCGTGGTGGCAACGCATGCGGCACCTCCTCCAGTTCCCTCCTGCCCCCTGGCTATGCAATAACACCCGCCCGACATGCGGCGACGGAAGGCCCGGGCCGCGACGATAAATGAGCACCCGACTTGCCAACTTCCGCCGTAATCGCGCAAGATTTTGGACAGCCACGGGAGGCCGCATCGCGCCTCCCCAAGCGACGGAGCGACAGATGACCGACACCACGACCGTTCCGGATCTCGACCTGAGTGGCCTGTCCCCGGCGGATTGGCACGCAGGTCTCGACCGGATCGGCGAAGAGCATGGCTATTACGAACGGCTCGGCTCCGATCATGCGGCGCTGTTCATCGATGCGGGGCCGCGGCTGCTGATCACCTTCGAGACGCGCGAGGCGATCCGGCGCAGGCCGCGCGCCCTGCCGCGCGGGCTGGAGGCCTGGGCGCGCAATGGCTGGTCGGTGCTGTCGCTCATCGCCGATGGCGATGGCTGGTTTCGCACGCCGCGCGTCTGGGGCTATGTCGACCGGCTCGTCGACGAAGGCTTCTTCGAGGATTTCGAGCGGGTGCTGTTCTACGGCCACCACGCGGGCGGTTACGCCGCCGCCGCCTATTCGGTCGCCGCCCCCGGCGCGCGGGTGCTGGCGCTGCGCCCCGTGGCCACGCTCGACCCCGAGATCGCGGGATGGGACAGGCGGCACCTGTCGGCGCGGCGGCTCGATTTCACCAGCCGCTACGGCTATGCGCCCGACATGCTCGATGCGGCTTCGCGGGCCGTGGTGCTGCACGACCCGCGCCACGCCGCCGATTCGATCCACGCGGCGCTGTTCCGGCGGCCCAACGTGACGACGCTGCGCGCCGCCCATGCCGGCACCCGGCTCGAACAGATCCTCGACCAGACCGGCGCCATCCCCGAGCTTCTGGAGCTGGCGATGGAAGACCGGCTCGACCGCGCCGCCTTTGCCCGGCTCTGGCGCGCCCGGCACGACAACGCGCTCTACCTGCGTGGCCTCTTGCGTCAGGTCGAATCGCTCGACCGGCCCGACTGGGTGGCGCGGCTGTGCCAGCGCGGCCTGCGGACCAACGAGGCGGCGCATTTCGCCGAGCGGCTGCGCGCCCTGCCCGAAGCCGCCCGGCCACGGCCCGCCGCGGTGTCGCGCGCGGGCTGAGCCCGCCGCGCGCCGCCGGACCCGTGACCTATGGTCAGGCCCCGCGGCGCGGTGTAAGGCAAGGCCCATGAAAGACGCACGCCCCACCTCGATCACCCTTCGCCGCCCCGATGACTGGCATCTGCACCTGCGCGACGGCGCGATGCTCGACGCCGTGGCGCCCGAGAGCGCCCGCCATTTCGGCCGCGCCATCATCATGCCCAACCTCGTGCCGCCCGTCGTCACCGCGGCGCAGGCCGAGGCCTATCGCGGCCGCATCCGCGCCGCCCTGCCCGAAGGCTCGGGCTTCACGCCGCTGATGACGCTCTACCTCACCGAGGAGACCGACCCGGAGGATGTGCGCCGCGCCCATCGCGACGGCATCGCCACGGCGGTGAAGCTCTACCCCGCCGGGGCCACGACCAACTCCGCCTCCGGCGTGCGCGATTTCGACAAGGTGCGCCCGGTGCTCGAAACCATGGCCGAGATCGGCATGCCGCTTTGCGTGCATGGCGAGGTCACCGACGGCGCGATCGACATCTTCGACCGCGAGGCGGCGTTCATCGACCGTGTGCTCAAGCCGATCCGCCGCAAGACGCCGGACCTGCGCATCGTCATGGAGCACGTGACCACGGCGGATGCGGTGGATTACGTGCGCGACAGCCCGCGCAACCTCGCCGCGACGATCACCACGCATCACCTTATCATCAACCGCAACCACATCCTCGCCGGCGGCATCAAGCCCCATTACTACTGCCTGCCCGTGGCCAAGCGCGAGCGGCACCGCGTGGCGCTGGTGCAGGCGGCGGTCTCGGGCGATCCGCGCTTCTTTCTGGGCACCGACAGCGCGCCGCACAGCGATCCGGCCAAGCTGCAGCCCTGCGGCTGCGCCGGCATCTTCACCGCGCCCAACACCATGTCCTGCCTCGCGGAGGTGTTCGAGGCGGCGGGCCGGCTCGGCGCGCTCGAAGCCTTCACCTCGCTCAACGGGCCGCGCTTTTACAAGCTGCCGCCCAACGAGGAGACCATCACCATGGTGAAGGGCGATCCCGTCACCTACCCCGAGCGGATCGAGACCGGCGACGGCCCCGTCACACTGTTCGATCCCGGCTTCGCGCTGCACTGGCGCGTCGAAGACTGACCCTCACGACGAAGAGATACCGATGATTCCCACCGGCTACCCCCCGAAGGACGAGATCGCGCGGCTGACGGCGCGCATGCTGCTGGAGATCGGCGCGGTCCAGTTCAACGCGACCGAGCCCTTCACCCATGCAAGCGGCAAGCAGGCGCCCACTTACGTCGATTGCCGCAAGCTCATCTCCTATCCGCGCATCCGCGCCACGGTGATGGATTTCCTCAGCGTCCAGATCATGCGCGAGGCGGGCTTCGAGGCCTTCGACAACATCGCCGGCGGCGAGACGGCGGGCATCCCCTTTGCCGCCATGGTGGCCGAGCGCATGGCGCTGCCGATGAGCTATGTGCGCAAGAAGCCGAAAGGCTACGGTCGCAACGCCCGGATCGAGGGCGCGATGAGCGAGGGGCAGCGCGCGCTCTTGGTCGAGGATCTGACCACCGATGGCGGCTCCAAGCTCTCCTTCGTCGAGGCGATCCGCGACACCGGCGCGCGCTGCGACTGGACGGCGGTGATCTTCTATTACGGCATCTTCGAGGGCGTGACCGAATCCCTCGCCGAGCATGGCATCGGCCTCATCCACCTGTGCACCTGGTGGGACGTGCTGGCCGAGGCGCGCCGCTCCGAAGCCTTCGACAAGGACACGCTCGACGAGGTCGAACGCTACCTGCGCAACCCCGCGAGCTGGGCCGCGGCGCGTGGCTAGGAAGTGACGGTCGGCTTGGAATAGCCGATCAGACTGCCCCGGCGTAAACCAGATGTTGACCCAAGGGGGCCGCGCGCGCCAATATGTGGCAGGGCGCGGCTTCTCCACCGGTTTTCCACAGCCTTATACAAGTTGCGTCCCCGCCCCATCGCTGTCTATCAGCGTCGATACGCGCCGCGGGCACGGCGTGCGGGGCCATGGGGTAGATGCGATGAACGAGATCACGACATTCCGTCCGGGCGCGCTCGAAGAGGCGAAGCCGGACCAGATGCCGCATTCGATCGAGGCCGAGCAGCAGCTCCTTGGCGCGATCCTGACCAATAACGACGTGTTCGACCGGATCGCGATGATCGTGTCGAAGGATCATTTCTACGATCCGGTCCATGCCCGCATCTTCGACGTCGCGGCCCAGCGCATCGCCAAGAACGCGCTCGCCTCGCCGGTGACGCTCAAGACCTTTCTGGAAGACGACGAAGGGCTCAAGGAGCTGGGCGGCCCCGCCTATCTCGCCCGCCTCGCCGGTGCCGCGATCTCGGGCTTCGCCGCGCGCGACTATGCGCAGATGATCTACGACCTGGCGATCCGCCGCGAGCTGATCGGGCTCGGGCGCGACATCGCCGACCGCGCCGCCAAGGTCGAGGTCTCCTCCGAGCCCAAGGAGCAGATCGTCGAGGCCGAGCAGAAGCTCTACAAGCTCGCCGAGCAGGGCACCTCCGAAAGCGGCTTCCAGTCCTTTCTGCGCGCCGTCACCGACGCGGTGAAGGTCGCCAATGCCGCCTATCAGCGCGACGGCGGCCTCGCGGGCGTCTCCACCGGCCTCGTCGATCTCGACAAGAAGCTCGGCGGCCTGCACCGCTCTGACCTCCTGATCCTCGCCGGGCGTCCCTCGATGGGCAAGACCTCGCTCGCCACCAACATCGCCTTCAACATCGCCAAGGCCTACAAGCGCGGCATCACCCCCGACGGCACCGAGGGCGCGGTCAATGGCGGCGTGGTCGGCTTCTATTCGCTGGAAATGTCGGCCGAGCAGCTCGCCGCGCGTATTCTTTCCGAGGCCTCCGAAGTCCCTTCCGAGCAGATCCGCCGCGGCGACATGACCGAAACCGAGTTCCGCCGCTTCGTCGACGCCGCCAAGCAGCTCGAAAGTTGCCCGCTCTATATCGACGACACCCCCGCCCTGCCGATCTCCCAGCTTGCCGCCCGCGCGCGCCGGCTCAAGCGGACGCATGGGCTCGATGCGCTCTTCGTCGACTACCTGCAGCTGGTGAAGGGCACCGGCAAGGGCGAGAACCGGGTCAACGAGATCTCCGAGATTTCCCAAGGCCTCAAGGCCATCGCCAAGGAGCTCGACATTCCCGTCGTCGCGCTGTCGCAGCTCTCGCGCCAGGTGGAAAGCCGTGACGACAAGCGCCCGCAGCTTTCGGATCTGCGCGAATCCGGCTCGATCGAGCAGGATGCCGACGTGGTGATGTTCGTGTTCCGCGAGGAATACTACAAGGAGCGCGAGAAGCCGGGCGACCACGAGATGGACAAGATGGCGGTCTGGCAGGACGAGATGGAGCGTCTGCACGGCAAGGCCGAGGTGATCATCGGCAAGCAGCGCCACGGCCCGATCGGCTCGGTCGATCTCAGCTTCGAGGGCCGCTTCACCCGCTTTGGCAACCTCATCAAGCCCTGGCAGGACGGCGCCGCCCCGCGCGACTTCTGAGGCGGGGCCCGCGCCGAAACCCCAGTCCGGCAAGGGGCGTCATCGGATAACAGCCCGAGGGTTCTTGACCATCGCGCCCCCCGGCCCTTCCTTGGAGCGAGACCGCGCCCCGATCCCGCCCGGGGCACGGATGCGCGACAAGGAGACCCCGCATGACCCTGACCCGCCGCAGCCTGCTTCTCGCAGCCCTCTCGACGCCGCTGGCGCGTGGCGCGCTGGCGCATGACCGCGCCGCCCTGCGCCCGACCGAGGTCCGCGTTCATCCCGGCCTCGCGCCGGGCGACATCTACGTGATCCCCGAGGATTACCACCTCTACCACATCCGCCGCCCGGGCGTGGCGATGCGCTACGGCGTCGGCGTCGGGCGCGCGGGGCTGGAGTTCAAGGGCGGCGCGGTGATCCAGCGCAAGGCCGAATGGCCCTCCTGGCGGCCCACCGACGACATGATCGCGCGAGAGCCGGAGAAATACGCGCAATACGCCGATGGCGTGCCCGGCGGGCCAAAGAACCCGCTCGGCGCGCGGGCGCTCTACCTCTTTCGCGACGGGCGCGACACCTATTACCGCATCCACGGCACGACCAACCCCGAGACCATCGGCTCGTCGGTGTCGAACGGCTGTATCCGGCTGCGCAACGAGGACGTGATGGCGCTTTACGAGAACGTCGCCATCGGCACCCACGTCACCGTGGTCTGACGCGGCTCAGCCGATGCCGGGCACGTGCTCGATGTCGAGCCCTTGCGCTTCACTCAAGGCCTGCGGCAGCTCGCGCCCCGCGCCGGGGGCGAGCAGCACGACCCGCGCGCCGTCCCGCGCCGCCTCCAGCGCCACCGCGACCGGATCGGGGGCGACGCGGCGCTCGGCGTCGCGGCGGGCCAGTTCGAGGATGCCTGCGGGCAGATCGGGGCCATGTACCACGAGGTCCGCCTCCTGCATCCGGCGCACGCCGCGCAGGCACATGAGGTCGGCCTCGCCCGGCCCCGCGCCGACATAGGCGATCGCGCCCTCGGCCGCGCCCGGCCCCTCCTCCAGCCGCGCCTTCAAGAGCTGCGCGGCGCGGCGCTCGGAGCCCGAGGAATGGGCGCGGCGGACGGGGCCGGAAAACACCCAGACCCAGAAATCGCGCCGCGCGCGGGGGGCGAGCCTTTGCCCCACCGCGCCGCGCATCCGCCCCGCCAGCGCGGCCAGCGCGCCAAGGCGCGGCTCCAGCATCGTCTCCACCGCCGTCTTGATCTGCCGGCCCAGCACCGGGGCGGTGCCTTCCGTGCCGATCGCCACCACCACCGGGTCGCGATCGACGATCGAGGGTGTCAGCGCGTCGCACAGCGCCGGCCGGTCGACCACGTTGACCACCGGCGCGCCCAAGCCCTTGGCCAGCGCGTGCAGCGCCCCGTCGGCCCCGGCCGAGCCGGTGGCGACGAAGGTGATGGCGGCGCGCTCGAACAGGTCGGCGTGAATCTCATGCGCATCGACGAGCCGCAGCCGCCCCTCCTCGGCCAGCGCGCGCAGCTCGTCGTCGAACTCGAAGCCGGCGACGACGATCTCGGCATCGGTGCGGATGGCGAGCCGCGCCTTCTGCGCCGCCTGCTCGCCGCCGCCGAGGATGACGATGCGCCGACCGGTGGTGGCGAGGAACATCGGAAAGGCCTTCATGCCGCGCGCTCCCCGGGCAATGCCGCACGGTCGCGCGCCTGCCACAGCGCCTCGGCCAGCGCCTCGGCGCGGGCGAGGCCGGGCGCGGCGCGCAGGGCGAGAAGCGCCAGCGCGGCGGTGCCGGTGACCAGCGCGGTGGCGAAGGCGTCGTCGCTCTCGCCGGCCCAGAGCCTGCGCAGATCGCCCGCCTGCCCGCCCGGATCGGCCAGCCGCCGCGTCTCGTCGCGCAGCGCCTGCGCGGTCAGGTCGACCTCGGCCCCGTCGAGCAGGCCAAAGAGCTCGATCTCCTTCGACGGGTTGCGCTCGAACTCGCCGCCCGCGCCCTTGAGGATCATCAGGTTGCGCTGACCCATCAGCGCGCCCGTATCGGTCTGCAGCCCCCGGTAGGAGGGGTGGAACACGCCCTGCACCTGCGCGTCCGCGCCAAACGGGTTGGCGACGCGCAGCACCGTGTTGATGCAGGAGCGCAGCCCGAACACCTCGCGCAGGCGGATCAGCCGGTGGCCGCCGGGCGACCAGGCTTCGAGCGGCACATAGGCGATGGAGGCGCTGTCGAGCGCCGCGCCCAGCGCCACGCCGCTTTCGGCCACCGGGATGCCGAGGCCCGGCAGCGCGTCGCGGATCTCGTGGCGATGGGCGTTCCAGCCATGCAGCGCCACCCGGTGCCCCGCCCCCGCCACCAGCTTGGCCGCAAGCAGGAACCACGGCAGGCCGCGGGTGCGCCCGGCGGCATAGGAGGGCCAGTCGAGCGCGGGTGCCGCGCGGCGCCAATCCGCGCCGCTGGCCAGCGCATCGGCGAAACCTGCGATCTCCTCGGCGCTCTCGCCGCGGTAGCGCATCACCATCAGGAGCGCGCCCGCCGCCTCTGGAGCGGCGGTGCCGTCGAGGATCAGCCGCAGCGCCTCCGCCGCCTCCTCGCGCGTGAGGTGGCGGCCCCGGCCCGGCCCGCGCGCCACCGCGCCCACGAAGGGCGCGAGCGCGGTTTCGTCGCGTGGCGGTGCGGATGATGTCATGGTCCCTGCTCCTCTGGCCCGGAGTTCGCTTCAGACTAGGCCGACACAGGCGCAGAGGAAGGGGCCGGGGTCAATGCGTGCAGGCGCGGGATGCGGGCCAAGCTGCGGCGAGCCGTCGCTTTTTGCTTCGCCGCGCCGCTGGTATGAGCAAGGCGCGCGCCGATGCGGCGCACTCGTTTCAAGGATGATACCATGATTTTCCGCCCCCTCGCCCTCATCGCGGCCCTTGGCCTTGCCGGCGCCGCGCAGGCGCATGATTTCGAGGCCGGTGGCCTGACCGTGCTGCACCCCTTTGCCATCGAGACGGCCAGCCGGGCGACCACCGGCGCGGGCTACCTCACGATCCGCAATGACGGCGAGACGGCGGATGCGCTGATCGGCGTCGAGGCCGATTTTCCGAAGGTGAGCCTGCACGAGTCGGTCGAGGCCGATGGCATGATGTCGATGCAGCCGCTGGAGCGCATCGACATCGCCCCGGGCGAGACGGTGTCGCTGGCGCCGGGCCTTGGCGGGCACGTGATGTTCATGGGGCTCGACACCCCCTTCGAGACCGGTGCGCGCTTTCCCGCGACGCTGATCTTCGAAGAGGCCGGCGAGGTCGCGGTCGAATTCGTGGTCGAGCCGCGGCCCGAGGCCGGTGCCGAAGGCGGCATGGGCCACGGCGCGATGGATCACGGCGACATGGATCACGGCGACATGGATCACGGCGAGACGGGCCATGACATGGACGCGCCCGCCACCGAGTGAGGCGCGGCACCGGGTCGTCCGCCCCTCAGGGCCGGGCGGCCAGCGCGCCCAGCATGTCGAGGCAGGCGGCGAGCTGGCTCTCTTCGAGATACTCGTCGGGCCGGTGCGCCTGCGCGATGTCGCCCGGACCGCAGAGCACCGCATCCATGCCGAGCGCCTGCCAGATCCCGGCCTCGGTGCCGAAGGGCACGAGGCCGGGCGTCCCGCCCACCAGCTCCAGCATGAGGTCGCGCGCTTCATTGGCGGCGCGCGGCTCCAGCCCCGCCACCTCGCCGAAGCATTCGGTCTTCATGACAAGCCCCGGATGCGCCGCCATCTCCGTTTCGGCGTGATCGGCCAGCGCCTGTTTCACGTGGCGCGCCTCGGCCTCGGAGACGGGCCGCATCTCCCATTCCACCGCCGCCTGCCCCGCGATCACGTTGCGCGCCACGCCCGCCTCGATCCGGCCCAAACTGACCGTCGCCCATGGCGGATCGAACACGCCTTCGGGCCGCATCGCCTTGAGCTCGCCCGCCAGCGCCTCGAGCCGCAGCGCGAAGCGCGCCGCCGCCCAGCCCGCATTGAGCCCCAGATCGGGGGCCGAGCCGTGGCCATCGCGCCCGGTGAAGCGCGTGGTGTATTCGAAGCAGCCCTTGTGCCCTTCGATCACCCGCATCCGCGTCGGCTCACCGATGATCGCCATGGCCGGGCGCGGCCCCTCGGCGGCCATCGCCCGCGCCAGCGCCTGCGCGCCGAGGCAGCCCACCTCCTCGTCATGGGTGAGCGCGAGATGCACGGGCGCGCCGCGCCGCGCCAGACGCGGCAGCATGGTGACGCAGGCCGCGACGAAGCCCTTCATGTCGCACGCGCCGCGCCCGTGAAGCCGCCCCGCCGCGCGGCGCAGGGTGAACGGGTCCGAGGACCAGCCCTCGCCCGGCGGCACCACGTCGAGATGCCCCGACAGCAGCAGCCCGCCATCGGCCTTTGGCCCGACGCTGGCCAGCAGGTTGGCCTTCTCGCCGCCCATATCGGGCAGGATGCGGACCCGCGCGCCATCGGCGCGCAGGCGGATCGCCAGGAATTCGACCAGATCGCGGTTGCCCCGGTCCGACACGGTGGGATGCGCGATCATGCGCGACAGGAGCGCTATGGTCTCGTCCAGCGCGCTCATGGCTTGACGAAGAGCTTGCGGTCGAGCTCGCACAGCGTCTCGGCCGGGCCTTCCTCGCGGATCAGGATGGTTTCTGTCGTCTCCAGCCCCCAGCCCTCCATCCACAGCCCCGGCATGAAGTGAAAGGTCATGCCCGGCTCCAGCACCGTCAGGTCGCCCTTCCTCAGGCTCGCCGTGCGCTCGCCCCAGTCGGGCGGGTAGCTGAGCCCGACCGGGTAGCCGCAGCGATTGGGGCGATGGATGCCGATCCGCCGGAGCGGCGCGTGCAGCGCGGCGGCGATGTCCTGCGTGGTGTTGCCGGGCCGCGCGGCGGCGAGCCCGGCCTCCAGCCCCTCGGTCAGCGCCTCGGAGGCGCGGGCCATCTCGGCGGGGGGCGGGCCGAGATGCACGGTGCGGCACAAAGGCGCGTGGTAGCGGCGCACGCAGCCCGACAGCTCGAAGAAGGTGGCCTCGCCGCGGCGCATCTCCTCGCCGTTCCAGGTCAGATGCGGCGCGCTGGCATCGGCGCCCGAGGGCATCAGCGGCACGATGGCGGCATAATCGCCCCAGTCGTCGCCCACACCGCGCAGGGCGGCGCGCATCACCTCGCCCACCAGCTCGTTCTTGCGCAGCCCCGGCTCGGCCAGCTCGATCGCCAGATGCGCGATCGTCTCCGAGATCCGCGCCGCTCGGCGCATCATCGCGATCTCGGGCGGCGATTTCACCAGCCTTTGCCAGTTCACCAGCGCCGTCGCATCCACCAGCGTCGCATCGGGCAGCGCCGTTTCCAGCACGGCATGCGCCTTGGCGGAATAGTAGTAGTTGTCCATCTCGACGCCGATCCGGGCGCGCCCCCGCCCCATGCCGATCAGCCGCGCGGCGAGATCCTGCATCGGGTGACGGGTGGAGGACTGCACGTAGCGGTCGTCATAGCCCAGGATGCAGGGCTCTCCCATCCAGACGGTGCGCTGCGCGCCCGCCATGTCCTGCATCCGGCCCCACCAGCAGGGCTCGCCCTCCATCGGCAGGATCACGCCCTGATGCACGTAGAAGGACCAGCCGTCATAGCCGGTGAGCCAGTTCTGGTTCGAAGGGTCGGTGACGAACAGCACGTCGAGACCGGCGCGGGCCATGGCCCGGCGGGTCGCGGCGAGGCGGCGGTCGTATTCGGGGCGGTCGAAGGGGGCGGCATGCGGTCCCATGGGCACTCCTGCTGACATGATGTCAGGCGACAGGCTCGGCGGCGCCCGGTCAATTCCATGCACGCCATTTCGGGGTCCGAAACCGACGCGGTGCAGATGCAAGGCAGCCTGCAACCCCGCCGCGCATCTCGGCGCCGATCCGCCGATCGTGGGGCAAGACGCGGCAATCTTGGCAAGCGGGGCGGCTTGGGGCTACACCAAAGTATGGGTCGGGAGGGAGCACGGGCGGGCGCGATGGAAGCAATCGAGACGGGCAGCTTCGACAGAACCGGGCGGCATCGCGAGGATGCGGGCTTTCTCGCCGCGCTGGACGAGGCGCCGCTGCCGATGTGGCTGTCCGGTCCCGATTACGAAGGCACCTATTTCAACACCGCCTGGCTCGACTTTCGCGGCCGCAGGCTCGAACAGGAGATCGGCGGCGGCTGGCTCACCGGCATCCACCCCGACGATCTGCCCGCGCTCGACGGCTATGCCTCGGCGCTGAGCGATGGCCAGCCCTTCCAGGCCGAATACCGGCTGCGGCGGCATGACGGGGCGTGGCGCTGGTTTCTCGACACCGGCAAGCCGCGGCTGGACGCGCAGGGCCGCCTTCTCGGCTATATCGGCAGCTGCGTCGACATCACGGAGCGGCGCGAGACGCTGCAGGCGCTCGCCCATGCACAGGACCGGCTGGAGCTGGCGCAGGAGGGCGCGGCGCTGGGGCTTTATGACTGGGACATGACCGCCGGCCGGGTGACATGGTCCGAGCAGATGTTCCGGCTTTACGGCCTGTCGCCGGATCTCGGCGCGCAGGGCGACCCCGACACGCTGATCGCGGCCTGGATGGGGCAGCTGCACCCCGAGGACCGCGCGCGCTGCGCGGCGGATCTGCGCGAATGTCTCGATTCGGACGAGATGGAGCGGCTCACCATGTCGTTCCGGGTGATGCATCCCGAAACGGGGCTGCGCTGGATCGAGGGGCGCGGCCGGCTCGCGCGCGATGCGCAGGGCCGCCCGGTCCGGCTGACCGGGGTGAATTTCGACACCACCGAGCAGCACCGGCGCGAAGAGGCCCGCGCCCGCGCCGCGATGCTGCTGCGGATGAGCGCGGATCTCGCCGATCTGGGCAGCTGGGAGCTCGACCCCGCGACCCGCAAGATCACCGCTTGCCCCCGCGCCGCCGCCCTTTTCGGCCTGCCCGAGGACGAGGCGCCATGGCCGCTGGCCGCGGTTCTGGCGCGGCTGGCCCCTGAGGACCGCGAGGCGATGCGCGCGCAGCTGCGCGCCGTGCTGGAGGAGGATGCGGAGACGGCCGGGGTCTACAGGGTGCGGGACGCCGAAGGGCGGACGCGCTGGCTCAGCACCCGCGGGCGGATGGTGCGGCTCTTCGACGGCAGCACCCGGCTGATCGGCGCGCTGACCGACGTCACCGCCGAACGGCAGCGCGAGGCCGAGCGCGAGGCGGAGCTGGAGCGCCGGCGGATCCTGCTCTCGGAGCTGAACCACCGGATGAAGAACAACCTGCACCTGATCCTGTCGATGCTGCGGCTGGAGGCGCACCGCTCGGGCCGGCCCGAATGCTTCGAGGCGGCGACCAAGCGGATCGAGGCGGTGGCCGACCTGCATGCGCAGCTGGGCTTCGGCGAGGATGCCGGGCGGCTGCGATTCGACGCCTATCTGGAGGAGATGGCCGAAAAGCTGCGCCGCTCGGCGCTGGAGGGCACCGACATCGCGCTCGATTGCACCACCGTGCCGGTCGATCTCGACCTGGGCCGCGCGGTGCCCTTGGGGCTGGTGGTCAACGAGCTGGTCACAAATGCCCTCAAATACGCCTTTCCCGCCAATCGCGGCCGGATCGGGTTGCGCCTGGAGACGGCGCAGGACGGCGCGATCCGGGTCATCGTCTCGGATGACGGGATCGGGCCGGGAGATGGGGCGGGCAATGATGCGGAGGCGGAACCGGCCTCGGGCCTCGGCGCGGGGCTGGTGACGGGGCTTTGCGCGCAGATCGGCGCCCGGATCGAAAGCCGCAGCCTGCCCGGCATGCGGCACGAGATCCATCTTCCGCCGCAAGGTGAGGCAGCCGCCTCGCCCGGTGCGGCCTAGAGGCCGGGCGCGAGATCCATCCGGCGCGCCGGATGGATCTCGCGCCCGGACCGAGCAGCACCTGCACCCGTTCGACTGATCCTCAGCCGGGTGGGGCATCATAGACCACCCGGAACCCCGTATGGCCGCTCGTGCTGTCGGGCGTGTTGCCGGTACGAGCGGCGATACGGTACCGGTAGCAATAGCTGCGGTGGCACAGGAACGAGCCGCCCTTGAGAAGCTTCCGCCCCCTGGCCTCCGCGTTGATCCGCCGGCCCGCGCTCGATGCGGAGCGCACGCGGAAGGGCTCGGCCGTCCACTCCCAGACATTTCCGACCATCTGGTGAAGCCCGTAGCCGTTCGGCGCGAAGGCCATCACCGGCGCAGGCCCGGTATGGCCGTCCGCGCCCGTATCCTGGGAGGGAAAGCGGCCCTGCCAGATGTTCAGGCGGTGCTCGCCCTCCTCCCCGGGCTCATCATCGCCCCAGGGAAACCGGACATCGCCCAATCCCCCGCGCGCGGCATGCTCCCATTCCACCTCTCTGGGCAGCCGACCGCCGGCCCAGCTTGCAAACGCCCGCGCATCCTGCCAGGCGACATGCGTCACCGGCAGATCCTCCGCGGGGGCCTCGCCTTCGGGCCCCGTCGGATGAGCCCAGTCCGCTCCGTCGATCCGGCGCCACCATTCGAGCCCCGCCACGCCCAGCGTGCCCTTTACGCCGCCCGGAACATGGCTGTGAAAGACGAAGGACCAGCCCAGCCGCTCGGCCACGGTGACATGGCCGGTCGCGGCGACGAAGCGGCGGAACTGCCCCACGCTGATCGCCCCGGCCTCCCACCACAGATCCCTGACACGCTTGTGGATGGCGGGGCCTTCGACATCGCCCTCGATCATGGGCCGCATCGTCCCGAGCAGCGCGACACCGCCGGGCACGGCCACGCAGTTGCGCAGATGCTTGCCGGGCTCCGCGACGGGCGGCGCGGCAGGCGGCACGACGGGCGGCACGACGGGCGGCGCGCAGGAGCCTTCCCGCCGGGGCCCGCAGCAGCCCGTCTCACCCCTCATGGCGGCGCGCCTTGTCCTTGAAGTTCAGCCCCTCGATCTCCTGCTCGATGCGTTCGAGCTCGGCGATGCCCTCGGCACTGGCGGTCTCGACGAAGAGCTTCAGCAGATAGGGCTCGAGCTGGTAGCCGACCTCGGCCACGTCGCGCACGAACTCGGTGTCGATCGGCCGCACCCGCGCGCCCTGGTTGGGAACGAACAGCACCAACCCCTCGCCGCGCAGCTGTTGCAGCGCTTCGCGGACCGGGTTGGTCGATGTCCTGTGCCGCTTCGCAAGCTCGGAGACCTTCAGCCGCGCATCGGCCTCGAGCGCGCCGGACAGGATATCGTGGCGGATGGCGGCATGGATCGAGGACGAGGAGGTCTCGACGCTGTCCTCCCCGGCGGAAAGCGCAATGGGCCCGATCGCAGTCATGCCGAACCGTTCATATCGAATGTGGCAGATGTCAAGACTTTCCGCCAATTCGTACTCTAGGCATCACTTATCATACATTATTCAGGGGAAGTGCATGTGTCATCGCCGATTTGGGGTGATACCGCCAAAGCCGGTTGCGGCGAAGCCCTCTTGCGGGATCCGCTGCACGAATGCCTGTGATCCGGCGAGGCGTTGCACCGCTAGGGTCCGAAAAGCGGTACCGGCGGGGTCGAGATCCTGCACGACCCCGAACCGGATCTGGCGGGCAACCACCTCGACGACATGATCGCCGGACCGGACGGCACGCCATGGGCCGGCACGATGTCGGAGAGCGCGAAGGGTGCGCTCTATCGCTACGACGAGGCCCGAAGCCCCCGCCCCGTCAGCGGTCGGCGTGCGTCCTTGCCGTGACCGGTGCACCGCGCCCAAGGCAGGCTTATGCGCGCGCGGCCGCGTCCTTGCCTTTCGGGGTCCTGCCGCTTTCGCGGTCCGGTCCGGCGCAGGGCAGCGCGATCCGAACGGCCTCGCCACCGCCCGTCCGCGGCGCGAAGCCAAGCCGTCCGCCGAGCCGCTCGACCGCCACCTGCGCGATCGCCAGCCCCAGCCCGCTGCCGCCCGCGGGGGCGCTCGTGCCGCGAAAGAAGCGCTCGGTCACGCGGGTCCGCTCGGCTTCGGGGATGCCGGGGCCGCGGTCGAGCACCGACAGCGTGATCCGCGCATCCCGCGCCACGCCCTCGATCACCACCTCTTCGCCCGCCGGGCTCGCCAGCACGGCGTTCTCGACGATATTGCGCAGCGCCACCGCGGGCAGCACCGGATCGGGGATCCGGCAGAACAGGCCCGGCGCCACCTTCAGCACCAGCCGCACCTCCCGCCCGGCGGCCAGGCGCTGCATGTCCTGCGCCAGATCGGACACCAGCCGCGTCACGTCGATGACCTCGCCGCCCCCCGCCGGAGCGCCGTCGACGGCGGCAAGCTCGAGGAGCTGGCGCACCATCCGGTCGGTCCGGGCGACGCCGCTCTCGATCCGCGCCAGCGCCTGCCGCCGCGTCGCCTCGTCCGGTGCCATGGCGGCGATCTGCGCCTGCGTCTTGATGCCGGCAAGCGGTGTCTTCAGCTCATGCGCGGCGAAGGCGGTGAAACTCTTTTCCCGGGCGCGGGCGGCGGCGACGCGGGCGAACAGCCCGTCGAGCGCCGCCCCCATGGGCCGGATCTCGCGCGGCAGCGGGCCTGCCGCCACCGGGCCGAGATCCTCGGCCGCGCGCTGCCCCAGCGCCCGCGCCATCCGGCCGAGCGGCGCAAGCCCGCGCCCGACGCTGATCCAGATCAGCGCCGCCAGCACCGGCAGGATCGCCAGCGCCGGCAGCAGCAGCCCGCGCGCCACATCCGCGACCAGGCGGTCGCGCACGGTGAGCCGGTCGCCGACCATCACCCGCAGCCCCAGATCCTCGTTGATCATGGTGTAGACCCGCCAGGCCTCGCCATCGACGAGACTGTCGGAAAAGCCTGTCTGCTCGGCCGCGAGCCGCCCCGAGGGCGCGCTCGCAGACGCGCCCAGCAGCGCCCCGTCGAGCGACCAGATCTGGCACGACAGCTGGCGCGCATAGTCCGCGCCCGCCGCCGGCACGGGCAGGTCGCGCGCCACCGGCCCGGCCGTGGTGACGTCGATCCGCCGGTCGGAGATCAGCGAAGAGACCATCTGCGCCGCCTCGGCGAGCCGCGCGTCGAGCACCTGTTCGACCTCCGCCCGGGTGGAGTGCTGGATCCACCAGACCGCCGAGAGCCAGACCGCCCCCGTCGCCGCCAGCAGGATGGCGAACAGCCGCACCCGGATCGAGGTCATGGCCGCGCCTCCGCGAGGCGGTAGCCGACGCCGCGCACCGTCTCGATGAAGCCCGCCCCCAGCTTGGCGCGCAGCTTGTGGACATGCACCTCGACGGCGTTGCTCTCGACCCCCTCCTGCCAGCCATAGAGACGCTCTTCCAGCCGGTCCTTCTCGACGATCACGCCGGGGGTCTCGATCAGCGCGCGCAGCACCGCGAATTCGCGGCGCGAAAAGCGCAGCTCGCGCCCCGCCATCTCGCCGCGCATCCGCGACGGGTCGAGCCGCAGCCCGTTCCATTCGAGCAGCGCGCTGGCCCGCCCCTCGGCGCGGCGGATGATCGCGCGCAGCCGGGCGCTGACCTCGCCGAGATCGAAGGGCTTGCCGAGATAGTCGTCCGCCCCGGCGTCGAGCCCGCCGATCCGGTCGCGCACCTGGTCGAGCGCGGTGAGCAGCAGCACCGGCACCCGGTCGCCGCCCGCCCGCAGCGCGGCCAACAGGTCGAGCCCCGAGCCGTCGGGCAGCATCAGGTCGAGCACCACCGCCGAAAAGCCGCCCTGCGCCAGCGCCTCGCGCGCATCGGCGCAGCAGGTCACCAGCTCCGGGGTGAAGCCCTGCAGCCGCAACCCGACGCTCAGCCCGTCGGCCAGCGTCTCGTCATCTTCCACGATCAGAATCCGCATCGGGCCTCCGGTTGTCATCCTTGCCGCCGCCATTGCGCCACCGGCCTTAAGGGTCGCTTAAGGTAGCCCGCCGATCGGGGCGTCATGACACGGATCTCACCCTACCCTGCCGCCCTGCGGCGCGCCATCATCGCCCCGCTTCTCGCGGCGCTGTCCCTTGCCCTCTTCGCCGCCGCCGCCCTCGCGCAGGGCGACGCCTTCGACAGGCAATCGCCGCCGATGGACCCGCGCGAGGCCTTCGCGCTCGAGGTCGAGCCGCAGCCGGACGGCAGCCGCCTGCTGCGCTGGGACATCGCCGAGGGCTACTATCTCTACCGCGACTACCTCTCCGCCGAGACCGGGGACGGGGCAACGCTGCCGCTCGAGACCGAGCCCGGCATCACCCAGGACGACCCGACCTTCGGCACGGTCGAGGTGTATTTCCAAGAGGCCGAGGCGCGGATCGGGCCGGTGCAAGGCCCGGTGCACGTGACCTATCAGGGCTGCCAGGATGGCGGGATCTGCTACCCGCCGGTCACCGACACCCTGCCCGCGATCGAGGCCGCGGCCGCGCCCGCCGCCGGGGCGGACCCGGCCGCTCCTGCCCCCGCCCCCGCCCCCGCCGAGGAGACGGTGGCCGAACAGGCATCCGGGGGCGGCATCACCCTGGCCGAGGACAGCGGCCTGCTCGACGGTCTGAGCGCCCGCGGCGGCCCGATTCTCGTGCTGGCGGGCTTCTTCGGCTTCGGGCTGCTGCTCGCCTTCACCCCTTGCGTCTTTCCGATGTTCCCGATCCTCGCAGGGCTGCTGGCCGGGCAGGACGGCACGGTCGGCGCCCGGCGCGGCGCGCTGCTCTCGGGCGTCTACGTGCTCGCCATGGCGGCGGCCTTCGGCCTTCTGGGGCTCATCGCCGCCTGGTCGGGCCAGAACCTGCAACTGGTGCTGCAATCGCCCTGGGCCGTGGGCGTGGTCGCGGTGATCTTCGTGGCGCTGGCGCTGTCGATGTTCGGCCTTTACGAGATGCGCCTGCCGCAGGCCTGGACGGCCCGGCTGTCGGGTGTCGGCGCGGGCCGGGGCGGCACGCTGGGCGGGGCCGCGGCGCTGGGCTTCACCTCGGCGCTGATCATGGGGCCTTGCGTGACCGCGCCGCTGGCGGGCGCGCTCCTTTACATCGCGCGCACCGGCGACGCCTGGCTCGGCGCGGGCGCGCTCTTCGCTCTCGGGCTCGGTCAGGGCGTGCCGCTGCTGATCGCGGGCACCTTCGGCGCGCGGATGCTGCCGCGGGCGGGCGCGTGGATGGAGGGGGTCAAGGCCGCCTTCGGCGTCGTCTTTCTCGGCATGGCGATCTGGCTCGGTGGCCGGCTGCTGCCCGGCCCCGCCGTGCTGGCGCTCTGGGCGGCGCTGCTGCTCGGCGCGGGCGTCTTCATCGGCGGGCTGGACCGGCTGGAGCCGGGCTCCGGCGCGGCGCCGCGGCTTCGAAAGACCGCCGGTCTCGCCGCGATCCTCGTCGCCGTGTTCATGGGGCTCGGCGCCGCCGCGGGCGGGCAGGACCCGATGCGCCCGCTGGCCGGCCTGCGCCCGGCCGCGGCTGCGCCCGGCCCCGCCTCGGACGAGATCGCCTTCACCCCCGTTGCTTCGGTGCCGGAACTCGACGCCGCGCTGGCGCAGGCCGACGGGCCGGCGATGATCTACGTCACCGCCGACTGGTGCGTCACCTGCAAGGTGATCGATCGCCGTCTCTGGCCCGACCCGGCGGTGCGCGAGGCGCTGGCGGACACCACGCTCATCGCCGCCGACCTGTCGGAGTTCGACACCGCGGGGCAGGCGCTGCTCGATCACCTCGGCTCGGTCGGCCCGCCGACCATGGTGTTTCTCGACGCGGCGGGGCGCGAGGCCCCGGGCAGCCGCCTGATCGGCGAGCCGGGGGTTGAAGAGGTCGTCGCCTCTGCGCGGGCGATCCGATGAGCGCGGTCGCGATCGGCCCGCTGGTGTTCTCGGGCGAACGCTTCCTCGCCGTCGTCGCGGTGCTCGTCTTCATCGCCGCCACCGAGATCGCCGCCTGGCGCCGTCCGGCGCAGGCCGAGGCGCTGCGGCGCTGGTCGCTCATCGCCGTGCTCGGCTGGGTGATCGCGGCGCGGGCGGGGTTCGTGGCGATGCAGGCCGACAGCTTCCGCGCGGCGCCGCTCGACGTGTTCAAGCTCTGGCAGGGCGGTTTCGCGCCGTGGGCGGGCCTGCTCGGGCTGGCCCTCGCGCTGGTCGCGGCGCTGCTGCGCCACCCGAAGGCGCTGCCGCCGCTGCTGCTGGCCGCCGGCCTTGCAGGGTCGGGGGTCGCGGTGACGCAGGCCGCGCTGCCCGACCAGGCGGGCGGCCGCCTGCCCGCGATCCACCTCACCGAGCTGTCGGGCCGCCCCTACCCGCTGGCCGAAACGGCGGGCCGGCCGCTGGTGGTCAACCTCTGGGCCACCTGGTGCCCGCCCTGCCGCCGCGAGCTGCCGATGATGATGGAGGTCGCCGCCGAAACGGAGGGCGCGCAGATCCTCTTCGTCAACCAGGGCGAGACGGCGGCGGTGATCGAGCGCTACCTCGCGGAGCAGTCGCTCGGCACGGCCGGCATGCTGCGCGACCCGGAAGGGGTGGTGATGGAGACGTTCGAGCTGCTCGGCCTGCCGACCACCCTGTTCTTCGACGCCGAGGGCCGGCTGCAGACCGCCCATACCGGCGAAATCTCCCGCGCACAGCTGCAGGCGGGCATCGACGCGCTCGAAGGGGCCGCCCCATGAGCCCGGCCCTGCGCCCCCGGCGGTGGCCGGAGCCGCCCGCGCGGATGCCGATCCCGGCGGCCTGCGCCACGGCCCCCGCACACGATCCCGCACACGATCTTGCACACGATCCCGACCCGTCGCCCCTGCCCGCCTCCCGGCGGACGACCAACCAAGGAGAGACCACATGACCAAGCTCACCCGCCGCACCGCGCTCACCGGCGGCCTGCTCGCCCTGGGCGGCACCGCGCTCTGGACCGCGACGCGCCCCTCCGCCCAGGCGCAGGACGGGGCGATGCACCCGACCATCGAGGAGGTGATGTTCGACCCCGCCAACCCGGTGCTCGGCAATCCCGAGGGCGATGTCACCATCGTCGAGTTCTTCGATTACCAATGCCCCTACTGCAAGTCGAACCACCCGGTCCTGAAGGAGGTGGTCGAGGCGGACGGCAATGTCCGGCTGGTGATGAAGGACTGGCCGATCTTCGGCGCGCCCTCGGTGCGGGCCGCGCAGCTGGCGCTCGGCGCGGCCTCGCTCGACTCCTACCTGACCGCGAATGACGCGCTGATGGCGACCGAGGGCCGGCTCGACGAGACGCTGATCGAAGAGACGCTGACCGAGGCCGGGCTCGATGTCGCGGCGCTCGACGCCGCCTACCGCGAGAACCGCAGCACCTGGGACGGGCTTCTGACCCGCAACAGCGCGCAGGCAGCGGCCTTCCACCTGCGCGGCACCCCCGCCTTCATCATCGGCACGGCGATCTATCCGGGCGCGATGGACAAGGCCGGGCTCGAGAACGCGGTCGCAACGGCGCGCGGCTGATCCCTTTTTCCAAGGCCGGGACATGGCGGCCGCGGCCTTTCCCACCCCCCGGCCTTCCCCCCCAGAACAGGAGCACAGACAAGATGAGCATCACCCCCACCCGCCGCCAGGCGCTTCTCGGCGGCGCCGCCGCCGCGGCCGCGCTGGCCAGCCCCGCGCTGCTGCGCGCCCAGTCAGCACAGGCCCCGGTGCAGCGCAACGTGTCGAGCTTTCGCACGCAGGACTGGCGGGATCACTTCGACACGCTCGGCATCGCCACCATTGTCGCCGACACATCGTCGCGGGCGCTGCACTACTGGAACGCCGATGCCTCCGACTACCGGGTCTACCCGACCTCGATCCCGATCTCCGAGGAGCTGACCAAGCGCGGCTATACCGAGATCGTCCGCAAGCGGGTCGGCCCCGACTGGACCCCGACGCCGAGCATGCTCGAACGCAACCCCGAGCTGCACTACATGCCCCCCGGCCCCGACAACCCGCTCGGCACCCATGCGATGTATCTCAGCTGGCCCGCCTACCTGATCCACGGCACGCATGACACGCGCAAGATCGGGCGGCCCTCCTCGGATGGCTGCATCGGCCTTTACAACGAGATGGTCGCGGAACTGTTCGAGATCGCCCCGGTCGGCACGCAGGTGCGCATCATCTGATGCCCGTGATCTGAGCCCGCGCGGGTGGCACGGGCTGGACCGTTGCCACCCGCCATACCATTCGTGCCCGCCAGAGGCTCCGCCCGAGCGCGCAGCGGAGGAAAGACGGTGGGACAGGGTCCCGGCCTTCTGGCCGCCCCGACGCTGTTCGCCGCCCGGTATCCGGGCTCGCTCTTTCATGCCAGGCCGGTGGAGGTCCTCCCCGGCCGCGGCCATCCGACCAACATGGAGCAGGTCCGGCGCTACAGCCGCGACTGCCTCGTGGATCTGCGCGACGGGATCGGCGCGCAGATCCACGAGGGCGGCGGTCTGGCCGAGGCTTCTTACGTCGCCCCGAGCGCCTATGCGCATCTCGACACCTTCGACGAGCTGGCCAGCAGGAACGCGGGCCGCGTCCTCGGGCAAAGGGAGTTCGAGGGAGGCGCGCCCCGCGCGATTCGGAGCGCCCTCCTGATAGCGGAACAGCCGGCCCGGCTACGGCTTGATGGCGATGAGGTCGATCAGGGCGGACATGCCGACATGGCCTTTGCCCTCCTCGATCTCGCGCTCATATGAGGCGAGGCGGAGGATTTCGAAGTCACCGAAGGCTTTTTCGAGCAGGTCTTCGGTGTAGAGATTCTCCGCGTCCGGCGGGCCGCCGGTGCCATGAGCGATCTGCTCGGGGCGGTAGCCATGCAGCATCAGGACCCCACCGGGGCGCAAGGTCCGCTTCATGCCCTCGAAGATCCGCTTGCGCATCGAGGGGGGCGCGAACTGGATGAATATGGCGACCACGGCGTCGTATGCGCCGGGCTCCCAGTCCCAGTCATCTATGTCGGCAAGCGCGTGATGAACGGTGACGCCCCGCTCCTCGGCCAGTTTCCGCGCCTTGCCGATCGCGACCGGCGAGGCATCGAAGGCGGTGACATCGAGACCGCGCGCGGCCAGAAAGGCGGCGTTGCGCCCCTCGCCATCCGCGACGCAGAGAACGCGGCCATCCTGCGGCAGGTGGTTTGCATGCTCCGAGAGGAACCGGGCCGGATCGGTCCCGAAAAGGTACCCCGGCGCAGCGTATCGCTGATCCCACATGAGCGTTGTCTCCCGTGAAAATTGATCGCAGATCCAACCAAACGCGGCTGCCGAGGTCTAGTGGCCCCCTCCCGCCTTTTCGGACCAGCAAGGGGGGTAAGGCCGGCGAAGAAGAGGCCCTGAATGCGCGTTCAGGCCCACAGGCCGAAGCCCACGGCCCAGAGCGTCAGCAGCGTGCCGGTGACCAGTGCATAGGCGCCGTTCCACTTCAACCCGACATGCAGCGCGCTCTTCTTGGCAAAGCTGCCGGTGAGCAGCGTCGTCGCGGTGAAGGGCGAGGTGATGCCCGAGAGCGCCCAGCCGGCGGTGATCGCGATGAACAGCGCCACGGGGCTGACGCCCATCGCCTCCGCGCTCGGCAGCAGCGGAAACAGCAGCGTCACGCCCAGGATCGGGTTCATGCCGAGCTGCCCGGTGACGGGGATGAACCAGACCAGGAGCGCGAGGATCACCGGGCCGGGCAGCGCCGCGATCAGGGGGGCGAAATCGGCCACATGCGGCGCGATCAGCCCCGCCCCGGCGGTGCCGATATAGCCCGCCATCATCAGCAGCGTCAGCTCGGGGCGGTAGCGCGGCAGCTCCTGGGCCGCGAAGCGCCCCGCCCGCCCCCAGGCGCCGCGCGGCCCCGCCTGAAGCAGCACCCAGCCCAGCGCCAGAAGCGGCACCACCAGCAGCACCGCACCCACCACGCGCACCCCGAAGGCCACGTGCAAGAGCCAGACCGGCAGGCCCAAGAGCGCCAGGAGCGCCAGAAGCGGCAGCACCGCGCCCGGCCCGCCCTCGGGCGAATGACGCACCGGGGTGGTGGTGAGCCGGGGCCTGAAGATCTGGTCCATGGCCCAGCCGGTCCCGGCGACGATCAGCCCGGTCACCATCGCCGGCAGCACCGTGGCCTTGTAGGGGGCGGCGGGCAGCAGCGCGCCGGTGATCGCGACCGAGAAGGAGAGCGGCGACCATGGCAGCACCGAAACGAAGCCCCGCTGGATCGCCAGCAGCATCCGGCGCGTGCGGTGAAAGCGGATCTCGGGGTCGGGCTCGCGTTCGGAGCTTGCGACCGAAAGGCTGCCCAGCAGCGCGATCGAGCCGTAATTGAGCAGCACCGAAAAGGCCTGCCCGCCCAGGGTGAGCGCGAGGTAGCGCCGCC
>NZ_KZ304962.1 GCF_002723615.1 Limimaricola cinnabarinus
GCGCAGGCGGCGGGTGGATCCGTGGCAGCCCGTCCAGACAGGATGCTCAAAAACCTTGCGGATCTCGCTAAGACTAAATGGCTTTCGGTCGTCCCGGGCTCGACGGTGGGATCGAACACGCAGCTTGTCTAGCTTAATGCTTGAGCTGACCGGAATGCCGTCGCTTTCCGCTCTGTCGAGCAACTGTTTCAGCAGGCCAAGATTGCGGTTGATCGTTGCAGCGCTCAGACCTCTTTTCTCGGCGGGCAGGTCCGCTGCAGCCTCGATGATCTGCGGCACCGTGAGGTCACGATCCTTCGGGCTTTTTCCCCAGCTTTTGGGAAGCTTGTAATGGGAATCCCTGAAGCGCGCGCAATGCCTATGGTTCAGGTTTCGGATATCGCTGATCCCTGTGACCTGCTGCAGGATTCGGGCTGCGGTCATGATCTGCGTTTGAAACTTCTCGTCGACGCCGTCACGACTTTTGTCATCGACCAAACGAGCACAGACTGCGTCAATCCGACTATCGTATTCGAGGTCATCGGAAGGCACGTCTTCCTTGGTTTCCATGGTCGTCAATGCAATGTCCGAGCGCTCAGTCGTGCAAGCCTCGTTACCTGCTGCGGGCTGGACTGGTAACGGGTTGGTACCGCGATCCATCGCAGGATCCGCGCAAGGAGGGGCATAGGCTGCGGTCATGGCCTCCCTCCTGATTTCAGCAGCGAGAGTGATCTCGGGGCTGATGTCGTCGGAAGCGTTCGCGGCTGCGCTTTCGAGGTAAGCCGCAGCGCGCCCCTTTAGAATGATCTGGCGGGCAGTGATCAAGTCGAGGGCTGACAGGTTCCGCCGACCAATGGCCTCGGAGGTCTTGCGACCGATCAGGCCCGTCCATGATCGAGAAAAATACGCGTCCCGCAGAACGTCCATATGGGCGACGACGGAGTTGCATTCCTCCTCGCTCAGTCCCTCCTGCGCAAGCGATTGCCGGTCCTGTTCGCTGAAGTGTGCCGACTGGCCACGGGTCGCCACTAGCCTATGCGCATGTCCCGATACGAGATCGGCCCGCCGTTCCGCCTCGACCGCGTTCGGCGCGCCATCTGCGAGAGCGAGAAGCTCATGCTTTGCAATCTGAGCCTGCGCGTCGCGCAAGCTATGCTCCAGCAGACGCCGGGCCTCTTCGGGGGAAAGGTTTTCGTGTTCCATGGCCCAAAATACAGCTTCGCTCTGCGCTGTCACAATAGCGGCGAGACGCCTAGCGGCCGGTAATCCACAGGTTTGTAAGCTCAATTGCATTACGGCAGGCGCTCCACGCCTGACCAGCGTGCGAGGCAGTCGACGGCGCCACGTATAGACGGCGCCTCTTCGGAAGACATGGTTCATTGCGGTCATGCCACCCTCCATCGAGAGCAGGCCGTCCGAGATCCCCGTCATCCAGTGCTGCACCGTGGTGTGACAGCTCTGTGTGACATGCCCCAGTCACGTTTAGGGGCATCAACAATATCAATGACTTAGGAAAAACCTGGCTGGGGTGGTAGGATTCGAACCTACGGTACACGGTACCAAAAACCGCTGCCTTACCACTTGGCTACACCCCAGCAGGTGTGGCGGCTGTCTAACCTTGTCCTGCGGGGGGTTCAAGAGCGGAAATCGCGGTTTGTGCAGCTTCCGCGAGGGCAATTTCACGGTGGCGGGGCGGGGGATCCTAGCTGGCGGAGTCCCCGCCCCGTATGGCGGGGTCAGACGCGGATCGGGTCGGTCTTGGCCAGCCGGTCGAACCCCATCAGCGTCTCGATCAGACGCGGCATCTGCTCCAGCGGCACCATGTTCGGCCCGTCGGAGGGCGCGGTATCGGGCGCTTCGTGCGTCTCGAGGAACACCGCCGCGATGCCCAGGGAGACGGCGGCGCGGGCCATGACGGGGGCGAACTCGCGCTGACCGCCCGAAGCGCCGCCAAGACCGCCGGGCTGCTGCACCGAATGGGTCGCGTCCATCACCACCGGGTAGCCGGTCTTCATCATCGTCGGCAGGGAGCGCATGTCGGCCACCAGCGTGTTGTAGCCGAAGGAGACGCCGCGCTCGGTGAGCAGGATGCGGCTGTTGCCGGTCGAGGCGATCTTCTCGGCGACATTGGCCATGTCCCAAGGTGCCAGGAACTGGCCCTTCTTGACGTTGATCGCGGCGCCGGTCTCGCCCGCGGCGATGAGCAGGTCGGTCTGGCGGCACAGAAAGGCCGGGATCTGCAGGATGTCGGCCACTTCGGCCACCGGCGCGCAGTGATCGGCGGCGTGGATGTCGGTCAGCACCGGGCAGCCGATGGCGCGCTTCACGTCGTCGAGCACCTTGAGACCGGCCTCCATGCCGAGCCCGCGCTTGCCCGAAAGCGAGGTGCGGTTGGCCTTGTCGTAGCTGCCCTTGAACACGAATTGCGCGCCATGCGCGGCGCAGGCCTCGGCCAGTCGGCCCGCGATCATCTGCGCATGGTCCGAGGATTCGAGCTGGCAGGGCCCGGAGATGAGGGTGAGGGGGCGGTCATTGCCGACCGTGAGGGGGCCTACTTGGACGTCGATCATGGGGCAGGGCCTTTCGCGTGCTGTCTGGCCCCGGTCTAGCGCGCAAGGCGGGCGGCGTCACGCGCCGCCCGCCGCCCGCTCAGCTCGAGACCTGCTCGCGCAGGATCGAGACGGTGAGCGACAGCATCAGGTAGATGCCCGAAAAGATCAGCAAGGCCAGCGCCGTGTTCTCGAGCGCCTTGGGATAGGTCGCCTCGTCGGGCGCCACCGGCTCGACCCCGAGCGACAGGTAGCGCACCTGCCGGTTGGCCTCGATCTGCGCGGCCTCCATCTGCTGCAGCGCCTGCTGCACCAAGAGCGTCTGGAAGCCGTAATCCTCCTCGGCCAGCCGCAGCTCGGTGTTGCGCGCGGCGAGCGATGAGCCCGCCTCCGAGGCTTCGGTCATCTCGCGGCGCAGATCGGTGATCAGCTCCTCGATGCCCGCGATCTGGCTCTTGATCGAATTCACCTGCGCCTCGTTGGGGCGACGCACGGCGAGCCGGGTCTGCAGCTCCAGCTGCAGCTGCTGGCGCTGCGTCTCGAGCGCCGAGATCTGCTGGGTGCGCGCCGCCGTCTCGCCCACCGGGTCGATCTGCTGCACCTCCTCCTGGATGCGCAGCCAGTTGGCCAGCGCCTCGGCCCGGCGCGCCTCGGCCGCCTCGTAGCTGTCGCGCGCGCCCTGCATCTGGTCGTTGCGCAGCCGCGCGGTGAGCTGGTCGACCTGCTCCTCGGCATAGCCCAAGAGCGCCTCTGAAAACCGCTGCGAGGTTTCGGGGTCGGGCGCGATCACCTCCATCTTCACGATCCCCTCGGTCGGATCGTAGGAGATCTTCACATGGTCCTGGTAGAGGTCGTAGGCGGCCTCGTTGGTGGCGGGCTGGTGGAGGCGTTGCAGCGGGTCGATCGCCGGGTCGGAGAACACCTGCTTGAAGCCTTCCTCCTCGTCGAGCCGCACCATCGCGGCGCGCGAGGTGAGGTAGGACTGCACGGTGATGCTGTCCTGCTGGGTCGCCATCGAGGTGCCCTGGAACAGCCCGCCCAGCCCTGCGCCGCTTTGCGGCTCGGCCTGCTGGATGACGAATTCCGAGCGGGTGGCGAACATCGGCGTGGCGACGGCGAAGAAGTAATACCCCGCCAGAACCGTCGGCAGCAGCACGAAGAGCATCAGCCGCAGGCCCAGAAGCGCCATCCGACGACGACGACGACGGGCGAGATCGCGCTGGATGCCGCGGATCTCGGAGGCGCGCTGCTCGGCCGGGTCGGCCCGCTCGGTCGAGGGCAGCTGCCGGTCGCCCTCCGGCACGGTCGAGGGCAGCTGCACGCGCGGCGCGGGCACGGGGGCGGACGCAGACGCGGACGCAGTCTTGTCCTGCTCCTGCTCGGGCACGACCAGCTCGATGATGTTCGAGCGCTGGAACGGGTCCACCCCGAGCGCGCGCAGCTGGCGCACCGCGTCGAAATCCGACGCCACCTCCAGCCCCTGCTTTTGCGCCACCCGTCGGGCCATGCGCAGCTGCCGGCCGGTCA
Organism: Limimaricola cinnabarinus; assembly: GCF_002723615.1. GTDB lineage: Bacteria > Pseudomonadota > Alphaproteobacteria > Rhodobacterales > Rhodobacteraceae > Limimaricola > Limimaricola cinnabarinus_B. The sequence goes on from NZ_KZ304962.1 coordinate 4,056, forward strand.
GCCCCTCGCGGCGGATCTTGTCGATGTCGTGCTCGGCCTCGGTGGCGACAGCTTCCTCGACCGAGGCCTCCTGCTGCGGCAGGCGCTGCTGGAGCGGGTGCATCGTCACGGCGGCGGGGGCGGGGCGGGCCTCCATCGCGGCGGCGGCGGCGGCGCGCGCGGCCTCGGGATCGGCGGGCCGGGGTGCGAGCGGCGCGCCGGCGCGCAGCCGGTAACGGGTCACCTTAGGCGTGGTAGTCATAAAGCTCGCGCGCCTCCTCGAGACTGTCGAACATGTGCAGACGGCCATGCCGCAGCACCGCGGCCTGCCGGGCAAAGCGCTCCAGCGTCTGCGGCTGGTGCGAGACGATGATCACCGTCGTCGTCTCCAGCCGCTCGCGCAGGATTTCGCCGGCCTTGCGGTTGAAGGCGGCATCCGTGGTCTGCGGCATGCCCTCGTCGATCAGGTAGATGTCGAAATCCAGTGCCAGCATCAGCGAGAAGGTGAAGCGCGCGCGCATCCCCTGGCTGTAGGTGCCGACGGGCCGGTCGAAATATTCCTCGATGCCGCAGAGCCAGCGGCAGAAGGCCTCGACGTAGTCGGGATCGAGCCCGTAGAGCCGGGCGATGTAGCGCGCGTTCTCGCGCGCGCTGTGGCGCGGCACCACCCCGCCCATGAAGCCCAGCGGAAAGGAGATCCGGCAGCCGCGGATGATCTTTCCCTCGTCGGGCTTTTCCAGCCCGGCCATCATGTTGATCAGCGTGGTCTTGCCGGTGCCGTTGGAGGCAAGAATGCCGAGCGAGCGGCCCAGCTCGACCCGGAACGAGGCCCGGTCGAGGATGATCTTGCGCTGCTTGCCGGTCCAGAAGGACTTGCTGACCTGGTTGAATTCGAGCATGTGCTCCCCGCTTCGGCACCCGGCTGTCAATGCCACGACCGACCTTCGGGGTCGATCCGGGCTTCCATGATTCCGATCTAGGACCGGTTTATGGCGAAACGACGCCTAAATCCTTACCAAATCGGGGGAATGTTTCCGCGCAGGGGCGCATCCCGCGGCGGGGCCGCCCGGCGCCTGCCGTCCCGATGCGGCGAAACTTCCGCACCGCTCATGCGTTTGGAGGGCGAACCCCCTTCAGCCGAAAGGAACGTCATCATGCGCAAGTTCGTCAAGTATTTCGCCATCTGGAAGCTGGCTCGCAAGGTGCTGCGCGGCGGTCGCCGGGCGTGAGCCCGCATGTCGGCGGCGGGCGGGCCGCGAGGTAGGCGGCGATGGAGAAGCTGCATGCCGAGCTTTCCGCCTGCCGCCTGTGCGCCGACCGTTTCGCCGCCACCGCGACGCGGCACGCGCCGCGCCCCGTCGTCTGGTTTCGCCCCGGTGCAAGGCTCCTGATCGCGAGCCAGGCGCCGGGGCTTCGTGTGCACGAGGCGGGCACGCCCTTCTGGGACCGCTCGGGCAAGCGGCTGCGCGACTGGCTCGGCATGGACGAAGAGACCTTCTACGACCGCAGCCGCGTCGCCATCGTGCCGATGGCCTTCTGCTTTCCGGGATATGACACCAAGGGCTCCGACCTGCCGCCGCCGCCCATCTGCGCGCAGGTCTGGCGCGATCGCGTTCTGTCGGAACTGACCGACATCCGCCTCACCGTGCTGATCGGCGGCGCGGCGATGAACTGGCATCTGGGCCGCGGGCCGGGCGTGACCGAGCGGGTGCGGCAATGGCGCGACTTCGGCCCCGGCCTCTTTCCCTTGCCTCATCCCTCGTGGCGCAATACCGCGTGGATCAAGCGCAACCCGTGGTTCGAGGCGGAGGTTCTGCCCGCGCTCAAGGCGCGCGTGCGCGAGGTGATGGAGGATTGAGCATGGAAACCGGACTGGACGTGGCCTCGGCGGCCATGCAGGCCGCCCCCGAGGACGACGCGGCGCGGCTGCGCTATTACGGCCGTCTCGCGGATGCGGAGCTTTACCTGCTGCTCGCCGACGAGGCGGGCGAGGAAAGCGTGACCCCGGTGACCATCGAGGAGGCGGGGCAGAGCTATGCCGTGGCCTTCGACCGCGAGGAGCGGCTGTCCGAATACGCGGGCGCCGCCGCCTTTCACGCCGCCGTGCCGGGCCGGGCGCTGGCGCAGATCCTCGGCAGCCAGGGCCTCGGCCTCGCGCTCAACCCGCGCGTGGCCCCCTCGGCGCGGCTTTTGCCGCCCGAGGCGCTGACATGGCTGGCCGAGACGCTGACCCATGCGCCGCAGGAGGCGTCAGAGCGCCCCGTCGCGGTGAACCCGCCGCGCGACGTCTCGGAGGCCCTGCTCGCCGCGCTCGACGAAAAGCTGACCTCGGCGCGCGGGCTGGCGCGCGAGGCGTTCCTCGTCCGGGTCGAATATGCCGATGGCCGCGAGGCGCCGCTCCTGGCCTTTCTCGACCCCGCGCCCATGGCCGAGCGCGGCCTCGCCGTCGCGGTGGGCGAGGCGCTGACCTTTTCGGGGCTGGAGGAGGGCGCGCTCGACGTGACCTTCCTCGAAAGCCAGACGGAGACCGCGCGCCGCATCGCCCGCGCCGGGCTGCGGTTGAAGCTGCCGCAGCCGCATGTCACCCCCGGCCCCAAGGCGCCCGGCACCGACCCCGAAAAGCCGCCCCGCCTGCATTGAGGCTCAGTAGCCGCGCGCCCGGTCCACGAGGTGCAAAAGCGGCTCGCCCGCCTCGGCGCGGCGGATGTTCTCGACGATCACCTGTGCTGCGGTGGCGGGCCGCGTGGCCGAGGCGACATGCGGCGTCACGGTGACGCGCGGATGCGCCCAGTAGGGGTGGTCGCGGGGCAGCGGCTCGGTGCGGAACACGTCGAGCGTGGCATGGCCGATCCGGCCCGTGTCGAGCGCCGCGAGCAGCGCGTCATCGTCGATCAGCGGGCCGCGGCCGGGGTTGATCAGCGCGGCCCCCCGCGCGGGCAGGGCGAGGCGCGCCGCATCGAGCAGGTTCTCGGTCTCGGGCGTCAGCGGCAGCAGCGTCACGACGATCTGCGCGCCCTCCAGCGCCTCCGAAAGCCCATCCTCGCCCGACAGGCAGCGCAGCCCCTCGATCCGCTTTTGCGTCCGGCTCCAGCCCGTCACCGGAAAGCCCAAGCCCGCCAGCGCCTGCGCGCAGGCCCGGCCCAGCGCGCCGAGGCCCAGCATGGTGACGGGCCGGTCGGCGGCGAGAGGCGGCGCTTCGGGCGTCCAGTCCTGCTCGGGGTTCACCACATGCGCGTCCATCCCCAGATGATGGCGCAGCGCGTGGCCTGCCACGTATTCGACCATGCCGCGCTCCAGCCCGTCATCGACCATGCGGGCGAGCGGCTGGGTCAGCGTCGCGTTGCCGACGATCCGCTCCACCCCGGCCCAGAGCGACAGCACGGCGCGGGCGCGGATGAAGGGGGTGAAGTCGCGCAGATCGTCATTGGGCGCATAGACGATGTAATCGACCGTCCCGGGCGCGGCCTCGCGCACGACCTCGGCCTCGATGCCGGCGCGGGCCAGCGCGGAGGGGAGCAGGTCGCGGTAGTCGGCCCAGTTGCTTTCGGGGGCGGAGAACAGGATCTTCATGTTACCTCGGCTTGTGGACATGCGCGCTCTGCACCAGCCCGAAGGCCAGGAGCAGCACCAGCATCGCAGAGCCGCCATAGCTCACCAAGGGCAGCGGCACGCCGACGACGGGGGCAAGGCCCATCACCATCGACATGTTCACCGCGAAGAACAAAAAGAACGTCATGGTGATGCCGATCGTCAGCAGAGAGGCGAAGCGGTCGCGGTTGTTCACCGCGGAGGCGACGCAGAAGAAGATGATCAGCGCGTAGAGTGCCAAGAGCGTCGAGGCGCCGACGAAGCCCAGCTCCTCGGCCAGCGTGGTGAAGATGAAATCGGTGTGCTTTTCGGGCAGGAAATTGAGCCGGCTCTGCGTGCCCTGCATGAAGCCGCGCCCGGTCCAGCCGCCCGAGCCCAGCGCGATCTTGGCCTGTGTGATGTGGTAGCCCGCGCCCAGGGGGTCGTTCGAGGGGTCGAGAAAGGTGTCGATCCGGCGATACTGGTAGTCCTTGAGGAGCTGCCACGACGTTCCCCGTGAAACGAAGACGGCATAGACCGTGCCGACGCCGGCGGCGATCACGGTGGCGAAATAGGCCCAGTGGACGCCGGCGGCGAACATCACCGTCGCCCCGCCGATCAGCAGCAGAAGCGCGGTGCCGAGATCGGGCTGCGCCAGCGTCAGCAGCGTCGGGATCGAGATGAAGACCACCGGCAGCAGCACCCAGAAGATATGCGAGGTGCGCCTGAGCGGCAGCCAGTCGTAATAGGCGGCCAGCAGCATCACGAGGCTGACCTTCATCAGCTCGGAAGGCTGCAACCGGATCGGGCCGAGGTCGATCCAGCGCTGCGCGCCCATGCCGACCGTGCCGAACATGTCCACCGCCACCAGAAGCGCGAGCGAGCCGCCATAGGCCAGGAGCGCCATGTTGCGCCAGAACCAGATCGGCACCATGGCGACGATGATCATCGCCACCATGCCGACGCCGAAGCGCTTCATCTGCGGCTCCATCCAGGGCGTGGGCGAGCCGCCGGCCACCGAGTAGAGCATCAGGAAGCCGAAGCCGCAGACCGCCGAGATCAGCAGGATCACCGGCCAGTTGAGGTAAAGCAGCTTGCGAAACCCGGTGGGGACGAACTTGGCATTGGCTTCGAGGTAGCTCATCTCAGGCCCTGTCCGAGGAGGTCGTGCCGCGCGCGACGTGGTTCTCGATCCGCTTTTGCTGCGCGGCGATCTCGTCGCGCAGGTTCGACGGGTAGGCCTCGAGCGGCGGCGGGCCGTCATAGAGCGCCTGCAGCGTCACGTCCCGCGCGATCGGGGCCGCGACCGAGGAGCCGCCGCCGCCATGTTCGACGATGACCGACACCGCGAAGCGCGGGTTGTCATAGGGCGCGAAATTGACCCACAGCGCGTGGTCGCGCCGTTCCCATGGCAGGTCGGCGTTCGAGGTGACGCCGCGCGCGCGCTCCTCGGCGGTGATGCGGCGCACCTGGCTGGTGCCCGACTTGCCCGCCATCTGCATCCCCTCGGCCACGATGCGCGAGCGAAAGCCGGTGCCGCGCCGGGCGTTGGAGACGTCGTTCATCGCCGCGCGCACCCGGCGCAGGTAGTTCTCGTTGAGCCCCATCGGCTCGCCCGCGCCCGAAGGCTGGATCACGCCGCCGACCGAGTGGATCAGCCGGGGCCGCACGTCGCGCCCCGTCGCCAGCCGCGCCGTCATCACCGCGAGCTGCAAGGGTGTCGCCAGAACATAGCCCTGTCCGATCGAGGCGTTGACCGTGTCGCCGATGCGCCAGGCCTGGCCATAGCGGTCGCGCTTCCATTGGGTGTCGGGCGCCACGCCCGCGCTCACCGCCGACATCGGCACGTCATGCGCCACGCCGACGCCGAGCCGCCGCGCCATCTCGGCGATGCGGTCGATGCCGATCTTCTGGCTGACCTCGTAGTAATAGACGTCGCAGCTTTCCTGAAGCGAGCGGTGCATGTCGACATTGCCGTGCCCGCCGCGCTTCCAGCAGTGGAACCGCGTGCCGCCCACCTCGGTGTAGCCCGGGCAATACTCGGTGTCCTCGGGGCCGACGAGCCCCGATTCCAGCGCCGCCAGCGCCACCACCATCTTGAAGGTCGAGCCGGGCGGATAGGCGCCCTGCACGGTCTTGGCCGAAAGCGGGCGGTACTTGTTTTCGTTGAGCGCGCGCCAGTCTGGCCCCGAGATGCCGCGCACGAAGAGGTTCGGATCGAAGGTCGGGGCCGAGGCCACGGCGCGCAGGTCGCCGGTCTCCAGGTCCATCACCACCACCGAGGCGCTTTCGCCCTCGAGCCGCGCCTCGGTATAGCTTTGCAGCTTGCTGTCGAGGGTGAGCTGCAGGTCGGCGCCCGACTTGCCCTCCTCGCGGTCGAGCTCGCGCATCACCCGGCCCGTCGCGTTGACCTCGATCCGCTTGGTGCCGGCCGAGCCGCGCAGCTCCTCCTCGAACTTCGCCTCCACCCCGGTCTTGCCGATCTGGAAGCGCGGGATCTGCATGAGCGGGTCGGGGTCGTCCATCTTCGACAGGTCGTAATCCGAAACCGGCCCGACATAGCCCACCACATGCGCCGTGTCCGAGCCGCGCGGATAATGCCGCGACAGGCCCACCTCGGCGGTGATGCCGGGCAGGGCGGGGGTGTTGACGGTGACCTTGGCCACGTCGTCCCACGGCACGCGCTCGGCCACGGTGACGGGGACGAAGCCGGGGCGGCGCGCCATCTCGGCCTTGGCGTCCTCGATCGCCTCCTCGGGCAGCGAAATGAGCCGCGCCAGCCGGTCGAGCGTGTCGTCGACATCGCCCGCATCCTCGCGGGTGATGATGATGCGGTAATTCTGCTCGTTGACCGCGAGCGGCACGCCGTTGCGGTCGAAGATCAGCCCGCGCGAGGGCGGGATGAGCCGCATGTTGATGCGGTTTTCCTCGGCGAGATTGCGGTAGATCTCGCCCTCCTCGACCTGCATGGAGCGCATCCGCCAGCCCAGCACGCCGATCATGCCGAGCTGCGCGGTGCCGATCAGCAGGCTGCGCCGGGCGATGCGGCGGGTGCTTTCGGCGGTTTCCTTGGGCGGGCGTTTCATGCGGAGATCCTCCGGGTGTCGATCGGGCCGCGGGCGATGCCGAACAGCCAGCGCGCGGCAAAGGCGGCGAGCGGATAGGCCAGCGCCGTGGCGAGCGCCTGGCTCGCCACCAGCCCCGGCGGCGGGGCCGGGATCATGGCGATCAGCATCACCGCCTGCGCCGTGGCCAGTATGCCCGCCACCGCCAGCGCCGCCGCCGCCCATTCGACGCCGAAACCGCCGGCGCGCAGCCGCGGCTGCCTGCGGCGCAGCATCTCGGTGGCGATCACCGTCAGCGCGGCCATGAGACCGGGCGGGCGCTGGAACAGGAAATCGGCCAGCAGCACCACGCCCGCGATCAGCCAGACCGGCGCCAGCCGGGGGCGGCGCAGCGTCCACAGCAAGAGCACGGCAAGCAGCAGATCCGGCCCCGCCCAGCGCGGCGGCAGCGTGTCGAGCGGCAATAGCCGCGCGATGATCAGCACCAGCGCCAGCGCCGCAAGGCCCGCCCGGCCAAGCCAGAGCCGCGTGGGCCTCGGGCTAGCCATCCTGCGTCTCCGCATCATCGGCCGCCGTCTCGCCCACGGGCACGAGGCTCTCGGGCGCGGGGGCGGGCGGGCCAAAGACCTCGCGCGGCTCGGGCACGATCAGCCGGCCGGCCTCGTCCAGCACCTCGGCCTCGTGGCTCCTGAGCACGCGCAGGAACTCCAGCCGCTCGTAATCGGCGGCGAGCCTGATCCTGAGCCGCCCATCGGCGCTCATGGTCACCTGTCCCACCAGCAGGTCGGCGGGGAACATGCCGCCATCGCCCGAAGAGACGACACGGTCGCCGGGGCGCACGAGATCGGGGTTTTCCAGAAAGTCGATCGGCGGATAGATCGTGTTGTCGCCCGCGAGGATCGCGCGCTGCCCCGAGGGCTGGATCGTCACCGGGATGCGGCTCGAGGTGTCGGTGAGCAGCAGAACCCGGCTGGTGGACTGCCCCACGCCGGAAATCCGGCCAACGAGCCCGATCCCGTCCATCGCCGGCCAGCCATCGAGCACGCCGTCGCGCGCACCGACATTGAGCAGCACCGATTGCCGGAAGGGCGAGCCGCTGTCGGCCATGACTACGCCGGTGATGTAGGTCAGCTCGGGGTCGAGCCGGACCTTGTTGAGATCGAGAAGCTTGGCGTTCTCCTGTTCGAGCTGCAGCGCCGCCTCGCGCCAGGCGCGCATCTGCTGCAATTCGCGCCTGAGCTGGCGGTTCTGCTCGTGCAGATGCGCGTAGCTCTGGAAGTTGGACGCCATGGTGGCAAGCCCCGTGACCGGGGCGAGCGCCCAGTCGAAGGAGGGCAGCACCCGGTCGATCACCTCGGCGCGCATCCTCTCGACCCGCGGGCTGTCGATGCGCCACAGCGCGAAGAGCGCCAGAAGCGCAAGCACCAGGAGCCCGACCAGCAGCCTGCGGATCGGGCGGGCGAACTCCTCGCCGCTGTGACGTGATCTGGCCAAGGAGCGCGTACCCCCCCCGTGATATGGCATGTCGCCCCAATGCGGGGCAGGGCGCCCGCGGGCGGGCGCCGCGGTCAGCTGTCGTAGTCTATCACATGGCGCAGCTGTTTCTCGTATTCCAGCGCCTTGCCGGTGCCGAGCGCCACACAGTTGAGTGACTCGTCGGCCACCGAGACGGCAAGCCCGGTCTGCTCCCTGAGCGCAAGGTCGAGCTGGCCCAGCAGCGCGCCGCCGCCCGTCAGCATCACGCCGCGATCGACGATGTCGGCGGCGAGATCGGGGGGCGTGGCCTCCAGCGCGGTCATCACCGCCTCGCAGATCTGCTGCACCGGCTCGGCCAGCGCCTCGGCGATCTGCGCCTGTGAGATCTCGGTCTCCTTCGGCACGCCGTTGAGAAGGTCGCGGCCCCGGATATGCATCGACTGGCCGCGCCCGTCATCGGGCATGCGGGCGGTGCCGATCTGGGTCTTGATCCGCTCGGCCGTGGCCTCGCCCACCAGCAGATTGTGCTGGCGGCGCAGGTAGCTGATGATCGCCTCGTCCATCCGGTCGCCGCCCACCCGCACCGAGCGGGCATAGACGATGTCGCCGAGCGAGAGCACCGCCACCTCGGTGGTGCCGCCGCCGATATCGACGACCATGTTGCCGGTCGGATCGGTGATCGGCATGCCCGAGCCGATGGCGGCGGCGATCGGCTCGGCGATCAGGCCCGCGCGCCGCGCGCCCGCCGACATCACCGATTGCCGGATCGCGCGCTTTTCCACCGGGGTCGCGCCATGCGGCACGCAGACGATGATCTTGGGCTTGGAGAAGGTCGTCCGCTTGTGCACCTTGCGGATGAAATACTTGATCATCTCCTCGGCCACGTCGAAATCGGCGATGACGCCCTCGCGCATCGGCCGGATCGCCTCGATCGAACCGGGGGTCCGGCCCAGCATCAGCTTGGCGTCCTCGCCCACGGCGAGCACCTTCTTCACGCCGTCCTTGACGTGATAGGCCACGACCGAGGGCTCCGACAGCACGATGCCGCGGCCCTTGACATAGACCAGCGTGTTCGCCGTGCCGAGGTCGATCGCCATGTCAGACGAAAACAAGCTGCCCAATCCGAACATGGCGTGATCTATCCCGTAACCAGTGCTGTGATGATCCGCGACTCCGGCCTGCGGACCTCGGGCCTTATAGGCATGAGCGCCCGGCGCGGAAAGGCCCTGCAACCCAGACGGTCAGCGCATTTTCGCCGCCGCGACGCGGCGTTCGGGGGGCAGGGCCCGCATGGCCCCGCCCCCCGGCGCGCTCACTCGCCCGCATCCATGTAGCCCACGCCCTTGACGTCGGCATTCGGCGCGGTCTTCTCGCGCCGCACCAGCAGACGGTTGACCGCGTTGATATAGGCCTTGGCGGAGGCGACCACGGTGTCGGTGTCGGCGGACTGGCCGGTCGCGATCCGCCCGTCCTCCTCGAGCCGCACCGAAACGGTGGCCTGCGCATCCGTCCCTTCGGTCACGGCGGCCACCTGGTAGAGCTGCAGCCGCGCCTCATGCGGGAACAGCGCCTTGATCGCGTTGAAGGTGGCGTCTACGGGGCCGTCGCCGGTGGCGTCGACCGACTTCTCCGCGTCGTCGATGGTCAGCGTCATCTCGGCGTGCTGCGGGCCTTCGGTGCCGCAGATCACCTTGAGCGACTTGAGCCGGACCCGGTCGGAGACCGCCTCGTTCTGGCGCACCAGCGCGATCAGGTCGTCGTCATAGACCTCCTTCTTGCGGTCGGCCAGCTCCTTGAACCGCACGAAGGTGTCGTTGAGCTGGTTCTCGGCCATCTCGAAGCCCAGATCCTTGAGCTTGGCGCGCAGCGCCGCGCGGCCCGAATGCTTGCCCAGAGGCAGCGAGGTGCCCGCGAGGCCCACATCCTCGGGGCGCATGATCTCGAAGGTCTCGGCGTTCTTGAGCATCCCGTCCTGATGGATGCCGGACTCGTGCGCGAAGGCGTTCTTGCCGACGATCGCCTTGTTGAACTGCACCGGAAAGCCCGAAACGGTGGCGACGCGGCGCGAGATGTTCATGATCCTGCGGGTGTCGACGCCGGTGTCCCAGGGCATGATGTCGTGGCGCACCTTGAGCGCCATCACCACCTCTTCGAGCGCGGTGTTGCCCGCGCGCTCTCCGAGCCCGTTGATCGTGCATTCGATCTGCCGCGCGCCGCCCTCGACGGCGGCCAGCGAATTGGCCGTCGCCATGCCCAGATCGTTGTGGCAGTGGGTCGCGAAGATGATCTCGTCCGCGCCCGGCACCTCGGCGATCAGCCGGCGGATCAGGTCGGCGCTCTCGACGGGGGCGGTATAGCCCACCGTGTCGGGGATGTTGATCGTCGTCGCCCCGGCCTTGATCGCGATCTCGACCACGCGGGCGAGATAGTCCCACTCGGTGCGCGTCGCGTCCATCGGCGACCACTGCACGTTGTCGCACAGGTTGCGCGCATGGGTCACCGTGTCGTGGATGCGCTGGGCCATCTCGTCCTGGCTCAGGTTCGGGATGGCGCGGTGCAGCGGCGAGGTGCCGATGAAGGTGTGGATGCGCGGCGAGCGGGCCTGCTTCACCGCCTCCCAGCAGCGGTCGATATCCTTGTAGTTGGCGCGGGCGAGGCCGCAGATCGTGGCCTGCTTCGACTGGCGGGCGATCTCGCTCACCGCCTTGAAATCGCCCTCCGAGGCGATCGGAAAGCCGGCCTCGATGATGTCGACGCCCATCTCGTCGAGCAGCTCGGCGATCTCCAGCTTCTCGGCATGAGTCATGGTGGCACCGGGCGATTGCTCGCCGTCGCGCAGCGTCGTGTCGAAGATCAGGACGCGGTTCTCGGGGCGGGTGTCGGGCGTGGTGGTCATGTCGGAAATTCCTTCTGGTCCGGGTGCTTGGTCCGGCGCGTTCATCCCCTCTGAGCGGTCGCGCCGAATGGCACGCTCAGAGGCGCGTAAGGAGAAGGAGGGTCCGAAGCGCGGGCAGGGCCGCGGGGGACGAAAGGGTGACGTTCCGGCTCATGGGGCGGACTATATCGACCGAATCCGCGATGAAAACCCCTAAGCGTCCAGAAGTCCCAACTCCGCGTCAGAGGCCACGCGGTCATACTTGTCGGCGGGCGGCATGGGCCGGTCGCGCCAGTCGGGCGCGAAGGCGAAGCTCGACCTTTGCCGCCCCTCGGGCAGCGCGCCGTTGCCCGCGCCCACCGCGTAATCATAATAGAGCTTCACGATCTGATCATAGCGCACCTGCTGCGCCGCCTCGTGGCCGAGGCAGGCCGCGCGCCAGCGCGCGACGCGGGCAAATTCGGGCGTGTCGGGCAGGGCGAAGCCCTCGTAATGCTCCAGAAACCAGAACCGCATCATCAGCGGCGTGTAGACGATCTCGGCAAGGCCGAAGCGGTCGAACAGCCACGTGCCCTCCGGGTTGTGCCGCTCCAGCATCTCGTTCAGCCAGCGGTAATGCCCGAGCAGCGCCTCGCGCTTCTCGTCGGTCTTCGCACGGTCGGTGTTCATCACGTAGAGATATCCGGCCATGCCGAACGGCCCCTCGCGGGTGATGAAGAGCCGCTCGATCCCGCGCTCGAACGGGTCTTCGCGGGCGGTGCGCGGCTTGGCCCAGCGCTCCTCGACATAGCGCAGCAGGACGAGGCTTTCCTTCAGCACGCCGCCATTTTCGGTCTCCAGAACGGGAAGCGCCGTGGTGCCGCCGGTCTTTTCCAAAAGCCAGTCGGGCCGCGGTTCGGTGATGTCGATGACGTGGAACTCCACCGCCTCCGACAGCCCCTTGAGCGCCAGCAGGATCTCGACGCGCTGCGAAAACGGGCAGACGGGGATGTGGTAGATGACGGGGCGGTCCATGGCGATCCTCCTGCTTGCGGGCCCGATCATGCCACGCGCCGGGCGCTCCGTCACGGATTGACCGCGCGCCGCGCCCGGCTAGGTCGCGGCGCATGGCAGATGACATCAAGCGGGCGCTCGTCACCGGCGGCGCGAAGGGGATAGGGCGCGGCGTCGCGTGCCGGCTGGCGCGGGAAGGCTGGCAGGTCGCGGCGCTGGACCGCGACGCGGAGGCGCTCGCCGCCCTGCCGGACGGGGTGCGCGGGCTGGAGGCGGACGTCTCGGACGAGGGCTCGGTGCAGGACGCCGTGGCGGCGACCGGCTGGGACGGGCTCGATCTTCTGGTCAACAATGCGGGCATTGCCGACCCGGAGGTCGGCCCGGTCGAGGAACTGGCGCTCGAAATCTGGCGGGCCTATCTCGACACCAACCTCACCGGCGCGCTGCTGATGAGCAAGCATTGCGTGCCGCTGTTGCGCGCGCGGCGCGGCGCCATCGTCAACGTCACCTCCAGCCGCGCGCATCAATCCGAGCCGCAGACCGAGCCCTATGCCGCCGCCAAGGGCGGGCTGACGGCGCTGACCCACGCGCTCGCCGTCTCATTGGGCCCCGAGATCCGCGTCAACGCCATCGCCCCCGGCTGGATCGTCACCGAGGGCTGGGAGGAGCTGCGCGAGATCGACCACGCCCAGCACCCGGCGGGCCGGGCGGGCCGCCCCGAGGACGTGGCCGAGGCGGTGCTCTGGCTGGCGCAGGCGGGCTTCATGACCGGGCAGGAGGTGCTGCTCGACGGCGGCATGACGCGCAAGATGATCTATGCCGGGTGAGCGCGCGCTGGTGATCGGCGCCTCCGGCGGCATCGGCGCGGCGCTGGCCGAGGCGCTGGAGGCGCGGGGCGCGCAGGTCACCCGGCTGTCGCGCCGCGAGGACGGGTTCGACATCACCGATACGGGTTCGGTCGAGCGGAGGCTGGGCGCTCTGGAGGGGCCATATGATCTGATCCTCGTCGCCACCGGCATCCTCGCGCCCGAAGGGCAGGGGCCGGAGAAATCCCTTGCCGCGATCGATGCGCGCGCCATGGCCCGCCTCTTCGCCGTCAACGCCATCGGCCCGGCGCTGATCCTGCGGCATCTGCCCCGGCTTCTCGCTTCCGGCGGGCGGGCGGGGGTGCTTTCGGCGCGCGTCGGCTCGATCGGCGACAACGCGATCGGCGGCTGGCATTCCTACCGCGCCTCCAAGGCGGCGCTGAACCAGGTCGTGCATGGCGCGGCGATCGAGCTTGCGCGCCACGACCGCGCGGCCATTCTCGTGGCGCTGCATCCCGGCACGGTCGAGACGGGCTTCACCGCGGCCTATGCCGGGCGGCACCGCATGGTGCCCGGGGCGGAGGCGGCACGAAACCTGCTCGCCGTGATCGACGGGCTGGCGCCCGCGCAGTCGGGCGGGTTCTACGACTGGCGCGGCGAGGCGGTGCCCTGGTAGCGGCTCACTCCCGCGCCGGCGTGGTCTCGATCGTGACAGCGCCCGCATCGGGCGCGGCCTCGATGATCTGCGGGGCCTCCGGCGCGTCGGCATCCGGCTCCGCCTCGCCCGTCTCGCCCGTCTCGCCCGTCTCGGCCTGCGCGGCCGCCGCGTCGCCGCTCGTCTCCGCGTCGCCGCTCGTGTCCTCCTCGGGCAGGGTCACCCGCGGCCGCTCGACCGGCGCGTCGCCGACAAAGGCGCCGTCGCTCCAGCCGCCTTCCTCGGTCTCGCCTGTGGCATAGCGCATCACGCCCTGGCCCTGCCGCCGCCCGCCGCGGAACATGCCCTCATAGACGTCGCCATTGGCATAGGTCGCGACACCTTCGCCCTCGATCTCCCCATTCGACCATTCGCCCTCATAGGTGAAGCCGTCGGGCATGGTGATCTTGCCGGTCCCGTGCCGCTGCCCGTCCTCGAAGCCGCCCTCGTAGACGGTGCCGTCGGCATAGGTGGCGACGCCCTGTCCCTCGCGCTGGCCCTCGACCCAGTCGCCCTCGTAGCTGTAACCGTCGGCATAGGTCATCCTGCCCTGCCCGTGGTTCTGCGCATCGCGGAACTCGCCCTCATAGACGAGGCCGTTGGCATAAGTGGCCACGCCCGTCCCCTCGATCACGCCCTCGGACCAGTCGCCCTCATAGGTCGAGCCGTCGGTATAGGTGATCTTGCCGGTGCCATGGGCGAGGTCGTTCTCGAACTGGCCCACATAGACCGAGCCGTCGGGATAGGTGACCTCGCCCTCGCCCTCGATCCGCCCCTCGACCCAATCGCCCTCGTAGCGGTAGCCGTCGGTGCCGGTGAAGCTGCCCGTGCCGTGGCGGCGATCGTTCTCGAAGGCGCCTTCGTACACGTCGCCATTGGCGTATTCGACCCGGCCCTGTCCCTGCCGCTTTCCGGCGCTGAAGCTGCCGGTATAGACATCGCCGCCCGGCTGCTCCAGCCGGCCTTCGCCCTCGATCCGCCCATCGACCCAGCCGCCCTCATAGACCAGACCGTCGGGCATGGTGAGCCGGCCCTCGCCGTCGCGCTCGCCGCCCTTGAGCGTGCCTTCGTAGACCGCGCCGTCGGGATAGGTGATCTTGCCTTCGCCCTCCTTGACGCCGTTGATCCACTGGCCCTCGTAGACATAGCCGTCGGGGCTGGTCAGCGTGCCGATGCCGTGATGCATGGCGTTGCGGAATTCGCCCTCGTAGCGGCTGCCATTGGCGTATTCGGCGGTGCCGCGGCCGGTGATCTTGCCGTCCTCCCATTCGCCCTCATAGGTGCCGCCATCGGCGAAGGTGATCCGGCCCACCCCCTCGGGCTTGCCGCGCGCGAACTGGCCCTCATAGACCGAACCGTTGGGAAAGGTGGCCTGGCCCTCGCCGCGGATCTCGCCCTCGAACCATTCGCCGACATATTCGTAGCCATTGGGCAGCCGGTAGCTGCCCTGGCCGTGCTGGCGGCCATTGAGGAAGGTGCCCTCATAGACGCCGCCATCCTCGTATTGCTTGGTGGTGATCTCCTGCGCGAGGGCGAAAGGCACCTGCGCGAATCCCATTGCCGCCGCGAGAGTGAACGCGCGCATGGCTCCTGCCGACATGACCGATTGCCCCCGATCGCCGGGACCGGTTCGCCCGGGCCCTGTTTCCGCTTTGGCGACAGAGTAGCCGCGGGCCGGGGGCAAGACAACCTGCGCGGCACGCCGGGCGGCGCGGTCTTGCACCGTTGCATCGGCCCGCTAGGCTGGGCCCTGTGCCCGGCGGCAAAGGGGGATGGAGATGAGCGGAAACAAGACCATGCCCACGCAAGAGAGCGTCGCGGCGTTTCTCGGCGCGGTGACGCCCGACCGCCGGCGCGAGGACGCCCAAGCGCTCGATGCGCTGTTTCGCGAGGTGACCGGTTTCGTGCCACAGATGTGGGGGCCCTCCATCATCGGCTACGGCGCTTACGACTATGTCTATGACAGCGGCCGCTCGGGGCGCTTTCTCGCCACCGGGTTTTCGCCTCGAAAGGCGCATCTGGTGCTCTACATCATGCCCGGCTACGACGAGGCCAACCCGATCCTTGCCCGCCTGGGCAAGCATCGCACGGGCAAGTCGTGCCTTTACATCAACAGGCTCGCCGATGTGGATCGCGGCGTTCTGGCGGAGCTGATCCGGCACGGGCTCGACCGGCTGGAGAGCTACTGGCCGGTGCATCCGATCTGAAGGCCGGGCGCAGGCCGGGACAAGAGATGACCGAGGACGACACACCGCTCAGGGGCCGCTGGATCGCCATGGCGGCGCTTCTGGTGGCGGGCTTCATGAACCTGATCGACGTGACCATCGTCAATGTCGCCATCCCGTCGCTGCAGGCGGCCTTCGACGCCACCGACAGCCAGATCGAATGGGTCGTCGCCGCCTATATCCTGAGCTTCGCGCTGTTCCTGCTGCCCGCGGGCCGCTTGGGCGACGTGGTGGGCCGCAGGCGGATGTTCGTGATCGGGGTCACGGTCTTCACCATCGCCTCGGCGCTGTGCGGCCTCGCACCCGGCATCGGCAGCCTCGTGGCGGCGCGCGTCCTGCAAGGCATCGGCGGCGCGATGATGACGCCGCAGACGCTGGCGCTGGTGCCCGCGCTGTTTCCGCCCCGCGAGCGCGGCGCGGCCTTCGCGCTGTTCGGGCTTTCGGCGGGGCTGGCGAGCGTGACCGGGCCGGTGCTGGGCGGGTTCCTGATCGGGGCCGACATCGCGGGGCTCGACTGGCGGCCGATCTTTCTCGTCAACATCCCCGTCGGCGTGATCGCGGTTCTGGGGGCGATGCGATACGTGCCGAAGATCCCCGGCGACGCGGCGCTGCGGCTCGATCTCGTCGGCATGGCGCTGGCGGGCACGGGGCTGATGCTCCTGCTGTTTCCGCTGATCGAGGGGCGGCAGCTCGGCTGGCCGGCCTGGATCTTCGCGATGATGGCGGCGGCGCTGCCCATGGGCGTGGCCTTCGTGCTGTGGCAGCGCCGGCAGGCGCGCAATGGGGCGCCGCAGCTCATCCCGGCGAGCCTTCTGGCCAATGCCGATTACGTCACCGGCTCCGCGCTCGCCACGCTGCTCTTCGCGGGCATCCCCGGCTTCTTTCTCGTCTTCGCGATCTTTTTGCAGGTCGGCTTCGGGCTGACGCCGCTGGAATCGGGGATCACCACCATGCCGTTTTCGCTCGGCGTGCTGGGGGCTTCGGCCCTGTCGGGGCGGCTTGGCACGCGCTGGCCGCGCCTGCGGATCACGGCGGGGGCGATACTCTTGGTGATCGGCATGACCGCGCTGGGGCTGGTGCTGCCCGAGGCGGGCGGGGCGCTGTCGCGCATGGCCTTCATCGCGCCGCTCGGGATCGCGGGGCTGGGGCTCGGCACCGCCGTCTCGCCGCTGTTCCAGACGGTGCTGGCCAATGTCGCCGACCGCGACACCGGCGCGGGCTCGGGCGCGCTGCAGAGCTTCCAGCAGGTCGGCGGCGCGCTGGGCGTGGCGGTGATGGGGCAGATCTTCTTCGGCATGCTGCGCGGCGGCGGCGATTACCCGGAGGCGATGGCGGCCGCGCTGTGGTTCAACGCGGCCGCCTTCGTCGCCGTGGCGCTTCTGGTCTGGCGGTTGCCCGAGCCGCGCCTCGTGCCCGATACCGGGCAGGAGGCGGACCCGACCCCGGCGGAGTGATCACATCATCAGCTGGTAGCTGTGCGGCACCCAGCGAAAGCCCTCGCCCTCGGCGGCAACGAAGCCGAGGCCGGGGAAGGGCATGTGGTAGCCCATCACCGCCATCCTCTCCTCGGCGGCCATCGACAGCACCCGGCGGCGCGTTTTTACGGCCATCTCCTTGTCGACGTCGAAGCTCACATGCCAGCCGGGCTGGCCGACCGACCAGACCGGATGGTTCGCCAGATCGCCCATGAGCAGCAGCGCATGATCGCCGCCCTGCGCGGTGAAGACGAGATGGCCCGGCGTGTGGCCGAAGGCCTCCATCGTGGTCAGCGGCCCGACCGTGTCGCCCTCGGACAGGAAGGTCAGCTCGCCTTCGAGTGGACGCATCTTGGCCTCGAAGGCGTCGTTCTCCTGCCCGGCCCAGTAATCGAACTCGACCCGGCCCGCGTGATGCGCGGCATTGGCAAAGGTCTTCTCGCCGCTTTCGGTCATCAGGCCGCCGATATGGTCGCCATGCATGTGGGTCAGCACGACATGGGTGATGTCGGAGGGGGCTTTGCCCGCCGCTTCCAGCGCCGCGGTGATGCCCGCGGCATCGGTGCCGGTATCGACGAGAATGACGTCGCCGCCGGCTTCGATCATCACCGGGTTGAAGAAGAACCGCGCCGCGTCCGCGGGGATGAAATGCGCCTCGCTCACCTGCGCGAAGGTCTCGTCATCGACATTGAGCCCGAAGATCGAATGCGGATCGGGCACGATGCGGCTGCCGGCGAGCAGGTCGGTCACCTTGATGTCGCCGAGCATGAACACCCGGTGCGTCGGCAGCTCCAGACCGTCGCTGCCGGAGGGCTGGGCGTGGGCGGCGCGGGGCAGGCCGAGCCCCGCGGCGAGCGGCAGGGCGGCCCCGGCCATGAGCGCCGCGCGGCGGCTGATCGAATGGGACATGTCGCGTCTCCTCTGGGAATGTGTCTGGGGCTGTGTCCCGCCAGAGGGTAGCGCGGCCATGGCCCGCGCCTAGCGCCGGGGCGTCAAAGCCACCACTGGTCGATCGCGGCGATGTCGTCGTCGGACCAGCCGAAATGATGCGCGAACTCGTGCACCGTCACATGCGCGACCATCTCGGCCACGCTGACATCGCCCCGCTCGGCCCATTCGTCGAGGATCGGCCGGCGAAACAGCCAGACCACGTCGGGCCCGTGCGGCACGTCCCAGTTGGATTTCTCGGTCATCGGAATGCCCTCGTAGAGCCCGGTCAGATCGAAGGGCTCCATCTCCATCTGGTCGAGGATCTCCTCGGGCGCGAAATCGACGACGCGCAGCGCCACCTCGGCGGCGGCCTTGCGGAACGGCTCCGGCAGGGTGGCGATGACGTGGCGCGCGATGGTCTCGATCTCGTCGAGAGAGGGCGCGAGGGGGCTGCCCGCGAAGGGGTCGGATGTGCTGTCCATGCCCCTGATATGGACAAAACGCCCCGCCTGTGAAAGAGCCCATGGCGAACAGGAGAGCCCCATGACAACGACCCGCTTCGCCCCGTCCCCCACCGGCTGGATGCATATCGGCAACCTGCGCGCCGCGCTGTTCAACCACGCCATCGCCCGCCAGCAGGGCGGCGAGTTCATCCTGCGCATCGACGACACCGACCAGGAACGCTCGAAGCCCGAATATGTCGACGGCATCCTCGACGCGCTCGACTGGCTGGGGATCACCCATGACCGGGTGGAGCGGCAATCCGACCGGCTCGACCGCTACGAGGCGGCGCGCGAGAAGCTGATCGCCGACGGGCGGCTCTACGAATGCTTCGAGACGCCCGCCGAGCTCGATCTCAAGCGCAAGAAGCAGCTCAACATGGGCAAGCCGCCGGTCTATGACCGCGCCGCGCTCGACCTCACCGACGCGGAGAAGGACCGCCTGCGTGCCGAGCGCGGCAGCCATTGGCGCTTCAAGCTCGACCGCGAGCGGATCGAGTGGGAGGACGGCATTCTCGGCCCCGTCTCGATCGACGCGGCCTCGGTCTCCGACCCGGTGCTGATCAAGGAAAGCGGGCAGGTGCTCTACACCTTCGCCTCCTCGGTCGACGACGCCGAGATGGGGATCACCGACGTGGTGCGCGGCTCCGACCACGTCACCAACACCGCGACGCAGATCCAGATCATCCGGGCGCTGGGCTTCGAGCCGCCGCGCTTCGCGCATCACTCGCTGCTCACCGGCCCGCAGGGTGAAGCGCTCTCCAAGCGGCTCGGCACATTGTCCCTGCGCGACCTCAAGGAGGCGGGGATCGAGCCGATGGCGATCCTGAGCCTGATGGCGCGTCTGGGCTCTTCGCAGCCGGTGGAGCTGCGCCAGACGCCGCAGGAGGTGATCGAGGGCTTCGACATCGCCACCTTCGGCTCGGCGCCCACCAAGCTCGACCCCGCCGATCTGGAGCCGCTCACCGCGCGCTGGCTGTCGCAGCAGCCGCTCTCGGAAGTGGCCGATGACGTGGCGGCGGCGGGCGTGCCCGACGATCTAGCCGCGCCCTTCTGGGAGGCGGTGCGCGAGAACCTCAAGACCCGCGCCACCATTGCCGAATGGTGGGCGGTGTTCCGCGACGGCCGGGCGGGCCGCGCCGCGCCCGAGGATGCCGAGTTCGTGGCGCAGGCGCTGGGCCTTCTGGGCGAGCCGCCTTACGGCCCCGAGACGTGGAAGCAGTGGACCGATGCGGTGAAGGCCGAGACGGGGCGCAAGGGCAAGGGGCTGTTCCTGCCGCTGCGCCGTGCTGTCACCGGCATGGATCACGGCCCCGACATGGGCGGGGTCATGGCGCTGATGCAGGTCAAGCCCAAGCTCTGAAGCGCCGCCGGGCTGGACCGGCCCGCCCTGCGCCATATCTTCCGCCTCTGGATCACCGGAGGCGGATCATGCGCGACTGCATCATCGTGGGCGGCGGCCCGGCGGGGCTCTCTGCCGGGATCTACATGGCGCGGTTCCTGCGCGACACGGTGCTGTTCGACGCGGGCCGCCCGCGCGCCGACCGCATCCCGCGCAGCCGCAACCTGCCGGGCTATCCCGACGGCGTCACCGGGCCGGAGCTGCTCGACGGCATGCGCCGCCAGCTCGATCACTACGACGTCGAGATCCGCCGCGACCGCGTCACCAGCGCCCATCGCATCGAGGGCGGCTTTCGCGTCGAGGCCGAGGGCGGCGCGGTCGAGGCGCGGGCGCTGATCCTCGCCACCGGCGTGACCAACCGCCCGCCGCGCATCCCCGAGGATCTGCATGACGAGGGCGTGGCGCGCGGGCTGATCCGCTACTGCCCGATCTGCGACGCCTACGAGGTGCGGGGCCAGAAGGTCGCCATCCTCGGCTCGGGGCCACATGCCGTGGCCGAGGGGCGCTTCGTGAAGCATTACGCCGAGGACGTGACCGTGGTGCGCCCCGAGCACGCGCCGCTCGATAATGACGGCGAAAAGGCGCTGTCGCAGGCGGGGCTGAAGATCCTGCCTTCGCATCGCCGCGACATCCGGCTCGACGATGACGGGATCGTGGTCGAGATGGAGGACGGGCGCGAGGAGCGCTTCGACACGCTCTATGTCGCGCTCGGCACCGATCCGCATTCCGACCTCGCCCGCGATCTCGGCGCGGAGCTGACGGAAGCCGGCTGCATCCCGGTCGATGCCCATTGCGAAACCAGCATCGAAGGGCTCTTCGCCATCGGCGACGTGGTCGCCGGGCTCGACCAGATCGCTTACGGCATGGGCCACGCGGCGGTGGCCTGCACCGAGATCCACAACCGGCTGCTCGGGTGCTAGCTCAGTCCTGCGCGCGCAGCACCTGCGCGGGCCGCACCTTCAGGGGCCGCCACGCGAAGGCGAGGCCCGCCAAGAGGCTCGCCGTCGCGCCGCCCGCGACGATGCCGATGGCCGAGGGCCAGATCACCGCGAACTCCGTCTCCATGACGAAGCGCGACACGGCCCAGCCGCCAAGCACGCCTGCGCCCAGCGCCACGAGGCCTGCCGCCGCACCCAGAAGCGCCGCGCGCAGCGCGAAGCTCGCGAGGATGCGGGCGCGCGAGGCGCCCAGCGTCTTGAGCACCGCCGCCTCGTAGGTGCGCGATCGCTCGCCCGCCGCCGCGGCCCCGATCAGCACCAGAAAGCCGGTGAGCAGCGTCGCCGCCGCGCCGTAGCGCGTGGCCGCGGCGATGCCGTCGACCACCCGCGTCACCTGCGCGATGGCGTCGCGCACCCGGATCGCGGTGATGTTGGGATAGGCATCGGCCAGATCGCGCAGGATCGCGGCCTCCGCCTCTTCCTCGGCATAGACCGTGGCGATCCAGCTATGCGGCGCACCGGCGAGGGCCGAAGGATTCATCGACATCACGAAGGCGATGGCGGCGGAGCCGAAATCGACGCGGCGCAGATTGGCGATGGTGGCGGTCACGTCGCGGCCCAGCACGTTGACGGTGATCTCGTCACCGACCCCGAGCCCGATCTCCAGCGCCTCCTCCTCGGCAAAGCTCACCAGCGGGGGGCCGTCATAGCCGGCCTCCCACCATTCGCCCGCGACGATCTCCTCGCCCTCGGGCGGGCTCGCGGAATAAGTCAGGCCCCGGTCGCCATGCAGCACCCAGTGATCGGCCACCTCGCGCGCGGGCCGCCCGTTGATCTCGGAGAGGATGCCGCGCAGCATCGGCGCGCTGTCGACGCGGGAAACCTGCGCATCGCCGTCGAGCCGCGCGCGGAAGCCCTCGATCTGGTCGGGCTGGATGTCGACGAAGAAATAGGCGGGCGCGACCTCTGGCAGGTCGCTCTCGATCGCGCGGCGCAGATTGCCGTCGATCTGGCCCACCGCGGCCAGCACCGACAGGCCGAGCCCGAGCGAAAGCACCACCGAGCCCGTCTCGCCGCCGCGCTTGCCGATCGCGCCCAGCGCCAGCCTGAGGCCGGGCCGCCCGCGCAATCCGCGCCCGGCGCGGCGCGACAGCGCCTGCACACCCAAGGCGGCGAGGGTCAGGAGCAGCAAGGCCCCCGCGATGCCGCCCGCGGTCGAAAGCGTCAGCCGCCACGTGCCCGAAAACAGCACCGCCGCGCCCAGAAGCACCGCCAGCAGCCCGAGGATCGCGCCCATGTAGCGTCGCCGGGGCAGGGCGCGGCCCGCGTCCATCGCGTCGCGAAACAGCGTGGCGGCGCGCACGTTCTCGGTCCGCGCCAGCGGCCAGAGCGTGAATATCCCCGCCACCAGCGCGCCGTAGAGCGCCGCCTCGATCAGCGGGCGGGGGTAGAGGCCGAACTCCGCCGGGATCGGCAGCCGCGCCGTGATCAGCGGCGCAAGCGCCAGCGGCAGCAGCGCGCCCAGCGCCAGGCCGATGACGAGGCCCAGGAGCGTCAGCGCGCCGATCTGTAGAAAATAGGTGAGAAAGATCGTCGCCCGCGTCGCCCCCAGCGTCCTGAGCGTGGCGATGGTCGCGGTCTTGCCCGAAAGATAGGCGCGCACCGCCGCCGAGATGCCGACGCCGCCCACCGCGAGGCCCGACAGGCCGATCAGCACCAGAAACGAGCCCAGCCGGTCGATGAAACGCTCGGTGCCGCCCGCGCCGCGGCGCGCGTCGCGCCAGCGCAGCCCGCTGCCCTCGAACCGCGCCTCCGCCTCGTCCTCCAGCGCCTGCAGATCCGCCGTCTCGGGCAGGTCCATGCGGTACATGGTCGAAAACAGCGTGCCCTCGGACAGAAGCCCCGAGGCGGCGAGATCCGCGCGCAGAACGAGGCTGCGCGGACCGAAGTCGAAGCCGCCCGCCGCGCTGTCGGGATAGCGCGCGAGAATGGCGGAGAGCACGAAATCCTGCGTGCCGAGCCGCACCCTGTCGCCGGGGCTGAGCGCCATCCGGTCGGTCAGCGCCCGCTCCATGACGATGCCGGGCAGGCCCTCCGCGCCCGCGAAGGCCCGATCAAGCGGCATCTCGGGCTCCAGCCGGACCGCGCCCACCAGCGGATAGGCCCCGTCCACCGCGCGCACCTGCGTCAGCGCGCGCTCGCTCTCCCCGCCGCGCTCGATCACCGCCATGGAGCGGAAATCCACCGCCTCCGAAACCGTGTCGGCGACGCTCTGCATCCAGGCCAGCTCTTCGTCGCTGGCGTAACGATAGGTCAGCTCGATCTCGGCATCGCCGCCGAGGATCGCGGCGCTTTCGCGCTCCAGCCCCGACTGGATCGCGGAGCGGACCATGCCGACGGCGGCGATGGCGGCGACGCCGAGCGCGAGGCAGGCGAGAAAGATCCGAAAGCCGCGCAGCCCGCCGCGCAGCTCGCGCCGGGCAAAGCGGGCCGACAGCGCGAGGCTCATGCCGAGACCCGCCCGTCGGTCAGCCGCACCACCCGGTCGCAGCGCTCGGCCAGCTCGGGCGCATGGGTCACCATCACCAGCGTCGCGCCATGCCGGTCGCGCAGATCGAACAGCAGCTCCATGATCGCCGCGCCATTGGCGGCGTCGAGATTGCCGGTGGGCTCGTCGGCCAGAAGGATCTTGGGGTGCGGCGCGGTGGCGCGGGCCAGCGCCACGCGCTGCTGCTCTCCGCCCGAGAGCTGGCCGGGGTAATGCCCCGCGCGGTGACCGAGCCCCACGGCGGCGAGCTGCGCCTCGGCGCGCTCATGCGCGTCGCGCGCGCCCGCAAGCTCAAGAGGAATTGCGACGTTTTCCAGCGCCGTCATGGTCGGGATCAGGTGGAAGGACTGGAACACCACCCCCATATTGTCACGGCGGAACCGCGCGAGCGCGTCTTCGCCCAGCGCGGTGAGATCATGGCCCAGCGCCATGACCGTGCCGCCGGTGGCGCGCTCCAGCCCGCCCATGAGCATGAGGAGAGACGATTTGCCAGAGCCACTCGGACCGATGAGCCCCAATGTCTCGCCCGGCGTCACGTCGAGCGTGATCCCGTGCAGGATCTCCACCGGCCCGGCATTGCCCGAGAGCGTCAGCTCGGCGTCGTGGAGGGAGAGAACCGGATCGGTCATGCGGGGGGCCTTCCTTCGTGCGCGCCCCGAGCGATATGGCACGCCGCTCGCGATGCGCAAGCTGCTCGCGCCGCTGCTGATCGTCGCAGCGCCGCTCGCCGCCGGGCCCGCGCTGGCCGACGAGGTCGTCATCGCGGCGCTGGGCGACAGCCTGACCGCGGGCTACGGCCTGCCGCAGGGCGAGGGGCTGGTGCCGCAGCTGCAAGGCTGGCTCGATGCGCAGGGCGCGGAGGTTCGGTTGATCAATGCGGGCGTGTCGGGCGACACCTCGGCGGGCGGGTTGTCGCGCACCGACTGGACGCTGACGCCCGAGGTCGACGCGATGATCGTGGCGCTGGGCGGCAACGACTTCCTGCGTGGGCTCGACCCCGAGACGATGCGCGAGAACATCGACGGCATCCTCGGCAAGGCCGAGGCGGCGGGCATCGAGACGCTGCTGGTGGGGCTGAAGGCCGGGCCGAATTACGGCCCCGACTACGCGGAGGCGTTCGACGCCGCCTATGCCGATCTGGCCGAGGCGCATGACGTGCCGCTCTACCCGGACATCTTCGCCGCTTTGCAGGAGGGGCGGGACGTGGAGACGGCGCGGCGCGATTACCTGCAGTCCGACGGTCTGCACCCCAACGCCCGAGGCGTGGCGCTGATCGCCGCCGAGCTGGGGCCGCATGTGCTCGATCTGGCCAAGCGGGCCTCGGGCGAGGAGGCGCGGGCCGAGGCGCGCTAGGCGCTTGCGGCATCGCGGCAGGCGAAAGCGGCGGGGGGCCGGAACGGAAACGGGCGCGGGCCTCGCAAGGCCCGCGCCCGTTCTATCTCGTGGCGAAGGGGCGGCTTGCGCCCCCGCGGCTCAGAGCGGCTTGAGGTTCACGGCCGACTCGCGGCCGTCACGGCCGGCTTCGATGTCGAAGCTGATCTTCTGGTTGTCGGCGAGGCCGGTCAGGCCCGAACGCTCAACCGCGGAGATGTGGACGAAGACGTCCTTGCTGCCGCCGTCGGGAGCGATGAAGCCGAAGCCTTTGGTGGTGTTGAACCATTTCACGGTGCCGGTAGCCATCGTGCTGTCTTCCTTAACAAGTGTCCGCTCGCGGTATTGCAGCGGTATTCGGCTCTGTCAGTGCTGATCGAGGGACTGAGGCCGTAAAGGAGACAGTGGTCGATAGAGGTAACGTCGCCTTGTCCAGTTAACCCGAATCGGACAGAAAATCAATTCGCATTCGGAGGCGCCAACCCGGATCGGCGGCGCGTTTTGCCCCCGTCGGCGGTGTCCCGCCGCTTGCCTGAAGGGAGCGCGACGATGATCGAGATCTGCAACCACCGGCGCGGCGCCATGCCCGCAGGGGGCCGCGCGCCCGCTTTCGCTTTCGCCCACTTCCGAGGCCCGGCATGAGCATGGGCTGGCCGAGCGCGCGGGCCGGGCAGGCGGTGGGGCTTTTGGGCGGCTCCTTCGATCCGGCGCATGAGGGGCATCTGGCGATCACGCGCGAGGCGATCCGCCGGTTCCGGCTCGACCGGGTCTGGTGGATGGTCAGCCCCGGCAATCCGCTGAAGGAACGCCGCCCCGCGCCGATGGCGCAGCGCATCGCGCAGGCCGAGACCGTGGCGCGGCACCCGAAGATCTGCGTCACCCCGATCGAGACCCTGCTCGGCACGCGCCACACCGCCCAGACCCTCGACCGGCTCAGGGCGCGCTATGTGGGCGTGGATTTCGTCTGGCTGATGGGGGCCGACAACCTCGTGCAGCTGCATGAATGGCGGGACTGGCACCATATCGTGCAGACCGTGCCGATGGGGGTCTTTGCCCGGCCCGGCGACCGGCTGGGCGCGCGGCTGTCGCGCGCGGCGCGCATCTATCGCGGCGCGCGGCTGCCGATGCGCGCGGCGCCCCTGCTGGCCCGCGCGCCGGCCCCGGCCTGGTGCTTCGTGAACCTGCCGATGTCGTCGGCCTCCTCCACCGCGATCCGCGCGGCGGGCAACTGGTCGCCCTGCATGCGAAAACTTGTGAAAGCGTGAGGCGCGGGGCGTTGCCCCGGCGGGCGGACGCGCTCTATTTATGCCCCATGAAAGCAAGTTTGACCCGACGCGGGCTGCTCATGGGCGGCCTTTCCCTGACCGCCTCGGCCGCGATGGCGCAGCCGCTCACCTCGCTGCGCCCCGAGGCCCGGCCCGGTGGGCCGGTGGCGCTCGATGCGCGGCCCTCCGGGCTGCGCCCGCGCCTGCGCGATTCGACCGCCCGCTTCGTCGAGGAAGCGCGGCTGGGCGGGCGCACCGGCTTCGTGGCGCTCGACGCCCGCTCGGGCGAGATCCTCGACCAGCACGACGCCTATACCCGGCTGCCGCCCGCCAGCGTCGCCAAGGCGATCACCGCGCTCTACGCGCTCGAGGCGCTGGGCGGGGACCACCGCTTCGAGACCCGCCTCGTCGCCACCGGCCCGATCGAGAACGGCATCGTGCAGGGCGACATCGTGCTGGAGGGGACGGGCGATCCGACGCTCGACACCGATGCGCTGGCCGAGATGGCGATCGAGCTCAAGGCGCTGGGCGTGCGCGGCGTCTCGGGCGATTTCGCGGTCTGGGGCGGGGCCGTGCCGCAGCAAAGCCAGATCGACCCGGTGCAGCTGCCGCATCTGGCCTACAACCCGGCCGTCTCGGGGCTCAACCTCAACTACAACCGCATCTATTTCTCATGGGCCCGCGAAGAGGGCGATTATGCGCTGTCGCTCGATGCGCGCGGCGCCGATGCGCGGCCCGAGGTGGCGGTGGCGACGATCGAGGCGGTGGATCGCGGCACGCCGGTCTATACCTATGCGCAGCAGGACGGCATCGACGTCTGGACGGTGGGACGGCGCTATCTGGGCGACAGCGGCTCGCGCTGGCTGCCGGTGCGGCGGCCCGCGCTTTATGCGGGGCAGGTCTTTGCCGAGCTGGCCGAGGCGCAGGGGATCGCGCTCGGGCCGGTGACCGAGGCGGGCGCGGCCCCGCGCGGCACGGTGCTGGTGCGCCACCGCAGCGCCGATCTCACCAAGCTCGTCCGCGACATGCTGCTTTATTCGACCAACCTCATCGCCGAGCAGATCGGCCTTGCCGCCTCGGTCGCGCGCGGCGCGGGCGTGACCGACCTGCCCGGCTCGGGCCGGGCCATGTCCGAATGGGTCGAGGCGCGGTTCGGCGTGACGCCCGACCTCGTCGATCATTCGGGGCTGGGCGGGGCGAGCCGGATCAGCGCCATGCAGATGGGCAAGATCCTCGCCACGCCGCTGGCGCGCGAGACGCTGCGCCCGCTGTTGAAATCCATCCGTCTCTACGGCCCGCGCGGCGAGGGGCTGGCGCGCCCGCCCGGTGTCGTGGTGGCCAAGACCGGCACGCTCAACTTCGTCAGCGCGCTGGCGGGATACGAGCGCACCATCGGCGGGCGCGACATCGCCTTTGCGATCTTCTCGGGCGACGTGGAGCGCCGGATCGACGCGCAGGACGACGAGGAGGAGCGCCCCGAGGGCGCGCGCGGCTACAATGGCCGCGCCAAGTGGCTGCAGCAAAGGCTGTTGCAGCGCTGGGGCATCGCCTATTCCGCGCCGGAAGCGAACCAGGGCTGAGGCGTCAGGCCCCGGCCCAGCGCCCGCTCAGACCTTGGCCCCGCGCCCGCGCGGCCCCATGAAGAACCACACGATCAGGCCGAGCACCGGCAGGATCAGGATGGCCAGCGTCCAGATCACCTTCTTGCCCGTCGAGGCCGAGGAGGTGATGACGTTCCAGATGGCGTAGAGATCGAGCAGGAAGACGATCAGTCCGAAGATGCGCATGGCATGGCCCTTTCTTGGCTATGCCGAAGGAACGCCCGCCCGGACCGATCGGGTCCGTTGCTACAGCGTCATGTGCCGCGCCCGCGCGCCGCGCTCGATCGCGGCGGCATGCAGCCGGTCGATCGAAAGCTCGTAGCGGATCTCCTCGAGCATCCGCCCCTCGCCCTCGGTGACGTTGCCATCGGCGGCGGCGACGTCGCAGGCCAGCGCATAGGCCGTCTCGAACAGCCGCTCGGGCAGGGTCTCGCGGATGAGGCCGAACAGCGCGTCGAGCCCGTCCTCCTGCTCCAGCAGGTCGAACACGGTGCTGGAGATGCCCGACAGGTCGTCGCCATAGTCGGAGAAGACCGGCAGGTGATTGACCATGTTGGTGATCTTGACCAGCTCCGAGGTGCGGATCGTCTCGTCCGAGGCCGAGACGGCGATCATCAGCGCCACCAGCGCATCCTGCGCGGTCAGGGGAGGGGTGTCGCTCATGGGTCTTGGCTCCTTGTATTCGAGGCCAATTTATTGACGCCGTGCCCCCCCGGCAATAGGAGAGCCGGATCATTCCCAAGAGGTGACACGATGTCCGAGATGCGCGACGCGGCGATGCAGAGCAAGGCCTGGCCCTTCGAAGAGGCGCGCGCGCTGCTCAAACGTCTGGGCGGCAAGGACCCCGAAAAGGGCCACGTGCTGTTCGAAACCGGCTACGGCCCGTCGGGCCTGCCGCATATCGGCACCTTCGGCGAGGTGCTGCGCACCACGATGATCCGCCGCGCCTTCGAGGCGATCTCGGACATCCCCACGCGCCTCGTCTGCTTCTCGGACGATCTCGACGGCATGCGCAAGGTGCCCGAGAACGTGCCTGAGCAGGAAATGATGCGCGAGAACCTGCAAAGGCCGCTCACATCCGTGCCCGACCCCTTCGGCACGCATGACAGCTTCGGCGGGCACAACAACGCCATGCTGCGCCGCTTCCTCGACACCTTCGGCTTCGATTACGAGTTCGTCTCCGCGACCGAGTTCTATCGCTCGGGCAAGTTCGACGACACGCTGCGGCTGGCGACCGAGCGCTATGACGACATCATGGCCATCATGCTCAAGAGCTTGCGCGACGAGCGGCGCGAGACCTATTCGTGTTTCCTGCCGATCCACCCCGAGACCGGCCGCGTGCTCTATGTGCCGATGAAGCATGTCGATGCCAAGGAGCACACTGTCACCTTCGACGACGAGGAGGGGCGCGAATGGACGCTGCCCGTCACCGGGGGCAATGTGAAGCTGCAATGGAAGCCCGATTTCGGCGCGCGCTGGGCCGCGCTCGGCGTCGATTTCGAGATGTATGGCAAGGACCACTCGACCAACACGCCGATCTATGACGGCATCTGCAAGGTGCTGGGCGGCCGCGCGCCGCATCACTTCACCTATGAGCTGTTCCTCGACGATCAGGGCCAGAAGATCTCCAAGTCCAAGGGCAACGGCCTGACCATGGATGAGTGGCTGAGCTATGCTTCGACGGATTCCCTGAGCTACTTCATGTATCTCAAGCCCAAGACCGCCAAGCGGATGCATTTCGACGTCATCCCCAAGATGGTGGACGAGTATCACCAGCAGCTGCGCGCCTATCCCGGTCAGGACCTCAAGGCGCAGCTCGCCAACCCGGTGCATCACATCCACCAGGGCGAGGTGCCCGCCTCCGACATGGTCGTGCCGTTCCAGATGCTGCTCAATCTCGTGAGCGTGTCGGGTGCCGAGGACAAGGGTACGCTGTGGGGCTTCATCCGCCGCTACGCGCCCGAGGCCGCGCCCGAGACGCATCCCGGCCTCGACGACGCGGCGGGCTTTGCCATCCGCTACTACGAGGATCGGGTGAAGCCGACCAAGACCTACCGCGCGCCCACGGATGAGGAGCGCGCCGCACTCGAGGATCTGCGCGCGCGGCTCGCGGCGTGGGAGGGCGGCGCCGATGCCGACGGGCTGCAATCGGAGGTCTTCGCGGTGGGCCGCGAGCGGCAGTTCGAGCCGATGCGCGCCTGGTTCAAGGCGCTCTACGAGGTGCTTCTGGGGGCTTCCGAAGGCCCGCGTTTCGGCGGCTTCGTCGCGCTTTACGGCGTCGAGAACACGATTGCGCTGATCGACCGGGCGCTAGCGGGCGAGCTGGCGGGCTGAGGCCGCTTCGCGCCCACGGCTCGCGCTGACGTGATGCCGGGAAAGACCCGTCTTTCCCGGCGGTTCGGCCATGGAGACCGCAGGGGTGTCGATAGGGGTGAAACCGATCGGCGCATGCGGTCGTAGCTTCTCCACACGCAGCGGGGAGGAGCATCCATGCGCAACGCAATCACGGCCCTTCTGCTGTCGGCCGCGCTTTCGGGCACGGCGGCGGCGCAGGAGAGCGAAGGCGCGGCCATCGCGGCGGTGATCGACGACCAGCTCGCCGATTTCACCGCGCGCGATCTCGACGGGGCCTATGAGCATGCCAGCCGGACCATCCGGCGCATCTTCGGCAGCGCCGGGAATTTCGGCGCCATGGTCGAACAGGGCTACCCGATGGTCTGGGACAATGCCGGCGCGCGCTATCTGGCCTTGCGCGAAGAGGGCGATGTCTGGTGGCAGCGGGTGCTGCTGCGCGATGCGCGCGGCGTGCCGCATCTTCTCGATTACAGGATGATCGAGACGCCGCAGGGCTGGCGCATCGACGGCGTCTCGCTCGTGGCGGGGCCGGATGTCGGCGTCTGAGCCGTTGCGCGGCGCGGGCCTGCGGCGCGCGCTTCGGTGGCGGGGGCTTCACGCCTCGGCGCTATAGCTGTCGGTCGTCCGGTGCCGCGGCCCGGACAGGACCGGGCGGGCCGGTGCGGCGCGGGGCAGGGGGGCCTTGGTGCCCCCGACCCGCCCCACAGCGACAGGGGCCACGCCATGCCGATCACCGAAGCACTCAAGCCGACACCCTTCGCCGCCGGGCTGGAGGTCTGGTCGAGCGGCGACGGCACGCCGGGCTCGGACACCTATGCGCAGTCGGGAGCGGGGGTCTTCGTGCCCGCCGATCAGGATTTCGGCGGCGCGCTGGAGATCCTGAAGACCAATTCGGTGCAAAAGCTGCGCTACATGGGCGAGACGCCGGTGCGGCCGGGGCTCTATATCCGCGTCACCGCGCGGGCAAAGGCGCTGTCGGGGCCGCTGCCGGGGCTGCGCATCGCGGGCTGGGCCGGGCGCGAGAGCGGCGCGCATCTGGGCGGGGTGGACGAGGCGGGCCCGGTGACCGAGCTTGCCGCCTACGGCGAGGTGGTCGAGGTTTCGGCCATCATCGGGCCGGGGCTGCAGGAGGGGGTGGATCTGATCTGGCCGCAGGCGGATTACGGCCATCTCGGGCTGGACCTGACCGGGGCCTCGGGCGGGGTGGTGCGGATCGACGACATCGAGATCGAGGATGTGACCCATCTTTTTGCCGCCGATCTGGCGGGGGTGGTCGATGTGCGCGATTACGGCGCGCGCGGCGATGGCACCGGCAACGAGGCCACAGCCTTCGCCGCCGCCGACGCGGCGGCGGCGGGCCGGACGGTGCTGGTGCCCGAGGGGCGCTACCGCATCGCGTCCGATGTCACCTTCCGCAGCCATGTGCGCTTTGTCGGCACGGTCGAGCCGGTGGGCGCGACCAAGCTGATCCTGCAGCGCGATTTCCGCTTCGGCGCCTATCTCGACGCGCTGGGCAACGAGGAGCTGGCCTTCACCAAGGCGTTCCAGGCGCTGCTGAGCTTCTCGGACCACGAATCGCTCGATCTCGAAGGGCGGCGGATCGGCCTCACCAAGCCCTTCGACATGGCCGCCGCCGTGCCCGACCGCGAGACCTTCGCCACCCGCCGGGTGGTGCGCAACGGCCAGTTCCAGCCGATCGACGGCGCGGCCTGGACCCCGGCCACCGTGACATCGCGCGCGAGCTACGCCGCGGCCAATCCCTACCGGCTCGACAACGTGGCCAAGGCGGGCTCGATCGCGCCCGGAAGCCTCGTGACCGGCAACGGGGTGGGACGCGAGGTCTATGTCAAATCGGTCGATGCCGCCAATGACCGGGTGGTGCTGAGCCAGCCGCTTTACGACGCCGAGGGGGTGCAGATCTTCACCTTCACCCGGTTTCGCTACCTGATCGACTTTTCGGGCTTCAGGGATCTCAGCCAGTTCGTCTTCGACGACATCGAGTTCCAGTGCAACGGCGTCGCCTCGGGCCTCATCCTACCGCCCGCCGGGCTCACCTTTCATTTGCGCGACTGCTTCGTGACCAAGCCGCGCGACCGCGGGCTCACCTCGCATGGCGGCGGTTGCCAGGGGATGATGATCGACCGCTGCCAGTTCTTGTCGAACGAGCAGGGGCTGCCGGTCGAGCAGAGAAAGACGCTGTGCTTCAACGCCAACGCCAATGACGTGAAGATCCGCGATTGCCGGATCGTGCTGTTCGAGCATTTCTGCGTGCTGGCGGGCACCGGCAACCTGATCTCGAACAATCACTGGTTCCACGGCGATTCCTCCTCCGACGGCGTGCGCAAGGGCGGCATCATCCTGACCCGGCCCAACCCGGCCTCGCTGATCGTCGGCAACTACATCGACAACAACTTCATCGAATGGAGCAACGAGCACGATGAAAGCCCCGCGCGCGGCACGCAGTTCAGCTTCGGCGGGCTGACGGTGACGGGCAACATCTTCATCTGCACCGATGCCGCGCGCTGGTTCAACTGGATCGTGATCAAGCCGCGCGGGCCGGGGCATTACATCCACGGGCTGCACGTCACCGGCAACGTGTTTCGCACCTTCAACGGCAATATCGACCGGGTCGAGCGGGTCGATACCAGCTTTGCCGATCTCGATTACGGGCGGATGCGCGACATCACCTTCGAGAGCAACGCCTTTCACGGCATCAACGAACCCGCGCGCAACCCGGCGAGCCTGAGCCACCGGGAGGCCGCGGCGACGCGGGTCTGGGTGATCAACAGCGCGCCGCTTCTGCCCTTCGGGGGGCGGGCGCGGGTGGTGGAGGCGGCGCTGCCCGAGGGGCGGCTGGAGGACGCCTCGGGCGGGACCGTCCATGAAAGCCCTTGGATCGACCCCGAGCACGGGGCCGGCGGGCGGAAGTTTCGCGTGCTGTGGAGCAGGCCGGTCGCCGGGCGGATGCGCTGCCGGGTGCGGATGGATCAGCCGGGATAGCCTTCGGGGGGAACCGGGCAGGGGGCTGGCGCGTCTGGGATGTGGCCCCCTGCGGATCGGGCTGTCCCATGGAGACGATGATGAACACGATCGCGACCCCCGCCGAACTGGTACGAACTTCCGTGACCTTCTGGACCCTGATGGCGGAGACGCAGGCGGTCATGGCCTACCGGATGATGGGCATGGCCGGTCTTTGGGCCGTCACCGGCTCGGAAAACCGGCTCATGGTCGACGAGAAGGCCCCGGCCTTTGCCGAGGCGATGATGGCGGGCAGCCGGGCGATGATGTCGGGCCAGCGGCCCGACCAGATCGCGCTTGCGGCGATGACGCCGCTGCAGCGGCAGACCGGGCGCAACAATCGCCGCCTTGCGCGGCGCGGTCCCAATTTCCTCAAGCCATAGGGCGAAAACCGGCGGCTTTGCGCCGAGGCCGCGCCGGTGGCCCAACCGCCCGGAACGCCCGGGGCCGCCGGGCGGTTGGGCGGTTGGGCGGTTGGGCGAGGCCATTCCCCCATCAAGGCCCCATCAAGGCCCGATCAAGGCCCGATCAAGGACAGCGATCATGACCTCTCCCTATGCGTTTTCCCTGCAGGCCTGGCGCAGCGGGCTTTCGCTGTGGCAGGCGGGCTTCGAGATGCAGCTTTCGATGCTCCGCGGCTTTTACGGCCTCGCTCCGGCCCGCCATGAGGCGGCCGACCCCTCCCGGCGGCAAGCGGACTCGGACGCGCCGGCTGTCGATTTCGCCAAGCGGGCCGCGCAGGGCATCGAAGCGGCCCAACCGCCGCAGACCGACGATCTGCCCGTCTGACATGCCGGTCCCGAGTGCTGCGGGGCAGGGAGGCGCGCCCTTGCCGCTGCGGGCCGGGATGATGCCCGAATGCCGGACCACCGGGCGCGGGCCGCGAAGCGGCCGCGTTTCGCGCCGGAGCGCAAGATCGGATGGTGTGGAATTGGTGGAGTCGAGGGGGATCGAACCCCTGACCTCGTCATTGCGAACGACGCGCTCTCCCAACTGAGCTACGACCCCACTGCGCGCGTATCTGGCCTGTCTGCCGGGAAGTGTCAAGCGCCGCGCCCGAGTTTTTCGACATCCTTCTCCCGCAGTGCCGGGCGCGGGGCGCGCGCCTTGCCGATCCGGCCTAGAAGCGCCACCAGCTTTCCAGGGTGAGCCCGCCGCCGCGGTCGCCGGTCAGCGCGCGGGTCAGGCCGAGCCGCAAATCGAGCGTTTCGCTTGCCTGCCAGACGAGCGAGCCGCCGGTCTTGGCATAGATGTCGCCCGAAAGCCCGTAGCCCGCCTGGGCCTGGATCAGGCCGGTCCAGCGCGGCGCAAGCTCGCGGCCCCATGTGCCCTCGATCTTGGCCTGGTGCGACAGCCGGGTGACGCCGAGCTGGCCCTGCGCATCGAGCGCGAGCCAGCCATTCCCGAGCCCGCGGCCCCAATGCAGGCCGAGCCGGCCGGTCGCCTCGTGGTCGCCATCCGGGAGCAGCGTCACCCCCAGCCCGGTCGAGACCGCCCAGACATCGCCCTCAAGCTCGGGCCGCCAGGGCAGGCGTATCCAGGCGAAAAGGCTTCCGGCCGTGCCCGCATCGGCGGCGTAGCCGTCGATCCCGAAGGTCAGCCGCGGCGTGATGCCGTGTTCGAGATAGAGCGTCGGGTCGTAATGCACCGGCCGGGTCGCGCCGTCGAACAGCGCCACGTTGCCCCCGAGCGACAGGAAGCTCGTGCCTTCCTCGCGCGGCCAGGCCCCGGCATGGGCCATCCCCGCCCAGAGGGCGAAACACAGTGTCAGCATGAGCCTGCGTCGCATCCGCCCTCCGCTCGCCCGAATGCCCCGTCTTCGAGGCTGGGCAAGAGCGGTTAAGGGGGGCGTTAATGGTGCCGCAACCGCCACAGATAGGCGCCATAGGCGGGGATTTCGCGCAGCGCGAGCTTGAGCTGCGGGACGAGCCGCGCGCCCTGCGGCGGCGCATGGCCGCGCGCATCGAGGCCGAAGCGGCGCGCCACGAGCCGCGCGCGCGGCAGATGCGCGGCGTCGCTGACAAGGATGACGCGACGCGTGCCGAGCCGGTCGAGTATCGGCAGGGCGAGGCGGATATTGTCGAGCGTGTCGCGCGAGGCGGTTTCGGGGTGGATCGCGTGCTCCGGCACGCCCGCTTCGATCAGGAGATCCCGCATCGCCTCGCCCTCGCTCGGCGGATGCCGCCCCAGCCCGCCGCAGGGCACCAGATAGGTCACCTCGCCCGCATGCCACAGCGCGGCCCCGTGCATGGCGCGGCGGCGCAGGGTGGGGGAGGGGCCGGTCTCCCAGACGGCGGCACCGAGGATCAGCGCGGCGGTGATCGGCTCTGTCATGGCGAGGCTCTTTGCTGCTGGCGCGGGGCTCGATCTAGCGCGGCGGACAGCCGCGGCACCTTTCCCGCGCGCGCCCGCGCGCTAGGCTTGCAGGCAACACGAAGGGGAAACGTGATGGAAGAACTGCTGCAGGGGATCGGCATCGCCGTTCTCGTCATTCTGGCGCTGGTGGGCCTGGCCGTGGGCTGGCTGGCAAGCGCGCTTTCGGGCGGGCGCAGGCGGGCGCTCTACATGGTGGTCGGCGCGCTCGCGGCGATGGCCACGCCCTTCGTCCTTGCGGCGCTGGGCGTGACCGTTCTGGCGGCGGGCGGGCTTCTGCTCGTCGTCGTGGTGGCGCTGATCGGCGCGGCGCTGGTCCTGGCGCTGGTGCGCGCGATCGCGAAGTGAGGGCAGGCCGCGCCTAGCGCGGCTTGCGGTTCTTGCGGCGGTCGACATTGCCGCCGCGCTGGCCGGGCTTGCCGGCGGTGGAGCGGCCCGAGGCCTTGGTCGCGGCCTCCGAGGCGCGCTCCACCGCCTGCTGGCGCGCCATGGGGTCGTCCGAGACCATCAGGTCCACCGCCTCCAGCCGCTTCACCTCGTCGCGCAGCCTTGCCGCCTCCTCGAATTCGAGGTTCTCGGCGGCCTTGCGCATGTCGGTCTTGAGCCCGTCGAGAACGGCCTGCAGGTTGGCACCCGCCAATGGCTTGTCGACCTTGGCGGTGACGCGGTTCATGTCGACATCGCCCTTGTAGAGACCGGCGAGGATGTCCTCGACGTTCTTCTTCACCGTCTCGGGCGTGATGCCGTGCTCGGTGTTGTAGGCGATCTGCTTCTCGCGCCGCCGCTCGGTCTCGGCCATGGCGCGCTCCATGGAGCCGGTGATCCGGTCGGCATACATGATGACCCGGCCTTCGGCGTTGCGCGCGGCGCGGCCGATGGTCTGCACCAGCGAGGTCTCGGAGCGCAGGAAACCCTCCTTGTCGGCGTCGAGGATCGCCACCAGCCCGCATTCGGGGATGTCGAGCCCCTCGCGCAGGAGGTTGATGCCGATCAGCACGTCGAAGGCCCCGAGCCGCAGGTCGCGCAGGATCTCGATCCGCTCGATCGTGTCGATGTCGGAATGCATGTAGCGCACCTTGATGCCCTGCTCATGCAGGTATTCGGTCAGGTCCTCGGCCATGCGCTTGGTCAGCGTGGTGCACAGCGTCCGGTAGCCCTTGGCCGTCACCCGGCGGATCTCGTCGAGAAGATCGTCCACCTGGGTCTTCACGGGGCGGATCTCGATCTGCGGATCCAGCAGCCCGGTGGGGCGGATCACCTGCTCGGTGAAGACGCCGCCCGCCTGATCAAGCTCCCACGCCGCGGGCGTGGCGGAGACGAAGATCGATTGCGGGCGCATCGCGTCCCATTCCTCGAATTTGAGGGGGCGGTTGTCCATGCAGGAGGGCAGGCGGAAGCCATGCTCGGCCAGCGTCATCTTGCGCCGGAAGTCGCCCTTGTACATGCCGCCGATCTGCGGGACCGAGACGTGGCTCTCATCGGCGAAGACGATGGCGTTGTCGGGGATGAATTCGAACAGGGTCGGCGGCGGCTCGCCCGGGGCGCGGCCCGTGAGATAGCGCGAATAGTTCTCGATGCCGTTGCACACGCCGGTGGCCTCCAGCATTTCGAGGTCGAAATGCGTGCGCTGTTCGAGCCGCTGCGCCTCCAGCAGCTTGCCCTCGCCCTGAAGCTGGTCGAGCCGCTGCTTCAGCTCCGCCTTGATGCCCTTGATCGCCTGCGCCATGGTCGGGCGCGGCGTGACGTAGTGGCTGTTGGCATAGATGCGGATGCGGTCGAACTCGTCGGTCTTGGAGCCGGTCAGCGGATCGAACTCGGTGATGCTTTCGAGCTCGTCGCCGAAGAAGGAGAGCCGCCAGGCGCGATCCTCGAGGTGGGCGGGCCAGACCTCGAGGCTGTCGCCGCGCACCCGGAAGGAGCCGCGCCCGAAGGCCGCGTCGTTGCGCTTGTATTGCTGGGCCACGAGATCGGCCATCACGGCGCGCTGCTCGTACGTGTTGCCCTTGTGCAGGTCGACCGTCATCGCGCCGTAGGTCTCGACGGAGCCGATGCCGTAGATGCACGACACCGAGGCCACGATGATCACATCGTCGCGCTCGAGGAGCGCGCGGGTGGCCGAGTGGCGCATCCGGTCGATCTGCTCGTTGATCTGGCTTTCCTTCTCGATGAAGGTGTCCGA
Source organism: Limimaricola cinnabarinus (assembly GCF_002723615.1). Lineage (GTDB taxonomy): Bacteria > Pseudomonadota > Alphaproteobacteria > Rhodobacterales > Rhodobacteraceae > Limimaricola > Limimaricola cinnabarinus_B. The sequence continues at coordinate 41,691 of NZ_KZ304962.1, forward strand.
GCGCGGCACATAGGCCTCGGGCTGGTAGTAGTCGTAATAGCTGACGAAATACTCGACCGCGTTGTCCGGGAAAAAGCCCTTGAACTCGCCGTAGAGCTGGGCGGCGAGGGTCTTGTTGGGGGCGAGGATGATCGCCGGGCGCTGCGTCTCCTCGATGATCCTGGCCATGGTGAAGGTCTTGCCGGTGCCGGTCGCGCCCAGGAGGACCTGGTCGCGCTCGCCCGAGGTGATGCCGCCCGCCAGCTCGACGATGGCGGTGGGCTGGTCGCCCGCGGCGCTGAACTCGGTCTGCATGCGGAAGCGCTTGCCGCCCTCGAGCTTTTCGCGCGCCTTCACGTCGGGCGCGGGGGCGTGCAGCATCGGCATCTGTTCGGGCGAATTGTTGTGCATGGGCGGACTCCTCGAGGCCGAACCAATCTGGCCTCTTTTCGTTCCTGTACAAGAGGGGTGCGGCGTCTTTGCCGCCTTGCATGGCAGTGCGGTTTTGCCGATAACGCCGATCAGATCAGAAGGGACCAATGATGCGCGCACGGATCTACAGACCCGCCCGGACCGCCACCCAGTCGGGCACCGCCAAGACCGAGGCCTGGATCCTCGAATACGCGCCCGCCTCCAAGCGCGAGATCGACCCGCTGATGGGCTGGACCAGCTCGACCGACACGCAAAGCCAGGTGCGGATGTATTTCGACAGCCGCGAGGCGGCGGTGGCCTATGCCGAGAAGCACGGGCTCGACGCGATCGTGCAGGAGCCGCATGTGCGCAAGCACAACATCCGCCCCGGCGGCTATGCCGAGAACTTCTCGAACTCGCGCCGCGGGGCCTGGACGCACTGATTTTGTCAATCCGACTCAAGTTGAGGCGGTTTGGCGGTCGAGATCCGGCGAAGGGGCCGGACGACGCAGCATCGAGTGTCCAACCAACTCGGACGACATAGACTTCTACCAAGGGCGGCCCGAGGGCCGCTCGTTTCGTTTCAGGGATCAGCCATGACCATCACCCATCTCGTCACCCATTCGGGCGGCTTTCACGCCGACGAACTTCTCTCCTCGGTCATCCTGACCCGGCTGTTTCCCGAAGCCGAGCTGGTGCGCAGCCGCGACAAGGCCTGGATCACACCCGCAGAGGGGCGGATCATCTATGATGTGGGCGGGCAGTATGACGCCGAGGCGCGGATCTTCGATCATCACCAGAAGCCCAACCCCCTGCGCGAGGATGGCCAGCCCTACAGCTCCTTCGGGCTGATCTGGGCGCAATACGGGCGCGATTACCTGCGCGCGCTGGATGTGCCCGAGCAGGATGTCGAGAAGATCCACGCCTCCTTCGATCGCGGCTTCGTGCTGCCGGTCGACCTGCTCGACAACGGCGCGGTGGATGCCTCCGCCGCGGGGCCGCTGTATTCGGGGCTGACGCTGCCGGCGCTGCTGGAAAGCCTGAAACCCGCCTTCGACGACCGCGAAGAGGGGGCCGACGACCGCGCCTTTGCCGCCGCCGTTCCGGTCGCGCGCGCCTTCGTCGAGGCCCGCATCCGCCGCTCGGCGGCGAAATACCGCGCCGAGGCGATGGTGCTGGCGGCGATCGAGGCGGCGGGCGAGGGGCGCGTCCTCGAGCTGCCCATGGGCATGCCGTTCCGCGCCGGAATCGAGGCGGCGGGGGCCGATCACCTGCTCTTCGTCGTCCATCCGCGCGGCGCGGACTGGGCGCTGACGACGATCCGCACCGGCGACGACACCTTCGCCACACGCGCCGACCTGCCCGCCGCCTGGGCGGGGCTGACGGATGCGGCGCTGGAGGCCGCGTCGGGCGTGGCGGGGGCGAAGTTCTGCCATAATGGCCGGTTCATCGCCGTGGCGTCGAGCCGGGAGGCGATCATGGCGATGGCGGAGCTGGCGGTGACGGAGGCATCGAGGTCCGATGCGGCGCAGAACGCGGCCTCCCGGCCCGCCGGATGACCCGAAGCGGAGGGCCGGGGCTCATCGGTCTTCCGCTTTCAGCCAGGGCCCGCCCGGCCTTCGCGCGGCTTCGGTCATGAAGGCGGCGGTGTCCGGCTTCGATGGTTGCGCGAGGCGCTGACGAGGCGCATGACTCGTCCAGATTCGAAACCCTCGGAAGCCGTCATGACCCATCTTCTTCATCGTTCCACGCGCCTTCAGCCACGCCGGGCCGTCGCGGCGAGCGGGCTGACCATCACCGACAGCGAGGGGCGCGACTATATCGACGCCTGCGGCGGTGCCGCCGTCTCCTGCCTGGGCCATGGGCACCCGGACGTGATCGCCGCGCTGCACAAGCAGGCCGACACCGTCGCCTATGCCCATACCGGCTTCTTCACCACCGAGGCCGCCGAGCGTCTGGGCGACCGGCTGGTGGCCGACGCGCCCGAGGGGATCGGGCACGCCTATCTCGTCTCGGGCGGCTCGGAGGCGGTCGAGGCGGCGCTGAAGCTCGCGCGGCAATACGCGACCGAGCGCGGCGAGGAGAGCCGCCGCCACGTGATCGCGCGGCGCCAGAGCTATCACGGCAACACGCTGGGCGCGCTGGCGGCGGGCGGCAATGAATGGCGCCGGGCGCAGTTCCGCCCCCTTTTGATCGAGACGCATCACATCGCGCCCTGCTTTGCCTATCGCGAGCAGCGCGAAGCCGAGAGCGACGCCGATTATGCCGCCCGCGCGGCGGGGGAGCTGGAGCAGAAGATCGCCGAGCTCGGGGCCGAGAACGTGCTGGCCTTCGTGGCCGAGCCGGTGGTGGGGGCCACGGCGGGGGCGGTGCCGCCGGTGGGCGACTATTTCAAGCGCATCCGCGAGATCTGCGACCGGCACGGCGTGCTTCTGATCCTCGACGAGGTGATGTGCGGCATGGGCCGGACCGGCACGCTGCATGCCTGCGAGCAGGAGGGGATCGCGCCCGACCTGATGACCGTGGCCAAGGGGCTTGGCGGTGGCTACCAGCCGGTCGGCGCGGTGCTGCTGAGCGAAAGGATCTATGAGGCCATTTCCGGCGGCTCGGGCTTCTTCCAGCACGGCCACACCTATATGGGCCACCCGATGGCGGCGGCTGCCGCGCTGGCGGTGCAGGAGGTGATCGCGCGCGACGACCTGCTGTCCAATGTGCGCGAGATGGGCGCGCATCTGCGCGCGCGGCTGGAGGAGGCTTTCGGCAGCCATGCCCATGTCGGCGACATTCGGGGCAGGGGGCTGTTCCAGGCGATCGAGCTGGTCGCGGACCGCGAAAGCAAGGACCCCTTCGACCCCGCGCACAAGCTGCATGCCCGGATCAAGGCGGCGGCGATGGAGCGCGGGCTGATGGTCTACCCGATGGGCGGCACGATCGATGGGGTGCGCGGCGATCACGTGCTTCTGGCGCCGCCCTTCATCGTCGGGCGCGAGGATGTCGACCGCATCGTCGCGCGGCTGGCGAAGGCGGTCGAGGCGGCGCTGGGAGAGATCGCATGACCGCGCTGGCACCGCTGACCGACGCCGACTGGCCCGGCGGGATCGCCGACATGCTGCCGGGCTTTGCGGGGAAACTCGATATCTACCGCGTCATGGCGCATCACCCGCGGCTTTTGCGCGCGTGGTCGGATCTGCGCCAGCACGTGGTGGTCGACACCACGCTGGGGCTGGAGCGCAGCGAGGTGGTGATCCTGCGCACCGGGCTGCGGCACGGCTCGGATTACGAATGGGGCCACCATGTCAGCCGCGCGCGCAAGCTCGGCATGGAGGAGGCGCGCATCGCCTCGATCAGGGGGCCGCTCGAGGCGATGACGCCCGAGGACGCCACGCTGGCGGGCGCGGTGGACGCGCTTCTGGAGACGTCGCGGCTTTCGCTCGCGCAGCAGGCCGGGCTCGAGGCGCTGGTCGGCCGCGAGGGGATGTTCGACCTGATGGCGACGGTGGGGTTCTACACGGTTCTGGCCTTCATCGCCAACAGCGCGGAATTGGCTCTCGACGCCAACATTCGGGCGGAGTTGGAGAAAACGCCCGCGCCGTAACCTGTTGACAGCGGCGGGCTGTTGACTTTCATCGGTGGTGCAGCAGGCTCAGTCGGAGCCTGATCGCCAAGGCGACCAACGAACATCAAGAAACCTCAAGGGAGAGAGCCCATGAAAACCTATCTCGTCGGAGCCGCGACCGCGCTGACCCTCGCCGCGGGCGGAGCCGCCGCGCAGGACGGCCAGCAGTTCATCTCGATCGGCACCGGTGGCGTGACCGGCGTCTACTACCCGACCGGCGGCGCGATCTGCCGCCTGGTGAACCGCGGCCGCGCCGATCACGGCATCCGCTGCGGCGTCGAGTCGACCGGCGGATCGGTCTACAACATCAACGCCGTGCGCTCGGGCGAGCTCGAGTTCGGCGTCGCCCAGTCCGACTGGCAGTTCCACGCGATCGAGGGCACCTCGCAGTTCGAGGAGCAGGGCGCGTTCGAAGACCTGCGCGCGGTGTTCTCGGTCCATCCCGAGCCCTTCACCGTCGTCGCCCGCGCCGATGCCGGCATCGAGACCTTCGAGGATCTCAAGGGCAAGCGCGTCAATGTCGGCAACCCCGGCTCGGGCCAGCGCGGCACCATGGAGGTGCTGATGGAGGCCATGGGCTGGACCATGGACGACTTCCAGCTCACCTCCGAGCTGCAGGCCGCCGAGCAGTCCCAGGCGCTGTGCGACAACAACATCGACGCCATGGTCTACACCGTCGGCCACCCCTCGGGCTCGATCCAGGAAGCGACCACCGCCTGCGACGCGGTGCTGGTCGATGTCTCGGGCGAGGCCGTGGATCAGCTCGTCGAGGAAAACCCCTATTACCGCACCGCCACCATTCCGGGCGGCATGTATCGCGGCAATGACGAGGACACCTCGACCTTCGGCGTCGGCGCGACCTTCGTCTCCTCGGCCACCGTGCCCGAGGATGTCGTCTACGAGGTGACCAAGGCGGTGTTCGAGAACTTCGACCAGTTCAAGAGCCTGCACCCGGCCTTTGCCGAGCTGACCAAGGAAGAGATGGTCGCCGACGGTCTCTCCGCGCCGCTGCATGCGGGTGCCGAGAAATACTACCGCGAGGCCGGGCTGATCGAGTGATCGCCACGCCTGGCTGAACGACCTGCCGGGGCGCGCCCGATCGCGCCCCGGCCTTCGCCGTCCCGAAGGGGCGGCTTTTCGAAATGATCGAACAGGGGGACGCGTCCGATGGGCGACCAGCGCGAGGACCGGGACGACCGGCAATATTCGGACGACGATCTTCAGGACCTCGTCACCAGTTCGGATTCGGGCGCCCGCGCCCCTGTGAACCGCGCCACGGCGATGCTGATCGCCGGCACGGCGATGGCATGGTCGCTGTTCCAGCTCTGGATCGCCCAGCCGCAGCTGTGGTTCGGCGCCTACCTGCCGGTGCTCAACTCCTCGCAGACCCGGCCCATCCACCTGATGTTCGCGATCTTCCTCGCCTTTCTCGCCTATCCGGCCTTCAAGTCGAGCCCGCGCGAGCGCATTCCGCTGGTCGATTGGGGCCTCGCGCTGATCGGCGCCTTCTGCGCCTTCTACGTCTTCTGGTTCTCGGACCATCTCGCCATGACCGCCCGCTCGGGCCTGCCGACGCAGACGCAGGTCATCATCGGCTCGGTCGGCCTCGTGGTGCTGCTCGAAGCCTCGCGCCGGGCGCTGGGGCCGGCGCTGACCATCGTGGGCGGGCTGTTCCTCGCCTATGCCTATTTCGGCACGGGCTGGCTGATCCCCAACCTGATCGAGCATGAGGGTCTCTCCTTCACCTCGCTGATCAACGCGCAGTGGCTCGACACGGCGGGCGTCTTCGGCATCCCGCTTGGCGTCTCGACCGCCTTCGTCTTTCTCTTCGTGCTGTTCGGCTCGCTTTTGGACAAGGCGGGCGCGGGCAACTATTTCATCCAGCTCGCCTTCGCGGGGCTGGGGCATCTGCGCGGCGGCCCGGCCAAGGCCGCCGTGGTCGGATCGGCCATGACCGGTCTCATCTCGGGCTCGTCCATCGCCAACGTGGTGACCACCGGCACCTTCACCATCCCGCTGATGAAGCGCGTGGGCTTCTCGCGCGAGCAGGCGGGCGCGGTCGAGGTGGCCTCGTCGGTCAACGGCCAGATCATGCCGCCGGTCATGGGGGCGGCCGCCTTCCTCATGGTCGAGTTCATCGGCATTTCCTATCTGGAGGTGATCAAGCACGCCTTCATCCCGGCGGTGATCTCCTACATCGCGCTGGTCTACATCGTGCATCTCGAAGCGCTGAAGCGCGAGATGCCGGCGCTGGGCGAGAGCAAGAGCTTTGCGGGGATGCTGGTGAAGTTCGCGCTCGGCTTCGTGGTGGCGGGCATCGGCTTCACCGCGCTGATCTACGGCGTCGAGGCGCTGGAATCCGCGCTGCCCTCGCTCACCGCGCCGATCATGATGCTGGCGCTGGCGGCGGTCTATCTCGGTCTCGTCTGGGTCGCGGCCAAGCGGCCCGATCTGCATATCGACGACCCCTCCGACGAAGAGATCAAGCTGCCCACCGTGGCCGAGGTCTATGCCACCGGCCTGCATTACGTGCTGCCGATCCTCGTTCTCGTCTGGTTCCTGATGGTGGAGCGGCAGAGCCCGGCCAAATCGGCCTTCTACGCCACCTGCCTGATGCTGCTGATCATCGTCACCCAGCGCCCGATCAAGGCGCTGTTCCGGGGCGAGGGCAGCCGGATCGCGCATGAATTCGGCGCGGGCCTGCACGATCTGCGCGACGGCCTCGTCGCGGGTGCGCGCAACATGATCGGCATCGGCGTCGCCACGGCGGCCGCCGGCATCATCGTCGCCACCGTCACCAAGACCCCGATCGGCACCGAGCTTGCCGGCCTCGTCGAGCAGCTTTCGGGCGGCATCCTGATCCTGATGCTGATCTTCGTGGGTCTGTTCTCGCTCATCCTCGGCATGGGGCTGCCGACCACCGCCAACTACATCGTGGTGTCGTCGCTGATGGCCTCGGTGGTGGTGAATCTGGGCGCGCAGGAGGGGCTGATCGTGCCGCTGATCGCGGCGCATCTCTTCGTGTTCTACTTCGGCATCATGGCCGATGTGACGCCGCCCGTGGGTCTGGCGAGCTTTGCCGCCGCCGCCGTCTCTGGCGGCGATCCGATCAAGACCGGCTTCACCGCCTTCTTCTACTCCCTGCGCACCGTCGCGCTGCCCTTCCTGTTCATCTACAACCCGGCGCTGATCCTCTACGGCATCGACCTCGGGACATGGGCCGGGATGGGGCAGGCGGCCTTCATCTTCGTGGTGGCGACCTTCGCGATGCTGCTCTTTGCCGCCGCGACGCAGGGCTATTTCCTCGCGCCGTCGAAGATCCACGAATCCGCCGCGCTCCTGCTGGTGGCCTTCACGCTCTTCGTGCCGGGCTTCTGGCTCAACCAGCTGCAAAGCCCGTTCCAGACCTACGCGCCCTCCGAGTTCGAGACGGCGGTGTCCGAGGCCGATCCGGGCGATACGCTGCGGCTCAAGATCCAGGGGCCGGATTTCAACACCGGCGAGATGGCCGAGACGACGCTGGTGATGCAGGTGGCCGAGGGTGCCGTGGCCGAGCGGATCGACGCCTCGGGGCTGCTGCTCTACCCCGAGGGCGAGACGATGCGGCTCGACGAGCCGATGTTCGGCACCACCGCGGCCGAGAAGCTGGGCGATTTCGACTTCTACGCCGAAACGCCGGTGGAGCTGGCGCAGGTGCAGGCGCCGCGCGAGCGGATCACGAAATACGTGTTCTACATCCCGGCCCTGCTGCTTCTGGGCGTGGTGGTGCTGTTGCAGCGCCGCCGCCAGACCGTCCCCGCCTTCTGAGGGGGAGCGCCGGCCCTCACCTCGACCCGAAGGGAGAAAGAGAACACAAAGGCCGGACCAGTGTCCGGCCTTTGCGCGTTCCATGTCATGGGGCATTCGGGCTCATGCGCGAAGGAGGGCGAAAGGCATGAAACAGCGAGATGGCGAAAGGCCCGGCCCGGGCAACGAGGCGGCATCGCGGCACGAAGGCGCGCATCCGGCCGAACCGGCCAGGCCCGAACAGGCCGAAGGCGAAAGCGAGCGGGGGCGCGAGGCATGGCGGCCCCGGCAGATCCAGCCGCCGGGCTGGCGCGACATCGCCCTCAGGGTGGGGCGCAGGATCGGCCGGGATCTCGTCCCGCTGGTGGCGGCCGGGGTCGCCTTCTTCGGCATGCTGGCGCTGTTTCCCGCGCTTGCGATGCTGGTTTCGCTCGCGGGGCTGTTCTTCGAGCCGGAGCTTGTCCTGCGGGAGGTCGACACGTTGCAGGGGCTCGCGCCGGCGGAGCCCTTGGCGGTGGTGCGCGACCAGCTGGGCGAACTCGTGGGGCAGGCCCCGGGACAGGCCACGGCGACCGCGACGATCAGCTTCGTGCTGTCGCTGTTCTGGGCCTCGCGCGGGATCGACAACCTGGTGAGCGGCATCAACATGGCGCATGTCGAGACCGAGACGCGCAACATCATCTCGCGCAACCTGGTGTCGCTGGGGCTGACGGCGGTGCTGACGGCGATGGCGCTCGCCGCGCTGGCGCTGGCCGTGGCGGTGCCCGCGGCACTCGAGACGCTGGGGCTGTCGGGCCCGGCCGACACCATCATCCGCATCGGCCGCTGGTCGGTGCTGGGGCTGTTGTCGATGCTGGCGCTCGGCCTGCTCTATCGCTACGCGCCCGCGCGCCGGGCGCCGAGATGGAGCTGGGTCACGCCGGGCGCGGTGCTCGCCACGGCGCTGTGGCTGGGCAGCTCGGTGCTGTTTGCGCTCTTCGTGCGCAATTTCGGAAGCTACCAGCCGACCTACGGGGCGCTGGCCGGTGTGGTCATCCTGCTTCTCTACATCTGGATGACCGCCTTCGTCGTGCTGCTCGGCGCCTTGCTCAACGCCGAGATGGAGCACCAGTCCCGCCGGGACACGACGCGCGGACCGGTGCGGCCGATGGGCGAGCGCGACGCGCAGATGGCCGATACGCTGGGGCGCAAGCCATGAGCCGGGCAAGCGCCCTTCGCGGCGGGAGAGAGGCCCCACCGCGAAGGGCCGGATGGCTCAGCCGTTGGCGAGCACCTCGACCGTGACATGGCCGACACCGCTGGCGATCAGGCCGATATTGCCCGCAGCCCCCTTCGACAGGTCGATGATGCGGCCCCCCGCATAGGGCCCGCGATCGTTGATCCGCACCACGACCGACTTGTCGGTCGCCTCGTTGGTGACGCGCACCCGCGTGCCGAAGGGCAGGTCGGGATGGGCGGCGGTGAGGCTGTTCATGTCGTAGGTCTCGCCATTGGCGGTGAGCCGCCCGTGGAACCCCGGCCCGTACCAGGAGGCGGCGCCTTCGAAGGTCCGGGTGACGCTGTCCGAATGGGCGATGGCGATCGGTGCCGCCAGCAGGCAGGTCGCGGTCAGCAGGGTACGGAGCAGGGCGTTGGGCTTGATCAAGGGTCCGTCCTTCGATTGTGGTCCTCGTCTCTGCGCCCCATCTGCGCGGCCCGCCGCCGCGATGCAACGGCCGAGGCGGCCCGGTTCCCTCGTGGGCAGAAAGCGGGCGAAGGCTCGCCATTTCACGCGGTCCTTGCGGCGTGCATCCGCCGAAATCGGCAATTCCGGGCCCGTTTTGCCTCCGGGGTCTTGCAATGACGGCGGGATTCCCGATTTCAGGCGGTCCGCTTCGAGGCAGGTCTCCTGTCGCCCCCTTCGAAAGCGCGGCCTCGATCCGCGCGTCATGGCTGGCGGCGAAGGTCGCGGCGGGCGGCATGGGGATGACGGGCGCGGGCGTGCGCGCGGTTTGCCCAACAGGCGGGCTTGGGCTAACCACGAGGGCGAAGCAGCGCGGGAGCCGCCCTATGTTACGTCCGACGGTGCATGATGTGGCCCGCGTGGCCAATGTCAGCCTTTCGACCGTCGACCGCGTGCTCAACGGCCGCGACGGGGTGCGCGCGGCCACGCGCGAGCGGGTGCGCGCGGCGATGCGCGAGCTGGGCTACGAGCGCGACATCATGGCCGCCAACCTGTCGCGCAAGCGGGTCTACAAGGTGCATTTCACCCTTCCCGAAGGGTCCAACAGCTTCATGCGCAACCTCGCCGAAGAGGTGCGCGCCCAGGCGCGCGAGGCCGCGCGCGACCGCACCCGGATCAGCATCTCCACGGTGCCGCCCTTCGACGGGCGCGCGCTCGCGGCCGATCTGCGCCGCCTGCGCGACGCGGCCCCCGAGGCCGTCCCGGACGGGGTGGTGGTGGTCGCCACCGATGCCGCCGAGGTCCGGCAGGCGGTCTCGGAGCTGCGGGGGGCGGGCATCGAGGTGATCACGCTGGTCTCTGACCTGCCGGCCTCGGCGCGCAGCCGCTTCGTCGGGATCGACAACGTCTCGGCCGGGCGCACGGCGGCGGGGCTTCTGGGCCGGTTCTGCCGGGGGCAGAAGGGCCGGATCGCGATCGTCGCGGGCTCCATGCTGCTGCGCGACCATGTCGAGCGCAGGCTGGGCTTCGAACAGGTGATGCATGCCGAGTTCGCGCATCTTGCGCCGATGCCGCCGATCGAGGGGCGCGATGCCGCCGATGAGGTGGAGCGGCGGGTAAGCGAGGCGCTCGAGGCGCGGCCCGACATCACCGGGATCTACAGCCTTGGCGGCGGCAATGGTGGTCTGCAAAGGGCGCTGCTGCGCGTCTCTCCCACGCCGCGCCCGATGGTGGTGGCGCATGAGCTGACCGAGCAATCGCGCCACGCGCTGCAGGACGGGGTGTTCGACGCGGTGCTGCACCAGGATATCGGCCACGAGGTCCGCAGCGCGCTCGACATCCTGCGCGCGCTGATCGACGCCACGCCGGTCGAGGCGGGCAGGGGGCTGATCCGCACCGAGATCTTCTTGCGCGACAACCTGCCCTAGCTTCCGGCGCGGAGAGGCGGAGGGAATGGTTTGCGCATGAAGGTTTTTGATGTACGTTAATCAAAATTCAGTCGCACCGGCGGGGCGGCCCGTTCATCGGCCCCTCCGCGAAGCGCGGGGCGCAAGGGAGAGCGAGAGACCATGACAGATTTCTTCAAGGGGATCCCGGCGATCCGCCATGGCGGCCCCGAGGCCGACGGCGATTTCGCCTTTCGCCATTACGACCCGGACGAGGTGGTGATGGGCAAGCCGATGAAGGCGCATCTGCGCTTCTCGGTCGCCTATTGGCACAGCTTCGCCTGGGAGGGGGGCGACCCTTTCGGCGGCCAGACCTTTGATCGGCCCTGGTTCGGCGAGGGGATGGAGAAGGCCAGGCTCAAGGCCGACGTGGCCTTCGAGATGTTCGAGATCCTCGGCGCGCCCTATTTCTGCTTTCACGACGTCGATGCGCGGCCCGAGGGCGCGGATTTCGCCGAGAACACCCGCAACCTGCGCGAGATCACCGACTACTTCCAGGGCAAGATGGAAGAGACCGGCACCAGGCTCCTGTGGGGCACGGCGAACCTGTTCTCGCACCGGCGCTACATGTCGGGCGCGGCGACCAACCCCGACCCGGATGTCTATGCCTTTGCCGCCGCGACGGTGAAGTCCTGCATCGACGCCACGCATCAGCTCGGCGGCGAGAACTACGTGCTGTGGGGCGGGCGCGAGGGCTACGAGACGCTGCTCAACACCGATATGGGGCGCGAGCGGCAACAGGCGGGGCGCTTCCTCGCGCAGGCCGTCGAATACGCCCGCAAGATCGGCTTTGACGGCACCATCCTGATCGAGCCCAAGCCGCAGGAGCCGACCAAGCACCAATACGACTACGACGTCGCCACGGTCTACGGCTTCCTCAAGGAGTTCGGGCTGGAGAAGGACGTGAAGGTCAATATCGAGCAGGGCCACGCGATCCTCGCCGGTCACAGCTTCGAGCACGAGCTGGCGCTGGCGCGCGAGCTGGGCATCTTCGGCTCGATCGACATGAACCGCAACGATTACCAATCGGGCTGGGACACCGACCAGTTTCCCAACAACGTGCCGGAGATGGCGCTGGCCTATTACGAGGTGCTGCGCGCGGGCGGCTTCACCACCGGCGGCACCAATTTCGACGCCAAGCTCAGGCGCCAGTCGCTCGACCCCGAAGACCTGATCCTCGCCCATGTCGGCGGCATGGATGCCTGTGCGGCGGGCTTCAAGGCGGCGGCGAAGATGCTGGAGGACGGCAAGCTCGAGGCCGCGCGCGAGGCGCGCTACGCGGGCTGGGACAGCCCCGAGGCCAAGGCGATGCTGGACGGCGGGTTCGAGGAGATCGCCGCGCGGGTCGAGGCGGAGGGGATCAACCCCGCGCCGCGATCCGGGCGGCAGGAGCGGCTCGAAAATCTCGTGAACCGCTACCTCTGAGGCAAGGCGGCGGCCCCGCCGGGGGCCGCCGCATCCCCGTCAGAACGGGCTGTCGGGGAAGTAGTAATCCTCGGCATTCTCGGGCGTCACCAGCTCCGCGTGCCCCTTGGCGGCCAGATCGCGCAGGAAGGCGTAGATCTGCTGCTTGGTGCCGATGTCTATGCCGCGGGTCGGCTCGTCGACGAGGAGAATGCGCGGCTCCGACAGCATGGTCTTGGCCAGCAGCAGTCCGCGCAGCTTGCGATCCTCGGTCAGGTAGCACAGCCCCCGCGCCAGCGCGTCCGAGGGGCGGCGGATCACGGCAGGCGCGCCCTCGATCTCCAGCGTCTCCATCCGCGCCGGATCTCGCGGCCCAGAAACACGTTCTGCTCGACGGTGAGCTGCTCGGCGAGGTTGAACTCCTGGTGGATCATCACGATCCCGGCCTCCTCGCCCTCATGCAGGCTGGCAAACCGCGCCTCCTGTCCGTCGAGTTCAATGCGCCCGGAGGAGGGGGGCTGGTAGCCCGCCATGATCTTCATGGTGGTGGATTTGCCCGCCCCGTTCTCTCCGATCAGCGCGTGGACCTCGCCGGGATAAAGGTCGAGATCGACGCCGTGCAACACCTCGACCGGCCCGAAGCTGCGCCTTATCTCGCGCAGCGACAGGATCGGCGCGGCGCTCACAGCCTCGTCCAGGCCGCGTCGGCGCGCGAGGAGGCGACGCAGGCGGCGATGAAGCCCATGCCCGCCATGCCGTCCCCGATCCCCGGCAGCAGCGCTTGCGCGGTGTCGCGGTCACCGCCCGCCTGCACCGCGCGGATCGCGTCGGCGGCCTCGGCATGGAACGTGGCGAAGGCTTCGAGATAGCCCTCGGGGTGGCCCGCGGGGATGCGGCTCACGGCGTTGGTCGCCTCCTGCGCGCCGCCGCCGCGGCGGATCAGGCGGCTGGCCTCGCCATGCGGGGTGAACCACAGCGCGTTGGGCGCCTCCTGCGCCCATTCGAGCCCGCCCGTCGCGGCTCCTCCACAAAGCGCACGTCGCGGGCGCGGCCCGCTTTCGGATCGCCCCCGGGTTGCCCGGGGCAGTCCTCCCTCACGAAAGCGTATGAAGCATTTTGACTTACGTCAATCATGCTCGGGCAAGAGCCGTGAAGGGCGCGCGGCCGATGGGGTGATGGGAAGGGGGGTCGCCATGCCGGGGCGATGGCCCGAGGCAGGCGGCGTGGCCGCGAAAGGCGGCGCGGCGGCCATCCCGGCAAGACGGGGCGGGAATGCCGGGGGGCGTGTCTTGAGCGAGGCGTCCCGCGCCCCAAGGCCGGTTCGGCCATGGGCGCGGGCGCCAAAGAGCGGTGGCTCAGAGCGTGGCGGCGGCCGGGCCGGAGCCCTGCTGCGGCGCCGCAAGCGGCATCTCCGCGATCACGTCGGCATCCGCGCCCAGCTCACGGCGGGCATCGGCCACGATCCGCTCCGCCTCCTCGATCGTGTCCGCGGGCTTGCGCCACAGGAACTCCGTTCCGTCCTTGTCGCGCCGCCGGGCGACGACGTCGTATTCGGTGGCGGCCTGTGGCCCGGAGCGGAGGCGAAGCCCGGTATCGGTGCATTGCAGCGGAACGATCTCGATCGAGTGGGTCATTGACTTGTCGCGTGTTGTTTCGGATGCCGCCCTCTTAGCGCAACGGGCGCCTGCATGTAACCGCTTGGCGCCAGAAGGCCGCGGGCGCTGTGTCCTGCGCCGTTCGCCTGCAATTGCCGGGTTGAGTCGCCCCGCGAATTTGCGCATCTTCGCGCCGACTCGTCAGAGTCGCCCCCGGCGCGCGGTTTCGGCCCCGAGCCGGCCTTCGCGGTCCCATAGCTCAACTGGATAGAGCAGCTGACTTCTAATCAGCAGGTTCGGGGTTCGAGTCCTCGTGGGATCGCCATGGGCCGTTTTCCTCTTTCGCAACTTATTGATAGTAATTGGTCTTTTGGCGTGTGTTTACAGCCGGTTCGGCGGTGTCTACAACTCGTCACCCCCGCCGCGCTGCTGGCGCTCGGCGCTGCCTGTGCCATGACCGCGGGGCCGGTGGGCGGGAACGGGGCGCGCGTTGCGGATCACTTCGAAGGCCGCGTCACGCAGGTCACGGCGCCGCTGACCTTTCGGCTCGTTTGCTGCGAGACGCTGCTGGGCCTTGCCGATCTGGCGCCGGTCGATGCCACCCCCGCCACGGCCCAAAAGCTGCGCGCGGCGCTTCTGGGGCAGGTTCTGTCCTGCACGACCGGCAGCGGGCTGACCGAGGCGGGGGGCGGCGCGTGCGCTGCCTCGACGCGAATGGCACGCCGCTCTCAAGGCGGCTGGCAAGGTTCGGCCTGGCCGAGAGGCGATGCGACAGCGGTGCCGCCACGCGCGACGCCTGCTGAGACGAAAGCGGCGCGGGGCGGTCCCGTGCCGGGGTGAGAGCGGCGCAATTCGGAGCGGCGTCAAGGGCACGCCCGAGCGGGCGCTGCTCTACTGGGGCGGCCTGATCGGCATCGAGATCGACGACCCGCTCACCGGGATGGAGGGGGATGACGCGATCTACGGCCTGCAGGACAACGACAGGCTGCTCGGTCTGGCGGGCAACGACATCCTCGCCGGGCACGAGGACAACGACCGGCTGGTCCGCGGGCCGGGCAATGATGCCGCGCGCGGCGGCGCGCGGCGCGACCTGCGCCGCAACCACATGGCGCAGGAGGGCGAGGATGTGCGCATCGATGACGGCGCGGGCATGGTGATCATGTTGCGCGACCTGGCCCTCGGCGATCTGCACGCGCGCGACGTCCAGTTCTGAGCGCCACGAGGCGCGGCGCCCCCGAAAATCCTTCGGGCGCCGCGCCGATGGGGCGGGGTCAGTCGGCCTTTCTTTGCAGCCGGGCCGCGCGCAGGGCGGCGATCTTGGCGGTGCGGGCCTCGGTCTCGGCGTCGAGGATGGCGCGGGCGGCGCGGGTGGTGATGTCGCCCTTGGTTTCGGCGACGGGCGCCGGGGCGGGCCGGGCGGGGGCGGCGCCATTCGCCTGGGACATGCGGGCTTCGAGGTTGGCGAAGGTCAATTCGAGGGCGTTCATGATCTGTCCTTTGTCGGGGCACGGTGTCGGGGCACGGTGTCGGGGCACGTTCGGACCATTGCGTCGGGGTCGGCGCGCCGCCTGTGCCGTTGCGATAGAAGCTATGTCGCCACCGTCATCCGGCAAGGTGCCGCGAGGTGCGGCATTGCGCATCATGCCGCGCGGGGGTGCGAAAGGGGCTGTGGCGGCGCGGCGGGGCGGTGTAGACCAAGCCCCGAGGATCGGCATCAAGACCAACCCATGAGGACAGAGCAGATGATGACACGGGCAATCGGCATGGCGGGGCTTTCGGCGGCCTTTGGCCTCGCGGCGGCGGCCGCATCGGCGCAGGGGCTGGCGGGCGGCACGCTCGCGCTCGAAACCTCCGCCTTCTTCGAAGAGGGCGCGATCGGCCATACCAGCTATTCGGGCGGGCTTCAGTTCGACATCGGGCTGGGCTTCGGCGCGGCGATCGACCTGGCCTCCTATGGCTTTTCGGGCTTCGGGGCCGATGGCAGCAATGCGACGCTGCACGCGCTTTACGATTTCGGCCCCTATGTGATGGGCCTCGACGGCGCGGTGGTCGGGGCCTTCATCGGGCGCGACGGCTACGAGGAGGGCGACGCGGAGATCCTTGGCGTCGAGGCTGCCGCATCGGTCTTCGGCCTGCGTGCGGAGGGCTATCTCGTCCGCCATGACGGCACGCGGGGGCAGGCCGACGTGGCCGGTCTTTCGGCGCGCTACGAGATCACGCCCGCGATCTTCGCCACGGGCGGGGTCGGCTATGCCGATGCCGATGAGGGCGCGCTGACCCGCATGGCGCTGGGCGGCGGCTACCGGATCGAGGGCGGCCCGCGGCTCTGGGGCGAGCTGGGCCGGATCGAGGCCGAGGACGAGGCCTTCGGCGGCGACGAGACCTTTCTCGCCATCGGCGCGGAGATCGGCTTCGGCCCGCTGTCGGGCACCAGCTTCGGCACGCGCAGCCTGTTCGACGTGGTGCCGGGGCTCTAGGCCCCGCCCGAGAGCCCGAGCGCGCGCAGTTGCGCGCAGACGAGAGCGGCCCAGTCCTCGGGCCGCTCCATCGGGGGCAAGTGCCCGGCGCGGCGCAGGATCTCGAAGCGCGCGCCGGGGATCAGCTCCACCGTCTCGCGCATGAGATCGGTGGGCACCGAGCGGTCCTCGGCGCCCGCGATGCCCAGCACCGGCAGGCGCAGCCCCGAGACCGGGGTCCACAGATCGGTGCCCGAGACGGCGGCGCAGCCGCCGAGATAGCCCTCCAGCTGCGTGCCCCCCAGCATCCGCCGCGCCCGCCCCGCCGCCGAGCCGTGGCGCGCGTCGCGCCCGAGCCAGCGGTCGAGCACCGTCTCGACCTGTGCCGCGAGCCCGTCGCGCCGGATCGTGGCGATGCGGTCCTCCCAGATCCTGGGCGTGCCGATCTTGGCCGCGGTGTTCGACAGGATCAGCGCGCGCACGAGGTCGAGCCGCTTGACCGCCAGCCCCTGCGCCACCATGCCGCCCAGCGACAGCCCCGCCACCACCGTCTCGCGCAGGCCATGCGCCTCGATCACCGCCTCGGCATCCGAAACCATCTGCCCCATGGAGTAGGGCGCGGGCGGCACGTCCGAGCCGCCATGGCCGCGCAGATCGTAGCGCAGCGCGCGGATGTCGCCGGGCAGCAGCGGCAGCACCGCGTCCCACAGCGTCATGTCCATCCCGAGCCCGTGCAGAAGCACCAGCGCGGGCGCGCCCTCGGGCCCCTCGATCCGGGTGGCGAGCCGGCAGCCATCGCGCGCCCCGACGATCACCGGGCCGTCTCCAGCGCGCGGGCGAAGAGCGGCCCGTCGACATTGCCGCCCGTCGCCACCGCGATCACTGCCTCGCCCTCGATCTCGCCGGGGTGAAACAGCGCCGCGGCCAGCGCCACCGCGCCGCCCGGCTCGATCACGATCTTCAGGTGCCGGAAGGCCAGCGCCATGGCGCGCAGCACCTCCTCCTCGGTCACCACGAGGCCGGGCCCGGCGAGGCGGCGCAGGATCGGAAAGGTGATGTCGCCCGGCTGCGGCGTGACGATGGCGTCGCAGATCGAGCCGTTCAGCCGGGCGTTGCGGCGGATCTCGCCCGCGGCGAGGCTGCGGGCCGTGTCGTCGAAGCCCTCGGGCTCTGTAGTGCGCAGCCGCATCTTCGGGGCCTGCGCCTCAAGCGCCAGCGCGATGCCCGCGCTGAGCCCGCCGCCACCGCAGCAGACCAGCACCTCCGCTTCGCTCACGCCGAGCTCCGACGCCTGCTCGGCGATCTCCAGCCCGGTGGTGCCCTGACCCGCGATCACCAGCGGCGCGTCGAAGGGCTTGATCAGCGTCAGCCCGCGTTCCTCGGCCAGCGCCGCGCCCATGGCGTCGCGGTCGTCGGTCTCGCGGTCGAAGGGCACGACCTCCGCGCCCAGCGCCCTCGTCCCGTCGATCTTGGCCTGCGGCGCGTCCTTGGGCATCAGGATCACCGCCGGGATGCCGTGTTCGCGCGCGGCATGGGCCACGCCCTGCGCGTGGTTGCCCGAGGAAAAGGCGATGACGCCGCGCGCGCGGATGTCTTCGGGGAGGGCCGAGACGGCGGACCAGCCGCCGCGCGCCTTGAAGGAGCCGGTGACTTGCAGGCACTCGGCCTTCACCAGCAAGGGGCGGCCTGCCATGCGGTCGAGCGCGGGGGCCCTGAGAAGCGGCGTGCGCCGCAGCCTGTCGCCGATGCGGGCGCGTGCCGCGCGGATCATCTCGATATCGCTCAAAGCCCGTCCTCCATGGCCGACCGGCACTTCGCCAGCCAGCCCTGCAATGCCGCGAGGGATCGGGCCTCGTCAAGAAAGGGCACATGGCCGCGGCCCGGCACGTCGGCAAAGATCATGCCGGGGTTGCGGCGGCGCATCTCACCCGCTGTCTCTCGGGTCAGCAGTTCGGAATTCGCGCCCCGGATCAGCGCCACGGGCAGGCCCGAGAGCGCATCGAAGAGCGGCCACAGATCGGGCGCGGGCTGCACCGCGCCGCCCAGCACCGCCTCGCGCAGAGCCGGGTCGTAGCGCAGCTCGAGCCCGTCAGGCGTCTGCTCGTAATGCGCGCGCACCTCCGCCAGCCAGCGGTCATGCGGCACGTCCTCGAAGCCGGTCCATGTCCTGGCGCGAAAGCGTGCGGCCTCTTCCCATGTCCTCTGCGCGGGACGCCGCCCGAGATAGCCCTTGATCGTCTCCAGCCCCGCGGGCGCGATCTCGGGGCCGATGTCGTTGAGCGCCACGCCGATCAGCCGCCGCTTCGCGCTGGCGGCGAGCGCCATGGCGATCAGCCCGCCGCGCGAGGTGCCTAGGATCGCGGCGCGCTCCAGCCGCAAGTGATCCATCAGCGCCAGCACGTCGCGCGCCTCCTGTCCCACCGTGTAGCTCGCCGGATCGGCCCGATCCGACCGCCCCCGGCCGCGGTAATCGGGCCGGATCAGCCGGACGCCGCCCAGATGCGGCGCGACATGGTCGAAATCGGCGGCGTTGCGCGACAGGCCGGGCAGGCACAGAAGCGGCAGGCCCTCGCCCTCGTCGAGGTAATGCAGCCCGACGCCGTCTTCCGCCGCAAAGCGCGGCATCAGGCGAAGCCCGCGATACGGGTCAGGTCGGGCAGCACATGGGTCGGGCGCGACCAGAGCCTGTCGCGCGGCTCCTCGTTGCGGTTCACCCATGCGGTGATGAAGCCGTAGCCCGTGGCCCCCGCGATGTCCCAGAAGTTCGAGCTGACGAAGAGCACCTCGTTCCTGGTGCAGCCGAAATGCTGGCCGACGAGGTCGTAGACCCGCGCATCGGGCTTGTAGACCCCGGCGGCCTCGGCCGAGAGCACCGCGTCGAGGCTGCCGCCGATGCCGGCGCTCTCAACGGCGCGGTCGAGCATCTGCGGCGCGCCGTTCGACAGGATCGCGACGTTGCGGCCCTTGGATTTGAGGTCGGCCAGCACCTCGCGCGCTTCGGGAAAGGCGGGCAGCGTGTCGTAGAGCGCCAGGAGCCGCGCGCGCAGGTCGGGGTCAGGCAGCCCGGATTTTTCGAGCGCATAGGTCAGCGCGTCGGCGGTGACATGGCCGAAATCGATGTGGTGGCCCGCGATGCTGCGCAGCCATGTGTATTCGAGCTGCTTGGTGCGCCAGTCGCGCGAGACCTGCTCCCAGCTTTCGGCCAGCGCCTCGCCGCCCGGCTCGGCGCTGGCGATGCGGGCCGCGCCGGCGACGTCGAAGATCGTGCCGTAGGCGTCGAAGACGATGGTGCTGATGGTCATGAAATCCCCCTGTGGTGGCGAGGCTGGCATGCCTCGTGTCCCAGTGAAAGGCTTCTGGGGGCGATCGGGTTGCGAATTGGGCGCAGTCTTCCTACCTAGGGGGGGACAGACGAGGAGCACCCGCCAGACGCGGCCTCCGGAAATTCACCCCCACGATCCCAGTTCAAGGAGAGGCTCATGACGCAAGTCAAGCAGGGCGACACCGTGCGCATCCATTACACCGGCACTCTGAATGACGGCCAGACCTTCGATTCGAGCGAGGGCCGCGACCCGCTCGAATTCCAGGTCGGCTCGGGCCAGATCATTCCCGGTCTCGACAGCGCCATGCCCGGCATGGAAGTCGGCGAGAAGAAGACCGTCGAGGTCGCCTGCGACAACGCCTATGGCCAGCCCGACCCGAACGCCCGCCAGGCCGTGCCGCGCGATTCGATCCCGGCCGACATCCCGACCGATCCGGGCACCCGCCTGCAGATGCAGACCCCGCAGGGCCAGGTCGTGCCGGTCACCGTGATCGAGGCCAATGAAGAGCAGGTCGTGCTCGATGCGAACCACCCGCTTGCCGGTCAGGACCTGACCTTCAATGTCGAGCTCGTGGGCGTCGACCCGGCCTGATCTCGGGCTTCGAACATCCGGGAAAGGCCCCGGCAGCGTGCGCTGCCGGGGCCTTTTTCATGTGACATCCCGACCCGTGGAGGCGAAGAAGGGGCCATGCCGATCCTGCCGCTCTACCTCCTTGCCGCCCTGCTCGAAATCTCCGGCTGCTTCGCGGTCTGGGCCTGGTGGCGGGCAGGGGGCTCGGCGCTGTGGCTGATCCCCGGGGCCGCCGCGCTGGCGGGCTTTGCGCTGCTGCTGGCGCTCAGCCCCGCCGCCTTCGCGGGAAGGGCCTTCGCGGCCTATGGCGGGGTCTATATCGCGGCCTCTCTGGGCTGGCTCTGGATCGCGGAAGGCCAACGCCCCGACCGTTTCGACGCGGGCGGGGCGCTCCTATGCCTGATCGGCGCGGCGCTGATCCTCTGGGGGCCGCGCGGCTAGTCTTTCTGTGCCGCCATCGCGGCCTGCATCTTTTCGGCGTCCATCCAGCCGGTCTCCAGCACGTTGCCGTCCGGGTCGCGGATGGTGCGGCCATACATGACATCGCCGTGCTCGACCGTCTTGCCGGTGTCGCTGCCGCCCTGCGCCACCGCCGCCTCGACGATGGCGTCGACCGCGTCGCGGCTCTCGCGCGGGATCGCCACCAGAACCCCGACCGTCTCGTGCGGATCGGCGACGGGGCCGGGGGCGAAGCCGGCGAAGGTTTCGCGGTCGAGCAGCATCAGGCAGACGCCATCGGTCACGCGGATGCAGGTGGTTTGATCGCCGGTGAACTGCGCCACAACGGAAAAGCCCAAGCCCTCGTAGAAGGTGCGGGCGCGGGCGGCGTCCTTCACGGGCAGGTTGATGAAGACGTCCTGTGACATGGAAAGGCTCGCGACAGGGGAAACCTGCCGCGAGCCTAAACCCGTTGCGCTTTCGCGCAAGTCTTCAGATGTTCTCGCTCTGGGGCATGCCCAGCACGTGGTAGCCGCCATCGACATGCACGATCTCGCCGGTGGTGCAGGCCGCCGCATCCGAGCAGAGGTAGAGCGCCGTGCCGCCCACCGCCTCGAGCGTGGCGTTGGCGCGCAGGGGCGCGTTGGCGTCGGTGTGCTTGAAGGTCTTGCGCGCGCCGCCGATCGCGGCGCCCGCCAGCGTCTTCATCGGCCCGGGCGAGACCGCGTTGACGCGGATGCCCTCGGGGCCGAGATCGTTGGCGAGGTAGCGCACGCTGGCCTCCAGCGCCGCCTTGGCCACGCCCATGACGTTGTAGAAGGGCGTCACCTTGTTCGAGCCCTGATAGGTCAGGGTGATGATCGAGCCGCCGGCGCTCATCAGCGGATGGGCGCGGCGGGCGATGTCGATCAGCGAGTAGCAGGAGATGTCGAGCGAGTTGCGGAAGTTCTCGCGGCTGGTGTTGATGAAGCGGCCCGTCAGCTCGTCCTTGTTGGAATAGGCGATGGCGTGGACCACGAAATCGAGCCGGCCCCAGCGCTCCTCGATCTTCTTGAAGGCCGCGTCGAGCGAGGCGTCGTCGGTGACGTCCACGTCGAGCAGGAAGTCCGAGTTGAGCTGCGCCACGAGCGGCGCGACGCGCCGCCCGAAGGTCTCGCCCTGATAGGAGAAGGCCATCTCGGCCCCCGCGCCATGCAGCGCCTTGGCGATGCCCCAGGCGATCGACCGGTCGTTCGCGACCCCCATGACAAGGCCGCGCTTGCCCACCATCGACATCATGTCCGTCTCTCCCGCCTCTGCGTCAGTCGTCGTAGCGGGACAGCAGCATCGAGCCGTTGGTGCCGCCGAATCCGAAGCTGTTGGTCATCACCGTGTCGAGCCCGGCATTCTCGCGCAGCTCGGTCGCGATCTCGCCTTCGTTGATCCCCTCGGCGAGGTTCTCGACATTGATCGAGGGCGCGATGTAGTCGCCCTTGAGCATCAGCAGGCAATAGATCGCCTCCTGCGCGCCGGTCGCACCCTGGCTGTGGCCGGTCATCGACTTGGTCGAGGAGATCGGCGGGGTGGAGCCCTCGCCGAAGACGCGGCGCACCGCCTCGACCTCGCCCACGTCGCCCACGGGCGTCGAGGTGCCATGCGCGTTGATGTAGCCGACCTTGCGCCCTTCGGGCAGGGTGTTCAGCGCCAGCCGCATCGCCCGCTCGCCGCCTTCGCCGGAGGGGGCCACCATGTCGTGCCCGTCCGAGGTCGCGGCGAAGCCGGTCACCTCGGCATAGATCCTAGCGCCGCGGGCGCGGGCGTGCTCGAGATCCTCGAGCACCACCATGCCGCCGCCGCCCGCGATGACGAAGCCGTCGCGGTCGCGATCAAACGCACGGCTGGCCTTTTCGGGCGTGTCGTTGAACTTCGAGGACATCGCGCCCATCGCGTCGAAGAGGCAGGACAGGGTCCAGTCCAGCTCTTCGCCGCCGCCGGCGAACATCACGTCCTGCTTGCCCATGACGATCTGCTCGGCGGCCGCGCCGATGCAGTGCAGCGAGGTCGAGCAGGCCGAGGTGATCGAGTAGTTGATGCCCTTGATCGAATAGGCGGTCGAGAGGTTCGCCGAGACGGTCGAGGACATGCCGCGCGGCACCATGAGCGGGCCGATGCGCTTGGGCGAGCCCGATTTCAGCACGGTCTGGTGCGCGGCGAAGAGGTTCGAGGTCGAAGGCCCGCCCGAGCCCGCGATCAGGCCGGTGCGCTCGTTCGAGATCTCGGCCTCCTCGAGCCCGGCATCGGCGATGGCCTGGCGCATCGAGAGATAGGCATAGCCCGCGCCCGGCCCCATGAAGCGCAGGGTGCGCTTGTCGATCTCTTCCTTGAGATCGACCTTGAGCGTGCCCGCGACACGGCTGCGAAAGCCGTATTCGGCCATTTCCTCGGAGGCCTCGATGCCGGAGCGGCCGGCGCGCAGCGCGGCGTCCACTTCTTCGGCGGAGTTTCCGATGGGCGAGACGACCCCGAGGCCGGTGACGACGACGCGACGCATGGCGCCTCCTTCCTTGTCCGGTCAGCTCTCGGAGAGAGCGACCTTCATGTCCTTGACGAGATAGATGGTCTCACCATCGGCTTCGACGCGGCCATCGGCGACGCCCATGGTCAGCCGGCGGGTCTGCACCGCCTTGGTGAAATCCACGTGGTAGGTAAGCTTCTTGCGATCCGGGCGCACCATGCCGGTGAGCTTGACCTCGCCGACGCCGAGCGCGTAGCCGCGGCCCTTCCAGCCGCGCCAGCCGAGGTTGAAGCCGGTGAGCTGCCACAGCCCGTCGAGCCCGAGGCAGCCGGGCATGATCGGGTTGCCGGGGAAGTGGCATTCGAAGAACCACAGGTCCGGCTTGATGTCGAACTCGGCGGTGATGTGGCCCTTGCCGTGCTCGCCGCGGTCGGCCGAGACATCAGTGATGCGGTCCATCATCAGCATCGGCGGCTCGGGAAGCTGGGCGTTGCCTTCGCCGAACAGTTCACCGCGCGCGCATTTCAGGAGCGCGTCCTTGTCGAACTGGGTCGGATATTCTGACATGTGGCCCCGTCGGTTGCTCGTTGTTTGTCTGACCCAAGGCTCTAGCATCGCGGCGCGCGCGAGGGCAAGGGCGGCAGCATCGCGGCGCGCGCGAAGGCAAGGGCGGCGCGATGCAGGGCCACATTGAAATCCCGCGCGATAAAGGGCATATCTATCGGGTCATGACGCAAACGCCCCACCCCCCCGCCCGCCGCGGCGCCGACTGGCTGGCCACCGCCGGGCTGCGCCCGACGCGCCAGCGGCTCGCGCTCGCCACGCTGCTGGTGGGCGACGGGCAGAACCGCCACGTCACCGCCGAAAGCCTGTTCGAGGCGGCGTCGCGCTCGGGCCACAAGGTCTCGCTCGCCACGGTCTACAACACGCTCTCGGCCTTTTGCGCCGCCGGGCTGATGCGCGAGATCACGGTGGATGGCTCCAAGAGCTATTTCGACACCGACATGACCGATCACCCGCATTTCTACTGGGAGGACGAGGCGCGCCTGTCGGATGCGCCTTCCGAGCAGCTGGAGATCTCGCGCCTGCCCGATGCGCCCGACGGCGCGGAGATCGCCAAGGTCGACGTGGTGATCCGGCTGCGCCGCCGCTGAGCGTTCGGCGGCCTCGGCCCCGAGGCGGCCGGGCTGTCGCAGGCGAGGCGTCTCCCTTTCATCTTTCTTCAAATACGCAAGGCCCGCCGCCGGCCCCGGGCGCTGCCTTCGGGTCATCTGCTTGCAGCTTCGCGTCCGCGCGCCTAGCCTCCGGCGCAAACTCAAAGGAGGTTGCGCCATGCAGATGGATGAAGTCGCGCGCCGGGGCCTCGTGCTCCTTGGTTGCGGCAAGATGGGTTCGGCGATGCTGGCGGGCTGGCTCGATGGCGGGCTGCCCAAGACGTCGGTCACCGTGCTCGACCCCAAGCCCTCGGACTGGCTGCAAAACCAGGGCATCCGCCTGAACGAGGATCTGCCCGAGGACCCGGCGATCGTCCTCGTCGCGGTCAAGCCGCAGATGATGGGCGACGCGCTGCCCTCGATGCAGGCCAAGGGCAACGGCACGACGCTGTTCGTCTCGGTCGCCGCCGGCACGCCGATTTCCAGGTTCGAGGACGCGCTGGGCGAGAAGACCCCGATCGTGCGCGCCATGCCCAACACGCCTTCGGCGATCGGGCGCGGCATCACCGCGATCATCGGCAACGCGCATGCGACGGCCGAGCAGGTCGATCTCGCCGAGGAGCTTCTGAAGGCGGTGGGGCAGGTCGTCCGGCTCGAGAGCGAAGATCAGATGGACGGCGTGACGGCGGTCTCCGGCTCCGGCCCGGCTTACGTGTTCCACCTGATCGAGACGATGGCCAAGGCGGGCGAGGAGCAGGGGCTCAGCTCCGAGCTGGCGCTGCGGCTGGCCTCGGCCACGGTGGCGGGGGCGGGCGCGCTGGCGGATGGCTCGAACGAGCATCCCGGCAAGCTGCGCGAGAACGTGACCTCGCCCAACGGCACGACGCAGGCCGCGCTCGACGTTCTGATGAACGAGACCGACGGTTTCCCGGTGCTCCTGAGCCGGGCGCTCAAGGCCGCCGCCGACCGCTCGCGCGAGCTTGCGAATGGGTGAGGCGGTGGCCCCTGAGATCGTCTTCGACGACTTCGCCCGCGTGGACATCCGCGCGGGCATGGTGACCCGCGCGGAGCCCTACCCGGAAGCGCGCAGGCCCGCGATCAAGATGTGGATCGATTTCGGCCCCGAGATCGGCGAGAAGCGCTCTTCGGCGCAGGTCACCGAGCATTACGACCCGGCGGATCTCGAAGGGCGGCAGGTGCTTGCGGTGGTGAACTTTCCGCCGCGCCAGATCGGCAAGTTCCTTTCCGAGGTGCTGGTGCTGGGCCTGCCGGATGCCGAAGGCGCGATCGTGCTGATCGGGCCGGACAAGCCGGTGCCGCAGGGAGGGCGGCTGTCATGACCAGGAAGGCATTGCTTGTCACGCGGCCCTTGCCGCAATCGGTGCTCGATGCCTGCACGAGGCATTTCGACACCACCTTCCGCGACGCCGATCGCGGCCTGACCGAGGCCGAGGCGGCGGAGGCGCTTGGCGCCTATGACGCGATCCTGTGCACACTGGGCGACCGGTTCACGGCAGATGCCTTCGCACAGGCGGGCGAAATCCGCTGCGGCGTGCTGGCCAATTTCGGCGTGGGCTACAACCATATCGACGCGGAGGCCGCGCGCGCGGCCGGTGTCGCGGTGTCGAACACGCCCGACACGGTGACGGATGCCACCGCCGATATCGGCATGACGCTGCTTCTGGCCACCGCGCGGCGCGCGGGCGAGGGCGAGCGGCTGGTGCGGGCGGGCGGCTGGACCGGCTGGGCGCCAACGCAGATGCTCGGCACGCATGTGACCGGCAAGACGGTGGGCATCGTCGGCATGGGCCGGATCGGTCAGGCGGTGGCCAAGCGCTGCGCGCTCGGCTTCGACATGCAGCTTCTGTATCACAGCCGCTCCTCCAAGGCGGTGCCGCTGCCGGCGATGCAGGTGGACGATCTCGAGGAATTGATGTCCTCGGCCGATTTCATCGTCGTCACCGTCCCCGCGACGCCCGAGACGCATCACCTGATCAGCCGCGAGATGATCGGGCTGATGAAGCCCGATGCCATCCTGATCAACATCGCGCGCGGCGACGTGGTCGACGAGGCGGCGCTGATCGAGGCGCTGGAGGCGGGCCGGATCGGCGGTGCGGGGCTCGACGTCTACGAGAACGAGCCGGAGGTGCCAGAGCGGCTCGCGAAGCTCGACAACGCGGTGCTGCTGCCGCATCTGGGGACGGCGGCCTTGGAGGTGCGCGAGGCGATGGGGCGGATGGCGCTCGACAATGCCTGCGCCTGGGCCAAGGGGCAGGCGCTGCCCAACCTCGTCAATTGAGGCTCACGCGGGGCGGTCGCCGATCGCCTCGCGGAAATGCCGCCGGCAGAGCGAGACGTAGCGGTCATTGCCGCCGATCTCGACCTGGTCGCCCGCCATGGCGACGCGGCCTTCGGCATCCTTGCGCACCACCATGGTCGCCTTGCGCCCGCAATGGCAGATGGTGCGCACCTCGCGCATTTCGTCGGCGAGCGCCAGAAGCGTGGCCGAGCCGGGAAACAGCTCACCGAGGAAATCGACGCGCAGACCGTAGCACATCACCGGCACGCGCAGATCATCGACCGCGCGGGCGAGCTGCCAGACCTGATCGGGCGAGAGGAACTGCGCCTCGTCGACGAAGACGCAGGCGCAGGGCGTTTTCAGCCGCGCCTGGATCTTCTCGAACAGGTCGTCACCCGCATCGAAGGTATCGGCCCGGCTGCCGATGCCGATCCGGCTCTTGATGAAGCCTTCGCCCGCGCGGTTGTCGAACTTGGCGGTGAGCAGGTAGGTCTGCATCCCCCGCTCGGCATAGTTGTGCGCGGCCTGCAACAGCACCGTCGACTTGCCGGCGTTCATGGTCGAGTAGTTGAAATAGAGCTTGGCCATGGGGCGGGGACATACAAAGGGCGGCGCGCCATGACAACGCGCCGCCCTCGTGCGTGGGGCGTTTTTCGTGAGGCCCGCGATCAGGCCCGCGATCAGGCCTGCGAGGGCACGTCGCCTTGAAGCTGCATCCTGCCGATCGGGCGCACGCTGGTTGCCTGCGGGCCCATGCCGTTCGGGCCGTCATCGACGATGGACAGCTCGACCGGCGTGTCCTCTTCGAGCTTCTCGAAGCCGTCCTCGGCGACGCTGGCCTTGTGGAACCAGATGTCGCGCCCGTCGAGGGTTTCGATAAAGCCGTATTCGGTGAAGAGCTGGCGCACCCGGCCCTGCGGCGGCCCCTCATGCGCCTTCACCTCGCCCTGCACCTTCTGGGCGGCGTGTTCGAGCTGGCGCTCCATGGCGTAGAAGGCGTCGCGCACGGCGAGGTAGGGGTCGTGCTTGTCGCCGTTCCCCGGGTCCTGGCTCACCACGAGCTCCTTGCCGGGCACGCGGCATTCGACGCGCACATGGTAGCCTTTCGGCCCGCCCTGGCTGCGGTTCGGAACCTCGACCACGACATGGCAGCTGGTGATGTGGTTGTGGAACCGCTCCAGCTTGGCCGCGCGTTCGCGGATCCGGGCCTCCAGCCCGTCGGAGCTGTCCATGTTGTGGAAGGCGATTTCGAGGGGGGTGTCCATGCGTCTCTCCCTTCTGCTTGGTAAGGGAGAAACGCATGGGTCATTGTGCCGTTCCGGCTGACGTCACGCCTGCAGCGAGCGCACGCCGACATCACCCTCGACGCGGGCCTTCATCGCCTGCGCCGCGGCTTGCGCGGCGGCGGCGGTGGTGAAGTAGGGGATCTTGGCGTGCAGCGCCGCGGAGCGGATGTCGCGGCTGTCCTCGATCGCCTGCGCGCCCTCGGTGGTGTTCATCACCAGCGCCACATGCCCGTCTTTCAGCCGGTCGACGATGGTGAGCCCGCCCTCGTAGAGCTTGTTGACCAGCTCGGCCTCGATGCCGTTCTCCTTGAGCCAAGCCAGCGTGCCGCGGGTGGCGAGGATGCTCAGCCCCAGATCGGTGACGATGCGCGCGGCTTCGGCCATGTCGGGCGTCTTGTCGCCGTCACGGATCGACAGGAAGACGCGGCCCTCGCGCGGCAGGTCGGAGCCCGCGCCCATCTGCGCCTTGAGGAACGCGAGCGCGAAGCTGCGATCCCAGCCCATCACCTCGCCGGTGGAGCGCATCTCCGGCCCGAGGATGGTGTCGACGCCGGGGAAGCGGGCGAAGGGCAGCACCGCTTCCTTGACCGAGAACCACGGCATGTTGGGGTCCGCGAGCGTCATCGGGTCGGCATAGGGCAGGTCGCTGTCGTAATCGACGTTCTCATAGGCCGGGCGGAAGGGGAAGGCCGAGAGCTTCTCGCCCGCCATGAGCCGCGCGGCGATGCTCGCGATGGCGCTGTCGGTCGCCTTGGCGACGAAGGGCACGGTGCGCGAGGCGCGCGGGTTCACCTCGATCAGGTAGACCTCGTCCTCCTTGACCGCGAACTGCACGTTCATCAGCCCGACCACGCCCAGCGCCTTGGCCAGCGCCTCGGCCTGACGGCGGATCTCGGCCTGGATCTCCTCGCTCAGCGAATGCGGCGGCAGGCAGCAGGCGCTGTCGCCCGAATGGACGCCCGCCTCCTCGATGTGCTGCATGATGCCCGCGACATGCACCTTCTCGCCGTCGCAAAGCGCATCCACGTCCACCTCGGTCGCGCCCGAGAGGTAGCTGTCGAGCAGCACCGGGCTCTTGCCCGAGACCACCACCGCGTCGCGGATGTAGCGCTTGAGGTGATCCATGTCGCGGACGATCTCCATCGCCCGGCCGCCCAGCACGTAAGACGGGCGGATCACCAGCGGGAAGCCGATCTTTTCGGCGATCTCGAGCGCCTGCTCGTCGGTCGCGGCGATGCCGTTCCTGGGCTGCTTGAGGCCGAGCCGGTTGACGAGGTCCTGAAAGCGCTCGCGATCCTCGGCGAGGTCGATCGCGTCGGGGCTGGTGCCGAGGATCGGGATGCCTTCGGCCTCGAGCGCATTGGCGAGCTTCAGCGGCGTCTGGCCGCCGAACTGCACGATCACGCCGTGCAGCGTGCCGTTCTCCTGCTCGACCCGCAGGATCTCCATGACGTGCTCGAAGGTCAGCGGCTCGAAATAGAGCCGGTCCGAGGTGTCGTAATCGGTCGAGACGGTCTCGGGGTTGCAGTTGACCATGATGGTCTCGTAGCCCGCATCGGTCAGCGCGAAGCAGGCGTGGCAGCAGCAGTAGTCGAACTCGATGCCCTGGCCGATCCGGTTCGGACCGCCGCCCAGGATCACGACCTTCTTGCGGTCCGAGGGGCGCGCCTCGTCCTCGACCTCGCCCATCACCGGGGTCTCGTAGGTCGAATACATGTAGGGCGTCTGCGCCTCGAACTCGGCCGCGCAGGTGTCGATCCGCTTGAACACCGCCGTCACGCCGAGATTGCGGCGCGCGCGGCGGATGTCGTTCTCGTCGCGGCCCGTGAGGGTGGCGAGGCGGGCATCGGTGAAGCCCATCATCTTGAGATGGCGCAGCCCGGCCTCATCGGTGGGCAGGCCGTCGCGGCGGATCCCGTTCTCGGTTTCGACGATCTCGCGGATGCGGTCGAGGAACCACGGGTCGAACTTGGTCACCGCCTGGATCTCGTCGTTCGACAGCCCCTCGCGCATCGCCTGGGCGATGACGCGGATGCGGTCGGGGGTGGTCTTCGACAGCGCCTTGGTGATGGCGGCGCGGTCGGGCGCGCCCGCGATCTCGATCTCGTCGAAGCCGGTGAGGCCCGTCTCCATCGAGGCCAGCGCCTTTTGGAAGGATTCGTGGAAGGTCCGGCCGATCGCCATCGCCTCGCCCACCGATTTCATCGCGGTGGTGAGATGCGGCTCGGAGCCGGGGAATTTCTCGAAGGCGAAGCGCGGGATCTTGGTGACGACATAGTCGATGGTCGGCTCGAAGCTCGCCGGCGTGACCTTGGTGATGTCGTTGTCGAGCTCGTCGAGCGTGTAGCCCACGGCGAGCTTGGCCGCGATCTTGGCGATCGGGAAGCCGGTGGCCTTGGAGGCCAGCGCCGAGGAGCGCGAGACGCGCGGGTTCATCTCGATCACCACCATGCGGCCGTCATCGGGGTTCACCGCCCATTGCACATTGGAGCCGCCGGTTTCGACGCCGATCTCGCGCAGCACGGCGATCGAGCCGTTGCGCATGTGCTGGTATTCGCGGTCGGTCAGGGTCAGCGCGGGGGCGACGGTGATCGAATCACCGGTATGCACGCCCATCGGGTCGACGTTCTCGATGGCGCAGACGATGATGGCGTTGTCGGCGCGGTCGCGCACGACTTCCATCTCGTATTCCTTCCAGCCGAGCAGGCTTTCGTCGACGAGGATCTGGCCCACGGGCGAGGCGTCCATGCCGGTGCGGCAGTAATGCTCGTATTCGGCGCGGTTGTAGGCGACGCCGCCGCCCGTTCCGCCCAGCGTGAAGGCGGGGCGGATGATCGCCGGCAGGCCGATCTCCTCGAGCGCCTCGATGGCGAGGGAAACGCCCGCGTTCAGGTCGCGCTTGCCATTGTCGAGCTTGGGCGCGGTGACGATGGTGGCCTTTGGGTTTTCCAGCCCGATCCGGTCCATCGCCTCGCGAAAGAGCTTGCGGTCCTCGGCCATTTCGATGGCTTCGCGCCGGGCGCCGATCATCTCGACGCCGAACTTTTCCAGCACGCCCATATCGGCCAGCGCGAGAGAGGTGTTGAGGCCGGTCTGCCCGCCCATGGTCGGCAAGAGCGCGTCGGGGCGCTCCTTTTCGATGATCTTGGCGACGACCTCGGGGGTGATCGGCTCGATATAGGTGGCGTCGGCGAGGCCGGGATCGGTCATGATCGTGGCGGGGTTGGAGTTGACGAGGATGACCCGGTAGCCTTCCTCGCGCAGCGCCTTGCAGGCTTGCGCGCCCGAGTAATCGAACTCGCAGGCCTGGCCGATGACGATCGGCCCCGCGCCGATGATCATGATCGAGCGGATATCGGTTCTTTTCGGCATGGGACCCTCGTGTTTCTCGCGCCGCCTCAGGGAGGGGGGCCGCGCAAATCGTCGCGGTTATAGACATGGGCCGCCCCAGCGCAAGGCCTTGCGGTCCCGCTAGGGAAGGCAATCGCATCGCCCCCTGTCGCAGGGGGGCCGGTCGATGTATCGGGAGGGCGCAAAAGAGTGTGGGCGAACATGCGGATCGGCTTCGACAAGGGCCCCGGTGGCGGGGCGGTGCGGTTTTCGCGGCCCCGGCGGCTGATCGAGGCGTGGCGGCCCGCGGGCGTGCCGCTGGCGCTCGCGGCGCTCGACGCCGCGCGGGCCGAGGGGGCGTGGGTCTCGGGCTATGCGAGCTATGAGCTGGGCTATGCGTTGGAGCGGCGGCTTCTGCCCCTGATGCCCGAGCACCGCCGCCTGCCGCTCCTGCGCTTCGGCGTGTTCGAGGATGGCCCCGAAGCCTGGCAGCCCGAGGCCGGGCCAGCCCGTTTGGGCAAATTCGCGCCGCGCTGGAGTGCGGAAGATCACCGGGCGGCGCTCGACCGGGTGCGCGGCTATATCGGCGCGGGCGACATCTACCAAGCGAACCTGACCTTTCCGCTCGACGCCGCGTGTTCGGGCCGCCCGGAGGCGCTCTTTGCGGCTCTGTCGCGCGGTCAGCCGGTGGCGCATGGCGCGCTGGTGGAGCAGGAGGGTCTGCCCGCGCTGATCTCGCGTTCGCCGGAGCTGTTCTTCGCCACCGACGGGGCAGGGGGCATCGAGACGCGCCCGATGAAGGGCACGCGCCCGAGGGGCGCGACCGAGGAAGAAGACGCGGCCCACCGGGCGTTTCTCACCGCCGACGAGAAGAACCGCGCCGAGAACCTGATGATCGTCGATCTGCTGCGCAATGATCTTTCGCGCGTTGCCGTGCCCGGCACGGTCGCGGTGCCGCGTCTGTTCGATGTCGAGACCTATGCCTCGGTGCACCAGATGGTGAGCCATGTCACCGCGCGGCTCGCGCCGGGCGCGGGGCTGGGGGCGATCATGGCGGCGCTGTTTCCCTGCGGCTCGATCACCGGCGCGCCGAAGCTGCGCGCGATGGAGAACATCCGCGAGTTGGAGTCCTGGCCGCGCGAGGCCTATTGCGGCGCGATCGGCTGGGCCGCGCCCGATGGCCGGTCCTCGTTCAACGTGGCGATCCGCACGCTGATGGTCGAGGCGGGGCGCGCGACGCTCAATGTCGGCGGTGGCATCGTGTGGGACAGCGAGGCGGGTTCGGAATGGGACGAGGCGTTGTGGAAGACGCGCTTCGCCCGCATTCTGGGCTGAACCCCCGTTCATCTTTCTTCAAATACGCAAAGACCGCCGATGCCGCCCGAGACCCCGCCGAAGATCATAGAGACACTTGGCGTCCATCCCGGCGAGGGGCCGCGCCGCCTGAGCGCCCATCTCGACCGCATGGCGGGGACCGCGGCGGCGCTGGGCTATGCCTTCGACCGGGGCGAAGCGAAGGCCCTGTTCGAACTTGCGCCCGAGACCCCGCTGCGCTGCCGGCTGACGCTCGATGTGGCCGGTGCGCTGGAGCTGACCACCGCGCCCTTGGGGGCGACCCCGCCCGAGTGGCGCGTGGCGATCCATCCCCGGCGGCTCGACCCGAGCGATCCGTGGCTTTACCGCAAGACGACGCGCCGCGCGCTTTACGATGCCGCGCGGGCCGGGCTGCCCGAGGGCGTGGATGAGTGGCTGTTTCTCAACACGCGCGGCGAGCTTTGCGAAGGCACCATCACCAATCTCTTCACCGCCGAGCTGACGCCCGCGCTCTCCTGCGGGCTGCTGCCGGGCGTGCTTCGCGCGGAGCTGCTGGGGCAGGGGCGGCGCGAGGCGGTGCTGCGGCCCGGCAATCTGGAGGGGGCGCGGTTCTTCATGGGCAATTCGCTGCGCGGGCTGATCCCGGCGCGGCTCGTCGCGGCCTGACCCCTCGGCTTGCTTGACATCAAGCCCCCAACCCGGTGTATCGGCGCGACACCCGCCACAAGGGATATCCTTTCATGCACGCCTACCGCACCCATACCTGCGCCGCCCTGACCTCTGACAATGTCGGCGATACCGTCCGGCTGTCGGGCTGGGTGCATCGGATCCGCGACCATGGCGGCATCCTGTTCATCGACCTGCGCGATCATTACGGCATGACGCAGGTGCTGTGCGACCCCGACAGCGCCGCCTTTTCCGAGGTGGAGAAGCTGCGCTCCGAATGGTGCATCCGCATCGACGGCGAGGTGAAGGCGCGCGCGCCCGAGCTTGTGAACCCCAAGCTGCCCACCGGCGAGATCGAGGTCTTCGTGCGCGGCGTCGAGGTGCTCGGCGCGTCGAAGGAGCTGCCGCTTCAGGTCTTCGGCGATCAGGAATACCCCGAGGAGACGCGGCTCAAGTATCGTTACCTCGACCTGCGCCGCGAGCAGATGCAGGCCAACATGACGCTGCGCTCGGACGTGGTGCGCTCCATCCGCCAGCGGATGTGGGACCAGAACTTCCGCGAATACCAGACGCCGATCATCACCGCGTCCAGTCCCGAGGGCGCGCGCGACTTCCTCGTGCCGAGCCGCCTGCATCCGGGCAAGTTCTACGCGCTGCCGCAGGCGCCGCAGCAGTTCAAGCAGCTGCTGATGGTGTCGGGCTTCGACAAGTATTTCCAGATCGCGCCGTGCTTTCGCGACGAGGACCCGCGCGCCGACCGTTCGCCCACCGATTTCTACCAGCTCGACATGGAGATGAGCTTCGTCGAGCAGCAGGACGTGTTCGACACGATCCAGCCGGTGATGGCGGGCGTGTTCGAGGAGTTCGGCGGCGGCCGCAAGGTCGATCAGGAGTGGCCGCTCATTTCCTACAAGGATGCGGCGCTGTGGTACGGCACCGACAAGCCGGACCTGCGCAACCCGATCAAGATGCAGGACGTCTCCGAGCATTTCAAAGGCTCGGGCTTCGCGATCTTCGCCAAGCTCCTCGAGCAGGAGGGCACCGAGATCCGCGCCATTCCCGCGCCGACGGGTGGCAGCCGCAAGTTCTGCGACCGGATGAACGCCTTTGCCCAGAAGGAAGGCCTGCCGGGGATGGGCTACATCTTCTGGCGCGATCAGGGCAATGGCATGGAGGCCGCCGGTCCGCTCGCCAAGAACATCGGCCCCGAGCGCACCGAGGCGATCCGCGAGCAGCTGGGCCTCGGCGTCGGCGATGCGGCCTTCTTCCTCGGCGGCAAGCCCGAGGCCTTCGAGCGCGTGGCGGGCCGGGCGCGGGTGGTGATCGGCGAGGAGCTCGGCCTGACCGAGACCGACCGCTTCGCATTCGCGTGGATCGTCGACTTCCCGATGTACGAGAAGGATGACGAGGGCCGGATCGACTTTTCGCACAACCCCTTCTCGATGCCGCAGGGCGGGATGGAGGCGCTGCAGGGCGATCCCATGAAGGTGCTGGGCTACCAGTACGACCTTGCCTGCAACGGCTACGAGCTGATTTCGGGCGCGATCCGGAACCACAAGCCGGAGATCATGTTCAAGGCGTTCGAACTTGCCGGTTACGGCGAAGACGAAGTGCGCAAGCGCTTCGGCGGCATGGTCAACGCGTTCCAGTACGGCGCCCCGCCGCATGGCGGCTGTGCGGCGGGCATCGACCGGATGGTGATGCTCTTGGCCGATGAGGCGAACATCCGCGAGGTCATCCTCTTCCCGATGAACCAGCGGGCCGAGGACCTGATGATGGACGCGCCGTCCGAGCCCTCGAACGAGCAGCTGCGCGAGCTGCGGCTGCGGGTGCTACCGCCCGAGAGCTGATCGGCCCCGCCTGGATCGAAGAAGGCCGCGACCCCCGGTAGGGGCGCGGCCTTTCTCATGCGGGGGCGGTGTTTCACGTGTCTCAGAGCACCAGCCCGCCCAGAACGCAGAGCCATGCCAGCCCCACGGCGGCGCCCGCAACGGCCACGGCGGCGGAACCTGAATCCTTGGCCTGCTTGGCCAGCGCGCGGCGCTCCTCGCTCACATCGTCGACGACGCGCTCGATCGCGGTGTTGAGACATTCGAAGGCCAGCACCATGACACCGCCCATCAGCAGCATCCCCCGCTCGCCCGCCGTGATCGGCAGGGCGAAGGCCAGCGCGGCGGAGATGATGTTGGCCCACATCCATTGATGCAGGCTGCCCTCGGTGCGCCAGATGTGCTTGAGCCCCTGCCAGGACCACAGCGCGCGGATGCGCAATCTCTCGTAATGTTCGCGCATGTGCTCTCCCGGCGTGCCGCAGCCGCGACAATGACCCCGGCTCGCGGCGAAGCCAAGACAGCAACTCTTTGCCAATGGAGCGCGTTCCTATGCCGATGCCCCCTCGCGGAACCCGGCCAGCGCATTAGATTGGACCCATGACACCTCAGCACGAAGACTATCCCGCCTATGCCCGCTCCGAGCGCATCGCCGATGGCGTGATCCATGCCCTCGGCGTGATCTTCGCTCTGTCGGGCGCGGTGCTGCTCGTCGTGTTCTCGGCCCTGGCGGCAGAGGTCCGGGCCGAGCGCATCGCCGCCGTCGCGATCTATGGCGGCGCGCTGGTCGCGACCTTCTCGGCCTCGGCCTTCTACCACATGACGCCCTGGACCGGTCTGCGCCCGGTGCTGCGCCGGATCGACCACGCCGCGATCTATCTCAAGATCGCGGGCACCTATACGCCGCTGGTGGTGCTGATCGGCTCGGCCTTCGCCTATGGCGTGCTGGCGGTGGTCTGGATCGTGGCGCTGGGCGGGGCGATCGCCAAGCTGTTCTTCTGGAAAAGCCCCGGCAGGCTCGGTCCGACGCTCTACCTGCTGCTGGGCTGGCTCAGCGTGGCGCTGGTCTGGTCGCTGGCGCTGACCCTGCCCGTCGCCTCGACCGCGCTGGTGGTGATCGGCGGGCTGCTCTACTCGGCCGGGGTGATCTTCTTTCTGTGGGAAAAGCTGCGCTTTTCCAACGCGATCTGGCATGGCTTCGTGCTGGCCGCCTCGGCCTGCTTCTTTGCCGCGATCGCGATGGGGGTGCTCGGCTGAGCGCCCCCAAAGCCCGCCTTACAGCCCCGCCACGGTCTGGCGCACGATGTCCATGCGCTGCGCGTTCGGCGGATGGGTGCCAAGCAGCCGGTCGCCGGGATCGGGAATGCGCAGGAAGAATTGCGCGCCCTTGATGGCGTCATAGCCCGCCCGCTCGGCGATGGTCGCGCCCAGAGCGTCGGCCTCCAGCTCGAAATCCTTGGAATAGCTGCGCGCGCCGAAGCCCGCGCCAAGCTGCTGGGCGGTGCGCACCACGCTCTCATTGCCGCCGCCCAGCCCGCTGGCCAGCTGGCCGAACACCGTGGCGCCGATCGCGGCGTTGCGGTTCTGCCGGTCGAGATGGCCCGCGATGTGATGCGCCGCCTCGTGGCTGAGCACGAAGGCCAGCTCGTCGGCGTTCTCCACCTCGCCCAAGAGCGCCACGGTGAAGGCCAGAAGCGGGCGGCCCTGCGCGTCGCGGGTCTGGAAGGCATTGGCGGGCTGGCCCGGGCGGTCATCGACGACGATGCGGAAATCGCAATCGAGCTGCGGCGCATTGGCGCGGCAGACCTGCTCGGCCACCGGCTCCAGCCGCTCGACCACGGCGACGAAATTGCGCGCCGCCATGCGCGCGGCGGCCGGGTTGGCCACCGGGCCGGGGCCCTTCGATATGGTGACATTGGTCGGCGCGGGCGCGCCGGGGCGGGTCACGGTGGTGGTGCGTTGCGGCCCGGTCGCCACGACGACAGGCGGCGCGCAGGCCGACAGTCCGAGACCGGCGACAAGGGCGAGGCAGGAAAGGCGGGAAATCATCGGCAAGGGGGTCCGCTGCGTCGGTATGGGTTGCCCCGATCCTAGACGCCGCTCCCCCGCGCGGCCAGCCCCGGCCAAGGCCCTGTCACGCGATCGGCATCGCCCTGCCGCACATGGCTTGCGAAGCCGCGAGCCGCCCCCTAGGCTGATCCCATGTTCACCATCGAGCACGATTTCGACGCCACCGTGGTCACCCTCGTCGACGAGGGCGGGGCCAATCTGCAGGAGGACGTCACCGTCTGCGCCTTCGAGGATTGCGTGACGGTGGAGCAATACGATCCGCGCCGCGACGCGGTGGTGCGCATCACCCTGTCGCTGCACCAGGCGCGCGAACTGGGCGCGGCGCTGCACCTGCCCGAGGGGATCTACCGCGCCAAGGAGGGGTGAGCGCCTTCGGGTTTTCCTGAATACGCAGGGCGCAGAGCGGCCGGCGGGGCAAGACCGGTGACGTGGCGCATGGGGCGGCGTTGCGCCATGCGTATTTGATGAAAGATGAAAGGGAAGGGGCGCCTCTGCGCCCCGTCTCACTCTTCTTCGGAATGGGCGGGCACGGCCTGCCCATGCGCGCGCCAGATCTCGGCGCCCTTGCGCGCCAGCGGCTTGAGATCGTCGGCCTCGCCCCTATCCATCATTTCAAAGAGCCGGTCGCGCATGCGCGGCTCCCAGAAGCTGCGCAGATGCTCGGCCACGCGCTGCGCACGGGTGCCCTCGGCCTGGCTTTCGAAGAAGGTGGCGATCTGGTTGGCCATGTAGACGAGCTTTTCGTCGGTGGTTCTAGAGGACATGGGCGCTCCCTATGCGGGCGTGATGGGTGAAGATGCGTGTGCCGTGGCGGTTATGGGTCACCAGCGCGATCCCGGCCTCGTCGGCAAGCCGCACCGCATGGGCCGTGGGCTGGGAAACCGAAAGCATGAGCGGCGCGCCGATCATCGCGGTCTTCTGCACCATCTCCAGTGACAGGCGCGAGGTCAGCACCACCGCGCCCGAGGCCGGATCGGTCCCGGCGGCGGCCATGGCGCCCGCGAGCTTGTCGAGCGCGTTGTGGCGGCCGACATCCTCGCGCGCCAGCACGATGCCATGGCCGGGGACGTAGAACCCCGCCGCATGGACGGCGCGCGTCTCGTCATGCAGTGGTTGCAGCGCGCGCAAGGCGTCGAGCGCATGGCCGATTTCGGAGGGGGCGAGCACGAGGTCGGAAGGCGGCACGGCCCGCACCTCGCGTGCCGCCTGCGCGAGGCTGTCGATGCCGCACAGCCCGCAGCCGACGGGTCCGACCTGCGCGCGGCGGCGCGCGTCGAGCGCGGCCTGCCGCGTCTCGGGCAGCCAGATCCGCGCCTCGATGCCGTTGGGCTGCACAACGATCTCGACCTCGCCGATCTCATGCGCCTCGGCAAAGCCCTCGGTGAGGGTGAAACCGCGCGCGAAATCCTCGATATCGGCGGGGGTGGTCATCATCACCGCCTGCGTCGAGCCGTTATAGACCACCGCCACCGGGGTCTCCTCGGGCAGCGACACGGGCGCGGATGCAGCGCCCGTGTCATGGGCCGCAACCCGGCGAAAGGGATGCAGCCCCTCGCTCATTCCGCCGCCGGCAGGATGCGGCGCGATTGCTCGGCCTGCGCCTCGTAATCCCGCTGCCAGTCCGACGGCCCGTTCGACGGGCTGACCTGCACCGCCGTCACCTTGTATTCCGGGCAGTTGGTGGCCCAGTCCGAGAAGTCGGTGGTGATGACGTTGGCCTGCGTCGTCGGGTGGTGGAAGGTGGTGTAGACCACGCCGGGGCTGACCCGGTCGGTGATCTCGGCCCTGAGCGACGTCTCGCCTGAGCGCGAGGCAAGACGGACATAATCGCCATCGCGCACGCCGCGCGTCTCGGCGTCATGCGGGTGGATCTCCAGCACGTCCTCCTCGTGCCAGCGGGAGTTCTCGGTCCGGCGCGTCTGCGCGCCGACATTGTATTGCGAGAGAATCCGACCCGTGGTCAGCAGCAGCGGGAAACGCGGGCCGGTCTTTTCATCCGTCGCCACGTATTCGGTGCGGATGAACCGCCCCCGACCGCGCACGAAGCCGTCGATATGCATCAGCGGCGTGCCCTCGGGCGAGGCGTCGTTGCAGGGCCACTGCACCGAGCCCTTCTCCTCCAGAAGCTCGTAGCTGACATTGGCGAAGCTCGGCGTGGTCGCCGCGATCTCGGCCATGATCTGCGCGGGGTGGGTGTAGGTCCAGCCGCCGCCCATGGCGTTCGCCAGCAATTGCGTCACCTCCCAGTCGGCATAGCCGTTCTTCGGCGCCATCACGCGGCGCACGCGGTTGATGCGCC
The DNA here is from genome assembly GCF_002723615.1 of Limimaricola cinnabarinus. Classification (GTDB taxonomy): domain Bacteria; phylum Pseudomonadota; class Alphaproteobacteria; order Rhodobacterales; family Rhodobacteraceae; genus Limimaricola; species Limimaricola cinnabarinus_B. The sequence continues at coordinate 81,118 of NZ_KZ304962.1, forward strand.
GCTCGGCATTGGTGAAGGTGCCGTCCTTTTCGAGAAAGGTCGAGCCGGGCAGGAAGACATGCGCGTAATTCGCCGTCTCGTTGAGGAACAGGTCCTGAACGATCACGCAGTCCATCGCGGCCAAGCCCGCCGCGACATGCTTGGTGTCGGGGTCGGATTGCAGGATGTCCTCGCCCTGGCAGTAGAGGCCCTTGAAGCTGCCATCGACCGCCGCATCGAGCATGTTGGGAATGCGCAGCCCCGGCTCGTGGTCGAGCTTGACGTTCCAAAGGCTTTCGAACACCTCGCGCACCTCCGAGCCCGAAACATGCCGGTAGCCCGGCAGCTCGTGCGGGAAGGAGCCCATGTCGCAGGAGCCCTGCACGTTGTTCTGGCCGCGCAGCGGGTTCACGCCCACGCCCTTCCTGCCGATATTGCCGGTGAGCATGGCAAGGTTGGCGATGCCGATGACGGTGGTCGAGCCCTGGCTGTGCTCGGTCACGCCGAGACCGTAATAGATCGCGCCGTTGCCGCCCGTGGCGTAGAGCCGTGCGGCCTTGCGCAACTCTTCCGCCGGAACGCCGGTCAGCATCTCGACCGCCTCGGGCGCATGGCGCTCCTCGGCCACGAATTCCACGTAGTCCTGAAACTCCTCCCAGTCGCAGCGGGTGCGGATGAACTCTTCGTCGTAAAGCCCCTCGGTCACGATCACATGCGCCATGGCGGTGACCACGGCGACGTTGGTGCCCGGGCGCAGCGGCAGGTGATGCGCCGCCTCGACATGCGGGGATTTCACGAGGTCGATCCGGCGCGGATCGACGACGATCAGCTTCGCGCCCGCGCGCAGCCGCTTCTTCAGGCGGCTGGCAAAGACCGGGTGGCCGTCGGTCGGGTTGGCGCCGATGACCACGACGACATCGCTGTCCTCGACCGAATCGAAATCCTGCGTGCCGGCGGAGGTGCCGTAGGTCTGGCCCAAACCATAGCCGGTGGGCGAATGGCAGACGCGGGCGCAGGTGTCGGTGTTGTTGTTGCCAAAGACGGCGCGGGCCATCTTCTGGACCAGATAGGTTTCCTCGTTGGTGCAGCGGCTCGATGTGATCACGCCGATCGACTTCTTGCCATACTGCTCCTGGATGCCGCGCATCCGGGTCGCGGCGAAGGAGATCGCCTCCTCCCACGACACTTCGCGCCACGGCTCCTCGATCGTATCGCGGATCATCGGGTTCAGGATGCGATCCTGATGCGCGGCGTAGCCATAGGCGAAGCGGCCCTTGACGCAGGAATGGCCGCGATTGGCCTTGCCGTGCTTGTAGGGGGTCATGCGGACCAGCTCGTCGCCGCGCATCTCGGCCTTGAACGAGCAGCCGACGCCGCAATAGGCGCAGGTGGTGACGACCGCGCGATCCGGCGTGCCGATCTCGATCACCGATTTCTCCTGCAGCGTCGCGGTCGGGCAGGCCTGCACGCAGGCGCCGCAGGACACGCAGTCCGAGGTCATGAAATCGTCGAGCTTCATCCCCGCCGAGACCCGGCTGTCGAAGCCGCGCCCCTCGATGGTCAGCGCGAAGGTGCCCTGCACCTCGTCGCAGGCCCGCACGCAGCGCGAGCAGACGATGCATTTGGAGGGGTCGTAGGTGAAATAGGGGTTGGAGTCGTCCTTGGGCAGGAACTGCGGGTTGTTGATGCCCACCGGATCGCGCAGCCGCGCCTCGGCCTGAGAGCGCGCGCCGGTGCCCGAGGGGTCGTAATGGTTGTCGCCCGGCGTGTAGCGCACGTCGCGCAGGCCGACGGCACCCGCCATGTCCTGCAGCTCGCAATCGCCATTGGCGCCGCAGGTCAGGCAGTCGAGCGGGTGGTCGGAGATGTAGAGCTCCATCACGCCGCGGCGGAGCTTCTTGATCCTGGAGGTCTGGGTATGGACCACCATGCCCTCGGCCACCGGCGTGGTGCAGGAGGCGGGCGTGCCGCGCCGCCCCTCGATCTCCACCACGCAAAGCCGGCAGGAGCCGAAGGCCTCAATGTTGTCGCTGGCGCAGAGCTTCGGGACCTCGATGCCAAGCTCGGCGGAGGCGCGCATGACGCTGGTGCCCTCGGGCACCGTCACCTCGAAGCCGTCGATGCGCAGCGTGACGGTCCTGGTCGAGGTCGAGGCGGGCGTGCCCATGTCGGTGTCGTCATGCAGACCGGTGCCGCCGGGTCCGTCGAAGGGGATGAGAAAATCCTTCATTCCGCCGCCTCCTTGGCATTGGCATGGAAATCGTCGGGGAAATGCCTGAGCGCCGACATGACGGGGTAGGGGGTGAACCCGCCCAGCGCGCAGAGCGATCCATCCGTCATCGTATCACAAAGATCGGTCAGCAGCGGAATGGCCTCCACCTCGCCGCGCGCGATCCGGTCCACCGTCTCGACCCCGCGCACCGCGCCGATCCGGCAGGGCGTGCATTTGCCGCAGCTTTCGACCGCGCAGAACTCCATCGCAAAGCGCGCCATGCCGAGCATGTCGGCAGTGTCGTCGAACACCACCACGCCCGCATGGCCGATGAGCCCGCCCTCGCCGTCGAACTCCTCATAGCCGAAGGGGGTGTCGAACTTCGAGCGCGGGAAATAGGCCCCGAGCGGCCCGCCGACCTGCACCGCCTTCACCGGGCGGCCCGAGAAAGTGCCGCCGCCGATCTCGTCCACCAGCGCGCCTAGAGAGGTGCCGAAGGCGGTCTCGAACAGCCCGCCGAACTTCACGTTGCCCGCGATCTGGATCGGGATGGTGCCGCGCGAACGCCCGAGGCCGAAATCGCGGTAATGCGCGGCACCCCGCTCGAAGATCACCGGCACGGTGCCCAGAGAGATGATGTTGTTGACCACCGTGGGCTTGCCCAGAAAGCCCTCGATCGCGGGCAAAGGCGGCTTGGCGCGCACCACGCCGCGCTTGCCTTCGAGGCTGTTGAGAAGCGAGGTTTCCTCGCCGCAGACATAAGCGCCCGCGCCGACGCGGACCTCCATGTCATAGGCGAAATCCGAGCCCAGCACCGAAGGCCCCAGAAGCCCGCGCGCGCGGGCGATGCGGATCGCCTCGTTCATCACATGGATCGCCTCGGGGTATTCCGAACGCAGATAGATGTAGCCGCGCGTCGCACCGACGCAGATGCCGGCGATCGCCATGCCCTCGATCAGGCTGAAGGGATCGCCCTCCATCAGCATCCGGTCGGCGAAGGTGCCCGAATCGCCCTCGTCGGCATTGGCGACGATGTATTTCTGCGAGGCTTCGGCAAGCCGCACCGTGTCCCACTTGATCCCCGTGGGAAAGCCCGCGCCACCGCGGCCGCGCAAGCCGCTTTCCTTCATCTCGTCGATCATCGCCGCGCCGGTCATCCCGAGCGCCCGGCGCAGGCCCTTGAGCCCGCCATGCGCCTCGTAGGCGTCCAGCGACAGCGGGTCGATCACGCCGACGCGGGCGAAGGTCAGGCGGGTCTGGCGCTTGAACCACGCGATTTCCTCGGTCGGGCCGAGGGCGAGGGCATGATCGCCCCAATCGGCGTCGAACAGCGCCCGCACGTCGCCCGGCGCGACCGGGCCGAAGGCGTGGCGGATGCCGTCGCGCTCGATCTCGACCAGCGGTTCCAGCCAGAGCATCCCGCGCGAGCCGTTGCGGATGAGCTCGACCTCGACATCGCGGATTTTCGCCTCGGCCAGAACGGCCTCGGCCACCTTTTCGGCATCGGCCGCGAGGGCGGCGGCGTCGCGAGGGACGTAGATCTTCAGGCTCATGCCTCGACCTCCGCCAGCAGCGCGTCGAGCCGGGTCTTGTCCACCCGCGCCACGACGCGCCCGTCGAGCATCATCGCCGGGCCGGTGGCGCAAAGCCCGAGGCAATAGACCGGCTCCAGCGTCACGCCGCCATCCTTGCTGGTGCCGTGCCAATCGACGCCGAGCCGCGCCTTGGCGGCGGCCTCGATGCCCTGTCCGCCGCGCGCCTGGCAGGCCTCGGCGCGGCAGATCTTGAGCATGTGACGCCCCGCCGGTGCCTCGCGGAAATCATGGTAGAAGCTGACCACGCCATGCACCTCGGCGCGGCTGATGTTCAGCCCCTTTGCGATGATCGGCAGCGCCTCCGGCGGGACGTAGCCCCATTCGGCCTGCACCGCGTGCAGGATCGGCAGCAAGGGCCCTTCGAGATCCGCATGATCGGCAAGGATCGCATCCAAACGGCCCTCTAGATCAGCGGGGGCTGGCGGTATCGGCATCGGCTGGCTCCTCATCGGCTCTCGGGCGCAGACAACGCGAGAACTGCATTGCAAATCAATATCGCAATTCCGTGCCGCGATAGAGAAATCCTATCAATCCCGGTCGAAGCGCCGGGCTTCCGCCAAAAGCGCGGCCAGTAGCGGCGTATGCGGCTCGCGCCATGGCGCGATCAGCCCGATCTCATGCGCGGCGTCGGGTGCGGTGATCGGGCGCGCCACCAGCGGCAGCCCTTCGAGAAAGATCGCCGCCGCGCGCTCGGGCAGGATGGTGACCCAGCCCGAACTCAGCACGTGGCTGATCAGCACGATGGTCGAATTGGTCTCGACCTTGGGCGCCACCTCGACACCCGCGGCCGCCAGATGCCCGGCGATGATCCGGCGATTTTGCATGTCGGGCGTCAGCAGGCACAGATCGGCCCCCGAAAGATCGGCCCAGCGCAGCCGCGCCTTTCCGGCCAGCGCCGCATCGGCGCGCAGCACCGCGACGTAGCGCTCGGAATAGAGCGGCACGGTGACGACGCGGCCCAGCGGCTCGTTGTCGAGATAGCCGATCCCGGCATCCACCTCGTGATCCTCCAGCGCCGAGAGCAGCTGCGTGGTCGTGGCCGAGCGCAGCGAAAAGCGCATTTTGGGATGGGCCTCGGCAAAGCGGGTGGTGAGCTGCGTCACCGCGCCGAGCGCGGTGGGGATCACCGCAAGCCGCAGCACCCCGGTCAGCCCCTCGCGCCCCGCGCGCAGCTCCTCCTTCATGGCGCGCATGTCGCCGGTGATCCGCCGGGCCCAGTCGCGCACCCGCTCGCCCTCGGGCGTCAGCCCCTGGAACCGCGAGCCGCGCCGCACCAGCATGACGCCGAGCTGATCCTCGAGCTGCCGGATCGCCGCCGAAAGCGTCGGCTGCGTCACCCCGACCGCCTCGGCCGCGCGGCCGAAATGCCGCGCCTTGGCCAGCGCGAGGAACATCTCCAGCCGGTCGATCATCGGCTCTGCCCCGACCGCAACCCCGGCCGCACCCCCGGCCGGACCGCGGCGAAGCGAGAACCGGCCCGCCGGAACGGACCTGCCGGCCCCGCGGCCCGGGCACGACTGCGCCGCGCCGGGGGGGTGAAGCCCCTCGCGGGGCGGTGCGTATGGTCGGGCATCCTCGGTCTCCTCGGGCCGAGATCTAGCCTTTCGGGGCCGAACTGGCGAGGGGAGGGCAGGGGCGGCGGGGAATTGCCGATCACGATTTCGCATGTTGCGCGGGCCGCGCGGTGCCTGTTGGTGTCGTTTGAGGGCGCTGTTCGGGCATCTTTGCTGCGCGCGGCGGGGCCGTTTTGCCACATGCTTGCGAAATCGGTGTGACCTTGCGGAAGGGGCGCGGCGGGCTGTCGCGTGGTCATGCACGGATTAGTCTTGCAAATAACGGCCGCTCGCAAAAGGATCGGGCCACAACCACGCCCGCAAAGGGCGGACGTCCATCGGCGGCGGCCCGCGCCGCCCACTGACACAGGGATGACCTCATGACCTTGAAGACCCATCTTCTTGCCGGCACCGCGGCGCTGTTTGCGCTGAGCGGCGCGGCCCAGGCCGAAAGCCACGCGATGACGGAGCACCCCGAGACCGGGGAAAAGCTCGCCGCGGACCAGAGCTTTTCCTACCGCGTGCTCGACGAGTTTCCCTCGATCGACCCCAACCTGATCGAGGATGTCGAGGGCAGCCATATCGGCCGCCAGCTGTTCGAAGGCCTGATGAACCAGGACGAGAAGGGCGACGTGATGCCGGGCGTGGCCACGGGCTTCGAGGTGTCCGAAGACGGTCTGACCTACACCTTCACCCTGCGCGACGACGCCAAGTGGTCGAACGGCGAGCCGGTCACCGCCAATGACTTCGTCTATTCCTGGCGCCGCGCCGCCGACCCGGCGACCGCCTCCGAGTACCAGTGGTACATGGGGCTGATGAAGCTCGCCAACATCGAGGAGGTGATCGCCGGCGACAAGTCGCCCGAGGAGCTGGGCGTCGAGGCGGTCGATGACCACACGCTCAAGGTCACCCTGTCGCAGGCGCTGCCCTATTTCCCGCAGATGGTGACCCACACCACCACCTTCCCGGTGCCGCAGGCGGTGATCGAGGAGCATGGCGACGCCTGGACCCAGCCCGGCAACATGGTGTCGAACGGCGCCTACGTGCTCGAGGACCGCGTCCCGCAGGAATACATCACCCTGACCAAGAACCCCGAATACTGGGACGCCGAGAACGTCATCATCGAGGAAGTCACCGCGCTCGTCATCAACGACGAGAACCAGGCGCTGACCCGCTACCTCGCCGGTGAGTTCGACCAGACCGACGTGCCCGCGGGCCAGTTCCCGCGTCTCTCGGAGGAATATCCCGACCAGGCCGTCTCGGTGCCGGATCTGTGCTCCTACTACTACAACCTCAACGTCTCCGACTCGGGCCCCGAGGCGCTGCAGGACGTGAAGGTGCGCGAGGCGCTCTATCTCGCGATCGACCGCGACGTGATCACCGACAACGTGCTCGGCGGCGGTCAGAAGCCGGCCTACACGCTGACCCACTGGGCCACGGCGGGCTTCGAGGTACCGGCGATCGAGGTGGCTCAGATGAGCCAGCAGGAGCGCAACGAGCGCGCCAAGGAGCTGATGAGCGAGGCCGGCTACGGCACCGATGGCGAGCCGCTGTCGCTCGAGATCCTTTACAACACCTCCGAGTCCCACAAGCAGGTCGCCACCGCGATCAGCCAGATGTGGAAGCAGACGCTCGGCGTCGACACCACCATGGCCAACATGGAGTGGCAGACCTTCCTGACCGAGCGTCACGAGAAGAACTACGAGGTGGCGCGCGCCGGCTGGTGCGCCGACTACAACGAGGCGTCTTCCTTCCTCGACATCATGCAGACCGAGTCCTCCTACAACGACTCGGGCTTTTCGAGCGAGGAATACGACCAGCTGATGGCCGACGCGGCGACCTCCGAGGACCCGCTGCCGCTCTATACCGAGGCGGAGACGATCATCACGCAGGAATTCCCGATCCTGCCGATCTACCACTATGCCGAGGTGTTCATGATGGACGAGACCATCAAGGGCTATCCCTATGAGAACGCCCAGAACAACTGGTACGCCAAGGAGCTCTACCGCGTCGCCGGCGAGTAACCCCTGATCGCAAGACAGCCGCGCCCCCTGGCCTCAGGCGCCGGGGGGCGCGGTCCATTTCCGCAAGCGCGGAAACGAGGTATCATCCCCCATGCTCAATTACGTTCTCAGACGCGTCGCCATCGCGATCCCGACGATTCTCCTGCTCGTCGTGATCTCCTTCGTGCTGATGTATGCCGCCCCCGGCGGCCCCTTCAATTCCGAGCGCCCGCTGCCCGCGCAGGTGATGGCCAACATCGAGGCGCGCTACGGGCTCGATCAGCCCTACTGGAAGCAGATGGCGACCTATATCTGGAACGTCGTCGTGCATTTCGACTTCGGCCCCTCGTTCCAGTACCGTGACCGCACGGTGAACGACGTGATCGCCCAGGGCTTTCCGGTGACGCTCACCTACGGGTTCTGGAGCTTCATCGTCGCCCTCGTGGTCGGCGTGGCGCTCGGCGCCGCCGCCGCGATCCGGCACAATTCCTGGCTCGACTACCTCGCCGTCGGCATCTCGATCGGCGCGCAGGTGCTGCCCAACTTCGTGATGGCGCCGATCCTCGTCCTGATCTTCACGCTGTGGCTGGGCTGGCTGCCGGGCGGCGGCTGGCAGGGCGGGCAGATCGAATACATCATCCTGCCGGTGATCGCGCTCTCGACCTCCTACATGGCCTCGATCGCCCGGATCACCCGCTCCTCGATGCTCGAAGTGCTAAATGCGGGCTTCATCCGCACGGCCCGCGCCAAGGGCCTGCCGACCCGCCGGATCATCTGGACCCACGCGATGAAGCCCACCATGCTGCCGGTGCTGTCCTATCTCGGGCCCGCCTTCGTCGGCATGATCACCGGCTCGGTCATCATCGACGTGTTCTTCTCGACCGGCGGCATCGGCCAGTTCTTCGTCAACTCCGCCTTCAATCGCGACTACTCGGTCATCATGGGGATCACCATCCTCGTCGGTGTGCTGACCGTCACGTTCAACCTCGTGGTCGACCTGCTCTACGCCTGGATCGATCCGAAGATCCGCTACTGAGGAGGGGTCCCATGTCGCTCAATCCCGATCCCGGCACCGCCGACCGCCTGCTCGACGCGCAGGCCGCCGCCGACGTCAAGGGCCGCTCGCTGTGGAAGGACGCGCGCCAGCGCTTCATGCGCAACCGCGCGGCGCTCGCCGGCCTCGTGGCGCTGGTGCTGATCTGCATCTTCGCCTTCTTCGGCGGCTTCATCGCCCAATACGAGCCCGACTATGTCGATTTCTCGCTGATCGGCGCCAACGCCTCGCAGGGCGTGCCCTCGATCGAGACGGGGCATTACTTCGGCACCGACAGCTCGGGCCGCGATCTTTACGCGCGCACCGTGCAGGGCACGCGGATCTCGCTTCTGGTCGGCATCGTCGGCGCGGGCGTGGCGGTGATCGTCGGCACGCTCTATGGCGCGATCGCGGGCTACAAGGGCGGGCGCACGGATGGCGCGATGATGCGCACCGTCGATATCCTGATGTCCGTGCCCTACATGTTCGTGCTGATCCTGATGCTGGTGATCTTCGGCCGCTCGATCCTGATGCTGTTCATCGGCATCGGCCTGATCTCATGGCTCGACATGTCGCGCATCGCGCGCGGCCAGACGCTGACCATCAAGGGCAAGGAATTCGTCGAGGCCGCCCATGCCACCGGCGTGCGCCCCATGACGATCATCCTGCGCCACATCGTGCCGAACCTGCTGGGCCTCGTCATCGTCTATGCCACGCTTCTCGTGCCGCAGATGATCATCACCGAGAGCTTCATCAGCTTCCTCGGCCTCGGCATCCAGGAGCCCAACACCTCGCTCGGCGCGCTGATCTCGAATGGCGCGAGCAACATGCAGTACGGGGTGATCTGGCAGCTGGCCTTCCCGCTCTTCTTCTTCGTCGTCACGCTCTTCGCCTTCTTCTTCGTCGGCGACGGGCTGCGTGACGCACTCGATCCGAAGGATCGGTAATGCCTACAATTCCCAAGGATCGCTGATGGCACTCCTCGATATCGAAGACCTGCGCGTCACCTTCACCACCGGGGACGGCGAAGTGAACGCCGTCAACGGGGTCAGCTTCTCGGTGGAGGAGGGCGAGACCCTCGCCATCGTCGGCGAGAGCGGCTCGGGCAAGAGCCAGACCGCCTTTGCCGCGATGGGCCTCCTGGCGCGCAATGGCCGCGCCACGGGCCAGATCCGCTATGACGGGCGCAACCTGCTGGACCTCAAGCAAAAGGAGCTGAACCGGGTCCGCTCCGAGGAGATCGGCATGATCTTCCAGGACCCGATGACCTCGCTCAACCCCTATATGCGGATCTCGGACCAGATGGCCGAGGTGCTGACCCTGCACAAGGGCATGACCAAGCGCGACGCGGTGGCCGAGGCCGTCAAGATGCTCGACGCGGTCAAGATCCCCGACGCGAAGAACCGCATCACCATGTTCCCGCACGAGTTCTCGGGCGGGATGCGGCAGCGGATCATGATCGCCATGGCGCTGCTGTGCCAGCCGCGCCTGCTGATCGCCGACGAGCCGACCACCGCGCTCGACGTCACCGTGCAGGCGCAGATCATGGAGCTGATGGCCGAGATCCGGCAGGAATTCGGCACCGCGATCATCCTGATCACCCATGATCTCGGCATCGTCGCCGACACCTGCGAGCGCACGCTCGTCATGTATGGCGGCCAGATCATGGAGACCGGCCCGACCGACCAGCTGTTCGAGCGCCCGACCCATCCCTACACGCTGGGGCTTTTGCGCGCCGTGCCGCGCATCGACCGCGACGACGAGACGCTCTCGACCATCGCGGGCGAGCCGCCGGACATGTCGCGGCTGCCCAAGGGCTGCCCCTTCACGCCGCGCTGCGCCTGGGCGCACGGGCCGTGCCCGACGGTGCGCCCCGAGCTTCTGCCCGCCGAGGGCTACCCGATGCTGCGCCGCGCCTGCCATGCCCCCGTTGAGGAGGTGAAGTGATGACCGATCCCACCGATCCCAAGGACGACAAGTTCACCGACGCCACCGGCCGCGACGAGGCGGGCGATCCGATCCCCGCCGCACCGCCGGCCACGGGCACCCCGGTGGCCACCCCGCCATCGCCCGAACCCGCGGGCGTGGCGCACAAGGACGCGCCCGTGGCCGAGGAGGCCGGCAATGGCGGCCGCCCGGACCGCACCGGCCACCTGCCGCAGCCGATCCTGCGGGTCGAGGATCTGCGCGTCGCTTTCGACATCCGCCCGCGCGGCGCCTGGCCCTGGACGCCCTCGAACAAGCTGCACGCCGTGGGCGGCATCAGCTTCGACCTCGCGCCGGGCGAATCCCTGGGCGTGGTGGGCGAGAGCGGCTCGGGCAAGTCGACGCTGGCGCGCGCCATCGTCGGCACCATCCCCTCGACCGGCGGGCGGATCGAGTTCGAGGGCCAGGACCTCGCCTCGATGACCGAGCGCCAGCGCCGCGTCCACCGCAAGGACGTGCAGATGGTGTTCCAGGACCCTCTGGCCGCGCTCAACCCGCGCATGACGGTGGGCGACATCATCGCCGAGCCGCTGGTCACGCATGAGCCCTCGACCCCGCGCAAGGAGGTCCGCCGCCGGGTGGCCGAGCTGATGGAGCGGGTCGGGCTTCTGCCCAACCTCGTCAACCGCTACCCGCACGAGTTCTCGGGCGGCCAGTGCCAGCGCATCGGCATCGCCCGCGCGCTGATCCTCAAGCCCAAGCTGCTGATCTGCGACGAGCCGGTCTCGGCGCTCGACGTGTCGGTGCAGGCGCAGGTGGTGAATCTCCTCAAGGAGCTTCAGCGCGACATGGGGCTGGCGATGATCTTCATCGCGCATGACCTCTCGGTCGTGAAGCACGTCTCCGACCGGATCGTGGTGATGTATCTGGGCCGGGTGATGGAGGTGGCGAAATCCAAGGCGCTCGTCACCAACCCCGAGCATCCCTACACCCAGGCGCTCATCGCCTCGGTGCCGATCCCCGACCCGGTGCTGGAGCGCCAGCGCCAGCGCCCGGTGCTGGGCGGCGAGCTGCCTTCGCCGATGGCGCCGCCCTCGGGCTGCGTGTTCCGCACCCGCTGCCCCAAGGCGCATGCCGATTGCGCCCAAGGCCTGCCGCCGATGGTCGATCTGGGCGATGGGCACCGCGTGGCCTGCCCCTATCACGAAGAGCCCAGCGTGCTCGACGCGGCGCGGCAGATGGCCGGCTGACGGCCTGCGCGACCGTCCGGGCCGGGCGGTCGCGTTTTCGAAAGAAGCGGTAAGAGAGCGTGGCCGCAACCGGGGTCAGGCGCCCAGCGCGGCCTCTGCGGCCATGAGCAGCTGGTCGGGGTCGTAGGGCTTTTGCACGCAGCGATGGGTGGCATAGCCGCCCGACAGCCCCGCCGCCGCATAGCCGGTGGCGAAGATGAAGGGGATCTTGCGGCGCGCCAGCTGCTCGGCCACGGGGTAGCTCGTCTCGTTGCCCAAGTTCACGTCGAGGATCGCGACGTCGAACTCGATCTCCGCCAGCACGCGCAGCGCCTCGCTCAGCCGCATCGCCACGGTGACCCGGCAGCCCGCCTCGCTGAGCACGTCCTCGCCGAGCATCGCCAGAAGGCTCTCATCCTCGACCAGGAGCACCCGCGCGCCATCGAGCCCGCCGCTACCCATGGCCGATATCCGCATGGGGCTCCAGCGCCACCGGGTCGGGCAGTTGCGGCAGCAGCATCTCGATCCGGCAGCTCAGCCCCTCGGGCCGGAACTCGACCTGCGCGGTGCCGTCGAACTCCATCGCCACCTGCCGCTCGATCAGCCGCAGCCCGAAGCCGCGCCGGGACGGCTCGGCCACGAGCGGCCCGCCGCTCTCGGTCCAGCTCAGGACCAGACGGGTCCGCTCGTCCTCGGTGGGGCTGGCCGTCCAGCCGAGCCGGACCTCGCCGCTCTCGCGGCTCAGCGCGCCGTATTTCAGCGCGTTGGCACCGAGTTCGTGCAGCGCCATCGACAGGCTCACCGCCGCCTTGGGGTGGATGTCGAGATCCTCGCCCTCGACCCGGACGCGGCCGGGCGCGACCGTGTCCACCGCCGCATCGGCGATGACGCGCAGCGAAGCGCGCGCCCATGCGGTTTCGGTCAGCACGTTATGCGCGCGCGACAGGGTGGTGAGCCGCCCCGAGAACCGCTCGAAGGTCTCGGCATCCGTGCCCTTGAAGGTCTGCCAGGCGATGGACTGGACCGTCGCCAGCGTGTTCTTCACCCGATGATTGAGCTCGTTGACCAGAAGCCGCTGCCGTTCCTGCGCGCGCTTTTCGTCGGAGATGTCGCGCACCTCGATGATGGTGCCGATGGTCTGGCTGTCCTCGTCGCGGATCGGGCTGGCGGTGAAGCCCACCGGGTAGAAATGCCCGTCGCGATGCACGAAGACCTCTTCGCCCTGGGTCTGGTTGTATTCGGGAAAGGCGCGGTCGATCGCGCAGTCATGCAGCGGAAAGGGCGTGCCGTCGGGATGGGTGTGATGGATGATGTCGTGCAGCGGCTTGTCGAGCGCCCTGACCTCGTCGAGGCTCCAGCCGGTCAGGATCTCGGCGGCATGGTTCATGTAGACGCAGTGCTGCCTGTCATCCATCAGAAAGATGGACACGCTGGCATTGTCGAGCACGGCCTGAAGCCGCCTTTGGGTGTCATCGAGCGGGCGCGCCTGCGATGTCGTCATGTATGCGAATCCCCGTGATCTACATCGCTGCCGTGCGACCATGCCTTCCGAGCCTCGGTGTCGTCAGCGGCCATTTCATGACCATTTAACGCACACCGCTGCAGGGCAATGCCGACCGCACGTCACGATTGCATTTCAGCTTCCGACCATCCGCCCCCAGAGGTCGTATTCCCCCGCCTCGTCCACCTCGACGGTGAGCATGTCGCCGGGTTTGAGAATCTCGTGGCCGTCATCGATGAAGAGATTGCCGTCGATCTCGGGCGCGTCGGCCATGGTGCGGCAGGTCGCGGCCTCGGCATCGACCTCGTCGACGATCACCTGAAGATGCTGGCCGACCTTGGCCTGAAGCCTGGCCTCCGAGATCGCCTGCGCCTTGGCCATGAAGCGCTCCCAGCGTTCCTGCTTGACCTCCTCGGGCACGTGATCCGGCAGGTCGTTGGAGCGCGCGCCGGCGACGTTCTCGTATTTGAAGCAGCCGACCCGGTCGAGCTGCGCCTCGTCGAGCCAGTCGAGCATGTAGTCGAACTCGGCCTCGGTCTCGCCCGGATAACCCACGATGAAGGTCGAGCGCAGCGTGATGTCGGGCGCCATCGACCGCCACGCCGCGATCTCGTCGAGCGTCCTGGCGGAGGCCGCGGGCCGGGCCATGCGCTTGAGCACATCCGGGTGGCCGTGCTGGAACGGGATGTCGAGATAGGGCAGCAGGCCCGAGTTCGGATCGGCCATCAGCGGGATCAGATCGCGCACATGCGGGTAGGGATAGACGTAGTGCAGCCGCACCCACGCGCCCAAGGAGCCGAGATCGCGCGCCAGATCGGTGATGTGGGCGCGGTGGCCGCGCTCCTCGGCGTGGCGGATGTCGAGCCCGTAGGCCGAAGTGTCCTGGCTGATCACCAGAAGCTCGCGCACCCCCGCCTCGACGAGCTTCTCCGCCTCGCGCATCACGGCGTGCGCCGGGCGCGACTGCAGCCGCCCGCGCATGTCGGGGATGATGCAGAACTTGCACTTGTGATTGCAGCCCTCGGAGATCTTCAGATAGCTGAAGTGCCGCGGCGTGAGCGAGATGCCGCGCGCTGGCAGCAGGTCGACGAAGGGATCGGGGCTGGGCGGCACCGCGCCATGCACCGCGTCGAGCACCTGCTCGTATTGATGCGGGCCGGTGACGGCGAGCACCTTCGGGTGCGCGCCGGTGATGTAGTCGGGCTCCGCCCCGAGGCAGCCGGTGACGATCACCTTGCCGTTCTCGTTCAGCGCCTCGCCGATGGCGTCGAGGCTCTCGGCCTTGGCGCTGTCGAGAAAGCCGCAGGTGTTGACGATCACCGCGTCGGCGCCCGCGTAGTCGGGCGAAATCGCGTAGCCCTCGGCCCGCAGCCGGGTCAGGATCCGCTCGCTGTCCACCAGCGCCTTGGGGCAGCCCAAGGAGACCATGCCGATGGTCGGCTGGCCGGGACGGGCGGCGTCGGTGAAGCGCGCCTTGGGGGCGAGGTCGGGACGGAGATCGGGAGGATTCTGCATTCGCGCGATCTAATCGCTCTCAGCCCGTCTGGGAAGCCCTCCCGTTCTCGGCCCGACGGATCGTGAACGACTTCCACATGAAGGCCGCGATGAAGATCAGCGTGAGGCCGAGGATGATCGTCGGCGCGGGCGCGCTGTCGAGCCAGAAGCTCGCATAGACCCCGCCCCAGCCCGCCGCGAGCGTCACCGCCACCGCGACGGCGAGCATCGCGCCGAAGCGGCGGGTGACGAGAAAGGCGATGGCGCCGGGCGCGATCAGAAGGCCGATGGCGAGGATCAGGCCGACCGCCGAGAGCGTCGAGACGATGGTCAGCGACAGCACCGCCAGCAGCCCGTAATGGAACAGCCCCACCGGCAGGCCGAGCGCCCGGGCATGGGCGGCGTCGAAGGCGTGCAGCATCAGGTCGCGCCAGCGGGCGAGCAGCGCGAGGCTGACCAGCCCGCCGACGACCCCGGCGGTCCAGAGATCGGCCGCGCCGACGCCGAGCATGTTGCCGAAGAGGATATGGTCGAGATGCACCTCGCTCTCGATCCAGGTGTAGAGCACCAGCCCCATGCCGAACATGCCCGAGAAGACGACGCCCATCACCGTGTCCTGCTTGATCCGGCTGTGATCGGTCAGGAAACCGGTGAGCAGCGCGCAGGACATGCCCGCGGCAAAGGCGCCGATCAGCAGGGGGATGCCCGTGATATAGGCCAGCACGATGCCGGGCAGCACCGCGTGGCTTACCGCGTCGCCCATCAGCGCCCAGCCCTTGAGCACCAGAAAGCACGACAAGAGCGCGCAGGGCACCGCGATCAGCCCGGCGATCACGAAGGCGTCGCGCATGAAATCGAGCTGGAAGGGAAGAAGAAGCTCGCTCATAGCGCCGCCCTCGCGCGGGCCTTTGCCGCGAGCCAGCCATGCTTCGGCGCGAAGACGAAGGCCGCGAGGAAGATCAGCGTCTGCAGGCTGATGATCACCCCGCCCGTCGCCCCGTCGAGAAAGAAGGAGAGATAGGCGCCGACGAAGCTGGTGACCGAGCCCAGCGCCACGGCGATGACGATGAGCCGCGGGAAACGGTCGGTCAGCAGGTAGGCGGTGGCGCCGGGCGTCACCACCATCGCGATGACGAGAAACGCGCCGACCGTCTGCAACGCCGCGACGCAGGCCGCCGACAGCAGCACGAAGAAGACGAAGCGCAGCAGGCCGGGGCGCAGGCCGACGGAGCGGGCATGGCTTTCGTCGAAGAAGGCGACCATGAGATCCTTCCACTTCAGGAGCAGCACGATCATGCAGACCGCGCCGATGATGGCGAGCTGCAACGTGTCCTCGGGCGTGATGGCGAGGATGTTGCCGAGGATGATGGTCTGCACGTCCACCGGCGTGGGCGAGACCGAGACCATGAACAGCCCCAGCCCGAAGAAGCCGGTGAAGATCAGGCCGATCACCGTGTCTTCCTTGAGCCCCGTGCGCTGGTTGAGAAACAGCATCGCGCCCGCGGCCAGCCCGCCCGAGAGGAACGCGCCCAGCGCGAAGGGCAGGCCCAGCATGTAGGCCCCCGCGACGCCCGGCACGATGGAATGCGACAGCGCGTCGCCGATCAGCGACCAGCCCTTGAGCATGAGATAGGCCGAGAGGAACGCGCAGACCGCGCCGACGAGGGCCGAGACCCACATGGCGTTGAGCATGTAGCCATAGGTGAAGGGCAGGGTGAGCGTCTCGATCATCGCCCGCCGCCCCCCGAGCGCTGCTGCTCGTCGTAGAAGACCAGCGGGCGCTCGTCATCCGACAGGATCCGCAGCTTGCGCGCATCCTCGTCCTCGTGCAGATCCGCGCCGCCCAGAACGAAGTGCCGCAGCACGCCGCCGAAGGCCTGTTCGAGATTGTCGCGGGTGAAGACATCGCGCGTCGGGCCATGCGCCAGCACCGTGCCCTTCACCAGCACGGTGCGGTCGCAGAATTCGGGCACCGAGCCCAGATTGTGGGTCGAGACCAGCATGACCCGGCCCTCCTCGCGCAGCTCGCGCAGGAGCCGGATGATCGCCTCCTCGGTCTTCACGTCGACCCCGGTGAAGGGCTCGTCCAAGAGGATCACCCGCCCGTCCTGCGCCAGCGCGCGGGCGAGGAAGACGCGCTTGCGCTGCCCGCCCGACAGCTCGCCGATCTGGCGGTGGCGGAACTCGGTCATGTTGACCCGCGCCAGCGCCGACGAGACGGCCTCGCGGTCGGCGTCGCGCGGGCGGCGCAGGAAGCCCATGCGCCCGTAGCGGCCCATCATCACCACGTCCTCGACCAGCACCGGGAAGGACCAGTCGACCTCCTCGGCCTGCGGGACGTAGGCCACGAGGCCGGAGCGCAGCGCCTGCTTCACCGGCTGGCCGAGGATCGAGATCGCGCCGCGGGCCAGAGGCAGGAAGCCCATGATCGCCTTGAACAGCGTCGACTTGCCCGCGCCGTTGACCCCGACCAGCGCCGAGATCGTGCCCTCGGGCAGCGAAAAGCTCGCCTCGCGCAGCGCGGTGACGCCGTTGCGGTAGGAGACGGTGACGTCCGTCACCGCAAGGCCCGCGCCCTCCCGCGCGGCCTGTTCGGGATGGGCGCGGGCATCCATCATGCGCCCCCGTTCAGCCCGGTGGCGATGGTCTCGGTGGTGACCCGCAGGAGGTCGAGGTAGCTCGGCACCGGGCCGTCCGGCTCGGAGAGCGAATCGACGTAGAGCTCGCCGCCATAGGCCGCGCCGGTTTCACGTGCGACCTGCTTCGCGGGGTCGGTGTTGACCGTGCTCTCGCAGAACACCGCCGGGATGTCATGCTCGCGCACCCCGTCGATCACCCGGCGCACCTGTTGCGGCGTGCCGGTCGCGTCGGCGTTCATCGGCCACAGGAACAGCTCGTTCAGACCCAGATCGCGGGCGAGGTAGCTGAACGCCCCCTCGCAGGAGACGAGCCAGCGCTTCTCCTCGGGCACCCGCTCGATCTCGGCGCGGAGCGGCTCGATCATCGCGGCGATCTCGGCCTTGTAGCTTTCGGCATTGGCGGCATAGGCCTCCGCGTTATCGGGGTCCGCCTCGCTGAGCGCCTCGCGGATGTTGTCGACGTAGATCGCGGCGTTGTCGGGGCTCATCCAGGCATGCGGGTTGGGCTTGCCATCGTAATCCCCGCCCGAGATAGAGATCGGCTCGATGCCTTCCGAGATCACGGCCGCCGGGCGGTCGCCCGCATTGTCGAGGAACTGCTCGAACCACAATTCGAGGTTCAGCCCGTTCCACAGCACGAGATCGGCGTCGCGGACGCGCAGGATGTCGCGCGGGGTGGGCTGGTAATTGTGGATCTCGGCGCCGGGCTTGGTGATCGACACCACCTCGGCGGCGTCGCCCGCGACGTTGCGCGCCATGTCGGCGATCACGGTGAAGCTGGTCGCCACCTTGAGCCGGTCCTGCGCCGCGGCGGGCACGGCCAGGGCTGACAGGGCGAGGGCGAGAAGGGGCAGGCGGCGCATGGGGCTCTCCGGTGACTAAAGGCTTTGAACTGAGAAGATGCGAACCATTCGCAGGAAGTCAACTGGATTGCGAATAATTCGCAAGTTTGCGCGCCCCATGGCCGATGCGAAACGCAAAAGGCCGCCCCCGGGGGAGCGGCCTTTCAAGAAACATGCAGGGCGCGATCAGCGGCGGCGGTCGCGGCGCGAGGACATCGGCTGGAAGGCGACGCCGACATGGGCCTCGCAATAGGGCTTGCCCGATTGGGTCGGCAGGCCGCAGAACCAGAACTGGTCGGTGGCGGGGTCGCCCACCGGCCATTTGCAGGTCTTTTCGGTCAGCTCCATCAGCGTCAGCTTCTTGGCGCCCTTCTCCACCTCGGAGACCTTGGCGAGCGCCTCGGGGCTGATCTCGTTGGCCGAGGGCTGCGGCGGCAGCGGCTGGCCGGCGGGGATGATCGCGCGGCGCGCGGCGCTCATCGGGATCGGCGCGTCCTCCTCCTCGGCGGGCTTGGCCGCCTCGGGCTCGGCCGGGGCGGCGGGCTCGGGGCGCGCGGCAGCG